>JAQTIA010000005.1 GCA_029433415.1 Acetobacteraceae bacterium ESL0709 | reverse complement strand
TATATGCACCATCATAAGACATAAAAGCGACTTTTGTATACAAACAATCATTCATACTGACATTCATATTACGCAAGTGATCACGTGCAGATGGGTATAGTGTTTCAGGCAAGCTTGGCATTATTACATTATGCTTGCAGCTAATAAGCACGACGTCGCACTTACGTTTACACAAAGCAATGGCAGCTGCACATCCTGCGGGCCCATTACCCAGAACAATAACCTTCACCATTAACAGGGCCTCTGCATTCTTATCGAAAATGAAAGCAGAATCAATCTCAATCTCTCTCTTAATATTTCACAATACCGCTCAGAACGGTAGCGATAGGCCACGTCTGCTTCTGACCACTTACGAGCCAACACAATATTTCTTGTCGCTTTTAATATAGAATTACCATCAGCCTGAGTTTCGGCAGACCATGTTCCAACCTGTCGATTTAGCTCTTTTGGAGGACATGGACAAAAAAACTCAACTTGTGTCGGACTATTACGAAAGCGCATCACTGACAAATCAACTGGTTCTCCTTGCCAATTAATTTTCAACCGCAACGCCTGATGTTCACCATCATCATAATCAATGATAACATCAAGAATTTGATCCCAGCTCGTTTTCCATTCTTCACCAGACCAAATCGCCGTAATAAACGCCGTCGGCTCTATACAAGCTGACTGCACAACCATTATGGCGTCCATTTTACACGTGCCCCTTTTCGACCAACTTCCTAAACGCAGAAAGATTACGATTTAAGAGAAAAACCATGTTCTCTTTTGTGTATTCTTCCTTGGAATGATCAATTAATTCAAAAATTCGTTCTGTATTTACACAAGTACGATTATTACTAATTGATGTAAAACTCCATACACCAAACATGGAACAGAAACCTGGAGGAGGAGTGAATTGACAAACTTCAAGACGTTTCGCCCAGAACCCATAACGTACACCCCTAACAGTTTCCTCACCTGTAGAGCGAGAGACTGTCATAGAAAAAGTTTGATGCTCACCATCATCATAGGAAACATCCACAGAAAGAATATCATCTAAAGCAATTAACCAATTTTCAAGTTTCCAGTACACTTTAAAACAATCTTCTACAGACGCATCAAAAAAAGCCCTTGTTGATACTTTGACTGACATTAACAAACTCTTTCAAGATTTTTTTTCCAACTAAGAAGCGCGAACTGTGCATGTTTACTCAGGAGATCCTTAATTTTTATATGATCTTCTCCATTAATTACGTCTTCATTACAAATTTCCAAATAATTCCATCTATGGATTGTCGTTACATGAGTAATATCTTGTGTAATGGACTGTATAAACCACTCGCCACAATGATGCTTTAAAAAACGAGGGGGTTTAGGCTGAAAAAAACTAATTCTCTCTGGTGAACATCGACGAACTGATCTTACAGAGATTATCTCTCCATTATCACTCTCAACATCCATATCAAATTCTTGGTAAAAACCATCATCATATATTATATTTACTTTAATTACATGAGGAAGTTTAGAAGGCCATGCAGAAACATTAAATAGAGCTGAATAAACAGACCCAGCATCAGCATTAATACAAATACCTTCAGTAATACGTCCTTGAAAACTATCTGATATTAAATTATCGTCTTGCCTTATAGCAATAAGGCAGGAAATATCTAGTAATGAAAAATCCCTTTTTATCTCACCATCTAAAAAATTTACACCAAATTCCTTTTCTATATTTATATTTAAACATAATATTTCTTGAGAATCCATCCCTAAATCCGCTTCTAACTTCTTATCGAGATGGATATCGTCGATATCCATCCTAGTCAGTATTTTTTTTAACTTTCCGAATATCATAAAATTCTTCCCTAGATAATGTTATTTTCCAAGCCAGTATTCACGCTTATGCGCACTCAGCTCCACCATCGGCACATTCATTGCCCAATTGGGTTCCTGAAGTGCTTCTTCATCCCCCCAGAAGACTGAGTTAAAAAACTCAAGTAAGACATTAGAATGCCATTCAATACCAAAGGACGTCAGACGAAATTCAGTTTCATCAACACTTGCCAATCCCCTATCGACCAAATGAGCAACTATCTCTTTAAAATCATCTACAAAATCAGAAGAAAACTTTTCCTGATATGCGGAACGATCAACAACATAGTACAACAAGGTAAAAATAACATAACGTTCTTTTTCAATTTGTAATGTCATACGTTCTGTTACCGTATTGATTCGAAAGCGACCAGCATTCACGTCTGTAATATAACCATCAATATCTTTATTAGTACCAAACCGATACCCTCCGAAATAACTATAGGCACCAGGACCAATTGCCAAAGCATCCGTATAAATTTTCCAACTCCAGTGATTGTATTTATTTTCAAAACCGGGTTTAGCAAAGTGATCTACCATATACATATTAAATCCAAACGCTTTGGCTAGATCACTTACTTCTTTAATCATCGACTTGACTACTAAGTTTTCTGGATGATGCATTGGTGAAACTTTCCCCTCACGAATAAGTCGATCTTGAGGTGTACCTTCATGAAGACGATAAAGGTAAACCGTAAAGTGTGGGATATCCAAATCAACAATCTTCTGTAAATCACGCCTCCACACTTCAATGGTATGTTCAGGCATATTAAACATGAGATCCAGTTGAATATCATTAAATCCACGAGCCTGAAATTTATGAATAACTTCGATGCTCTGTTCGGCTGCATGTGGAGAGCCTACTACACGTAAAACTTCAGGCTGGAATGATTGAACACCTAGGCTAACCCGATTAATCCGAGAGCTTGCAACATACTCTATCTTTTCATCATCGAAATCTTTAGCATTACCTTCAAGGGTAAAACAATAATCATCTGCCACATGAAACGAATTAAACACGGTATCGACAACGCGCTTGAGATTGGATGTTTTTAAGATCGAACCCGTTCCACCTCCTAGGTAAATCGCTCTCACACACCCTGTCTTCCACCGCCGATAGCTTGCCCAATGCTCAATATCTTTTAGTAAAGCGTCAACATAAATGTCTTCCTTACCCTTTCGATCCTCCCTAGATAGAATGTCAATAAAATAAGGACACGCTTTACAACGCACACGACAAAACGGTACCGAAAGATATAAGACAAAATCCTTACCTTTCTCGTCGAGTCCTCCATTTTGGACAACAAACTGGTGTCCATCGTCTACCTTATGCATTGAAGGCGGGTACAGGATAAAAGGAAGATGACACTTATTAGGGTAGGGTCGAATCTCAGATTCAACATCTCTTTTAATAAAGCTCATACGTCCTTCCAATCATGTTCGTCTTCTGCATGAAGATAACATAGTTTAGTACAATTTTGGAAATATATTATAATAATATATAGTAGCGATATATTAACTTTTATAGAATGGTTTTTATTATGAATATAATATCTTGCAGAATCATATCATTCTTAATAAGATACTGCTCTGTTCTTGGTTTCTGTAAAAAATCTTATGAAACTTAAATACATAAGGGGATATTATATCGAATATGACTAAATTCAATCGTATATATCTTTATATTGTTTTGTCTATCTTAATAAATATCGAAGATATATCTTTCATTAATTTACAAAAGATCTTAAAGACTCTTTCTTCCGCCACTTTATTTAGCAAAGTCGCCACATAATGACCGAAACTCTTTTTCCATTAGGTGATATTCCATTCCCCTCATTACAACGATACTGGATCGGCGTAGTCAGTCGCCAGCATGTTCTCCGCGGTATTGCCGGAGGCTTTGCACAAGTATGCCATGGAAAATCATCCCCTCTTAAGCGAATGCAAATTGGCGATAAACTAGTTTATTATTCTCCAACGGAATCATTAAACAGCAAAACCCCCTGTAAGCGCTTTACAGCACTAGGAACAGTAATAGGCGAGAAGGTATACCAGTACGACATGGGTAACGGTTTCATTCCATATCGCCGCAATATCGCTTACACCCTTGCTCAAGAGGCCTCTATTAATCCACTGTTAGAGAATCTTGATTTTATAACGAATAAACGTTACTGGGGATATCCGTTTAAACGTGGTTGTTTTGAGATATCCAAAGAAGATTTTGCAAAGATCGCCTCTGCTATGGGTATAGAAACAAAATGATTATATCTTTGATAGATATGTATAAGTATCGTAAATCATACTTTATTATATACCCTAATTTTTATTTCTGGAAATATTTTAAGGGAAGAATAAACAGAACAATTACTCACAAAATAGTGATTATATAGCCATCACAGGAAATGATTTTATGAAAAAAAGTAATTCTTCGACATACAATGATAGAGCTTATACCGTAATAAAAGAAATGGCTATGAAATTTATATTTCCACCAGAAAAGAAAATCAATATCATGGACCTCTCGGAAACTATCCACGTTAGTCAAACACCGGTTCGTGAAGCCCTTAATCGGTTATTCAACGAAAAGCTTGTCGTAAGAAGCACATCTGCGCGAGGTTTTTTCGGCAGATCCGTCAACTATCAAGAATACGTGGAACTTATATTTATGAGAAAAGCGTTAATAAAAACTTACTTATATTATCTTTTGAAAGATTCATATGAAACATGCGAAGAGTTTATAAGTAAGCGTAGAATTCTTAATAGTGTAGATAGGATATCAAAAGAAACATTCTGTCCATTCTACTATGATATAATTGAAGCAACAGGGAATAATGAGATATTAGAATTGAATTATCATATTATGGATAGAATATTCTACTTATGGAGGTTTATTTCTGAAAATTATTCTGAGGCCAATAAGTATATTGATCTTCAAGATGAACTAATGGAAGCAATGCTTAAAAAGGATATTTTAGAATCAGAAATAAAAATAGGAATAATTGCACGATATGAGGTTGAATTATTTCATAAACTGCTTAATTCTATGGACGAATGGCTTCTTAAACAATTGAAACCGATTCATCATATTCAACACTATACTTCTAGGATCAGGTCCTATTAAAATTTGAGAGTATAAGGAGAATTATGCTTCATGGAAGCAAAGAGGAATGGAAAGCCTCGCATAAGCGAATTTTTTTGCTCTCTGAAAACCTTTGGCCGTATCGTCAAAACTCTCAAATACACGTTTATCAAAAAAACTTCCTTTCAATGAAATATTCCAATTAATAAATTGTTACATAAAACGACGAATATATATCATTAAAAATTATAAAATATCGAAAATATAATTTTAATACATATTATTTTTTTAATTATATTTAATAATTATTATGATTTATCTCCTAATTGATAATTTATGTTCTCCAAAGAAGCCTTTTCTATATCATAAATTAAACCGTCAGTACCCCCATTAGACATTTTATCCACCATTTGAGACAAGATATTAAACGGCATCAGAAACCACTCTTTGGGTTGCACTGGATGCCCGAACCGATCTTGAATCGTCAAATCAATCTATACAGGGGCCAGAACCCTATGAAAGATCTTCTCCAACTTCGTCCGATTGATGTTGAAGAGCTTGTAGGTCGCCACGACTTCCACATCAGCCAGAAGATAGGTTGCATCATACTTGGCGTTGGCGATCCGTTTTTTCACATCGCCTCCCGTCCCCCCGATCTTGTGGATCAAGTTACGATGCTGCGCGATATACGGATTATCTGACAGACTTCTCAAAACATAGATCGTGCCGCTTTCCAAACCATCCGGCTCAACGATTGTCCCGAACAAAGGCCCGGCAGTCGAATCCGTAATCCGACGGCCAGCCTCATACTTATAGAGCACCGCTGGAGCGACCTCAGCAGAACATCGCTTTCAGTCCCGTTGTCATAGATAACCCGCAGACGGCTGTCTATGCGACCATACTCAGTCTCGAACTCTTCCCCGACATGCGCGACGTAAACCATCTGCCCTTTCAGGATAAAGAATTCTCCCTGCCGGATTTCAGATCTTCCTTTACCTGAGCAAACAAAGGCCGGAAGGTTTCGAAATCCTTGCAGGGTTCCCGACTGGCAATTGCTTCCGCAGCCCGCACTTCTGCACGAGACTTCACCTGCTTCAGAACAGTGATGGATTCAGCAGCTGGCTCGGCCTCAATACCCAGTTCAGCCAACAGCACATCATCGTCCAGCATATCGGGATCAGGATTCTCAGCCTCCTTCCCGGAAACACTCAGAAACCCATGCGGATCTCGCTGTGCCAGCAATGACCGGCATTTTTCCAAAGCCCGTATCCAATCAAGGCGGACGGCATAAAGCCGTTCAAATATATCTCTGTCTTCTCCATGCACGGGGGCGTGCCCGTGTTCCTCATAGAAACAACAGATATCCTCAAACCCGGCTCTTCCTCAGCCGTCAGTGCAGCCTTCTTTTTGGTCTCAAGCTAGACACCAAGTTCGGCCAGAAGCGCTGCATCACTTAGTTCAGCCATCCGCCCGTTCCTCTGCCGTCTTACGCGCCAGAACAGCTACTCCTTCGGCCATCTTACGTTCCCATGCATCGGCAGATGTCAGCTTCGGAAGGCATCCCCGTTTCTTTTTGAACAAAAGTCACGCTTTGCCAGTTTCCTTGCCTCCTCAATCGTCAGAGCAATATGACGACCGGCAATGACCTCCTGAACCTGTTTGAGGGTCTGTGCATTCATGCTCCTGGCCAAGATCTTGTAAGCTTCCTCAAACGGATTGATCGCATCAATCAGGTCATATCCAGATCACGGACATTCATGGCAATCTTCCGCATCACCTCAATCAGAGCTATATTGCCACCAGCCTTCTCCTCTCCTCCAGCAGTCTGCATGACCTCTTCAGCTACTTTCTGCACCTTCTGGGTCAGATTGGATGCCGCCACGGCGTGCTGGCGCACAGCAGATCCGCTTCGCTTCAGGGCTTTTGGGAGAAACCAGCTCTTTGATCCCCATATGAAACTGGCCAGTCTGCTCATTGAATTAGCCTGTAACCTTCCTCCCCATAGTCATAGCCATCCAGAGGCGCACTTTCTGCGGTCTTCGGCGTAAACTCGAAACGCGGGATCAGCACCTCTTCCATAAGCAGGCTCGCGGCAATGGCCTTGAGCATGTCATTGACCGCATCCGGCTCGGCAATCAGGTCGATGAATTCAGCCTGTGTCTTTCCTGGCGCATCGCGGGTAGCGCGGCCAATGATCTGGATGATCTCGGTCAGGCTGGAGCGATATCCGACCGTCAGTGCCTACTCACACCAGATCCAGTCAAACCCTTCCTTGGCTATCCCCAGCGCAATGATGATGTCCACATGATCGCGGTTGTCCTTCT
The DNA here is from genome assembly GCA_029433415.1 of Acetobacteraceae bacterium ESL0709. Taxonomy (GTDB): domain Bacteria; phylum Pseudomonadota; class Alphaproteobacteria; order Acetobacterales; family Acetobacteraceae; genus Aristophania. The sequence goes on along the minus strand of JAQTIA010000005.1, from coordinate 22,097 downwards.
GAGCCGGATCCTTCAGGGCAGACACAACCTTGTTGCGCCGGACAGGTTCATCTTCCACCAGGTCGGCAATACGCAGCAACCCGGCCATCGACACAACGCACCAGATGAAAACCTGTCTCTGTATCATCTCCTTCCCAGTCTCCAAGGACGGACAGGATATGCTCGACTTCCTTGTGCTTCTGGGTCGTGCTCTCGCGTGAATTGGCATTGGGAATATGAACGATCGTTTTGCGCGTGTCATCCAACACCCGGTCAATCGCATCCAGATAGGAACCGGTCATGGCAATAATGTGCGTTTCCCCACGGGAAATAAGCTGGTTGAGATAGTATCCAAGCCTGTTTTTCGGATCTGCGCTGACATGGTGGAATTCATCCACCGCTACCCAACACCCATCGAATGCTGCAATACCCAGTTCTTCCGCAGCAAACCAGAACGTCGCATGAGTACAGACAAGAACCAGGTCTTTGCTCTCCAGAAACTCCCCAACAGCCTCTACCTTGGAGCGTGCGACCTGTCCCTCATCAGAACCTGGCGCGTTGCAGAGATTCCATTTCGGCTTAATGATCCAGTCTGCCCAGAAGCAGAATTTGTTCAGCAGTTCGCTCATAAAGCTGCCCCCGATCGAGCGTGCCGGCACGACAATTAGGGCTTTTTTCACGCCCTGATGCGTTAGCTTGTCAATTACAACAAACATCAGGGCGCGGGATTTACCAGAAGCAGGCGGTGACTTGATGAGGAGATACTGCTCGCCCCGTTTCTCATAGACCACTTCCTGCATGAGGCGTATGCCCAGTTCATTGGTCCTAGCAGACTGACCTGTCTGGCCGGGTACGCAGGGACATAGCGGAAATAACCGGATTGATCGTCATGGCTCAGGCAGCGTCCTTCTTCTTTTTTGTCTTGCCGCCCTTCTTGGTGATCATCTTGCTGCAAAGGTCGAACAGCTTTTCCAGACGCTCCGTGTCATTGCGGAAACGCCGACCAATATAGATCCGCTCCAGCACCTCATCATTGCGGTCATAAGCAGCCCACAAATTGTCTGGCATCTTGTCCGGAGCATATAGATCGGCAATCGTGGCCGGGAAATGCGCCTCACGCGCCAGAAGAATATCTTCGGCACAACGCGTCAGGTCAGCACGGTTTTTCTCGACTAAAATGGGAACAGGAAAGGTATTCCAGCCTAAAGTATTGGAATATGAAAAATCCTTACGATACGGACACAAACTGTTCCGAACCACACCAAATGAAGTCGAGATGCAATCAACGCCATATTCCAGATAGCAGCATCGTACAAAGCAAAATTTCTGTCACCGATAATTGTATCAGAAACTTCAAGTCAAACAGGCAGATATTCGCGATTTTCTGAACTGACTCTAGCCACGACAAGAGAGTAATTCTTTGCCACGGACTGTATTTGCTGAAACCGATGTGGGAACTTAGCTGCTGGACGGGTTTCGGCAGCCTTACTTTCTGACCTCATCTTAGAAACAGCCTGGATGCGGCGATTTAATTCTGGAATACGTTCCACTGCATCACGATCTCTATCTTCTAACCAAAGGCAATATCGGCTCTCACACGAATAAATTCTTGCGCTCCAAGAAATTTCTTTACGTAATGTGCGGAAGAATGATAACTTTTTGGAAGTCGGTTACATTCTTCTGATGTAAAAAGCAAATTACCACCATCGGTAGGTTTATTACCCCATTACATTAATCCGCGATTATCTTGTATTTTTGAAATGGGGTTTACTATTATATTTTTCCCACACGCAAGATAAGCATTGATATACTCAGATTCCTGCCTGATCATTTTCCCATCCGCACCATTAGAAAAAAGAATTTTGGGACGCTCTGAAATAGGGGCAATACCAATGATAGCGACCGCCACGCCCGCATTATGTGCCGCCAGATTAGCCCACTTGAACGACGTATGGGCAAAACTGATTTCGTAGTTCAGCCTAAAAATCAGAGGCCAGAGAATGGGGCCTTCTGGCCATGACAGATGGAATTCGTGCTCATAAACGCACTGGAAGACACTGTTTTCTGGCCATAATCCGCAGCCTTCATGAACCATCCCGCAACATAATCCAGAGACTTCCAGGATTTCGTACGCTTCCCGAAAATCTGCTCCAGATCTGCCTTCTGCCCGGCTGACTGCTAGGTGCTGCCTTTATACGGAGAATTGCCACAGATACAATTTTCCGACCCATTCTGAGGCGGACAGACGTCAAACCAGTCCTTCTCTAGGACATTCCCGCAGATGATATGCCATGTATCCTTCAAGGGCAGCACATTCAGGCGGGCCTGTTTCTGAGCGATATGGATTTCGTCACTCTGGAACTCAGCGATCAGAAGCGACAGACGCGCGATTTCCATCGCAAAATCACGGTTCTCGATCCCATAGAAATTGGCCAGAGGGATGACTGATTTCCGTTCTGCCCGCTCTATCTTCAGCCGGTCATCAATCTCGCTCTGTATTTCCCATATGTCCTTATAGGCAATCACCAAGAAATTGCCGGATCCACAGGCAGGATCAAACACCCGAATTCCAGACAGACGCTCCTTCAGGACATGCAGCTTCCGGATAATTGCGGCCTGCCTTTTCCAGTTCCTCATGCAGACCATCCAGAAACAGGGGATGCAGATGTTGGGCACGCTGGTGTAATGCATCCCCAGCGCTTCCCGTCATCGGCCACAGCCTAGATCAAGGACACGAAGAATCCGGGTTAATCTGCGCCCAGTTCAACTCCCCTGCACGCAAAAGATAGGTGCGGGCTAGTCTGCTGAATTTCGGGCAGTCCGTTGTTCCAGAAAACAGGTTGCCTTCATGTACGGAAAATCCCTAGCCCAAGATCTGATTCCACCCTTTTCACGATCGTCATTACGCGTATCCAGTCCCATCGTCCGGAACAGCTCGGCCATGATCTCATGCGTCTGATCCATGACCCCTTCCGTCATGATCTGAATGGTTCTGATGAACAGATTGTTCAGGAATATCCCTGTATCTTCGGCAAAAAAGCAGAAAATGAGACACGCCATGAAATGATTCAGGTCGTGCCGGCGTTCTTCTGTTGCCCAGTCTGGATTTTCCTTCAGAAATTCGACATAAAAACGGTTCAGATGTGACGTAGCCTTAACGTCGATCGGGTTGTTCTTGATCTTCTGGACGGTCATGATGTACGCCAAAGGCAGGAAAAAACCAGACCGATCAGCCAAGCGCGAGAATACATCCGTAATATGCTCATCTTCCGTGCGGTCTTCCGCCTCAAACGTCACCCCATCCGTAGCCAGTAGAAACCACGCCTTGGCCGACTGGGTCTTGGGATTTTCTCTGAGCAGGTTAAGGGTCTGGGCAACTTGACTTTCCGGACAGACGGATGTCATTGCGCTGGATAACTGCTCCGAGAACGTCCGAGCAGTTATCCTTGCGAAGCCGCTTGATCGTGATATCGCGGTTTCCGAATGCTTACAGGAACTCGAAAGGAAATTCCTCTGGATTAAAAGGTGCCTCGGCAATCCGGGAGACAGCCTCTTCAATCTCAACGGGATTCATGCGTAAAATTCCATACGTTCGAAAACCAGATCATACACTTCATGCGCCACCGGACATCTCTAGGAAGAGGCGGACTAGAGGTGCGTTTATATAATAGTTGCTCCGTCCTGATCGGTGCTTGGACAGCAGACCTTTTTCCGACAACTGATCGAGATATTTCCCTGCTGTCTGACGTGTGATGCTCAGGTCCGACTGGACATACTCAATTTTCGTGTAGGGATGTTGGAACAGGTTGTTCAGCAGCTCCTGGCTGTAAATCTTGGGCAGCTCTGTGCGCATCCGCTGCTTCATGGTGGCCATCTGTGCCCGCATGCCCTCAATCAGCTCCAGAGTGATCCTAGATGTCTCGGCTACGGCACGCAACATATAGAGGATCCACGCCTCCCATGCTTCTTCATCCCGCACCTTCTGTAACAGACGATAATATTCATCCTTGTTGCGTGTGATGTAGCGCGACAGATAGAGGATCGGGATATCCAAAAGACCGGTTCGGGTCAGATACAATACATTCAGAATCCGTCCGACACGGCCATTCCCATCCGGGAAAGGGTGGATGCTCTCAAACTGATGGTGGATCAGGGCCATCTTGATGAGCGGATCCAGATCACAGAGACTGTCATCATTCACGAACCGCTCCAGATCCGACATATGTCGGATAATCTCTCGTCCATCTTGAGGTGGTACAAAGACTACTTCTCCGGTGCGTTCATTTTTTAGGGTTGTTCCAGGGATATTTCGAAACCCGTCCTCCCGCTTCTTAAGCATCTGAAAAATCGCGATCAGCCCCTTGTTCAGGATCAGGCCGTCGGTTCCCTTCAGCAGCCGAAACCCCAGATGTAAGGCATCGCGATAGAGGGCGACTTCCTTGGCTGCCACTGAGTCAGGCCCCTCAGGAAACAGATCGGCCTGAAAAAGCTCATCCTGCGTGGTAACGATATTCTCGAGTTCCGAAGACGCTTTGGCTTCCTGCAAAGCCAGCGTATCAATCAGGATCCCCTGATTGGGAATGATCGCTGCCCGTCCTTTCAGTTCCGCCAGAGCCTTATTGGCCTCAATCAGTGCCTTGAGAACCGGAACCGTGTCTATCTCCATCTGAGGCGGTAAAGGTTGAATAAGATAGATTGGCGTTAACATGATATCCCAATGTGTTAGTGATATGCGTTTTTACTAACACACCAGAAAAATCTGTCAAAGAAATCCGGTTTCTTTGACACGTCAAATTCAGCTGTTGGTTTTAATTTATTCAAAACTATTTCTGTTGTGCTGGAACGGTGATGATATAGGGTTTCTGAATTTTTTCCTGACCCGATACGGCTTTCTGGCAAGCTGAAATCTTGTCTCTGTTGGCCTCAACCAGAAAAAATAAAATACCATTTTGGGTGCATTTGTATATGGAAACAAGAGGATAACCACTACGTATTAACAACGATAAAACCACGACATGTCTCATGACCTAAATTTTGGCGTAATATTGAAAGAAAATGAGAAAAGAATCTCATGCCGTTCGCCCATCTATTTTTTTCTGATGGAACATTATGACGAAATTTTACTTCAGACATGTGGCGTACGGGTTAGATGGGATATCATATGCTAAGCAAAATGGGCGTGACTAATGCTAAAGGAGAGACGTCTTAAAAAGAGCATGTCAGACGTGTCTGGTATAAGGTTCGAAAGATAAAACTAAAACAACGTAAAGCAGAGGGAGCGGTCTTGAAGGAACAAAAGGCCTAGGAACGGAGCAAAAAGGAAACACTGAAGTATTTTAATTTTCTGGTTGGGAGATAGAAAGAGAAAAAGTCCGAGCATTCGAAATTTGCAACAAGCATTTCGAATGCTTTCCAGATTAGCGAGGATCGCTACACAGGGCCACGTCCTTCCGGACTACCTGTGAGACGATGTAATTCTTGATACTGTGGCCCCTCTGATCGCAACAGGCCTGACATTGGATGGGTCAGAGTCTGTTGGGCAATCATGAGAGCAAAGCTAGAAAGTGAACTGACTAAGGCAGATTGCAGGTTCATGATGTATCTGACATGCTTTCCGGGATATAATCTCTGATTAGACTCACGGATAACTATTATATAGGCAATCCTTAGTTTCTCACTATTTCTTTTTGAGCATTTACCAATTTAATTGAGGGATTAAGGTAGTTTTAAGTCGAGAATCGATTGAGGTTACAACTTCTAAAAGATGGTGTTTGGGTTTAATTCGGTTGAAATTTCAGATGAAAAGTTATCCACAACTTTAGAGTGTTTAATAGGTGTTTAAATAGTGTTACGGTTTTCCAGATCAAAAATAACATGCTGAAAAATAAATGTTTTATTGAAAAATTCTATCGTCTTGTGAATCCACTATGACGATAATTTGAATCTAATATGACGATAATTTGAATCTAATATGACGATAATTAGCTTGCGTATGTGAAGTGACGATAGTAGCTATCTGCAATTGAAATGACGATAGAATCTTTTCCTTCCTTGTTCGACATTGCACCCTCTCTAGCTATGGAAGGTGAAGATCGCACGCCTCTCCTGCCAATCCGCCATCCAAATCAGGATCTATTCATCTGTGACGTAATCGATGCCATTCCCAAAGATGATATGGCATCAATGGAGCATCCTGTTTTTTCGCTCTCGACCAAGCCTGATAACCGGATGCGACGCTATGAACACAATGGAAATATCATAGAGATCATCCCATCTGGCAAAGGGCTAGCAACGATTCATGACAAGGATATCCTAATCTACTGCATATCTCAGCTCGTTGCGAAAATGAATCACGGCGAACAACCAAGCCGAACACTCCGTCTTCAAGCTTATGACATGCTGGTCGCTACCAATCGTCAAACCAGCGGGACAGGCTATAGGCTACTGATCGACGCGTTGACACGCTTACGCGGCACAACCGTGCGAACCAATATTCAAACAGGCGACATTGAAGAAACGCGAATTTTTGGTTTGATCGAAGAAGCCAGAATCACCCGTAAGACGTTTAATGGCCGAATGCTTGATCTTGAAATCACTCTGTCAGATTGGGTCTATCGCTCAGTTATCAGTAAGAATATCCTAACACTTCACCGAGACTATTTCCGACTTCGTAAACCATTCGAACGACGCATGTACGAACTAGCCCGCAAACACTGCGGGATGAAAGATGAATGGAAGATCGGGTTAGAGCTGCTGCAAAAAAAATGTGGCTCAAATAGTCCGCTTCGGGTCTTTCGGTCCTTAGTTAAGAAAGTTTGTGCGCATGACACCAGTCATGCTCATTTTCCCGACTATGCCATCACAATGACCGACGATATCATTCTCTTTCGCAACCGTTTGAACCTTACAACAAAGGCCGATGTTATCGTTCCCATCAGAGATATCCCCTATATTAACCCCGAAACCATACATGACGCTAAAACCGTCGCGCCAGGATATGACATTTATGCTCTCCATGACGAATGGGTTTCATGGTGGTACGACATGGGAAAACCTGAGCTTAAAAGCCCCGCCAGAGCCTTTATTGGCTTTTGCAAAAAACGACACGAATGCAGCCCAATACGCTGATTTCAGAACACGCTGGCATGTGTACATGCTTGCATGTACACATGATTTCACGTGTACATATCTACTTGCCCACAGGACTTTCTCCCATCTTACGTAGCCAGTCGTTAAACGCATCGGCCATCGCGTCCTGTAAACTCATCCCATGCTTTCTGGCGGTCATATGCATGGCAAATGACATTTCCGGACTAAAATAGCCTGTCACGGCTTTCTTGCCTTGACGGCTCGGTGCAACCGGCTTGCTGTCTGACGCGGCTACAAACGGCGATATTGCGGAATCACGATCTCGCAACGACAGTAGAGACCTCTTCCGGCTCATACACTGGCTCTCCGCTTTCTTGATGATTGCATGTTTACATGCTTGCATGTCCACTTGTAAAGCAATCTTACCTCATCAGACGCCTTACCTTTTGGCTCTATCTCCATTGCAGTTTTTCCTTCCGCCGCCGCATGACGAAAAACTGCACGATCAGCGATAATATGTGGACATGCGTTCAACCCGTAGCTTTCTACGAGTTGTGTGGCCTCCTCATACATACGTGGAGCGGTCGGACTTCCCGCTGTAAAAACGACAAAGGCTGGTTTGCCACGCATTTTTATAAGGCTGGTAGTAGTCTTGATCGCCGCTAGATCAAATGCACTCGGCCGACATGGAATTAACACTAAATCGGCGACGTCAACGGCAGCACTAGCAGCACTATCAGCATGAGGCGGAGTATCAATCACGATGAACTCAGCACCTTGACTCATTGCCTGTCCGATCTTAACCGCGAGGCGCGGCGGAGCACTGTCAATCACAACCGGCGGAACATCCTTACGCCATGTAGCCCATTGGCTCGCGGTCGCTTGTGGGTCCACATCAATCACTAACGCCATATGGCCAGTATCCTCAGCCGCAGCCGCCAGATGCAAAGCCAGAGTGGTTTTTCCAGCCCCACCCTTCTGACTGATAATCGCTATTGTTGGCATGTGAACGTCCTTACATAACCGCATGTTTGCATGTGGTCATACACGATAACTTACTAGACCGGCAACAGAAAATGACAGAAAGCAGCCCATATTCAACGACTGATGCACTCACCTTTCCCTTTGCACAATGGTAGCAACTGTGTTCCCAGATCACGGGCGATCCATCTATAACTCCGTTTTTCTGCGACCGGTGCCAGAACCTTCGACGCTAGACGGTCAGACTTCGGCCGCTCTCCTTTCTGTCGACCGAGAACCTTTCCGTGCGCCCTGGCAGCGGCCAAACCGGATTTCACCCGTTCGCTGATCAGATCTCGAAATAGCGGGGGCATTTGAACAGAAACTTACGGTTTCGTTCTTGCAGCCCTATATCAAACCGTAATTTCTTGTCAGTAATTTATCTGTCTTTGCTGGCTTTAATGTACTTATAAAGAGTAGGCTTTGAAATTCCCATCATTTCGCAGATTTGCACAATCGTATGTTTTCTTTCATCGTACAACCTTAGAGCAAGAGCCTTTTTATCTTTACCAAGTGACTTAGCTCTCCCACCTTTTCTGCCCCGTGCTCGTGCAGCCTTGAGACCGGCCTAGGTACGCTCCTGGATCAAGTTGCGCTCAAACTCAGCCAATGCACCAAATATATGGAAGATCAACCTACCGGAACTTGATGAGGTATCAATAGCTTCCTGAAGGTTCTTCAGGCCAATCCCTCTGGTCTCAAGTAATGCTACCATTTCGATTAGGTCTTTAAACGATCGGCTTAGACGATCTAGCCGCCAGACCACTATGGTGTCACCGGCTCTCGCATAATATAAAATTCGGTGCAGTCCTAGGCGTTCCGCTTTGCTAACGCTAAGTTGGTCCTCGAATATTTGCTCACGCCCGGCTTGGTTGAGAGCATCTCGTTGAAAATTGAGATTCTAATCATCGGTAGAGAATCGCGCATAACCAACTAATACATATTCTCACTCAAAAGTTAACTTACTCGTAATTTTACATGATATATTAACATAGAAATATTAACCAAGTATGTTAACCTCATTTATGCTAGGGGTCGCCTCAGAAAACGGAAAGTAAAGCACGCTAAGGAGATTGCAATGGCCGAGCATATTGATATATCCGTGGCAAAGCGGTGAGAGGCGTGCAATGTCTTCATCATCAATATAATTAAGCAGATACAGTGTTTTGTTAATGCGTCCCACTTCAATGATGGCCTGAGTCAGTCCGGAGGGGCGTTTTTTCTGCCCAATCTTTCTGGCATCACGGATGATAACAGTCAGCATGGTATCCAGAACGTCCAGTGCATCATCCAGCGCCAGCGTTTCTCGTGCAAGGACAAAGGCAACCAGTATCGCTGTCCTTTTCTGCGGAGCCATCCTAGCGATATTGAACACCGAAGTCATTCCCGCATAGCGAGCGAGATTTTTCAAACGTACAACTGGGATAGCACTCAGGTTATCAGTGGGAAGGCCAAAATCGCTCAGTATTTTCCAGCGATCGATTACCTCATTAAACGTCGGCCCACTGATGGTCACCGGACCTTTTTTTCAGTGATTCCAGCAAAGACAGGCGGCCGGAATCAGAGGAGCCCAGCAGCGTCTCCAGTTGTGAGCACTGCACGGCAGACGGTATCATTGCAAGCCTGTTCCACAGGCGCAGCGTTGCCTTTTCCCTTACCTCTGAGATCAGTCGGGTCAGCGTGGTGGCGTTGGGGAGAATAATTCTGTTCTGCATCAGCCACCCTGTCGCTAGGTCGAAAAGCAGGCCGGGACGTTCGTTGCTTATCCAGCTCCGGGTATATAAAAGACGGGTAAGACGGAAAGTCCAGAGCCAAGCAAATTCGCGATAATCGTAATGCTGACGTATCAGCGCGGCATGCTCACGACGGGTATTTTCTCTCTGGCCGTATTCTGACAGCACGGTGATATCATGGATGGCGAGCTGTCTGTCTGGCGATAAAATGCCGTTTCATACCGGTGAGAAAGGTAACCAGAAAACGCACACACCCTATTTGCAGGGCAATGCCCAGACGATTGTGATCACCTCTACTTTTTCCGATAAATTCCTTGTCTGCCTCATCAAGATGAAAATAGCGTGCCAGCTGAAGCTCATCTGGTTCACCGGTGAACCGGCCATAGCTTTCAGCTTGTTCAGTGGTCAGAAAATCAACGAGCATATCGAGATCCCTGCCTGACGGGCATCTGTTAACAAAACCATAAGTGTCCGAAATATTATAAATTATCAGACATCGTAAAACGGTTACGTTTGAGTGTCTATTAATTCGTTATTTTGGCATAATAGACACATGGTGTCCGATATTCGATTTAAGGTACATTTTTATGCGACTTTTTGGCTATGCGCGGGTATCAACCAGTCAGCAGTCTCTCGATATCCAGATCAGAGCGCTCAAAGATGCAGGGATAAAAGCTAACCGCATCTTTACCGACAAGGCATCAGGTAGTTCAACCAATCGGGAAGGGCTGGATCTGCTACGGATGAAGGTAGAGGAAGGCGACGTCATTTTTGTGAAGAAACTTGACCGACTTGGGCGCGACACCGCTGATATGATCCAGCTGATAAAAGAATTCGATGCTCAAGGGGTTGCTATTCGTTTTATTGACGATGGGATCAGCACCGATGGAGACATGGGGAAAATGGTGGTCACTATACTGTCAGCTGTCGCTCATGCTGAACGTCAAAGAATACTGGAGCGTACTAATGAAGGCCGACAGGAGGCGAAGTTAAAAGGTATCCGGTTTGGCCGTAAGCGTAGTATTAACAGAAATAGTGTAATGATGCTTCATCTGCAAGGCACTGGCGCAACAGAAATTGCCAAGCAACTCAACATTGCCCGTTCTACGGTTTACAAAGTCATTGATGAATCAAAAAAACAAGCAATGTAATTAATATACAAGGAAATAATTATGAAGACGCAATACCATCTTGAAATCTATAAGCCAGATATGAGCGACTGTGTTGCTGGTCACTATGAGAGTGAAACTCCCTTTGGTGCGTTATGTGTTGGAGATGAAATAAGTGGCATGTCCTTAAATTTAAGCGAGAGGCGCGAAAACCTCCGTATTGTAAAAATTCAGCATATTTTCTGGGTTATTGAAGGCTCACATATGTCACATAAAATATGCGTATGGACGGAATTATTGAGTCAGTAAACATCGTGATACAAGGATCTCTTAAAGATCCTTGCTATTAGTAAGTCACGTCGCTTCTTCGGATTTTTCATAGTCAAAACCTCTTAACGTGAGTTTTTGTTCTACTGAGCATTAGATCTCATAAACTATTGGTTGCTGCACCAAGAGATCAACGATCGCAGTTCTATGGGGTTCTACGCCGGAACCCCAGAAATTTCCGTCACCAGAATGTTTAGAAGCTAACTAGCGAAGATACTGTTCGCCAGTTAGTGGAGCAAGTTATTTTATATGAGGTCTTTTGCTGCTAATTCCCTGTAATACTCACCAAGAGCTGTAAGGCTAACAGGTTTACTCTCCATGGCTGCATGCCACATATGTGGGGATCCTTCAGGCTTGGTAAGCCCTACACTGGTGTATTTCTGTAGGATTTTGAAAATTGCAGTATGCTTGGGGTCTGGAGCCGGGATACCTTGTGGGTCGGTAGCCTAGGATTCGTGTCTCTCAGGCTCATAAGTTGGATCAAGTCGGAACTGAGAACCAGGTTCAGGAAAAAATTCTGAAATTCGACGAAGTTCAACAAGCTCCAGTGGGGGACGCACTTTACGCAAAGAAACAAAATGCTTAACGTTGGTTTTGAATACTGGCCGTTGTGCCCATGGCCCAAGAGATTGATCAACATGTGCGTAAACACTACCAGGAGTTATATCTCCGACAAGGTTTGCGGCCGCCCCACCAAGTGCATCGACTAATAAACTGGTGAAGACACCAGCATTGTTTCCTTCGGTAGCATATTGTTCCGCAGTTGACGCGGTAAGAATCGTCACCCCATCATTTATCTCGGCCACCTGCTGCTGTAGTGCGCTTCCACCTGCAATACCACTGTGGGAACTATCGAGAATGATTATGCGGTTCTTAACTTTCGATTGCTTGTCTAAGTTCGTCTCGACCGACAAGGTCATTTGGTCCGGCCGCGGTTAGATGTTTCGTGCCAAAATTAACCGATCCATCAGCGTGTCTGTCCAACATAGCTTTGACTGCAAACGAGTCATTCACGCACCCATGAAGTGGTGAAACGTTAGTGTAATAATCGATGCCGACGGCAAGTGCCTTTCTCATTCTTTGTTCTTCCCTTCCTTCATCATTTTATCAACCGCACAGGCAATCTTCTCCCAGTCCCAACTGATAGTCCTGTTGCACTGGAGCCCACCAGGCAAGTTGCTGGAATTGTTCGCATCATTGACATATACTCCGAATACTGGGACATTTTGGTCTTTGGCCATCCCGCTGGACAAATAAACTTGGATCTTATCATCCGCGAGAAAAGCAATCTCGATCGTATTATCGCTACGTTGGGGCTGAAAGAAATAACGCAGGGGACGTTGGTCTGCAAACTATGCACGTACACCACGACTAATCCGACAAGGCAGGCGCTATTCGAATATGACCGACTGGTGCAGCATCTACACGCTAAAGTATCTGTGCAATCCGCAGTTAGAACGCAATATCCGGCGCTCCCAGAACCGGATTGAATCCTATCACCAGCTTCGTGCCGCAGTGGCCAAAGTCGGCGGCAAGAAGGAGTTAACCGGGAAAAATGACATTGAAACAGAGATCAGCAACCAGTGCGGGCGGCTGATTTCTAACGCAATCGTTTATTACAACTCGGCAATCCTGTCACGATTGCTAGAACGACTGGAAGCGGAAGGCAATGCCAAAGATATTGAGGCTCTGGCTCGGATATCACCGGTGGCATGGCAGCACATTTTGCTGAATGGGCATTATACCTTCCAGAGTAACGATGAAATTATTGACCTAGATGCGCTGGTTGCCGGACTGAAACTGGGATAACGGAAAAATCTAGGATTCCGGCATAGAATCTCTCTATCTTCTGAAAGAATACCCATCCTCTGCTTCCATATCCTCAATTTAAAGTTACCTAGAGCGTTATCGTTCTCTTGACATTAACGGTATTAATGTCATTGAGACCAATATCGTGGATCAGGCATTTATGAATTACCTGTATAAGCTGGCTCGTCGCTATAACGCCAAAGACATCAAGCGGTTTAAGGAAAAAACGTTACTCATTAATTCTGTGTTTTTTTGCTGGAAACGCGTAAGGTAATACTGGATCACCTAGTAAAAATGCACGGTCAGTACATCTTGGATATGCTACGCAAGAGCAGGCAGGTTCATGAGAAAAAGCACCGTGAATTTCGCAAGCGTCAAAAGAAAGCCATCGATACATTACTGGATATGACCCACATACTCTTGGACTGGCTGGGCGATAGGCCGCTAACCAAGGAAGAATTGTGGCAATATGTCAATGGGGACAACCATACAGGGTCTGCCCAGAAAAAGTGAAACCGTAATTTCCTAGCTAGTCCAGATTGAAGAATGTCACTCCAAGTGATGAGCGGTTACCGTAGCAACAAAGCCTATCATTCCACAAACAGTCCCGATAACAGCAAGCCATGTTATGCTCAAATGACTTGCTAACACCATACTTCCCAATCCCGCTCCTAAAGCGTTGCCAATATTAAAAGCACCAATATTAAAGGATGATGCTAAATTTGGCGCACATTTAGCAGCACGTAATACACGTGCCTGTAATCCAGGAACCAATGACGCTCCACAAAAACCTGTTATGAAAAGATTTACACCTATCGCAATCACATTTATTCCAGTAAATGCGAAAGAACCAATTGAAATTGTTAACAACATAGACAGGATAGTTGCCGATCTTTTTGGCCAGTAATCAGCCAAGGTACCTCCATTGGTAACACCGATTGTCATGCCTAAACCAAAAATGAATAGCATAATCGACATTGTAACTGCATCGTCATGTCCTTGTCTTTTCAGAAATTCTGATAGATAGGTTAGGATTATAAAGATAGATGCAAGTGTGCATATAGTAATTGAAAGTGCTATCAGAACCGTATGTTCCCTCAAAACAGCAATTTCTTTGCGCCAATGTCCTATAACTGAGCCAGGTATCATAGGCAGACATCCAATAAGCATTGTGGCGACTATGCCGCCAAGAACACTTATAATTGCAAAAGGAGCACGCCAACCATATTCATAACCGATAATGGCTCCGATCGGCACACCAATCACATTGGCAAGTGTCAGTCCGAAAAACATCACTGCAATTGCTCTACCCGCACGATTATGCGGAACAAGGTGCGTAGCAACGACTGCGCCAATACCAAAAAATGAGCCATGAGACATAGCAGCAACAAGCCGTCCAGTCATCAAAAGCAAATAATTAGGAGATAAAGCGCAAAGTAAATTACTAGCACTATAGAGAGCAAGAAGACTAAAGAGAACTATATTTCGGCGCATACCATTGGTAGCAATGGTGAACAAAGGTGCACCGACAACAACACCAATAGCATAAACAGACATCAGTAATCCTGTATTCGCTACCGTCGTATGAAGTTCCTTAGCGATCACTTGCAGTAAACCAACCACCACAAATTCTGATGTTCCAATTACAAAAGAACCTAATGCAAGTAAAATAAGAGGAAAAGGCATAATAAAAAAGCTTTCTGAAAGAAGAAGTGAAAATATCTTTCACTTCATTAGACGCTATAGACGCTATAGACGCTATAGACGCTATCCCTTATTAAGATTTATTTAGAAAAGATAGGAGAACAACACACAAAAATATCAGAATCTGGTTGGAGGAGTACCCCACCAATAGCTTTAGGGTGATTTAAAGCTTTTAAATCGAACTGAGCAACAAGAACGGCAACCATATGCTGCATTTCTAATTCAGCAAGAGTACGTCCAATGCAGACCCGTGGACCAGTCCCAAAGGGATAAAGCGGAAGTGGTTCTCCACGCAAGAAACGATCTGGATCGAATGTATTGGGTGCATTGTAGCGGCGTGCATCACGATTGATCAAAAAAGGCAGCAGCATCACACGTGCACCTTTTTTAAATTTCTTACCTGAGACAATACAATCTTTTGTAGCATAGCGGATATTAAACCACAGTACAGAATAAAGCCGCATCGCTTCTAATATGACCCTCTGTAATAAAGTATTTTCATCGTAAACCTGACTAGGTGGATTAGCTTGAAGGTTATTATAGAGAATTTCTTCGCGTAATCGTTTCTGAACTTCTGGATGTTCTGCCAAAAGGTAAATAATCCAATTAAGGCTGGTAGCAGTCGTCTCATACCCGGCGACAATCATATTGATAATTCGATCAAGTAACCGTTCTCGTGCTTTTATCTCATGTTGCCAATTAGGCTCATCAGCCATCATGCGAGCAACCAAACCATCATTCGGATGATGCTCCTGCCTTACCGCGACATCGACGAGACGTAATGCTTGCTCGCGTAAAGCTGCTTTGTAAGGCTTTGCACGTTTAACAAAGTCACGACGATGGAACTCTAAAATGCCACGATCAAGGATATGCTTGATATCAATAAAAAGTTGATCTGCAAAATAATGACCCGGCGCGAGAATATCACTTATCACACGTCCAGAAAATCGCATAGACAACTCGGAAATATTCTGCTCATATTCCTTATTGAGAGAAATTTCGTCGATTAATGCTCGAACATGTCGTCCTATAATCGCACCATAGCGACGGATCACTGGCATTCTAGCAAAATCAGGTGCCAATGATTTGCGATGCCGCTCCCAATCTTGATCTATATGAGTCGCTAACATACCTTTGCCAATCATGGCTTGTAATTTGGCAATATCTTTTGTCGGTGTAGGATATTTGACAAACAGATCCTGACGGTCGAAAATTTCTTCTCCTGCTGATGGTTCTGCGACAATATATGTACGCTCACGTAAGCCAGAACGAAAAGAGACGATATCTCCCCAGTAGCCAATTATCGCGCGAAAAACATTAATGACGCGTTTTGGATCTCTTAAGGCTTTAGCATTACGTACGAAAAAAAAAAGAGAAGGTCCTTTAGGGACAAGGTTTTGACCTCTTATAATTTCAACACTTAAACTATTTTCTGTCATAACAAAACCTCAATAAATTACACAAGTAGAAGCGGGACACCAAGGTATCCCGCTCATCTTTTAGATTTGTTTTTCTGCCAAACTTACGAGATTACGGACGGATTGAGGTAAACCTATTTCCATACCCGCCCAAATCACATTAGTGAAAAAGTCGAGATAATCTTCTGCGACATCAGCTTCGATTGTATGAGTAAGCAAATTGCCATGAGAGCCAATTTCAAAAGTATGGATGGCACGCAATTCCCCAAAGGGAAGCTTCGTTACATCGGTAAAACCACGATTCTTAGTAACATTAGTAAATTGCGCTCGGATAGGATTATCGGCACCTTGTGGCTTCAACAAGAACGTATCACCCTCCTTAAACTCTCCTTCGAGAGAAGACATTTCAAGACCTTCATCCCAAATTGGCCAGTTATTAACGTCAGACCAGAGCAACCAAATTCTATCAGCATCAACGCTAGTTTGCTCAGTATGTGAAATACGGAATTTTTTCAGGGACATTTTCAGACTCCAGTAAACTATTGAAGAATTCAATGTGCTACGTCTATTCGACGAGCAGTGATTAAACAGGTGAAATCAACAATCTTTTCGACACTGAGGATTTTGAAACCGGCACGGCTAAGCAAACGGTCAAAATCAGTATATGACCGTTCACATCCCCCCGTCAGCATAAGCATGTTAAGATCAGTAGATCGTGCAAGAATAGGTTCCTCATCATGATCTAGCATCATTTCGACAAGATAAATTACTCCTTCTCGCGGTTGTGCGCGCCAAACATTATGGAGGATACGAATAGCCTCCTGATCACTCCAATCGTGAATCACGTTTGACAAAATATGTGCTGGTGCACTCGAAACCGACTCGAAAAAATCGCCGCCGATAAACGTTATTACCCCAGGTTCTGTTACAACTATTGCCCTCTCAATAACATGAGGTAGATCAAATACAAGACCCTTCATTTGGGGATTGCTGGCAAGTATAGTACGCATTAACGCACCGTTTCCACCGCCGACATCACAAAGAAGAGTAAGTTCTGATAATGCAATATGGTTCGCCACTTCCGTCGCGATAATATTAGTAAGACCACTCATGGCCGTATCAAAAGTTTTAGCCAACGCAGAATCTCGACCGATAAATGCGAAGATTGGCTCACCATGAACAATTTCGAAGCCAGGTATCCCAGTCTTTGCTGTCTGATCAATTACTTGCCAAGCTCCGTCAAATAGTTCACTCCAAAGCTGAGTCATTGCTGCAAAGCCAGTAGGTGCTTTTTGAAGCAATAGAAATCCATCCTCCGCAAGAACAAACTTCTCCCTTTCCTTTTTAACCAAGCCCAGATGAACAAGGCCTAGTAGAAGGCGTTGAATAATATCGGATTTGAAACCTCTTCGGACAGCGAGTTCATTAGCTGAACACGGGCAATTGTATAAATCTTCAAATATATTATTACGGACAGAAAATGAAATTAGCCGTGACATCCACAACCCAGATATCATAGTAAGAACACGGGTTTCGGGGCGTTGAAGCACGGTGGTTAGATAGGTTCGCACGTGACATCTCCTATTATTGTCGTATAACCGCGACTGCAATATAAAGGCCCACGAAATCAGTACCAAATACTAAAGCTTGATTACTAAGCGATGTATCACTTTCAAAATGAGTGATAACTGAGGCTAACATGAGAGCAAAAGCTGCACCACCTAAATCTCCTGCTTCTACTTGACTAATTTGAAAGCGGGCTTTTCCCTTAAGATGAGTTCCTACTATTTGTCGCAATCTTTCAACACCAGAACTACGAATTGTATCTCTGGAAGAAACTTTCGGTAAATATACATCAATTTCTTTCGAATCACACCATACCGTCTCTATGTCATCAAGTGCTGCCTCCGGTGTACGCCGAGGCCTAGAAATGCACATATATATCCCAGGATTACCTAGCGGACGGCGTAGAGCAAACAAGCACCCAGCATCGACAGCTGGAAAATCTGAGAATATACGTTGTTCGGCGACGAGCGCATCAACAGTAGCACTCGCTGTGGGGGCTTCAAGTCCTCCAGCGAAAGCAAGATCTACGGTACCATCAAGCAATCTTTGTGCAGCATGCTCCAGTGCGAGTGCCGAACTAAGTAACCCTCCCGATAACGTCTTGCTATAACCTTGAATATTATGTAATATAGATAACTCACCTTGTGCTGCTGCAGGGAACCACGCAGTAGCAACATAAGGATTAATAGCATGGATATCACCTGTACGAATTAAACCCTCTAACTGCGATTGAACATAGCTCCAACCTCCCAGATCATTTCCAATAAAAAGGCCAACCTTATTGGGATCGTCATTTGTCATAACGTTTTTCAGACGTTCAAACACAATTAGACCAATCTGAGTAAAACGATCAATTTTACTTAGGTTACGAGGACGAATAACTGATCGAATTACCTCTTCATCGAGATTACTTACTAGATGTTTGACGTCCAAAGACACATCGGTTCTCGGAACAACCGCAGAAATAGCTTCGATATAGATTAATCTCATCTCAGGCCTCGTATCGTGAAAGGACAACAGCTGAATGGATTCCAGAAAAGCCACTAGCTGTCTTGAGAATATGATTAATTGTACCATATTCAGCCTTCTGAACTATATTAAGATTACAATCAGGGTCACGATTACGCTGGTTGATCGTTGGAAAAATAACTCCTTGTCGTAAACTCAATACACCAGCAATAAGTTCCATACTATTCGAAGCTGATAAGGCATGACCAATTTGTGATTTTAAAGAAGACACCGGAATCCTAGAGCCTCGATTGCCGAATACTTCCATCACAGCATTAGTCTCGGCAATATCGTTTTGTAACGTTGAAGAGCCGTGAAGATTAATATGGTCAATGTCTTCGGCTTGTAGAGTAGCATCTTTTAAGGCCGTAAGAATTGAGCGCACAATAGGTTTTCCGCTCGGTTCAATATCTGTCATATGAAATGCACTGTTTACAGATCCATAACCGGCAATAACAGCAAGAGGCTGTGCTTTACGTTCAAGTGCAGCACTTAAAGATTCGATAACAAGAGCTCCACCTCCTTCGCCTAGAACAAATCCATCACGATCAAGCTGGAACGGAGCACTTGCCTCTTCAGCAGGGCAATCACGGTTTGAAGTAGCATTGATTCGAGCAAACGCAGCAACAACCATCGGCGTAATCGGCGCGTCAAATGAGCCAACAATAGCACGTCGGGTAACTCCATCACGAATTGCTGCCATAGCATAACCAAGCGCATCACAGCCACCGGTACAACCTGTAGGAATCAGGGCATAAGCACCACCAATACGAGTATGACGAACAAGGTGTAATATAAAATTACTTAACAAGAAAGAATTAACACCATCGTAGACATCTCCTCCACTACATCGTGACGAAATCACCTTTTCCATACTGGCCATTGGACCGATAGCACTTGAAATATAAAGTGCTGTTTCGTCGAGAAAGCTACAGCCTTGTAAGTTCGATAGACCAGCACTTTCGACTGCTTCATCTATTGCTGCACGAGCTATAATACAAAGCCGATCGTGTTCTAGAGGAGTTACCGGACGACTAATAGAAAAAGAGCTTTCCGGCGCAAAATTACGGATGAGACCAACAGCGCGACTAGTATTCATAGCAAGTGGGAAAAGATCATTGACACTACATGAAGGTCGACCATCAATCACAGATGACCAAAAATTTTCAATACCAATGCCGGCAGGACTAACTACACCTATACCAGTTACGACGATTGGATCAATCATGATGCCAAAGCCTTCTGTTCGAGAAGATTCTTGAGCCCTATCAGTTCATGTTGCAATTTTTCGAGCATAACATTACGTCTAATATTAGGAAGGTTATACGGGAGACTGATAAAAAAACGCACATATATAAACCCTTTTGTCTCCGTATAGATGTGCATAAGTGCGCTTTCACAATCTTGCCTAAAACGAGAGACAATCCGTAAAAATATTCCACACCTACTATGCCAGACCTGTATAAATGTCTCACACCTACCAATAGGTGTTTCGAAAAAGACAGATTTATTTTTAGAAGTAACCTTCTTTTTGAAGAAGAAGGTCCACTTAGGCAAATTGTAAGGATTACTTATGAAGTCTTTTGCATATTCTATACCACATTTTATTGCAACCTGCCTCTGAAATCTTTGATTACGCACTACAATCCTCCAAAATCGCAACAGCCCGCGTCCATGCAGCACCACAGCCGGCTAAACGTATTGGAAAACAAGCAATATTAAACGGAATATCATCCGGCAATTGATCTAATCCTGCAAGACGTTCAATCTGAAAATATTCTCGTTTTCGACCAAGAATATGAGTGGGCCAAAGTACATCTTTAGAACCAGTTTTTCGCCAATTCTTTAGCATGTTGCCAAAAGGCTGATCAAAACCAAAAGCATCAGTACCAATCACTTTCACACCTTGATTAATAAGATACTCCACTGCTTCTGGAGCAATTCCACGAAAAGACGTGAAGTATTCTTTGGTCGACCATTTTTCTGCCGCACCAACGTCAAGTAGTACAATCCTACGAGCAATGCTAGTTAAGTTATGACGCTCAACAGCCGCAGCTACCTCGTCAGCACTAACCGGACCACGTTGAGGATCAGAATCAAATCGAAGCAAAAGCCCTTGAGCGAAAAAAAACTCTAAGGGTAGCTCGTCAATACTTTTAGCAGATTTCCCTTCACTATGCGGTCCGTAATGTAACGGTGCGTCTATATGCGTACCACAATGCGTCGATAATGTTACAAGCTCTGTAGAAATCGCATAACCATCAGGAAAATCATCAGCAGTCAGTCCATAGACCGCTCCGAGAACTTCCGCTCCCTCAACATGATCCGTTAATTTAACCGTAACAGGTACTGGCTCTCCCGGATTGGTTCTTACCGGGACGCTTAAATCAATTATTTTCATAATCTACTCTCTACAGAGGATATCGTTCTTCTATAATCCCGAAAAATTTCCTCCGTATGCTCTACGGAGTTAGAGGTAAGCCCCATTAAGGCTGCAAGGATCACATTAGGTATATGTGGATCAAGGAGTTGTGATGGAGAAAATGAATCTCGAACATGCTTAATTGTAGCTTTAGTAGAAGCCTTGAGTTTGTCTTCTATATCTTCCAGTCCAGAAGCGTACCGTGTTGCAATTATTTTATGAGACATGACACCTGTAATCTCGTCTGCACAACAAATGCCTGCTAGTGTCCCACTAGCTAAAGCAAAACTTATACCATCATAAAAAAAAGGATCACGAAACCCTAATGCATCACCTGTTATGAACACACCATTACTAACTGGAGAAATTACACTAGTTATTTTATTCTTTGCAGAAATAACTTTTGTTTTTATTTTAGATTTGGAAAGCAATGATTTTATTGCAGGTATATTTTTAACATGATCTAGGAATTCTTCTTCATTATTCTGTGATTCTTTCGTCTTATAACTAACCCAACCAAGGCTAAAACGACTTTCACATAGAGGTATTGCATAAACAAAGCCGAATTGTTCACAAATAATGGTAAGACACTCTAGAGAAACACCGCCAAAATTTTCAAAATGGGCAAACATATTCTGACGAGAATCAAGTTGACAATCATTGACTGATATATCTCCGGCGAGAGATGATGCAATATGTGCTTTACCTGTAGCATCAATCAAAAAAGGCGAAATATACTCACCTTCAGCGATTGACACTACAAATTCTGGCCCATCTTTTTTTACTGACTTTATGGAAGACGTTTCAATCAATCGTGCTCCACATTTTAAAGCAACGGCTAAAAGTTCCTGGTTGAGTTTATTACGATCTATATACAAACACCCATCTGGCGGGCCAGAAAAATTCATAGAAA
>JAQTIA010000004.1 GCA_029433415.1 Acetobacteraceae bacterium ESL0709 | reverse complement strand
AAAACCAATGGCTTTAGGAGGTGCATCAGGCTCTGGAAAAACACTCACTTTAGCCAAATTAGCTGCCCGTTACGCCTTACAGGCGCAGCAATCAGAAGGTCATATTAAAAAACCGATTGTTCTTGCGTGCGATAAAAACCCAGGAAGTTACGTAAAATTAGCTTCCATTCTTCAAGGATATGATGTCGAACTGATACAGGCTTATCACGGCCTGATGCCTACAATTGAAGACCGGGATAGACGTGTTATATTAGTCGACTTGCCAGGGGTTTGTATCTATTCCAAGGTTGGCATGACAGAAATGATGGAAATCGTAGAGAAGACACAAGCAGATCTATCCCTTGTCATTCCCGCTGGTATGGATCCAGAAGAATCAAGTGATATTGCAGCCGCTTTCAGGAAACATGGTGCACAATCTATGGTCGCTAGTCGCCTAGAACAATCAGGACGCATCGGTGGTGTTATCAGCGCTGCTGCATGTGGATTACGTCTCACTTATGGAAGTTATTCTCCTCTCATAGGCGCCGGCTTCGCACATCTGACCCCACAAATCCTTGCAAAAAGATTACTAATATTGCCTAGCTAGTAATTATCGTCCTCTACTATCCCCCTCCAAAACTACGTACAAGTCCTCCAGAAACCATTTGAAATCCATCGACCAACACAAAAAAGATCAATTTGAAAGGGAGGGAAATCGTCGCCGGCGGTAACATCATCATACCCAAGCTCATCAAAACGCTGGATGTTACAAGATCAATAATCAAGAATGGCAAATAGATCAGAAAACCAATCTCAAAACCACGACTTAGTTCCCCTACCATGAAGGCAGGAATAATGACACGCCAAGGTACTTTCTCCGTTGAACTGACTGGTTTCACATTAGCCAGATGGTAAAATATGCCAACATCCTTGGGGCGAGCATTCTTAACCATAAAAGTACGAAAAGGCTCAGCAACAGCTTTTAACCCATCCATTTCCTCAATCTGACCGTTCATCAGAGGAACAACTCCTTGAGACCAGGATTGCTGCAAAGTCGGCTGCATAACGAAAAAAGATAGGATAAGAGCCAAAGAAATAAGAATCATATTGGGGGGTGTCCCCTGTGCACCAATCGCGCTCCGCAATAAAGAAAGAGTTACAATAATCCGCGTAAATGCCGTCACCATTACCAAGAGACTTGGTGCGAGAGACAAGACTGTAATAAGCGCTACAAGCTGTACAAGTCTACTTGTAGTCCCAGCTTCACCAATTCCCCCACCTTTCCCCATATCGAATGTCACAGATTGCGCTAGAGCAGAATGACCCGAGAAACATACTATAGCGATCAGGGCAAAACAAAATCCTCCCATAAAAGGCCAAACCCAAAAACGCTTTTTTGGAAACACACTAGACACACTAGTTACCTTCATGCTCATCATGAGCGCATAAAGCTTGCCCTGGAAACACCGTTGACTCTCCTTGTGCCTCATCCATCCAGCCGACACAAACATCTTGGCTGCCACCTATTAATAAAACCGCCAATGCTCTTTTTCCCGTTTTGCTTTCAACTGAAACAGAAATTAACTTTCTTTTTGGATCAAGACGGAGCACATCACAGACGGAAAGAGATCGTTTGGAAAGAGTCTGATTACTTACCAGGCGCGGCATCATTATTTTCAGACGACTAGCCAGAAACAGTAAAACCAAAATAAGAAGGATAACAATAACCAATGCAAAGATAGCATTAAGGTGAAAACCTGTTACCCCGGTCGTCAAAGAGTTCGTTCCAGTCGTATCCCCAGACATAAGAAGCCTGTTCTCACCCATTCACGGGAGTAGACATAATATCTGTCATAGTCACAGCGATATTATCATCTTCTACAATCGTAATCTCACCGCGCGCTATAAGGCGTCCGTTAGCATAAATATCAATAGCCGAACCCAATTTTTTGTTAAGCGATACCACTGCACCACGCCCCAAACGCACGAGATCTCTCACCGGCATCTGCACATCACCCACAACTGCTGTAATCTTTACTGGAACATCAAAGACGGCCTCACGCTCTTCTTCAGGTGTAAATACTTCCTGTTGCAAAGGCTGTTGCTCCCCTTCTGAATTCGGAAGAGCGTCTTTTTTATCCTTAACGGTTTCTACCATTGTCAGTTTTCCTGCCTCTTATCCTGTCGACTATGAGTTACTATACTATTAATCGCCGATATTATGCGCTCCTGGACAGCTTTACGCCATGCTGAATGATCCAGCATGGCTTCATTCTGTGAGGACTTAAGGACAACACTACCCAATTTACGTTCAGGATCACTTTCTATGATAATTCCTTTTTTCTCAAAAAAAGCTTTTCTAAATCCATCTTGTTCACTCTCAGAGCATGAAATCACGATACCGCTTGAGACTAACCCAGCACAATCTTCAGCAACCGAAACAATCTCCTGCGTAAAATCTCTCTGAATAGTATCTTCTCTTAAAAAATGATTTTTCATCACGCCATAAACTGTCTCAGCCATTTTTTGTACAAATTGTTTCGTAATATCCCGCCGCTGCGTTTCCTCTTTTTCCAGAAAAGAAAAAACCCCTTCCAAACTTTCCGTCATTTGCAGCAATAAGGTAGCATGAATTTCTTCACGACCTTTCTGATATCCTTCTTCAAAAGCCTGCTTTTTGAGCGCTTCCAAATCTTCCGGCTGTATGTGGATCGACGTATCAACTGGAACAGGTTCTTCCTCCTGAACATGTTCAGTCAACTCATGAAGAGGCTCCTTCTCTTTCTTCTCATCCTTTTGAGCCGAAAGACCAAAATCTTCCATCTGATCAATAAAAGAGATCATTCAACCAAACTTTCTTGGAAAATATGCAAAGGTTCCGACGGTATCACTCAATTAATTCATCAGAAGCGGGAGCAAGATCAACTTCTCCCTCATTGGACATATCCTTAATAAGCGCAATGATCTCAGACTGAGCCGCCTCAGCATCTTTCATACGTACAGCACCTAGATTAGTCACTTCATCAAGCAAAATTGCGCCAGCGCGCCTAGACATACAAGCCAGAAAAAGCTTTCGTGTATTCGGATTAGCCCCTTTTAACGCCATTGGTAATTTGGCGCGCAATTCACCATTTTTATTAATAGCCGCCATGACACGCATCATATCATCCGAAGACAGGCGCTTAACGTCATCAAAGGTGAATTTAAGCTTGTTAACCTTCTCCATATCTTCAAGATTACGCTCTCCCAGAAGGTCCGTCAGAGTTGTTTCAGTGCGTTTATCAAAATTATTATAGACCTCTGCAACAAAAGCATAGGTATTTCGCTTACTGGAACGACCAAAAGCTGTAATCAACTCACGCTGTAACGTATCTTCAAGACTAGCAAGGACATCCTTGCTAACAGGTGTCATATGCAACATGCGCATAATAACGTCTATGGTAAAATCTTCAGGAAATAAAGTTAGAACACGTGCTACATGAGACGGTGCCATATAACTAAGAATAACAGCCACTGTCTGGGGTTGTTCATTACGCAAATAATTGGCCAGTGCGGTCTCCGGCATATTGGCCATTTTAGCCCAGACACTCTTGCCAGCAGGACCACGAATTTCATCCATAATTTTTGCAACAGTCGAGGCCGGGAGTGCGCGTTTCAGATATTCCTCCGTCGTCTTCAGAGAACCAACAAGACCATCTGAAATTTCCATTCCACTAGCAAAATCTGAACAAACAGATTCCGCTGCTTCTACGCTTACGGGCCCCAAAGAAGCCATCGCCATAGATAATTCGCGTACTTCATCTTCCTGCAAAGACTTTAAAATTTGTGCTGAACGTTCACGACCGATAGCGAGCATAAGAATAGCAGCTTTCTGCTTTCCAGTTAGGACAACATTTTTCCCCCTAGAAAAACCACCTTCCTTATTCCCTTGCTCTATCATGCTCGTTTCTTACCCTTTCTTGTTCTGACTATTATTCTGACTAGTATCAGGTTGCAAAAGCCAGCTTCTGATAATATAAACCGCCTCTTCAGGACTATTCTCAATTTTATTAAACACACTGTCCAATATAGTAGGAGGGAGTTTGCTTTGCATACCGGCTACTATATTCTCAATAGGAGAAGAACCTTCAGCAAGTGCAGCTGCCAACCTAGCCTTATCATCTGGCAATACCACTGCATTTACTGTCTCTACAGTACTACCACCCTTAACATGCCTGAGCTTATCAATCACTTTTTGCACGCGCCGCCAAATGGGCTTAATAAAGAACAGAGATAAGCCGATCAATATCAAAATAGGCAACGTCCACTCTGCGAAATTAATGATAACATCTTTTCGCAAATATGGTGGAATTTCTGGCACGAACCCCGTATCTTCAGCCTTGAATGGCATAGAAACTACATTGACTTGGTCACCGCGGTCTTTATCATAGCCTATAACAGTCTGGACAAGCGCCGTAATTCTCTGAATTTCCTTATCGTCCAAAGGCTTCCATACAGGCTTTCCCTTTTTGTCATTTACGATGGTACCATCAACCATTACCGCTAGGCTAATACGGGAAATGCGTGGACGCGTCTGGTCGACAACCCTTACCCTCTTGCCAATCTCATAATTATTGGTTTCTTCCATACGGTCATCAGACGACCCGCTACGATTATCCTGTCCCGCATTGGCATTGGGCAGATTATTATTCACCGAAGCATCCTGACTGGCTTCTGTATTGACACTTTTGTCTGTGCTTGTCGTTTGAGAACGCAAAACTTGCTGATCTGGATCATAAGACTCTTCAGTTTCACGGACCAAATCCGTATTCATTGTAACAGCAGCACGTGCCCTAACGTGCCCCATCCCCAAAGTAGGAGTTAGTATGTCTTCTACCGCTTGGGCCAAGCGCTGCTCTTCTGAATGACGTTGTTTTTCAAGAGTTGATTCCTGTTCTGCCAAGCTATCAGGATCACCAGGCTTTGCTAGAACATCACCCCTTGTATCGACAATAGAAATACCGTGAGATTGTAAACCTGGAACTGCCGCCGCCACAAGATTCTGGATTGCCGCAATTGCACTATGGGAAACGTCTCCTACACGCCCGACATCAAGGATAACACTTGCCTGAGAAGGATTAGTCTGCGTTGAGAATAAATCACGATGCGGTAAAACCAGGTGAACACGTACATTGCGCACGCCATTAATCAGTTTTATGGAACGCTCAAGTTCGCCTTCCATAGCGCGCGTCTGATCAATCCCCTGTTCAAATTGAGTGCTGGTTAATGTACCATTTTTGTCGAAAAGCTCGTAACCAACCGCTCCGCCACTTGGTAAACCGACTTTTGCCAAGGCCAACCTAGCCTCTGCGATCTTTCCACGCGGAACATAAATGGTACGCCCATCTGGACTTGTTTTTACTGTAATATGATCTTTCGTTAGATCATCAACCATCTCGGCTGCTTCATTCAGGTCAAGGCCTCCGTAAAGAAGCCCCATCCCTCCAGAGCGATCATAAAAAGCAATAACACCAAACGCTGTCAGAAGAAGCGCAGCAACCACGCCTAGTGCGACAAGTTTTGTACGCCCAAGACCTTTAAGGCCCGCTAATATCTTCTGCATAAGGGGGGTGTCTACTCACTCTCGAAAACAGCTCTGACATCTTTTCCCTAAGCAAAATTCTCCTAGAGCCGCCCAGGTTACATGATAAAGAAAAAATTATCCTCTCCAAATAAAATTCATTCATATAGGGTCAGAATTGATAAAACAACTAGGATTCTCCATAAATCTACTGAGGAAGAAACTGGCTCGTAGGTGGTACATTCTCTACAGGCATATTCAGCCTTTTAGCATTCTGTTCTTGGGTTAGTCCACGCGGACCTTCATAAACTTCATGCGCTACATTTGGCATAAGATCAGGACGGGCCCAGCAATCTGTTCCGTTCCAACTTTGCGTGCAATATGGCTGAGGAGGAGGACTACGGGTTACAGGCATACACCAATCATCACCAGCTGCAATATATCCTGCATTACATTCACGTCCCGTTATTTTTTTTGCCAAATAATCTGGAGCACATGCTGAAAGCATACAGATCCCGATCAGGAGAACGCCTTTAATTAGGTAAAATTTAATCAAAATCTCCTCCATTTTCTCCCGATTATTGACGAGAAGGCAAAAGAGCTTTCGTATGTGATTTGGGCTTCCTGTCTGAAACATAAGACTTGCCATCAGGATCGGGAAGAACTTTATCTGGAAAATCACCCCCCAATGTAGAAACCATAAAAGACGGATTCTTATGAAACTGCCTGACCCCTATCAGATATTGTGAAACCATATTTACTCGCTCACGTGACATCTGTGCCATAATAGCTGAAAGTTTACGAGTATTCATTCTAGACGAAATTACGACCAAAACATGAGGATCCATTACATCAAAAACTGCTGCTGCCTCACGAGGGCTCATGTTTTCGTAAATATTGACTAATCTTGTAATAGCTTCCTGATCAATAGCCTTGTCATCAGATCCTTCGTCAACAGAACTATCTATTGAGTCATGTAATGCTCTTAGACGTAAGTCCAAAGCCTGTCGTGCTGAATCTAGAATTCGTTTTTGCTCTTTAATATCTTCTAAAGAACTTTCATAAGAAATAACTTGATCATCTTTGATTATATCTTTATTCTCTGGTCCCTTTACCTCCCTTAAAGAGGGAGATTT
The DNA here is from genome assembly GCA_029433415.1 of Acetobacteraceae bacterium ESL0709. Classification (GTDB taxonomy): domain Bacteria; phylum Pseudomonadota; class Alphaproteobacteria; order Acetobacterales; family Acetobacteraceae; genus Aristophania. The sequence continues at coordinate 48,144 of JAQTIA010000004.1, read as the reverse complement.
ATCATTTTGGCCTCCTGATACATCAGCGGCCCACAACGGAAAACATACCCCAGCAAAAAGAATAATAGTAATACGGACCGCCAACCGGTAGCAGACGGCTAAAATAGCCTTTGTCCTCCCCTTTCTGTTTTCCATAAATTCTGCCTCCTCCCCACTCAGGAAAAAACTCTAGTCCCCTAGAGGAATATCAGCCTCAATGTCAGTATTCACCATATTACCCACACGTATGGCAGACATATCACGTTCCAAAGTAGCCTGAGATTGAGAGATTACAGAAATTTCATGCCGTTTTGTCGTTAATTTAATCTCGCCATCAAAATGTGCATTTTCATGTACCGAAAAACCAGTCGCATGACTAATCTCAATGACACAATCAGACATGGTGGCCGTTCTCATCACATTCAAACGCGACACGCACAACAAAACATTGGAGACACATCCAGCAATTGTAACTTCTTCAGCATCTACTGAACCGTTCCTCATCATACCTGACGCTGAAATCATCAGCTTCCCAGCCTTGATATTGGAGCGTTCCACAACACCAGAGACCGTCAAAATGCCACCAATCTCTCCATGAAGATTACTGACAACAAGTCCTTCAGGAATAAGACCCTCAGTCGGTTTTTCCCCACTCATTAGTGACATCCTGTCTCTGCCCTTTTGCTTCAAGGGAAAACAAAATCCTCATCCCTCTTTTTTATAGAAGAGTAATTATAAATTTTGTTTAGCTGTTAAGCAACTTTTTTGAAACCATTATGCCTCTTAAAAAGGCAAAACATGATCCAGGGCCTGTTGCCCATAACGGGCATCCTGATAACGCGAAAGCTGTCCACGTCCACCATAGGAAATTCTCGCTTCAGCAATACGATCATGCGTCACAACATTATCTTCAGAAATATCCTGAGGACGAACGACCCCACTCACTGTAATTTGTCTCAATTCTCCATTAACCCTAACTTCCTGACGAGCCACAACAACAAAATTTCCATTGGGAAGAACCTGCGTAATAACACCCGCCAAAGTTAGTGTCACAGTTTCATTGCGCCTGATACTACCATTACCATTCGCAACGCTAGAACTTGAAGTCTGTAAAAGATTATTCCCGATAACTGGACTTTTAAGACCAAAAAATCCCGGCACACCGAAATTCTCGGAACCATTTCCAGATGAAGCAGTATTATCAGTCATATTCGCCGTGTCGGCCACTTCTACCTTGATCGTAAGAAGATCACCAGCCTGTGCTGCTCTTTGATCCTTGAAAAAGGCTCTACTTCCAGGACGCCACAGGCTACCTACTTCACTGGGAGGAGCCTGAAGAGGTGGCATGGGCATTGTCACAGGCCGATAATCAGGCGCCAACGTGGGGTCAGACGTTGTCGTCATACGAGGCGGATGACCCATCTCACTCATAGCCGCAGGTCCCGAACAGGACGCAAGGGACAAGAGTGACATAACAAATAATTCCTTTAATGTCTTACAATAATTACCCATTACCTACAGCCGCGCTGTTTCATTGCAAGGCAGGCAAACGGAATTGTTTGGCCTCCTTAGATTTGGCTGGAATTGCCGTAGAAGACGCATCAACACGCACTTCACCTGAGGACAGAACCTTACCCTGAACAATCATCTTACTCCCCAAATTCAGAGCATGAATAAACTGGCCGCTTCCTCCATCTTCCAGGGCACGACCTGTAGCCGTAAGCCGGATCCCTGGGCTGTCATATGTAATCAAAACCGGATCACCTTGATGAACCAAAGTGACACGCCGCAAATCAGTCGCCAACACTGGCTCCCCCGCAACAACGGCATGAGAAAGAGACATACCGATAATATTATCTTGGTCCGGCAAAGCCTGAGAAGAAAGTGGCATCTTACCCGAATAATCAGGCTCTACATGCATATCATTACCTTGCATGATATATCCAGCCTGATGTGAGGCATTATAGACAATTACAGGCTGACGTACTTTTATCGTGCCTCTAAGCGCAAAGGAATCAATCATTTTATCCCCAGTCGGATGAGACAGATAAGCCGTTGCCGAAAATTTTCCCGTTTTTTTATCCCAGTTGATATCAGAAAGCGTAACGGGATTTTCTTCACGCACATCAGTAACAACAGGCTTAAAACTATCAATATCAACAAAAAATCCGCCTTGCTCCCTATCTAGGGAGATACTCTTCCTTACGAGATCGGCAAAGTAATCCCGTCCTAAAACATGCCCGGCACGTTTCAATGTCAAAGACGCTGTAGAGGACTGGTCTTCCCACTCAATTCCATACTGATCTGCAATAGCAATCAGCTGGTAGCCACCAATCTGAATAGACTTTCCCGGAGCCGGCGCAGGACCAATGACCCGATCCTGTCCCGGCTCAAGGCCATCAAAGAGGTCAGAAAGAGAAACCCGATCACCCAAAACCTCTACAGAATTCCGTAAAGTTGCGGCGAAACAACTCCCCAAAGAAAATATCGTAATTGCAAAAACAATGAGAAAAAATAGTGCACCTTTTAAGCGCAAAACAGGCATTTGCGTCCTTAAAGCCTAACGTAAGTTCGTTAACGTCTGTAACATTTCATCAGAAGCCGTAATCGTCTTACTATTCATCTCATAAGCCCGCTGTGCTGTAATAAGGTTAGTAATCTCAGTTACTGCATTAACCGCAGATTCCTCCACATATCCTTGCCGGATCGATCCAAAACCAACACTTTGTGGATTACCATTAATCGGATCTCCTGACGCTGTTGTTTGGGTGAACAGGTTCTGCCCCATAGCGGCAAGACCGTTTTCATTCTGGAAAGTCGTCAACTGTATCTGCCCCGCTACCTGCGGATCTGGCTGCCCCAATATGGTATATTGAACCTGACCAGACTGGTCGACTGTAATATTTTCCGCATTATTGGGAATTGCGATATTAGGCACTAGCGGGTAACCATCCGCCGTTACAATATTACCATCTTCCGACATAGAAAAAGTTCCATCACGCGTATAAGCATATTCACCGGACGGTAAAAGAATACGGAAATAGCCACGCCCCTCAATAGCAAGGTCCAATGTATTATTAGTCTGGGTAAGAGGTCCCTGTTCATTGATACGGTAAATAGCGGCCGTACGCACACCAAGGCCAATTTGTACACCTGCTGGTACACGATAGCCCGTATCAGTACTCATCGTACCCACACGCCGCAGATCCTGATAAATCAAATCCTGAAATTCAGCACGGCGCCTCTTATATCCGGTCGTTGTCATGTTCGCCATATTATTGGCGATGGTATCCACATTCGTCGTCTGTGCCTGCATACCCGTTGCGCCAATCTCAAGAGACCGTAGCATGAATCATTTTCTCCCAAACCTTATCGCCAAAACACGGATATCTTTTAAAAACCACGAACTCGGATCACTCGTAACAAGAGATAAACGCCCGCGTCAACATATCATGCTCTTTAAACAAAGTACGTATTGTATTATTTTTATGCAAGATTTTTTGCTTCAATGAGTGTAATCTGTTAAAATTACATAAAGATTTTTACTGCAACGTATGTCATCATAGCAGGAACAAGCTCTGACAACTCGGAAATTATAGACCTGTATTCCTTCTTGGAGGCTCCCCTGTGGACACTACCAGCTACCTGGCCCTCTCTCACATTGACGCCCTGACACGTTCTCTTGATGTCACAGCTAATAACCTAGCCAATGCCAGCACGAACGGGTTTAAGTCCTCCGCCCTCCTATTCACAGACTATATTTCTAATCAGCATGGCGTTCACGGCCTAAGTGCAGAGAAAAAACTCTCTTATAGTCAGGATAAGAGCACTTATCAGAACACATTGCAGGGTGAGTTCCATACAACTGGTAACCCCCTAGACCTCGCCATTAACGGACAAGGCTATTTCTCTGTCAAAACACCTCAAGGTATTAGATTGACTCGCGATGGAAAATTTCAGATCGCTGGTGATGGCACCATCGTCAATCTAGGGGGTAACCCCCTACTAGATGCTCAGCAAAACCCTATCACTCTTACACAAGAGCAGATCGCCCAACCCCTCTCAATAGCATCGGACGGAACCATTTCAACCGATGAAGGGATCATTAATACCATCAATCTTGTGACCGTTGATGAGCCAAACAGCCTAGAAAGTGAAGGCGACCATTTATTTCGTCCTACAACCCCTCTCCATAATGTTGCCAGCAGGGAAATAAGACAAGGTACTCTGGAGGCTAGTAATGTCAATGCTGTCAAAGAAACGACTGATCTCATCAGGCTGCAACGTGAATATGACCTAAATTTCCAGCTTTTGCAAAAAGACTTCACACGCAGACTTAACGCCATTGATAAAATCCTTTCAGAAACGTCGAGTTAACATAAAAACGGGATTGGATTTAATTTTTTTGTAACTTTTGTTATCTATTTTGCTAAAGAGTAATTCTTACAGAAAAGATGGCTATCTAAAATTCTGTAAACTACCCTAGAGTAAAAGGTTGTTGGAGAATAATAATGGGTCTAGGCGTTTCCTTAAATACCGCAACGGGTGGGCTTCAAGCAATGGAAGCTGCCCTTGATACAATCTCAAGGAATGTCGCCAATGCTTCCACAGACGGTTATGTAACTGAAACTCCCAATACCTATTCAGATGTCGTTAACGGGAGAAATATAGGTGTTCGTGTTGGGCATAATAGTCTGGCACTTTCACCTGCCCTTCAGGCAGCACTTTATACCCAGAACGGAAAAGTCAGCAACCTTCAGGCACTTTATAACTCCCTAAGCAATATTTCGGCCCTTCAAGGAACGACAGGCGCCAATAGTGACGGTAATTCCGATGTAATGGGTTCCCTGTCAAATTATTTGGGTAATTTGAAAACCAGTCTGGTCAAGGTCACCAATGCACCAACAGACGGGAGCACACAATATGATGTCATTTCCAATGCACAGACATTGGTCAGAAATGTTCACGTCCTGACTTCTGCCTACCAGTCACAACGCCAGAATGCCCAAGATGCCATCGTCAGTTCTATCCCGGGTATTAACACTGATTTGACGACCATAGGTTCAATTTCAAAAAAAATTATGGTCCTGCAAGCCTCTGGTGGAGATACGTCAGATCTCGAAAATCAGCGCCTTGGACTTATGAATGACCTTTCCAACCAGCTTGGCGTATCATTTACGGAAAAACCAAATGGAGACATGGTCGTCACGACGGAAGATGGAACCTTGCTGCCGACGCGGCCTGATCAAATTGGTAAAGAAAATGACAACCGGTTTCTTCCTTCCTCAGACTGGCCCCTTTCAACCAAGAAAGCCACTATTGCGCCTAATATGTATTATAGCAATGATGGGAAAAATGGTGGTATTCCCGGTATTATGCTTGATGGGGAAGACATAACCCAACATCTGACTGGTGGCCCGATAGGAGCTAATATTACCTTACGGGACCAGACTTACCCCACCATGCAAGCCCAGATGGATTCTTTTGCTTCTACGCTGATTAACCGTTTCGATTCTGCCGGGCTGCCTCTTTTCACTCCTCCTGCCAGAGCGGCTGTTGATTCCGCAACAAATACGGTAAAACTTGACAGTAACGACAATGTAATTGGCACTGACGGTAAGCCTTTAATCGTCGATAACGTCCTTGACAGTAGTGGCAACCCACTCCCTCCATCTCCTAATGGAGGTGGATATTACGTCAAAAAAATTGGCAGCCAATTTGTTGCTGTTGTCAATCCTGGAGATACGACGGGAATTGGCAATATTTCCTTTGATACCTCTTCAAGTGCCAATCCTCCTGGAAAAATCAAAGGGGCCAGCATCGTCAGAAATATAACAGATCTTTCTTCCCTTTTGTCCGTTAATTCGGATTATGTCAAAAGCCCAGGGCTTTTGACAACTGGTGCAGATGGAAAAGTTGGTGACCTTACGCTTATCAATAGTGTTCTGAGCGTAACTTTCAGTAGCGGAATCGCAAACGTCTCTGGGGGACTTGCAGCACCAACATCTGGCCTAGGCCCTGATGGCTCTTTTTCTACCGGCTATCCGGGAACAGAAAGTCTTGATCAGCTCTCTACGGATATGACATCAACACAGGCGCGTGTCGTCAATAACGCTAAATCTCGTCTGAGTACGGAAACTGGCATTCAAACAAACCTGACAACGCAAGTAAATTCTGTTTCAGGTGTTAATGTTAATAATCAAATGTCGATGATCGTTACTCTCCAGAATTCTTACGCCGCGAATGCAAAGGTTGTCTCAGCCGTCCGAGACATGTTTAGCGCCCTCCTCAATGCCGTCTAGGACGTTAAGAAGTTCACGAGGTTTTAAAAATGTCACTCTCTATTAACCAATTTGGCGCAAACAGCGTCAATTATATTCTCTCACAGAGTATCAAGCAGAATGAAGAAAGTCAGGCGTCTATTTCCTGGCAGTTAGGTAGTGGGACCATTTCGTCAACGATAGAAGGCCTCGGGGATAATCGTCAGTTCGCCCTGCATCTTAGCATGCAAATGGCAGAGAATAAGGCTTATCGTGAAAATGTCAGTTCTATACTAAACCGTCTGAATCTCAGTTCAGGAGGATTAAAACAGCTCTCACAAGTAGCTCATGAGATGTACAAAACGGCCACTGAGATGCTTGCTGTTGAGAATCAAGGAGATTCTGACCTCAGTGGAAGCTCTTCAACAGCGAAGTCAGACTTGGACAGTATTAAGCAGGCCCTCAATACTGTCGATAATACAGGTGGTTATGTTTTTTCTGGTGGTGATGCACGTCAGATCCCCATTCCCACCAAGGGCCCCCTCAGCGATACACCCCTCGCTCATAAAATCAATGATATTGTTTCTGATATGTTGGCCGGACATATATCAGCTTCTGACGCATTCAAACAGGCAACTGCAGCTGCATCAGATAATAATCAGCCTAATGGGACACCACCTGGATATTCAATTTTTGATCCTACACTCTCTGTTTCTCCTGCAGAAGCGTATCAATCACGTAAGAATGTTACGATTGGTGACCGTGGAGAAACATGGACAGCAGGCGCTGTAGCAACAGAAGGGCAAAGTACTCCCTCTGATACAAGTACTGGTTCACCCATAAGAGATCTTATCCGGAATACCATGCTGATTTCAGCATTAGGTCAACATAAAATGACTGATCCGGGAGTATTGGATCTCGTCAAACAAATTCAGCAGTCTACAAGCCAGAACTCCGACGAACTTATTAATATGGAGTCAGCTACAGGCTCTGACCAAACCGCCTTGAAAAATCAGCAAGGTGCTCTCAAAAGCATCAACACCATGCTCGCTTCCTATATGAGCGAAAATATCAGCTCTAATCCAGCAGCATTGGCCCTGAAATCTGATAATCTGCGTGCCCAGTTGCAAGTATCTTTCACACTAATCAGCAAGATGAAAGAATTTTCTTTGGCAAATTATATCTAACCATAGAAAACTCGGAAAAGGGCCAGCCCATAACATGTTTGGTCTAGCTCTTTCCCAAACGTAATCCTGCTGACTGCAATTTCAAATCACGGCAAAGATTATTGATGGGACATGACCAATCAAAGGGTCTTTCCTGTTGATAGATAATCATGGTCTTGTACCAAGGAGTTTTTTTCTGGCCATGTAACCAGCGCCAACACTGGTCAAAACGGGATAGGAGAAAAACTGGTTTACCTAAGGCCGCGGCCAAGTGGGCTGTCGATGTATCCACAGAAACCACAAAATCCAGATTCATAATCAAGGCTGCTGTATCAGCAAAATTATGCAGCTCGACAGTATGGTCAATCAGATGCATTAAAGGAGGAGGATTTGATGCCTGTTCAGCTCTATCACCTACCTGCAGGCTATAAAACAACGCTTCAGGCAATGACTGGGCCAGAGGCTCAAGGACCGACAAATCCATGGAACGCCTTCGATCAGCAAAAGCTGCTACCTTTTCTTCAGGATGAGATGAGCCGGACCAGACAAGACCCACTTTATCCCCAGATTGACGGGAAAAACGACGCCTGTCTTCCTGTATTTTCTGAAACCAAAAAGTAACAAGTTCCGGTTCAGCCCTGAGATATCCTCCCGCATCGGGAATTGAATCCAACTCTGTCCCGAGTATACGAGGCATACTCATCATTAACAGGTAAAAATCATAATCAGGTAATGGATCTTTCCTGGACCTGAATGTCACACCAGAAAAAGAATCTGAGAAAAGGGATAGAAGTTCCTGCGGCACCGTAACAACCAGTCTGGCGCCAAATATCTTCATTTTAGGAAAGAAGCGACTAAACTGAATCATATCGCCAAAACCCGCTTCAGTAATAATCAGAAGCGTCTTCCCCTCTATAGGCTCTCCATTCCAAGGACGGGCAGGAAATAATTTTTTCCGTTCTTCCTCAGTCCATCGCCACTCATTTTCACAAAATCCTTTTTTATAGCGCCCTGACGATAAGAGAGAAATAGCATAATTCAGTCTTGTCTGCCGATTATCCTCTTCAAGACTGATAGATAAACAATAAAGCTCCTGAGCAAGGTCATAATAGCCCATGGTCGAGAGACACATGGCCAAATTGCTTAAAGCCCCTGGATGATCACTCTGTAGAGAAAGACATTTCTGGTAGGCCTCAATGGCATAACCATAATCTTGAGAAAGTTGGTATAGATTTCCAAGATTAGACCATGCATCAGCCAGATTTGGATCAATTTCCACGGCTCTGACCAATATAAACTTGGCCATTTCAAGGTCATAACATGATAATAAAGCTGAACCATAATTACTTAGTAAAATAGCATTATTTGGATAGTCTATCAGAGCTTCCTGATAAAGAGGAAGAGCATGTTTTATATCCCCTTTCTTATGAAAAGCCATGGCGCTTTTTATAAGCGGAGACTCCGCGCTCTGATTCGGATTAGGCATCATGATCTTTCTTTATTGATAAATAAATAATTTCCGGCTCATTCTATAAAAATCATCAAGATAAGAAAAGCGCTGCTACAAATCGCAGCAGCGCTTTTCTGAAACATTCTAACAATCCGAAGATCAAACCTGATTTTACTGGAACAGGGAAAGAATATTCTGGGACTGTCCATTGGCGATAGTCAGAGCCTTTACACCCAGTGACTGCTTCGTCTGAAGAGCTGTCAGTTTCGCGCTTTCAGCTGCCATATCTGCATCAACCAAGGAACTTGACGCATTTGTCAGAGAATCCTGCAAGTTTTTACCATAAGAACTCATCGCCGCAAGCGTGTTCTTATTCGAGCCAAGCGTCGATGTCATATTCGTCATGCTCGTTATAGCTGCTGAAATTTTATCAATCAGCTTATTTGCATCTGCGGAATTCATAGTCCCGAGCGAAGCTTTTGTTATAAGATTTGCAAGATCAAGGCCAATCGTACCATTCTCACCAGCCGATGCACTAGTCGTAAGACCAAGAGCATCCGTCAGAATATGAACACTACTCGGCATACCGCCAGAAGATAATGAATCATTATTCTGAAGGAGTGCATATCCGCCCGAAATAGTCTGCATATCACCCTGAGCACCCGTCAGATAACTTAGGTTACCCGTCTGGATGCCATAGCCATCCCCTGTCGACATGGATAGAAGGTTGGTCCCCTTAACAGTCGCATTACGGGCGATCGTGTTAATCGTACCAGCAAGACCGGTCAATTTTGCTGTGATTGCATCTCGAGAACTCTTGTCACCAATTTTATTCGTGAAATCCGTAACGGCATTACGAACATCATTCAGTGTGCTGACGATAGAGTCAGCAGCATTCAAAGATGTAGTGACAAGCTGAGAAGCATAGCTCAGACCGTCATTTACGGCGCTCTGACCGGAAACATCGTTATTAATCTGAGCAGAAATACCGTAAGAAGCTGGATTATCCGCTGCAGAGGAAACTCTTTTGCCCGTTGCAACAGCATTCTGCGCCGAATCTAGACTTTCCTGTGTCTGATTCAGGGTTTCGAGGGCAACAAGGGCAGAAGCATTGTTATTAATGGATAATGACATATCAAAACTCTTTCTTTCAGCAGGCACTCCTGAAAATCAGGAATCCGTTTTTTCTGGGATTATATAAGACATTAAAATACTACAAAAAGATTAAATCTTGAGAGACTTTTTTAGATTTTAGAAATTTTATAACAAGAAACTCTTATTTTTTCTCAATTACAGACATATAGGGCCGAGGATTACGTAATGTTTGAGGCACGGGCATATCAATTTTATCAGAAAATTTTGCCTGAGAAATTTCTTCTTCTGGAGGCAAGTCTGTCACCTTTTCTGTAGGTGAAAATATTCGTACCTTTACTGGTTCTGCGGCAGATAATGGCTCTACGAAAACTTCCTGGGTTGAATTATCCTCTATCTGCTCAGACATTCCTGAATGAGCATCTCGTTTCCCTTTTTGTCCTAAACTGTGATGTTTTAAGGATGCTTCCAACGCTTCAAGATTTTTCTGAGCCTGTTTTATAGCCTCAAGGAGATAAACTTTTGTCTCATCAGCGTTTTTAATATCACGTTCAAGTCCAGCACTGGCTTCTGCGGCCATTTTTTGTAAATCTTGAAGATCCTCTGTTGCATTACGTGCGTATTCAACAAGAGCACTTAATTTCTTTCCTCCTTTAGAGGATTCCTGCTGCATCGCCTCAAAAAGACGTCCAGCATGTTCCGTCGAACTGTCGAGATTAGCAACCATTTTGGTCAAGGCGTTATAAGTTTCACGAATAACAGAAAGACGTTTAGCAACAGAACGCGAACTGAAAATTCCGGTAATGATAACCAAAATTAGAAGAACTTCGACGATGATCTGAAGATTGTCTAAAAACATGATGTTACCATATCTCTTCAAATAATTTATTGAGGTATGAATTGCTTGCTCAAGGCTCCGAAATCTTTCACTGTTTTGATCTCATCAGTTGGAGGGATCAGGCGATGATCAATACGAACAGCTTGCATATCATCAATCTTGCCTAATGTCCCAAAGAACATGGCTTTATTGTCACATTCCATTCTAACCCTATAAGGCGCCTCTTTTTTATGCGGGAGTTTTAGTACGGCGCCTTTTTTGAGAGAGAGAACTTTAGATAGAGGTACCAAAACTTCCTCAAATACGGCAGAGACCGTTACACTTGTTTCGAGAATCTCTTTGATTAAGTGATCCTCCCAAATAGTGTCACTCCCAAAATCTTCTCCCATAAACTGTTGAGCCAATTTGTCCCTAACCGGTTCTAAAGTTGCATAAGGTAATACGACTGTTATATTGCCACTACGACCATTAATTTCAGTTTGGAATTTAGCTGCAATCACGGCGTTTAATGGGCGAGTAATAACCGCAAAATGCCCTGTTAACTCGACACGTTCGAAATCTAGCTTTACATTTCCTACAGGAATAAATGCTTCCATAAGATCCCCCAGAAGAAGAGCAACCATTTTATCAATTAAAGTACGTTCCAAGGCTGTAGGCTGGCGATCTTCACTGATCTCACCCTCTGGTCCGCTTTGACCACCCATCAAAATGTCAACAATGACATAAGTTAGATCAGAATCTGCGACGATAAGACCCAGATTTTTCCATTCTTCTGCTTTAAAAATAGCAAAGACTGATTTTTTTGGCACGGCGTCCATAAAAGTGCCAAATCTCAAAGAGGTCATGCTTATTAAAGAGACTTCAACCTTATCATTCGTAAAGCTGCGTAATGTTGATGTCCAAAATCTTACAAAACGATCAAGAACATTTTCAAGCATGGGCATACGTTCATAAGCTACGAAGCCAGTTTTGATAATACGTTCTAACCCATTCCCCTCCTTTTGAGAAATATCAGAAAAATCAGGTTCAAAGTTTGAAAATTTCTTTCCGGAAGAAGATGGATTTAAAGTTTCATCAATTTGATGCGCATCTCCAGTATCAAGCTTGATATCCCCAGAATTTAGAGAAATTTCTGGAGACTTTGATTCTGTTTCATCTGCCATTATGCTCACCAATTCTTCTTATTGTGTTAATAGTTCAGTAATATAAATATTGGTGACATTAAGAGGCGACAGTGTTATTCTCAGACGTCTCAACAAAGCTTCTTTCAGTCTGTAGAAGCCGCTTCCATGAAGTTCTTCTGGTCTAGTCTCATGGAGATAAGTCTGAAAAATATCTTGGACCTGGGGGATGACCCCTTGTAGGGTCGCTGAATCTTGATGTCCTTGTATTTCGATATTAGCGGCCATTTTTACGTATGTTGTTGTTCCATTTCCACTATCAAGATTAGCTGTAACTGCTGGTATTCCCAAAAGAAAATGAGAAGCTAGTAGATTCTTTATTTTCTCCTGCTGTTCTTGGGAGGCTTTACCATTCACACCAGAAAAATAACCTTCTTTCCAAACAAAAAAACCAATACCGCCTAGCAAAATCAACAAAGCGGCCCCTATAATTAATAGCATTTTTTTATTTGGCTTCTTTTTTTGGATCTGCGCCGCCATAGGTTTCTCTTCTGTCGGCTCTTTTTCTTTAGGATCGGAAGCATTGTCACTCATTCTATATAAAACCCCTGGTCGTTAACTACTCATCTGTTCAACAGTATTACCTGTTAAAGATGCGCTTCTCAATAACCGTATTCATATATTGTCAAAAAAGCCTTTACTGTTACTTCTATTATTTTACAAGTAATTTTACCCTCTAGAAGGAAAAACAATATTTAACCCGCCAGTCACAGGTAAACTTGATTCTTTTGAAAGATAATGGAAATTTTTGAAATCATTTTTGATCTTGGCTTCTAAAGGGAAAAATGCTTCTTCGTTAAGACGGTACCCCATTCCCCAGCTCGTCTTGAAAGGTTCGAAAATTCCCTTCTTCTTCAATTTTTGCCGAATTCGGCATACCATGACGTCAATCGTTTTACTGGCAGGGCGGTTTTCATCCGTATAGAGCGCGTTTAAAATAACAGACTTGTTTAAGAGATCTCCACGTTTTTTGATCATTAACGCCATAATTTCATACTCGCCATGAGTTAGCATAACAGGTTCATCATCAAGGAGGATTTCATGGGTGTCCTCTTTGACCGTCAGTCGTCCGACACGCATCATCTGACTATTTATATGTGAACGCAGATTACGTCGTATAATTGTGTTAAGACGAGCAGAAAGTTCTATGGGTTCTATAGTTAGAGGTACACAATCATCTGCTCCTGCAGATAAAACTTCCGACGTTTCTAGTGCTGTAAGAGATTGTGCTATGATAAGAATAGGGAGATTAAAATTATTATTCCTTATTATTTTAATGAGAGAACTTTCAGGTCGTATTTGCTGAATGACGATGACATCTGAAGGAAAGTCACGTAATGTACTTAAAATGCCTTCGCGTCCAGACATCCATAGAGAAATACCTTCTTTCAAAATAACTGTTGAAAGCGTCTTACATGGTCGACCGTCAGTATTTTTTTGTGTATCCCCGATACAGATTAATCGCATCCTATTTCCTCATTAAATAGGTGTTTTCTAAAACCGTGCACCTTTTTTGAAAGAAACACGATGATTAGAATTAATTCAATAACGTCTGCTATGTTTCCTTATAGCAAAATTGGTATCGATTCAAAAATTTTATACATCTTATAATGATATTATAGGCTTTTTTTGAGGAATATTTTATAGAGACGAAACGCATTGAGAAAAATAAAATATATTTTTGTTTGCTTATGGATAATGCTGGGACTTTTTTCAAAAAAATAGAATAATATTTTCACTATCTTTTATAGGATAGAAGAAGAGTGTGGATAGAGTCCAATATACTCTCATATTTTAATTTTAATAGCAGAGAACCGTAAAATTTGGCTATTTTTAATATACTTTCTGGTTAATTTTTTTATTAATTTTTTAATTTTAATTGTGTTTTTTTATATGTTTGTGGAAAAAGTCCAATTATGTTGGATAGTTATTTATTTAGCTCTTAGCTTATAATGCGTCGTTCTGGAACTGGTGGGGGAGAGGGATAAAGGGTTATACCCGTTTTTTCATCAAGTGAAATATTAGCTTCGGGATATACGGCTAGAGCAATTTTAAGAGGCGCAATGATATCTTTTTTGAAAAATCGTATTTCTTTATATTCTGGTCCAAATTGGTTTTTCAGACTAAACCAAGAGATTGTTAGTGGTTCATTTAGGATGTGTAGACGGTAGGCTAACCATATATAAATATCTATAGCTTTTGATTTGTTGGATATTTGTCTGATAGCTACTTCTCTGAGGGGTAAGGGATGTTCTATAAGACTTTCGTAGAAGCCTTCGTCTAATCTGACAATTTCTCTCCAAAATGACATTTGTTGTGGATTGTCTGTTGATACAGGTATAATAGCATCTCTTATAAAAGCGCTATTTGTAATTAATTCAGCGTTTCCATTTAATTGCGTGAATGTTAATCTACAGCGACTAATTCTATTAGCTTGATCTCTCACAGAACGATAAGTTTTCCCTCCTACAGAAACGCCCATAGCTTTTAACCATGCGTTCATACTGGCTCCTAACTCTACTTCTCTAGATTTTGTTCTGACAGCTTGGGTTTGTAGATAAAGGAGAATGAGTCTAGCCATGCTTCCGTAGGGAATACCTATAGCTTGGTTTTTATGATCTAGCCCGCTTTCTACTAGAAGTTTGATTGGTCCTCCTTCTCGTCTCCATATAGCTTCGTTTATTTTTTTGTGCGGTAATGATGCCATGGCAAATCCTGCATGAGCAATACCTATAGCTTGTTCTTCATCATTAAGAACTTCGTAGGCAGCTTCGACACAATTACGTTGGAGTTTGTTTTCCAACATAGCTTGTCGGCGCATTTCGTTGATGCCAAGGTTGTTTATTAACATATGGATTTTGCTCATAATTGTAACAAAATCATTAATGCAGGGTTGTGTCAATTTGGACTTTATCCTCATTCTTTGTCTAAAGAAGAGGTTTGGACTCTTTCCTCGAAAACTATTAGTTTATTAGTTTATTTATTAGTTATGTGAGGAAAGAGTCCAAGGGATAACTCTGTTTTCGAGGAAAGAGTCCAAACCTCTTGAGGAAAGAGTCCAAACTTTTTGAGGGATAACTCTGCTTACGAGGAAAGAGTCCAAACTTTTTGAGGGATAACTCTGCTTACGAGGAAAGAGTCCAAACTTTTTGGAAGGAAATTTTCATAATGATAAAGGAAAATGTAATGTATTATTGATTAATTAGGTCCTAATGTATATCAGAATGTAATTTTCGTGCACCAATTAAATATTGAGTTAGTATGTTGGCTCTATCAGGTAACATTCCTCCTATAACTGCAGATATTTTGCGTGGGTTCATATGTTGAGCTACTGGAACTAATACACGTATATCTAGCACATTAAATACAGCAGCTGCGTCACGAGGAGGCATTTGCTCGTAAATGTGAGCTAATCGGATAATTTCTTGCTCGGAATCTTTTTTCTGATTGTCTTGATATGCGGAGATCTCATTGGATTTTTTATCCAGATCATCAAGCTGTTTGTTTATTTCAGATCTTTCTTTATCAATATTTTGTTTTTGATTTCCTAAATACTTTTCACCTATGTCAATTTTTTCTTTATTGGAGGAAAGCTTTTCTTTGATTTGTTTTTCTGAAGCATCTGTTAATGGATTAGAGATGATTGATTCCTCTTTTGAAGAGTTATCTTCTTTCCCATTTTCTCTATGATTAATAGTACTTTTCCAACCAAGGTCTTTTTCAGTAACAATGTTTTTGTCTTCATTTTGTTGGGAAGCTTGGGTAGGGGTAGGGTTTTGTAACTGATCTTCTATGTGTGCAGCCAGAGAATGCAGGCTTAATGCTAGTAGGACGAACATGAGGAATATTGATATATTTACAATTTTACTCATAGATAGACTATTTATATTCACGTTTAGAAGATTTCCTTTAAAAGGGTTTATGTTATTTTATGAAGATTTCATTAGATTTATGGTTCGTGTCAGCATTGCGCGTGTAATCTGCATAGTATTCAGATTGGCCTCATAGGCATGCTGCGCGTCGTGTGAATCCATGATCTCGATTAAGGGATTTACATTAGGCATTTTGACATAGCCTTGTGCATTCGCTGCAGGATGATTAGGGTCGTAATGCATTCGAAAATCAGATTTGTCATGACCTATTTCTTTAACGCGCACACCTGAAATACCTGTTGTATGGTCTAATTCTTCTTTGAAAGTGATCGTCTTACGACGGTAAGGATCGCTTCCTGGTGCAGAGCCAGTCGTTTCGGCATTTGCTAAGTTTTCGGAAGCAATTTGTAGTCTCTGCGCTTGGGAATGCATACCGCTGGCTGAAATACCAATTATATTGGAGAAATCCATAATGTATTACCTTCTACATTTAGTTAGGACGAAGAGCCAGAGCCACCGAGAGCTATGTTGTACATACTCATATAACGCCCATAGACAGTTATTGCGAAGCGGTGTTTGTCGTTTGTGTCGGCAATTTTAGTAAGTTCATCTTCTAGTGAAACTTGATTACCATTAATAGAGGCGAGTGTACCCGTGGTATGATACGATGCACTATCTGCTTCTTGGCTAATATGTTTTGGATTTGTAAGTGTTAGAGCAACAGAATTATGTGTTTTTAATATTCCCTGGAAAGGGGAGATATCTTTAGATTTATAGTTTGGTGTGTTGGCGTTAGCAACGTTACCTGCCAAGACAGATTCACGACGTTGCAACCATTTCATCCGCTGCTCGGCCAGACGGAGAAGATCTGTTCCGTGTTTATCTTGTGATGTAGGGTCAACTATTGTGGTCATGGGGGCTGCTTTATGTGTTTTTACGTTATTGGGATGATACGAGGAGCTTAAAAATATGGTCGGTATCGCGATTAAATGACCTATTGTCTATCTTCTTTACGAGCCAGTTTAGTGTTTCTGCATCTTTAGCGCGTGATGCATCAGAAGCAAGCCGTAAAGCCAATAATTGCTGTTTAGGAGTTAAGTCACCTTTGTCAGGGATTATGCTATCAACCATTTTCCTTACATCTGGTACAGCTAAGGACCATTCGTTACGATCTTCATGAACTTTCGCGCGCATATCTGCAGCAGATAGGTCATCATCTCCATTTAGAAGGTAAAGACCGACTTCAGGTTTTCCTGAAGCAATGGCAATTTGGGCAATAAGTCGATTTCTCTTGGCCATGATTTCTTTTGGTAAAATGTTATTATCGGGATTTGTCAATAAGTGGGTGGCATTGTTAAAATCGCCTTTTTGCATGTAAGAGGTTGCTAAGAGGTTTGTGACTTCAGCTTTGTTAGAAGCATCTTCTATCATGGGAAGAGCGGTAGAATAAGCTTGAGCAGCTTCTTCTACGAGACCGAGCTTAGTAAGCAATTTCCCGTATATGACCAGAAGTTGAGCTTTTTCAGGACCAGGAGGTAATTCTGGTAAATGTGCGTGTAATATGGCAGTATTATGCAATAGAATATTACTTCCCCCTCTGTCAGAGGGGGAAATATCATTCGATTCTGTGACTATTTTTTTCAGGACATGATTGAGCATTGGTATATAATGTTGGTTATATTTCTGGAATGAAAGGCTATTTCCCTCATCAAGCGCAGAAAGAGCTTTTTCCCATTGCTTAGCGCGTATGGCAGCGTCAGCTTGAAGCATAAGAACCAATGCTTCACGCCTAACTAGACGTGCGTCGGGAAGAAGAGAACCAAACTCCTCTATGGCTTCTTCTGGTTTAAGTTTCCCTTTCCTAAAATCAAGAGATATTTTAGCCTCATTTGCTTTTTCGGCGATACTAATATCAGGATCGTTAGCAAGTATATCTAGGTTTTTTTCAGCCTGTTCTATCTTGCCTATACGGAGATCCCGGAGAGTACGCGCAAGCGTAGAATACGGTGCGTCTGGAAGAAGATCCAGAGCTTTCATATCTTCCAGAGTTCCGTAGCGTGCGATCTGTTCACTGGCCATAGGTAAGATCAAGGGACGTAATAGATCTGGGTAACTAAGTATTCGTCTAAAATCATTAGACAATAAATGTGCTGCTTCTTCGTTTTTGGTTCCCATGACCGTATAATAGAGGCCTTTCCAGAGCTGAGTGGCCCGGAGATCATCATCTGGCCATTGAGTATCCAAAAGATTCGCTACATTCAGGTCGCTATTTAAAAGTGCGTTGGCACCTATAAAAAATCGTATATCAGGTCGAAATGCTTCTTCTGGATCATCATCCAGGGCGACTGTCAGAATTGAACGAGCCGTTAAAAAGTCTCCGACATTAAAAGCAGCTTGAGCTGCTTCTAAACGTTTTTGAAAACGATTTTGTGGGCTTGAATCCGCTGCTGTGATAAGGGCTTCATGGTAACGATTTTCAGCATCTTGGGCAGAGAGATATCTTAAACCAAGCCATTTTAAATCTACGTCGTTAGCGTAAATGGCTTTGTCCATATCAGGTAATGGTTTACCGGATGAAGAAAGGATAACACCGTCGTAGGTACGGCGCATCTGTAATGATTGTTCTGGTGTATAATCCGCGGCTATAACTCCTTCTAGAGAAGGCCAGAGATCGTACTGTGCACCATGTCGTAATGATAATATGCCTCCATCGTCAAGTGTAGATGTTGCAACAAGAAGTTTTTTCTGAGACGCAGGATCATTGATGAAAAAAATACGTCCAGGTTTCCTCATTGGTAGTAAAAGTCCATCAGGTGTAAGGCGCGGAATAATTTCTCGGCGATTGTCGTAAATATCGCCTGGTGGAGGCTGGTCCCCTAAAACCCATCCTTCACTTTGTTGCGATAAGAAAAGTCTTCTGGTGTCAGGTAAAGGGATTGTGATGATCGTTACTTGGGGCAGGGCTGCGACTGATAACTTGGCAAATATTCCATCACCTCGCAATGAGGAAGTGTCCATGGAATGAGCATCGTCAATGACGATAACGAATTTTCCACCACTTTGATAAGCAGCTATGCCCATATCTGCAGGGATAGGGATCAAAATACGATTACGTGAAGGATTAGTGGTAAGGGGAGCTTCTGTTTGCGTAATCTGACTTGATTGCTGGGATAGTTTGTCGGGATTTTTTCGTTGGGGAGGAAGAGGTAGTGATTGTCGCGCTTTTCCAACACCAATGACGTTAGCATTCCATCCCTGGGGAGGACCGTTCAGTAACAGATCTTCCGTCTGAGATGTAGACTGCACTTGTGTCTGCGATGTAGCAGCCTGTACAGTAGGACAAGAAGGAAAAAGGCACGAAATTGTTAAAAAATAGTAGAAAGGAGTTTTAAGGAATTGTTTGATTTGCTTTTTTTTTCTGAAAATTGAATCTGGAAAAATCTTATTATGGACAGGCGGCATTAAGGTAATGTCTCCAGAGTAAATAAATGTGATCGTAATTGGGTCATAACAAGATTTTATCAGTCCACTAGATTTACGAAAATCAAGCTAAGAGATTGACGAAGTTCGCGGTTGCCGAATTTTTTCGAACATTTTTTGCAGTAGGTACAATTTGCCCTGTCGCATCAAACTGTACAGATGATTGGGAATTTTTTCCTAGATCGGAAACAAGCTTTACATTACCAGTAACATGTTCCGGCTTATTTTTTATTCTTGCTACAGGTTGTTGGCCTGTTACTGCAGTATGCAGTATAGAGCTAACTTGGTTCGTTGCGGAAATCTCAGACATCATATTCGTTCCTATATAAAAAATGGGCCGAGGCCTATTCAAAATAGACTAAGCCTTGGAACACTCCAAGTGTTTTTGCTATCATGAAGGCTAAATTTATAAATTGTAGCTGAGGTTTAACGTGCAATAGAAGATTTAGATTTAATAGACAGGCAGGGTCTTTTATAAATCATGCGATACGGATATACTTAAAACCCGTTTGAATGGGGTTTTTCTGAATTTGAAAAGAAAAATCATATTATGGAGCTCTAATTATGGCAAATAGCACATCTTTTCTTTCAGCCCAGAGTTTTGATGCAGCCCATGCTTATAATAATGCTCAGAGACTCAGGCAAGCAGAGCTATCTTCTGATAGTCTAAATGAAAAAAGTTATCCAATATCGTCTAAGGATGGATCTGATGCCGTTTCGAGTTTTAGTCAAGTCCTTGATAGTGCGCTACATGGAGCTGTCAATACGGGGAAAACAGCAGAAGTACAGACAGCAGAAGCCTTGTCTGGAAAAGGAAATCTGTCTGATGTTGTAGCATCAGTTGAGGAAGCAAAATTGACTTTACAAACTGTTACTACATTAAGAGATAAATTTGTCAACGCATATCAAGAAGTTATGAGAATGTCAATTTAATTTAGAGGTAACCGGTGGATGTATAATTCGGTAGATATTCAGGAGATATTGCGTCAGAGCCTCATTGTGGCAGTTAAATTGGGAGCTCCCTCGCTTTTGGCGTCTCTTCTGGCGGGATTATGTGTTTCATTATTTCAAGCAGTGACGCAGATAAATGAAGCGACATTATCCTTCGTGCCTAAATTTGCTGTGGCCATGTTTACTCTTATGCTGACGGGATCTTTTATGGCTTCGATCCTTCATGCTTATGCCCAAATGATTTTTGATCAGATTATTAAGGTTGGAGGAAGCTGATTGTCTGTTCTCTCTGATTTTTTTGGTTCGCCAAATCTGGGAGATCCGAATGGTTCCATTGCAATCCTTATGGGAACATTTCTAATCATTCTTTGTCGTGTCGGTGCTATTGTTATGACGGCTCCAGGATTGGGAGAAAGAGATTATCCTGTGCGAATAAGGGCTGGTCTTGCATTGGCCGTGACAGTAGCTGTTCTTCCTGTATTACAAGAGAAGGTATTAGCCGTTTCTGGCGAAGTTATCAGAATGCCTTTTATGGCTATGGCAGTTTTGGCTGAAGAATTGCTTTGTGGTATTTTTATTGGTCTTTTAGCAAGGCTGATTGCAATGTCATTGATTATTGCAGCTCAGATGATTTCCATTTTTACGGGTCTCGCCAGTGTCATTCAGGTTGATAGTGATCTTGGTGCCTCTAGTACTGCTGTGGCCCATTTAACGAATGCATTATTACCTGTCGTTTTTCTGACATCGGGTTTATACGCTCTTCCCTTATTGGCTATATCAGGATCTTATGCTATTTTCCCGGCAGGGCATATTACTGCGTTTATGGTAGGTGACATGACTATGAGTCTCACCGAAACGGTTACAAATTCGTTTCATGTCGCTATGCAACTCGCGTCCCCTTTTATCTTGGTAGGAACTCTATGGCCGGCTATGCTGGGTGTCCTGAATCGGTTGATGCCAGCAATACAGGTTTATGGTATTGCTATGCCTGCTCAGATCCTAGGAGGTATCTTCCTTTTTGCGCTTCTTATCCAGGTCATTGTTGGCACTTGGAGCGAGAAGACAGAAGGACTTTTATTAGTTTTACCAGGTCTTACGGCACCTGCTTCTTCTCCTTTATGAAGGAGTAGAGTAGTATGGCTGAAGATGGTGGGGGTGGCGGAGAGAAAACGCAAGCTCCCACGGCTCATAAGTTACAGAAAGCGCGTGAAGAAGGAAATATAGCACAATCTAGAGAGTTATTGTTGCTTGTTTCTCTAGGTGCATTTCTTCTTATGTTTATTATGACTATGGCTGATTCAGCGGAGCAGTTTCTGGTTTCTATGAAGGATTTAATGTCTCGTTTCTGGTTTGTAGAAGGAGATACACAGGTAATTTATGCATTAACTCAACAAGCAGTTAGTAATGGTTTAGTAGTTTCAATGCCATTTATGATTTTTGGGTCAGCAGCAATTATAATATGCGGCATTATGCAGACAGGTTTTTTATTTAGACCGCAAGCATTGGAAATAGATATAAAGCGACTTTCCCCTATGAAAGGAATGAAAAGGGTAATAAGCTTAAATAATATAATAGAGTTATTAAAGAATATAATAAAAATTTCAGTATTTAGTTTTGTCTTGTACGGTGTTGCTTATAAAACGTTAGATATATCACCAATGACAGAAAGGTGGACAGAGCAACAGCTTTTAAAAGAGATGGCAGATTGGTTCGTTTATGCGGTCTTTTTGGTCATTATTGTTCAGGCGGGTATAACTCTTTTAGATGAAGTATGGACAAGGTATCGTTATTTTTCAAAGTTAAAAATGAGTTTACAAGACATAAAAGATGAAACAAAGCAAACTGAAGGTGATCCACTTATAAAATCAAGGTTACGTCAGATCCGTTTACGTCGCGCACGGATGCAAATAAAGAAAGCTGTGCAAAAGGCAACTGTTGTTATCGTGAATCCTACTCATTATGCTGTTGCACTTTACTACGATACGCAAAAAGGTGCAGCCCCGCAACTTGTTGCTAAAGGGGTGGATGAACTTGCTTTTCGTATGAGGGAAATGGCTGGGGAAGCTAAAGTTCCTATTGTTTCCAATCCACCTCTGGCAAGATCCTTATATGTTCTACCACTGGAAACCGAGATACCGGAAGAATTTTGGAAACCGGTTGCAGCTATTATTGCCTATGTCATAAAATTAAAAACACCGGGGGCTCGCACTGGAATCTATTAGGTTATTGTTCCAGAGAAGGAAGGGAAATATGTTAAATGCTTGCTTTTTCAGTGTAAGCTGTTCATGATGGAGTAACAAGGATACGCTATTTAGGAATTACATAATTTAACTTTCTGAAAAAGTTCAAGAAAGTTACAGTGAGTCTTGAGCCAACGTTTTGTAATTCTTGCAAGTTAGGGAAAGAATTTTATGGCTGGTGTTTTTAATGCACTCTCAACGGCAGTCAGTGGCATTAATGCCCAAGCAGATGCTTTTGTGAATCTCAGTAATAATATCGCTAATAGTCAGACGACTGGCTATAAAGCAACTTCGACAGCTTTTCAGGATTTTGTTGCTGGTAATAATGGAAATCCGGCTATTGCTAACTCGCACTCTGTATCAGCCTCAACTGTGCAACATGTTGATAATAATGGCCCTGCCAATAATAGCCAGAATGCCTTAGCCATGATGCTCGGAGGCAATGGTATGTTTATTGTCACAAAGCCTCAAGGTACAGCTGGAGCCAGTGGTGCCTCTTTCTCTGATCAGCGTTATTATACTAAAAATGGTGATTTCACCGTTGATAAGAACGGCTACATGGTTAATACATCAGGCTATTATCTTGAGGGTTATGCCGTTGATGAGAATGGTTCTTTAAGTAATAATCTTTCTCCGTTAAAAGCTAATGATGTTAAATTTAGGCCTACAGAAACCAGTACAATCTCTCAAAATGCGACTATTGGTAAAGTGCCAACAGATATGGCAAATTTTGATCCTCAGAGTTATACGACCCCTCCTACGAAAATTTATGATGCCCAGCATAATCCCCATAATGTAGCTATAAAATGGGAGGAAGATAAAACTAATCCATTGGTCTGGACTGCGACTGTTTATGATGCTGATGGTAAGGGATCTATTGCACCTAATAGTTATCAGGTTACGTTTAATGCTGATGGTACCATGGCTTCTGTAAAAGACTCTTCTGGTAATCAGATCAGCTCATCAGCCTCAGGTGCTCCGGCTGAGATCCCTGTTCACGCTAAATATAGCGATGGTAATACACAAGATATGGTTTTATCCTTGGGCACAATTGGTGGCCGTACGGGCACGATTATGGCAACTGGTAATAATGTTCCTTCAACATCTCAGTCTGATCCAGTTACAATGACAGGTACTGATATGTACATGAGAAAGGGTGGAAGTGGTCAGAAAATAGTTCTAGGAACATCGACCGGTAGCGACCAGAGTTATATGACGTCTCCATTTAAACTTAAGGACGCTAGTGGGAATCCTATACATGACGGTAATGGAAACGATATAAATGTTGCACTAAGCTGGACGCAGACTTCAGCCGCACCTCCTACATGGACGATTAGCGCAGTTGATCCGTATAATCCGTCCTCCACAAGTGTCGGTAAGGATGGTAGTGGTAATTCCCAAACTTATTCAGTTGTTTTTAATTCTGCAGGTGGGATAGAAAGTATTAAAGATGCAAGTGGTACTGCTGTAACCGGGCCTCTTAGTTTTAATGTAAATGGAACATCTTATAATTTTAATGCCAGTTCAGAGGTACAGTTAACAACAGCGACATCTGTTGACAGAGATAATTCAGCTCTGATTAATGATAGCATTACGAGTGGTAAGTATCAGTCGACCAAGATTTCCAGTGACGGGACTGTAATGGCTATTTTTGATAATGGATATGCACAAGTTACAGGAAAGATTCCAGTAGCATCATTTAATAACATGAACGGATTACAACTTGTAGATGGTCAAGCTTATCAGGCTACGGCTGATTCCGGCACGCCAATCGTTGGCTACGTCGGTGAAAATGGTGGAACATCATTAAATATTGGCCATATAGAAGGTTCTACCACTGACCTGACGAGTGATCTATCCGCTCTTATTGTCGCACAGGAAGCGTATAGCGCCAATACAAAAGTTATTACAACGGCAGATACATTGTTGCAGCAGACGATCGCCATGAAACAATAAAACTATAGGCTGCTTCTTTTTATATGAAGCGGCCTATAAAAAATGGGACAGATGGTTGAGACACATGGTTTTCGCAACTTTATCTCGCTTCTTTGTGAATTCTATTGTAGCAGTCCTGCTGTGTTTTTTGATTCCCATAGATCATGTCTATGGAGATGTTGTTTTTTATGGCCCGTTCTCTCCTTACCCGTTCAGACCGCCTTTGCCTATGAGACCACCACAGGCAGAGGTTCTCCCCTCTGATCCACCTCTTCTGCCATTACCCAAGCCACCTTTTCGACCACAACAGGGGAATAGATATTCGTTTTGGTTATCAAGAGATAGTTATCTAGAACCAAACCTCATAGAACCACCTTATGGAGTGATACAGTCATTTCGTCGTGGACGGTCGTGTGTAAATAAGATATGTATTGATAAAGATTCGCCATAAAGAATGTAAGTAAAATTTAATAGCAGATCGCATATGCTTTATTATTTTGCGTGTTTACTAATTATGAGAGAAAAACAAATATAGCGTCAGCATAATCTAAGAGAGTTTTGTAAACGGCATGGGCTAAGAGATGGTTTGGTATGTCATTTATTAATAATTTTGTCGCTGTATAAAAGATGAGAACAACGGGAATATTTTTACGGTTTTACTAATGCTAATGATCTAAGACTCCGTTTGAATATCGAAAATTATTGTACGTTAAGGAGGCAGTTCCGGTTAGGGTCGAAATGATACCCTAAGAGTTAGCTTTGTATCGTTGTATGATAGTCATGACAGTATTTTTACTTATTCCAAGATCACGTGCAATCCAGCGGTAGCTACGTCCCTCAGTGCTAAGAGCTATGACTTTTGAAGTTAGACGATCAGATTTGGGGCGCTGTCCTACCTGACGTCCAAGTTTTTTCCCGCGTGCTTTTGCTGCTGCGAGACCAGATTTAACTCTTTCTCTAATCAGGTCTCGTTCAAATTCAGCAATACCGGATAGGACTGTAGCTAACATCCGACCATAGGGTGATGATAGATCGAAGGTCATGCCATTTAGGGCAATGACAGAGACCTTCCAGTTTTCCAGTTCACGTAACGTGTTGAGCAAGTCGATTGTTGATCGTCCCCATCTGGAAAGTTCAGTAACTAAAATTGCGTCAATACATCTGGCTTGGCTCAGTGCCAGAATCTTTTTTCTTTCGGCTCGATCAAGCTTTACGCCTGAACCCGTCTCTTTGAAAATCCCTACCACATTGTAACCGGCACGCTTGGCCAACGCCATCAAGTCGCTCTCCTGTCGCTCGCAAGACTGATCACTTGTCGAAACCCGGCAATAAATTGCAACACGTTGTCCCAATTAAACCCTCATGAATTTAGAGGCTCGTACGCCTTGATTTATATGAGATGATTTTTGTCTAAAATAGACTTTATTTCAAGTGGGACAAAATCCATGTAGTAGATGGAGCGGATACACCCTTATTTCTCATTGGCTCACGGCATTCCGCATGTAGGTAGCCATCGGGTTCTGAGTAGGGTTATTTATTGTGATCCGCAACGGCCTTTAGTGGAAAGGTATGCCCAAAGAGTATGACTCCCACAAGATATAATCGCTTCTTCCGCTGGAGCCGTCTGGGTGTTTTCGACGGGTTCTTCGTCGCGTTGATAGAGCAGGCTGGCCGTTCAAAGTGCTTGATGATTGATACAACACATTTCAAAGCACACCGGACAGCAGCCTCCCTGCTTAAAAAAGGGCTTTCTACCCCCCATATCAGACGGACAAAATGGGGCTTAAACTCAAAGCTTCATGCCATATGTGATAGACAGGGACGCCCTGTCCGCCTTCATCTGACCGCTGAACAGGTGAGTGATTTCAAAGGCGCTGATGTACTGCTGGTGGACCTGCCGAATGAAACAGAGGAAATCATTGGTGATCGGTGATACGATAGCAATAAAATAAGACGGTCTCACATATACCGGAATATCGCTGCCTGTATTCCGCCAAAGAAGAACAGGAAATCAAAGTCATCTTGCGACTGGTATTTGTATAAGAAGCGCCACCTCATCGAAAACATGTTCGCAAAGCTGAAGGATTGGCGACGTAATGTGACCCGATATGGCCGGTGCGCTCATATCTTCATGTTCGCAATCCATATCGCAGCAAACGTCATCTTCTATCTCAAAAAATGAGTCCTGAGCCTAGAGTATCGTTTTGCCCCTAACCGACCCCACATAGCCTAGTATTTTTATAATTTTTTGGGTTAATAATCCCTAATTAAACAATGAGAATAAGTGTTGTCTGAGCATAATGTCGTAATATTTAAGTTAAATTTCAATGATATTTTTTGTCAGAAACAATGTTACGTAATTAAACTCTCACTTATGAATATAGAAATAGCTACAAAATATATTAATAATAAAAATTTTAATATTTCCTTCATTTTTTTGAAAATTTTATGAAAGTAATTTTGTATAAGTTTTATCTAGTTTATTAATATAATAAATTCATTTATTAAAAAATTATTTCTCATTAAGAATACGATCTTCTTTTATTTTTAGTTTATCTATTTTTATATTAATATCTTCTAATTTTATCAAAAGTTTCTCTTTTTCCTTTTGTAAGAAGCTGCGCTGGCTAATAATAACTTTCATAATATCTTCTTTGGGTAACTTTATAATGGAATTTATGGCGTGATCGCTTGCTAGCATATCTTTTTTAAATCTAACAGCCTCCTTACGTGTCAGCGACGGTGTTATAATACCTTTGTCTAATGCTTGGGTTAAAACCACTTCTGGATATGTTGTCAAAACATACGCTGTCGTGAATGATTCAGGACAGATCTCTCTGGGAATTCTGCCACTATCTATATCACGTGCTATAGCTCGATATTGAGAGGCAACAGTCTTATTGAGATTAAACAGTTTTGTACTACTCTCCATGAGTATTTTCCACTCGGCTTCATTGAGAATTTTTTCGGTAGTAAGTAACGCGCGTCCGATAGACAGCACGATCTCTAATTGTCTTACATGACCCGTCCTGATTGTATTACTTAAATTTGTAACAGCCTCAATTTTTTCTCTGCAGACAAGAATATCTTGTCCAGAGAAAATTTTTTCAAATATCTCGACAAAATACGGGTTTACAATCTGACTCTGAGTTAAACTCAGCGATTGACGATCTTGTTTTGACATTGCATTTGCAAAACGACTTGCTAGGGTAAGGGTTTTTAGATTTGACATAATGTTAAGCCCTTATACCTATTTTTCGGCAAACATATCTATAGACACCGTCAAAATCAGGATATGAACGGCATTTAGGTTTATCTGACGCAGTTAGGCCATCTATTGCATATTGATAAGCATCAGTTAATTGCCTGACGACAATGGGACATAAATCTGATAAATTATTTAACGCGATTTGAGCAGCTTTAAAATAGGTTTCTCTGGGGTTGACACGATTAAGTATTGAAGAAACAGAGACATTAATGTCGGATAACGCTTTGATCCAAGGTCCCGCTGAGTCTAGATCATATGGGGTTGAACCAGTTGGGACCAGCACTATGTCTGATTTCTTACAGAGCGTTTTAACCTCAAGCATTTCCTTGATAAGGCCTGGCGGCAAGTCAAAAATTACAATATCATAGTTACCCGATCTGGATAAATCAGTTCCCCACAATGATAATTCTGATGTGACACATTCAATTTTTGGCACATCTGTATGCACATTACGTCTTGTAGCTGACCATTTGAATAAGGTCTGTTGGGGATCCAAATCAAAAATAATCGTTTTATAATTTGATTGAGAAAATTTTACTGCTAAGTTGGCTGCAATAGTTGATTTTCCAACGCCACCCTTAGGCGTACAGATAGTTACGACCTTGGTAGCGACCATCTTATAGACTTTCTATCGTATCGTTGTTCATCAACCTATCCGTCCAATTTTTTAATAAGTTTGGCCGGCCAAACCAAATCAGATCTGTATTTGCCATACTAGCATAGTCCACTATAAAGATATGGTGCATTCCGTATGGCAATCTTATTTCTTTATAGATGCGATTGTGTCAATATCTCCCGTCAACCCTTCAAGTACACTCTGAGCCATATCAATTAAAGGTGTAATGGAAAGCTCAGAGTTTAATATGGCTCTAATTCCGTATTTTTGTGCTTGGTCTGCCAATCGACTGAATAATATTCTATCTTCATTAGGCACAAGTCCCGTATCATATGCATTGGCCTTTTGAATCAAAGACCATAGTCTTTGATGCTTAGAGAGAGCCTCTCGCCTCTCATTGAACTCTGTTGAATGCTCAACAGATCTTAGTTCGGAAATAAGATTTCTAAAGCACTGTGCGTCAGCTTCTCTGTCCGACAAGGCAGAACTTAATGAATGCTGATAGGCTTTTCTGGCTCGATCTTGATACATTATAAGTAACTACTTTTCCTAAAACTGAATTGACAGACTTATCTACAGACTATGATTCTTTAGAGCCGGCTTGTGACTTATTATTTTCTGAGCCACCTCCAGAATTATTAGAGGCAGACGATGCTGGAGGATCACGTTCAGCCTTAACGGCAGACATAGAAGCAAGAGCGTTGCCCATTTCTATATATAATCCGTCACTCCCTCTTACCACGCCAGTAATCTTACCGCTAACCAAGAAGGGAACATCATAGATATTTCCTGCACTATCAGCCGTTTTAACAGCTACGCTATAAGCACCATCAGGTAGCTGATTTCCATCATTATCTTTACCGTCCCACTTCCAGTCCTGCGAATTCCCTGTCGCAGACACAAGAAGGCTCTTAACAACTTTCCCGTTTGTATCGGCAACAGAAATAGCGACATTCTGTCCACGTGGCTGAGAAAATTCAAGAGAAGCACTTCTATCCTGCAACGGTAGTGTGTTGGTCTGAACGGAAGCGATTTTGCCGACAAGCTGATTACTTTGTGATAATTGGGCCATTTCGTTAAGAGAAATGAGGCTTTCCAGATTTTTGTTAGTCTGAACCTGCTGCTCTACGGACGAAAATTGCGCCAGTTCTGAGGCTAGTGCCTGATTATCCATCGGGCTCGTTGGATCCTGATGCTTCAGCTGGGTTGTTAATAACGCCAAAAACTGATTTTCATTTTGTGCTAGAGACTGAAATGCTCCAGTGGATGTGTTACTGCGTGTAAGGTCATTATTGTTCGTAATCGAAAGCGTATTCGCATGCCCTGTAGCAGCCTGATTGGCTATCTGTGTTAGATTATTAATGCCATTTGTTGCGGAAACAGGCATAATGAAATCC
Source organism: Acetobacteraceae bacterium ESL0709 (assembly GCA_029433415.1). GTDB lineage: Bacteria > Pseudomonadota > Alphaproteobacteria > Acetobacterales > Acetobacteraceae > Aristophania. The sequence goes on along the minus strand of JAQTIA010000004.1, from coordinate 18,419 downwards.
CTTTATACTGAAATATTTATACCGTGACGTATTAGGCCTGTCGGTGATGGGTAGTTTGATGACGTAACATTCTCTATCATTTTGGACGCTTCCGTTTCACTATGCATGGAAGACGCAGAAGATTCAACAAAATTATCCATTTGAGAGCTTCGCCCTTGTTGATGATTATTTTGCTGATTTTGTTGTCCAGAGTAGCTATCAGAGCCGTAGCCGTTATTAAAATTTCCCTGGTCACCAGTTATATTTCCTGTATCAGGAGGCAAAACGGTAATTTTTACATTTACCGATTGGATACCAGCTGTATCTAGGTGATTAATAAGTTCATGACGAGTTTGTTTGAGCGCTTCTGTTGTCGCCTCATCAGTTCCCTGAAGGGACAATGCGGATAAATTGTCTTCAGACCGTATGATTTGTACATGAACAGATGATTTATCACTTGTAGAAACAACCATATTTAATGTAGACGGCAAATTAGCAGGTTTTGTATAAATAAAATTCTGCCTTGAAGAATAGTTATCAATCTTTTCTTTTCCATAAATATCATTAGATATATTTTTATTATTGTCTCCCGTGGGCTTACCTACAAAATATAAAGGACGAAGTTCTTCACGAAGATATGGAATATTGTAATTTTTGCTAGTGAAAATTTCATAATTATTTTTACTCTCCCTTGGGAGAGAGTGATTATTTATTATATTTGTGTTAGTAATATCTTTATCTGCTGAGTTTCCATCTTTTGATGGAGTCATTATTGCATTTTCTTGTGAACGATCGAATAATATATCATTATGTACAGAGGTTGTATCAATTTTCAGGGCAGAGTGAAAATGTAACTTTTCAGGCTCATGCATATCAAGAGGAATATTATTTCCGGTATCAGAGAAATCCTGTTTCAGGACATCTTGTTTTATTTCATTGTCTTTATAATCGCATAAATTCTTTTCAGAAATGACAGGCATCTCATTAAGAGAAACATTACCAACAATAGAAATATTAATATTTCTATTAAAATTTGTGTTTAATATATTACCTATGATGGCAGGTTCAACATCAATTTTTGTATTTAAAAATCCACCATTCTCAATGTCATTATTTTTTTTAGAAAAATTCGCTTTATCAACAATATCACTATACATATGCGCGCCACTTAAATTATTAGTAAGTGGTAAAATAATAAATTTATTATTATTCTGCTTGCCATTAGATATAACCTCTTTTTCTGATCCGATATTATCATCTTTACAAAAATAATCATTATAAATTTTCGATTTTATATTACTATTTTCCATTAAAGACGAATCTTTTTCCAGAAGAAGACCTACATAATCCTCACTACTATTTATAGTATCAGAATCTTCCGTAGCAGATCTCATTTGCATCGTATCAATTTGTACTGTGGTTTGTGACGCTATAATAGCGTAAATTTCTTGGTCATCAGCTGTAGTGTCATTATTATTTGATGAAGCGTCTTTATCAGCACTATCGTCTAAAGACCAATCCGGAGCAGGAAAGGACTCTTTACTCTGTTCGAGCAAAGTAGAAAACTGCTGATCTAATTTACTCGTATCAGAAATAGCCACGGATTTAGAATCAGTCGTTACATCACTACCACAAGCTATATCAATCCTGGAAAGAGAAATTGTCATATCTATGCTCCCTCCTCTTTCACACTAATATGAAAGAAAACCTGCGAAGGTTTTTACCTAGTCAACTCTGACACCATTGAGTCCACAGAGGCAAAATCTGGCATAAACTCGCTTGGTATATCTTTGCGTCCAATTTCCACACAGACTTGTGGCGATTGCCCTTGCACAAAAGCGACAAGAACAGTCTTTACAACATTATAGTACCGATTATCTTGTTTGACCACTGTTTTCATACGAGTAGCAACAGGTCCAACAACAGTATAAGCACATAACACCCCTAAAAATGTCCCAACTAGAGCACCAGCGATCATCTCACCAAGGATAGCTGGCGGCTTGCTGATGGCCGCCATAGTGTTAATGACACCAAGAACCGCAGCTACAATTCCCAGCGCTGGCAAGGAATCTGCAATATTCTGGAAACACTCGGACATTTGGAGGTCTTCCTGAAGATTCTTTTTTAATTCTGCTGACATGATTTCGTCAAGTTGGTAGGCTTCATCCATATTCATGCTGATGAGACGTAAATAATCACAGATCAAATTCCGAGTATGGGCATCTTTTTGAATCTTAGGAGTCTGTTCAAATATATTACTTTCCATCGGATTTTCATAATGATCCTCAAGAGAGGTAAAACCCTTCATATTAGCCTGTCTTAACAGACGATAAAGTAAAGCCAGCAAATCCATATAATTTTGCCTGTTATATGCCGGTCCTTTCAGAACCAAGATAAGATAATGAGGCAGAGTTTTTATGGTTTTGATACTATTAGTCATAATAAAAATACCAATAGCAGAGCCTATGATGGTTAACCCCTCAAATGGCATGGAAGCGAGAAGAGGCCCTAAAGCTCCTCCTGATAAAACGAAAGAACCAAATACGCAAACAAGAGCGAAACAAATACCGCTTAGATAGAGCATCGTTACGAGGTCTCCAAGAAATTAATGTGGTTGCACATTTAAAGATGGGGAAGATGGCGGCGATGCTTCATGGGACAAAAATGAAACAGGCAAAGGTTTACGTCGGTGAATAACAAGGACTATACGCCGGTTCGCAGGATTTTCTGGATCTTCTGGGATTGCAAGGTCACGATCCGCCCGTCCTATCACGCTGACAATTTTACGGTCTGGATAACCTGCTTTGACCAAAACTTCTCTGGCTTGATCTGCTCGTATTTCCGACAAAGTCCAGTTAGAGAGAATACCAGATTTCTTCTTGATTTTATGATAAGGTTGACCGTCTGTTTCACCTATGATTGATATATTCTCGGGCAAAGACGACAGCCATTTAGCGATTTCTCCCAAGAGAGCAACAGCATCCTGATTGGGAGTTGTTGCTCCTGTGTCGAACATAGCCTTTTTGCCTGTATCACGTATTTCAATACGGATTTCATCAGAGCCCACTTGGAAAGTGATATTTTCCTGTAATGGAGCCAGATTACGTGTCTGTTTAAGGGATTCCTTTAGGTTTGTCATAGTTTTTTCAAGTTGAGCATTTTCAGAGAGTGCTCCCGCGATTATCCCTTCATCTTCACCATGACCCTGGCCAATACGTCCTATATGTTCCGCGCCTCCACTCTTGGGGCCGCCGAAAGGGACAATTTCCGGTATACGTGGAGGTTTACGAGTTCTGATACCAGAACCTATATCATTAGCCTCTTCGGGAAGAATCAGAGCCGGAGCTTGAGCTGCTTCAGGAGGATTATCGACCTGATTAACCGGTTCGTCACTGACCGAAGTTTTAATAGGCTGAGATTTAGGAGACGGGACAGGAGAGGCCTTGGTTGAAGCAGCAATGAAAGCTGAAGGCGCCCCTACCTGATCGGCCATAGGGTTAAAGAATTTCGCAATGCCATGTCTTTGTTCATCAGTTGTGATGCTTAACAACCACATCAGGAGGAAAAAGGTCATCATAGCCGTCATAAAGTCGGCATAAGCAATTTTCCACGCGCCGCCATGACCAGAGGCTTCCTCATCCCCCTCTCGCTTGATGATAATTGTTGGAGAGTTATTTTCTTTATTGGTGGCCATGATTATAGTAGCACTCTGTCACAGAGCCTTTATATCTCCGATAATCTGATGGACTTCTTGAGATCGTTAATGTCTGACTGTGTGAAGTGAAATCCCTACCCTTGTAGAAGGATCTCCAGAAAAAGAAGCACGACCAGTGTGGCTTAGCATAAGAGAGCTATCTGCCCAGATTTCTCCCCCTATGTCTTGCCAACGCTTACAGAACGTATAATCCTCGCTAAGATAAGTACCCGTCCCTGAATCGATACTCCCTTCAAAAAGAGCAAAGTTCCGACTGTCGCTCCGATCATTGGGAGCATCAATGCGTTTATATTCAGTCTCTGGATAAGCCTTAATCATCATTTCAACGGCTTTACGGCTGATCATCATAAAGCCGGTTCCAATATAAGGTACTTTAACTAGCGCCTTACGGGAAGGTTCTCTCCTTAACGCATTTGTTTCTCCCACATAGCGCAAAGAGGCTGTTTGTTGATCCTCACCATGCAGGATATTTTCTTTTGTTTGAGCATCCCAAAAACGCTCTCTTAATGGGTAGAATCCACCAATGATATCTTTTCCAGACTGGAAAAGACGTGTTGGAGCATTTGCCGCAAAACCTATATCTGAATCAACGAAAAGAATATGGGTACAATCCGACTTAAAAAAGAACGTTGAGATAAGTGTATTTCTGGCTCTAGTGATCATAGCGTCATCAGAAACATGCATAATGGTCATTGGGATACTTTGCCCAGCCGCGGCATAACCTATGACTGACAACATGTATTCCGTAGTTACAACCCCGCCATAGCAGGGAGTAGCAAGGAGTATTTTGCCCGAAACGGGGGATATCGTGTCTGTCATGAATAGCTCCTAATTACATGATCTATTATAAAGCTCCTACAGAGGACACCTAAGAAACCTTATCTCTTTTCTTTTATTTACCGCTTCAAATGACAAATGAGAAGGGATTTATCATCGAACCTTACAAAACAATGGCATTTTTAAATCTTAAGGTGTCTTACTTTCCTATCTATAAAGCTATTCCTAGCAATATCATCAATATCATTTTGTAATTTTCTATCTTCTGAATAAATAATTCCCATCTTTATATTAGAAATCAATTTATTTGTTGATTCAAGAAGAGTATTCGCTTCTATCATATCTCGTCTATATATATCTGTATTATTTTTTATATGTTCTAATTCAATCAACTTCTCTTTTATGGTATTATTTGACAATAAAAGCCAATTATTATAAGATAATATAGTATTTATCATTTCAATTGAATTAATATTTTCTGAATTTATTCTAATAATTTTTTCATTATTATTTATATCATTATTAATATTGTCGATACAATCTTCCATTTCTTTCTCTTTTTCAAGAGAGCGTGCAAAATTTTTCTTTGCTTTATCAGCTTCTATTTCACGAAGTTTTCTTAATTTTTCCAGGGATATGAGACGATCTCTACTCATAAATAATCCTCTAAAACTTTAACAAATATCAGAACGTATAAAGTTTATAACGGTGTTTGCAAAAGCCGCTTTAGTTCCTGAAAGGCATCTTTCAAACTGACACCTTCATCTTTATTTTGCGTAATTAATGCCTCAATCATAGGACCAAATTTTATGGCACGATCAGCCTGCGGATCTGAACCAGCCTTATATGCCCCCAATCTTACAAGATCTCTAAGGTCATTCCAGCTTGCCAGAAGGGCCCGTGCCTCACGTACTAAGGCATTTTCTTCCAATCCGTTGCAGCCAGGAACTGAACGAGAAAGAGACTTTAAAACATTAATGGCAGGGTATCGACCAGAATCGGCAATCTCACGATCCATAACGACATGTCCGTCTAGTATTCCCCTGACAGCATCAGAAACTGGTTCATTTTGGTCATCGCCTTCAACCAAGACTGAAAAAAGAGCTGTAATTTGTCCGGAAGCTTTACCATCTTTTCTTACCGGACCAGGTCCTGCTCGTTCTAGAAGACGAGGTAAGGTTGCAAATACACTAGGCGGGTAACCCCTTGTCGCTGGGGGCTCTCCGGCAGAAAGACCAATTTCACGCAGAGCCTGACAAAAACGTGTTACACTATCCATTAGGAGGAGGACTGATTTTCCCTGATCGCGAAAATACTCTGCAGTAGCAAGGGCAGCGTAAGCAGCTTCGCGCCTCATAAGAGCAGATGTATCCGATGTTGCTACAATAACAACTGCTTTTTTCAAACCATCAGGACCCAAATCATCTTCGGTAAATTCTCGAACTTCACGTCCACGCTCGCCGACTAAAGAGATAATAGCAACATCACATACGGTATTACGAGCGAGCATCCCCAATAAAGTCGATTTCCCTACACCAGAACCAGCAAAAAGTCCCAGCCTCTGTCCCTGTCGACAAGTCGTAAAAAGATTCATGGCCTTCACCCCGAGGTCAATACGGGGACCAAGGCGCGCACGCGTTGCCGCTTCAGGAGGAGAACCATGAAGTTTCTGAGGCGTACCACCAGGAATCAGATCACCCTTACCGTCCAGAGGCCGTCCTGTAGGATCAATAACACGCCCTAGCCAAGAATCATTAACTTGCAGAACGCCACCAGCCAAGGAACGTCGTAACTCTCTAGGATAAAGAGGAAAAGAAACTGGACAACCTGCACCAATACCCTCCAGAGAATCATAAGCCATAACCACAGCATCCTGTCCCTGAAATGCGACTATTTCGGCTTTTATTACTCGCCCATCTAGTGATGTTATACTGACTCTGTCACCAATCCCAGTAAATCCACCTATCCCTCTAACAGTTCCAGATAAACCAGAAATGTTGATTACTTCCCCATTTAAAGAACCTACTGGCACTATGTCAGTAGCCGTGTGGATAACAGATGACAAGGATGCAAGATCATTCTCTACCTTTTCGACAAAGGCAGCCAAGCCCTGATTCAGGATTTGTAATTGAGAAAAAATTTCTCCTTCTTTTTCCTTAAAAAGTTCTAAGAAATCCCTCAAACAATACCCCTCTTTACATAAAACAAACCAAAGAGCTTTATCATTACGGTCTCATAGAGCTTCAGGCGAAAAGTGAAACTACCCAGTCATCATCAGTACTTCCGCCAAACAAATCCATCATACTCGCAGGTTGATCAACAGAATTCCATTCAGGATGAATCTGTAACATTCCCAGGTAACGTTCGGCATAACGCTTTATTTTTTGCGGATCTGGAATTTGTGAATCCGAGCCATCAGCAGCAACGGGATTGGGATTTGGTTTTGTGAAATCAGCCGCATTGAAAAGCCTTTTTATAATATTTTGCTGCTGTTGAAAGTCTAGCGATCCTATATCATCGGGATTTAGGCCGTTTACGACCTCTACGACTTTAAGAAGAGTAGGATCAGACATGAGGGCATTTACATCCGTGATCTTTCCCTGCTCCATAGTTCTCGTGAAATAGAGGGCATTTCCGACTCCCGACTTATCCAAGTCCTTGCTCGTTTCGTATTGTCTTAGCTCATAAGAACGGAGCGTTTTGTCCACGAAATCCTGCGACAAGATTAAGTCGCCACTGTTCGTTGTAGATGACGTATCAAGTTCCGAAACCATAGACCGCGGCCCTTTCGTGATTTTGATCGTGTAAAAGCTATCAGCAAAAGAACGCCTGTTTGCAGTGTCATTTTTTTCGGCTTCTCTGGCGATTGTCGACTGATCATAATGCGGATTTTCGAGCAGAAGCTTTCTTTCTTCATCTCGCCCGAGGCCGCTTAATCCGAATCCTCCAAGTACAACTCTATTCGACGCCTGATCGTTTAGTAAATCACCAACTGTTTTAATAGATGATGCATTTTTCCGGAATGTCTCAATATCAGAAGTCGACGTCTTATCTCCCATAATATAACCATCAGCCTTATCTTTTTCGCTTTTTAGGAGATCCTTATACTGATTTATATATGACTGTATGTTACTTTGGTCATTATGGCTGTTTCCATATTGTGTAATATAAATCGTTCCAAGATTTTCTATTTCTGGTTTGTTGGCTTTCCCATCATCACCAATAAATGGTATACCGTTTTTGAAAAACTTATTAAGGGTATCTTTTTGATCTTTGAAACTCATCTTATTAAGAGATGTAAGGTCAAGATCGTTATAAACACTACCGACAAAGTTCAATAATTTTGGATCTTTCAGAATATCATCAACATTCCTTACCTGTCCGCTTTCTAATTGTCTAACGACGTAAAGAGCATCACCAACACCACCACTCAGAGAGTTTTCATATTTATTATATTTATAATTCTGTATAATATTCTCAACAAAAGGCTGAGATACTTTCAATCCACTGTCTAAAGTTGGGGATGTTGTATCAATATAAGGTAAATCTCCCATTGTGATATCAGTCGTGCTCATTTTATAGAAATCATCAGCAAACGACATCCAAGTTGCATTACGCGCTTTATAAGCTGTTGAATTAACATTATACGGGTTTTCGTTAAGTAATTTTGATTCAAGCGCAGGCTGGTTTGCGACGGTTTTTAAATTATAGGCCCCTAGTACAACCTCATTGGCAGCATAGTCCTGCATCAGTTTTTTTGTCGATGTTATAGACGATGCCTTATTCCTAAAATCTTCTTCATAACGCTTCGACAAAGGATCAGTCTTGATATATATGTTGGCAGCTTTCTGTTCATCTTTAATTGCTGCATCATACTGAACGACTGGAGATATACCAGGAAGGGCCATTTTCAGCCTCCAAAAACTATAGTTTTAACATCTGAATATATCACTTTACGATCGGAAAAACAATTTTATCACAGATAAAATTATAAAGCGATCTAGGAAACCACGGCAACATTATGCTTTTCTTATTGATGACTATGAGTTACATCCCCAGAGGGAATATAATTTCATAATTACAAAACGGTTTTTTCCATGTTTCTTCAAAAAAAGACCCTTGGTAGAGCCACCCTCATGACGGCTTTCATCTCTTTAGCTGGATGTTCTCCGGCACAATCTTACCTAGATAAGGGTTTTATTCTAGCGCAGGCTGGATTTAAGGCGCATTATGCTGATACAACGGCCCGCTATACGATGATGAACTATCTCCCACCAGGCAAGCTCACTTATCGTTTGGATCCTCATGGTAAACGTATCTATCTCTACGCAGATCCTGTTGCGTGTAGTTGCGTCTATATAGGTAGTGAGGCATCCTATCAAAATCTGATGGGTTTTGTCGAAAATACAAAGAAAGATAAATATAAACACTACTCCGTCCCATTAACTTCCATGATCGTGGAAAATAGACAGAATACCGAGGAATGGGATTGGAGCATATGGAACTCCAGTGCTGATCCAGGAGGGAATCAACCCAAACATGTCTTAGACGGAGCATGGTAAATAGAAGCCATAAAGCTTTGCCATTAAATCTTGTTATTAACGGACAATGACGCCTGAGAGCGGTCTGTTACCATATCGCCATTATAATTATAGCTCTGCTGTGTTGATTCTGACGCCGCATCAACCAAAATCTGCATGACGACAGACTGCGTGTGGATTGACTTCTGCAGAAGCTCATCATTCTGCTCTATAACAGAACTGAATTTAGTCTGGGCCTCCTGCAAGGTAGATGATAACTCATCGGGTTTTATCCCAAGATAATGAATTGACTCTATGAGATCATGCAACCGTTCAATTGCGCTCGTCTTACGAGCAAGCAATCCCATAGCTTCCATCGGTGCATCATTACGTAAAAGCATATTCTCCTGCTCTATAATATGACTGGCCTCCTGGAAAGATTGCAACAACTCTCGCTCAGGAAACACATTCGGAGACTTTGTAATAAAAGCTACATTCCCCGTCTCTGTCGGTTGCGTTTCCCTCTCTGGTGAGCCATTTGCCCATTTTTGAGCCTTATCACAAACCATCTTGGTAAATTGCGACAAACTTTTCATGATATCTTCTCCATCCGTTGAGAAGTCGCTTGTGCTTGCATTCTCTGCATAGCTTCATAAACCTGCTTGGCAATCCCGACGCCCCCATTATGAGCAATCTGCTTACCAAGTTCCATTACCTGTAAAGAACGTAACTGTTCTTCAGCTTCTCCTCCTCCAAAAATTCCTTTTGACGTATCTACAGTTTCAAAGATAGGTTCCAGCATCTCACCCAAAGCCATAGCCTCAAAATCTTCGGAGGTTTTTTTCATCTGCTCTTCAGTCTGTCCTGTTTTTTTTAGAGGATATGACGCTACAGACACCTGAGGATGAAGAGGGGACGTAATAGGGGGGATAGAAGTCATATCAAAACCTTTCTCTATCTGCCTTTTTCAGAAGGGTTAATTCTTCATACAATCCTACCGTTAATGCACTTCAAGATCGGCCTGGAGTGCACCATCAGCTTTAATAGCCTGTAAAATACCGATCATATCACGAGGTCCAACGCCTAACGCATTCATTCCTGTAACAAGGCTGGCTAATGTTGGTCCCCCCTGGACAATTGCCATCCTCTTATCACTGTCAGTGTTCACGTTAATATCCGTCTGGGGAACGATTGCTGTCTGCCCTCCCCCAAATGCATTTGGCTGAATAACCTGAGGATTATTATTAACCTGTATGGTCAGATTGCCTTGTGCAATGGCTACTGTCGTAATCCGGACGTTATCTCCCATAACAATCGTTCCGTCAGATTCATCAACGATAACTTTAGCCATTGTATCTGGAGTGATGGTAAGATCACCGATCCTGTAGAGTGTTTCCGAAGGGTCGCGCCCTCCTAACCTGACAGCGACCGTGCGCGGATCATCGACACGGGCAGTCCCTCTGCCAATATGCTGATTAATAACCTCGGCAATACGATTTGCTGTTGTAAAATTAGGATTTTTTAACGCCAGATGAATAACACCACCTTGCCCCAGATGCACAGGGACCTCACGCTCAACAACAGCCCCATTAGCAATATGTCCACTTGTCGGAACATTCTGGGTTGCCTGCCCGGCAGCGCCCTGTGCGGTAAAAGCATTGGTAATCAATGACCCTTGGGCAACTGCATAAACGTCACCATCGGCTGCTTGCAACGGCGTAACAACCAATGTCCCCCCCGTTAGACTTTGCGCATCACCTACCGCCGAAACCGTTACGTCAATCCGACTGCCTCCATGAGAGAAAGGCGGTAAAGTTGCTGTAACCATAACAGCCGCTGTATTATGTGTCTGAAGCTGGATAGCTTTATCACGAATGTTAACACCAAGCCTATTTAACATACCGATCAGTGTTTCACGGGTAAACAGGGTATTCGTCAGACGATCACCCGTACCATTCAGACCGACAACGAGACCATACCCAACAAGCTGATTATCACGGACACCTTCATAATCAACAATATCTTTAACACGAACCGAACCGCCCCATGCTATAGAAGTCGTCATGATGACACCAGCACATATTAGAACCAAGCAGTGACTCTGCCGTAAAAGCTTGGATAAAGCTGCTTGTAAAAAATCAGCATCACACTTACCTAGTATTTTCTTAAGATGATAAACAGATTTCATTAAAGCTTTACTCTCCTAAGTTTCACCGTATAACAAAAAATTGTTTCAAAAAATACCTTAATGATCAGTCATAGAACAAAAGATGATCTGATAATAACTTTAACTGCAAGAATTAAGTGCTTTTAAAGATGACGTAAATACGATATATACATAGATATGCCTCATTGCCATGTTCCCGAAGAGACTCCTTTTAGAAAAATTGGAGTTGTTATACTCCTAATTGGGTTTTTTCCGCGCAACGCTTCGGCAGAAAGCTCTGATTCAATGCGCTGTATCACAGCCACAGCGCAAGTAGAACGTTCACTTCATCTTCCTGATGGGTTTCTATCTGCAATGAGTCGTGTAGAAACAGGCCGCTCGAATGGAGATGGTACGCTATCAGCATGGCCATGGACAATTAACGCCGCGGGTGTAGGCTACCATTATAACTCTCTCCACGAAGCTCTTGAGGCTGTCAGAAATTTTCAAAATCAAGGCATAAAATCTATTGATGTCGGATGTTTGCAAGTCAATATCATGCATCATCCAGATGCTTTTCCTTCATTAGAAACCGCTTTTGATCCTTATAGTAATGCTCTTTATGCGGGGCAATTCCTTAAACAGATGTATGACCAGAAAGGCAGCTGGCCACGGGCAGCAGCCGCTTATCATTCACAAACGCCAGGTATCGGCGAACCTTATCTATGGCGTGTCATCGAAGAATGGTCAGTACCTCAAGATGGACGGCAATTAATTACACCTTTAACGGCACGTCATCCGCTATTTTCTACCCATAATACGGCCATTCATAATACAAGCACACCACCAACAGGAGAAACACTCCCCCGACACTCTAAGTATTTCCGGCCCTTTAGAACTGGCACGCCAAATTTCACCTCAGTGCCACCTCATTCTCATTTCGCCAATGGAGGACCGACCGGGAGGACATTAGCTTCTTACCGAGCTGCTCCTGTAAGAATGGCAACCATGATGCCACAAACGGCCTCTTATTAGGATCATCGATGATTTTTCTGCTCCAGAAGATTATTAATCGCTTCAATCATTTTAAAAAATGATTCTTCTAGTAAAGTTAAATTTTGCAATAATATACTACTCTGATGATTTCCCATTAATCTATGCTTTATTAGCTCTACCTGTAAATCCTTCAAAATACTATTACCAAACATTGCTTCTCTTATGCAAACGTTATCATACATAATATTCTGGTAATCACATTCCCGTTTACTCCTGCTATCTAATGTGGTCCTACCATCATCATCCAAGGAAACAGGCCAACAATAGGAACATAAGAAATCGTTAACTATACCAACATCACCATATAGCAGCAGTCTTTTAAAGAGATCAGTATCTTCCCCATAATCAAGACATGGGTTAGCACCTCCCGACAACCTTATAAACTTCCTACGGAATAGAAGTGCTATGGGTACAATCGCCGTTAAACCGGAAAGATATAATCCATAATCCATAACGGAACCAGTCCGTTGTCCATTCCTATCACTACGTTCAACCTCTCTATAAATGCCGTCAACACACGTTTCGTATACATCATAATTACTGCATATTACAGCAGAGTATATCTCATTCTTATCATTATCAAGATATGAGACCATTTTTTCAAGAAATTCTGGTTCCAACGTATCATCATCATCATGAACATGAATATATTCTTCAAAACTACTATTGATACCTATAGAAAGAGCACCTCCTCTTCTGGTTGATTTTGGTAAATCTATGATAGAGAATTTACTTCTTTCATGTCCCATTAATAATGACATAGAATTTTTTATATAATCAACGCAACCACCATCATTGACTATATAGACATGATAACCCTTATAAGTCTGATTCAAAATTGATTTAACAGCTCTCCTGAAAAAAAATTCCCTGTTTTTTGTCCTGAGAATAATAGATACTTTGTTGCAGTTATACATATCCCAAGCTTATCCCATAATATTATTGTTATTAATAACAGATTTTATATTTTCTGTAACCAAATCTATATTTTTCCTTAAAAACAAAATCTTACTGTTCAGTGAATTATTTTGTATTATAGATATAACACGTTTTTGCAATAATTCTGCTTGGCAAATTTTCTCCACATTTCCAGTAAGAAGTGCATCACGTATAAGTTTATTCCTGTCTCTTACGGAATAATTATCATTTTCTTCTTCATTATGGTGACAGACACATAAAAGATCCTTTATAATACCAATCTCGCCCCATTGCATCATCCTCGTAAATAAGTCGATCTCCTCTGCGTAATTTTTACCCGCATCAACACCTCCAACACGCAATAAACAAGATCTCCTAAATAGGACAGAAATAGGAGGAATAGATGAAATTCTAGACATCACATAAATATAGTTCTCGATATTATCTCTATCAAATAAATTTTTATCTATCCGATAACGCTCAATAACTTCATTGTTGATGATACGCTCATGTACATCATAAAAGCTGGTTTTAACTCCAGAAAATTTCTCTGCTTTATCTTCTTCCAAATAAGCAACTGTTTTTTCCAAAAACATAGGTTCCAGTATATCGTCGTCATTATGAATATGAAGATATTTCTCTGAAGTATGACTAAAACCAGCAGCAAGAGCGCCCCCTCGTCCCAGAGAAAAAGGTAGGTGAACAAGAACAAACCTATCTGCCATCTCTTCAGGAAGAGTGGAAATCAAATCATTAATATATGCTACTTCACCACCGTCATTAACAATATAAACATTATAATCACGGAATTTCTGTGGGATAATAGATTCAAGAATTGCTCTTTTTAAAAAAACTTTCCTGTTTTTCGTCCGTAAAACGATAGCGACTTTCCCATTGGACATATAATAGCACCTGTTTACATTATGAAATAATAATTTATAACTAGAAAACTATATAAAATGTCGTCATTCTCTTTTTCTAGAAGAGACCAAGGCTCTTAATTCCTTTCCAACCCTTTCCAAAACAGGAACAAAAGATTTCTCCTGAGAACGGAAGATCCTTAATGTGGGGTACCAAACAGATTTTTCTCCATCTTCCCCCCAACGCCAGCAAGAATCGCGACGATTAACCAACCACGTTGGTCGTCCCAAAGCAGCCGATAGATGAAGTGGCGACGTATCAACAGAAATGATCAGATCCAAATTTTGCATCAACGCAGCCGTATCAGCCATATTATGGACATTATCCATCAGATCATAAACAGGCTGCAGCAAATCCTTTGTCGTCACCAATTCCATGCGTTTTTTATCATATTGAAGATTAAAGATGTCCGCCTCAACAGGAGACAGAGCTTTGATCATATCATTGAACGTAGTCGACCTCCGTTTGTCTGACGCCACGTCAGTGGCTTTCAAGCGCCTGTCTCCACCCCAGATAATACCAACACGTAAAGGTCTATTACCAGACGCATCTAAAGATCGCTCTGGCAAAATAGCATCTATCAAGTCAGAAAAACGTTTCACTCCTTCTTCAGTTGCATAAAGATACGGTATATTAATAGGAATGTCTTTATCGCTCTCAACATTGCAGATATAAGGCAACTCCGTGATAGGGCAGGCGAAATCATATTTGTACTGCTCTGGCGAAGATTTACCCAAATCACCACACAACAAAATATCGACTTCTGGAAAACTAAACGCTAAAAGACTCTTTAGAGCGATAGGAACAGCAAGCGTTATCTTAGCACCACGCTTCAGAAGCTGCGGGACAAAGCGAATAAATTGTAACGTATCTCCCAACCCTTGCTCTTGGAATAATAATATATCTTTATTTCTTATATCATCATCAGGCTTTAATCTCGTAATATCGCGCACAAACCACCACGAAGGATCAACAACATAGGGTTCATGATCAACGAAATATTTCAGACCTTGTTTATAAAAACCAGATTTTAGCAAACTCAGGCCATATGCAAACGCAATAGAACGGTTACGAGGCAACATCTCCAGAGCTCTATCATAAGCCTGGATTGATTCCTGAGAATGATTAAGCATCCTCAGGGCGCCTCCCATATTATTATATATAATTCCTGATACCGTCCCATCTGATATCCAAGCTCTCGCAATTTTTAGAGCCAACTCTGGATAGCCCACTTGCAACAGCATTCCGGTGAGGCTCTCACCAACATTAAGTTTTAACTCTTTGTGGTTTTGAGCCACTTTCATATAAAGGGTGAGAGATTCCTTTTCTTGACCTAACATCATAAACTGAGAAGCAAGCCGGATTTCCACCTCAGCTCTAAGTAAATCAAGCTGATGACTAATGCCTAGTTTTGGAAAGAATAACAGTGCTTTTTCCAAAAGCGTGACCGCCAACTCAGGCAAAAAAACATAATCTGCTACACTTTCAGCCGCCGTCAGAAGAAGGACTGGGTCTTCTTTCTTTTGACCTATATCGACAGCTATCTTTGATATCATAATAGTGTTAGATGCACTTATATAAGGAGCTAATAAAGATATAAGATCATTTTTTGTATTAATGTCTTTTACGTCAATATCATACACTGAATTGTAATTTTTGCTAGACATTACACAAAAGCTCCGATCACTTTCATTTTCTTCGTACGTTAGTAAATTATATTAAATTATCACGGTAATTAACATGTCACATTCCTCAAAAAAGATGGAATTGACCTAACCCTCAAAATCCACCTACTTCAGGTAGTGATATAAAATATATACTTTTTCTACCTCTTAAGATAGAATTTTTTATCGTCCGCTTACTCAAAATCTCAGGGAATAACTTGGTGACACCCACCAAACCAACAACACAAAACTCCTCTTCGGCACCATCATCCCCCTTTGGCATTAGGGCAAAAATTTCTTCTAATTTGCATATGCTAAAACAGGTAGGCAACCTTCTTCAAAATAAGGGAATAGGAGGGCTGAATCTCAGCTTCAAACTTCCTGGGACTGACCTTCTACTTGCAATAGGGGTCATTCTTCTTATCTCAATCCTAATTATTCCCCTACCAACTTTTATTCTTGATATCGGTCTCTCACTCTCTATTACCTCATCTGTGCTTATCCTCATGGTAGCGTTATTCCTTGAAAAGCCGCTTGACTTCACTTCCTTTCCAACGCTGCTACTCCTAACGACAATGTTCAGACTTTCTCTCGAGGTTGCCACGACACGATTGATTTTAAGTCATGGTGATCAAGGAGCCTACGCTGCAGGTCATGTAGTGGCTTCATTCGGCGGCTTCCTCATGGGAAATGATGTTGTTATCGGCGGCATTGTATTTTGTATCCTGCTTATTGTGAATTTTATGGTCATTACCAAGGGATCAGGTCGCATAGCTGAAGTTTCGGCTAGGTTCTTTCTTGATGCAATGCCCGGAAAACAAATGGCAATTGACGCTGATCTTGCCTCTGGCGCCTTAAATGAACGAGCAGCACGAGCAAAACGTAAGGAATTAGAGGAAGAAAGTTCTTTCTACGGTGCCATGGATGGCGCCGCCAAATTCGTACGCAATGATGCCATTGCAGGTATCATCATTACCGCTATTAATATCATAGGTGGCCTAACAATTGGTGTTATGCGCCATAAAATGCCTGTTGGCGAAGCCGTACAAACCTTTACAACCTTAACAATCGGTGATGGTCTAGTTTCACAGATACCAGCACTTCTTGTTTCTCTGGCTGCTGGTATCGTTGTTACTAAAGGCGGGACGGAAGGAACAGCCGACGTTACATTATTTCGCCAGCTAGGAGGTCACCCCAAACCCCTTGCTATTGCAGCAACTTTGGCCACGATTTTTGCTTTTCTCCCTGGTCTTCCTGCCTTCCCCTTTCTTCTAGTTGCTACAATAGCCGGTATTGGCGCCTGGGTACGTCATAAGTCTCCACTTATAACCGATAATGATGGTGATAAAGTCTCTCAGGCCGTACCTCAACCTGCTGTACAACCAATTTCAGATCTGCTCCGTGTTGATCTTCTAAGACTGGAAATTGGTTTCGGCTTACTATCACTCGCCAGTGACGATGACAGCCACATAACAGGGCAAATCAAAGCATTACGCCGAAAAATAGCTTCAGAAATGGGCTTTATAACCCCATCAGTCCGGATTCAAGATAATATCAGTCTGAATGTCAACCAATATATCATAAAACTGAAAGAAATTGAGGTCGCTTCTGGAGAAGTCGATCCCAATATGCTCCTAGCAATTTGTCCAGAAGGCTTCAACAAAGATAATGCCTTACCCGGAAAATTAACTACGGAGCCCTCTTTTAACCTCCCAGCAATATGGATTTCCCCAGACCTCAAGATAAAAGCTAACAAAGCAGGTTATACTGTCGTTGATCCCGTAACCGTCATTGTTACGCATCTGACCGAGACTATTTCTCAAAATCTCGGAGACCTCCTTACTTATGCAGCAACACAGGAACTTCTTGATGACCTGCCACCTGAACAACAGAAACTCGTCAACGATCTAATCCCCTCTCAAGTGAGCCTGAGCACCATCCAGCGTGTCCTGCAGGCTCTTTTGCAAGAACGAATTTCTATCCGCGATTTACCCACAATTCTCGAAAGCATCCAAGAAGGAATTCCTCTTATCCCCAAAGGCATCAAAGCTATCACAGCTCACGTCAGGGTGAGGTTATCCAGGCAAATCAGTAATAGTTATATAGGCCCATCAGGGTGTATTTCAATGATTACACTTTCTCCTGAGTGGGAAACAAAATTACTCAATAATACCATAGGTCAGGGCGACGATAAGACTGTCGCCATGCCCCCCAATATGCTTGATCAATTCGTAACGTCTATGAGACAAGCCTTTGATAAAACTGCAACCTTGGGAGAACTCCCTGTTATCGTTACTACCTCAGCAACGCGTGACTGTGTCAGAATGATTGTTGACCGTGTCAGACCTTCTGTCGCTGTCATGTCGCAAGCAGAAATTTACCCCCGCACCAGAATTCGTACAGTCGCGACGATCACCTAACCCATTATCATAACGAACAAAATACACTAAAAACGCCATAACAACGAGAATGAGACAGATTATGACAGAAAAGCCAAGGCGCGTTCGTTCGGTAAAAAATGCAACACGCAGACGTACAACGTCTAAATCTCCTACTCTTTCTGCTCAAGAAGAGGCCTCTCTTCCCTTACCAAGCCTGAGCGTAACAGACGTCCTACTGTGGCATTCAATTCCCCGTCCCTTGGTCAAAGCTATGTCTGGCGGTACAATTGCTGACGGTTTAAACCGGATGATTGCTTTCGGGCGTCTGCCACTTTCTTTTGG
>JAQTIA010000003.1:772500-1413627 GCA_029433415.1 Acetobacteraceae bacterium ESL0709 | reverse complement strand
AGAATTGTTTAAAAGAAGCAAACAGTCTTTCAAAGGCGCTTGAGGTTTATGATCAGGCTGCCCGTATAGATTCTGCTGACTCAGATCTTCAACTTCAATATGGCCATTTGTACAAGAAAATGCGTCGTTTGGATGATGCTTTTGTTGCGTATCAATTAGCGTTTAAATATGATCCTTCGAATAAAGATGCCGCTAATGAGCTCGATCATTTTGGTGGGCCGGTGGATATATTTCCTTTAGTTAAAGGGAAGGACAAAATATCTACAAACATTATATGGCTTGATGTCAGCGATTTTATACAATATGCCAAGTGCAATGTCAGTCTTAGCGGAATCCAACGTGTTATAGCTAACCTTGTTATATATATAAAACAGACAGAACTGAAAGGCTATAAGATAATCCCTGTTATCCCAGACTATAACGAGCGTAAAATTTTAACCGTTAGTATGGATATATTTCTAAAAATTATTTCTGAATTTGACAAGTTAAACGTCGACAGAGGCGCAATTGATGGACATATTAACAATATACTTAACAATAGGTTCGAAGTAACTCCTAAAAAAGGAGATGTTCTGGTTATTGCTGGAGCGTTCTGGATATACCCAAATTATGATGCTATAATAGAGCTGCGTAAAACAGGTATGCTTCTGGGCTTGTTTATACACGACTTGATACAAGTTAGAATGCCTGAATACGTAGAAAAAGCAGCACATGATCAGTTTGTTATACAGCTTTCTGATATTCTTGATTTAGCTGATTTTGTTCTAGCTAATTCTGAATACGTCGCTGAAGATGTCAGAACTTATATCGCTCAATATAAAAATTATACTCTTCCTGTGCAGGCTGTGGTTCTACCGACGGAATTACGAGGGCACATCGAAGGAACATTGCCTAAAAACCTTGATATTCTTAGCGTAGCGCAGACAGAATATGTGATATGTGTTTCTACGATTGAAATACGGAAAAATCATACATTACTCATTAAATGTTGGGAGAAATTGCGCGAGGAGTTTGGGGAAAAAACACCTAATTTGGTTTTTGTCGGTAAATGGGGCTGGGAGATTGAAAATCTGAAGAGCTATTTGTTTGAAAAAGGTTATTTAGGTGATTGGCTTTTCATTTTTAATGGTATTTCAGATACAGAAATGGAGTACTTATATAAACATAGTCTGTTTTCTGTTTATCCCAGTTTTGCCGAAGGCTTTGGCTTGCCAATAGGCGAGAGTCTAGTTTATGGAAAGCCCTGTATCGCATCAAATACGACGTCTATGCCTGAGGTTGGCGGAGATTTTGTACGTTATATTAATCCTTTCGATTGGCAAGAGAGCTATCCTGTAATCCGGGACATTATTGCAAATCGTAATGACCTTATGCAATGGCAGGAACGCATAAGAAGGGACTTCCGGCCTAAAACCTGGAAACAGTTTTGTAACGAATTTTATCAGGCCGTTTTTTTATTTGCGCAGAACATTCAAAGTGGGATTCCGCGTCCTTTTTGTCTCTTACCTGAAGGTGAGTTTATTCTAGGCGGGTTACATGATATTCTTTCTATGTCGAGACAGAATGAGAAGATTATTACGTTCCGAATGGCCCGCTCTGAAGGTTGGCATCCTGCAAATCATTGGGGGGTATGGATGCGCAGACGCAGGGCGACTATAGAGTTTTCTTCTGAATGTCACGAAAATGACATAATTGAGATTTTTATCCGATTCCATAGAGAGGCCAACAGAGATAGTGATCCAATTACCATAATTAACGCAGGAGCTGAGAGTTACGCTTTCAGATTATCGCAGCATCCTAACGTTCTGCATTTGGTCGGGCGAGTTGGTCCACATGGAAAGGTAACTATCAAAATCCTTGCTAGAGGGAAGTTCCCATCGAATGATGAGTTTATTGGATGGAGTGGTATCGCTTACTGTCGTTCAAAGGATGCAAACCGTCTTCTGAAGACCTATGAGTCGATTATACCTAAAGGTGTTTCTCCTGAAAGTATATCTTTTACGACGACGCTACCGATAGAACTTATCTAGGTGCCATTAATAAAAACACACCCAGTAGATTATTATTTCGGGTGTCCTGATGGATAAGGGATATTGGTAATCTTTTGCTGCTTGGGCATGGCAGTCGACCTCGAACTACGCGGATTTTTAATAGTCGGCGGGGTTAAATGATTGGCTGGAAACGATGACAGGCAGCAGGAGAGAACATTAGGCTCGTTGAGCGGAAGACATACGCTTGTTCCGCAGCTTCTGGATATGAATTTTATAAAAAGGTGGCATAACGTAAAACGACTGTATCAAGATGGAAATCTTTCGATTTCTTAACAGTGGTATGTTTTGAAGAGCGGTATATAAATGCCGGTATTTTGTTTAACGATAGCATCATAGAGAGGTTAGAAATGGTTATTCCTGTTATTTTGTCTGGCGGTTCTGGGACCAGGCTTTGGCCCGTTTCACGCAAAAGTTATCCCAAACAATTTTGTCGTTTGCTGAAAGAGGAGACACCATTTCAGGAAACGATATTACGGGCACGCGCATTGGGCTTAAAGGACGATCCGATTGTTGTAGGAAATCGTGATCATCGTTTTATTATGGCTGAGCAATTAAGAGAAATAGGTATCGAAGAATCTACTATTATCTTAGAGCCTGTTGCACGTAATTCGACTGCTGCCATGGCTGCAGCTGCTTTCTGGCAAGCTAAGAAAGACGAAGAGGCTATTTTATGGTTTATGCCAGCTGATGCAGCTATTGAAGGTCTTGATTTGTTGCAGGTTGCGCTGGAGCGGGCTTGTACGGCCGCTGAAAAGGATTATATTGTAACATTTGGTATGCAACCAACGCGGGCTGAAACGGGTTATGGTTATATAGAGCAGGGTAATCCTTTACCGGGTGTGGAAAAGGCTTTCCAGATTGCCCATTTTCTTGAGAAACCTGGAAAAGAGCAGGCCGAGAGATTCATGGAAGAGGGGCGTTATCTATGGAATTCTGGTATGTTTATTGTGCGTGCAAGGGTCTTCCTAGAAGAGCTTGAGCGCTTAGCACCAAAAATTTATGACAATATAAAAAAAGCCTTCGATGTTTCAGGAACGGATTGCGGTTTTGTACAATTAAATGAGACCTATTTTGGTCAGTCTCCATCTATTTCTGTAGATTATGCCATAGCGGAAAAAACCGATCGGGCTGCCGTTGTCCCTGCCAGTTTTAAGTGGATGGACGTCGGGAGCTGGGATGCGGTCTGGGAGCTTACTTCTAAAGACGATTATGGAAATGCGACTAAGGGCAATGTTTTTCTAGATGAGGCCCGTAATTGCTACGTTTATTCTGATGGTATAGTGGCCACTGTTACTGGAGTTGAAGATCTGATTGTAGTTGTTACAAAAGATGCGGTGATGGTTTCGCATCGTGATCATGCTCAAGACGTCAAAAATATGGTTGCCCGATTGAAAGCGAGTAAACATGGAGAAGCAGAAAATCACGTCCAAGTTTACCGTCCGTGGGGATTCTATGAGAGTCTGATTCAAGGCGAGCGTTTCCAGGTTAAACGTATTCATGTCAGCCCGGGGGAGAAACTATCACTTCAAAAACATTTTCATCGTGCGGAGCATTGGGTCGTTGTCGCAGGAACAGCTCTCGTTACACGTGATGATGAACAAATCGTTGTTCGTGAGAATGAAAGCGTTTATTTGCCATTAGGATGCGTACATCGTCTGGAAAATCCAGGGAAAATTCCCGTTACCTTAGTTGAGGTTCAGTCTGGTCCATATCTGGGTGAAGACGATATTGTCCGCTTAGAAGACATCTATCAACGTTGATATTGTTGGGACCCTGCTTTGTTAGTTTCGTAAGGCAGGGTCTTTCCTTGGGTGTCTTTATAAATAAAAGCAGTCATAGAATTTCCTGAGCCGTTGAGAGTAGTTTTCCGTATTGAATTCTATGGCTCGTTTTTCTCCTGCCAGAATTCGATTCGTGCGAGCTTGAGGCGATAATTTATCTAGCTGTATAATAGCCGCGGTTAATGATGATAAATCGTTAGGGTCGCATAAAAAGGCGGCATCTCCAGCTATTTCCTTTGTAACGCCTTCTTGGCTTGTTAAAACTGGCACGCCTAGGGACATAGCCTCAATAATAGGGAGGCCGAATCCTTCAGCAAGGCTGGGAAAAAGGAGAGCTTTTGCTTCGCTCAGCGTGCGCAAAAGTGAAAGACGCTCGCTCCAGGGGAGGCGTATAATGTGACTGGTCGGTCCGCGGGGTCTGCAATCAGGCTGATCGTCTCCAGGAGGGCCAATAATGATAAGCGGGGTTTTTGTCTGACTTAAAGCGTGCGCTTCCAAAAGTGTTTCAATATTTTTACGGCGCTCTATACGTCCATAAAAAATAAAGGAATTTTCTGGCGCGATCTGGGGAGCTTGAGCCATCGCTTCACGGGTTTGGGGATCAAATTCGACGGACTGATAAAGAGTAGTTACTCGGTCAGAATCCAAAGGAAAAATTTTTAACATTTGCTGGCGCACAGTTTCAGAAACTGTAACGAAATGTACGTTATGCCGTATGAGATCAGTAATGAGGCGCTTATGACGCGAAAAAGGGATTCCTGTTAGATGGGAATGTGTAAGTGGAATAAGGTCATGTACTGTTACGATATTTTGGCATCCATCCATAATAATCGGCAAAGGATAGGTCCAGTGCATGATAGTCGGAGGATGTAAGGGATACAATTTCAACAGACGATGATGATATTGATAATGAATGTGAGCAATCCGGTAGAGATCTTTTGCAAGATAAGCATCTCCCCATGTTGATTTGAAGGCCTGTCTAATCTGAGGTGGCCGAGCGGCAATGGCTTGTAAAAGACGTAAAGGGGCAGAATGCACAGGTGTCGGGCAAGGACTCTCCAAAAGCCATGCTGGTGAATAGCCGATGAGTTTAAGCGTTTTGAAGAGATCCAGTGCATAATGATACACACCAGTCCCGCCTGTTCGGTTAATATTGCGGCCATCTAACCATATAGTTTTCTTTGACATGAAAAGATGAGGTCCTTTTAGAGTGCAACGGCAGAAGAGGGTTGGTGAGTTTGGGCATGCTAAGGCGCGTTGCAGTCGGGTATAATACGACGAAATTTCAATAATATGAATTGAAAATATCGGATAGTGTTATTATATTAAGAACATAATGTGTGTCATTTATTTAAATAACTAATGTTATAGAATAATTTATGTTCAGGATAATATTGATTAATGACATATTATGTGATGATTATCATGTATTTTTTTATTTATATTATGGTTTTTATCGTGAAATTATTTTGTTTATATTGTAAATTATAATAATTTTTTTGTTTTTCCTTCTGTAAAGACAATAAATATTTTATGTTAATATTAATTATCGCGAATATCGTTCTAGGTTTGTGTTGCCTTGAGGCATATAGTTTATTGTAGGGGCTTGCTTTCTTCCATCATGCAGTAAGACAGGACAGTGATTTCAGAGGTTGTGGAGTCCTTTTAAAGGCATTTTCCAGTGAGATGCGCGAGTTTGTAGCGTATCATGCTTACAACATATGTCCTTCAGGGAAAGCCTGTTTTGCAGGGTATGGAAGTCAGTGTCTTTTCAAAAAGAAACTGGAAGCTGAGGTCCGTATAATTTCTTCTAGGTTCATCATTACATTGATAACTTAGACCTTGATATTATATGGCAACACGTTATGAGTGTCGTGTTCATAGCTTTATGTCTGCAATTTATCTCTCTGTTTATTTTTTCCTACCCCTTAACAACTAGATCTGATTACAAATAATTATGATATATTGCGGCATTACGTTGATCTTTTTTGAAAAATTTGATTTATCATGTTTGCCCTTATTCTATGTTCGTGAAGCAAGGGCTGTGCATGAAATGCAAAAGCGTTCTCCAGTCTGTTCTGGTGGTGGGGCTCCTGTCTGATATTTATGCTCTTGCAGCTTCGGACTTTCCCGAAGAAATAACCGTTACGGCTGATCAGGTTCCCCGTTCCATCAATCAGACTGGCTCCCAGGTTATGGTCATAACGGCGAGAGATATGGAGCTGACCCAGAGGCGGGATCTTTCTACTGTTCTTGCCTATGCTCCCGGTCTGAATATGGTGAGAACCGGTGGTCCCGGAGGGACAGGGTCTATTTTCATGCGTGGTTTGAATGCTAATGAGGTCAAATTGCGCCTGGATGGGATGGATATCAACGATCCGTCTACGCCGGCAGGGGCTTTTGATCCTGCCCAGTTTTTAAGTGATGGGCTGGCGAGAATAGAAGTTCTCAGGGGCCCTCAAAGCGGCCTCTATGGTGCTGATGCCATGGCCGGAGTGATTGATATGACGACCCGGAAGGGTGGAGAAGATTTTAAGGTCGAAGGGCGCGCAGAAGGTGGCGCTTACGCAACAGCCAACCAGATGGCCGCCTTCTCGGGAGGGTTTCGCAGATTTCATTATTATGTTGCTTTATCTCATAATCATGTTGGCGTTTATCAGGCGGTTCCTGCTCATTATCGGCTGCAAAACATGGGGGAAATTGCTGCAAATCGTAATGATAACAGGACAGCGACCATGCGGTTCGATTATGAGGCTACGTCAAATCTGGACTTTAAGCTGACAGGGCATCTGACTCAGGCGGATTATGAGTTTGAGGCGGATCAGGCTCCTCCTCCCGATTATATTTCTGTTCCCAGCAATCTACGGAATGAAAGCGACCTGAATCAGGCCATTGTACGCGGGGAAGCGCGCCTTAAGTCCTTTGACGGTGTTTTCGAGCAACGTGTCGGGCTTGGCTATGTCACATACCGTCGGCGTGACGAGACAGCCGGAGAAAATGAGATCGCTTTTAACCGCGGGGACAGGCTGAAGGCGGACTGGCATGGTCTGACTCAGATAATACGGAATGTGACTCTTCTCGCAGGCTATGATTATATTAAAGAGCGTCTTATCCGCCCCTCTTCTCACCAGACGACAACACATGCTGGTTATGGCCAGTTAGACGGGCATTGGGATGATGTAATCTATGGTGCTGCCAATATCCGCTATGATAGTAATTCCCGCTACGGCCACTATGTGACGTGGCGTGTTGCTCCGGCTATTAGAATTCCTCATACAGGTTTGACGCTCAAGGGCAGTGGCGGAGCAGGGTTTCATGGTCCGTCATTAAATCAGCTTTTTGTGAGCTATCCAGATTTTAACAGTTTTTCCAATCCCCACTTGAAGGCCGAAAAGCTTATTGGTTTTGATAGCGGATTTGAGGAACATCTTCTGAAAGAGCATCTGGTTTTTGGAGCGGCCTACTACGAGAATCATGTCCATAATCTCATTAATTATGCTTATGTTTCATCCGTTAAAGGATACAGCTATCTTAATGTTGCAAGGGCCAGAACGCACGGTCTGGAGGCTTATGTAACAGCGGTTCTTTGCTCTGATGTGCGTTGGCAGAGTTCTTACACTTATACAGTGACGCGTGATCTGGATGAGAAGGAACCACTGCTTCGTCGTCCAAGACATAAAGTGACATCCTCTTTCATATGGACCCCTTTGAAAAGGTTAAGTATTGTTCCATCCGTGCTTTATGTCAGTGCATGGCATGACACGGATCGCTACAATTTTGCAAAAATGCGGGCATCTGGTTACGTTACTTTTGATCTGGCAGCCCAATATAAACTTGCCAGCTTCACGACTATTTTTATGCGTGCTGATAATCTGGCTGATAACCATTACGAGAATCCCTCTGGGTACTGGCAACCGCGCCGCTCTTTTTATGGGGGGGTAACGATTGGTCTTTAAGTTTCAGAATATCGTTTTGAGTCTGCTCTTTCTGGGGTGCGCTTTGCCAGAAACGGGGTGGGGAGACAGGCAGCCAGTAAGGCGCGTATTGTCCTTAAATCTATGCACGGACCAGCTTCTGGCTTCTTTGCTGCCTTCATATGAGATTATAGGGTTAAGCCCATTAGCGCATGATTGTGCTGAAGCTGTTATATGTGAAGAGGCTCGCTCTCTTCCTGTTGCCCGAGCGGAAGGTGAAGATGTCCTGAATCACCATCCGACTCATATTCTCGAGAGTCAGTGGGGGCATTCCTCTGTGACGATGATCGCTCGCTTGCGGTCGATAGCCTATTATCAGTTACCAGTTGCCCAGAGATTAGCTGATATTCCTCAGCAGATACAGGCGTTGGCCAGGTGGTTAAACGTCCCGGAGCGGGGGGATAGTCTGGCACGGATGTTTGAGCGTCAGCTTGAGCAGGACAGTCACGTTTCTGGGGCCTCTCCCTCTTTAACAGCAGTTTTTTACAGTGAGAGTGATGATCCTCTTCTGGAAGATATGCTTGCCAAGACTGGTTTTCTTTCTCTTTCGGGGACATATGATCATTATCGGATTTTTTCGCCCGAAATTTTATTAGTCTCTTCGCCAGATCTTTTGGTAATTTCGTCTTTGGGTGCAGGGCCTTCTCTCAAAGAAAAAAAACTTCTCCCCGATTTTTTATGGAAGCGTTTTGCAGGGTCACATTTTCTTGCGATTCCGGCGAAGTTCACTTTGTGCGGAATACCCCAGTCTCTGGATGCGGTCAGACTGTTAACGGCGGCTCATATCGCGCTTTCAAGAGAGAAGGAAAGGCTATGACGCGCTATCAGGTGGTTACAA
Organism: Acetobacteraceae bacterium ESL0709; assembly: GCA_029433415.1. Lineage (GTDB taxonomy): Bacteria > Pseudomonadota > Alphaproteobacteria > Acetobacterales > Acetobacteraceae > Aristophania. The sequence continues at coordinate 1,404,983 of JAQTIA010000003.1, read as the reverse complement.
TGCTGCTTGGGGCGTTGCTGGCCGTCGCGTTTTTTTTCTCACTTTGTTACAAGCTGCCGCCAGATATTTATGTGGGGCAAGGCATTATGGATGTGGTGCAAGATCATATGTCTGTCAGTGCGCTGGTGATTGGTCAATTGCGCTTGCCCCGGCTTGTTCTGGCTCTGCTGATAGGTGCGGCTTTAGGGTTGGCGGGGGCCAATCTGCAGGCATCAATGCGTAATCCATTGGCAGATCCCGGGATATTGGGCATCACTGGGTGGGCATCACTGGGGGGAGTGCTGGTATTTTACACGGATTTTCTGTCGGGAGGTCCCGTGCTTATAGCTTGTGCTGCGTTTACGGGAGCACTGTTCGCTGCCGTGATTCTGTTTACGTTAAGCCGCGGTGGGATCTTCGTGATGACGCTTGCTGGTATTGCCCTTAGCACGCTAAGTGCTGCTCTTCTTTCCTTGATTCTAAATCTCGTTCCCAGTCCATATGCTCGTTTTGAAATAGCGCATTGGCTTTTGGGGTCCTTAAATCAGGCTGACAGTCAGGCTCTCTTTATGGCCTTTCCGGGCCTTGTGGCAGGGTGTTTGTTATTGTCAGTGACGGGGCGGAGTCTGGATGGGTTATCTCTGGGAGAAAATATTGCCCGTTCCATGGGGATAAGGCCTCATTATACACAATGTCTTATCATCGGCGGGTGTGTGCTTTCTTTGGGGTCTGCCGTGGCTGTCGCTGGAAATATTGCTTTCATAGGGCTTGTTGTACCCCATATTGCCCGGTTCCTTGTGGGGTATAAGCCTTCGGATACGCTTGTCCCTTCGGCCCTGCTGGGCGCCGTTCTGCTTATTGGGGCCGATGGTCTGGTTCATGTGTCCGTACTGGCTAATCATCTTCCGCTGGGCGTTGTAACAACATTGATAGGAACGCCCTTTTTTCTTTTCCAAATCTGGAAACTTTATCGCGTCCAGAATGTCTGATTTGTCTCTCACGGCGTGTCATGTCACTGTCAGAAATGGAGGGAAACTTCTGCTTGAGGATGTGTCCCTCAGGCTTGTTCCTGGCGAGTTCCTCGGTATCGTTGGGCCAAATGGGGCTGGAAAAACAACCTTGTTAAAATCTCTCCTTGGTTTTCAGCGTCTTTCAGGTGGGCATATTTTCCTGGAGGGGAGGGCACTGGAAGCAGTTTCTTTCTCTCAAAAAGGGAAAAAGATAGCTTACCTTCCGCAGGAAAGAGTCCTTCCTTATGGTATGAAAGCAGAAGACGTGGTTGCCTTGGGCAGACTTCCTTATTACGGTAAAACAGCGGCTCAAAGTGCCTCTATAGTGGAAAAGGTGATTGAGGAAACAGGGCTTCAGAAATTGCGTCTACGACGCGTGGAAACCCTGTCAGGGGGAGAAAAGGCGCGGGTTTGCCTGGCCAGGGCCTTGGCTGTAGATGCGCCATTTCTTTTGGTTGATGAGCCTACGGCTGCTCTTGATCCAGCGCAGGCCATAAAGATGATGGAAATCCTGTATGACGGGATTGCGTCAGGACAGAGAGCCGTTTGTGCCGTAATTCATGATTTGTCTTTGGCCGCTCAATTTTGCACGAGAATAACTTTTCTGAAACAGGGAAGCATTATTGCAGAAGGAAGCGTCAAAGAGGTCATGACAGAGGATATAGTGCGAAATATTTATGAGACAGACGTGCAAATGGTGGGTGATATCCCTCTTATCGTGCGGAAAGAGTACATTTAGTGTTTCTTGAGAGGAGTTTCATTGGGTTCTACTGGTCGGGCCGCATAATGACGGGCCAGAACAGTGCAGATAAAAAGTTGAATCTGATGATAGATCATCAATGGGATTACGATAATGCCCGCTCCAGTCGGGAAAATGACGCTGGCCATGGGAATCCCTGTTGCGAGTGATTTCTTGGAACCACAAAATTGCAGGGCGATCTCATTTTCCTTGCTCTGTCCCAGCAAGCGTCCCAGCATATAGGTTGTGCAGAGCAGTACAAAAAGGAGAATAGTGTCAAGAAGTGCTACCTTTCCCAGATCAATCAATGGGATACGTTTCCAGAGTCCCTGTAGTACAGCCGTGCTGAAGGCGGCATAAACCAGGACAATAATGGATCCCCTGTCAGTGAAAGAGAGAAGGACCTTGTGCCGGTGAACTATGGGACCGATCCATTTCTGCACGAGCTGTCCGGCAATGAAGGGAAGCAGAAGTTCCCGACTTACTTCCAGAATTGTTTCGAGTCCAGAGCCGCTATCGCTGCGGTGAAGGAGTAGGCCGCTCAGAAGGGGGGTAAAAAAGATGCCGAGAATATTGGAAGCTGTCGCAGAACAGATAGCCGCCGGGACATTGCCGCGTGCAATAGAGGTTAGGGCGATTGAAGATTGTACCGTTGAAGGCAGGCAACAGAGAAACAGAATCCCTACCCAAAGTTCGGAATTGACAACGCCGTTGGCAAACAGGGCGTGGCAGAGGAGATAAAGGGCGAATCCCAATAAAGGGAAAAGGACGAAACTGGCAAAAAGAGTGCCACCCTGAAGACGCCAGTCTTGCAGACTTTCAATAATAGCGTGACGTTCTAATTTCGCACCCTGAAAAAAGAACATCAGGGTAATGAGCAGGGTGCTGAGTCTGCTCATCCACGGCTGCGCTGCGGGGGGACAGGGGAAGAAGGAGGCGAGAAGGACGGCCCCAATCAACATCATCAAGAATGGATCTATTTTTTTCATAAAGATTATCCAGCTTTAGTAATGTGTGGTCTTGAAAAGATGATTTATAAGTATAAATACAAAGGACACTCATATTTACAGAGTGTCATTAAATACTTTTTTAACTTTATAAAAATTAGTAGGTCATTAACATGAAAAATACTGGAAATTGCAACATAAAATCTAAAAAAAACGTTAGTTACAAGGCGTTGGGCACGTTGGGGGAAGCGGTCTCGTCTGGACTTCAGTCGGAAAATGTAAAAATTTCCGGGAAGAAAACGGGTAACAAACCGAGTAGCTTGCCGTTCCATGATCGGCTTTATCGTCCTTCCCTGCATTTTACGCCTGACAAGGGTTTTATGAATGATCCTAATGGTCTGGTTTATGATGGGCGGTATTTCCATCTTTATTATCAGTATGACCCTATCGCGCCTTTTGCAGGGAATGTCCATTGGGGGCATGCTGTCAGTACAGATCTGTATCATTGGCAAGATAAACCCATTGCGGTGAATCAGACGCAGGATGGGCAGGCTTTCAGTGGGAGCGCCGTTAATGACAGTCAAAACCATTCAGGTCTGTTTCCCCATAAAGATAATGGTGGTCTTGTTGCCATCTTTACACGTTCGACAGAAATGAAACAGTCACAATATGTGGCGTATAGCTGTGATGGCGGGGAACATTTCAGTGATTATGTAAATAATCCTGTTCTGGACGTCGGCAGCACTTCCTTTCGTGATCCCAAAGTATTCTGGCACGCCCCTAGTCAGAAGTGGGTTATGGTGGTTTCGCACGCCCGGGCGCATAAGCTTTCTTTTTATGGTTCTTATGATTTGCTGAGCTGGATGCATCTGAGTGATTTCGGGCCGGACGGTGTTTTTGCTGTTGATTATGAATGTCCGGGACTGGCGGAAATTCGGGTTGAAGGCGGGAAGAGCGGGGAAACGCGCTGGGTTCTCTTTCTCTCAGTTAATCCTGGCGCTGCATTAGGCGGGAGTTCGACAGAATATTTCATCGGTCATTTTGATGGGGAGCGTTTTATTCCAGAAGACAGGCAGGTTCGTATGACGGATTTTGCCAAGGAATGTTATGCCCTGCAGACTTACAATGATATGCCCGGCGGAGATGCAGTCTATCTGGCTTGGATGAGCAACTGGCAGTACACGGAAGAAGTGCCGACGGAAACATGGCGTGGTGCTATGACCCTGCCTCGTCAGATGGTCCTGAAACATGATGAATATGGCGAGTTGCGCCTTGTGCAGACGCCATATGGGCTGGAGGCTCTCCGTCAGCCTTCTGTGCTGTTTGATTTGCCTTATTTTACGTCAGGGGAAAAGGCAGAAGTCAGTTTACCGCCCAATCAGCCTTTTGAGCTCGTGATGGATGTTTCGCTTGAGGATATCCCCGAAACACATATTCGCGATAATCGGTGGTGCCCGCCCCGTTTTTCTCTCACATTTGCCAACCAAAAGGGTGAAGAGTTCAGCATTGGGGTCGACGCGATCTATAATCAGCTCTGGCTTGACCGCAGTAAGCTGAGAGGGTTTGATAATCCATTCTTCACGGGCCAGTTTTCTGCATCTCTACCGCAGGATGCGCGTGACTTCCAGCTTCAGATCATTCTTGATGGCAGTACATTGGAAATTTATGCCAATGGCGGCACGGTCGTCGGGACGGCGCTTGTCTATCCTGACAGTCCTTTGGAGACTGTGACCTTCAGGACGGAATTCCTTTCTGCCCGTGTCACGCATGCAGCGCTCTATCCTTTGAAGAAAACGATGGAACGTATCACTCTGGAGTAAAATGCGTCTGTAAATAAAGAGGGAGCGCTTGGTGTGTCCAGACGCTCCCGCCTGTCTTTTCTATAGCATGGCAAGGGGGAGCTTGCTGGAAGGTGGCGGGAAAGCACGATTCAGCTCAGCCAGATCAGAATCTGTAAGCGTGATTTCCAACGCGGCGATATTGTTTTTCTGATGTTCTGGCGTAGAGGCTTTAGGAATGACCAGAATGGTATTTTTTTGCAATGTCCAAGCCAGTGCGATCTGTGCTGGAGTTGCTGGTCCGAGCGCCGTTGTGTGCCGCGCAGCAATTACTCTGAGTGCTGGGTGTTGCAGCAGAGTTTTTCCCTGTCCCAGCGGAGAATAGGCTGTTGTGATAACTTTCCTGTCAGTATCATAAGGCAAGAGGTCAAATTCTATGCCGCGATGCTCAAGGTTGTACAAGACCTGATTGGTTTGACAGTCCGGGCTTATAACTTCGAGTTCTTCCATGTCATCGCAATCAAAATTGGAAACACCCCATGCTTTGATCATCCCCTGCTGTTTAAGGGCGTCGAAAGCTCGTACTGTCTCTTTTAACGGGACAGAGCCGCGCCAGTGCAGCAGATAAAGATCAAGATAATCGGTTTTCAGGTGGCGAAGCGAGCGCTCACAGGCTTCAAAGGCCTTATCGTAAGAGGCGTGGCTGGGCAGAAGCTTGCTGGTTAGAAAAACATCTTTCCGCCTGTCCGAGATGGCCTCCCCGACCAGCATTTCTGAACGGCCATTTCCATACATTTCGGCCGTATCAATCACGCGGAGTCCGGCATCCAGCCCGTAACGCAAGGCCTCTATTTCGTTCTGACGCTTGTCAGGGGCGTCACCTATGGCCCATGTCCCCATACCCAGGCGTGGAACTGTCAGCCCATTGCGAAATTCAAGAACAGGTAAAGCTGTCGTCATGAAGATGTTCCTTCCATCTGGGAAGAAGAATGCACCTTACAGGTGTGTTTGTGCAAATTATTCTTTTCTTGCTGCCAGAAAGGACTCACAGCAGTAGAAAAAATGCACGAATGATTTTACGAGGATAAAATGGTGCCCAAGGGCGGGATCGAACCACCGACACTGCGATTTTCAGTCGCATGCTCTACCAACTGAGCTACTTGGGCACCGTGCGTAAGATAAGTTCCTTACGACTGAAGAGGGATTTACCCTATGATGATGTGCTGATCAAGCCTCTTGAGAGGGTATTTCTTTTTCTTTTGAAAAAGCGTCACGGTCAATTGCTGTAAATTCTTTGCCATGTGGATCTTCGATATGAAATGAGGGGACGCGATATTGGCCGGTAATCCAGCGTCCTAGATCAATATCAGCACATTTCTGTGAGCAGAAAGGTCGGAATTCTGGAGTGGTAGTTTTTTTGCAGAGGGGGCACATTAGGTGAGACTCCAGGAGAGTGAGGAATGAGGAGGGCGTATGGAAAGCTGTAATTTTTTCCCTCTTACTCTGTTAAAAGAAGTGAGGGCTTGCGGGTCAGAATCAAGAGCTTGGATAATGGAGGCAGGAGCATGAAGGGTTGTGCCCGGTAGCTCTTCACGCAATATCTGGCGCAGGATGGTGAGTCCCCGCCCGTGAGGTGATGAAAAGGCCTCGGAGAGGGGGGGACGTTTTGCGGGCCGGGTTATCTCAATCAGACCTGAAGGCGTGAGGCCAGATATTCTGGGGCACAGAGGGTCTCTTTCCTGTTGCAGGGATCGTTCGAGAAAAGGTACGAGGGCTGCCCGTTTCCTGGTCCGTATGCCAGCAGGATCTATAAGGATAGTTCCAGAAAGGTTCCGGAGGCGAATCTGATGCACTAACGCCTGCAAGGCTTCTACATTCGCTGCAAAATCTGGCATGCAGGGAGCGTCCAGGTCGATGGCGGTCAAAGCTGGAGTCGGGACAATATGAGCTATCAGAGGGCCAACATTTATGGTTGTTTCGAGGAAAGTTGCCCATTCTGTTTCCAAAAAAGAAAAATGCTCGTGGGTAAGGCGTTTGAGGAGCGATTGATATTTCGTTGGAAGTTGTGCCGCCAGGCTGGCATCTTCGTAACCGACAGAAGCTTGGGGGGCCTGTGCAAGAAGATCTTCCAATGGAAGTGGGCCTGCTTGCAGGATGCCAATATGTTCAGCGCTCTTATCTGGGGTTGCGGTTAAAAGTTTTAGTCGGGGGCCTTTATTCTTTTGGGCGCAACGTACGATTTGCGCTTTAACGAGCTGCCCTTCCTGTAAGATTGTTTTTGTGACCAGAAAACCGTCTTGCCGATTCTCAAGCTGGACAAAAGCGCCATCAAAGGCAGGGGCCCACGAGAGAACACGCACCAGATACTGATCTCCCCATCCATCTGGCATTCCCGGACGCCAAAGAGCGATGTCCTGGATATCATTTCCCTTCATAAGAGTGAAACGCAGTTCTCCAGGAGAGCCTGATAGAAGAATAATCATGGAGGTTTTTCGTAGTCCGGGGAAACGGGGCCCTATGGTATGGAAAGGAAGTTCTGCCCTCGTAAAAGCTGTGCAGTCTCGAAAAGAGGAAGACCGATGATCGCTGACGGGCTTCCTCCTATCTGACGGATATGGGAGGCGGCAGCTCCTTGAAGAGCGTAGCTGCCAGCTTTTCCTCGCCAGTCGCCTTGTCGGATCAGTGCTTCAATGTGTTGCGATGTCATACGGGCAAAAGCGACATAACTTTCAACTGTACGCTCAACAGGCTTGCGACCGGATAATCCTGCGCTTGGGTATAGGGCCACAGAGGTAAAAACCCTGTGACGCCGGCCTGAAAGAAGCGTCAAATGGCGTCGAGCTACGTCCTCATCTTCAGTCTTTTGCAAAATGCGGCGACCAACAGCAACGACGGTATCGGCACCGAGGATAAAAGCTGGTTCTGTATATTGTGCGGAGACACAGGCGGCCTTTGCATGAGCAAGACGCCGTGCATAGAGACGGGGCAGTTCGTTTTTATAGGGTGTTTCGTCGAGATCGGCCGCTACGATACGGTCAGGCTTGAGGCCAATCTGTGCCAGAAGAGCGAGGCGGCGCGGAGAAGCCGAGGCCAGAATGAAGAGAGGCTTTTTCTGGGCAGAATCAGCCATTATGGCAGAGTGTTCCATCTCTCTATTTAAAACGGAAGGTTATACGGCCCTTGCTGAGATCATAGGGTGTCATTTCGACATTCACACGGTCTCCAGCCAGAACGCGAATGCGATTCTTGCGCATTTTACCACTCGTATGAGCCAGAATGGTGTGCTCGTTATCCAGTGTCACGCGGAACATGGCGTTGGGGAGGAGTTCTGTAACGGTTCCGGTAAACTCAATCAGATCTTCTTTAGTCATGGATGTCCTTCAGTCAGGATATTATTGAGGCCAGCATAAGCAGGTCAGGCAAACCCCACCTGATTTTACTGAATCAGAAAGCCGCATTATGTGCGTTTCTCTTAAAGCAAGGTCAAGAGCATCGGATCTAAAAAAATATCATTTTGATTGTTCTTCTGGTGGCGCCAGCTCTTCTTTGGCATGCCAGCAATAACAGGTCAGTAATGTCCGGTGCGGAGAGAATTTTTCTGTCGTTTTGTAAAGCTCTCTGGGAGAAGGCTTTTCAGGGAGCTTCTTGATACGACGCCATCCTTCTCTGATACCAAAATCATCTGCAGGGAAGACATCCGGCCGATGAAGACCAAAAATCAGAAACATCTCGACGGTCCAGCGGCCAATGCCATAGAGCGATGTCAATTGGGCGATGAGCGTTTCATCATCCAGCGTTTCAGCTTGTTCTGAGGTCGGAATTTGTCCGTCAGATTGCGCTTTTGCCAATTCTTTCAGGGCATGGATTTTGCTGTCTGAAAGACCACATTCCTTGAGAGCCTCATGAGTTATGGTCAGTAGAGTTTCCGCAGCAGGGGGATGGGTTCCTGTCTGTCCAGTCGTGTTAAGTCTACAGAAACGCTCAAAGATGGTCCTGACAGCATTGCTATGGAGGTGCTGGCCGACTATGGCATGAGCGAGGGCCTCGTAAGGCTCGCGAAATTGGCTGGCGGCGAGGCTTGAATTTCCTTCCTTAAAAAGAGTACAAGGGCCAACTGATCTGGCAAAAGTGCTAAGATCAGGATCCTGCAGGAAAGACTGCGGAAGGTGGAGCATAAGACTCTGCTTTCTGAATATTCTTTAATAAAACATGGCTGTTTATTTTTGTGCTCAATGGTGACAGTCTGACGTATTATGAGGCACAAGGGAAGCGACATGATTGCATTGCTGTTCTGCCCGTTGGCTTCATCCTGTGAGTATGATGACTGTGACAGTCCCTGACCTGACATTACCTCACAAACGCGCCAGACTGGGTGATTATGTCATGATCCCGGCTTGGCAGCAGGCTGTGCCTTCTCCCATGAGGCGCCCGGAGACTATTGCAGAATCTCCGTTGGTGGGACCGGCTCTTTTATCAATTCTGCTCCATCTTCTGGGCTTGTTCCTTATTTTACATAAGGCACCAAGTCTTCATGGGACACCTGATGACGCGAATCAGCCTCAGGTCGAGATGGTCTTCGATGCCCCACCAAGCAAGCAGGGTCTTAAAGACCCGCAAGTCCATGATCCGGGGAGTGATTCCCCGGCGGCTGTACCGCCGCCAGTGGCAGAGGAGACAGCACCGGCTCCGGTTGTACCCTCTCCGCAAACGCCTTCCTCGACACCAGCTCCTGTTGCGTCTTCGGCAGATTTGTCCCAGGCTCCGCAGATATCGCAGCCTTTGACGCCTGCTACGCCGAAAGCCGTACGTCGCAGTCATGTTTCTGAAAAGCCAGTTCCGCGCAGGCGAACAGTGCGTAATACGCCATTTTCTCATCCCATGGATTTGTCTTTTAGCGGAGATCCCTCTCCGCCTGCGAAAAGACATGGGCATAGAGGGGGGTCAAGAGGGCCTGTCAATTTCTCACTGGGGCCTCTCAGTCAGAATGGACAGATTAATGCTCCCTATCAGACGCGTAACCATATTAAGGGCGTCAGTTCGGATTATGGTGCGGAAGTGGATCGCTGGATTCGCGCGCACATGTTCTATCCCGAGGATGCAGCCGAAGCTGGTGAAGATGGTCCTTCTTCTGTACATGTCATCATTGATAGAACAGGCCGCGTCAAAGGGGTGCGCCTGACGAATCAGTCTGGCTCCTATGCGTTGGATGCTGCGACTGTCGGTATGTTCCAGAGTGCGCAATTGCCGCCTGTTCCCCCTGATATGGCGGGAGATCATTTTGATCTTGATGTCACGATCAATTACATTCTGATTCGCCAGTGAAATTAATTCTCTAGGGAGCTTGATGGCTCAGGCCTTATTCTGGCCTGGTCTTTGGCAAAAAAAGGAAGATTAATGAAGCGTTTTTGTCCGGTTCTTTTGGCGTTTTTTTCTTTACTGACGCTGTCAGGCTGCCTTGATATAGCGCATCCTTTTGCAAAAAGAGGGGGGGAATCCCAGCGCCTGGCCACGCAGAATCTCCCGCCGCCCCGGTTGGCCGTTCCCGTGCCTGTTCCTTCCAGGGCTCCTTGGCGTGCGGCAGCAGCTTTATGGGCTAGAGATGTCGTTACCGCGCTTGTTAATCAGTCTTTGCCGGCTGTTGCACAGTCTCCCAAGCCAGGGGACTGGTGGCTCCGCTTGGGAGCCAAGCGTGTAGAGGATGGTATAAAACCCTATTACAAACTGTATGACTCGGCAGGAAAGGAACGGGCAAAAGGATATGGTTCTGTAGTAGACAGGGCTGGCTGGCTGGCTGCGGATCCCGATGCGCTCAACACGGTGGCTCTGGAAATCGCGCCTGATATTGCGCGCCTGCTGACAGCGATTCAGGCTAGGAATATGCAGACTGACCCTCATAGTCTGATGAATCGTCAGGCTAGAATTTATTTTGCTGGTGTGCAGGGAGCTCCCGGAGACGGTGACATTTCACTGGCGCGGGCTTTTTATTCCTTTCTGCCTGATGGGCGCAATAATGTTCAGGCAAAGCCGGATGGAGCTGATTTTACGGTGACGTCTACCGTACAGATCAAGGATCTTCCCCCTGCTCCACCACAGACAAAAGTTACACAGCAGCAGATAACAATTGTCTGGCGTGTAAAAACGGCGAAAGGTGATGAAGCTGGCGCGGCGACGCAACTTCATGCTGTGGCAGTGCATTCACTGGATGGTCCGTGGGGAGTCGTTGCGGAAGATGCTGCGCATGAGGCTGCCGGAGCTGTAAGGACGATTATCACTAATTATTCCGGTCGTGATCTGAAATCCTCTCCCGATGTAAAGAGGAAGTAACTGGCCTGAATAGGATGGGGGGTCATGACATAAGGCTGCCTTGATGGTAAATAGGATGACAGTCCGATCTTTTGCCTCGCCTGTGAGATTCCCCGTTTATGAAAATCGTTGCCTGTAATAGTAATATCCCCTTGGCTACAGCTGTGGCCGAGGAGCTTGATCTTCCTTTATGCAAGACCATGATTCGCAGGTTTGCGGATGGTGAGGTTTTTGTTGAAATACAGGAAAATGTGCGTGGCGAGGATATGTTTGTGCTTCAGAGCACCTGCATGCCGACCAATGACCACCTTATGGAATTATTGATTGTCCTGGATGCGTTGCGTCGGGGGTCGGCCCGCCGGATTACGGCCGTTATGCCGTATTTTGGCTATGCGCGCCAGGACCGGAAGTCGGGACCAAGAACGCCTATTAGTGCCAAGCTTGTGGCCAATTTGCTGACTGAGGCTGGTGCGAACCGTATTCTGACGATGGATTTGCACGCCATGCAGATCCAGGGCTTTTTCGATATTCCGACAGATAATCTTTATGCAGCGCCGCTTTTTGTGCGGGATATTCTTTCCCGCCATCCTGCGCGTGATGAAGAGGATCTGATGATTGTCTCACCCGACGTGGGCGGTGTGATCAGAGCACGGCAGCTCGCCCGCCGGCTGAACGTCGATCTGGCGATTATTGACAAGCGTCGTGAGCGTGCGGGTGTCTCGGAAGTTATGAATGTGATTGGAGATGTCGAGGGGCGTTACTGTATTCTGGTTGATGACATTGTCGATAGTGGTGGCTCACTCTGCAATGCTGCCGAAGCTCTCGTGAAACATGGGGCCGCAGGAGTTGAAGCTTACGTAACTCACGGAGTGTTAACCAATAATGCCTGCAAGAAGGTTATGGATAGCCCGATCAGAATGCTGACGATCACAGACAGTATCCCTGCGACAAAGGAACAGGAAGTGACGCCCAATATCAGACAGATTTCGACAGCAGGGCTTATTGCCAGAGCAATCCGGGCTGTTGCCGATGAGAGTTCTGTTTCGTCATTGTTTGACTGATAGTGCAGTAGCAGAGTGGTTTTCCCCGTACAAGGAGTTTTGATGACGGAGCTCATGCTACGTTCTTACTGGTTCCTGCGTCATGGTCAGACCGACTGGAATGCAGCCAATCTGTCACAGGGTCGGACTGACGTGCCGTTGAATGATGCGGGGCTGGCTCAAGCTGTAGCAGCGGGCAAAGCTTTCGCAAGGCATTTCCAGAATCACTCTATGCCTTTTACGCGCATCGTGACGTCTCCGCTCAGCCGCGCGTCTGTTACGGCTGACTATGTAAAGCGCGCCATTACGGAAGCTGGTGGTCCCGATCTTCCCATCACACGTGATGATTCCATGATTGAGGTTTGTTTCGGGGTGCAGGAAGGCAAGCCCATGGGAGAGTGGTATAATCCCTGGATTGCTGGTGACTATACCCCGGAAGGGGCAGAGCCTTTTGCAGAATTACGCGAACGTGTTGTGAAAGGACTTAACCGAATTTTGGCTGGAGATGAAACGACCCTCATTGTGGCTCATGGAGGGGTTTTTCGTTCCCTCCGTTCGGCCATGAACCTCCCGGCGAATGTCAGGTTGCCTAATGCCGTGCCTGTTTTCGCTCATCCAGAGGCTGGTCAGTGGAGTCTGGACATCGAGGAGACGGATTAGGTTTTTCGTTCCCTGTTTACCAGGGAACGAGCGTGGTAGAGAGTCTTTTAGCCTCTTCGGGTGGAAGACCCAGATCATTACGGTGCCACCATCCTCCACCAAGCGCTTGAAAGAGTCCGACACTATCGGAAAAGCGTACGGCTTTAGCTTGTACAAAAGAAAGCTGACTCTGTGCGACGGCAGACTGTGCTGTCAGGAGATCAAGCTGGCTGATATCGCCGAGTCTTTTACGTGCTTGGGCAATTTTGAGGGATTGCTGTGCACTTTCCAGAGTCTTCTGCTGAGCCTGAAGGGTTTCGCTGTCATATTGCAGGGCGTAAAGACTGTCAGCGACGTCGCCAACGGCGCTCAGGACGGTTGATTGATACATTTCCGTTGCCTGATGAAGCTGTTTCTTGGCAGCCCGCTGGGCGTGGAGGAGTGAGCCTCCCTGAAAGATGGGTTGGGTAATGGTCGCCATCATGTCCCAGTTGCCATAACCGGTTTTGAACATTTGGCTCATATGGCCTACGACCTGACCGGGTAGTGCACTGAGCTGTACATTGGGCAGGCGGTTTGCAATAGAGATTCCTACTTGCGCTGCCGCCGCATGAATCTGTTCCTGCGCGGCCCGTATGTCAGGACGTTGCTCCAGAAGTGCAGAAGGAAGGGAAAGCGGCATTTGCTGAGGGAGTGTAAATTGATCCAATGTAAAAACAGGGATGTCCTGATTGGGTGTCAAACCAGCCAATGTTGCCAACTGGGTGCGCGTCTGGGCCAGGTCCCGCTCTAACGGCGGGAGGGAGGCTTCCAGCTGCGCCAGGGCATTTTGTTGCAGTAATGTGTTCAGTCGTGCCTGATCGCCCAGTGTTTGCTGCCTTTCGGCAATAGCGAGTGTTTCTTTTTGCTGGGCAATCAAAGCCTCTGTAGCCTCAATTTGTGCTCTGAAGCTGGCTTCGGTGATGGCGCCATTTACGATATTGCTGATGAGCGTAAGGGCTGTGGCTTCAAGCTGGAAACGCTGGATATTAGCTTGCGCTGCGGCAGCTCGTATCGCCTGTCTTTCTCCGCCCCATAGATCAGGGACGTAACCGATATTCAGCTGGGCCGTATGAAGGTTATAGAGCCATTCATTGGCGTAAGGCACGTTGGACAGGGATTTGGAAGTTTTATTTCGTGATGGAATGAATTGTGCCGAAATGGTGGGATATAAGGCTGCGCCCTCAACGCGGCGTTGCTCCCATGCCATCTTTAACCCTTCTTGCATGGCTTTTAGATCATGACTATTGGCAAGCGCCCGCTCAACCAGCTGATTTAAAGAAGGATTATGGAAAACTTCCCACCATTTTCCGGGGATATCCAGTCCCTGAATGATATCCTGACGACGCAAGACTGAATCCTGACTGGTTTGCCCGGCCGTTTGTCTGATAGGGGTAGAGCGATAGTCTGTATGGGCTGGTAAAGGAGGGATCTTCCCTTTGGGTCCGACTGCGCAACTGCATAATGCTGCACATAATAAAGGCGTCAGGAAAGAGGTCTTGTAATGGGGTTTTATGGAGAAGCTCACGAAAGACCTCTCTTGGCTGCAGAACGGGCAGAGCGTTGATCAATCCAGCTTTCCAGACGGTAAAAAGTGACAGGAAGGATAAACAAGGTCAGTAATGTCGCAATACCCAGCCCGCCTACGACGACTGTAGCCAAACCGCGCTGGACATCAGTACCCACCCCTGTCGCTATGGCCGCGGGCAACATGCCAACACTGGCAACAGTTGCGGTCATCAGGACAGGGCGGAAACGTTCAGAGGCGCCGATGACTGTGGCATGGAATGTATCATGGCCCTCAAGCCTGTGACGGTTAATGCTGGAGATCATGATGATGCCGTTTTGTATGGCCACCCCGAAAAGGGCGATAAACCCGACCGCTGTTGCAATATTGAGCGTTTCATGACGCCAGTGAAGTGCTACAAGCCCGCCCAGGGTCGCCAAAGGCACTACACTCAGGATCAGCAGTGCCTGACGGACTTTCTGGAACTCAATATAAAGGACGCCTAACATGACGGCGAACATGACTGACAGGGCGATGGAAAGGCGAATCTGTGCATGTTTTGCCTGCTTGAAGGAGCCCGCCCATTCCAGACGATAATTTTGCGGATCAAAATGCACGGCGCTATCTATGCGTTTCTGGGCATCGGCCAGATATTGCGACATTGGTCTGCTGCCATTATCGACCTGTATCGTGAGAGCGCGTTCGCCTCCTTCGTGACTAATATTGCTTTCGCCCATCTGGAAGCGGATAGCTGCGACTTCCGAAAGCGGAATGGCTGCTCCATCGGAAGTTATCAAGGGGATTTGTCCCATTTCCTGTAAATTATCAAGGTGCTTGTGGGCTACATGCAGAGTCGCATTATATTCCCTGCCCCCTTTAACGATCGTTGTCAGAGGTGCATCGCCAATAGCATTGGCAACGATATCGGAAATATCGGAAATATTGATTCCGTAACGGGCAGCCTTTTTGCGGTCAGCCTGTACTTCGATCTGGGGAATACGGGGTTCTTGAAAGAGAGAGGCCTGCACAGTACCTGGTACTTGCCAAAGAATATCAACAATTTGTTGTCCAATTCGGCGCAATTCATTAAAATTATCGCCATAAACACGCAGAACAAGTGGACTATGTGCTCCCCCAATCGAATCTTCGATACCATCCTGAATAGGCTGGCTGATGGAAAAGACGATACCAGGGATTTTGTTCAGTCTTTTACGCAGTTTTTCAACAAATTGCTCTTTTCCTTCCCCTTTTGGCCAGGTTTTGTAGGAGGTCAGCCCAACCGGCATTTCAACGTGAGAAGGTGTCCAGGGGTCGGTTCCATCATCAGAACGGCCGAGCTGCGTGATGGCATAGGATGTTTCTGGAAACTCCCTTACAGCACGGCGAAGCTCGTTAGAGATTTCCTGACCTTTTTCAAGCGAGATGGCAGTTGGCATCTGTACCTGAATCCACAAGGCCCCTTCATCGAGATCTGGCAGAAATTCCTGTCCCATAGAGGCGCCCAGAATAATGACCAGAACAAGAGCGACACCTGCGCCGATGAAGGGGACATGGGGATAGCGCAGGAAATAGGATAGTCCGTTTTTGTAATGCTTGATCAGCCATTCAAGAGGGGTATTATGCCATATGTAATGTGGATTGCGCAGTGCCAGATAGGTCAGGGTAGGCGTTAAAGACAAGGCGCAAAGAAGTGCTCCGACGAGGGCAAAACTGACTGTAAAAGCCATGGGATGGAAGAGTTTTCCTTCCATTCCGTCAAAAGCGAAGAGAGGGCTGTAGGCCAGGATGATGATCATGGTCGAGGCGAAAATTGCTCGCCCGGCTCGTAATGTGACGGCGAGGACGGTTTCGATCTCAAGAGGTTGTCCTGGCTCTTCTTCTCGCAGGCGCAGAATAACCTCTGTAATCACGATGGCCCCATCGACAATCACGCCAAAATCAATGGCCCCGAGCGAAAAGAGGTTGGCGGCCATGCCGCAAGCCTTCATGAGAATGAAGGCAACAGCGAGAGCAAAGGGAATGGTGATTGCGGTAACGGCGGCACACCGTGGAGAGCCCAGAAAGAAGGTGAGAATAATCAGGACGAGTGCAATGCCCTCGGTCATGGTCTCACCGACTTTTTCCGTTGTGGCATGAACGAGATTGTCACGATCCAGATAAGGGACGATCCTCATATGTAATGGCGCCAGCCGTTTTTGCAGTTTATCAATCTTCTCATGCAGGGCGCTAAGGACCTGTGAGGGGTTGGCACCACGCAGGGCGGTCACGATACCTTCCAGCGTGTCAGGATTATTGTCCTTACCCAATAGGCCTTCACGTACCTGATGGCCAAATTCGATATGACCGAGCTGCTTGAGCAGAACTGGTACGCCATTATGGTGACTGACGACTATTTCATTCATATCAGCAAGGGAATGAATGAGACCTACCCCACGGATAATATAGGATTGCTCGCCCCGGCTGATGCGGCCTCCACCTGCATTTGCGTTGTTGTTCTTGACAGCGTTCATGACGTCTTCAAGACTGACGCTGTAGCGGATCAGGGCATTGGGATCGATTACCAGCTGGTATTCACGCGTGAAGCCACCAAAATTATCGATACTGACGATTCCGGGAATCTGCTTTAAGGCAGGTATGACGATCCATTTCTGAACGTCTGACAGGGCCATTAGGTCACGGTCATCAGATTCCAGGGTATAACGGTAGATTTCTCCGCTGGGGCCTGTTACAGGGCCGAGGGAGGGTTGCCCTCCATTCGTCAGATCAAGGCTTGAGAGTTCAGACAGAACCTGTTGTCGTGCCAGATAAATATCTGTGCCGTCCTTAAAGACCAGCGTGACCAAGGAAAGGCCGAACGTACTGGTAGAGCGACTTTCTGTCACATTAGGTACGCTCGCCAGAGCACGCTCGACTGGCATCGTGACCTGTTGCTCCATTTCCTCGGCTGCCAGACCGGGCATCTGTGTCGTGATCTGTACTGTTACTGGTCCCAGATCCGGGTAAGCTTCTATAGGTAATTGCTTCCAGGCGACGACGCCGAGAATCATGATGAGAGTCGCAAAAAAGAAAACAAGGGTGCGGCGGGAAAAGCACCAGGAAATAAAGGCTTCAATATGCATATACTGTCCCTCTATTCCTGCCTAATAATCATTAAGCAGGATGGCACCGTGCGTAACGACTCGCTCTCCTGCTTTCAATCCATCGACGATTCTTACGTTCGGGCCTTCATCATAGCTGATGGTAATCTGGCGTCTTCTGTACGTATCCGAGGCTGTCTCAATCATGACAGTAACCGCTTCATTATTCATGACCAGTGCTGTTTTGGACAGGATAAGTTGCTGGCGTTCCGGTATGCTGATTATGGCGGTTGTAAATTGACCAGGATGCAGTGTGCCACCTCTATTTTCGCAACGCAGATAGAGGTCCGTCCTCCTGGTATCGTTCTGTACGACGGGATTGCGGCCTGTTACGGGACCAGAACAGTTCTGACCGTCAAAAGATGCCGATAACACCATATTGGGACGAAGTTGCGGAAGCAAGGCTTCCGGGATATGCGCGACAACCCAGAGGCTGCTGAGATCAACAAGTTCCATGATGGGATTGGATGTATCTGTTACCTGCTGCCCTAACCCTGCCGTGATGCTAGAGACAACACCATCGACGGGTGCCGTGATAAGGAAGCCATTGTTGGTGGCATTATTTGGCCCACCGTCCAGAGCTTCAAGATGATGTTCGGCCCTACGAGCCTCGGCCTGTGCCTGTGCCAGATCATTCCGGGCTGATTGTATGTCTTTGAGAGCGCTACCGCCTGCGACCATAACAGCTTTTATGCGGTCGTAATTTAACTGGGCGAGCTTCAGGGCGGCCGCGGCTTTTTGTTGATCCGACTGTGCCTGTGCCAGATCACCTGAAAGCATGCGCCCCAGAATCTCACCTTTTTGTACAGTCTGTCCTGGCTGGACGATGATGTCGGTTATACGACCTGTAACAGGAGGGTAAATCTTGACGTCATGACCAGGAGCTGCGGTGAGTTCTGCGGGGACTTCAATCAGATGAGGTAATTTTGATAGAGTAACGGGTTCGACGACAAGACGTTTACTTAAAGGGCTGCCTGCCTTGACATGTATGATCTCACCTTGGCGGACGGCCATGGGGGAAGCGGCATCTGGGAGAGTTTCGGGCTTTATAAGGTACCATACCCCCCATAGGCCCAAAAGGCATAGTACAGACAGGCCGCAATATTTGGCCAGGGAGCGTGCACCACCCATCGCAAACAACTCCGATATTTCATGAGAGATCAGATGAATAACTGTCTCTGCCATAAACTGGTATGTCTGTCACGTCATGAGGAGATATTATGACATTAAAAAACCGTTATAATTCCGGCATTGGGGAAGATAACAAAAAAGGCGGGAGAGCCAGACGCGGCTTCCCACCTTTTCGACCGATCAACCAGTTAAGACTGGTAGTTATTTTTAGAAGCGGTATTCAATACCAGCAGCAACGGTTGTCGGGTTGATGCTGTCGCGGGCATGGATACGGCCACCGGTCGTCGCATTGTCGCGGTGGTTGATGTAAATAGGCGTGCGAAGCAGGATCTCTTTGGCATCAACGTTCAGGAACCAATTCCCTACGAGCTGGTAATCGAAACCAATATTGAAGCTCGGTCCGACGGTCGTCTGTGGTTTCAGGTGATCAAATAGGCCTAACCCTTTGTTCGGCGTAGCGGGACTTGCATTGTGGAAGAAGGCGAGCGTCAGGCCGACACCGACATAGGGGTTAAAGCGTTTATGCGGACGGAAATGCCATGCAACCGTCAGAGTAGGAGGCAGAACCCAGAAGCTGCCAAGATCGCCGTTCCCGATCAATGACTGAGCGGTCGTTTTATGAGCCCTGGCTTCATGACGTGTCGAAGCGGCGATCAGGTCAAGAGAGATATTATCGGTGAAGAAATACTCAAAGGTAAATTCCGGCATAACCTGGTTGGTTGCGGTAACATAACCTTTTGTGCCTTTGGCTGGACCGCCTTTAATGCTCACAGAAGAACTGGTATTATTCGTGATCACGCCAAGAGCCGAGAGGCGGATCAGGAAATCACCTCGGCCAAGACCGATTTTCGTATTGGCACAGTTTTCGAAGATGCCGCAGCTCTGGTTTTTGGGAGCCGAGAGATGCACTGTGGCGTCGGGCGCCGCCTGATAGGCTGATTTCGCCGCTACCGTGCTGTTCACTGGCGTAGCAGGAGCCTGAGCATAGGCAGAGCCAGCAAGGAGCCCGAGGGCAGCGAGTGATGTTTTAAACGTTTTGCGTTGCATAATGAAAACGACCCTGATCAAGCAAGATAAGTTGATCTCTTCAGATCACATTTATTTGCGATTCAACCTTGATATAGATCAAAAACAGAGGCAAAACGTCCTGTGCGAAAGTTAATGACTACACTCTGTGTCATTTTTGCACCAGTTAACTTGTTGTAATCCTGTCCTCCGTTTTCTCTTTTCCTAAGGGGAATATATGCTCAGAACTGATGGAATTTCCTTTGGGGAGTGCAGCGTCTGCTGCGGACGTTCAAGAAGTATCTGTAATGCCATTGATGAGAAGGATCTTCCCGTTCTGCTTGCAGAATCATCGCGTCTTCACCTCTCTTCCGGGCGTATTTTTATTGAGGAGAGCGAGCCGGCTGTGGCTTTTTATGTCATTGCAGAAGGTCAAGCCAAGCTTTTTAATCTTCTTCCCGATGGCAGACGCCAGATTACCGGCTTTGCCATGACGGGTGATTTCCTCGGGCTTGCCGCGTCAGAGCGTTATGCGTTCAGTGCCGAGTCGCTGGGAGAAATCAGACTTTGTCGTTTTGCCTATGAAAATATGGATCGTCTGACTGAACGTTTCCCGCAATTACAGAAGCGTCTGCGGATGGAAGCTTCACGTGAGCTGGTCAAGGTGCAGGGCCGTCTGATCTTGTTGGGACGCAAGTCAGCTCGTGAGAGACTTGCGAGTTTTTTTATGGAACAGGCAGAATCGGCACAAATTGTGTCAGGAAAATTCTGCCCTCTGACAGAGGCAGAAGGGGCGGGCAATCAGACCGATTCTTCTGGCATAACGCTTTATCTACCCATGTCGCGTACGGATGTGGCTGATTATCTGGGACTGACGATTGAAACGGTGAGCCGTACTTTAAAGATTTTTAAAGATGAGGGTCTTATCAGGGTCGAGGATGTAAAATCCATTACAGTGCTGAATAGCGCACGTATGGCTCATATCGCTGAAGGTAATGGTTAAATTTTCTTAAGTTTCGGTGGTCTTCCCCATAGGGCGACTCTATGTTTAGCTTAAGTGCATAACAACCAAGCAGGAAGGACACTATTATGAAAATGCGTCTGTTTTTGTCTGCGGCCGTGATGGCTTCATTCTTTGCAGTAACGTCCCATGCCCAGGCGGCGAGTTCAAATTGTGATAACCAGGGGGGTGATTTCTTGCACCGCATGGCGACCAAGGAGGACTGTCTGAATGACCGCCTGGACAAGAAAATTGATAAATATCAACAAAATCGCGAGCTACGGCAGCAAAAAGTCGAGGAATTTCGCGATAGGGTAAAAAATGCGCCTGAATATGAAAAACAGAAACTTCAGGACAAGCTGGATAAACTGGATGGCAAAAAGAAGCTCGACGAGAAGATCGGCAAGTTCAATCAGCAGCGTGCTGAACGCGTAGAGAAGTTTCAGCAGATGAAAAATCAGCAACAGCAAGATATTGAGGATTTGAAAGCGGCCAGACAGCGCACACGTGATAACGTCAACAGCCTGTTGCATGGCGGATTGTAATATTCTCTCCAGTCAGTAAATTTTTAGGCATCTGAGCTGGATGTAATGGGGTAGCAAGCGGCTATTTTTCCTGATGTAATTTAAGGAGGAAATGGCCTCTTGCTCTTTCTAAAACTTCACCACATATTAAAAAACGAAAATTGAGAGACGTTCTCGGGGCGGGGTGAAATTCCCTACCGGCGGTAATAGCAGTCATGGCTGTTGAGCCCGCGAGCGCTTTATGGGGGGTGACTTCGTAAAGGTCCAGCAGACTTCGGTGAGATTCCGGGGCCGACGGTTATAGTCCGGATGAGAGAGAACACTTTTTCTCCCTGCATGGTGCGGGAACGGCTTTTTGCGGCTGTTGTTCCCTTGTAACTTATGCGGGCGGGAGAGCGTGTAGCCCTGGTGATATTTTTGAGTCAAGGGTTGCAAGTGACAGAGACAGGCCGATCATTTTTACCACATGAGGCGATCAAGAATGGGTTCAGGCTGGCCTTGAATGAGGCTGCCGACACATTGGGAGCGACCGCGCCCAACCCCTCGGTGGGGTGTGCGTTACTGGATTGCAAAGGCAAAATTCTGGCTGTTGGCGCTCACCCTAAGGCAGGGGCTCCTCATGCTGAAATCGTGGCACTGGAGAAGGCCAGACAGGCAGGCCTTTACGATCGTATTTATGCCGCTCTTGTGACATTGGAACCATGTGCTCACTATGGGCGTACGCCGCCTTGTGCCGAGAAACTGAGGGAAAGTCCAGCTCAGGAAATATGGATCGGCGTCAGGGACCCCAATCCGCAGGCTGCGGGGGGAGGGAAACTGTTAAGCCAGGGTGCTTTTCCTAAAAAAGTCTTTTTCCTTGAAGAATTACAAGTGGAAGATGCGGACTGGAATTCATTATTTCAGGATTGTCGTGCCCTTGCTCTTCCCTTCCTGACACGTGTGGAAAAGAAGCGTCCCTGGGTGACGGTCAAGCAGGCTCTTACTTTGCAAGGGAGCATGATTCCTTCGCAAGGTCAAACGACATTCACTACTCTTGCCTCCTTGAAACAGGCTCACCGTTTAAGACGTAGTGTGGATGCGATTATAACGGGTATTGGCACAGTTTTGGCTGATTATCCGTCTTTTACGGTGCGACATGAAGAAGATCATGTTGGTCGTAGGCCGCGTCTGCTTATTGTAATGGATCGACATGGCCTTGTGCCGAGAAAGTGGAAAGCAGAGCGTGAGCGAGATCATTTTATCGTCCAGTCCTGTTCCGCTCTGAAAGAAGCTGAAGAGTTAATGAATAAGGCTGGCGTCAACTGGGCCATGATTGAAGCGGGACCTGCACTTCTGAAAAGTGTCGAAGAAGAACATTTCTGGGATGAGTGGTGGATCATCCAACAACAGGCTTCCGGTAACAGCGACCAGAGCATTGTGAAAATGCGTGACGGGAATTTACGTAATGAAAGTCCTCTGGAATTTTCATTAAGGCATATGAGGAAGGATTATTAGGTCATGTTTTCTGGCATTATTGAAGCTGTCGGTCACGTGAAAGGGATTTCCATTCGCGATTTGGCAATGGATCTGACTGTTGCCAGTCCGTTCCAGGGGCTCGAAATGGGCGAGAGTATCGCGGTTAATGGCGTTTGTCTGACAGTGAAAGATTTTACTCCAGAAGGACAGATTCAGTTTCATATTAGCGGTGAGACGTTAAAGCGTACAAATCTAGGGGCCCTGGAAGTCGATCGCCGGGTGAATCTGGAACGGGCAGTCTCCCTTAATACCCGCTTGTCCGGTCATATCGTACAAGGACATGTGGACGCGACGGGTTCTCTTCTTTCTATTGAACTGGCTGGTGATTCTCATGCACTCGGTGTCTTTCTCCCGCAAAATCTGCGTCGCTATGTTGTCGAGAAAGGCTCTATCACACTTGATGGGATCAGTCTGACAGTCAATGAGGTGAAAGAAGATATAACGCATGCAGGACAAAAGGGGTTTGTCATCAATTTGATGATTATTCCGCATACATGGGAACATACAGATCTTTCTACCATTCTGGTTGGTGCGGACCTGAATGTCGAAGTCGATATCCTGTCCAAATATGTGGAAACACTTTGTCGTTTTTCTCCTGAGCTTGCGGGATTTGACGAGATGGGAGGAGAAAAATAATGCGTGATATGCCGATTGCTCTTCAGGAAGCGATTACAGCCATGCGTGAGGGGCGTATGGTTATTATGGTGGATGAAGAAAAGCGGGAGAATGAAGGCGATCTTGTCATGGCCGCCCAGTTTGTGACCCCAGATGCCGTCAATTTTATGGCGCGTCACGGGTGCGGGTTGATTTGTCTGTCATTGACTCCTGCCCAGATTGACCGCTTGCGCCTGCCGCAGATGACGAAGCATAATCAGGATCCCAAAGGAACCGCATTTACAGTGTCCATTGAGGCGGCGAAGGGTGTCAGTACCGGGATTTCAGCGGCAGATCGCGCCCGGACAGTGCTTGTGGCGTCTGCTCCTCAAGCGCGTCCTGAAGACGTGATTTCACCTGGGCATATATTCCCCCTGCGGGCCCATGAAGAGGGAGTGTTAGGGCGGGAAGGTCATACCGAAGGGTCTGTCGATCTTGCCCGGTTGGCAGGTCTGGAGCCGGCCGGGTTGATTTGTGAGATCATGGCTGAAAATGGGACGATGATGCGTCTGCCGGAATTGCGGCTTTATGGCAAGCGCCACAATCTGCCGATTATTTCTATCGCAGCTCTTAAAGGATGGATTGAGCGGCATGGTTATGACATTCCCGCCATACCGAAAGGTATTGGAGAGAAAACATCGTCTTCTTCTGAGGTGGCTATAGCTGCTTTTCCCAGTTTGTATGGTGGACATGATCTGAAAATTCATGTTTTTGAAGATGAAATGGGGACAGAACATATTGCTCTTGTGAAGGGAGAGCCTTCTCAAGGAAAGACTCCATTAGTCCGGATTCATTCCGAATGCGTCACAGGCGACGCTCTGGGGTCCTTGCGATGTGACTGTGGTCCGCAATTGCAGGAGTCCTTGCGCCGTATTGGTGCCGCTGAAAATGGTGTGCTGGTTTATCTACGTGGTCACGAAGGACGCGGGATTGGTTTGGGAAATAAAATTCGTGCCTATAAATTGCAGGATGAGGGGCTGGATACGCTGGAAGCCAATGAAGCTTTGGGCTTACCTGTCGATGCGCGCAACTGGCAAGCCGCAGGGAATATTTTACGGGCTTTGGGCGTGAAGGCCTGCACCTTGCTGACAAATAATCCTCAGAAAATCAACGGGCTTGAGCAACAGGGCGTAAAAGTTGTTTCCTCTGAACGCCTGATTATCGCTTCAAATCCATTCAATCGTCGTTATCTCGAAACAAAACGCACCCGTATGGGGCATTTCTTTCAGGAGTCCTGACATGAGCCGTTATATTGCTACTGCCCCTGCGGGGTTGATATTGTCGCCTTCCCCTAGACTGGCTCTTATCGTCAGCCGTTTTAACACAGAGGTAACGGGCGGATTAAAGGCGGGTGCCGTGGCATGGCTGGAGGAACATGGCATAAGGGAGGTCGATCTTTATGATGCACCTGGAGCCTTTGAATTACCCCTTATGGCTCAGACACTTGCCAAAACAGGTAAGTATGAAGGCGTGATCTGTCTCGGATGTGTGATTAAGGGTGACACGGCTCATTTTGAGTTTATTTCTCTGGGAGCGACTATCGGGATTATGCAGGCTCAGCTTGCAACAGAAACGCCCATTGCTTTTGGTATCCTCACTACTTATACAGACGAGCAGGCCGTGGTAAGGTCGCGCGCTAATGCCGAAAATAAAGGCCGAGAAGCGGCTGCAGCCTGCGTGGAGAGTGTCGCGTTTCTGAGGATGACCCAAAAGATATAATTCAGCAATTTCTTGTTAAAATGGTCTCTTGACCTGATATCCGCTTTTTATGAAAAGCGGATATCTTTTAGAGGGTTGTGCTTTTAAAGAAGTTGGGGATAAAGAACACCAGCCTTATAGACGATAGGATTGCAGGGACGATAATAAGGCTCAGATTATAATAAAGGGCTATGTTTTATGGTTGATGCGTGTATCTATCTTTCTTCCTCCGAGCAAGCATTTCTGGCTGAGAATGACCTTTTTCAGACGGTACCTGAGGGCTGGTTTGCGTCAGATGAAGATACGCCGCTTTTTTATAATCTGTTAAAGAGTTCGCGAGGGCATCTCGATGCTCTTTATAAGGTATGGAAACATAATAAGCATGATTATGTTGGTTTTGTGCATGATCATTACTATCTCTCTTTCTCACAGAAAGAGTATGATCGTGATGTGACGTTGCCTTATATTGATAGGCATGCTCTTTCTTATTATGGCTGGAATCAGAGGAATATCTCTGTCGTTGTCCAGGAGGGAGACGTCTTTATCCCGCAACTTAATCCATTAACGGAGATCTATTATTTAAGCCCTGCTACGGAAGCCATAGATTTTTATGAAGAGAAAGTGGGCAATAATACTCATATCCTTAAGGCTGTTTCTTATATAAAAGAAACATATCCTGATAAATATATAACAACTTTGAAGGTAGTCCATAGTAACCAGCTTTTGCCATGGAATATATTTTTTGCTAGAAAGGATATTTTTGACGAATACTGCATGTTTATTTTTGATATTATATCGAAAATAGCACAATCTTCTTCGGAAGAAGAGAATAATAAGGCAAATTTTTATATTATTTCACTTCTTCTGACGACGATATTTTTTGAGAGTGTAGAAAAGTCCTCACCTCATTACAGAGTGGTCCATACGCCGGTCGTTTTTGTTGATACAACACTACCTTCCTATAATGCCGGAAGAATTATAGCATCAGTTTTGCAAAACGAAAAATCTATCAAAAAGATGCCGCCGAAGGAGGTTCTTTATGGGGGCAAGATAAATATCATCATGTCATTCGATGACAATTATGCTGATCATGCTCGTGCAGTAATCAATTCTATTTTGTCTCATACAGCCAATCAGAGTGATTTGGAAATTTATATTGTTTATGGTCCTTCTCTTTCTTCGCTCTCAATAAAAAGGTTGCAAGAGCTTTATAATGGTAGCGTGTCCCTGATTTTTAAAGA
The DNA here is from genome assembly GCA_029433415.1 of Acetobacteraceae bacterium ESL0709. Lineage (GTDB taxonomy): Bacteria > Pseudomonadota > Alphaproteobacteria > Acetobacterales > Acetobacteraceae > Aristophania. The sequence goes on along the minus strand of JAQTIA010000003.1, from coordinate 1,379,097 downwards.
AATCAATAATAAATATGCAGAGGACTTCCCTCTGGGGATAAAATATATTTCTCAGAGCACATATTATCGCCTTTTTGTACAGGATTTGTTACCTGCAACAGTAAAGAGGCTGATTTATCTGGATACTGATATCATCGTCTGTGATGATATTGTTGATCTTTGGAATATAAATCTGGCCGGTCATACGATCGCGGGTGTCAGAGATATTGATGAAGTGGAAAACAGACATAATGTTTTCGGACGAATGTCGAAAAGCACTTATATAAATGCGGGCATTCTTGTATACGATATAGGGCGTGCCCAAGAGCGTTATGGTTCTCTTTCTCGTTATTTCATGGAAGTTTATTATAAGAACCGTAAAAATATCAAATTCCAGGATCAGGATATTATAAATATAGCATTCCAAGATGATATATTTATCCTTCCTTTGCGGTGGAATATCATAAGTTTTCTCTTTTTCTTCTCGCCGTTACTTATGGAATATAATATTGATAATTTGAGTAGTCAGCATTCTGTCCCTGAAATAAAGGAAGCGATGGAAAACCCTGGGATCTTCCATTTTATCGGCCGTCGTAAACCATGGACAAAAAGCTGCCTCAATCCGTTTAAAGAGCTTTATTGGCATTATAGGGCACAGGATCCAACGTTTAAACCCACCTTCTTGCAAAGGATCTATCGCTGGAATCATTATGTTGTCATTCGTAATGGGTTTTTGTGTTTATTTTTTAAAGGAAAAATACGTGTTATCCAGTTACGCAGCTGGTGGAAGTCGCTCAAAAAGAGGTTGGGTTTCTCTAGTTAAGTACTAAAATGGCGGTAAATAAAAGGTAGCTCTGTCTTCTCATTGGCTTCTCTAATGGCATCAAGAATGGTGTTATGGCGGGGTGAGAGGCTACAGACAGGGTCCGTGTTGCACGCGTCTCCTGTTAAAGCCAAGGCCTGACAGCGGCAACCACCCCAATCAATTTCCTTACGGTCGCACGAGGCACAAGGCTCCGGCATCCATTCTGTGCCACGGAAACGCCTGAAGGCTTGGCCGTTTTCCCAGATTTCTTTGAGTGGTTTTTCTTCTACGTTATCAAAGGTTAGTCCAGGGATAGTCTCGGCAGCGTGACAAGGCAGTACCTTCCCTGACGGACTGATATTCAGGAAGCGTCTTCCCCATCCTCCCATACATGGTTTGGGGCGATCTGCGTAATAATCTGGCGTGACGTAGTCAATAGCTAACCCTCCTCTAGCCAATTCGGCATTGACAACGTCTTGTGCTGCGTCAAGTTGTGCCAGACTGGGGAGCAAAGCAGCCCTGTTCCGTAAGGCCCAACCGTAATATTGGGTATTAGCCATTTCTACACGTATGGCGCCGAGTTTACGTGCTAACGCGAACATGGCAGGCATGCGCTCAATATTGCCTTTATGCAGCACAAAATTTAGTGTCAAGGGCAACCCAGCTTCACGGATAAGCCGCGCAGCTTCCAGTTTACGTGGCTGCACATTGCTGAAACCACTTAATCTGTCAGCTTCTTCGGGTATAACATCCTGAAAAGAAAGCTGAACATGGTCAAGGCCGGCTTCGTCAAGAGTTTTGAGGGTGTCCCTGGTCAAAAAAACACCAGACGTAATCAGGTTTGTATAGAGGTTTAAACTTTGTGCATAGGCGATCAAGTCAGGTAAGTCGGGACGTACCATAGGTTCACCACCCGAAAAATGTACCTGCAAAATGCCTAGATCAGCAGCTTCCTTGAAAACACGTTTCCAACTCTCCGTCGAAAGTTCCTGGGACTTGCGCACAAGTTCCAGCGGGTTAGAGCAATAAGGACATGAAAGCGGACAACGATGAGTCACTTCGGCCAGAAGGCTCATGGGGGGAGCTTCTGCGGCTGAAGGGATATAAGGTGTTGTCATGAATTCAGCACGCCCTTGTCGCGAAGTTCAGCCAGAAGCGCCGTTACATCACGTGCAATGATGCTTCTGTCGGCCTGATAATCTGCCGTCAGTGCATCTATGATCTCTTTGAGAGATCGCTTTCCGTCAACAAGCTTCAGTGTTGCTGCTGCAATTTCGTCAGCAATAAATGCTTTCTCGGGAGCCTGGATAATCCAAAGATGCCGCACAGTATCATGCTGAAGGCGATGTCCCCGGGCGAATTTAAGACAGCAGCTTTCAGTCAGCATAAATCATTCCGGTACAAAAGCCCCAGGGGGAATATGGCCTTCGCCATAAGCGTGCTCAAGTGCGTCGAGCAGTTCCCATAGAATGGAGCATTTAAATTCCAGTGCATGAAGCACTTCCTGCTGCCGTTCAACGGTTTTTGCGTGTTCCTTGACGTAGGCCAGGGCAAACTCTGAGTCACGCGGGGCTTGTGTCAGACGTGGCTTGAAATAAGCCATTGTTTCTTCAGAGATGAAGTCATAATTTTTAAGCATTCCCTCCATGCGTTCTCCAATGATGGTAGGAGAGAACAGTTCTGTCAGCGATGACGCGATCGCTGCCAGTACGGAGCGGTCCCGTACAAAAGCGACATAAGCGTCAACAGCAAAACGGGTGGCGGGAAGGAGCCCTTTAAGGCTTATGACATAGTCACGGTCCAGTCCCAAGCCATCAGTCAATTTCAGCCAACGAGCGATACCGCCTGTATTTGGCTCTGTACCGTCGTGATCCTCAATACGGTGACGCCATTCGCGGCGCAGTTCTGCTGTTGGCAAGCGGGCAAGAAGCAGGGCATCCTTAATAGGAATCATAGCCTGATAGTAATAACGGTTCAGCGCCCATGCCTGAAGCTGTGCTTTCGTCAGGTGGCCAGCGTACATTGCCTTGTGTAAAGGATGCAGACGGTGATAGCGTTCGGCACCGATCTTGCGTAATGCTGCTTCAAGCTGGTCTGGGGAAAGAAGGTTTGTCATGCGGCCTCCATCTGAAATGTCATGCCATCTTCGGCGACGATCCATCCGGCTTGTTCGGCAATCTGACGTTCCGGACTGTCTTCGAGCAGAATCGGATTGGAATTATTGATATGGATAAAGACTTTCCTAGGGCAGGAACAGTGGGCAAAATGACGCAGGGGACCGTCTTCCCCATTGACTGAAACATGCCCCATTCTGTGACCTGTTTTGGGACTAAGACCGGCACGAATCATTTCGTCGTCTTGCCATAATGTGCCGTCAAAAAAGAGCAGGTCAGCGTTTTGCGCCCTGTCTAGAATCTCTGGTGTAATTTCAGCGCATCCCGGAACAAAAAGAAGTGTCCTCTGACCGTCCGAAATAGAGAGGCCCAATGAATCATCGGGGCGTGTGCCTGCTTTTTCTGCATAAAGTGGGGCTTTGCCCGGGACTGTGAAAGCTTCTAGTGTCAGGCCTGAGGGACAGCCATCTTTCATGGTGAGCGGAATCGGCTCATGGAGCGAGATAATCTTGCGTGTGACAATTTCGCGGTCAAGGGCTTCGAATATGGGATTGGCATCCAGTTGCGCTATGGTCGAGCGGCTGCCCATCAGAGTGAAAGGTTCCCTCTCTCTCATGGTCAGCAGGCCAGTAATCGAGTCAATTTCGGCATTGCTGAGGATTACGCCCTGTATGGGTGTACCACGCAGTGAGCCTTTATGCTGGAGTTCGGGGGTCGAAAGGATTTGCTGCCGTAGATCGGGTGAGGCATTGAGCAAAAACCAATGTTCCCCATCGCCACTAACAGCCACTGAGGCTTGCGTGCGTGCTTTGGCCCCTTGCCCTTCCTTGGCCTTCAGGCAGCCCGGGGCGGCAGAGTTCCATTGTGGAAAGCCGCCTCCTGCAGAAGCACCAAGGACAATAGCTTTTAACATTGGCGTAACACCTTCCCCGATTCGTTGACCATCCCGTCAGAAAATCAGAAGCATAATAAAAGAAAACGGCTGCCCCAGGGAGCAGCCGTCCCCTGAATTATTCAGGGGTAATTTTTATTTCTTTTCACCGCAGACGTAAGAGTTAATTTCTCCGCCCAAGGGGATTTCTGTGACTTTAGGTGTGTTCCAGGCCATATTGTGCCTCCTTAGATTAATCTCAGGGTCCGCAGCATAGCCCGGACTCTGTCTGTTTACCGTAATCCTATTTAAGTCCGTAGAGAAATAAAAAAAAGCATCATGTTGGAAAATGATGTTTAACAGTCTCGTGAGTTTCTTCGTGAGTGACTCTGCTCTTCCTGTTATCAGGAGCAGGAAATGGGCCATCACAGGCAAACAGAAAAGGGAGAAAATTATGGCTCAGATTGTGCGGCGCGGCGTATGTCTTGTTATTTCCGCCCCGTCCGGCGCTGGCAAGTCGACAATCGCTCAGGCCTTGCGTAGCAGCGATGCAAATCTCTTTACCTCCATTTCCGTAACGACACGTGCGCCCCGTCCCGGTGAAGAAGAGGGGGTGCATTATTATTACCGGGATCTTGAGCAGTTCCGGAATATGGCGGCGCAGGGTGAATTGCTGGAATGGGCAGAGGTTTTCGGGCGCGGTTATGGCACGCCCCGTGCTCCTCTGGAGGCGGCCCTGGAAGAGGGAAAGGATGTAGTCCTTGATATAGACTGGCAAGGCTATCGCCAGATGAAAAAAGCCTTGCCAGGTGATGTCGTCGGACTCTTTGTTCTGCCTCCCTCGCTTGAGGAGTTGGAGGCGCGCCTGAGAGGACGTCAGTCTGACAGTGAAGAAGAAATTCGCAAAAGAATGCAGGCGTCTGAGGCGGAAATGTCTCATTGGTCGGAATTTGATTATGTTTTGGTCAATCGTAATTTGGATGAGGCTGTAGAGCAGGCACGTTCTGTTCTGGAGGCGTCACGTTTGGCTACTGGACGCAGCTCCTTTAAAAGAACTGCCTCTTGATAGTGGAGCTCTGGTCTCCCTGGGTGGGGCCGTGATATGAAGTGGTGGTTTAAGGGTTAAAATAGTTTTTCTTTTGAGATCAGGAGTTTTCATGACGGACAAACAGAGCATGCCGCTGATTCTCGCTCTTCCCAAGGGGCGTATTCTGAAAGCGTTACGTCCTGTTTTGTCCCATACAGGTCTTGAGCCGGCCTCTGACTGTCTTGATGAGAGCAGCCGCCGCCTTCGCTTTCCTACAGCCAATAAAGATCTGGATGTGGTAAGGGTGAGATCGTTTGATGTCGCGACATTTGTGGCTTATGGCGGGGCTGATATCGGCGTGTGCGGAGCTGATGTATTGATGGAGTTCGATTATCCTGATCTGTACGCGCCGCTTGATCTGGGTATAGGGGGATGCCGTATTTCCGTTGCCCGTCTGAAGGAGAGAAAAGGTGAGGAAGCACCTGAGGGGCGCTCGCGTCTGAGGGTGGCGACAAAATACCCAGCCATTGCGCGACGCCATTTTGCCTCACGTGCCATCAATGCGGAGATCGTGCATCTGCATGGGGCAATGGAGCTGGCGCCGACTCTTGATATGGCGGATGTGATTGTTGATCTTGTCGATACGGGCTCTACTCTGAAAGCTAACGGGCTGGAGGAGATTGAAACAATTGCGCATGTCACAAGCCGTTTGATTGTCAATCGTGTGGCCTTAAAAACCAGACCGGAAGAAATCAGTAGCCTGATAGAGCGTTTCCGTCAGGCTCTAACATCCACTTCATTACCGGTTAACGCATAAGAAAGGGAAATGGTCTGTTATGAAGCGTCTTGATACAAAATCAGAGGATTTCCCGGTTTCTTTCAGAAAGATTCTGTCTGATCGTGGGGCAGATACACAATCTGTTACAGAACCTGTCAGGACGATACTGGCTGATGTTCGGGCAAAGGGAGATCAGGCCCTCTGCGACTATACAAACCGTTTTGATAATTTTCCCCTGACTCCTGAAACAATCCGGGTAACGCCTGAGGAAGTCAGCCGAAGTGCAGCACAGGTTGCTCCTGATGTTTTGGCGGCACTGAAGCTTGCGGCCCGTCGTATTCGTGTCTTTCATCAGACGCAGATGCCCCATGATATTAATTACACTGATGACGAAGGGGTACATCTGGGCATGAGGTGGCTCGCGCTGGATGCTGTGGGGCTTTATGTGCCTGGCGGGAAGGCGTCTTATCCTTCTTCAGTGCTTATGAACGCCATGCCTGCCCGTGTGGCGGGTGTAAAACGCTTGGCCATGTGTGTGCCGACACCTGGTGGTGAGCTTAACCCCCTTGTTATGGCGGCAGCCCAGCTTTGTGATGTGGATGAAGTTTACAGGGTTGGCGGAGCACAGGCCGTTGGGGCCATGGCCTATGGGACCGAAACTATTGCACCAGTTGATCGTATTGTCGGGCCGGGAAATGCGTTTGTGGCCGAGGCGAAAAGACAGGTGTTTGGCCATGTAGGAATCGACAGTATTGCGGGCCCGTCAGAAGTTGTCGTCGTGGCAGATTGGCAGAGTGACCCTCATATCGTGGCGACTGACCTGATGGCGCAGGCGGAGCATGATGAACAGGCACAGGCTATTCTGGTTACGAATGATCCCGTTTTTGCTGATAAGGTGGAAGAAGCTGTAGAGCAGCTGCTCAAGACCCTGAAGCGTGCGCCTATTGCTCGCAAAAGCTGGGATGATCACGGAGCGATCATTCTGGTCCGGGATCTGGATGAGGCCGTCGCGGTGGTTAATAAACTGGCCCCGGAGCATCTGGAAGTCATGCTGTGTGATCCGCGAAATTTCAGCAGAAAGATCCGTCATGCCGGGGCCGTTTTTCTGGGACGGTTATGTCCTGAAGCATTAGGCGATTATGTTGGGGGGCCAAATCATGTTCTGCCGACATGTCGCACAGCCCGCTTCGCTTCGGGGCTTTCTATTTTCGATTTCCTGAAGCGTACGACTTCTATCGAAGTAGGCGAAAAAGGACTAAGGGCCATTGGCCCGGCAGGTGTTGTTCTGGCGCAGCAAGAAGGACTTGAGGCGCACGCACTTAGCCTTTCCGAACGTTTGAAACTGGTTGCAGGATTAAATTAGTCCTGTTTTTCTCTTCAAAGCTTGATTCTGTTTTCGAAGTTGCTCACCTTGTCCCAAGGTAGGCAATTTCGGAGGAATCATAATGGCCTCTTTGACCGCAGATTATACCATTGAAGGTATGAGTTGTGCCGGGTGTGCGGCCAGACTGGAGCGTGTCCTCAACCGACTTGACCACGTTCAGGCAGTCGTTAATTTTGCAGCGTCCCAAGCCCATTTAGAGGCAGAAAAGGGAAGAGCCCTACCCGATCAGGAGATCGTCCTGCAGGCGATTCGGGATGCTGGTTTTGAGGGTGCCCCTCTGGAAGAGCGATCAGTTGGAGGGACGCAGGAGCGGTTCCGGCATCGTTATCGTGAGATGTTCCATAATTTTATTTTGGCTCTTTGCTGTTCTGCTCCTCTTATGCTGATCATGTTGCCTCCATTGCATGGTGTGTTACCGCGCTGGGGGCAGCTTCTTATGGCCTCAATCGTGCAGTTCTGGTGTGGTCGTGATTTTTACCGTCAAGCATGGTCTGCTGTGCGCAACAGATCGGCCAATATGGATGTGCTTGTGGTTTTGGGGACATTAACGGCTTATGGTTTCAGCGTCGTTGTAACTGTTTCAGGATGGCACCAGCCTGTCTATTTCGATACCAGCGCCATGATTATTACCTTAATTCTCACGGGGCGGTTGTTGGAGCTGCGAGCACGTCATCAGGCGGGGGCCGGGATAGAATCTCTTCTGAAATTGCAGCCTGTCACGGCTCACAGGGAGCAAAATGGGGTTGTGACAGACTGTTCTATTACCCAGCTGCACGTGGGGGACGTTCTGATCGTGCGTCCCGGGGAGGCTGTGCCTGTAGACGGTATTGTTCTGTCAGGGGAATCGGAAATTGACGAATCTCTTCTTACGGGAGAAGCTTTCCCTGTTTTACGGCGACAGGGAGACAAAATTTACGCTGCCACGCTTAATGGTCATGGCGTACTGCATTTTCAGGCGACTGAAATCGGGTCTGAAACAGCTTTATCACGCATCACAAAGATGGTCGAACAGGCTCAGGGCTCAAAGGCTGGGATTCAACGCTTGGCAGATCGCGTTTCTGCTATTTTCGTGCCTATCGTTCTGGGGCTTGCGCTACTGACATTTTTGGGGAACTGGTTTCTCGGTCTGTCTCTTTCTCACGCTCTTTTGCGTACTGTTGCTGTTCTGGTTGTTGCTTGTCCCTGTGCCTTGGGATTGGCGACTCCAGCGGCTCTTATGGTCGGCACGGCGCGTGGGGCAAGGGCGGGTATCCTCTTTCGGAACGCACAGGCTCTTGAGCGTTCGCGTCAGATTACCACCATGGTTTTTGATAAGACCGGGACTTTAACCGAGGGGAAACCCGTCCTTGCAGATGTTTCGCCTTTTTCTTCCCATAATAAAGAGACAATCTTGTCGCTTGCTTATGCATTGGAACGGGATTCAGAACATCCTCTGGCGGAGGCTGTCAGGAGTTACGTCAAAAGCCATCCTGTTTCGTCCCCAGAGGTAAAGTCTGTTCAGGCAGTGGCGGGGAAAGGTATTATGGCCTTTTTGGAAACGGGAGAGGTTTTATCGCTGGGGACTGCCCTTTTTATGGCAGAGCGGAATGTCGTTTTACCGGAAAACGAGGAAAATGTGCGTAACGACGAGGGGCGTTCGGTCGTTTTTCTCGCCAGGGGGAATGAATGTCTGGGGGCGTTATCTTTCGAGGATAAAATCCGTCCTGAGGCGCCTTTTGTGGTTAAAACGCTGATCAAGGCGCATATAGAGCCGGTCATCCTGACAGGTGATCAGGAGAATGTGGCGCGTGCTGTGGCTGAAAAACTGGGTATTAGAAAAATCCGTGCGTCTGTCTTGCCTCACCAGAAAGCGGAAGAAGTAAAGAATCTGTGCCGAGAAAATCATGTTGTCGCCATGGTAGGGGACGGTATTAATGATGCCCCTGCCCTGGCGACAGCTGATTTGAGTTTTGCCATGGGGAATGGAGCGGCTGTGGCTCTGGAGAGCGCCGACATAGTGTTGGTCCGCGGCGGATTGAAAACAGTGCTTGATGCGTTGTCACTTTCCAGAGCGACACTGAAGCGGATCAGGCAGAATCTCTTTTTTGCCTTTATCTATAATGTGCTTTGTTTGCCGCTGGCTGCTTTTGGTGCCTTGACGCCCGTTTTGGCGGCGTCATTGATGGCGTTAAGCTCGGTTTCAGTTGTGTGTAATGCTTTGTGGCTGAACAGGTGGTCCCCTTTGCCGGAACAGTCTGATTGATGAAACTGTGCCCGGTAGCGTGAAGGGGGTGTGTCTTTGAGAAGGCGAAATTGTCGCGAAAAATGCGGGGTATCGCTGAAGCCGCAATTCAAGGCGATGTGGCTGAGAGGGAGGTCTGTCTGCGAAAGAAGCAAACACGCTTTTTCGAGCCGCAAATGGGCGATATACTGACTGATCGACATATGGGTGCTGCGTCTGAAAATACGCTGTATCTGGCTTTCTGTCAGGTGTACGAGCTCTGTCAGGGGAGCTAGACGCAACGGCTTGTTATAGTGTTCATGCAGCCACGTCAGAATCCGTTCCATCCTCAGTCTGTCCCTGACGATCATGTCTGGCATAATGCGTCCTGAGCTTAATGTGCGGTATGAATGTGTCCGGTTCAGGCGAAGCAGGAGTTTTAGAAAAACCAGTGGACGCTCTTCCTGCGGGAGTACTTGTAAATGCAGGAAATCTTTTCGTAGGGAAGATGCAAATGCTTTTTCGAAATAAAGTCCGCGGCGTGAACGAACGAGAAGAGCTTCGATTTCCCTGAGTTCTGGCATGAGGGTAAGAACGGCCTCGATCCAGTCATGCGTGAACCAGCAGACTATGGCGTGATGATAAAGCTGCCGGGTGTCAATCAATGATCGTGAAAGCCAGGCATGAGGCAGATCTGGCCCTGTCAGCACAAGATCATCCTGCCCGTAAGACTCAACTGAGTCTCCCACATAACGTAACCCTTCACTATTGAGTGTGAAGGTCAGCTCATATTGGGGATGATAATGCCAGTTAAAAGAAAATTCCGGTAATTGGCGGTCGTAAAGAAGCCAGGATTCATCTCGGGGAATAGCGATGTTCTCAAACCATGGTTTCACTTGAGAATATCCTGAACAGGCATTCAATTATGCGGCAATCATACAAATCTTTGCGGCTCTCGTGAATGGAATATTTTCTATAAATCCTTACCGTGCAGTGGGTGCGTAATATACGGGGATAATTATGAGTTCACATGAAGAAGACGCTATAAAGCCGGATATTGTGATTATCGGTTCTGGTGTTGGGGGCGGGAGCGTTGCCTACCAGCTTGCTGCGACAGGCGCGCGTATCCTGATTCTTGAGCGTGGTGATTTTCTACCAAAAGAGGTGCAAAACAGGGAGGCAGAGGCGGTCTTTATTCAGAATCGTTATCGCACGACTGAAGAGTGGTGCCGAGAAGATGGCTCTCATTTTCGTCCTGGACAGTATTATTATGTAGGGGGTCATACCAAATTCTACGGAACGGCGATGTTCCGTTTTCGTGAAAGTGATTTTGAGGAAACTCATTTTGATGATGGTATTTCACCTGCCTGGCCTATTTCCTACAGTGATCTTGAGCCTTATTATGCGCAGGCTGAAGCGCTTTTTGGCGTACGCGGCGAGGCGGGTGTTGATCCAACGGAACCACCTCGTTCAGGAAATTATCCGCACCCGGCGATCCCTCATGAACCTGTTATTGCTCGTATGGTAGCAGGACTTGCCAGACAAGGCCTGAGACCTTTTCATATGCCTTCTGCCATAGATTATGGAGATGGTGGCGCCTGCGAGCGTTGCGGAACCTGCGATGCTTTCCCCTGTATGATTGATGCGAAAGGAGATGCTGAAACAAGCTTGTTAAAGCGTATTCTGGATCGACCGAATGTCACGTTATGGACGAATGCAAAAGTGCAGCGCCTTATTACGGACGGAGAGGGAAAAGCGATCAAGGGAGTGGAGATAGAACATAACGGCAAAAAGCAGGTTATTGAGGCACCTCTTTTTGTTCTTAGTGCCGGGGCGATCAATTCAGCCTTGATCCTGTTACGATCAGCTTCAGAAAAAAATCCGCATGGTGTGGCAAACAGGTCTGGCGTGGTAGGGCGGCATCTCATGAATCATCATCTGACAGGATTGATCGGTATTCTGCCCTTTTCTGAAAACAGGACAAATTTCCCCAAAACTGTTTCAGTGAATGATTTTTATTATGGTCTTCCAGGAGATTCGGGGGCGCGTGGCAATATCCAGATGCTGGGGAAAATTCAAGGTGCTATGATTCGCTCTATCCACAGGAATTTCCCGGTATCTTTTGCTGATATGTTCGGTCATCATACGGTCGACTGGCTTATGATGTCCGAAGATTTGCCTAAATCTGACAGTCAGGTCCGTCTCACCAGAGAGGGCGAAGTGGAAATTGCCTATCATCCTGGAGGGTGGCCTGGGCATGACCGTTTCGTCAAGGCGATGCGCCACAAGTTGAGGAAGCTTGGCTTTCCGGTGATATTGCGTCATAGTTTCGGCATAGAGGCGCCGTCTCATCAATGTGGGACCGTGCGTATGGGTCAGGATCCCAAACGTTCGGTACTTAATGCTTTCTGTCAGGCACATGATCATCCCAATCTTTATGTCGTGGATGGTGGGTTTTTCCCCTCGTCTGCGGCGCTGAATCCGGCCTTGACGATTGCTGCACAAGCATTGCGTGTCGGCGATCATCTGAAAGAATTGTGGCAAAAAGACCGTTTGGCCGCCAAGGTTGTTTGACAAGAAGGAAAAGAATTATGGCCCATGATTTCCTCCCCTCTCTGACCGGCTCATTTGCACAGCCTGCCTCTGAGAATCCCACGATGGTGATGGTCGAAGCAGCCTACCGTCATCATGGGTTGCACTGGCGTTATATTAATTGTGAGGTCAGTCCCGAAAACCTTGAAAAAGCTGTTAAAGGGGCGCTGGCCATGGGATGGAAAGGCTTTAATTGCTCCATTCCTCATAAGGTAAGAGTCGTTGATTATCTCGACCAGTTGGGAGAATCCGCCCGGATTATAGGCGCTGTCAATACAGTCATTAATCGTGATGGGCGTCTTATCGGCGAAAATACTGACGGAAAGGGATTTGTTCAGGCATTGAAGGCGGTCATTGATCCTAAAGGAAAAAAGATCGTCCTGTTGGGAGCAGGGGGTGCAGCGCGTGCCGTGGGGGTCGAGCTGGCTCTTGCAGGGGCTGCAGAACTTACCATTGTTAATCGTAATGAGCAGCGGGGTAAAGATTTGACGCAGCTGATTTGTGACAAGACATCAGCCAAGGCTGATTTTATCAAATGGGATAAAGCTCTCCAAGTTTCTGAAGATACAGACATTTTAATTAATGCGACTTCAATAGGGCTTTATCCCGATATAGAGACACTGCCAAATGTTGATCTTACGACATTACAGCCGACAGTTGTTGTTGCTGATGGCATACCCAACCCGCCTTTAACGCGCTTCCTTAAAGGAGCAAAGGAGCGCGGTTGTGTAACTGTGGATGGTTTGGGGATGTTGGTGCAGCAAGGGGTGCTCGGGATTAAATATTGGACCGGCGTCGATGTGGATGCAACTGTTATGAGACAAGCCCTTCTGGATCTGGGCCTTTAGGTAAAAGGCCGAGTCGTTTTTCCCGTAAAGCTGGGCGTTTCGAGTCGTCAGGAAGCGTGGCGCCCTTCAAAAAAATCAAGAACCATCTGGTTAAAAAGGACCGGTTTTTCGATGTGTAACCAATGGTTTGTTCCGGCGAGGGTACGGATTTTTGCCTTGGGGAAAAGTTTGTGGATAAGATCATGGTGTTGTGGTTCTATGTAAGGCGAGAACTCACCCTTGATGAAAAGAACCGGCCCGTCCCAGTGTCGGGTTAAAAGGGTCGAGGGCCATCCTTCAATGGCATCAAGGCTTCGGGTGATGTCATCAAAGCCAATGTCCCACTGAGCAGGTGCGCCAGGGGAAATATTTTGTCCGACCAGATTGGCGATATCGTCATTGCCGCAAGAGGGGAGGAGGAAGTTCCGTAATTCTGTCCGGTTCTGAAGGGCTGGCAGTGAGAGAGTGGAAAGCGTTTCAATCAGTTGTCTGCTGCCGTGGTGCATGGGGGCGGGAGCGATATCAGCAACGCATAATTTCGTGACGCGTTCAGGCGCTGAAAGCGCCAGTGCCATGGCGACCTTCCCGCCCATGGAATGCCCGAAAAAAGCAGCTTTATGGATGTTCAACTGATCAAGAGTTTCGAGGACATCTTCTACCATTGAAGGGTAGGTCATCACATCATGGGGGCTGCTTCCATGAGAGCGTAAGTCTAGGGAAATAGTGCGAAAAAAGGGACTCAGTGCTCTCTGTAATATCCCCAGATTGCGAGCGCGACCGAGCAAACCATGAAGGAGGATGACATTACTTTGCGAGGCGGCGCTAGCTCCACCAGTTTCGAGGACAGAAAGACGCATAGGGTGATCCTTTGATTTGTACATTAAAATGATATTGCGTTCTTTTAATTAAAGGATGCTACGCGTTTATCCTATAATCGCGAAAAGCCAGTGTTTTTTGAGCAGTATGAGTGTAACGCGCATTATGAAAATACATTATTTGGTCAAGAGTTTCGAAGGTGGTGGTACAGGGTTTGCAATGATTCCAGTTTTGCAGATGTTACGTGAGGCTGGTTATCAAATAGATATCACTGCTTGCCGTCCCGGAGATATGCTTTCTGCTCAGCGTTTTGAAGCAGCCGGATTTCCATGTCATACACTTTTTCATAAACCAGTTAATAAAGCGAAGATTATTTGGAAATTTATAACATTGTTAAAAAAAACAGGCCGTCCTGATATTATCATGACGTCACTTACAACAGGCGGCTTTGTCGGGCAGATTGTAGGGAAGCTTTTAGGGATACCCGTTATCAGCTGGAAGCATAGCGCTAATTTGAAACGTACGACTGCCCGTACGATGCATTTCAGTAAATTGTGGATTGCTGATTCTCCCAGTGTGGGAGACTTTGTTCAGAATGTGATGAAAATCCCGCCGTCAAAGATAATTGTCTGGCCGCTTTTTTGTTGTGAGGTGGAAAGGGGAGTTCGTAAAGCCTGGACTGGAGTAGAACCACTCAGAATTGGGTCAATAGGCCGGCTTGACAAGATCAAAAACTATCCTCTTTTTTTGGAAGGGATCGCGCTTTTCAGGGAAACTTACCCGCAATATGCCAATAAAGTGCTGGTCTCCATTTTGGGTGAGGGACCTGACAGGCTCAATATAGAAAAAAAAATCAGGGATAAGGGTCTTGAGAAATGTGTGAAGCTTTTAGGCTATTCTCCCGATGTTTATAATTATCTGAACACATTGGATCTGTATGCACAACCTTCTGAATATGAAGGAATGTGTATGGCAGCTCATGAAGCTTTATCAACGGGTTTACCTTTGTTGGCGACACCCGTTGGGGAAATGCAGTCCAGTCTGAAGAATGATGTGGGTTTTGTTTTAGACGGGGACATTCCTTGGGCTATTTGCAACGCTTTAAAAGATATCTTCGAAAAGCCGGCTCTTTTAGAAGAGAAGAGTCAAAATGCGTTGGACTATACGCACCGTTATTATAGCAAAGCTGCCTTCGAAAAGGCCGGGCAGGAGGTGTTAAAGCGTATAGGATATCTTATTTTTTCTGAGCCTTCCCGAAAATCCGGCGTTTGAGATCAATCAGGCTGCGATAAAGGAAATTACGGGATATATATTTGGCGTCCAGGAAAGTTACATTCCCAGCTGCTGACAAGGTGTGAACTCCCGCTGTGAACGGATGGAAGGAGTTCAACGGGACGATAGAAACGTCGCTTATAAAGCGGCTTTCTGTATGAAGGGGCAGAGTAGTGTGGATAAATTCTATACTGCCCCCGTAGGTCTTCAGACAGTTTTGTGTGGGAAGGAAAAGCTGGTCCTTTAGGCAGAAGGCTGTGCCTCCCATACGGCTGTTGCCTTTTCCTGTATGGAGAGAATGAGGTGTCAGATCATGCCATGGTCCGAAGAGAGTGTCGGAATGGGCAACCATAAGGGCACCTGTCCGTGCGGACGCAGGAGATGGGGGAGCATAAAACATCCACCATTTTCCCCCTATTTTTAAAGGCGTGGCATCAATGGCGGCATGAGGAAAGGTGAATTCGGGCACTTTTTCCCATTCCCATGGGAAATTTCTGGCGCGATAGAGCGTCAGCTTCCCTGATTTATAGCTTTCGGGGAGCATATATATAGTCCCATTATCTTCAATAATCTGTGGATAAGATAAATGCCAGGGCTCGGATAGGACTGTGCGTTGTTCAAGGACTCGGAACTGATCATCAAGGACAAATGCTTTGATGTTCCCTTTCCGAGTGCGGTAGTCATAATATTCGGCAAAACAGTAGAGAGTCCCGTTACGCCAGAAGCCGAAGGGATCAGCCAGAAAACGGAACGGCCCGGCTTCAGGAAGCCAGTGAACGGAGAATGGTGAAAGCGATCCTGCCGCCAGAATTTCTGTAAGAGGCGCTTCTATAATACCAATCTTCCAGATGTCGGAATGAAAGATGCTCATAAAAAAAACCTTCTATATAACTATGTAAAATGGTGTTAAGCTGGAGTCCAATCTTAGTCGCATGACACGATAAAGAAAGACCAGAAAGTTTTATTCGGGATGCCTATTTTATCTTCCTTGTTGAATCACCGAAAGGCACAGACTGTTTTTCGTTGTGGCGAGACAAAGCCCTCATATGTTGGACGAGTGACGGGATGCGCATGAAATCTTACGCTCCCTTTGCTCTGCGTGTCCTGGTCAGGCAAAGTGAAATAGGTTTGACGTTGCTTGCAGCTGTTATTGGAGCGTTGGGGGGGTGCTGTGTCCTCATCATAACGCGCCTGACGCTTATGGCTCATGCTCTTTTTTATGGACTGGATAATGGAGGTCGTCTTTCCGGATTAACCTCTCTCCCCTTATGGCGTTGTTTGATCGTTTTGGGCGGCGGCGGAATAGCTGTGGGGCTTTTTACCATCTGGGTTGGAACCATTCTCAAAAGACGTCCCGTTGATCCTATTGAAGCTAACGCGCTTCATGGTGGCAGAATGTCTGTGCGTGACAGTCTGGTTGTTGTAGCGCAAACGCTTATTTCCAACGGTGTGGGAGCTTCTATTGGGCTTGAAGCCGGTTTTACCCAGATTGCAGCGTCTTTAGGGTCTTTTCTGGGACGTTCTTTCAGGGTGCGGCGTGAAGACCTTCGTATTCTGGTAGGAGCCGGGGCCGCAGGGGCTATTGGATCAGCCTTTGATGCGCCTATTGCCGGAGCGTTTTATGCATTCGAATTGGTAATTGGCACATATTCTCTGGTCTCTCTCTGTCCTGTTGCGGTTGCTTCCATTACGGGACTTGCTGTCGTTAATTTTGCTGGGGGGCTTCATAATGATGTGAGAATCCCTCACCTGCCTCCGATAGAATGGCATGAAGCACCCGGCGTGATTATCCTCAGTGTATTGTGTTCTCTGATTGCCATTCTGATTATGTATGGTGTGACGCAGAGCGAAGCACTGTTCCGGCGCTTGCCTGGTCCCCAATGGACCAAGTCTCTATGGGGGGGATTGGCTGTCGGTACGCTAGCGGCCTGGAGTCCATCAGTACTCTCGGCAGGTCATGAAGCAATGCGTCTTGTCCTTGAGGGAAAAGTCCTAGCATCGGCAACATTGTTTTTATTGGTCGCCAAGGCATTGGCTTCTAGCCTGTCGATTGGTTCAGGTTTTAGAGGGGGGTTGTTTTTTGCTTCACTCTATCTGGGGTCTCTGGCGGGGACAGGGTTTGGAACTGTTCTGGCGCCATATGGACTGGCTCCAGATAATATTACATTCTGTGCCCTGATCGGTATGAGTGCGATGGCCGTGGCGATTATCGGTGCGCCCATGACGATCATAAGCATGATTCTGGAAATGATAGGTCAGGTTTCTCTTGGTCCTATCCTTATTCTGTCAGCGATATTGTCGTTTCTGACGACAAGACGCCTGTTTGGTTACAGTTTTGCGACCTGGCGTTTCCATTTGCGTGGGGAGTCCATCCGTTCGGCGGTAGATGTTGGATGGATCAGATCCCTGACAGTCCAGAGCCTTATGCGTGTTACGTTTCGTAGTCTTCATCCCTCGGTTTCGGTTTCTCAGGCACAGAGTCTTTTTCCGTTGGGAACTGGTAATCGTATTATATTGATTGATGGAACGGGGCGTTATCAGGGAATGGTTTCCATTATTGATTTACATGCCTGTCATGACGGAGATAAGGTGATTGGGGCCCTTGCCGGGTGGAAAAATGCCATGTTGACGCCACAGATGAATATTAAGGACGCGGCGTCGTTATTTGTGAAGTTTGAGGTCGATGCTCTGGTTGTCGTTGAGGATCTGGTCTCATGTGTCGTTGTGGGGCAGCTAGGCGAGGCTTATGCCCTGCGCCGTTACGCAGCTGAACTCGAGCGCTCTCGTCGTGAACTGGCGGGAGAAGATCGTTTTTCTGTCTGAATGATGCTGAAAGGACTTGTTATTCACGCAATGGAAGCGCAATTTAATAGGCAAGAAATTAAACAAAGGATGAACAGAAATGTCTGGTAATCTCAAGTCATATGATGTCGAGGCGCGTCTTCGCGAGCTTGAGATCACACTTCCACAGGCGGCATCTCCCGTAGCGAACTACGTACCTGCCGTAATAACCGGGAATCAGCTGGTCGTCTCAGGACAGTTGCCTCTTCACGAAGGAGTCCTCCTGCTGAAAGGCAAGCTGGGACGTGATGTTACAGAAGAGGACGGGATCGCCTGCGCGCGTGCCTGTTTTCTCAATATTCTGGCGCAAGCCAAGCTGGCTCTCGGGGGCGATCTTTCCCGTATTAAACGGGTTGTTCGGTTGGGTGGATTTGTGGCTGGTACGCCAGAGTTTGAAAATCATGCCCGTATCATAAATGGTGCATCGGATCTTGCTGTAGACCTGTTTGGAGAAAGTGGCAGACATGCTCGCGCAGCTGTGGGAGTGGCTTCGTTGCCATTGAATGCTCCAGTAGAAGTGGAAGCTCTTTTTGAGGTTTCTAAATAGATTTCGTTTTTTACTTAAGGAAAATGGTAGTTCCAGAATATGACAGATACACTTCCTGATCGTCTTTCGATTTATCCTGACAGTCCTTATTTCAACGAGGAAATTCTCGACCGGGGGATTGGTGTGCGTTTTAAGGGCGTGGAAAAGACCAATGTCGAGGAATATTGTATCAGTGAGAACTGGATTCGCGTTTCTGTGGGGCGTACGTTGGACCGACGCGGTCGCCCGATGACGATGAAACTGTCTGGCCCCGTGGAAGTATGGTTTAAAGAACAAGGCCGAGACTGAGGAGAGATAAGATTATGACAGACACCCCTTACGCAGATCGTTATTCTGTAGTTATTGTCGGAGGTGGGGCCGCCGGGCTCTCTGTGGCTGCCCGTTTGAGACGGGCACGACCAGAGCTGACGATTGCCGTTATTGAGCCATCGGCTACGCACGCTTATCAGCCTGGATGGACTCTGGTTGGTGCTGGTGTCATGTCTCTGGCAGACACATTGAAACAGGAAGGTGGTTTGATTCCGCAGGGTGTAACCTGGATTCGTGACCGCGTTCGTTCGTTCCAGCCAGATGCAATGACCGTTACCCTTGAAAATGGCAGTGTCGTGGAATATCGCCGTTTGGTGGTCTGTCCCGGGATTCAGTTGAACTGGGATGCCATTGATGGCTTGAAAGAAACACTGGGCCGTAATGGCGTGGCGTCAAATTATTATCGTGATGGCGCTGCTTATATGTGGGAATGCGTGCGCACTTTCAGCGGCGGCACGGCTCTTTTTACACAGCCTGTAATGCCGATCAAATGTGCAGGAGCTCCGCAGAAAGCAGTGTACCTGTCATGTGATCACTGGCGCCGTGAAGGCGTGTTGCATCGTGTCAAGCCGCAGTTCTGTACGGCAGGGGTGAGGCTTTTCGGCGTTGCCTATTATGTCCCATCCTTGCAGAAGATGATTGATTATTATGGTGTTGAGGTGGCTTATAAAGAAAATCTCATCGCTGTTAATGGTCAGAAAAAAGAAGCTACCTTCCAGATTGTAGGGACGGATCAGACTGTTGTTCGGCCTTTCGATATGCTGCATGTCGTACCCCCGCAGTCGGCCCCCGATTTCGTCCGTAGCAGCCCGTTAGCAGACGAGGCTGGCTGGCTGGATATTGATCCAGTGACGATGCAGCATAAGAAGTATGCTACGATTTTTGGCCTTGGTGACGCGACCAATACACCGAATGCAAAAACGGCTGCGGCTGTGCGTGAGCAGGCTCCTGTCGTGGTTAAGAACCTCATCAGCTCACTTTCCGGCGAACCTTTGGAAGGTGCTTATGATGGTTACGGAGCGTGCCCATTGACTGTCTCTTATGGTCATGTCGTTCTGGCCGAGTTCACCTATGGTGGCAAGGTTGTTTCCAGCTTGCGGTTTGATCAGCGCAAGCCAAGCCGTTTTGCGTGGAATTTCAAGACCAGGATTTTCCCGAGGCTCTACTGGTATGGTATGCTCAAGGGGATTGATCCCAAAGTCAGCCATAAATTGGTCGATACGAACTCTTGAACTCCTGTCATAAGGTGGTAGGGTGAAACTGGCCCCGCCCTTTGGGTGGGGCCTTTTTTGTGGGAAATAATCGGGATTGAGACTTTATGGCTGAACCTTCCTGCCAACATAAACAGGAATTATCTTCAGTAACTGTTCCAGAAGGGAAAGTTTCAAATCTGAGGAGGTTTCTGGCGTTTGTCGGGCCTGGTTATATGGTTGCTGTGGGGTATATGGATCCCGGTAATTGGGCGACCGATCTTCAGGGCGGGGCACAATTTGGCTACACGCTCCTTTTTATCATTTTGCTGTCCAATTTTATGGCTGTTCTCCTTCAGGCTTTGGCGGCCCGTCTGGGAATCGCGACAGAGCGGGATCTTGCACGAGCATGCAGGGAATGGTTCCCATCATGGCTCAATATCCCTCTTTGGCTGGCTTGTGAGCTGGCGATTATTGCTTGTGATGTGGCTGAGGTCATTGGTACGGCAATCGCCTTAAACCTTCTTTTCGGACTTTCCCTGCTGGCAGGAAGCATGATTTCTGTTCTGGATGCTTTTCTGGTGCTGCTCCTTATGAAATTTGGCTTCAGGGCATTGGAAGCTTTTGTGGCTGCCCTTTTGGTCGTTATTGGCGTCTGTTTTACCATTCAGCTGATCGTGTGCGCTCCTGTTCCGGGTGCTGTGATAAGAGGATTTCTTCCATCCCTACAAATCGTGACGAACCCGGCAATGCTTTATATTGCCATTGGGATCGTAGGGGCGACAGTCATGCCCCATAATCTTTATCTTCATTCGTCCTTGGTGCAGACGCGGGCTTACGAACGCACTTTGGAAGGGAAGAAAGAGGCCATACGTTGGGCTACCTGGGACGGCACGATAGCTCTCACTTTTGCGCTGGGAATTAACGCAGCCATTCTGATTGTCTCAGCTGCGGCCTTTCATGGCACAATTCATCAGAATGTTGCTGAGATAAGTGATGCCTGGCGTTTATTATCGCCTGTTCTGGGGTTTGGTATGGCCTCAACACTTTTTGCTATTGCTCTCCTGGCTGCAGGCACAAACTCTACTGTGACAGGAACGCTTGCAGGGCAGATTATTATGGAAGGGTTCCTCCATATTCGTTTGCCTTATTGGGCACGTCGCCTTCTGACAAGGGGGCTGGCCATTATCCCGGTCGTCTTTGTGATAGTTCTCTACGGTCAGGGGAAGGTAGGCACCCTGCTGGTCTTTAGTCAGATCATTTTATCCATGCAGCTTCCATTTGCTGTTATTCCCCTTGTGCTTTTTGCCGGGAGCAAAAAGAAGATGGGAGAATTCTCCCTCTCTCCTTTATGGATAGCTCTTTCGTGGTTGGTGGCAGGCTTGATCGTCGTGTTGAACATGAAACTGCTTGTTGATGTCCTTGTCTGAGTTTCTTAGCGTTCATCCTGTGGGCGTTTTGGTAATAGTGCCGGGATAAAAAGAAGGGTGCAAAGTAGGGTACAGCCTAGGGACAGCAGGAGTAATCGTCCCATGCTTGCTGTACCGGGGTGTGCCGAAGCTGCGAGCGAGCCAAAAGCTGAGCCCGTTGTGAGGGCAGAAAAAATAACGGCTCGCGCTGTAGGAGATGTTAGAGGATATTTCAGGCCAGCCCGCCAGTTCATAACGAAATAAATATTGAATGAGACGCCGACGCCGAGCAGGAGAGGCAAAGCGATAATATTGGCATAATTCAGTGGTTCCGGCACGGATGTGATTAGAATGACCGTCAGGAGAGAGGACAGGATTAACGGGGTAATGACCAGGAGACTATCCCCAAGGCGGCGCAGGGCGACCACCAGAATAATGGCAATTACGATAATCGCGCAAAGTGCTGCCTCCGTAAAGGCATGAGTAATGGTTCGTGCGCTTTCCGTAATTTCCAGCGCCGGGCCAGCAATATCTGGATTAACAGTTTTTAGTTCATTAACAAATTTGTGCAATGTCGCTGGCTCGGACATCTGTCCCTTGGGGTGGATGACCAGACGGTAAAGTCCATCAGGGGAGACATATTCCTTCCTGATATCTGAGGGGATCGTTTCGGAAGTTACAACCGTGGGGTGCAAAACTGTCCTGAGTTGCTGAAGCTCGGTTGGCAGGAACTGCATCATGGCTCTATTGGCGGCCAGAATTTGGTCATCAGAGGAGGTACCCAAACGATGCAGTGCATCCTTGAGCTGTTTCATGGCGGGGGTCAGCTTGTCAGGTGCAATTTCATCCAGTTGTCCAGCTGTTTTTATAGCGGCATTTCGCATGGCCTGTGCGTCTGGGGCAGGCAGGGTCTGCGGCAGCATTAGGCTAGGCAGGAGAAGACTGGCGGCATCTTCAATCATAGCCAGCTTTTCGTTCTGGTCTTCAGGGACAAGGGCGCCAATCCAGAGCACATCATGCACACTGGGGAGACGGGACAGGGCCTGGGCTTGTTTGGCAGCAGTGCTTTCGTCTTTTACGATTAGTTGGGCATTGTAGAATGTTGTCAAGGGATTGGCTTCCAACACTCTGAGCGCCCTCATACCTTCTGTATTGGGGTTTTTCGTGTGGAGGGGGTCAGAATCGAAGTGAAGCTGTGATGTCAATCCCAGGCCAACGGCACCAGCAATGCCAAATAGTCCCAGAACGATAAAACGGTAGTGGCGCAATCCCTTATCAAGCGGTTTTAAAAAGCGGAAACCGTGATTTTCTATGGATGAATGAGCGCGAAAAATAATCAGCAAAGCAGGAAGAATGGTCAGAGTGCAGGCAAAGGCAATAAGCATCCCGATCCCTGCAATGAGTCCCAGTTGCGCAACGCCGACAAAATGCGTTGGAGTAAAGGCCATAAAACCCGCAGCCGTAGCCAAAGAAGCAATAAAAATCTGGGGGCCACTTTCCGCACCAGTGTGAGCGAGGGCCTCAATAGGTGAAAGAACTTCTCCTTGGGTACCGTGCTGACATCGGAACCGGACGCCAAATTGAATGGCAAAATCGACTGCAATACCGACAAATAATATGGCAAATGCGACGGAGATCAGATTCAGCGTACCAACACTGAGGGCAGCAAAACCTGTGGTGAGAATCAGACCGGTAATGAGAGTCATCAGAATGGGGATAATCACGCGTATCGAGCGTACGGCCAGAATGAGCCATAAAGTGACCAGAGCAAGAGAAATAATAAGCCCCCAGACCATCCCCTCTGCAACAGTCGAAAACTCCTCATCATTGAGTTTGGCTTCTCCCGTGATTAAGGCTGAAGCCCGCCCTGCCTTGACGGTTGGAAGTGTGTTCAGAACGGCCCGCATCGCTTTGGTCGCTGCTTCTGAAGGTTCGAAAGACGTAAAATCCCGTTTGGGGTGCGTCATGACGAAATAATAGTCTCCCCCCATTGCAGTTAGGTCACCGGCAAGCAGATTCTGCCATGAGAGAGGTGCTGTCTTTCCGCGTGAAGCTTCATCAAGTGTCTGGGCAAATATGCCTAATGTTTTATTGAAACTTTCAGGAATGGTTTGCCCGGATTTGATCCCCATGCTTAACAGACTGAAGCTTTGAAATAGCCCTGTCAGTGACGGATCAGCCGAAAGAGTTCCCAGAAAAGGCTGTGCAGAGATAATGGAATCGAGCAGGGACTGGAGCTGTGGCTTGTCCAGAAAAAGCAGGGCATGCTGTGTATAAAAAGGGTTGGCGGCCGGTTCGGACACAGCGTTAAAATGAGTAGTGTCCCGTTTGAGCTGTTCTGTCAGAGCGTGAGCTGTCGCCTGTCCCTCTTCGGGAGTGTCAGCCTTGATAATAGCGACAAGAGTGTCTTTTTCTCCGGGGAAGAGGCGCTCAATTTCGTGATTATAATGTTTCCATGGAAGTGTGTCTGAAAAAAGCTTGTCCGTTTCGGTGGTGATGCCAAGCTTCTCATAACTGAGCCAGCCCGCACCCAGACAGAGGAAAATAAAAAGCGACAGGACAGGAAAAGCATGGCGTGCACAAAATGAAGTCAAACCACAGGTCAGTCTGGAAAGCATATCAGTCCTTTAAAACGGCACAGGATTCCGAAACTGCTTTTAGAACTCAATTTGTCCCGGCGCAATTTTTCATGTGCTGGCAAGTTCTTCATGCTTTGCGCTAAAAGGAGTCCCATGACCTGGACAGTTGACGGTTTGGCCGAACACGAATCAGTTATTAAACATAGTGTCTTTCGTACCTACGCGCGTAGCGTAGGTGACGAGGACGGTGCCATGGCATTCGTGACAGATATATCAGTTCCAGAGGCAACGCATAATTGTTGGGCGTTTAAAATAGGCCCCCGCTTTCGGATCAGTGATGATGGAGAGCCTTCGGGGACGGCAGGGCGTCCTATCCTGTCGGCAATTGAAGGACAGGATTTTGATCATGTTGTGGTTGTCGTCACGCGCTGGTTCGGGGGAATAAAACTGGGCGCTGGCGGGTTGGTAAGGGCGTATGGCGGTGCGGCTTCTGCCTGTTTACGTGAAGCCGCTCGAATAGAGCTTATAGAGCGAATTGGCCTGAAATTTCATTGCCCCTTCTCTCTCTATGCCGAGATAGAAGCCAAATTGCCGCATTGGCAGGTCGAGGTTAGAAGCTGTAACTTTGATGCTGAGGGAGCCGCTTTGCATCTGTCGCTTCCCCTGGTTCATAGAGAGGAGCTTGCAAGCTGGTTGCGTGATATGACGCGCGGACAAAAACAGCTTCAGTTTCTTGATGAGGACCGTAACTAAGACACGCCTTTTATCGTGAAGAGGGCTACCAGATCGCTTAAATGACCTATTTCCTGCAGGGACAGTCCTTGTGGAGGACGTGGGCGTGCAGAGGTTGAACTAACGTGGCGCGGTAAGAAGGCTTGCCGGAAGCCCAGTTTGGCAATCTCTTTTAGTCTGAGTTCGGTCTGACTGACTTGTCGCAACTCGCCGGAGAGACCAATTTCCCCAAAATAAGCGGCATCAGAAGCCGTTGGTTTTCCGGTGGCTGCCGAGATCAGGGCAGCAGCGACGGCAAGATCAGCAGCAGGTTCGGTAATTTTTATGCCGCCCGTGATGTTGAGATAAACATCCATGGAGCTGAGTTTCAGACCACAGCGTGCTTCCAGTACAGCCAGAATCATATTCAGTCTGGCTGTATCCCAGCCAATAACAGCCCGTCTTGGGGCCCCTTCTCCTGTTTTGGGGGAGAGAAGCACTTGTACTTCCATAAGGACAGGGCGCGTACCTTCGAGGCCTGCGAAAACAGCCGAACCTGCGATGTTGCCGTGGCGCTCTGCGAGAAAGAGGGCCGAAGGATTGGGAACTTCCTTCAGACCGGAATCCGTCATGGCAAAAACGCCAATTTCGTCTGTTGCCCCAAAACGGTTCTTGGCAGCGCGTAAAATACGGAACTGATGTCCCCTGTCGCCTTCAAAATAGAGGACGGCATCCACCATATGTTCAAGAACGCGGGGACCTGCCAGTGAGCCTTCTTTGGTGACGTGACCGATAAGAACCAGAGCGAATCCGAGTGTTTTTGCCAAACGGATCAGTTCAAAAGCACAGGCGCGAACCTGTGAGACTGAACCGGGAGCACTTTCTATGCCCTCCAGCCACATTGTCTGGATGGAATCAATAACAACAACCTTATGGACGTGCCGTTCTTCAAGAGTCGTGACAATATCGGTTACATTGATTGAAGCGGCCAGATCCAGTGTATTCAGGGCGTCTGGTTTGACATCAAGCCCCAGACGCTGGGCGCGCAGGCGAATCTGGTCAATAGCTTCTTCGCCTGACACATAAAGAACTTCGTGGCCGGTTCCAGCGAGGGCGCAGGTGGCCTGAAGCATCAGTGTTGATTTCCCGATACCGGGATCGCCCCCGACCAGAACGACTGAACCCGGAACGAATCCGCCGCCCAGGACGCGGTTAAATTCTTCAATGCCACTATGAATCCTCTGGGGTGGCGTCGTTTTTCCATCCAGTCGTACGGTCGAGAGACCGCCGCCTTTCAGGGCGATCGTCCGACGAGGTGTTACTTCAACTTTTTCTTCTTCCAGAGTATTCCATTCACCACAATTTTCACATTTGCCCTGCCATTTCAGATATGAGGCCTGGCAGTTCTGGCAGACGAAGCGAATAGTGGGTTTCTTGGCCATGACAGTCTCTCAAAGGGTGGGAGCAGCCTCAATATGGATAGGTCCTTCCCGGCGTCCGTGGGTAAACTGATCCACAATCTCATTACCGGAGTGAAGGAGATCTTGAGCAGCGCCTTTCCAGATTAGTTTCCCTTCATAAAGCATGGCAGCCTGCGTGCCGATCCGTTGGGCTGAAGCCATATCGTGGGTAATAGCGATGGCTGTAGAGCCAAGTTTTTTGACGCAATTCACGATCAGACCATCAATGATGGCACTCATAATGGGATCCAGACCTGTCGTTGGCTCATCAAAGAACAATATATCTGGTCGCCCAGCGATAGCCCGGGCTAGCCCAACGCGTTTTTGCATACCTCCTGAAAGTTCTGAAGGATTTAATGCGGCGACAGAGTCATCCAGTCCGACCTGTGCCAGAAGTCTGAAGGCGGCTTGTTGCAGTTTTTCTTTATCCCGGCGGGGATGCAGGGATGATTTGGCTCTCAGCCCAAACAGCAGATTGTCAATGACACTCATGCTGTCGAAGAGTGCTGCATTCTGAAACAGCATGCCAATTCGGCGACGTAGTTCTTCCTGTCGTTGCGGACGAGCCCTCAGGACATCCTCGCCGTCAATTTCGATAATACCTTCATCGGGGAGAACAAGCCCTAGAATACAACGTAATAACACAGATTTTCCGCTTCCTGAACCTCCGATGATGACCATTGAAGTGCCCTGTTCAATGTCAAGATCAATCCCCGTCAGGACGGCTTTGGGGCCGAAGGATTTCTTAAGGCCACGAATGCGCAGGCGTGGAGTGGTCATGGTAAAAACGCCTCCTGGCGGAAGAATGATCAGACGTTGAAGAAGAGGTCCGTGAGAATATAGTCAAAAAGCAGAATCAGGACAGATGTTGCTACGACCGTCGATGTTGCCGCAGCGCCGACACCTTCTGCACCGCCGCGGCTATTATAGCCATGATAGCAACCGAGAAGAGCGATCAGGAAACCGAAAATGGCGGCTTTGACCAATCCGGTCATTGTGTCAGAGAATTTAACGGCTTCTATGGTGGCGCTGATATAAGTGCGTGGTTCAATTCCGAGCTTAAGGACAGAAACGCTGAAACCGCCAAAGGCTCCCAGAATATCAGCAATAAGGACCAGGACTGGCATGGCCAGTGTTGCAGCCAGAAGGCGCGGCGTAACAAGGTATTTTATAGGGTTGGTGGAAAGTGTTGTCAGCGCATCAATCTGGTTTGTGACGCGCATTGTCCCGATCTGTGCCGAAAGGGCGGCTCCAACACGGCCAGCTACCATAAGCCCAGCCAGAACAGGGCCTAATTCACGTGTCACAGCCAGGACGACGATATTCGCTACGGCACTTTGGGCATGATATTGTTTAAAGCCTGTATAGGATTGCAGGGCGATGACGGCACCGGCGAAAATTGCGGTCAATGCGACCACGGGCAGGGACAGGAATCCGATTTCAATGGATGTGCGGAAAAACGTCCTGAAATAGAAGGGCGGCCTGACCAAGCCTGTCAGGGCTTTCAATCCAAAAACAGTTATGGCTCCTGCATGTCTGAAGCCTGATAAAATAAAGCGTCCAAGCGCGATAAGAGGCAAGAGTATGAACGTCACATTTGGATCCCTGTAGCATGAAAAACCGTTTTTTCCTGGCCTTGTGACAAGTTGTCCAGCAAAAGCCGATTATGCCGTTTTGAAAGTTATGGCAAAGGTTCTAGCGTGGTCGTTGTAGAGCTGTCTGATGCAGAAGGTTGGGATTGTTGGTCTTCATGGCTCTGTGACGGTTGTGAACTGGCATCAGGTGATTCTTGTGCATTACCTTGTGCAGAAGGTGACTGTTCTGGTGTGGTAGCGGATGGTGACGATGTCGGGTCGCCCTCGGACGAAGGGGCTGCTTTTGCAGGCTCTGGCGTAGAAGGCGCGGCGCTTGTTTGCGAATTGTCACTCTGGTCGGGGACAGGGAAGAGGGCAGAAGGCTGCTGGGCTTCTGCTGCGGGTGCAGGTGCCGGAGAGGATTGTTCCTGCGGCGGTGTTGTTGGCGCCGGGGAGGCAGAAGGGGTGGAACCCGAGGAAGGATTTTTCAGGAAAGCTGCGGTTTCAGCGGCAATAGCAGCGGCGGCTTTTTCTTCAGCTGTGGGTTGTGGTGGTGTTGTCGGTTTGGGCGGCAGCGGTTTCTTGACTGGTGCTGTATCCTCAAATGTTTCGACAGTCCCTGTTCCTCTGGGGAGGAGAGCGCCCAGAAGAGGCCCAACCTTCGCCTTGCTTTGGTCATTGGCGGTTACACCGGCTTTGCCAATGCTGGCGTGAATCTCTGCGCTACTCTGGTGAGTGAGGAAAAGTGTCACAACGCTGATCAGTCCCGAGCTAATTTGCAGAGAACTTGTACCGCCCATTGTGGCAGAGAGAGCCGTCAGATTAACCTGATCAATCTTGATTTGTGACGTTGCGACAGCCGCTATCTGTGCCGCACGGTCGAGTTGATGGATGGTGATCTGTGAAGCCCCATTTGCAGCGAGATCAAGCGATTCAATTGTATCAGCTGAAAGCGTGGCATCCTGTATATTGGCTTCCAGAGCGGCGAGGGTCCCCTCTTCGGTAATGGTCGATTCGGGGCTGTCATGTACAGTCAGCGTTGTGTTGGGAGAAATAGCGAGCCATAGGGATGCGCCTTGGGTACAGGTCTTATAGATTAGGGAAAGACGTTTCTGCGCACCATCCATGCCCTGCATCATATCGGGTTGGGTGCCTTTGGAGGCTTTGATAACGATACCATTTTTCAGTTGTGAATCGACCGTGAGATGTGTGTCGACGCAGGGAACGCTGAGATCAAGCTCGTCACCGGGTAATAGTGTATTATGCGGTATGTCTGCCGCAGCTGGAGATAGTATACTCGTGGCCAGCAAGGCCGACAGAATGCACAAGGCCTGTTTCGTCTGACAGTGTCTCGAAAATATCAGGAAAAGCGACTTCAGACGCTCTGTCACACAGTGTCTCCCATGACAGGACTTTAATGGCATTATGGTAGATATATTCTACGGAGGAGCTTAGAAGGAGCAGGTTTTTTTTAAAAGTAAATTTTTAAAAGAGGATGATTTTTTAAAGCGCCTTTTTATCAGAGGTACGGATATAGCCTCCATTTAATTACTAATAAAAATAGTTAAAAGTATAATTAACATTGTAATATGCGTAAATTAGGTCTAGAGCTTGACCCGACAGAAAGGTTCGGGGGATCGATACCATGGCGCTTTCAGGGACAGAGCTGACTTTATTACAAGATGTTGCAGAGAAACACTCTGAAGCAGAAAAACCTTGTGCTACGGCGTCTGATGTTTTGAAGTTGATTCTGAACCGATTTGCAGGGCGCGTGGCTGTAATTTCGTCCTTTGGTGCTGAATCAGCCGTGTTGTTGGCGCTCGTGGCGGATATTGATTCTTCAGTCCCTGTTTATTTTCTTGATACAAAACGCCATTTCCCGGAGACATTAAGCTATCGTGATGAGCTTGTCCGGTTTCTGGGGCTGAGAAACCTGCGAATTTTATCACCCTCCTCTCAGGCCTTGAAAGATCGTGATCCACAAGATCAGCTGGCTGCTTTTGATCCGGATGCCTGCTGCGCCTTGCGGAAAGTAGAGCCGCTTGAAACGGTTCTGCCAGAATTTGATCTCTGGATTACGGGGCGTAAGAGGATGCAGTCTCACACCAGAGCGGCCTTGCCCATTATTGAGCCCCAGGAAGATGGCACTGTCAAAATTAATCCTCTTGCCGGCTGGCAGGCCCGTGATATCGCGGCTTTCATGGAAGAGCGCCAGCTCCCTTCTCATCCTCTTGTCGCACAGGGTTATCTTTCGATTGGATGCGCTCCTTGTACCAGAGCTGTAGGGGAGGGGGAGGATAGTCGTGCCGGTCGATGGTCAGGCAAGGTTAAAATGGAATGCGGAATTCATCGTCCCGTGCCGAGTTCATTCCCGGCGTCATCTGTGTAGAATGGGCGTTATAAATCGGGTCCTTTTCAGATCCTCTTTCTTCTTTAGGAGAGACCTTTAATCATGAGTTTAGAACAACCGCGCATTATGGATGGGCTGGATCAGCTGGAGGCCCAGAGTATTTTTATATTGCGGGAAGCTTATCGCAAGCTGAAACCCTTGGCTCTGCTGTGGTCTTTGGGCAAGGACAGTAATGTCATGGTCTGGCTGGCGCGCAAGGCCTTTATGGGGCGTGTTCCGTTTCCCGTTATGCATGTTGATACGGGTAAAAAATTCCCTGAAATGTACAAATTCCGGGACGAATATACAAAAAAATGGAATCTTGACCTGATTCTGGGGGAATGCCCTCCTGTCGAGGAGATGGATCCCTCCCTCCCTCCGGCGGCACGTTCGGCAGCGCGTAAAACAGCAGGTTTGGCCGCCCTTATTGAAAAATATCAGTTTCGTGGTGTGGTGGCGGGCATCCGTCGTGATGAACAGGCGACACGTGCGAAAGAGAGGGTTTTCAGCCCTCGTGGAGCGGGACATCGCTGGGATGTCAGAAACCAGCCGCCAGAATTCTGGGATCAGTACGCGACGCCTTTTGAAGAAGGCATGCATATTCGTGTCCATCCCCTGTTGGCCTGGAGAGAAATCGATATCTGGCGGTATATTGAGCGCGAGAATATTCCGCTGGTTGATCTGTATTTTGCCAGAAATGGCAAGCGTTACCGCTCGTTGGGCGACCAGGATATTACAAGCCCGATTGAAAGCAATGCCACGACCGTTGCTGAAGTGATCGCCGAACTCGAAAGCAGTCGTACGTCAGAACGGGCTGGACGTGCCATGGATCATGAGTCCGAAGATGCTTTTGAACGTCTTCGTGTTGCTGGCTATCTCTAAGGAATGAATAAAAACATGACTTCTGTTTCTTCTGCGCCTCAGGTCCCGGCTGTTAGCACACCCATCGTGATTGTCGGTCACGTCGATCACGGTAAGTCCACGCTTATCGGGCGTCTGCTTTATGATACGGATAGCCTGCCGGACGGACGCGTGGCCCAGATTATTGAAAGTAGTCGCAAACGTGGCCTAGCTGTTGAGTGGAGCTTTCTGCTTGATTCCCTCCAGATTGAGCGCGATCAGGGTGTGACGGTTGATTCAACGCGTATTCCTTTTCGCATTGGTGAGCGTGAGTTTGTCATTGTTGACGCGCCAGGGCACCGTCAGTTTTTACGGAACATGATTACTGGTGCAGCTGATGCTGAAGCGGCTGTCCTGGTGGTCGATGCTGCTGAAGGCGTGAGGGAACAGACGCGGCGTCATGCCATGCTTTTGCGTCTTATTGGTATTCGCCATGTTATTGTTCTGCTCAATAAGGCTGATCGCCTTGGGTTTGCGGAAGCTCCCTTGAAACAGGTGGAAGCTGATATTCGTCAGCTTCTGGGGAGATTGGAGCTTGGCGTCGAAAATGTCATTCCGGCTTCCGCGCGTGATGGGGATAATATCGCTACACGTTCGGACAAGGCCTCTTGGTACAAGGGGCCCACCCTTCTGGAAGCGTTGAATGATGTTCCTCCCCCTGCTCCGCCATTGGCGCTGCCTTTCCGTATGCCTGTGCAGGATGTCTATCGTTTCGATGATAAACGCTACGTGGCAGGGCGTATTGAAAGGGGAACCATCAGAGAAGGCGACAGGATTGTCATCGGATCTCAGGGGCAGGAAGCAACTATTGCAGAAATCTGCCGCTGGCATGCACCTCACAGGGCCGTGGCTGGTGCTGGTGAGTCAGTTGCTTTCAGGCTGGAGCCGGATCTGGTGCCTGATCGTGGGGATCTTCTTTTCCCGGCAGGTGATGAAGCGGCTGCCCCCTTGCGTTCTGCCCGGCTAAAAACGCGTCTTTTCTGGTTGAGAAGCCAGCCTTTGCAGGTAGGGGAATCTTTCAGACTGCGTCTTTCTACGGCAGAGCATGATGTCACTGTAGCGTCAATTGATGCCGTTGTGGATCTGGACGATCTTTCACTCAAACCGGGTGACGAGGTGCCGGCAGACGGGTTTGCAGAAATTACCCTGGCAGCTTCGCATAATGTTCTGTTTGATCCGTTCGCTCCGGGCCTCAGTGACGGGCGTGGTGTTCTTGTTGATGGGCATCAGCGTATTGTCGGTGGGGCTCCCCTGATCGGTATTGCCGAGCTCGGCAAAGGGCAGTCAGCTATACATCCGACGGCCAGCCGTGTTTCGGCGGTCCAGCGGTCTGGTCTGAGGGGGCACAAAGCGGGTGTTTTCTGGATGACGGGCCTGCCTGGCTCAGGGAAAAGCACAATTGCCCGTGCTGTAGAAGAGAAACTTACGGCTGAGGGGTATGCTGTTACGGTTCTTGATGGCGACACGCTGCGTGCCGGTTTGTGCAGTGATCTGGGTTTCTCTGCGGAAGATCGACACGAAAATATCCGCAGGGCGGCTCATGTAGCTAAAATTCTGGCTGATGCTGGTCATATCGTCTTGGTGGCACTGGTTTCTCCTCTCCAGGCAGACCGTGATATGGCTCGCAAAATTATAGGCGCTTCATGGCACGAGGTTTTTGTGGATACGTCTCTTGAGGTGTGTGAGAAGCGCGATCCTAAAGGGCTTTATGCCAAGGCCCGTGAAGGGCAACTTGGCGAGTTTACAGGGATATCCTCTCCTTATGAAGTTCCTCAAAAAGCTGATATCGTTCTTTCAACCGACCAGACAATTTCTGCGTCAGTGAGTGAGCTTGCGGGCGCAATCGTGAAAAGTGCCGGGAACTGAAGCAGTGGGGTGACAGCAGGTTTTTTGTGCAATGAAAGGAAGGCCTATGTGCCTTCCTTTTTTGTCTGGTCTTTCTTGCCGATGCGGTGATAGACCAGTCCGCAAGAGGCGAATTCCCTGTTTTTCCACAGTCCCCGGTAATCAACAATAAGGCGTCCTTTCATGCTTTTCTGGAGTTCAGAAGGGGTAATGTGCAAGAATTCCTCCCATTCCGTGAGGATAACGAGCAGATCGGTGCCTTGCGCGGCGTCGAGGGCATTTCGGGCAAAATAAATCCCATCAGGCAGAAGGGCGCGCGCTTGTTCCATTCCGTGGGGGTCATAAACCCTGAGAGTGAGACCTGCTTCGTAAAGCAGTGGCAAAACCGTGAGGGAGGGAGCCTGACGCATATCGTCTGTATTGGCCTTGAAGGTTAGCCCCAGAATGGCGACTGTCCTAGGGTGCGTCAGATCGCCCAGCAGGGTCAAAATGCGTTCGGCCATGCGCCTTTTGCGCGCTTCGTTTGAGGCAATGGTCGTTTCGACTAACGGACTGGGTGCACCGGCCTTGCGGGCTGTCACCGCCAGTGCTTGCGTATCTTTCGGAAAGCAGGATCCACCGAAGCCCGGACCTGGGATCAGGAAATCAGGACCTATGCGTGGATCCAGCCCGATCGCATGGCGAACTTCATCGCTGTCTGCGCCTGTTGCTTCACACAGATCGGCCATCTCATTGGCAAAAGTAACCTTCATGGCGAGAAAGGCGTTAGCGGCATATTTAGTAAGTTCTGCGCTTTCCAGTCCCATAAAAACAAGACGGGTCTCAGGGTGGTTGAGAGGATGATAAAGAGTGGTCAGGAGTTCTCTCGCACGGGTGCCTTTATCGTCACTCTTCTGATCCAGTCCTATAATGACGCGGTCAGGATTCATAAAATCTGCGATAGCCTGTCCTTCACGCAGAAATTCAGGATTGGAGGCTACAGAAAAATGGAGGTCTGGCCGTAGGGAGTTCACGATGCGACTGACCTCCCGACCTGTTCCGACGGGCACAGTGGATTTTGTGACAATGAGCAGGTTGTGGGGGGCGGCTTCAGCGATTTCACGGGCAACAGCATAAACATAGCTGAGATCAGCATGGCCACTTCCGCGGCGGGCGGGTGTGCCAACGGCAATAAAGACGGCTTCTGCTTCTTTCAGTCCTTGTGCAATGCTGGAGCACAGGACGAGCCGGCCGACGGCTCTTTGCTCACAGAGAAGGGCGTCAAGGCCGGGCTCATAAATGGGGATTTCTCCCCTTTGAAGGGCATCAAGGCGTTGAGGGTCTTTTTCAACCAGAGTGACAGTCGCCCCGAAAGCGGCAAGGCAGGCGCTGGACACCAGGCCAACATAGCCACCGCCAATCATTGTGATTTTCATGTTCGAGGTCCTGTCATCTGGGGCGGGAGGTGCAGATCAGTTAAAGGGCATATAACGGAATGACATAAAGACCATGTCAGCATCCGTATGGGGTCTTCCGCCTATACCGGAAAAAGACTGGAGGTACGTATGGGCATATTGGCCTCCAATGCGGATTGTGCCGTAATCGCCTTTTGCCGCCGTGTACCAGAATCCTGCTGTGGCCTCTGCGACAGTCTGCACGTTTCCTGAGGCAGCACAGACTGTTGAAAGTTCGCTTGAGCAGCCACTCATATCGTACCCGTGGTTGCCATAACCAAAATGTTCTCCATTCTGGTCGAATGCCTTGCGACGAAGTACTTTTTCTGCTCCGACGTAACTGTAAAGCGTCAGATCGTTTGTGGGGGTCCCATAAAGCCCGACGAGAAGGTTGGCTTCAGGGAGCGCAACAGGTCCGCCGGCGGGGCTATAGGTATAGTCTGGCAGGTTTGACGAGCCGTAACGTCCAAGCCCTTGTCCGACGAGACCAGAGGCCTGGAGGTAAAGAGCTTTATTAATGAGGGGAAGGATCATGCCACCTCCACCTCCACCTGCGATGACAGTATGGTTCTGTCCCCCATTGTTCTGACTTGAACGGCTGCGGAAAAAGCGCATGATGCCCGTAATTTCGTAATGTCCCCAACCGGGATCGGCCGCAAGTTTTGCAATGACATCGGGAGCAGGGTCAGTGGTGTAGAACGTATCAGGGTTATTAACGTTCGTACCGCTGATATGGTCGGTAACGTGGCCGTAGGCTTTCCCGGCAGGTACAGCACTGGGATTCTCGACCGAAAAGCCTAACGCATAGCGCTCTTCTTTTCCGAAGGTTTTGACGACACGTAATTGTGGGTTCCGGGTCCAGTTGAAGCCGGGAACATACTGGGCTTCAATCACGAGAGGGGTTTGTTCATCGCGGGCAAACATCCCCTTGTTGAAGAGGGTAATGAGTGACCAGCTTTGACCTCCGAGAAAGTAAAGTCCGTCTTCCTGATCCTTGAGTTCCCCATAAACCACGCGAGCACGGGGAACATAGGAGTTTGACTGCCGCGAATTGGAAGAAGACCCGGAACCCTGAAAGTCAGTTTCGACGTAGGCATCGGCTTCAAGCCGTTTGGTGATCATACCCTCAACCAGTAATGAGAGGCGACTTTGCCGTTCAGACTGGTGAAATTCACTCATATGATGGGCTGGCTGATTGCCCCAGGGAATGGCGTTGAAGCCTGTTGAAATATCTGATCCCGTATAACGGGAACGCCACATGGTGGCCGCCTCCAGGAAGCCGCCTAACGTCAGGCGTATCCCTCCGATCTGAAGCTGGCCACGGCGGAGGGGCTTATAGAGATCGGGGTGAGCAGGAGGGGTAGCGGTGAGCATACCTACTGGAGTTGAGGCCGTCAGAGAGGGTGCCAGAGGTTCATATTCTACTCCCTTGATATTCCAGCCTAAAAAAGGAGTCTCAGATTCTGGCGTGTGTGAGAAATCCGAAGGGGACGACCTTGTGTGCAGAAGGGCTTCCCGTGAGGCGTAAGGATTGGCTTCGATAAGTTCCCGTTGACGGGCAAGTTGGGCTCGTACCTGTCGATTTTCGGTTTCCTGTTTTATTTTGAGTTGGGTCAGTTGCGCCTGCAATGCATGGATCTGTTTTTCCATAATCGCTATGGAATCCGCTGTGTTGGCGGGAGCGGCGCGTGCCCCCGGGGCAAAAGCGGTAATGCCGAAAGCGGTGAGAAATCCCGTAAGGGAAGCGGTCCTGGGGTTGAGACGGGGTAAAGGTGTCATGAAGCGGCAACCTCTCGAGTCTGTAACGGACAAGACAGCCCATAACAGTATTCGTTCGGAGACCATAGCCTTAAAATCGTTTAGAATTTATTTTGGTGTCATAGTGTGTGTCTGATGCTACAAAACAAGAGGCCAGCGTTACACCGTCTTTACGTTTTACGGGGGGATTATGGGTTTCAGTCGTGCTTTATGCGTGAAAGTGAGGCTTTGGAGCTTCGTTTTGGCAGCCGCTTGGGGGGGGCCTTCTTTCGTGTATGCTGAGGAGGTTCGCCTGCCTTATAGAGATGTCACGATCACGGGGGCTGGATCAAGTTTTGCAGCGCCTGTTTACGAAGGATGGGGCACGGCTGCGTTTTCTCAGACAAAAGTGCATGTCAATTACCAAGCTATCGGTTCGGGGGCGGGGCAGGATCAGGTTATAGCGGGGACGGTCGATTTTGGAGCGACAGATAAGCCCATGGGAGAGGTGGCGTTGAAGAAGGCCGGTCTCTATCAGTTCCCTACAGTTATGAGCGGGGTCGTCGTAATTGTTCATCTGAAGTCGGTGCCCAGAAACACATTGAGGCTTGATGGGCCTGTATTGGCGGGAATTTACGCAGGGATGATTACAGACTGGAATGATTCCCGAATTCAGGCTCTCAATCCTGATATTAAATTGCCCGACGAGGAGATTGTACCTATTCACAGGGCTGACGGGTCGGGTACAAGTTACGTTTTTACGTCCTATCTTTCTCTGGTTTCACCAGAATGGAAAAATCATATCGGAGCAGGGACACTTGTCGAATGGCCTGGCGGAGCAGGGGCCAGAGGGAATGATGGCATTGCCGCGCTGGTTCGTCAGACAGAAGGTAGCCTTGGTTATGTAGAATTTGCCTATGCAGAGGGTAATAATCTGCCCGTTGCCAAGTTGAAGACTCATGATGGAGTTTTTATTGAGCCGAATCTGGAAAGTCTTGCTAAAGCAGCGAGTTCAGCTGACTGGCAGGAAAGCTCAGGTTTTACGGTCAGTCTCCTGGACCAGGGAGGAGCGGGGAGTTGGCCGATTGTTTCGGCGACGTACGCTCTCGTCCCACTAAAGGCAATGAAAACCGCAGAAGGCGCCGGGGTAAGGCGTTTCTTTCAATGGGGATTTGAGCACGGACAGGAGATCAACAGTTCGCTAGGCTATGTCGGATTACCAGCCAAGGTCCAGTCTGCCATTCTCGTCAGATGGGCTGATAAGTAGAAGGGTCAGTTCTTTTTATCTTTTTCGATAAGAAGGGCCTCGTATTTCTGGAGCATGTCTTCGCGATCATGCTTCAGTCCGTGCCAACTGAGAATTGTGTCTGCCAGAAAAGCTGACAGCGCAGCGACTGTGCAGGTTAAAGCCGCACCAAACAGGAAGATCAGCCAGGTTGATGTGACGGCATCCCTAATAGAACCGACAAAAAGTGCGATGGCCGATCCGCACGTAAAGGCGCCCCCACAACCATTAAGGATAATGGCCAGATCAAGGACGAAAACTCGCCGTCGCAGCCTGTCCTGATGCACTTTGAGACGTGCGGGCGTGAAATAAGGATCGGCATCTTTGCCGCCATCTTCCTCAAGAGGTTGCGCAAGACGTTTGTTGATATCTTCCAGGTGGTCGGAAACGCGTGAAAGACGCGTATTGAAAACATTAATAAGTGTCCCGATACCTGAGAGCATGAAGACGGGAGTCAGTGCGACCTGAATGAGATGGGCGGCACTGTCAACAGTGTCCGGGTCAGCGGCATAAAGAGGGAAATTCATAAATAAGGTCTTATCACGCTTTCAGGCTTGAGGAAGGGCGACAAAAAACCCCTTGCCTAAGCATTTTTGGAAGGCGTAAAATAATAAGTGACGAGCATTTGTCTTTCAATAGTTTATTCTGGAAGATCGGTCAGGGGACAGGGATTATGATTTACGACGTTGCCATTATTGGTGCTGGTCTTGCGGGTTTGACATTGGCGCGTCAGCTTTCTCTTGAGATACCGTCTGCCTCAGTTTGTCTCATTCATGACAAAACCTTTCCAAATCCTCTGGCCGCACACAAGGTGGGTGAATCAACCGTCGAACTGGGCGCTTTCTATCTGCGTGATACACTGGGACTCAATGATTACATGCACGAGACGCATCTCAGTAAGATGGGACTGCGTTTTCTGCAAACTTGCAGTGATGGTGAAAACTATAAGGAACTTGGTATTTATCATTTTCCTTACCATGATGCTTTTCAGATTGACCGTGGTTTATTGGAAAATGATTTATATAATTTTGTGAAACCGACCACTGATATTTTTGAACAACATCGCTTTATGGATTTCGACCGTATTGATGAGGTTTATCATATAAGGACACTCCATACTGACGGAACAGAACGAGTGATTAAAGCACGGTGGCTGGTTGATGCGTCGGGGCGTAAACGGTGCCTTGCCAAAAAGCTCGGCTTCAAAACGGCGTTTCCTCTCACACATTCGGCCGTCTGGTTCAGGGTTGATGGCGTTGTTGACCTTAATGATATTTATGTATCAGATGATCCCGATAATGTTTTTAAGGGGGCACAGCGTAGTAACAGCACTGTGCATCTCATGGGGAAAGGTCGCTGGGTCTGGCTTATTCCTCTTGCGGGCAACAAAACGAGCATAGGCATTGTTTTTGATGAAACAGTGATTGATGCGGGTGAGCTTTTGTCACAGGAGAAAGCCTTTGCCTGGCTTAAAGAGCACGAAAACAAACTCTATAATGAGCTTGTTTCAAAGAAATACCCGGTCCTTGATTTCAAATATTTCAGGAAATATTCTTATATTTCAGATGAGTTCCTGTCGTTGGATAAATGGGCTGTCGTAGGTGAGGCGAAAGCGTTCGTCGATCCGCTTTATTCCAATGGGACTGACTTTATTGCCATGGAAAATACAATGGTCTGCAACACGATAGCGGCCGAAATGGGGGGGTATAATATTTATGACTCTTATGTAAATGGGTATAATGAACTTATGGGCTACGTGCTTAAAGGTTTTTTTGTAACACATGAAGATTCCTATAAATATTTTGATGATTGGTATTATATTTATGTAAAGACAAATATTGACGCTATTTTTTATTTTTCGACAGTTTGCGTTATTTTTATGAATAAAAAGATGGAGAGTTATGATTTCTTGATGGAAACAAGGTCTATTATACTGAAAATGCTCGAAGATCATGACAGGGTGATGAATTATATAAAGAGTGAGGCGTTTCAGCGTCATGGAAAAGTCGCCAAAAGGTTTATTTCTATTGAGGGTTCTATAGAGGCTTATGTTAATCGGGATATCGTCTGTAAAGAGAGGGATGATGAAGCCGTTTTGGAGCTTTTGAGAGATAACGCTTATATTTATAAAAAACTTGTTGATTATATTATTAACGAGGGGGATTTTGAGTTCATATTCTACCCGCCTGTCGAGGAAGCGCTGGATCTTGAATCGGCCCCTCTGGAGGCAGTTGACTGGCGCTATGGTGATTTTTTCCCGCCCAGGGTGGAAGCTGTGGGTTAAGTCTTGTTTGCCGGGACGAATCCTGTTTTTCTGCCTCTCTGTGATTGTTTGGTCCGTTCCTGCCTTGGCGCAAAGTTGTGGAGGCAAGGCAGGGGGTGTGGAGTTGGCTTGTCATACATGGACGGAAATAGATCAAGCACTGAAGGCCGGTAAGACGACTATCATCGTGCCTGTGGGAGGTACGGAGCAGAGTGGTCCCTACGTGGCTGTTGGAAAGCATAATATCAGGGCGCAGATGCTGGCAGATGAAATTGCGTCCAGACTGGGGGATTGCTTTGTTGCCCCTGTTATTGCCTATGTCCCAGAAGGTTCGACGTCACCGCGAAGCTCTCATATGCGCTTTCCCGGTACATTGTCTGTTTCTCCCACGGTTTTTGAAGGTGTTTTGACGGGTGCGGCTGAAAGCTTGCGGGTCCAGGGATTCAGGACGATTGTTTTTTTGGGTGACCATGGAGGTTACCAGAAAGAACTTTCGTCTCTTGCGGATCGTCTGAACATTCGTTGGAAAAAGGCTGGGGTCGAAGCGCGTATTTTACATGTGAAAAACTTTTACGATGTCATTCCTGGGGAATATGCTCAGAAATTGCGGGCAATGGGGCTGGGAGCGTTTCTGGGGAAGCATGCGGATCTGAGTGATACATCACTTATGTTGGCAGTTGATCCCTCTCTTGTGCGTATTAACACTTTAAAGCAGGCACCAAAACCAGCTATAGAAGACGGGGTTTATGGAGGCGATCCGAGACCCGCTACAGCGGAGCTTGGGCGGATTGGGACTGATATGCAGATTGATGCTGCGGTCAGGTCGATTGAGATATTTAACAGGAGTTTGCCATGAAGTGCAGTTTTCCCCTGATGGTTGCCTGTGCTTTTGTGAGTCTGGGTGTGGCCAGCGCTGCTGATGACTATCAGTCCGTTCCTTACTCTGCTGAGGGCTCAGCGGATCAGTATATTGATGGCATGCCTATTGTGCATCAGGCACCACCTTCGCCACCTTTGCCGGTTTCACAGGATGAGCAGCCCAAACGTCCTTTGGGAGAGAAAGAGCCGGTCAGTGTGCCGCCTTTTTCAGACCATGGGCAGCAGGCGGTTAAGCCTGTCCAGCCTGTTTCTGTTCCTCCAGTTGTTAATAAGCCTGTAGAGCCGCCCCCTGTGCCACAGCATGTTTCTGCGGCTGTGAGTGCTGTGCCGACAATCCCCGGTATGCCTCCTGTTATTAATGCTCACGATATTTATAGTGAAATTGAAGGGCCTGATAA
This sequence comes from Acetobacteraceae bacterium ESL0709, assembly GCA_029433415.1. GTDB lineage: Bacteria > Pseudomonadota > Alphaproteobacteria > Acetobacterales > Acetobacteraceae > Aristophania. The sequence continues at coordinate 1,338,683 of JAQTIA010000003.1, read as the reverse complement.
ATTATCACCTATTGTCAAAAATCATCTTGAACGTGTTTATGTACCCAATTTGCGGAGTAATACAGTTTCGGTGATTGACCCGAAACAGATGAAAGTCGTGGACACACTTCAGGTGGGTTATTCACCCCAGCATGTTGTTCCTTCATGGGATTTGCGCACATTATGGGTTACAAATAACAGTGAAAGACGTACGGATGGCTCTCTGACGCCCATTAATCCAGAGACGGGAAAGACAGGTCCATCAGTTACGGTAGATGACCCGTACAATATGTATTTCACACCAGATGGGAAAGATGCCATTGTCGTGGCGGAGGCGCATAGGAGACTGGATTTTCGTGATCCCCATACAATGGCGCTAAAGGGATCGTTAAAAATACCAGCCTGTGACGGGATCAATCACGCTGCGTTTTCGATTGACGGCCGCTATGCCATTTTCACCTGCGAGTTTGGGCAATATATCGCGAAAGTCGATACGGTTAACCGTAAATTGATCGCCATGCTCAAGCTCTCGAAGGGGGGAATGCCGCAAGATGTTCTGACCGCACGTGATGGTCATAAATTCTACGTCGCTGATATGATGGCCGATGGCGTCTTTATCATTGACGGGGATCATTTCAGGGAAATCGGGTTTATTCCGACGGGTATAGGTACACATGGACTCTATCCCAGTCGCGACGGGAGCCTGATTTATGCGGCCAACCGGGGAAGTCACGAGGTTCACGGCCCGAGACATGGTGCCGGGAGTGTTTCTGTCATTTCAGCTTATACCGAGCAGGTTGTCGCTACATGGCCTATTCCCGGGGGCGGCAGCCCGGATATGGGGAATGTGAGTGCCGATGGCAGGACATTATGGCTTTCCGGGCGGTTTGATGATGTCGTCTACGCCATAGATACGCAGAATGGGGCCGTGCAGCAGATTCCCGTCGGGGCAGAGCCACATGGCCTGACAGTATGGCCACAGCCGGGACGTTACAGTGTCGGTCATACGGGTATTATGCGTTAGACGGCAAGCCGGATAAGGGATGGGTTTTTGACGCGAAACCGTGAGTGATCGTTTTTATGAGTTTTGGCCGTAACCTGTTTCTCTTTTTGTGTGTCGTGACGCTCTGTTGCCTTATTTTTCCGGGTCTGGCAGGCAGTTCCCATGCGGCGGAAACAGAATGGGTCACTAAAGCCCACAGTCAGGCCCGCCTTATTGTCGATCATGATGTCATGGGGCCGGAAGCGTCTGTGAGGCTGGGACTTCAGCTTCGCTTGCAGCCCGGTTGGCACAGTTATTGGGTTAATCCTGGGGCCGCTGGTGATGCGCCTCATCTTGAACTGAAGGCCTCCGGCAGGACATTGGTGCAGCAAGGCCCTGTTCAGTGGCCGGTTCCCAGACTTTTGAAGGAAGGCGATCTTTCAGCCTATGCCTATGAGGGAACGGTGCTTCTGCCGCAGAGCCTCACAGTGGCCGGGGAGGGCGCCGTCACGTTCAGCGCTCATGCAGACTGGTTGGTTTGCGCTTCTATTTGTGTGCCGGAACAGGCGGATTTTACCCTTTCGATTCCTTCTGGCGATCATGCTGTTATCAATCCTGAGGCAGACAGGCTTTTTGAACAGGCTGAGCAGCTTCTGCCTCAACCCGCTTTGTTTCAGGCCACTTTATCTGCAAAAGATGTGCTGACCATCAGAAGTGACACCTTCTCAGAAGAGACGGTCAAGGACGCCTATTTCTTCCCTGCCAAAACCGGCCTCATTGATCCTAATGCAGAGCAGAAATTGCATATAGGCAAAGGGGTTCTCACTCTTTCTCTAACGCCGGACAGCTTGCTGAAAAAGAATCTCGCGCAGGAAAAGCTGGAGGGCGTGCTGACAGTGACAGACCCTCACGGACAAACTGCCTCCGTATGGCTGACTACACAGGAGGATAATTCTTCATCATCTGGTTCTGCCGGCTCTGATAATGTGGCTCTCGTGTTGCTCTTGGCTTTCCTGGGCGGCGTTATTCTGAACGCCATGCCGTGCGTTTTCCCTGTCCTGGCCATGAAGAGCCTGTCACTGGTGGCCCTGAAAGGGGCTGAGCGCCGGGAGAGGCAAAAAAGTGCTTTCTATTATACAGTGGGTATTCTCGGCAGTTTTACGGCCCTTGGCGGTGTGTTTCTGTCCTTGCGCCTTCTTGGGAGCACTGTTGGATGGGGTTTCCAGTTCCAGTCGCCCATTTTTGTCGGGGTCATGTGCTGGATATTATTATTGCTGGCCCTCAATCTGTGTGACGTTTTTTATATCGGTTTGGGTCGGGCAGGGAGTGCGATAGATCAGGCCGTACAGGCGAAACGGGGTCCAGCCTGGGGGCATGATATACTGACAGGCTTTCTGGCGGTTCTGGTCGCAACGCCCTGCACAGCGCCATTTATGGGGGTTGCGATTGCCGCTGCCCTTTCCCGTTCGGTTTTTACGGGGTTGGCAATTTTTGCCATAATGGGCCTGGGGCTTGCTTTTCCCTATATAATTCTGGCGAATATCCCTGCTTTGGCCAGAGCTTTGCCGCGTTCAGGAAGCTGGATGGAAATATTCAGGCGGTTTTTGGCTTTTCCATTGCTGGCAAGTTGTGTCTGGCTCCTCTGGGTCGGAACATTGCAGGCGGGAGCTGATTTCGTCATTACGGTAGCGGGTGGAGGCGTTTTTCTGTCTCTGGCGGCATGGCTGTATGGCCTTGCACAGAAAAACCGTATGCTGGATAAAAACAAGCGCCTGAATATTCTGAATTATGCCGTGATTTTGCTGCTGCTGGCATTGTCTGCGGGGCTGCTTCTTGTCTATCTTCCGTCACATCATGCGGCAGGCGGGGCGTTAAAGGGCAGCCAGCCCCGGAGTGATCACTTGCCCGAGGGGTGGGAGGTCTTTTCCCAGGAGCGCTTGCAACAGCTTCAGACGGAAGGAAAGGCTGTTTTTGTTGATATGACAGCGTCATGGTGTATTACCTGCCTTGTCAATGAGCGTGTTGCGCTGAAAAATCCTTCTGTCCTGCGTGCTTTCAGGCAGCATAATGTAACGGTACTGGTGGGAGACTGGACGCAGCGTAATGAGGCCATAACGCGGTACCTGCGCGATCACGGGCGGGATGGCGTGCCCCTCTATGTCTATTACCCGGCCGGTAAAAAAGATGTGGGTAAAAAAGATTTTTATGGAGAAATTCTTCCGCAGATCTTAACGCCATCTCTGATCCTGACTACTCTGGGGAAATTATCTCCCTGATAAAGGGTGACCTGTCTGTTTAAAAAAGGTTGGCCTATGGGGCGTGTTGTTTTTCTGAATACATTTGCAAATACCGAGTTTACGGGCGGCATCAAGACGACCTATCGCCATGCAGCCATGCTGAATGAGGAAGGGATAGAGGCAAGCATCCTGCAACCAGGGGGGCCGCCGCTTTTATTGAAAGATCCGGTCCAGCGGGCCTTGGCGCGTGATAGCGAGCCTGTCAATGCCGATGATGTCGTTGTGTATCCAGAAGCTCTTAATGGATGGTTCGGGGAATCCATTAACCAGAAATGGCCCTGCACTAAAATCATGTTCTGTCAGAATCCTTTTTATCTCTACTCTTATGAGATTACCAAAAAGAAACTTCAGGACTGGAAGATTGAGCGGATTATTGTTCCCAGCCAGTGGGCCAAAGAGTCTGTTCGTTCCGTAATAGGGTTTGATGATGTCAAGGTCGTGACGCCTATTGTAGACACAAAGCTGTTTTATCCGCGCCCCAAGGAGCTGAAGATTATTTCAGCTTCATGGAAATGGAGCAATCATCCTGTCATTTCTTCCTATGGGGAGCTGGTCAGGAAAATCCTGGTGTCCAAATACCCGTCCCTTTCTGACATTCCCTGGGTTGACCTCAAGGGTTATACGGAAGAAGAGGTTGCGACATTAATGGGGGAAGCGGCCGTCTGCCTTGTGCTTGGTGCGGCAGAGGCTCTTGGCCTGACAGCACTGGAAGCCATGGCCTCGGAATGTGTTGTTGTGGGCTTTCATGGGGCCGGGGGACTGGATTTTGCGACTCCCAGAAATGGGTTCTGGCATTCACCCGAAGATATTGAAGGGGTTGTCGATTCACTGGCTCTGGCAGTGGAAGGGCATAAACACCAGCTGGAGCTGATCAGGACAATCTGCCGTAACGGGCGCCAGACAGCCTGTTATTATAATAGCGACCGCACGCGTGCCAATTTGAAGCAGAGCTATCAGGATCTGCTCTATCAGCGTCATTCCCTGACACATTTATGATGTTTTTATGATGTTACCCGATTTTGTGAGGAATTGCCTTTTGGGAAGTTTTTTATGGCGCGTGTGATTATCCTGAATTGTGTCTCCAATATGGTCGCGTCTGATGGTATTAAACTGCTGTACCAGCAGGCGGCTCTCCTTAATGAAGGAGGGATAGAGGCGAAGGTTTTTCAGCCCGATGGCTGGCCGGTATGGCTTGATCGGGGTTTTTCCCGTTCTCTTATGTGCCAGGAAATTTTTGTTGAATCTGATGACGTTGTCGTCTTTCCTCTTACGGCTTTTGATAAGCTCAGAGCCTCCCTGGCGGCCAAATGGCCTTGCAGGAAACTCTTTTATTGCCATGATCCCTATGTGATGGTGATGAAGGGGATTACCGCATCCTTGTTGAAGGAGTGGGGCATCCTGAAGGTGCTTGTCCCCAATAAATGGTGCCGGGACACATTAAAGTCTTTCATGAATCTGGATAATATCGACATTATACCGCCTTTTGTCGATATTGAAGACTCTCCGCAGATTTTGAAAGAGTTCTTTGTGGCGATTCACCTCGAATATAAACTTGACTATATGAACTCGCCCTTTTCTTTTGAAAAAGGCATATTTTTCACAAAACATCCTGAGTTCAACAGGAAACTGTCCTGGCAGAATTTATGCACGAAGACAGAAGCCGAACGCGCTGCCTATGTGAAGAAAGCAGCTCTTTGCCTGTCATTCCTGCGGTTGGAGACAACAGGTCTCAGAGGGCTTGAGGCCATGGCGGCGGGGAGCCTGTTTTTTGCTCCCAGGGGGGGAGGCTGCGCTGATTATGCCCGGTCCCAGAATGGTGTCTGGTTTTCACTTGAAGAAATGGAGTCTCTGGCAGATATGGTTTTTGAGGCGCTGGAGGGATTTGAGAATCAGTCAGCCTCTTACCGGATGCATCTAAATGAAGGGTTTAAAACAGCGTCCCTTTATACAAGGCAGAAAGCAGCGCATTCTATAATGAACGCGTACGAATCTTTGATGAAAAGAGGATAGTCTTTGTTTATTCAGGATTTGTTATGATCTTTTATTGTGACTCTTTTTGAAATCACAGACTTTAATAGGGCAGAAACGCTACCCTTTTACGCTTTTTGCTTGAAAAATCTTAAGAGTTACCCCATAATCTTCCTAACACTGATTATAGTATGACCCACTATTTTGTGAGGGTGCTGGCTCATGGCTGACAATGATACGACTGTGACGACGATTGACACGAAAGCGACTTTAGTCCTGTCGTCAGGGACTAATAAAAACTATACGGATTCTGCTGGTCGCAAGAGTGCGAGTGTCACATCTGGCGCCTATTATAGTAATGCCACGGGCACTCTCTATAACGTCATAGCGTCCGGTTACAGGGTGACGTCAAGGAATTCTGATGGCAGCATAGCGGGGACGAGTGCGTCACTGCTGCTGACATCGGATTCCAATACGGTAATCAGTGGGGCGACGGCTCTTGATGGCGCGGCTGTTGCTGTTTCCAATAGTGCGCATCTTTATGGCGGTTATGCGGGGTCTGATGCTTCGGTCAACGCCATTCAGGGTGGTATTATCTCCGGGGTGGAGGTTATGTCCGGCGGGGCCGCGGCCGCGTCCGAGCTGACCTCTGATACGTCCGGGACAAGGCCGCTTGGCGGGCTGGATGCCGGCGGGACGATCTATAACCCTCTGGTTCATTCAGGGGGCTATATTCTGGCAGGGGGCGGTGGCCCCGGCTTTACCATTAAAGGCTTTAACGTTGCGGGCAGCAGAGGGCTGATTTCAGGGGGCACTATTGAAGACGGCGCCGTCATGGCCGTCGGTAAGGGTGGCACGTCGATCGGCGGGACTTTCGCAGGTACCCAGTACGTGCAGTCAACGGGTAAAACCTTCGGTAATATCTTCAGTGGGCATCACGCCACGCAGATAGTGAATGGTGGTCTGGCATCAGCCTCGACGGCGCTTGATGGGGCGCAGGTTCTGGTGTCTGGTGGCCAGGGCTCCAATATGGTCGCCGGTCAGGGGGGCACGGTCAGCGTCACGGGTGGTACGTACATCTCGGTTCTGACCTCTGACCACTCCACCTCGGCGGGCAATTATAGTACCGGCAGGACCTACGGCAATACCGTTCTGAGTGGCGGGACGGAGGTCGTGGGATCTGACGGTTACGCGACAAGCTCTGTTGTCCTGTCCGGTGGGCAGGATCTTATCCAGAGCGGCGGCACAGCCCTTCAGACCAATGTATCAGGCGGCACGGCGGAGGTTGCTTCCGGCGGCTATATGAGCGCTGGCAGCGCCGGTGCTGGCGGGACGATCGCCATTTCCGGTGGTGGTACGGGCCTGTCCATTGTCGCGAACTCTGCCGGCTATGTGGATATTCAGAGCGGCGCCAGCGCTGCCAATATCATCGCAAACAGCAGCGGTCATGTGGTGGCTGACAGCGGCGCCTTCATGTCCGGTGCGACGGCGAACTCCGGCGGTCTGTTTGATGTCCAGAGTGGCGCTACTGTTGTGCAGGGCGTGCATGTCAATGGGGGCACCGCCTCAATTGACGGTCAGGCTGATGTGGTCAATGTCAGCGGTGGTACGGCGGTCGTCCATTCTGGCGGCAGCATAGGCGCCGGTTATGTATCGGGCGGAACACGGACAAGTGGCGGGCCGGTTGTACAGGGCACGCTGCAATATGATAGCGGCGCTCTCGTTGGTGATGGTGGTCTCTCTGGTCATGGCTATATGTCAGCCGGCCCGGGTGGTGTTGCTATATTGAATGGTGGTACCGTCAATGCCGTAGGGGCAGCGGGTAGTCTCTCTACAGATAAACCTGGAATGGCTGGTACGGTCATTCTTCATGGCACTACCAATAGTGTATCAATCTCTGATGGTGGTGTCCTTAGCGCAGGCTCCGGGGCGTATATCAGGAGCACTTCTTCGTTCGTGGTTTCGGGGGCTAGCGCCTATATTGGGCCAGGTGCCGTTGTCAGTCTTGCGGACAATAGCAGTTTTGTCCTGAATGACGTGGATGTTGTTGGTGATACAACTCATGCCTTGACTGACTCTCGTTACCATTCAGGCTATTTGAATGTTGCGGGCGGAAGTGTCACGTTTGCGGGTGTTTCCGGCGGAGCGACCATGGATGTGGATGGCGGCTTCGTGATGGATGCGAATGCGACACGTAACGGTGTGATTAATGTTAATTCGGGGGCAATGGTTAATACGGTCACGATTACCAACGATACTAAGTATGGTACTTATGACAAAGTTGCTAGCGCGGGCCAATTGAATATCAATAGTGACGGTCGGGTGGGCAACGTTGGTGTTAACTCTGGTGGCGTAGTGAGCCTTAATTCTGGTGGTTTTGCCTTTGGCGTGGTGAGTGCTTATAATGGTGGCACGGCGCTTATAAATTCTGGCGGGACTATCAGTTCCTTAGAAGTTGCGGGTAGTGCGAAGGGCACTATTCAGGCAGGGGCGACTGTAAACGACCTGACTGTTTCTGCGGGCGGTTCTGTTGTGTTTATGTCCGGCGCTTCGGCCCTGGCGATCACCGTCGCCAGTGGGGGCTGGGTCAGTGGGCCGTTCGTTACGGATGGCAATACATTATCTGTCTCTTCCGGCGGCACAGTTATTGGTGCGACCATTACGGGCGGCCGTAGTGATGCCCAGGCCAACCCCGGCGGCGGAACGGATCACCCGACCGTAGTGGATAATAGCGGCGACAGGGGCATGGTGGTGGCCTCCGGGGCGACCCTGATTTCAGCCAATGTGACCGGGGCGACCAGCTCAGGCGGCGCAGGGGGCCTGTTGGTGGTTCAGTCTGGTGCTGTGTTGCAGCATACATCCATGGGGACCAATGGCCGTATCAAGATTGAGGGGCTGGGCTATGATGACCAGCATAAAAGTACCTTTGTCAGTGGCGGTACCCTGTATATTACCGTGGGTGACGGTGCCGACAAGCATTACTGGTCCATAGGTCTTGATGGCAGCTATAAGGATAGCGACTTCACACTGGTTGATGATGGACAGGGCAATACGGTCCTTGTTTATGGGTGCTTCCTGGCAGGGTCCCTGATCCGTCTGGAAAATGGCGAAGTCCCTGTTGAGGAGATCAAGGAAGGTGACCGTATCTGCGTCCTGGAAAATGGGCAGAAGCAGATTCGTGAGGTTACGTCCGTCATTCATCGTCATGCCAGAGTCCGCAAGGACCTGCCAGAAGAGCTGGCCGGCTGGCCGGTGCAGGTCTGCAAGGATGCTTTCGCTCCGGGTGTGCCATCGCAGGATCTTTTTGTCACACCGGAACACAGCTTCTATCTGGAAGGGCGTTTTGTGCCTGTCCGCATGCTGGTGAACGGGACATCAATACGGTACGATTTCTCTCAGGACAGCTATGATTATTATCATGTCCAGACAGAACCACATTCTGTCATCTGGGCCAATAATGCGCTGACAGAGAGTTATCTCGAAACGGGCGTCCGCAAGTCTTTCGAGGCACAGGGTGGCGATATAGCACGCCTTGTTTATCTGAAAGATATGACATGGCATGAAGACGCAGCAGCGCCTCTTGAGGTCAGTCGTACTTTTGTCGAGCCTCTTTACAACAATTTCCGTGATCGTGCCCTGGCATTGGGTTACGCACAGGATGGCGAGCCTGCAAAACAGGCCCTGACGGAAAAATCCGGTCTGCATCTTGTGCTTGATGACGGTACGGTTGTTGAGAGCAGTCGCGAAACGAACGGACGGATGGTGTTTGCCCTGCCTCGCAAGGTGAAGACTGTGCGTCTGGTGTCAAAGACCTTCAGACCCTCTTCAACCATTGGGCCTTTTGTTGATGATCGTCGTGAACTTGGCGTACTCGTCAGAGAGGTTGAATTGTGGGTCGGTAACAAGGAGATGGACGTAACGTCTCATCTTGACCGTGTTAACCTGCCCGGCTGGAGTGTTGTTGAAGCAGGTCCACATCGCTGGACAATGGGCGACGCCTTGTTGCCACTGCCAGACTATACAGCGTCAGAGGGAGAAAAAATCCTGATAGCGGTGCAGGTCGAGGCAGGTGGGCCTTATCCCGAAGCCGCGCCTTTGGGTGGTGAGGTGCTCGCTCTCAGCGCCTGAACCCCCTCAGGGGGTTTAGCGCGAGAGGGGTAGAACACGGCGGTGCTTCAGAGGAGTGGGGATGTTTGATCGTTTTGTCCTCCATAATGCCCGGCGTTCGGGTGAGACGCTGGCATTTGGGGGCATGGCGCGGCAGTGCAGCTTTGCGCGGCTGGAGGCGTCTGTCAGTAGGGTTGCGCGGATTCTCCAGAATCTGAAAGAACTTCCTTCTCCTCTCATCGCCGTCCAGTGCCCTGATCTGTGGCGGCACTGGATCATCATCCTCGCCCTCTCGCGGCTGGGGCTGACATCCGTCTCCCTGCCTGACGCGGATGTGTCTGAAGAGATCCTGTCCCTCCTGAAGCCGGATCTGATTATCCAGCATGAAGGGGATTTGCCGCATTCTCCCAAAAGCCTGGTATTGGGGCATGGATGGTTTCAGAAAGCCCTGTCCGGCGTGGAATCTGACGGGGTTGAAGCCTATTTCCCTCCCTGTCCCGTTGACCCCCGCTCCGCTTGCCGTGTGGCCATCGCCGCAGGGACGGACAAGAATTTCCATGCTCTCTCATTCAGCTTCGGCGATATTGAGACGGCCATCCTCCGTCTTATTTATCAGGATAGCGCCGCAGCGCTGGAGCTCGCAGGCAAGGGGCATAAAAAGCCCGATCTCCTTTGCACACTGGGTGCAGCATCCCACAGCGCCTTCCTGATGATGTCGGCGGCTTTGGCCAGTGCCACCACGATCCGGGAAGCCAATAATCAGAATGTAGGTTCAGAGGTGGCGCGTGGGCACCCCCTTTTCGTGGTTATGACACCGTCCCATCTGGAGCATTTAATCAAGGCGCTTCCTCCCGGAATGAAGCCGCTTTCTCATCTCTCCCTGACCGTGGTTGGGGCGTCCCTGTCTGACCGCCTCCTTCAGGAGGCCCTGACGAGACTGACGCCGCATATTGCTGTGGCTTATGGGACAGATGAATGTGGTCTTGTAACGGAAATATCAGCGTCACAGAGAGGGGCCATAGCGAGTGTTGGTTCCGTGCTTCCCTGGGCGAGTGTCGAGATTGTCGGTGAAGATGATGTGCCTCTCCCTGTAGGGGAGACCGGTTCTGTGCGTATCCGTACTGTCGGCATGGCGCAATCCTACAGGGGCGAGCCAGGCTACAGCCGGCAGCGTTTCAAGGGAGGGTGGTTTTATCCCGGAGACAGGGGGAGCCTCTCTCCGCAAAGAGAGCTGCATATCACAGGGCGTAGTGATGACCTTGTGGCGTTGGGTGGTGCCAAATTTGACCTTTCAGTCATTGATTCCATCATAAAGGCTAATCCGGTCATCATTGACGCGGCTTCTTTTCTCGTTGCGAACGAGAAGGGAGATGGGAAAATCTACTGCGCTTTGATAAATCATCAGGAGCTTGCCGGTGAGGAGGTTTCCAAGGCGTTAAGGAAGCGTTATCCCGATCTCCCGCCTGTGACGGTTATATGGGTTGAAGCAATTCCTTACAAGGAAGACGGTTTTGTCGATCGTCAGAGATTGAAAAATAGCGTATCAGTCTATTTGAAGGCAAAAGAACTGGACGCCTGAAGGGCAGCATAAGGGAATTGCGTTATATGAGCAGGAAGCAATCGACCGAAATTGCTATTATTGGTGTAGGGTTCGAGCTGCCTCTGCAATTGAGTTCGAAGAAGGATCTGTGGCAGTTTCTTCTTGACCAGCGCGAGGCTGTTGTCGAGATTCCGGCAGACCGCTGGAGCATCGGTCATTTTTATGATCCCGTTGACCAGACGCCCGGCAAGACCACAATGCGGTGGGGTAATTTCCTGAGCCGTGGTTCCTACGATTTTGATCCGCTCTTTTTCGGAATTTCGCCCCGGGAGGGGATGCTGATGGACTTCCAGCAGCGTCTGCTGTTGGGGGTCAGTTGGCGTTTGATGGAAAATGCCGATCTCCTGCCGGCTGATGTTCAAAATACGCGTACAGGCGTTTTCGTGGGAGGGTTTACGCAGGATCATCTGGTCCAGTGTGGCAGTCCTTATATGCGCGCCCAGGTGCGCGACCAGTTTGCCGCAACGGCGGCCCCCATGACGATGCTGGCGGCGCGTCTGGCCCATGTTTATGGGCTGCAAGGGCCGGCAATGTCGATTGATACGGCCTGCTCCTCCTCTCTGGTGGCTATCGCCCAGGCCTGTAACGGCCTTATTCTTGGTGATTGTGACCTGGCTTTTGCGGGTGGCGTCAATTTTATGCTGTCTGCACAGACAGCCATGCTGATGACCAAAGGCCATTTTCTGGCCAAGGATGGCCGTTCCAAAAGTTTTGATGCCTCTGCTGATGGCTATGGCCGTGGGGAAGGCTGTGTTCTTCTCGCCTTGAAGCGGCTGGATGACGCCTTGCGTGATGGTGATGACATTCATGGCGTCATCAGCGGAACAGGCGTCAATCAGGATGGCCATACCCCTGTATTGACGATGCCCAGTGCCGAGGCCCAGGAAAGTCTCATGAAAGAGGTCATGGCCCGGGCAGGTGTCAGGCCGGAGCAGATCGCTTATGTTGAGGCCCATGGAACCGGCACTCCTGTAGGGGACCCGATTGAGGCGAGGGCGATTGGTCAGGCCGTCGGCCAATGTCTGCCAGAGGGGCAGAAAGTGATCGTGGGGGCGATCAAGGCCAATCTTGGTCATACGGAAGCGGCGGCAGGGGCGCTCGGTGTCCTGAAGGCCCTGCTGTGTCTGGAGCATCGGTCAGTGCCGCCCCAGGCCAATTTGCACGAGCTGAATCCGTCTATCCCCTTTGAAGAGTACAAGCTGGACATTCCTTATAAGGAAGCTGTTTCACTGCCAGAGACTGGCCCGCTTTACGCGCTGGTAAATTCCTTTGGCTATGGCGGGACCAATGCCGTTGCCTTGTTGCGTCGTCCCACAGAAGAGGAAGTCGCTTCTGCCCAACGCAAACTTGTGGAAAAATTCACGCTCAAAGGTGTCGTTCCGTCAGGGTTCTTTGGGCGTTTCCCGCTTCTGGTCTCTGCTTTTTCGGAAAAATCCTTACAGGCTCTGGCGGCTTCATATGCTGAGCTCATCCAGAGTGATGCCTATAAAGGCTGGGAGGCTCTTTGTTTCTCTGCCGCAATGTACCGTACGCACTTCCGTTATCGGGCCGTTATTCTGCCGCAGCAGGATGGGCATGAAACTGAGGAGGCTCTCAAAGCTCTTGAAGCCTTGGCCAAAGGCGAGAAACATCCTGCCCTCTTTACGGGAGAGGCGGTTGTTGACCGGAACGCCAGGCCCGTTTTTGTGTTCTCAGGTATGGGGCCTCAATGGTGGGGGATGGGCCGTGAATTCCTGAAAAAGGCTCCAGAAGCTGTTCTTGAGCTGGCCCGGCACTGTGATGGGGAATTTCAGAAGCTCGCCGGCTGGTCTGTTCTGGAAGAGTTGGGACGCTCTGAGGAAGAATCCCGTATTCAGCAGACTGCGATAGCCCAGCCAGCCATTTTCCTGCTGCAAATTTGTCTGGCGGAGTTTTTCCGTCAAAAGGGAATTGAGCCTGGTGCCGTTACGGGGCATAGCGTTGGTGAGGTGGCCGCTGCCTATGTGAGTGGGGCTCTTGATCTGCCCAATGCTGTCAGGGTGATCTATCATCGCAGTCGTCTTCAGGCCCGCCTTGAGGGCAAAGGCACTATGCTGGCTGTGGGACTGAGTGCTGATGCGCTGAAAGAAACGCTGGAGCCTTATGGCGACAAGATAGCCATTGCGGCGATTAATGCGCCTGAATCCTGCACGTTGGCAGGAGAGAAAGCACCTCTCGAAAAACTGGCGGCGGAATGGGAAGAGCAGGATATCTTTGTCCGCTTTCTCAAGGTCGAGTTGCCTTATCATAGTCCGTTTATGGAGGAGATCCGCGATGAGTTTCTGGACTCTCTGGCAGATCTTCAGAGCCAGCCTCCTGCGTGTCCGCTCTATTCCACAGCAACCGGGAAGAAGTGGGATGATGCTGCACGGCATGATGCTGCCTATTGGTATGATAACGCCCGTGAGCCGGTCCAGTTTCTTGAGGTGATGCGGCAGCTCCTGAAAGATGATTATTCCGTCTTTCTGGAAGTGGCTGCGCATCCTGTCTTGTCGGCTTCCATCAAGGCTTGTGCCGAAGAAACGCGTCATACGATTGCAGTCTGTCCGACATTGAAACGCGGGGAAGATGATCAGCTCACTTTAACCAGATCTCTGGTGGATTTGGTGCTTGGCGGAGCAGAGCCTGACTGGCGCCGGATTATGAAACCGTCCCGCGTAGCCCTGCCTCTTTATAAATGGTGCGTGGAAGGGGAATTGTGGCAGGAGGTTGAAGCAGCGCGGCGTGACCGTCTTGATATGACGGTTCATCCGGTGCTGGGCACGCCTTCCCTTGATCCCGGCCGTTCCTGGAAAGCGGATATTACGTCTGTAATCATGCCCTGGCTGGTGGATCACAGGATTGACGGTATCACCCTTTTCCCCGCAGCTGCCTATATTGAGGCGGCTATTGCCGCGCATAACCAGCTTGAATCCAAGGTTCCGGCCATTCTGGAAGATTTCCGCCTGAGTGCGCCATTGGTGCTTCAGGAAGGTGCTGTGCCCGTCATGGCATGGTGTTTCGATGAAGAGTCCAGAGTCCTGACCTTTACCAGTGAAACTCTTGCACTGAATGGTGACTGGCAGGTTCATGGTCAGGTTACAGTGCTTCAGGCAGCCCCTTGGGAAAAAGAGCGGATTGATCTTGAGGCGCTCCGTCAAGGTCTGACCCGTTTTGAAGGGGGTGATGTCTATAAGGAACTGGCCGATCATGGCATGGAATATGGCCCTGCTTTCCAGACCATGACAGCGCTTTATCGTGGCGAGGGTATTTCCATCGGGGACGTGTCCCTGAAAGAGGCGGAAAAGGCAGAGCTGGGTCGTTATTTTATTCATCCAGCCCTTCTTGATGGAGCCTTGCACGCCATGATCGGGGCTTTCCCTCTGGAAGGAAGCAAGGATAGTCTTTTTGTCCCGACAGAAATCCGCCGCGTCAGCTATATGGGGCAGAAATGTGAATCAGTCGTCGTCGTTGTCAAGCCGGTGTCACAGGGCAGGGATCGTGTTGAGGCTGATCTGACACTTTATACGGCTGATGGTGACGTTCTTCTGGAAATTCTGGGGCTTAAGTGCCGCCGTCTGGCGCGTGCCGGCCACGATGAGGCCAGTCGCGTAGGGCGGCTTTTGCTGGCTCCGTCATGGGTTTCGGCAGAGCGTCAGCTCTTGCTGACAGAGCCACTGAAAATAGCTCTTATCGGTGGCGGAAGAGGGCTTGCTGACCGGTTGAAGCCTGTTCTGGAAAATAACGGGATTGAGGTTCTGTCTTATCCTTCCTCACATCAGGATGATCTTGAGGCGCTCCTGACGCATGACAGGAAACTTCTTGAGCTGAGGTCCGTTGTTTATCTTTATGAACCACAGCCTGGAGCTGAAGACGACGCCATCCAGGGCGTAAAAGAGTCTCTGGCCCTGATTAACCGTATCCCGACGCATACGCGCAAAAAACGCGTTACTTTTATCGCTGTGACGCACTCTGCTTATAAAACGCCAGAACAGGAAGAGGCTGTCGACCCGGACGAGAGAGCCATAGCGTCATTTTTCCGTGGTTCACAATGCGAAAGAGGTGATCTGGCCGTCCGTAGTGTGGACCTTCCTGTCGTCGTGCCAGACAGTCTTCTGGAAGATATCGCCGCAGAGCTTGTGCTGGAAGAAACCGCCGAAGATACTGTCGCGTTGCGGGAGGGGAAACGTTACGTTGAACGTCTCATCAAGCCGAATCTTAATCCTGAACCTGAGCCTGTACCTTTTGAAACGCTGGAAGGCAGTCAGGACGGGAGATTGGGTATCCGTCTCAAGCCGGGGGCAACAGGGATATTGGAGGCCCTGAGCTGGCAGGCTTATGAAGTGCCGGAGCCGGGCCTAGGTGAGGTTACACTGAAGACTCTCATGTCAGGTCTCAATTTCAAGGACATATTAAAAGCTATGTCCCTGTTGCCGGAGGCCGTGATAGAGGGCACCTATAATGGCGATCATCTGGGAATGGAAGCCGTTGTTGAAGTGGTCGCCGTTGGAGAAGGAGTCACTGACCGGAAGGTCGGTGATTTGCTGGTCTTCGTGTACCCAGAGAGCTTTTCACTTTACCGCGTTTGTCCCGTTGAAGACCTTCAATTGAGCATGTTGCCTCTGAATGAAGAGGTTCTCTCTTACGGCAAAGGGGCCATTGCCGGCGCCCCGCTGGTTTTTGTAACAGCCTATTATGGCTTGATGCAGCTTGCGCGTCTGGAGAAAGGTGAGAGCGTACTGATTCATGCTGGCGCTGGTGGCGTGGGGCAGGCGGCTATTCAGGTTGCTCTGATGCAGGGCGCGACGATTTACGCGACGGCGGGTAGTGAGGAAAAAAGGGAATATTTGCGTCAGCAGGGTTGTGCTGGAGTCTGGGATTCGAGGACTCTTGAATTTGTCGATGGCGTCCGTCAGGCGACTAATGGCCGTGGTGTTGATGTCGTCCTTAATTCCCTCCCCGGAGAGGCCTTGACGCACAGCCTTGGCCTCGTGGCGCCCTTGGGGCGTTTTGTGGAGATTGGCAAGCGCGATATTGTCGAACATCACCGTCTGGATTTATCGCCGTTTAATGAGAACCTGTCTTTCTTTTCATTTGATATGGACAGAATCATGCCAGACAAACGTCTCAAGCAGATTCTTGTTGATATTATTCAATGTGCCAGAGAGCGGAAGTTAAGCTTCCTGCCGCATAAAATCTTCCCTGCTTCAGAAGTGGTGGAAGCCTTCCGCTATATGGCGTCGTCAAAACATATAGGGAAAGTGGTTCTTTCTTTTGAGGATTTGGAGGGCGTCAAGGCGCGTCCGGTCAGAAAAAAACTTCCGTGCGTCAAGAAGGAAGCTGCCTATCTGATTACAGGTGGCATGGGGGGGATTGGGCTTAAAACGGCAGAGTCCCTTCTACGTCAAGGTGCGGGGGTTTTGCATCTTGTGGGCAGACGTCTTCCTGCCAGACCTGAAATGCAGGACGGACTGGAAGCCTTGAAAAAAGCTGCTGAAGCCTTTGGTGCCAGCGTCGAAATTCATTTGCTGGATGTAACGGACCGGGCGGCCGTTGAACAGTTGATTGAGACGCTAAAGGCAGCGCCCGCCCCGCTTAAAGGTATTTTCCATGCTGCGGGCGTTGTTGATGACATGATCCTGCCCAATCTGACAGATGAAATTGTGGAGCGTGTTATGGCTCCCAAAATTCTGGGCGCCAGGGCACTGGATGAAGCAACGCGGGGGATGAATCTTGATTATTTCGTGCTGTATTCTTCCTTTACGACAGAAATCGGTAATCCTGGCCAGTGCCCTTATATCGCTGCCAATGGTTGGCTGAATGCCCTTGCCGAGAGACGTCGCCAATCTGGAGAAGTGGCTCTCGCTGTGGGCTGGGGGGCCATTGGTGATGTTGGTATGCTGGCGCGTAATGAGGCTGCGGGGCGTGTGTTTGACGTCGCCGGAGTGAAGCCGATAGACGCTGAGAAAGCCCTGAATCTTCTGCCGGTTTTGTTGCGGGTCGATTTGCCGGTCATTTCTCTGGTGGATATTGATTGGGCCAAGGCTTTTACTGCGCTGACATGGCTTGAAGGGCAAGCGCGTTTCGCTCCTGTAAAGCAGGAAAGCCGTAAGGATGGGCTGTCTGATACCTTGCAGGTACTTTTCTCCCTGCCGGAAACGGAAAGGCTGGATTACGTCCTGATGCGGCTGAAAGGACAGCTTGGTTCAGTATTGCAGATTGATCCCGAAACGATCAGCGATAATGCGAGATTGTCCGAACTGGGGATTGATTCTCTGGCTGGCGTGGAGCTGCAATTGGCGATCCGCTCGGAATTCGGGGTAGACGTATCGCTGGTGCTTCTGGCGCGTAATGAAACGATTATTGAAATGTCGCGTTCGCTTCTGCGTCAGGCTGCCAGCCTTAATGCCAGCAAGACTCCTCTTGTGACAAATGATGAGGCACCTCAAAAGGAGAGTGCATGACAGAGGACGCGGATTACAGACTCTATAGGCATGAAGACGGGCGTGTTCTTCTTGACTGGAAGACGTCCACTCTGGATGAAGTTCTCAGCTATCGTGCTCATATAACGCCGGATTATAAACAATTCAGTTATATCGGCGATGGCGAGAGCATTACTGAGGAAATGACTCTGAAAGAGACGCATGACTGGGCCTGTCGTGTGGCGGGACTGATTGCGCGGTTTGTACCGGAGCGTTCTCATATTGTTTTGTGTTTTGAAAATGGTCTGGAAGCGATAGCGGGCTTTTTCGGCTGTGTTTATGCCAATATGATTCCTGTTTCCGGCATTTACCCGACGGCTCCTGAAAGCGTGTCACGTCTGGTTGATATTCTGGAAGATTCGAAAGCTGTCGCCGTGATTGGCCTTCGGCAGACACTACTGGATTTCAGGCGTATGATGCCGGGGGATGGACCTGCGGTAAAATGGATTCCTTTAGAGGCTGCTGAGAAAACAGAACCTCTTTACCGCCGTCATGCTGCGGACGTGCATGATGTTGCTCTTGTCCAATATACATCTGGATCTGTCGGGCGTCCGCGCGGAGTGCAAATCACTCATTATAATCTCGGGTGCAATCTGTTCCTTATGTTGGGACGGATTGGTTTCTATGATGGGGCTGTGGGGGTGAGCTGGTTGCCTTTGTCTCATGACATGGGGCTGATTACGGGTCTTCTGGTCGGGCTGACCGCCGGTGGTCCCTGCATGCTGATGTCGCCGTTTCATTTTATTGAAAAGCCTGAGCGTTGGTTGAAGGTTATCAGTCGTTATCGCGTTTCTTTTACGGCTAGTCCCAATTTTGCTTATGATCTTTGTACGAGGACAGTCTCTGATGAGACGTTAAAGACGCTGGATTTGTCCAGTTGGTGGCGTTCCCTTATCGGGGCTGAGATGATTGAGCGAGATACGGTTGAACGTTTCATCGCACGTTTTTCCAAAGCTGGTGTGACGAAAACACTTATTCATTCCGGTTATGGGATGGCAGAAACCACTCTGGGCATTGCAAGTGGTGGACAGCATGCGGCGGTGAAAGATAATCGTGGCGACTCTGTTGTATCTTTCAAGAGTTTCTCTCGTTCTGCCTTGACGGAAGGGCTTGTAAAGCCGCCTGAAGATGAGCTGGATGAACGTGTACTGGCAAGTTGTGGCGAGGCACTGGAAGGACACAAGATAGCCGTTGTTGATCCCGAAACAGGCGATGATCTGGGAGAAGATAAGGTTGGTGAATTGTGGCTGAGCGGGCCAAGTATTTCGCCTGGCTATCTGAACCGCGCGCAGGAAAATTGTGAAAGGTTTGGCCTTCATATTGCCGGTGATTCCGCGCTGTATTTCCGAAGCCGTGATACGGGTTTTATGCATCAGGGACAGCTTTATATTACAGGACGGCTCGAAAATCGCCTCATTATAGGTGGAAGGCGCTTTGATCCAGATGATCTGGCCGGTGTGATCCGTCATGAATGTCCTGTTTTCAGTGCCCGTAGTTTGGCAATATTTCAGGAGGATAAGGGTCTCTGTGTTCTTGGAGAGATCTCGGCATCCGCTCTTGCAGGACAGGAATCGTCCCTGACGTACAGGATGGCACGTGCATTGAAAAGTGTATGTCCTGTTAAAATGGTAAAGATTGTTCTTGTCAGAACGGGCGGGATCAGTCGTACTCCCAGTGGGAAGATTCGCCTGAAAGCCACGCAGGATGCTTACAAGGGGGCATTATTGCCTTTATTGGAAGAACGCTCTTTTAGTGATCAGGAGCTGGAGGCCGTAAGTATCCTTGATCGTCCTTCCGTAATTTTGTGACGTCAGGGGCTGAAAAGTTTTATGTATAATGAAAGATACGGGCTGGCTTTATGAGTAACGAGGGCGTGTTGACGCAGGAAGGCCCAGAGGGCATCCGCTTTGATTTCATGGATGGGTGCAGGGTTTGGCTACCTGATGGGGCCAAATGGCGTGTTGAACTGTGGGATGTTGAAACCGAGACCCGGCTGTTCGACCAGGAAATGACGTCTTCAAGCATGGTGCATAGTTCCAAGCGTTATTACGTACCTTTTGAGTTCAAGGTATGGAAAGACGGCAAGAAGATTTTCACGCATCGATGCAATTTAAGGCGCAAGGATGTCCTTATTTCCATGGAGCTTGGTGGTCTTGGCGATCACCTGGCTTGGGTTGGGCACGCCATTGCATTTCAGGAACTGCATAAATGCCGTCTTACATGCAAGGTTCATAAAGATCTTCTGCCCCTTTTTTCAGGAGCCTATAAAAACATCCGTTTTATTTCTCCCGGGATGGAGGACGACCGGGTGTATTATGCTCAGTATAAGGTTCTAGTGTTTTTCAACGATACAGACCGGAATTTTCAGCCCAATGATTATCGTCAGGTCGGTCTTGCACTGATGGGAGCCTATATACTTGGTTTACCCATCAAGGAAAGACGCCCCGACGTTATCGTTGATAAGGGAGGACGTCCAATCCAGGAGCGGTACGTCTGTATAGGTACACAGGCCTCTGGTCTCAGCAAATACTGGCATAATCCTACCGGTTGGTTCATGCTGGTAAAATTTCTGAAAGAAAATGGCTATCGCGTTATCTGTATTGATCGCAGCAGGGTTGAGGGGACGGGCGATGTCTGGCGTTCTATCCCTCATGGTGTTGAAGATCAAACGGGAAACCGGTCTCTAACCGAGCGTGCCCGCTGGCTTAAATATGCAGATTTTTTTGTGGGACTTTCCTCTGGTCTATCTTGGCTGGCATGGGCGGTTGAAACGCCGGTCGTTATGATCAGTGGTTATACAGAACCTTACAATGAATTTTATACGCCGTATCGTATTATCAATCGTCATGTCTGCAATAGCTGCGCTAACGACGTGACACAGACCCTACAGACAGATAACCGTCTGTTTTGCCCCTATCATGCCAATACAAGCCGGATGTTTGAGTGTAGCAAGGCTATTTCTGTCCATCAGGTACAGTCAGTGATTAAAACCATTCCCGGTTTTGGAGTTCAGTCGTGACAGAGACGAAAACAGATCGTATCCTCCAGAACATTATTCATCTTAAAGGGGAGGATTTCGCAGAGTCAGGGGCAGTTTCAGACGCTTCAAAGGGTAATGACTCTGCAGATTCCGCGTCGAATCAGGATGCTGGTACGGCATTCAGGGTCATGGAGGGGACGCCTTTTCCAGAGCCGGCACCTGTTATGACGCAGGAAGGTCCAGAAGGTATTCGTTATGATTTTAACGCGGGTATCCGCTTGTATGTACCAAAAGGCAACTGGAAAATACGTTTTAAAGATGTTGCGACGCAGAGTCTGATTTATGAAAAAGAAGGCGGTGACGTACAGATTCTGTCCATAAAACGGCATTTCATGCAAGCGCGTATCGAAGTCGAGAAAGACGGTAAACCTTTCTGGGCACATGATTATGATGCGGCCGGGAAGAAAGTGGCTGTGATTATGCCGGGTGGCACATTGGGCGATACATTAGGCTGGTTTCCTTATGCGGTCAGATTTGCCAGGCAGCATAAATGTGAATTGACGGTTACGATGGTTGAGCCTTTTCATGAGATGTTTAAGTCTGTTTACCCTGATATTCGGTTTACGACTCATGACGAATTCGAAGATATCAGGGATGAGTTTTACGCGACTTATTATATAGGCCTGTTTTTTCATGACGAGCAGAATAGATGGCAGCCCGCCGACTTCCGTATGGTAGGGTTGCATCGCACGGCAGGATATATATTGGGCGTCGACCCCACAGAAGAGCCACCTGATGTTTATATAAAAAAAGCTGATAAACGTCCGATTGCAGAGCCTTATGTGGTGATTGCCGTCCAGGCTTCCGCTGCTTGTAAATATTGGAACAATCCGACAGGATGGCTGGATGTTGTTTCCTATCTCAAGGAGAAGGGGTACAGGGTTATATGTATTGATAAGGAACCTATCATTGCTTACGAGCTTTCATGGAATACCCTGCCTTATGGTGCTGAGGATGAGACAGGAGAACGCCCGCTTAGTGAGCGCGCCCGCTGGATAAAACATGCGGACTTTTTTATAGGTTTGTCTTCCGGTTTATCCTGGCTGGCATGGGCGGTCGGGACACCAGTAGTCATGATTAGTGGTTTTACCCATCCGACTAATGAATTCAATAATCCCTATCGCGTTTTTTCGACACATGTCTGTAATAGTTGCTGGCACGATATCAGGACGCCATTTGATCATAGTGAGTATACGTTCTGTCCCCGTCATAAGGGTACGCCGCGTCAGTTCGAATGTACGAAGGCGATTAGCGCTAATTACGTTATAGCAACGATTGAACGGCTTTGTAAGGATTACAAGATTTCTTCTCCCAAAGGGAGAGAAACCAAGTCAGCCAATAGAAAGAAATAATAATCTCTTATGGCAGGTTTGCCGGAGCGGGATTGTTAACGACTCTTCAACCTTATCTCTTTACTGATTGATTCCACAATTATGATAAGAGAGATAAGGCTATGGTACTGCCGGGAAATACGTCTAAAGAGCCAGAAAGCCTCGGGGATATATTAACACAATATCACGGTTTCCTGCCGTTTCTGGTCGACCTTTTTAAAAAGCTTTATCAGCTCAATCCAATTGACCCTGCGATTAGTACTATTAAAATCCATATTTTACGCAGGGTCACGCCTTTTTTCGTATTTTTCCAATTAATAGCGGCATTATGTCTGATCGCTTCCATATGGAAAATGCCGGACAGCCTTCTGTTTACAGTCGTCGTTTTTATTGGTGTGATGATTATAGGCCTGACGGTCTATCTCGTTTTGGTTCGGGAGCATCATTTAAGGCAGGCTCCAGCTATTTATATATTGCGTATTTTTGCTGTTTGTCTGGGTATATTCTGGTTAAGTGTCATTTCCTTTATCCTGCCGATTGAGCCGCAGATCGGTCAGTTATTATGCTGCGTATTCATAATGGCGCTTATGGCCAGCGCCGTACTGTTTCTGCCCGTCGCCGGAGCATCGGTCCTGTTTTCAAGTATTTTGGGAAGTGGGACTGTGCTGGTTATTATGCTTCTCTGGTACCATTCACATTACCAGAGTGCCTATCTGATTGGTGCTGTTCTTTTTGGTATTTATACAGCTCTTATCATTTTAAGCTGTGGGCTGATCAGGGAGCTTCTGATCGGGTACCTGATCAATCATTATTATCTTGAGCAACGCAATGCGATTTTGACGCTTTTGCTGGGTGACACAAGTGATATTGCTGGTGACTGGCTGTGGGAGACGAACGCAGAAGGTGTTCTAACGGGAGTCTCACCGGCATTTAGTCATGTATTGGGGCTTGAAGAGAAAACCCTCTATACGAGACCATTTGTGGATATCATGATTCAGACGGCCGGTGTTTCCGATGGGGATAATGCGGCTGAGAATGTCAAAAGACTACAGGACTGTCTCAATCAGCGCATTTTCTTTCGTGATCTGATCGTGAGAGTCCAGAAAGAGGGTGAGGTTTATTATTGGTCGTTAAGTGGTCGACCTATGTTTAAAGACCGTGTATTTACCGGTTACCGGGGCGTGGGTACAGATGTAACACATATTCACAATATTCATCGAAAGGCCTCTTTCAGGGCCCGTCATGATGAATTGACCAATATGCCCAATCGTACGGCCTTTTTTGACGATATGGAGTTTTATCTTGTTGAGGCGGAACAGGAGCAAGAAGAGTTTGCCCTCCTCAATATTGATCTTGATGGCTTCAAGGAGGTCAATGACAATTATGGTCATCATATGGGTGATTATGTCCTTACCCAGGTTGTGACCAGAATTAGCCGTGCCCTTGAAGAAGCTGACACACTCTATCGTATTGGCGGGGATGAATTTGTCCTTGTTGATAAAAATACCAACAGACAGAAAGCGACCACGAAGGTCCAGCAGCTCATAGATATTATTACGTCAGAACAGATCAAGCTGAAAGAAGGCGTTTTCTGGACGCCCGGCGTAACAATCGGTATTGCCCTTTCCAGAGGCGGGCATGAAGGCATCATGGACCTTCTGTCCGCCAGTGATCTGGCGCTTTATGAAGGGAAGAAACGCGGGGGGAACTGTTTTGTGTTTTTTGCCCCAGAGCTTGAAACAGTAGCGCAGAGGAAGCTCAATCTTTTGCGCGATCTCGCGAAAGCTCTTGATGAAGGCGATATTTCCCTGCTTTATCAGCCCTTTTATGATGCCCAGACGCAGAAGTTGAAAGGATTTGAGGCACTATTGTGCTGGCGCCACGCGCTCTATGGACGCATTTTGACAGAGCAACTGATTTCTTTGGCAGAAGATTCAGGTCTTATTCAGAGACTGGGTCTTTTTGTACTGACCAAGGCGGCCAAATTTGCACTCTCATGGCCAGAAGAGCTGATCTTGTCGATCAATCTTTCTCCCGGACAGCTTATGAGGAAAAACTTTGTTTCCGAGTGGCTCGAGGCTCTGGATTCGACGCGGTTTCCTGCTCACAGGCTACAGATTGAAATCACGGAAACGATTTTTATGAAGCAGAGTCCGGTAACATTTGCCAAGCTTTACGATTTAAGGGAACGTGGGATGGCCATCACGTTGGATGATTTTGGCAAGGGCTTTTCCTGCCTAGGCTATCTCTATTTCTTTCCGTTTTCGAAGATCAAGATGGATCGTCTTTTTGTGCGTGACATGTTGCGCGACCAGCGTGCGGCTACAATTGTAAAGGGCGTGGTCAATCTGACGATTGATCTGGGTATTTCTCTGACCATTGAAGGCGTAGAGAGTCAGGAACAGTATGACTATATCGTCTCACTGGGCTGCACGGAAGTTCAGGGTTTTTATTTTGCCAGACCGATGGAGCCTGAGAAAGTTATGGAGCTGATTGCGCAAGGTGGGACGAAAAAGCATATTGCGGCGCCCGGCACATCAGTTCTGGGGCAGATCGTGGCTGATTAAGGGGCTATGTCTGGGACGAGGAGCCTGATATGAAGGAGCAAACTCCAGATCAGGGGGGAGAAGTCTGATGTCTGATATATCTTTGCCAATTCGTGTCGTTGCTCTTTACCGTTTTACACCTTTCGAAAATCCTGGCGCCTTGCGGGAACCTTTGCGTCAGCTTTGCCTGGAAGAAGGTGTGAAAGGGATTCTCCTTCTGGCAAAAGAGGGTATTAATGGCACAATTGCGGGAAGTGATGCGGGGATAGAACGCGTTCTTGACCATATTCGGACGTTTCCTGGTTGTGCAGAGATTGATTATAAGGAATCGCGGGCAGTCTCTATGCCCTTTTTGCGTATGAAGGTCAGGCTGAAACGTGAAATCGTTACGATGGGACAGGAGAATATTGATCCACTGGCCTGTGTCGGGCGTTATGTAGAGCCAAAAGACTGGAACGCGCTGATAAGCGATCCGGACACGATTCTTATGGATACGCGTAATGATTACGAAGTGGCGATTGGTACATTCCGTGGTGCCATAGATCCTGATATCCAGACATTCCGTGAGTTTCCCGATTGGTTTCGCCAGAAAAGGCAAGAAATTGAGGCACAGGGTCGCAAGGCGAAAATCGCCATGTTCTGTACTGGCGGCATACGCTGTGAGAAATCAACAGCCTTTGCTCGTATGGAAGGAGTTGAGGAGGTCTATCATCTTAAAGGTGGTATTCTGAAATATCTCGAAGTCATCCCCAAGGAAGAAAGTCTATGGGATGGAGAGTGTTTCGTGTTTGACCAGCGTGTCTCGGTTGGCCATGGTCTCGTGCCTGGTGACTATGATTTATGTCATGCGTGTCGTAGTCCTATCAGCGCAGAAGACAAGGAGTCCCCCTTTTACGAAGAGGGGGTAAGCTGCCCGCATTGTTATGGCGAGCGGACAGAAGCGCAGCGTCATCGTTATCGCGAGCGCCAGCATCAGGCAGAGCTTGCCCGCCAACGAGGCAGCGTGCATTTGGGGCATTAAGGTTGCAAAAGGGGAAGTCAGAAACTTCCCCTCAATGTCAGATTAACAGAGCGTCCCATGGCCAGCACGGGGGCAGGTAGCGTTCCGGCAGCGTGGGCTTCTGTGACCATGCGCCCTCCCAATGGCAGGAAGTAGCGCTGATTGAGCAGGTTCTCCAAACCTATATCCAGACGCATGGTCCTCCAGCGATATCCTGCTCCTAGTCCCAGAAGGGCATAACCGGGGGTACGCGCCTCGCTGCGGATGGAATCAACGGTGGTTTTTGCTTTGACCAGTGTGATTTCTGCCCGCCCTGTCCAGTGACCAAAGCTTTCATGCAGGCCAATGATCCCGTTAAGAGGCATTTGCTGATAAAGTCCGGTATGAGAGGTCTTATCCTGGCCGCGTACCCAGTTCAGACTGGTCATAAGGTGGGCCGCACCGAACCGGCTATTATTCCAGAGTTGCAGGCGTCCTGTTGCGTTAATGCCGTAGGTCTGTGCTGTGTGATTGACAAAGCGAAGCTGGTTGAAGCCGTTGGATAGATGGGCGATTTTTTCAACATTCACGTAATTATGGATGTGGCTGAAATAGGGTTCTATCGTAAGATCCCAGCCGTGTTCGCGAGGGTCATGAAAATGGAAGGTAACGCTCGCATTATTGGCGATTTCCGGTTTAAGACGGAGATTGCCTACGTAGCCATTCCCGTCACCGAACCATCCAATCATGCGTGAAGCCATGGAACTGCGCCCCCAGGCATAACGCTCGTACAGATTGGGTGAGCGAGTCTTGCGTGCATAGCCGCCTTTGACGTCGAAATAGTCTGTTACCTTGTAACGGAGGATGACCGTGGCATCGAAATTGGCATCAGTTCGTCCACGTTTTGCGGTATTGAAAGCCTTGGCAGCTTGGGCGTCATCAGCACCCATACCCCCCATATGCATGCTTCCCATGCCCATATTCATCATGGTCATAGGGTGCATCATGCTCATGGAGTCACCGTCGTTATAGGAAGAGACGCGGCCAGTATTCATCATGACCAGATCACTTCTCATACCGATCTCAGTCGAAAAACGGGATGTCCAGTGTGAATTAAGCTGGATAAAATGCCCCAGATGATCTCGATGGGCATCATTCAGATTATGAAAGGTGCCAGGTCCCATCATCATGCTTCCCTGAAGGGGAGGCCACCAGTCATTGAGGCCATTATGCTGGAACTCACTGCCGACCTGTAATGTCTGTGATAATGTGAGAGGGATAGTGGCCTTTATGGAATAACCGACATTGCGTGAGGCAATGTTCATTGGCATGCCTGTGGTGGCGGTGTGCCCGCCCTTATCAGACATCATATTCATGGCATGGTCGATACGTTTCCAGAATCCCCGGACGTCCAGTGTGCCCCAGTCGAAATTACCGAGATATTTGCCATTGACGAAGGTTGAACGGTTATTAGTTTCATCCATATATTGGTTGGGAAAGCCCTGATAAGGCATATCCTGCTGCCCGAATGTCAGGGCGAACATATGGTTTTCGTGGTGCCATCCTGCCGTGACAGCATGGTTATAGCTCAGATAGCTGGTTGAGGCGACGTGGCCTCCTCGGCCACCAGCCGTGTAGTCACTGGCATGACTGTATGAGGCTGTATAACGCATACTGAGTGTGTCATTGGCTACGGTCACAGAGCCTGCGGCTCCTGAACCGCCACCATTGCTTCGCCAATCGGCGCGGCCCTGTCCTGTAACGAGGATTTTGCCTTTCTGGGCGAATTGCGGGTCTTTTCTTTCGACAGAAAGTGACCCACCAATACTGTCACCTCCGATATTGACGGAACTGACGCCCGATGCAGCCTGGCTTGAGGCGATGCTGTCCATATCAATTTGCGAAAAGGCGGGGTTCATATGATTGGGGCAATCGGCTCCAACGCGAATTCCGTCTATGTAGGAGGCCAGTCGGTCATCAGCCATGCCATTCAGTACAGGCAAGGAAGATAGACCGCCCGCAGAGTAGGAACTGAAACCGGGAACATCCCGGAACAGGGCGGTTGTATCGGCAGCCTGAGAAAAATGCTCTCTCTGTCGGGTGACGGTGATTGTTTCTTCTTTAGGGTGGGATTTTTCATTGTCAGGACCTGTACTCTCTGCCCGTGCAGAAGCGGAAAGAGAGAGAAAGGAAGAGCTGATAAGAAACAGGCAGACAGAAATTTTTCTGTGCTGCAAAAAGCCGTTAAAAAAAACGGATGAAAAAGCTGACACGTCTCATTGTCCAGAAAACACAGTCATGAAAAAGACATTTCCAGTCATCGTGAAAAGGCTGAAAATGCGGACTTATGATTCAGAGAGAGACAGGAGGGGCGCGTGAAGGGGGAAACTGCCATGCATCCAGTGCGGGTGGGGCACGAGGTTGGGCAGGCTTTTCCCATCGTATACGCGTAAACCGGCCTGCGCCCAAGGCAATAATGGCAAAAGAGAGCGCAAAGAATACATGTCCCAGGAGAGGGCACAGGGGACAAGACTCATCACCATGATGATGGTGATGCCCATTGAATGGCAAACTGGAACTGTTTTTCAGGAGGTGATGATGTTCATTGTGGGGCATCATCATACCGCCATGATGGTAATGACCAGCTGATGAGGGGGATGGAGCGATATCAATTCCCGTCAGTCGTTCAATGACACTTCGTGGCGTTTCTTCGGGCAGGGACACGCTTTGTACGACCACCTGTCCTATAAAGGCGCAGAGGAGAAGAATCAGGAGCCACCAGGGTGTTTTGCCGGGGAGGGGGCGCCGTAGCCATGAATTAGAGACGATTGGGACGCTTGTCATTTAATGGCGCACTGCTCCTGCCAGACTGGTAAGAACCGTGCCAATGATAATAAAGGCAATCCCGCAATAAGCCATTAAGGAAAGATGTTGCCGGAACATGACCAACCCGATAGCAACAATGCAGACGATTCCAAAGCCGCACCATACAGCATAAGCGATACCGAGCGGGATATCGCGCAGGGCACGCGAGAGGCAGAAAAAAGCAGCTGTATAAAGAGCTAGTGCTCCGACCGTAGGGAGAAGACGCCTGAATCCCTCGCTGAGATTGAGCAGAGTCGTGGCTCCCACTTCCAGTAAGATGGCAGAGAAGAGATAAAGCCAGGCCGTCATATATCCTTCATGTTAACGTTTGCTTTTCTTTCCTGATTTTCCCTTTACCGAAGGTACGGAAGATTTGGCAAGTTTTGTTTTGTCATGCCGAGAGTGTGAGGACGCAGAAGAAACAGTTTTTCCTTTCAGCATGGGCGCAAGGAAGTGGCCTGTGTAGCTTTCCTTGCAGGTAGCAACCTCTTCCGGTGTGCCTTCGCAGACAATCCTGCCTCCTCCGCTACCGCCTTCCGGGCCGATATCAATGATCCAGTCCGCGGTTTTGATCAGGTCAAGATTATGCTCAATCACGAGGACGGTATTGCCCTGTTCTACCAGAGCGTGCAACACCTCCAGTAATTTCCGGACGTCTTCTGTATGGAGGCCAGTTGTAGGTTCATCAAGGATATAGAGTGTGCGCCCTGTAGCGCGGCGCCCCAGTTCCTTGGCCAGCTTGACGCGTTGGGCTTCACCACCGGAAAGTGTTGTCGCCTGTTGACCAAGCGCGACATAGCCCAATCCAACACGTTGCAGAATAGCGAGCCTCTCCGCAATTTTGGGCACGGCCTGAAAAAATGGAACAGCTTCATCAACGGTCATGGCCAGCACATCGGCGATGGATTTTCCACGGAATTTTATTTCCAGCGTCTCTCTATTATAGCGTGCACCCTTGCAGCTGTCGCAGGTAACGAACACATCTGGCAGGAAATGCATTTCAATTTTCAGGACGCCATCACCCTGACAGGCCTCGCAACGTCCGCCCTTGACGTTAAAGGAGAAGCGACCCGGTTTATAGCCACGTGCTTTTGATTCAGGCAGTTCTGCAAACCAGTCCCTGATAGGGGTGAAAAGATCTGTATAGGTTGCAGGATTGGATCGGGGTGTGCGTCCAATGGGTGACTGGTCGATCTCAATGATTTTATCAATCTGTCCAGCTCCCTCTATGCGGCTATATGCCAGAGGAACAACGCCTGACTTCATGATCTGCCGCGCCATGGCCTTATAGAAGGTGTCGATCACCAATGTGGATTTGCCGCTGCCTGATACACCCGTCACAGAGATAAAGGTCCCGAGAGGGAAGCGGGCCGTGACGTCTTTAAGGTTGTGTCCCTTTGCGCCATGCAATGTTATCCAGCGATCACTGGTTCTTCTTTGGGCCGGAACGTCAATGCCCCGGCGTCCGGCTAGCCAGGCACCAGTAATGCTGTCGGGATTCCTGGCGACTTCTTCTGGAGTGCCACAGGCAATAACGTGACCCCCTTTTGTGCCGGCTCCTGGCCCCATATCCACGAGGTAATCTGCTTGCCTGACAGCATCTTCATCATGTTCGACGACAATAACCGTGTTTCCGAGGTTACGCAGACGCTCCAGCATGGCCAGGAGCCGTGCATTATCGCGCTGATGCAGTCCGATAGAGGGTTCATCAAGCACATAAAGTACGCCTGTCAGGCCGGAGCCGATTTGGGAGGCGAGGCGGATGCGCTGGCTTTCTCCTCCTGAAAGCGTGGCCGAACCACGGGCGAGAGTCAGATAATCCAGCCCGACGCGATCAAGAAAATGCAGCCTTTCAGTAATTTCGCGCAAAATCCGCCGGGCAATTTCTGCTCTTTGGGGAGTAAGCGTGTTTTCAACTGTTTTGAACCAATCCAGAGCAGCATGAATGGTCATTTCTGAAGCTTGTGCGATATCAAGCTCTCCTACCTTGACGCATAGGGCTTCTGGTCGCAGGCGTGCACCATGACAGGCTGGGCATGGCATATCTGACTGATAACGCCCTAACGCTTCTTTTACGTACACGCTGCTGGCCTGAGCCAGTCGGCGTTGTAAGTGGGCGATCAGTCCTTCAAAAGGTCGCTTTATGGTGTGAACCCGGCCGTGCTCATCCTGATAAGGTATGAGGACGACTTCTTCGTTGCCGTGAAGCAGAAAGTTTCGTGTCTCAGCTTTCAGCTTTTTCCAAGGGGTTTTCAGGCTTTCATTCATATGGCGGGCCAAAGCTGCCAGTGTCTGCTCAAAGAGTGGATCTTTCTCTTCCCTCCAGGGCGCGATGGCACCATCCTGAAGCGAAAGAGTATCGTCAGGGATAATCAGTGCTGGGTCAAAATGGGTTTCCGTGCCCAGTCCGTCGCAGTGGGGGCAGGCTCCCATAGGGGCATTAAAGGAGAAGAGGCGTGGCTCTATGGATTCAAGAGTAAAGCCCGAAACTGGGCAGGAAAAACGTGAGGAGAAAGAAAGGCTGACAGGTTCATGTTCTTCCCCATTGCGCAGGATTTCTTCAACCGAGGCGATTCCGTCAGAAAGCTCCAGAGCGGTTTCAAAACTATCTGCAAGGCGTGTCTCTATACCTTCCTTGACGATGATACGGTCGATAACGGCGTCAACATTATGACGTGTCTTGCGGTTGATTTTGGGGACATCAGACAGCTCATAAAGCGTACCATCCACACGTACACGGGTGAAACCACGGCGTGACAGCTCTGCAAGTTCCTTGGCACAGTCCCCCTTGCGGTCCCGGACAACAGGAGCTAGCAGCATAACTCTTGTACCTTCAGGAAGAGCCATAACGCGATCCACCATCTGGCTGACGCTTTGTGATTCGATGGGTAGGCCAGTTGCCGGAGAGTAGGGGACTCCGGCTCGCGCCCAGAGGAGGCGCATATAATCGTGGATTTCCGTGATCGTGCCGACGGTCGAACGGGGGTTTTTGGAGGTTGTTTTTTGCTCAATGGAAATGGCAGGAGACAGCCCCTCGATCGAATCGACGTCGGGTTTGCCCATCAGTTCGAGAAACTGGCGGGCATAAGCAGAGAGGGATTCGACGTAGCGTCTCTGTCCCTCAGCATAGATTGTGTCAAAGGCAAGCGAAGATTTGCCTGATCCCGACAGGCCTGTGATAACGGTTAAAGTGTCGCGGGGGATTTGTACATCAATATTCTTGAGATTGTGCGTACGCGCTCCCCGGACAGTGATCATGCCATTCGAAGAGGAAGAGGTAAAAGGAGAAGGAGGGGCGGTAGGGGCGATCGTCTTCACCGGGATTATATCTCCTCATTGCGCAGAATGGGTGTAGATCGTAAGCCAAGAGCGCGTTACATTAACTCATTATAATGTAATGACTCTTAACAAAGATGAAAGTGGGTATAATGGCAGGAAGCGTTAATAAGGTTATTCTTGTAGGCAATCTTGGGCGCGACCCGGAAGTCCGCAGCACTCAGTCTGGTGGCAAGATCGTCAATCTGACTCTGGCAACGAGTGATACATGGAGTGACAAGGCCAGTGGTGAGCGCCGTGAACGCACTGAATGGCACCGCGTGGTGATTTTTAACGAGCGTCTGGGCGATGTGGCAGAGCGTTTCCTGCGTAAAGGGCGTAAAGTTTATATTGAAGGTGAACTTCGCACACGTAAATGGACTGACCAGCAGGGTATGGAGCGTTATACGACGGAAGTGACGATTGACCGTTTTCGCGGTGAGTTGGTGCTGCTGGATAGTGGACGTTCCGGAGGTGATGATATGGGGGACAGCGGTTATAATGACAGTCCTTCCACCTCTTTCGGCAGTCGTTCTTCCAGTGCGCCGGCACCTTCAAAACCGCAAAAGTCTTCGTCTGGCTGGGATATGCCTTCCGGTTCTGATGATCTGGATGATGAAATTCCGTTCTGATCTCGTGTGTTTTTATAATTAATTGTCGGAGTGGTTCTGAGGCCGTGCCTTTTTTCAGCTCTCTGCTGGGGCGGTTTATAGCTCTTTCTGTATTGTTGGGGTCGCTCGTTGCCTGTGCAGCGTCCCCACCGGCACATCCGGGCAATTTATGCGATATTTATCGTGAAAAGCGCGGCTGGTATCACGCGGCCATGCGACAACAGAAGAAATGGAGTGTACCTGCTTCTGTGCCAATGTCCATGATGTATCAGGAGTCAAGTTTCCGCAGCAATGTCCATACAAAGCGTACTTATATTCTCTGGATTATTCCTTGGGGTTATCAGACTACAGCCTTTGGTTATGCCCAGGCTAAGGACGAGGTCTGGAGTGATTATGAGAAAAATACAGGACGTTCTGCGGACAGGACAGATTTTGCTGATGCGCTGGACTTTATGAATTGGTACATCACGACGACAAAGAAAAAAAATGGCGTACCTGTCACAAATGCAACAAACCAATATCTGGCCTATCATGAGGGATGGGGCGGCTATCAAAAGCACACTTATGCCTCCAAAGGGTGGTTGGTCCAGACGGCCCATAAAGTAGGGCGCCGGGCAGCCACCTATCAGAAACAATATCTCAGCTGTAAGGAAAGTCTCAAGGGAGGGTTCTGGGAAAATCTTTTTGGCTGGCTTTTTTGAAAAAGGATTTTATGGTCTGGTTTCGACCATTACGAGTTCGCAATCTTCGAGGGCTGTTATAGTGAGTTCTGTTTCCTCTTTGATTGCCGCACCATCACGCATCTTTACTATTTGATTATTGAGTGTGATTGTTCCTGCCGCCGGGACCAGATAAGCATAGGTTTCAGGAGAGAGTTTGTGGAGGATGACCTGGTCTTTTTTCAGGGTTGCTCCCATGACACGGCCATGACACTGAATTCTAAGGGCCTCTGTATCGTCCTCGTGACCTGATGCCAGCGTGACAAAATGTCCTTCACGTTCAGCTTTGGGGAAAGGGCGGCTGCCCCAGGATGGTTTATGGCCTTGTCGGTCGGGCAGGATCCAGATCTGAAAAATCAGTGTTTCTTCTGATTCGAGATTATATTCGCTGTGTATGATTCCATTTCCAGCAGACATGACCTGCACGTCGCCGGCGAGGGTTTTACCGCTATATCCTTTATCGTCACGATGTGTGATGGCGCCCTTTCGGACATAGGTAATGATTTCCATGTCTTTATGAGGATGGGGCGGGAAACCTGACTGGGGAGCGATCTTGTCATCGTTCCAGACACGCAGTAATCCCCACCCCATACGGGCAGGGTCGTAATAGTCTGCGAAGGAGAAATGGTGTGTTGCCTTGAGCCAGCCATGATGGGCATGGCCAAGACTGTCATAGGGGCGAATTTCAATCATGGTAAATTCCCTGTCAAAATAATCACGAAAAGGTTTCTGCATCAAAGATGGCATTGAAGCAGGCAATAGACTACGCTCAGAACAGAAACAGAGACTTTCAGGAACCTAACAGTGCCGAGACTTCCCGATTTTGAAGCATGGGCGATATTTTCAATCGTGGCGCGTGAAGGCTCTTTTGCTGCTGCTGCCCACAGACTTAATCTTTCCCGTCCTACAATATCGCGTGCTGTGTCACGGTTGGAACAGGAGCTGGGCGTAACGCTGCTACAGCGTACGTCGCGGCACCTTTCATTGACGCAAGCCGGACAGGAAGCTCTTGAACATGCTCACAGACTTTATGATGAGGGCAAAGCGGCTGAAGCCAGTCTCAAAGATCGGGAGGGCCCATTGCGTGGTCCTATTAAAATGTCTTTCCCGATAAGCTTTGGTTTTCGTTATCTTGCGCCTATCCTAGGTGAATTTATGACGGAATATCCAGATATTACGCTGGAGCTTGATTGTGATGATACCAGAGTGAATCTGATCAGTGGGCAATATGATCTGGCGGTCAGAATTTCAGCTATGGTCGATTCTTCGCTCAAGGTCAGGCAGGTTTGCGAAATGCCCCGTTTCCTTGTGGCAAGTCCGCAATGGATCGAACAATATGGCAAAGAACTGACCCCGCGTGATCTCGAAGACTACATGAGCGTCGTTTATACAACTTCGCGCTCGTCAACCTTTTCGGCGGTACGTCTCAACGGCCCAGAAGGTCAGACTATCGTCGTTAATCTCCAGAATGTGAGGTTACTTAGTAATAATGCCGAGATGTTCATACCCATTCTTGAGGCGGGTCATGGGATCGGATTATTGCCATTATTTTTGATTGAGCGGGAACTGGCTGAGAAGAAACTGGAAATCGTTTTACCTGAGTGGAGTCCAGAACGGATATTTCTACATGTGCTGACGCCACCTATAGGCCGTCGTCCTGCGCGGGTCGATGCGTTTATTAACTGGTTGGTGGCTCATCTGAAAAAAGAATCATGGACGCATTCCTCGTAGAATATTGCCTTTTTAACGTAGTGAAAGTTCCGGAACGTGTTTGCCATCCCGACAGATATAGCTGAAGCGACCATTCTGCAATTCGGCAAGAAAGACCTCTTCAAGCGTCTCTATGCCTTGCTGCTTCATATCTTCCATCAGGTCTTCGGCTGTTTTATGGGAATCTTCAAGTTCTGATTCTCGGATCGCGCCATTATAGCAGACAATGGCAGCAGGACGATGCCGTTTATCGGTTACTGCTGTGACCTGCCCGTTAGGCTCTATCTGGGCATAATAGACATCATTGAAAGACATGATGCCCCTTACGTAAAGCTGCGAGGCCACGTTTAATATATCAATTTTGTTATTTTTGTCTTCGATGGTTTCCATCATAAAGCGTTTATTGCAAATAATAGGGATAGGGCGCCCTATTGTTAACGTGCGAAAACTGCTAAATTTTCTGTACAAATAATTAAGAGCGAATAAAATTCCCACCCCTAATATTAAAGAACATACATATTCTACAAATGGGATATTAGAGGTGTAAATAACACCGCCAATCATACCGCCTAAAATAAAATTTCCGATGAGATCGATTGAGTTCATCTGGGAGAGCTGAGTACGGCCAGAAATATTCAGATAGGCTATGATAAAGGCAAATCCAGTGATCAGTTTGACAAACATCCACAGATAGAACATCATAACTATATTCCGTAGGCTGAAGCGGCCATAAAATTTATGCCAGAGGGGGGAACCTGTTTCAAATGTTGGAACCGAGTTTTCCCTAACAGGATTCTGTTAGAAAAACGTTAAGAAAGAGATCGTAAAGGTCGTTGCCTAATTTGGAAATGTGTCCTCGATTTGTACAGAAATTAGGTAGTGTCTCTCCCAATACATAATCAATAATGCTCCTATTATGGTCTTGGTCTGGCTGTTTCGCGTTTTTCAAGTGGCAAGTAATTATTTGGTATTGTTCTTAAATTATATTTTAGAGAGGTGAAAGTGCTCACAGTTTCATCATTGAAATCGTTACCTGAAGCGATTTCCATACCTTCTTACAATCTCAGGGATATCAAACCGTCAATTATTCATTTCGGAGTCGGAAACTTTTTTCGGGCGCATCTTGCCTATTATATCGACCGGGTGCTTTCACTTCCTGGCTGTCAGGAGTGGGGCATTATTGGTGTCGGATTACGCAAAGGGAGAGGGCCAGAGAAGAAGGCTCAAGATTTCAGGGCGCAACAGGGGCTCTATTCTCTGACAGAAACAGCTACGGATGGTGTGAGTAGCAGGCGTATAATAGGAGCGCTAAGAGGGTATCTGCTGGCCCCTTATGAATCCGGTAATGTCCTGTCCTGTCTGGCGTCGGCGCAGACAAAAATCGTGTCCCTGACGATTACGGAGGGTGGGTATAATATGGACGAAAAGACAGGTGAATTCCGTCTTGATCACCCTGATGTCCGGCATGATCTTGCTCACCCTACGCAACCCAGAACGGTGTTTGGGTATGTTGTAGAGGGATTGCGTCGCCGTCGGCAGGCCGGGTTGGGAGGGTTCACGGTCTTGTCCTGTGATAATTTGCGTCAGAATGGCAGAGTGTCCCAGAAAGCTTTTACAGCTTATGCACAGGCCCTTGATCCGGCGTTGGCTGAGTGGATGGAGGAAAAAGTTTCTTTTCCCAATGCGATGGTTGACCGGATCACACCAACAGTTTCAGGCGTATTGGCGGCAGCACTGAATCGGAAAAGTGGCTTGAGCGATCTTGAGCCCATTATTGCAGAAGATTTTACTCAATGGGTTCTGGAAGATAAATTTGTTGCAGGACGTCCGCCTTTGGAAAAAGTAGGGGTGGAATTTTCGGATGAGGTTGGGGCTTATGAACAGGCCAAAATCAGAATCCTTAATGCATCTCATATCGTCTTTGCTTCTATTGGATGGTTTCTTGGATTGAAACATATTGACCAGGTTCTGGCTGTTCCTGCCGTCAGGGATTTTGTGGATCGTGTCATGGAGAAAGATGTTCTGCCTCTTATCAAGGGGCCGAAGAATCTTGATCTTCGAGCTTATAAAGAGTGTGTCTTTGACCGTTTCTCCAACTCTGCCATGGCTGATCAGGTCACCAGAATTGCTGGTGACCTGACCTCTAAAACGCAAGTTTTCTGGACGGATACTATGCGACAGGCTTTGATAGGAAAACAGGATACTCATCGGTTGATTTTTATCATGGCGCTATTTCTTGAATTATTGCGCCAGAATCAGAAAGGAGAGGAAAAAAATTCCGAACCATCCTTAACCGCAAAGCAGATTGAGCTGGCTCGTTCGGATAGTTTGACCGCATCCATCGAGCTCCCGCTTTTTGACGGATGGAGAGATCTTATAACACCAGATATTTCCGCGCGTATTTCTGATGCAAGAACCATGATAAGGGGGAAAGATATTTTAGATATTCTTCCTTGTTGATTTTTTTGAAAGTAAAAATTTTCTTATAGTAAATGTAAAGCCCATTATCGTTTGTTTTTAGATGATGGGCTTATGTTTTATCATTTGTTCACGAAATATACGAAAATGTGATGATTGGGTTTTGTTATAGATAAAGTAGGATTTCGACTGCAAAAAAAGTTCTCATAAAGGAGCGTCTGTATGACGGCATCTGCGCCTGCGAGTACGTCTGTGTTGACGGTTGTTATCGCCCTTGTCGCGGCAACAGGGGGATTATTGTTCGGTTACGATACAGGTATTATTTCTGCTGCGCTTATGCAGCTTATCAGTATTTTTCATCTTTCGACGTTCCAGGCGGAAGTTGTTACGTCAGCAATTATTGTCGGTGCTCTGGTTGGGGCCCTGTCTGCCGGACCTGTTTCGGACAGAATGGGACGGCGGCGCTCTATTTTAGGGGCGGCCATTCTGTTTATAGTCGGGACAGTAGCGATTGTTTTTGCCGATAGTATGGTTGGTCTTGTCGTATGCCGTCTTATTCTGGGATTGGCTATTGGCGCTGCAACGCAGATTGTGCCGATCTATATTGCCGAAGTTGCTCCAGCTGACAGGCGCGGCAGCCTGGTCGTTGCTTTCCAGTTGGCAGTCTGTATAGGTCAGTTGGGTTCCTTCATTTTTGGCTATCTGATCCGTGACTATTCATGGCGTTATATGTTTGGTGTCGGGATTATTCCTGCACTGATCCTTTTTTTCGGGATGTTGTGTCTGCCTAATAGTCCACGCTGGATGGCTATGAAAGGTCACGTTGAGCAGGCACGGACGGTATTGCAGAAGTTGCGTTCTACGACTGAGGAAGCAGAACGTGAGTTACAAGGCATTCTTGCTTATGGAGGAGAAGGTCATGAAAGTGACAAAGCTGGCTATAAGGAGCTTTTTTCTCCCTGGGTTCGTCCTGCGCTGATTACGGCTGTGGGAGTTGCACTTTTCTGCCAGATAACGGGTATTAATGCGGTTGTGTACTATGCTCCGACGATTTTTGCTTCTGTCGGGTTTAGTCAGAATTCGGCTTTATTATCGGCAATTCCTATCGGGGTTGCCATGCTGGCCGGTGTACTCTTTGGTGGCTGGGCCGTAGACGCCTGGGGGCGCCGTAAAACGATGTTATATCTCATTCCTGGTGCGGTAATCGGTTTCTTTATTGCAGGATTGATGTTTGAGCTTCATCTGGCGAATCACGGTATTGGTGCCTGGGTGACTGTATTTTCGGTTGTGGCCTATACATTTTTCAATGTTGGCAGCCTGTCTGTCGGAATCTGGTTGATAGGAGCAGAAGTTTTC
Source organism: Acetobacteraceae bacterium ESL0709 (assembly GCA_029433415.1). Classification (GTDB taxonomy): domain Bacteria; phylum Pseudomonadota; class Alphaproteobacteria; order Acetobacterales; family Acetobacteraceae; genus Aristophania. The sequence continues at coordinate 1,300,381 of JAQTIA010000003.1, read as the reverse complement.
CCCTTGGGATGCCGCAGCCAAGGGATGAGCCTGGTATCGGGAACGCACTGGATTATTGATCTGCTTGTGTCGTTGACGACACTAACTATGGTTGAAATGTTGGGTGCTGGTGGTCTTTTCTGGGTTTTCGCTGTTTTAAACTTTGTCGCTTTCCTCTTTGTTTATCGTCATGTGCCAGAGACACGTGGAGTGTCTCTGGAAGAGATTGAAAAGCGCTTGCGTACCGGGACCTTTCTGAGCTTCAAGTCGTAGGAAATAGTTTTGCCGGTCATAACCGGAAAAGGGGCCTGTAGGCCCCTTTTCTTAACGGCTTATCAAGATTGACAAGCTCTGAGAGGCCTTTCTAGAATGTGCCTGGTCGTATTTCGATTGCAGGACATAGTTTATGGAACACATCGAATTGAGTATTATTGTTCCATGTCTCGATGAATCCGGGAATATCGTGCCTTTTACGGAGGCAGTTAAAAGTGCTCTTCCTGATGTGAACTGGGAGATTGTCTTTGTCGATGATAATTCCCGGGATGGTACGATCGGGGAAATTCGTTCGTTGGCACGAGTTGAGCCACGTGTAAGAGGGATTCTGCGCCTTAGGCGCAAGGGTCTTTCATCAGCGGTAATTGAGGGAGCGCTGAGTGTCTCATCCCCTTATATTGCTGTAATGGATGGCGATTTGCAGCATGATGAAAGCTGCCTCAGGCCGATGCTGAATTTCCTCCGTTTGGGGGAGGCTGATCTTGTCGTGGCTAGTCGTTACGTTGAAGGGGGTGGGACACAGGGACTATCAGGTTCCTGGAGGCGCTTTTTGTCAAAAACAGGCATTCAGCTCGTGGCGATGCTTTCCAGGGTAACTTTGAGTGATCCAATGAGCGGTTTCTTTATGATGAAACGGTCTCTTTTTGAAGAAACGGCGCCTTTTCTGTCAGGAAAGGGGTTTAAAATTTTGCTTGATATTGTTTTAAATACCCGGTCTCATATGACGATTGCCGAAGTCCCCATGGTGTTTCGCAAGCGACTTTACGGACAAAGTAAGCTCGGTCTCGGTGTGATGGTTTCTTTTGGCGTAATGGTTGTGAAATCAGCCTTGCGTCGTCGGTTTTTATCTTGAATAGAGACGGCGTGCGTTACGGAGTTTTCAGGGGTAATCATGGAGAATTTTTCCCCATGAACATGGCGCGTTCGGCTCTACGCCTGTGCATTAAAGACAATGACGGACATTCTTTCTGGTGATGAGGATAATTCAGGAACTCGTGAGCTGCCTTTATGTTATTATCAGTATTTAAGAAGCAGGGTATCAAGGAAGTTTCAAAAATTTTTAATCCCTCGGCATATATCAAAGACAGTATTGCACCTTCCTGATAATCTGTCAGAGGTTTTGTGACGAGCCTCTTTATATCTTTCCTGATAATTTCAAGGTCACGTATAAGTAATATATCTGCGATTTCCTGAGAGATTTGAGGTGTATTCTTTGTAATAGGGGAAAGATCATTAAGACTAGAACTATGGTAACCTATAAACCACTTTCCAGAAGGTACCTGATAGGGGTACAGGCAGCAGTCACTGAAATGCTTTATGAGCTTTAATGCGTAATTTATGGGTCTGTACAATTATAAATACTCCTATGTGTCAAGATAGAATTTCTTTACAAAATTTGATATTTAGAAATGATTAATATAACCCCCTAAAATAGATATAATTATCTGTTTATTTAATTTTTTAGCGTTATTGATGATGAATGCATGGCATTTTATCCTATTTTGTGTTGTATCTACACATATTGTGACCTAATGTCAAGTTGTTTTTTGGGGAATATATTCTGTTTTTTATAATGTGATAGCGGTAAATATAAAAAATATATGACTAGAGATATGTTGTTTATATGCGTGACGTTTCTATTTGTGTTCTTTTGTATGTTTTATATTAAAAAATTTTTATAAAGCATATCTCTTATTGTCTTGTTTTGTTACGGAAAAATTTATTTTTCAAATCCTTGTTATATATATATTGTAAGAAAGGTTTTCCGAGAGAAGCGCAAGAACAAAGAGAAGTGACGTTTCTTAAGAGAGATGTTATGAACCGATTCCAATATGACGAGAGGAGAGAAAGGCTATAAAATTAGAGAGCCGGCATATCAGAAGGGTTTCTGGTCAAGGGGTATGTTATTTCTTGACTGTCTGTCATCACTTTAGATCAATAAATTATAAGAGCGAACATGATTAGTTTAGGTGAAAAGTTAAGAAAATTGAGAAAGGAACGCGGCCTCAAGCAGACTGAGCTTGCTGCGAGTCTTCCTATAAAACTTGATCGCAGTTTGCTGTCTCGTTTTGAGGCCGATCAGAGAGTGCCCTCTTGGGAAACTATGTGTGCTTTAGCGCAGTTTTATGATGTTCCCCTCGATTATTTTCTGGCTAAGCCTGTTCCTGCGCTCAAGGGTTTTGGCGAATTCATTGACGATCCGACAGAATTGGCTCTCATCCACGCTTGGAGAGTTATGGATTATGAGGAGAAAACGGTTTTTGTCATGATGGCTGATAGGATGAGGCGCAGTAAGACGTCTGTTGCCTGAATGACAAGAGATGACTTTATTCATTGTAATTCCTCTTGAGGTTGAGTTGGAGGAAAGAGAGGGATACCGGTACAAATCATGGAATTCATATCAGGACACACATGAGTGACGTATTGTCATTACCTTCGAGACGTCATAAGTGACAAAATGTCACATATTTAATGAAACATTGCAACTGAAAGTTGACGTAATGTTGATGAAAAGTAATATGGATTTAAATTTGTACATAAATAACCTGTTTCCTGGTGTGATATGTAAAATTTTGTATTTACTATAATAGTTTTGGTATAAAGCTCAAATGAATTTATAGTATATTGTAATGTGAAAAGTATTTCATGTGTATTTGTATTTTTTTAATTCGTTACTGAAGACGGAATTTTTGGTGGATGATTCCAAAGCCGTCCTGAGAGAAGACTTGTGTTTCATAATGTCATATCATGCCTGTGTAATATGTTACGAAACTCGCCTGAAATGGCCATTTTCTTTTCATTGGCACTTGGTTACGGCTTGGGGTGTCTGCGTTTTGGCAGTTTTCAGCTTGGAGGGGTAGCAGGGTCTCTTCTGGTATCAATGCTGGTCAGTCTCATAGGAATCTCTGTGGGTTCGGAGCTGAAAAATATTTTGTTCTCTCTTTTCATCTATGCGGTTGGATATCAGAGTGGTCCACATTTTTTCAGATCTTTAGGGCGTCAGTCTCTTAAAGAGGTGATGTTGGCGATCATATTGGCTGCAACCGGGTTACTGACAATTATCCCTCTGGCACGTTTCTTTCATCTGGATAAAGGTCTGGCTGCGGGTCTGGCTGCGGGTGGGTTGACACAGACGACGATTATCGGCACTGCTGATTCTGCGTTGGAAACCCTCGGTTTATCGGTGACGCAACTGCATCAGTTGCAGGATCATGTGGTCGTAGGTTTCGCTGTGACCTATATTTTTGGCACAATAGGTACCATCATTTTTTGTATCACTGTTGTGCCTCGTTTTATGAAACGCTCAATTCGTGATGATGCCGTAAAAGCGGAAACGGATCGGATGAACGGCGCAAGGCCGCTTGGATGTAATGAAATGACCGCTATGCCAGATCTGGTTGGGCGTGCTTATCAGATCACGCAAAAAGGCCTAAATGTCGCTAGAGTTGAGGAAATGTCGCCGGGTGTCACGCTTGAGAAGCTCATAAGGCATAAAAATCCCATTGGTACGGGGCCTGACACTGTCCTCGTTCCTGGAGATCGTATTTTACTTTTTGGGCATCGTGATCATCTTGTCAAAATAGGCAGAATGATTGGCAAAGAGCTTCCTTATAGCTCAGAACTGGATGTTAAATTCCAGTCTCGTAATATTGTTATTACCCACAGGGATTTTGTGGGGAAAAGTCTTTCCCAGCTTGTTAATGACCTTTCGAGTTATTCAGCTCATGGGGTTTATCTTGTTGCTGTGCGTAGGGATGGCCAGAGGATGAATTTGGCGAAGGACCTACACAGCCAACAGGGTGACATCATAACGATATTTGGTCTTTCGTCAGACGTACAACATGTTGCCCAGCAAGTGGGTAAACTTCTCTCGCCAGCGACGAAAACGGATATGGTCTTTCACATGTCAGGGATTTTGCTTGGTTTGATTTTGGGACTGGTTGTCATTCATCTGGGAACGATGCCTTTAACTTTGGGAGGAGGGGGCGGTGCATTGCTTTCTGGTCTTGTTTTCGGATGGTATCAAGGCCGCCATCCGACGATTGGTGTCATGCCTTCGGCCGTTTCCAATTTCCTGACGGAATTTGGTCTGTCAGGTTTTGTTGCGGTTACCGGGTTGCAGACAGGCAGGCAAGCCTTTGCCAGTATTGCTCATGAAGGACTGAGCCTCTTGTTACTTGGTGCGATTGTCACAATTGTGCCTCTTGTCCTGACCATGTTATTTGGTCGTTATGTGCTGCGTTATGATAATTGTGCGTTGTTTGCCGGAGCTCTTGCGGGAGCGCGTAGTGCCAATCCGGCTTTTGGTGAAATTCTGACCAAGGCCGGTAATTCTGTCCCAACAACGTCTTTTGTTATTACCTATACCGTAGCCAATATTGTCCTGACACTTCTTGGCCCACTCATCGTAGCCCTTGTTTGAATTTTGTTTGTCGTGGACGTTTTAGGGATGGACTTGGTTGTTTTGTGATGTTCTGTTATGGCAGGATTCTCCTCTGATTAACCGGAGATGATTGAAATGGGAGGAATACGGCCGCGCGTTTTAATTCTTGCCACAGGAGGGACGATCTCCGGAGAGGCTGATGATCGTTCGGTGATGGCCTATAACGCTGGAGCTGTTAGCGGAGAGGCACTGAGTGCCGCTGTGCCAGGGTTGCGGAAGCTTGCGCTCCTGAAAGTCGAGCAGATTTCCAATATCGCGTCCCAGAATATGAACGCGCAAATCTGGTTCCATCTTGCAGAGCGGATTGAGAGTGCTGTTGAGGCAGATGAGGTTGACGCTATTGTCATAACGCATGGCACGGATACGATGGAAGAAACAGCGTTTTTTCTGAGTTGTGTTCTGACCAGTCGGAAACCTGTCATAATGACAGGAGCCATGCGGCCTAGCACTGCCATAAGTGCTGATGGTCCGTCCAATCTTTACCAGGCCGTGAAAGTTGCCAGCGCTCCGGTTTCGCAAGGGCGGGGTGTCATGATTGTGATGAATGGTGTTATTCATTCAGCCAGACGTGTAGTGAAAACGGACACCACATCACTCCAGACATTTCAGTCACGTAATGGAGGAGAGATTGGCTTTGTCGATATGGCTGACGTGAGGTTTCTGGAGCGGCCACCTGTTATCCGCCCCTTTCCTTTACCTACAGAAAACAAGCTTCCGGATGTGCGTATTATCTACGCTTATGCAGGCATGGATGCTTGCCAGATTGATGAAGCTATTAATGCTGGAGTGGTTGGTCTCGTTATTGCGGGGATGGGAGATGGTAATATGCCAGATATGGTGTTGGAAAGGCTGGATCGTGCCGTTGAGGCAGGTATCATTGTCGTAAGGTCCAGCCGTGTGGAAAGAGGATTCGTTCACCGGAATATTGAAATTGATGACGATAAACATAAATTTATCGTTTCTTGTGATCTTGGTCCACAGAAGGCGCGCATATTACTCCAATTGCTTATTTGTGGTCATGTAAAGGACAAAGTGACGATACAGCATGCTTTTGAACCTTGATATAGTCTGAAGCGTAAGCTGGTCATTTCTTGCTAACCAGATGGCTAGGTGCCATAAGGTCACGCTTTGGTCTGGGAGGTATAATTCTGGTGTGTCATAACAGGTGGGTAGTCATAGCTTGATGACCGTGAAAGGGCATTTTGCGAAATACGGTCTGACGCTCCGTATTCTCTTGGCGGCCCTTTTATATGCTTGCCATCCTGTGTCAAAAGCGTGGGCAGGGCAATGGTATACAGGGTCTCTTATATCTGCTTCGGGAGGCGTCACAAAAGGCTATTGGGATATTGAGCCCTATTATACCTATACACAGCCTATTGGCTATCTGGATAATCGTGGTCATAGCCGTCCTTCTTCCCATCCATTACAACGCTTTTTCTCGAATGACACATTGTGGGAATATGGATTGACGCGAAATTTGACGATTGCGTGGCATACAGTTGTGAATTATCAATGGAAGAGTGGTCAGGGGCATTCTCATGGCCCCAAGGCTGGGGATATGCCTGTTGACCTGATCTACAGATATCTGGAGCCGGATCCGAAACGCTTCATTCCGTCGCTTAATATTTATGTCGGAATGGTTTTTCCAACAGGTGACTATAATCGTCTTGGTCACTTACAGGATGGTATGGGAAATGGTAATTTTACCTTTCGTCTGGGCCTGACCGCACAATCGACATATAGTTTGCCCAATGGCCATGAATTGCGCCTACGTTTCTGGAACTGGTTTTACAGGCCTGTAACTTCTGCCAGTCTGAGGGATGTGACCAGCTATGGTACGGAAATGGGGTTCAGGGGGCACGGCCAGCAGGGTATGCATGGTGAGACAGGCGTAGCGCTGGAATATGGGATCACTCAACGTTGGGTTTTTGCTTTTGATCTTTATCGCGACTGGGCAAACGGTGCGCATGTGCAAGGTTATGATCATTACGGTCATTATTCTCGTGAAGTCGGTCTTTCCTCGACATCCTGGCAAGTTGCTCCGGCGCTGGAATATAACTGGAATGACAGTTGGGGTGTCATCTTCGGTTCGTCATTCGTATTCGCGGGGCACAATAATGACTTTTCTATAGCCCCACAATTTGCCGTCAATGCAATGTTCTGAATAAACTAGGCTTTTTATGATCTTAAAGCAGTCATACGCAGAGATGATGTGTATAATGGCCCGCAAAGAAATCGCAGTTCTCTTACACCATTTTTTAATAAGTGCCCACCGTGATAGAGCCATTGGGGGCAGGCTATAAGCGTTTCGCGCTTTTTTACCGGAAACAGTAGGGGCAGGCTCCGTTATCGTCTGTCATGCGATGACAGGAGCAATTCCTGGCACGTTCTAACGAGGCTCAGAAAGGCTGGATAATAATAGCCGTTCCTTTTATGCCCAATAATAATGGGGATACGGGTCTGTGCTATCAGCTTGTTACAGTATATCATCCAAACGTTTTGATAAGAAGATTTTAGGTGTATAATCTATGATTCGTAAAATCCTTTTTCAGTGTTTATTAGCCTCCAGTCTAGTCGCTGGAGGATCGGCTTTTGCTGCTCATAAAAGCACGGCCAAAAAAGAAACCCCTGCTGCGGAAACTTCTGCCACGGATGGGCCTGTACGTTTTGCACCCGTTGTGACTTCCGGCAGCGTAGGTAATTGGTCTTACCGCTGTGTGTTTAAAGGTGATTCTCTTTCGGCAGGACCACAGAATTGCCTTATCCAGCAGGAGCTGGCTGTCCAGCAGAAAGGTCAGCGTCCTGTCCCACTTGGGATGGTTGTCCTAGCTCGGGCTCCGCAAAGTGCAAATCAGGCATCCTTGGCGGATCGTCCTTGGCATATTGCTATTGTGGCACCAGCCGGACTGTCATTGCAGAAGCAGCCGCAGATTTCTACTGATCAAAATGCTCCTGTTGCTCTTTCATGGGAAAGTTGCGCCAATTCGGGCTGCATTTCCAGTGCAGACCTTACAACGTCTCAGGCAAAAGAATTTCACCTTGCCAGTTCGGGAAGTTTTGTGGCGTCCAGACTGGAAGGGACGAACGATTTGAAGATCTCTTTTTCGCTGAAAGGGCTTGATAAAGCCATGGATCGCGTCCAGAGCTGGATTGATCATCCGCCTTTTCATTAAGAAGGTGAGCTATCGTGCCTGAAAAAGGGGGGCTTACAGTCCCCTTTTTTTATCTGTTAATTTATTTTACATTCGTAACGTATTAATATATTCCTTATTTATATTACCGTAGATATTATTCTTCCGGTTTCCTGCGCAGTAGGAGAAGTCTATGTTGCACAGTTTTCAGTCAGGGCGGGGGATGGTGACATCGCCTCATCATCTGGCCAGTCAGAGCGGACTGGATATTTTGAGGCGTGGTGGCACAGCATTGGAAGCTGTGGTCGCCATGGCGGCAACATTGAGTGTTGTTTACCCGCATATGACAGGATTGGGCGGTGACGCATTTTGGCTGATCTCTCTGCCAAATCGCAAGGTTGAGGTGATCGAAGCCTGTGGGGCTGCAGCACGGCATCTCACAGCTAAGGATTATATCCGGGCCGGTCACAATGTCATTCCGTGGCGAGGGGCCTGGGCTACAAATACGATGGCTGGTGCTGTTTCGGGCTGGCAGGCAGCGTTGCGACATAGCGCGGCCTTGCAAAAGCCTTTGCCTCTTCAGCTTTTATTGGAACAGGCTGTCTGGTATGCGGAAAATGGTTATCCTCTGACCGAAAGTGAGGCCCGGTTACTGAGCCTTAAACGGGAAGAACTTTTGGCGCAGCCCTGTTTCAAGGCGGCTTATGAAACTGGGGGAGTACTTCCTGTTCAAGGAGAGTTTCGTAAAAATCCGGCATTGGCTGATACGCTGAAATTACTAATCAGAGAAGGTCTGGAAAGCTTTTATACAAAAACTCTTCGTGACCGGATTCTGGCTGATCTTGCTTCTGTTGGAAGTCCCCTTTCAGCTGATGATTTCAGACATCATAAAGTGGCAATGCCGCTTCCGCTTCATGCACGTGCTCTGGGGGCGACATTATACAATACAGCTCCACCTACGCAGGGTGTGGCGTCTCTAGCTATTCTGAAACTTTTTGAGAAGCTTCCGTGGGTTGAGGTTAATGGAGCAGAATATATTCACGCTCTGGTTGAAGCGACCAAATATGCATTTCGCTTCAGAAATGAGCATGTCGGTGATCCCCGTTGGATGACGCAGGATGCACAGGCTTTTCTTGATGACGACGGTCTTTTCAACTCTATGGCTGGAAAGATAAATCCATCCCGCGCCATGCCGTGGGGTGAACCTTCACAGCAAGGAGATACGACCTGGATGGGGGCGATTGACTCGCAGGGTATGGGCGTTAGTATGATTCAAAGCCTGTATTTTGAGTTCGGGTCCGGCATTTTTTTGCCAGAAACTGGTATATTATGGCAAAATCGCGGCTCTTCCTTTCAGCTTGAAGAGGGGAGCTGGAATCATTATCAGCCCGGTCGGAAGCCCTTTCATACCCTTAACCCTGCTTTGGCGCATTTTGATGATGGGCGGGTGATGGTTTATGGCACGATGGGAGGTGAAGGACAGCCTCAAACGCAGGCAGCCCTTTTTACAAGATATGCGTGTTATCATCAGTCGCTCCAACAGGCCATAACAGCACCCCGCTGGTTGTTAGGGCGGACATGGGGCAGCCATAGCACTTCTCTGAAGCTCGAAAGTCGCTTCGACCCGGCCATTATTCAGGCACTGGAAAGAGCGGGGCATATTGTAGATGTTGTTGGTCCTTATGAAGATATGATGGGTCATGCTGGGGCCATCGTGCACGATCAGAGAGGTTTGTTTGAGGGGGCTTCCGATCCTAGAAGTGATGGTTGCGTAGCAGCCTTCTGAACGAGGAGAAGAAGATATCAATCCCCTCTTTCAGATACAATGTTAAACAATTAACCAAGAGGAGATTTTTACATTGTTTGCTCCCTGGTTTTTATCTTGGCTGCTGGTGTCAGAAGAGAGATTAGTCTGTTGCGTAGGGCCTTGCGGCGTGTCTGAAAGAACTCCTCGAACTCGCTAGGTCCTTCTGGAAGCTTTTCAAGGTAGAAATCATTGCAATAACGCTGTTTCCATTCTCTGGATTCAGGAAAATTTTTCAACCATAGAGACGGTCAGAGAATCCCCTTTTCAGAATTATATGTTCTGTCGAGCAGTTGAAGATTGGAAACCATATCACGCTGTTGTCCAAGTAAAGCGATAAGATCTTCTTCCAATCCTTCTTTACGGAGTTTTCTGGGCTCAAGGGCAGATGCAGGGCAAATGTGATCAATATGAAAACGGTTATTCAGATTTACAAAGGGGAAAAGAATGGTCAGCAAACAAAAGAGCCTCTTTTTGTCCTTATGATTGGCATAAGATATATCTAATAATTCCTCTATTTCATCTTCGTTGAAATCAAGAGATTTTCCACGACGTCTCATGGCTTCTTCGAGATCTTTCAGAGGAAAGACGTTTATATCTTCATTATTGTTAAGAACATTGCGTAATGAGACAAGCAATGTATTTGGTTCGCTCCCCCATATACTCCCTCCGGCCTTTAGAAACGATCTGTTTAACCATGATTTTATATGGTTGCGATCGTTCAGAGTATGGCTGCTGTCAATATATCTACTGTCAGCCTTTCTGAGATATAAATAATGGGCGATGGGCAGTAGGGCACTTACAGCTCCGATATTCTCATGAGAGAACCCGAAAGAGGAAATAAGATCGACCGTAAGGATAAGGGCTTGGGAAATCCGTTCCCAATTTTCCTGAAGTTTGGCAGTTGTTTGGGAATTAAAATCGCTTACTGTGCAGTTCACGCTACCATTATTAACGAGCATCAGTCCCGCTTTAAGGATAAAATCTTTATCGAATCTGAAGTTTCCGCTGCTATTTAAGCGTTTTTGGAGTTTTGTAAAGATTTCCTGGGCATTGACATTGTCTCATTGTAAAACAACCATGCTAAAAAGCAGATCTGAATAAACTAATTTTGTTCCTCCTGTATTAAGTCTGATAAATATGTTAAGAACCTTATCTATGTCTTTGCTTTTCTCAAGAAAATAATGAATATGTTTCTGGTTAAAAACCATATTGTAGAGCTTGAATAATATACCGACTGCGAGAGTGTGCTGATCCCTTGTAAGATGCCCTCCTCTCGTGTCCATATAACTATTTAGAAGGTCAGGCTGTTCCATTTTTAGGATATCAGAAACGCGGAACCAGAAATTCTTGTCTTTTTTCTTAATCTCGCTGTCTGATAAAAACTGGAATTTATAGCGACGACCTTCATCATCTGGCACTGTAGGGCTTATAAGGTCGAGATATAGGTATTTTACAGGGAATGCATCAGGGTTATTCCAGTGTTTTTGGGATAGTTTTAATTGTAGACTGCCTCTGAGGCCTATATTAAGCGCTGTCAGACGTTGTTGGCTATCCAACACGGCTATAACTTCTTTATTATCTATAGTGTCTAATGGAGTAGAATGCTCCGTATCCCTTTCGTCGTAATAGCGTGCGAATTCATAAAAATTAAATTTTTCGCTTACTTCTGGGGAAATTTGCCAAAAGAGTAATGTTCCCACGGGATAGCCTTGCATAAGGCTGTCAAACAGTTTTTCGATTTGTTTATGTTTCCAGACGAAATCACGTTGTATAGAGGGGACGATATAAGATTTTGTGGCAATTTTTTCGAGTCCCCGAGCAGTGGAATCTCCACTTCTATATTCAGACATTGGTTTTCTTCCCATGTATAATTCTATTGGACGTTACAGTTTTTATTTAGTCCAGAGGAGGTTATGCCGGTTACTAGAGGTGGTCGATACCCTTATGATTCCTAGACTTTGTCAGATCTTAAAGCAGTCATAGGCGGAGATGATGTGTGTAACGTCCTGAAAAGAAGTTGCAGTTTCCTCACATCGTGTAGCGATAGTGCGCCATTTTCTAGGAAGTGCCCACAGTGATAGACCCATTAGAGGCAGGCTATAGGTGTTTTTACTGGAAGGACTAGGAGAGCATCCATGTTCATATGTCTCCCGGTAAGCGCTTCATAGTTGTTTCGCTCTTGCCTATAGGTCCTTTTTTTTAAGTTCCTGCTGCCAAGAAATGTCAGAGCAAATGACAAGCTTTTTTGCTGTGAAGTGAGAGAAACTATTTTTCCCGGACGACTGGCTTTTGCCCAGCATATAAACAGCTGTGCCGTCCGCAATTACGGTTTATTATGTATCACAGGTCATGTGGTTGTGTTCTGCTACGAGAACGACGTATTACGCACTTAGTGCCCGATTCTCATTACTGAATATTTCTGATCTGTTATCATCTGTCGTGGGATGGCAGAGCAATCTCTGGCGCGCTCTAACAAGACTTAGTCAGCTCGTGGCGGTTTAACGCTTATACCTGCTGCTTTTCCGATAATCCAAGCCTAAGTTCCGCCTTTTATTCTATCATCCCCGTCTACTAGGATAGTATATAGCGCCATAAGGCGCTGTGAGTATTAACGGTTATATGGAGAATTTGGCATTTTTTCTTTTTCATGCCACTCAAAGCAGCACGCTGTCTATTTTTAGGAAGTGAACGACGTATTACGCGCTTGATGATTGTAATAGTCGGTTTGGTTCTTTTGCCTGTGGCCAGACGGAACATAGTTCTCAGGTCATGAATAATGGCTTCAAAAGAGCTATTGTACATGTGACGACGAGACTATTGCTAAATAGCAGGCCGTTAAATGGCTTTTGCAGATTATGCTGACGCTATGGTAATATCATTTTCGTCGGAGATTACCTTCATTATAGGTATCAGGCGTGCACGCTTTGTGAGATACAGGTGTTCTTCTTTAATTTATTGCTAAAACGTCTCACAATATCATATAAAAATAGCGTCACATATTTATAAAAGTTTCGTTTGATATAATGTTAATCTTTTACTTTTACTATATAGATTTGATATAAAGGCGCCTGTAATATTTGTATTTCATGAGAAAATATATTACAAAAAGAATCGATAGCTATTTTAGGGCATCGTAAGATATTCTCTCCTCCAATCGTATTTTCTTTCCATAGATAGTCATCAAATATTAGTACGCCGCTTACTTTGAGTAGTTTAAAGCTTAATACAGCATCAAAAAGAACGTCTTTAGCCTGGTGTGATCCATCTATGTAAATCATATCAAAGTAATCTTTGCCCAAATCAGATAATATTCTGGGAAGTGCAACGTCACTCATTTCTTTGTGTTTTATCAAATCAACTTTATTCTTTGCTCTTATGATTGATAAGTTCGTGTTATGGTCAAAACGTTTTTCAACATTTTGCATATCTATGCCTATACGTTCGTGCTCTATACCCCCTTTCCACGTATCTACACAATGGATCTCGATATTTTTATACTGGGCAGCGTGGTCAATAGCAAAGCATATACTCCGGCCTTCGTAGGAACCAATTTCAAGAATTTTTTCTGGTTTCAGATTAGAAATTATCCGTTCCCAAATAGGTTGATGGCTAACAAACCAGTCGCTTGTATAAACATGATTACTATTCATGGTCCCCCCCCTACATATCCTAAATATTTCTGACAGGATATGGTACAAAACATCTTTTGAAAAGGCCGTGTTAACGTCTTCAGTGTGACATGACTATTTTTATAAAACTGAAATGTGTCATAGGAAAATTTCCCGATTCTTCTTTCTGTATTTATAAAAAAGGCGTCCATCTGCGGGACGCCTTTTTTTGTTTCATTCCAGGAGGAATGGATTTTAAAATCTGTAATGGATGCTCCCTGAACCGCCCGTGCTGCTCTGGCTGCTGCCATATTGACCGATATAATCGACGTTAATATCCAGTCTGTCAGTCAGACGCATGCCAAAGCCCGTGCTGATCTGCGCCGTATCGACCGAGAGTCCCGTGCCCCAGATTGTCATATCATAGCCGCTATTGGCGCCGATAAAGCCCTCACGGATATGAGCATCTGTCCGTCCGAAAGCGCGGCGGTAAGCAGCCTCCAGATGAGGTGAGAAGAGAATCTTGCCCAGTGAGAAGCTGGTGGCCAGTTTGATGCCCATGGTTGAGAAGCCCATGGAGCTGTTCTGTCCCTTCACTCTCAGCGCGGCATCTCCTCCATGCTCATGGTAGCTGTCTTGCCCATAATTGACGTACGTCATGCGCACAAAAGGTTCAACTTCCAGAGGAATCGCTGTGCCTTTATTGAAGGCCACGCGGTAACCTGTTTCAGCAAAAGCCTGTCCGGTGCCTGAACGATTGCTTGATGACAGATTCCCGGAATAATTGCTGAAATTCACCTTGCGGTGTGTATTAATCATGTTCCAGGAATAGCTTACGCCGCCTTTAAAGGTAATGGCCGCGTCAGGAACCAGTCCGCCGATGCGCCACGCATTGCCGACATAAGCCCCGATTGTGGCTGTATTGGAATGGGCTGAAGAACTGCGACCGGCCTGAGCATTAAACCAGTCACGACCGTAAGAGAGCATACCCCCAACGCGCCAGTTCCCCTGGAGTTGCGTGTCAGCCCCCATGATCCACCCGATGGAAGACTGTCCAAGGGATGCTGATCCGTTATTGCCGGAATTATGTCCCTGCTGCCCGTAGATTGTGCCCCAGACTGTGACCGGGTTATTGGGATCGACATCGCAATAGCCCTTGCTTTGCTGTTTGCCATCAAGAGTACGTGCCCGTAGCAGGTCACCGGCGCAGTCAAGACGGTTTATGACGGCTTCCTGGATGTAGAAACTGTCATTGACCATGGCGGTCTTGGCATCAGCATTCAGCTCACCAGAGAGAGCATTATAGGCGCCGCGTGCCTGCGCACCGGCGTCGTTCCCGGCCGCCATATTGGCCAGCGCAACCATGAAGGGTGATGAGATCCCTTTGGTATCTGCCTGTGTCAGAGCACCAGCTACAGCATATTCACTGGCGGTTGTCGCCCATGTGCTATAGGCAGCGTAACGGCGATAATCCAGATTCCAGAGGCCGTTCTGGCCTTGTACAGCCTTGCCCTTGACGAAGATGGTGCTGAAGCTGGTCTTGTCGAACCCAGTTCCCGTCGTTTTGAAGTCCAGGGCTTGCGTCGTGTAGTCCTTGTTGAGCGTCAGTCCTGTCAGATGTTGGACTGAAACGCCCAGAGTAGCGTCATTGACAACCGCTTTCCCTGTTACATGCAGGGCCTGGATGGTTGGGGCGTTTTTGCCATCTCCTCCATCAAGCGTGACACCAAGCGTTGAATCCTTGTTCAAGGTCAGATTATTTAAGGTTCCCGTACCCGATATAGCGGCATTTGTCATGACATTGGTGTTGCCACCCAACGTATTATTGACCGTCAAGAGCCCGGATTGGACATTGGTCTGGCCGTTGAAGTGTGAGTCATCACTATCGGCATTGAGGGTTAGGATACCCTGGCCAGTTTTGTTGAAAGTACCCGTACCAGTGAAACGATTATCGAAGTTGCTGGCACTGTCTTCGTAAATGCTGAGAGAGCCATTCTCGTCAATGGCCACATTGCCACTGCCAAGAGAGCGGGATCCGGCAGTCAGGTTGGCACCTGTGGTGATTTCTGTCCCACCGGAATAGTAGTTTGTCCCGGCCAGAGTAGCCTTCTGGCTCGTAATCCTGACGCGGCCGGAGCCGAACATGGCATCGCCATAGGCGGTCTTGTCACCGGTCAGTGTTGTTGTGGAGCCATTACCTAAATAGGCTGTGCCGTAACCCTGCAAGTTATTGATGGTGACATTGGCATTGGAGCCGACCGTAAAGAGATTATTGGTCTTTTGAAGGTCGCCGAGAACATTATCTGTTTTGCCATTGATTGTGTCATTTACAGCCTGCAGAAGGCCCTTGGCAGCCTGATCTGTTGTGTTCTTGAGCTGCTCAGCTACAAAGTCCTTGCGGGTCTGGCTGAACAATCCATCATTACGGTCAAGTCCAGCGATATGGTCGAGATTCTGGTTGCCTGTGGTTTGCAGTGTATCAACGCTGGCATTGCCGTTAAGGTCAAGCTGTCCAGATTGTTGGATCAGAGCGCCTGTGACTTTGGCGTTATCAGCCAGAATGGCGTGACCATTATTGGCCATGGATGAAATCTGTCCATCGCCGGAAACCTGTGTTGTGCCACCACTATTGGAGATATACCCAGCCTGACCTGTGACACTTACATTACCATTATTAATGATGCTGCCGGCTTTCCCTTCTACAGACAGGTTTCCGAGGGCAGTGATTTCTGTTTTGCTGCTTTTGGAAATATCACCTGTTTTGGAGATGGTGAGTCCACCAGACTGAATGGCTGTCACGCCTGTATAACTGTTTTGGCCATTAATCGTGATAGTGCCAGTGCCTGTTTTCATCAGACCAACAGCATTATTGCCGTTATCGGCAATGACGGAGTTGATCGTTCCGTCCTGGACAGTGTTGCTGTTAAGACCGAGCATATTCTGCCCGCTTCCGCTGGTGTTGACCGGGGCTGTGATGGTACCGCCCGAGACAGTATGATAATCCCCTGATGTGAAGTCGAGTGAGGATGTAATATCAGACTGTCCATCATGAGCTGTAATCTGATAGTTCCCGTTGGAAACAACATGCGTAGGAGGCGCAGGAGGGGGTGTCGGCGTATCCGAACCACTCGTCGAGGGTGTGGTGGTTCCTGTTCCGGAGGGATTATTCCCAGCAGGCGTTGTGCTTCCGCCCGGTGTGGTGGTTCCTGTTCCGGAGGGATTATTCCCAGCAGGCGTTGTGCTTCCGCCCGGTGTGGTAGTTCCTGTTCCGGAGGGATTATTTCCGGCAGGCGTTGTGCTTCCGCCCGGTGTGGTGGTTCCTGTTCCGGAGGGATTATTCCCAGCAGGCGTTGTGCTTCCGCCCGGTGTGGTGGTTCCTGTTCCGGAGGGATTATTTCCGGCAGGCGTTGTGCTTCCGCCCGGTGTGGTGGTTCCTGTTCCGGAGGGATTATTCCCAGCAGGCGTTGTGCTTCCGCCCGGTGTGGTGGTTCCTGTTCCGGAGGGATTATTTCCGGCAGGCGTTGTGCTTCCGCCCGGTGTGGTAGTTCCTGTTCCGGAGGGATTATTTCCAGCAGGCGTTGTGCTTCCGCCTGGTGTGGTAGTTCCTGTTCCGGAGGGATTATTTCCGCCCGGTGTGGTGGTTCCTGTTCCGGAGGGATTATTCCCGGCAGGCGTTGTGCTTCCGCCCGGTGTGGTGGTTCCTGTTCCGGAGGGATTATTCCCGGCAGGCGTTGTGCTTCCGCCCGGTGTGGTGGTTCCTGTTCCGGAGGGATTATTCCCGGCAGGCGTTGTGCTTCCGCCCGGTGTGGTGGTTCCTGTTCCGGAGGGATTATTCCCGGCAGGCGTTGTGCTTCCGCCCGGTGTGGTGGTTCCTGTTCCAGAGGGATTATTCCCGGCAGGCGTTGTGCTTCCGCCCGGTGTGGTGGTTCCTGTTCCAGAGGGATTATTTCCGGCAGGTGTTGTGCTTCCGCCCGGTGTGGTGGTTCCTGTTCCGGAGGGATTATTCCCGGCAGGCGTTGTGCTTCCGCCCGGTGTGGTGGCTCCTGTTCCGGAGGGATTATTTCCGGCAGGCGTTGTGCTTCCGCCCGGTGTGGTGGTTCCTGTTCCGGAGGGATTGGTATTGTTGGCGACCATGACATCGACGGATTTGGCTGCGGCGTCATAGACGTAGGTGCCGTTTTGTCCTGCCTGTGTGGCTGTGAATGTTGTGTTGGTCTGACCTGAAAGTGTGCCTGTATAGTCGAAGAGGTGATAAAGCCCGACATCTACGGCGCCATTCTGACCTCTGTTTTGTCCGGTGATTCCTGCAATGGAGAGGTTTCCACCAAGAGTTAGGTTGCCATGGACATCTGCGTAGGAGTTATAGGCATCTCCCTTGTTGCTATGCGTTGTTGATGTTGTGCCTTCATAGAAATTGGTCTGGCTGCCCTGACCAAGATTCAGGTCGCCATAAATACGCAGAATGCCCGCCTCATTGCTGTCGCCGATATTGAGCGTGCCGCCTTGATTGATGGATACAGCACCTTGTCGGGTAGTGTTAAAAGTGTGACCTGTATTGTCTGTGTTAATTTCGCTAGGTTGTGTGCCGGTAACATTAAGCGTACCGCCATCATTGATCTGGATATTACCGGCACCAATCGGACTACCAAGAACAGCAAAGGAGTTTTTCAGGTTAAGTGATCCACCATGATCAGTTGTTATGAGGCCAGAAGCATTGCCTGTGTACCCGTGACCGCTATTGACAGGCCCAATCCAGAGTGCACCCTTATTAACAGTGACACTGCCGCCGTCATGGTTTGTAGTCTGCACAATGTTATTATAAGTGTCGTAACTGAGGTCATCGCCAGTAATATGAATCGTGCCCTCACTATCGCCATCAGCAAGAAGAGGATAGTGACCTCTTGATGAGCTGTTTTTCCTCTCGTCATAGCCAAAGCCAGCGTTGTTTCCTAGGTAGATACCACCATGCAGACCGCCGCCTGAAATATTAATATTAGCCCCTTTTGTGACATAAAGAATGCCACTGCTACGGCCTTTAAGTCCAGTATCTTCACCGTTAGGGATAAGGTTTTTACCTTCCCGATCTGTTGTTAGCTCTCTTGTGCTGCTTTGCTGTCCGACAACAAGCTGGGCTGTCTGGATCTGCGTATCATGATCGCTCACGATGACTGTCGCATGATTGGACTGTTCATCATGTGTCTGGAGATCCTCTTTGCCATGACTAATCAGGATTTCGCCAACATTAATTCTGGCACCATTATGGATAAAGTTATCACTTGTTTTTGTGGTTCCATAGCGGTTATCGGAACTCATAAAAGCAAGTAAGGACACCTTATCAATATGCGCACCATCAAGGTCTGCATATCGGCCATTAAAACTGACTGAAGATCCCTGTTTGTATAATGGGTCATTGCTATCGTAAGGGGCGTTATAAGACGGAAGAAGGCTTGGGTCGCCGTTGAAAGAACCGATAATTTCGCCGGAGAAAATACTTTTATCACCGTTGATGCTAAAAGAGTGATCATTTCCAGAACCCATTAAAATACGGCCACTGCCGTTTAGATCCAGGACATTTGAATAGGGATCAACATTGGGGACTGATTGGCCCCAACCATCCTTCCTTAGATCCAGAATGCCACTTTTCCCCAGATTAAGATTCAGGAGTGCTTTATCATCCAGTTGGACGTCCATATCCTCGAAAGGAGTGAAAGTGCCATTCTGTATGGTAAGGGATTTTAGTTGTTTGGAGTTGAAATGGTGCGCGAGGGCCACATTGCCTCCCCCATTAATTGTCAGCTCTGTAACTTCCCTCAATAGATCTGGTGTAAACTCAGGACGACTTGTGTCAAAAAAGAAAGTATGACCGGTCTCTGCGTTTATGGTAAGGGCCATGTTGTGTCGCGAAATTTCGCTAAAGGAAACCGCAGGGACATTCGAAGCAGGGGGATTGTCGGGGATTGGCAGTGTGTTCCCTTGATTGGACACCATGACGTCGACGGATTTGGTTGCGGCGTCGTAGACGTAGGTGCCGTTTTGTCCTGCCTGTGTGGCTGTGAATGTTGTGTTGGTCTGACCTGAGAGTGTGCCTGTATAGTCGAAGAGGTGATAAAGCCCGACATCTACGGCGCCATTCTGACCTCTGTTTTGTCCGGTGATTCCTGCAATGGAGAGGTTTCCACCAAGAGTTAGGTTGCCATGGACATCTGCGTAGGAGTTATAGGCATCTCCCTTGTTGCTATGCGTTGTTGATGTTGTGCCTTCGTAGAAATTGGTTTTGCTGCCTTGAGCGAGGTTCAGGTCGCCATAGACACGCAGGATACCAGCGTCGGTGCTGTTACCAATGTTGAGTGTTCCACCTTGATTGATGGAAACAGAACCCTGCCGAGTCGTGCTGAAGGTTATGCCGGTATTATCGGTGCTGATCTGACTGGGCTGCGTGCCGGTCACATTAAAGACGCCGCCGTCATTGATCTGGATATTGCCGGTGCCATTCTGTCCACCGAGGACGATGAAGGAGTTCTTCAGATTGAGCTGGCCGCCATGATCAACGGTGATCAGGCCAGAGCCATTACTACCATTGACAGGGCCGATCCAGAGTGTACCTTCGTCGACATTGACGATACCACCATCGTGCCCTGCATTCTGCACGATCTTATTGTCAGCGTCATAACTGACATTATCGCCGGTAATATGAATTGTCCCGTCACTATCACCATCAGCGAAAATTTCTGGGTTATTCCTGGAAGCGATCTCTCTCCGATTATCAAAACCAAAGCCGGCATTGTTGCCTAGATAGATTCCTCCATGTAAGCTACCGCCCGAAATAGTTATGTCAGCTCCTTTTGTAACATAGAGCGTACCGCTTGAATGGCCTTTATCCCCAATGATACCATTCTGGACGGGAACAAAGGTTTTTCCATCGGCTGCAAGAGTTAGTTTTTTGTCGCTTTCCTGCTGTCCGACGACAAGCTGGGCAGTATTAATCTGTGTATTATGGTCGCTGGCGATGACTGTCGCGTTATTATGATCTGAGGAGTATCTGGCTGTACTGCCTGTTACATCAATCTTGTCGTGTCCATGGCCAATGAGAAGTTCATCGGCATTAATGCTAGCGCCATTGCGAATAAAATTATGGCTTGTTGACGTGGTGCCGTACTTGTTATTGGGACTTATGAAAGAAAGAAGGGATGTGCTTTCAATGGTGGCCCCATTCAGATCGGCGAATTTCCCATTGAAATTAATTCTTGTTACATCGTTATCGAATGTGGTGTTGGAGTCAGCTAAAGTATAGGACGGGAAATTAGGGGGTTGGTTACCATCGAAGCCAGTGATCCTGCCTGAGAAGACACTGCTATCACCGTTCACAGTGAAACTGCCGGCCTTTGTAACACTATAAAGTAATGGATCATAAACCGTTTGTGCGCCCAGTATGATATGGCCGCTGCCATTCAGGTTAAGAATATTGGAATAAGGATTACGGTCGGTATAGTAATTATTTGTTAGATCAAGTGTGCCATTCTGACCTAAAGTCAGGTTGACCGTAGGAGAAAATAGCGGATGAGATTTGTCCGGGTCATAAAGGGGTGTGGATGAAGGATCTGGAACCCCCCCAACATTTACATTTTGGATGATGGTATGATTGACTGTCAGAGTCCCATTCTGGACATTAATTGATCTCAGATTTGACCAGTTGAAGTCAGGTTGGGGGTTGAAATTGCCTTCAACAGGGGCAAGGACGACAGTTCCACCGCCATTAATTGTCAGGTCATTAACAGAGTTAAGTCTATTCTGCGTAAATTCGGGGTGTACCGTGTTAATCTTGAGTGTCTGACCGGTCTTGGCATTCAAGGCCAGAGTCACATCGCCGCCAAGGGTTGTAATAAAGGAAACCGCAGGGACATTCGAAGCAGGGGGATTGTCGGGGATTGGCAGTGTGTTCCCTTGATTGGACACCATGACGTCGACGGATTTGGTTGCGGCGTCGTAGACGTAGGTGCCGTTTTGTCCTGCCTGTGTGGCTGTGAATGTTGTGTTGGTCTGACCTGAGAGTGTGCCTGTATAGTCGAAGAGGTGATAAAGCCCGACATCTACGGCGCCATTCTGACCTCTGTTTTGTCCGGTGATTCCTGCAATGGAGAGGTTTCCACCAAGAGTTAGGTTGCCATGGACATCTGCGTAGGAGTTATAGGCATCTCCCTTGTTGCTATGCGTTGTTGATGTTGTGCCTTCGTAGAAATTGGTTTTGCTGCCTTGAGCGAGGTTCAGGTCGCCATAGACACGCAGGATACCAGCGTCGGTGCTGTTACCAATGTTGAGTGTTCCACCTTGATTGATGGAAACAGAACCCTGCCGAGTCGTGCTGAAGGTTATGCCGGTATTATCGGTGCTGATCTGACTGGGCTGCGTGCCGGTCACATTAAAGACGCCGCCGTCATTGATCTGGATATTGCCGGTGCCATTCTGTCCACCGAGGACGATGAAGGAGTTCTTCAGATTGAGCTGGCCGCCATGATCAACGGTGATCAGGCCAGAGGCCGGCCCTGCTGTTGTGTCTGTGAGATTGACAGGGCCGATCCAGAGAGCTCCGCCTGTGACATTGAGAGTCCCACCCTGATGACCTCCTGTCTGAACGATTTTACCTTCTTCGTCATAACTGACATCATCGCCTGTAATATGAATTGTGCCGTCGCCACTGCCGTCCAGAAAAGCTTTAGGTTCACCGTTCCTGGGATTATGCTCATATCTGACATCGGGCCCGAACCCTGCACTATTGCCAAGATATATGCCACCATTTGTCCCTCCATCGGAAAGATTAATAATGGCGCCATTTGTGATGTATAGCGTCCCGCTAGCATGTCCCTCCACTCTTCCCCAACCAGGACTGCCAGTCATGGTTGGATAGTCGGGAAGTGTACCGTCCAGATTCATTTTTAATGCGTAATTACTTCTTTGCTCGCCAATAACGAGTTGGTTAGCATTGACGCGTGTGTTGTTGTCTTTGACGATGACGGCGGCATTAGTTTTAATGGGCGAGCTAGGTTTTTCTCCTTCATCCACCCCTGTAGCTATAAGAACTTCACTCACATTTATAGCGGAATTATTACGGATATAATTATTGCTCGTTTGGAGGATAGGGGCAGTGCTATTTTCTGTTCCAGAGAAGCACAATAGGGCAACATCGTTAATCTTTGCAGCAGTAAGGTCTGCATATTTCCCGCTGAAAATTGCGCTGCTTTTATCTATGCTCAGATCGCCGCCATGAAGGTCGCCATAAGAGGGATATGAACTCATATCTGTATAGGGATCAACTGACGATATATTCCCGGAAAAAACGCTATTATCGCCAACAACGTTTAAGTATTTGTCTTTCCATAGTGTAATAGTTCCATCGCCATGAAGGTTACCAATATCCCCTATTTTAGAGTTCTGTAAATCTAAAATGCCTTTATGACCTAAAGTTAAGTCAGGAGGGTTATTATTATAGTCTCCAAGACTGTAATAAGGGGATAGCACGCCGTTCTCAATATCAATAGATTTTAGGTGCCCTGCATAAGTGCCCAATCCGAAATACAGACCGCTTATCTGTCCATCGAAGTCCACATTCCCGCCACCATTGATGACCACATGACGGACGTTCAGAAGGTTTGTTACTGTAAAGTCCGGTTGATTGGATAGAAATGAGCCTGAGGGAACATTCAAATTTAGTGTTGTTCCGCCGGGTGTGGTTGTGTCGAATGAAACTTCCTGAGCCTGTGCTGTCAGAGTGGTTCCCATAATCAGGGCGAGGACACTGACGGATGATCTTATATATTTAAGAGAATTCTTTTTATTATGGTGAGTAATCGTGATCTTGCGAGAGATTGGAAAGCGCATTTTATTCGATCCTGCAAAATAATTTGTGGGGCTTCCTGTCTTTCAGAGAGGAAGCTTCACATGAATAAATTTTCGTTAATAAAACGCCAAATTATGTTTTAAATAAGGCAAAAACAGCAAATTAAACATTAAATGTTGCATCATATTATGATATCTTACGCGCTATGTTATGTCTTCCGCTTGGTGTGACTATTATAACTGCGAACGCGTTACATCGTCATGCTTTAAAAGACACTCAAAATATATAGAAAAGTAGCAAATTTCATTCTGTAGATAACTCAATACAGAATGGCGTCCCGTACGGGATTCGAACCCGTGTTGCCGCCGTGAAAGGGCGATGTCCTGGGCCTCTAGACGAACGGGACTAAAGGCGTGAGGCGGTTGATAAAGAGTTTATACCGTGCCGTCAAGAGGCAGAAACATCAGAAATAAAAAAAGTCAGATTTTCGTTTCCCTGCCATTCTTCAAGCCGTAAATAGCCTGCGATATGAAGGAGAGGGCGTGTTCTATCCTCAAGCAGGGAGGCAAAGTCTTTTTCGCCGATACGAAAGACGATTCCCTTCAGGCGTGTCAGTCCGTCTTCGCTTTGCAGGGTGACACGTAATGTATTTCCATCCTTGCCAATCCGATCAGAGCGCGTACATCTGACATGGCTTATGGCCAGAATGGGCTCTTCATTTCCATTTCCAAAAGGTGCGAGACGGGCGAGCTCTTTTGCCAGAAGAGCTGTTGCTCCAGAAAGATTCAAAATCTCGTCAATTGGCAATGCTTCTTGTGGAGGAAGGGTCAAAGCCTGAGAAAGGGCTTTATCCATGAAATCATGGAAAGCTTCAGCTTTTTCACTCTCCAGGGAGAATCCGGCGGCCATGGCGTGGCCTCCGCCAGCCAGAAGAAGATCTGCCTGCTGCGCGGCGATAATGGCATTACCAATATCCAATCCATGGACCGATCGTGCCGAGCCTTTGATAGTGCCTTCAATGGTCGCACCGATCAAAGTTGGACGGTTAAAGCGTTCTTTCAATCGACCGGCGACGATGCCGACAATGCCGGGGTGCCAGTTTGCATCATGAAGAAAAATGGTAGCATGACCAGCTTCAACCTGCTGTCCAGCACGGTCCATGGCTTCCTGAAGGGTAGTGCTTTCGACTGTTTGTCTCTGTCGGTTTATCTGGTCCAGCTTTTCAGCCAGAGGACGGGCTTCATTTTCTGAGGTGCTGAGAAGGAGTTTAAGACCGAGGTCAGACTGTGCGATACGGCCTCCCGCATTAATACGGGGGCCAAGAGCGAAGCCACAAGCCATGGCATTGCTTTTGTCGCGTACTCCCGCACATTCAGCCAGAGCCGCAAGGCCGGGACGTTGACCGTTATTAAGAACTTTGAGGCCTTGCGTTACCAGTGTGCGATTAATGCCACGAAGGGGCATGACATCACAGATCGTGGCGAGTGCTGTCAGATCCAGAAGTGAAAGAAGATTGGGGAATTTGTGGCTTTCCAGCCAGCCTCTTTCTCTCAGTTCACGCCTGAGTGCAATCATGGCGAAAAATGAAACGCCTGTTGCAGAGAGACTACCGAGAGCTGAGGTGCAGTCCAGCCGGTTGGGATTGATCACAAGGCCTTTGGGAAGCATCGTGCCATTGGGTTTATGGTGGTCTAGGACGATTCTGTCTGCCTGCCCCTCGAAAGCGTCAAGAATATCATGAGCCGCTGTGCCGCAATCAACACAGAGAATTAGGGAAGCTCCCTGTGAAATAAACGCTTCCAGAGCGGCTTTGTTGGGACCGTAACCTTCTGTTATCCGGTCAGGGATGTGGGTCAGGACAGTGCAGCCCATCTCTTTAAGCACACTGGCCAGCAGGGCCGTTCCACAGGCGCCGTCGACATCATAATCGCCCAGAATCCCGATAGTTTCGTGACGTTCTACCGCCTCTGCCAAACGATGCGCCGAAGGATCCATATCTTTAAGACAGGATGGATCGGGCAGGTCTCGGTCCAAGCGCGGCGAAAGAAAAGCCTCTGCCTGGTCTGGTCCTATGTTACGGCTTATCAGAATACGAGCGAAAAGTTCTGTGCACTCTATTTGCTGAACCAAAGCCAGAACAAGACGTTTCTGTGTCTCACTGAGTGCACCTTGCCGCCAGATCCATTGACGCTTTCCAGCGCTGGATCTGACGCCAAGAACAGAGTCATGCGACGTAGAAGAAAGAATCATGACTCATGAAAAAGTGTGGTCTGTTGCTGTTTTGTTTCGATATGATGGAAGGCACTGACGTAACGGATTGTGCCCGTCTCAGAGCGCATGATGACAGAATTTGTCTTTTTATAGCCAGTTGGTAATGTCTGTACGCCATCCAGAAGATAACCAGAAGTTACACCCGTAGCGCAGAAGAACACATTTCCATGAGCGAGATCATCAAGTTCCAGAAGACGTTTGGGATCTTTGCCTTTCATCATGGTCTGGGCGCGCTGATATTGGGTGTCATCTTCAAAAAGGAGGCGAGCTTGCATAGAGCCTTTCATGCAGCGTATGGCTGCTGCGGCAAGAACTCCTTCGGGAGATCCGCCACTGCCGGCGTAAATATCGACGCCACTCATGGGCAGGCATGTGGCAATGACGGCAGCGACGTCACCATCAGTAATAAGGCGCACCCTGACGCCGACTTCGCGTGCCTTGGCGATCATTTCTTCATGACGCTCGCGGTCAAGGGCGCATAAGGTCAGTTCAGAGGGGGACTTCTTTTTTGCTTTGGCGAGTTCCCGCAGGTTTTTCTCAATCGGGGCATCAATATCAATAACGCCTGCTGGCAGGTCGGGGCCAACAGCGATTTTTTGCATATAAACGTCAGGTGCGTGCAAAAACTGTCCGCTATCGGCAAGGGCAATGACGGTCAAGGCATTGGGTAGGCTGCGTGCACACAGGTTTGTGCCTTCCAGCGGATCAACGGCAATATCAACATGGGGCCCTCCGCAACCGACTTTCTCGCCGATATAGAGCATTGGGGCCTCGTCCATTTCGCCTTCGCCGATGGCTATGGTGCCATTGACAGCAACGTGGTCAAAAGCATCTCTCATGGCCTTGACGGCGGCACCGTCAGCTTCATTTTTTTCGCCACGGCCAGTCCACCGGTCAGAGGCAATGGCAGCGGCTTCTGTGACGCGGACGAGTTCCAGTCCCAGATTGCGGCCGGTCAGGCGGAAGGAAGTTTGCATTTTAGGATAAGCTTTCGATTGTGATAATCAGAGGTGCGCCATGCACTGAGGACAGGGCCTTCAGATGCGTTGCGGCATTGATGATGGCACTATTGGCGACAGGATGCGTAATCACGGTAAGATAGGCACGCTGTTCTGTGGCATCATGCTGTGCGATAAGGTGAACAGAAACGCCCTGATCGCGCAGGACTGCGGAAATATCGGCTATGACGCCGGGTGTGTCATCGACCAATAGTCGCAGATAAAAGGAACTGTGGAGAGCCTCAACAGGGCAGGTTCTGACGGGTTCTGTTTTTGTAACCCTTCCCCAGAGCGAGAGATGGTTTCCTCTGGCCAGATCAATGATGTCTGCGATGACGGCAGTGGCTGTCGGACCTTCGCCAGCGCCCCGGCCTGAAATTGTCATGGGACCGCTATAGGTGCCTTCCCATGTCAGGGCATTGAAGACGCCATTGACGTGGGCCAGTTTTGTGTCCCGTGCAATCAGACAAGGACGAACCCATGCTTCGACAGAATCACCTTTTGCGTGATGGCGCACCATGCCCAGAAGTTTGACCCGGTAGCCAAGTTTACGGGCAAACTCCAGATCATGCGCTGTTATATGGCGGATGCCTTCCACGGTCAGAGAATCGAATATGACAGGCTTGCAGGCTATCCCAGCCAGAATGGCGAGTTTATGGGCGGTGTCCCAGCCATCAATGTCAGTAGAGGGTTCGGCCTCAGCGAAGCCGCTTTCCTGTGCTTCTTTCAGAACGTCATCAAAATCCCGGCCTGTTTCTTCCATTGTGCTGAGAATATAGTTACATGTGCCGTTCAGGATCCCGCCAAGTGCCTTGATTGTATCGCCGGCCAATCCTTCCCGCATCAATTTGATGGCAGGAATGCCTCCCGCGACGGAAGCTTCGAAAAGGAGGGGCGTTTGGGTTGATTGGCTGAGACGTGTCAGATGATCGCCATGAAGGGCAATAAGAGCCTTATTGGCAGTAATAACCGGTTTGCCGGCTCTAAGGGCCGTTTCGACGAGGTTACGGGCAGTCCCCTCGGCCCCGCCAATCAGTTCCAGAATGCAATCAACTTCTTCGTCATGCACCAGATCAAGGGGATCATCATGCCAACGGAAGTCTTTCAGATCAAGACCGCGTTCTTTACGGCGATCACGCGCACTGATGGCCGTGACGGTCAAAGTCCGTCCCGCACGGCTGCTTAATAAAGGCGCCTGCTGTTGTAATTGGCGAATGACACCACATCCTACTGTGCCAAGACCGGCAATACCCAGACGTAAAGAGGGAAAGACGGGGGTATCTTCAGCAGGGGAGGATGTAGCTGTCATTCTTGATTACTCTTTCATTCTGTTCTGGTCTTAAGACCGTTTTTTAGCCGGATCGGCTTCCTTGGGATCAAGTGGTGTCACGCCATGCCTGCTCATGAAACCTTTTATGGAACGGATAGCCTGACGCAGACGTTGTGTATTTTCAACGAGTCCCAGACGGACAAACCCGTCTCCATACTCACCAAAACCCAGCCCGGGGGCTACGGCGACCTTGGCTTCCTTGAGCAGGAGCTTGGAGAAATCAACACTGCCCATATCAGCAAATTTCGGTGGGATGGGAGCCCATGCAAACATAGAACCTTCTGGTGGCGGAACGTCCCATCCAGCATTATGCAATCCCTGAATCAGAACGTCGCGACGTTCTTTATACAGTGCGCGTATGTCAGAAACATAGTCCTGGGGTCCAGTCAGAGCGGCGACAGCGGCAACCTGAATAGGTGTGAAAGCGCCATAATCAAGATAGGACTTGATGCGCGTCAAGGCGTGAATGAGTCGTGGATTGCCCGCAGCAAATCCTACACGCCACCCTGCCATGGAATAGGTCTTGGACATGGAGGTAAATTCTACCGTAATATCCTTGGCGCCAGGGACGGACAGAACTGAAGGAGGCGGTGTTTCGCCGAAATAAATTTCGGCATAAGCGAGGTCCGAAAGTATCCAGATATTTTCCCGTCGGGCGAAAGCGACGATTTCTTTATAGAAATCATAGCTTGCCACGAAAGCGGTCGGATTGGAGGGGAAATTGAGAATCAGGGCAGTCGGCTTGGGCACGGAATGTTTTACAGCCCTGTGTAGGGCACGTAACATATCCTCATCTGGTGTTGCCGGGATGGAACGGACGGAAGCCCCGGCAATGATGAAACCAAACTGGTGAATCGGGTAAGAAGGATTGGGAACGAGAATCGTATCACCCGGGCTGGTAATGGCGGCAGCGAGGTTTGCCAGTCCCTCTTTGGAGCCAATTGTAGCGATGACTTCGGTCTCAGGGTCAAGAGAGACAGAAAAACGCTTTTCATAATAAGCGGCCAGTGCACGCCGTAGACCGGGGATACCCCGGCTGACAGAGTAGCCGTGAACACGGGGATTCTGGATCGTTTCCGCCAGTTTTTTGATAACATGAGCGGGGGGGGCGCTGTCAGGGTTACCCATGCCGAGATCAATAATATCCTCACCGGCGGCTCGGGCGGCGGCTTTGGCCTTATTGACTTCTGCAAAGACATAAGGTGGAAGACGACGGATCCGGTGGAATTCTTCAGTCATGGATAACTCTTTTTGCCTGTATCGGGCAATGGTTTAAGTTGCGGGATAAGTGGTGCCTTTCTGGCCTCACTTGCGCACCATGTTTCACTTCTTTCTTATCTGAAGCAAGGGGTTATTTACCGTATATCTGCTGTTTTCTTAAAGAATATGCAGAGATGGGCTGAACGAGCACGCGTACGCCATCACCAATGGGTCTGGCCTGAAGGAAGATACGGTCGAGAGGTACTGCACGTTTCGCGAGCTCCTGTGCAACACTCTGGGCACGCAGAAGACCCAATGTGACTTCCTGCTGCTGGTCAGATGGTTGCAGTCCGGCATCAGCACTTAATGTCGTCCCAAATCCGGTAATGATTACTCTGGTATTCAGGCTGCTGTCGGCAAGGTGCTGGAATGTATCCTCCTGCCCGGAGCTGGGCTGGTCGGTATTACTGGCAAACCGGATGAGAGTGCCTTCCGGCTCCCTGACGTCAAGATCCGGGCGAATGGTTTCCGAAGTGGCGGGGATTTTAAAACCACCAAAGCCAATCGGCAAAGGGGGAGGAGAGCCGATAGCCGGAAGATCATGGGGTGTTTCATGTGAAATAGGTTGGTATTTCAGTTCGGGAAAGTCAGAGTTTTCTGATGTTTTGATGTCGTTTGCTGAAGAAGAATGAGGGCGTTTTGCGGGTTTGTCTGCTGTTCGGCTTGGTGCTGATGAGCCTTTTGAATCTGTCGAGGACAGGACGCTCGAGTTTTCTCCCCCACCGGGAGGGGGTGGTGGTGGATTATTGCCAGTAGGCAGGGGGCCTGTGGCGGCACTGAGACGCTGGGCGTAATTGCGATGTTCCTGCAGGGTCGCCGTCAGAGCGTTGCGGTAGTCCTGGCTGGGGAAAGAGGGCTCATATTTCGGTGTGATATTAATATTGGGGAATGGCTTGTCGTAATTAGGTGGGGGGGGTCTGAGTTTATAAACCTCTCCTCCCATAATGCCATGAGTCCAGTCTGTAACGGTCTGGTTGGCTGTACGATGCTGACAAGCTGAGAGGGTAATTACGGAACCAAAGGCGCAAAGCAGGCCTGCCAGCCTTAACCCTGCAGGTTTGGAGAAAGGAAGGACGATCATAGTAGGTTACAGTCCATCAGCACAGCGTCGGAAAATGACATGAATCAATGATTGATAGAGCGACATGCTCTAAGGGGACAAGAAAAGCACACGATAAACGTCTCTTCTTTCTCTCGCAAGCAGGGGGAGGGGTTCAGCTGGCTTTAAGATTATTTTATGGTGCAAAGAAAAACTTTATCTCTTGGCATATGAAAAAAGCGAGCGCAGGATAAAATAATGATAAAGCATACACGATATCGTGATTTTGGAGACAGTAAGCACAAGGCCGGAGTGGGGCGTAATGACACCTCATCTGGATGTGTTGTCCTGAGTCGTTTTGACGAAGAAGATCCAGACAAGCCGGAAGATCCTGACGGAGAAGCGGAAGATAAGGATACCGGGAAATCGTCTCCTGAAATGGAAGACAGGCTTTTTAAACAGCGTAAAGTGCTGATTTTCGGCGGGATTAATGATCGCCTGGCAAAGGAAGTAACGGCGCGTCTTCTGGCACTGGCAGGCGATTCGGATAAGCCGATTGATATTTACGTAAATTCTCCCGGGGGGCATGTCGAGAGTGGCGATACCATTCATGACATGATTCGCTTGGTGGATACAATGGCCCCCATTACCATCATCGGTACGGGATGGGTGGCCTCAGCAGGGGCGCTGATTTTTGCTGCTGGCCAGCCAGATCGTCGCCTATGCCTCCCCAATACCCGCTTCCTGTTGCACCAACCTATGGGCGGGGTACGTGGTCCGGCAACGGATATTGATATCGAAGCTCGTGAAATTATTAAAATGCGTGAGCGTCTTAACCGGATTTTCGCGCGTGAGACCGGGCAGAGTTACGAAAAAATTGCTCGTGATACGGACCGCAATTACTGGATGTCAGCTCAGGAGGCGGTGGACTACGGTCTGGTCAGCCGTATCATCAGCTCGGCAGCCGATATCAGAAACCCCTCAGCTCCAGAGTAAGGAAAGGAGCACGCCGTGAGTGACGTGACAAATAATACCGCAAAAAAAAGTCTTGCAGATATTTATTCACACCTGCCCGATCAGCCTTCTGAGAAGACTCTGGCCGAGGCCGACTATCAGGCCCGTCATTGGAGCAGCCCGATCAGGGGGCCTCTTAAGCCGGGGACGCCTCAACATAAAAAGGCCATGGCTGATATGTTCAGGGAAACATTCAACCCATATAAGCCTTCCGTTATTGCATGGCCCGACCTTGATCCAGAAACATTGAAGCGCATTACATCTTTGCCGATCTGGGATATTGCTGTTCAGACGGAGGGCAAGGCCCGTCTGCGTATGGCGGCCTATGCTGATATGCTGACTGATCCAGACATTAAAGATGCTATTTCACGCAATGCGTGGGAAGAGAATCGCCATAAGGAAGTGCTCTCCCGTATGGTTGAGCACTATAAAATCCCTATGGCACCCGAGACAGCCTATATTGAACCTAAAGACACAGAATGGGCTTATTTGGTGACGGGTTTTTCGGAGTGCTGGGACAGTTTCTTCGCTTTTGGATTGTTTGCGCTCGCCGAGAAAGCTGGTCTTTTTCCGATGGAACTGATTGAGACATTCGAGCCTGTGATGCAGGAAGAATGCCGCCATATCCTGCTTTTTGCCAATTGGCTGGCCTATCATCGCGCCGTCATGCCTTTCTGGAAACGTCCATGGTTTGAGCTGCGTGTGATTGCTGTTCTGTTTTTCTTGCTCTATGAGCGGCTTGATCTTGTGCGGACGATTGATGACAAGGGCGTTGAACACACACAGGATAATAACTTCACGGTTACAGGTGCCAAGAGCATGACAGATCAGCAGGTTGATTTCGTCGGGCTAATGGAACTTTGCCTTAAGGAAGATGAGCGCCGTTTTGCGGGTTATGATCCCAGATTGGTTCGTCCGAAACTTGCGCCTTTTGCAGCGCGAGTTGCGATTAAAGCTGTGAAATTCTGGCGGAAACTTCATGGGGAGAAGCCTGAGCCGGTACAATATGAGGCTTTGTCGGACGCGAGTTGATAACTGGTTCTGACAGGTTAAAAAGTGAGAACCCCGCTTTCCGGGAGGAAGGCGGGGTTTTTTAATGGGCGTTTAATAAATAGGGAAAAAAGCTTCCGCAGTCAGTCTTCCAGAGGGAGCGTGTCGCGCGGAGTGTTTCCCTCGTCGCCTTCTTCTTCGCCGGAGAGAAGAGAGTGGGCAAGAATACCGGCATCCGCGCGGATACGCTGTTCGATAGAATCGGCCGTTTCAGGATGGTCATGCAGATATTGTTTGGCATTTTCGCGTCCCTGACCGATCCGCGTACTGTCGTAGGAATACCAGGCACCCGATTTTTCGACGATATTGGCCTTGACCCCGAGATCAAGAAGTTCTCCCAGCTTGCTAATTCCCTCTCCGTACATGATATCAAATTCGACCTGCCGGAAAGGAGGCGCCATTTTGTTCTTGACGACTTTTACGCGTGTCTGGTTTCCAACCACTTCATCCTTGTTCTTGATGGAGCCGATGCGTCTGATGTCGAGCCGGACGGAAGAATAGAATTTCAGGGCGTTTCCGCCTGTTGTGGTTTCTGGATTGCCGAACATGACGCCGATTTTCATCCGGAGCTGATTCAGGAAAATAACCAGGGTGTTCGAACGCGCGACAGTGCTGGTCAGTTTACGCAGTGCCTGACTCATCAGTCGGGCGTGAAGGCCGACGTGACTGTCTCCCATATCGCCTTCCAGCTCGGCGCGTGGCACAAGGGCGGCAACAGAATCAACGACCAATACATCAATGGCACCTGAACGGACGAGTGTATCAGCAATTTCCAGCGCTTGTTCCCCGGCATCGGGCTGGCTGAGCAGTAATTCGTCTATATTGACGCCAAGCTTGCGGGCGTAAATGGGATCGAGAGCATGCTCGGCATCAATAAAAGCTACTGTCCCGCCTTTTTTCTGCGCTTCGGCCAGAACGTGGAGAGCCAGTGTGGTTTTGCCTGAGCTTTCAGGTCCGTAAATTTCAACAATACGACCACGAGGCAACCCGCCAATGCCCAGGCCTATATCAAGACCAATAGAACCCGTCGAAATAACTTCAACCTGTTCTATGGGACGTTGCCCAAGCCGCATGACAGAACCTTTTCCGAAGGCGCGTTCAATCTGGCTGAGGGCACCTTCCAGAGCTTTGTTTTTATCCATGTATTCCTCGTCAGTAACAGGAGGCAATTCTGCCAGTCCAGAAAGATGCCCGGACACAAAATCTGACGTCGCGGGCACATGTAGGGATGGGGCGCAATGGGGGGAGGAGAGAGCCCTTATTTATATTGGTGCTCTCTTTTACGCTTTCAAGAAAAGAGCTTTAGTGCGGCGCTTTTGTCCATGTACTCAGTCCGTTTCCGTGAGGATCGGTCATACCTGCACAGCGCCCGTTTTCGCAAATGATGGCGTTCATGCGGGTGGTGTCAGAAGTGGAGAATGGTTTTCCGTGGACGAGTCTGTCTATGCTGTCAGCAACGTCCTGCGAAGCCTGATTGAGACCAGAAGCTGTGAGAATAGCCCTGACTTTTCGATCTGTTGTTTGTGTTGCGGCAGCAATCAGTAATGGTTTTGGATAGTTTCGGGGAGATGCGCCTAAAACAACGCCTGTTGTACCGGCTACGCGGCCTGTTCCGAAAAGGTTATAGTCTGTTAGAGCACAGGCGACGACCAATCCGGCGTGATCTCGTACGATAAAGGTGGTCGATGCGGGTAAAGGGGGAAGGGGTGTAGGACTGCTATGCTCCTGTTCCATAAAGGAACGTGCCTGTTTGACGGTTTTCAGGCCAGATTGACGCCAGGCCTGAACAGCACTTTCGGCAGGGATGTTATATTTAAGAGCCATAAGCGCACCCAGGCCGCCATCAGCCGGAGGTGGCAACACCGCAGCACGATAACCTTTTTCGTAAATATAGAGGGCAGCGCTGTCACTAGGCAGGGCGTTGCGCAGGTCATCACGTGTCAGACCAGCACCAGCTTTCTGGGCCTGATCAATAAAGACCTGCGCCAGAGCGCCATTATAGAGATCACCAACACCGACAAGTTTGAGACGTGACAGG
Source organism: Acetobacteraceae bacterium ESL0709 (assembly GCA_029433415.1). GTDB lineage: Bacteria > Pseudomonadota > Alphaproteobacteria > Acetobacterales > Acetobacteraceae > Aristophania. Next base: position 1,266,307 of record JAQTIA010000003.1, on the reverse strand, counting down.
AACGACGCCAGACGCGTCTGCACGAGAAGATCGCCAATATTGACAATATTATCACCTTCCTTGCCAAAAACAGCCAGAGCGGCGCTGTCGTCAAGGAGAGGTCCTCTGACAACAGCCAGGTCGTCAGCCAAAGGCTTGCTGACATTGATACCTTGCTGGGCAAGATTGATGGCAGGGTCGATTGTGTCACTGAACTGGACGGCACCGTAATGTAACTGAAGCAAATAAAGCCCGCGTGCCATCATGGGAACAGCGGCTGGACGATCTCCCTCGCCGCTGCCGGCTTCAGGGAGGAAAGTTACAGCATGGGGTTCAACCTGGCCGGGGTGGCTGATAAGGCAGGCCCCACCACCTCCCAGTGAGGCGCGTGAAGGTAGAGTGACGCCCAATGCAAAGGCAGTCGCTGTAGCGGCGTCGGCAGCATTACCACCGCGGGCAAGAACATCCCGTCCGACCAGAGCAGCCTGTGGCTCATCGGCGACAACAATACCGCCTCCACCTGGTGGTGTGTTGGGGTGTATGAGTTCAAGGACATGCACGTCTGCGCAGCCACTAAGGAGGAGGCCAGAAAGAGCTGCGGCCAGAAAGAGGCCCTTTCTCTTATGGGATTTTCTGGCAGAAACAGGTTTCCGGGCCGCGTGCGGAGCCAGGCAAGAGGACTGAGCGGAAAGCGGGCTTTGATGCTGGGCCACGGGGGCGTTTCTCCAGTTTCTAATCCAGTGCGGAAGACAGGCGGTTGAATAGATAGTGATTACGTCAAAATATCAAGTTTCTATAACATAACATGATGAAAGAGTATCGAGAAAGAGGCTGAAATGGTATAGGCTGTTTTTAACCCTGAAGCTTTCCCTTCCTGATTTATAGGGAAAGAGGACTTTGTTGTTTGTCGTATGTTTGTTCTGAGACTGATCTAGCGGAGATTTTGTGTGAAACGTCTGACTTTCTTTTCAGTCCTGACTGCCTTCTGTGGCACTGTTTTGGTAGGGGGTGTCCATACTGCGCGGGCAGAAGAAACACACCATTTCACACAGCAGGAACAGGCTGAAATTGTGCAGATCATGCATAAGGCGCTAAAAGATGATCCGCAAATTTTGGTTGATGCCATTCAGTCTTTACGTCAGAAGGCCACAGAGCAGACGCAGACCCAGAGCCTGAACGGCGTCAAGGCTCATTATACAGAGCTGGAGACAGCGCCAGCCTATGCAATAAAAGGCAATCCGCACGGTAAAGTGACAATTATTGAGTTTCTGGATCCGAGATGCGGTTATTGTCGTCGCATGATGCCCGTTCTTGATGAACTTCTGAAACGTCATCATGACGTCAGACTGATCGAAAAAATAGTGCCTGTTCTCGGCCCTGACAGCCTTCTGGCGTCACAGGCTATTTTGGCAGCAGCTTTGCAGGGGCACTATGAGGAAATGCGTCTTGCTCTCATGAATGATGCGGCCAAGCCTGACCAAGACAGGATTGAGGATTTTGCCAAAAAACAGGGCCTTGATCTGGACAGGTTTCGTCAGGATATGAAGGGGGCGGCTGTCAAGGCGCTGATTGCCGTCAATGTGGGGCAGGCTCAGTCTATCGGGCTTGATGGGACGCCGACTTTTGTTTTCGGGCAGTCTGCTGTAATACCTGGGGCCATCAGTCTTGAGCAGATGGAGCAGGTTCTTGGAAAGGTTCACTGAGCCTTGAAAACGCTTGGTGATCTGATCAGAGCCAGCCAAGAAGGTAATGTTCCTCCGCTGATTATGGGGATTGTGAACGTCACGCCGGATTCATTTTCTGATGGCGGGGCCTTTTATGAAGCCGAATTAGCCTGTGCTCATGCCATGCGTCTGGTGAAGCAGGGGGCAGATCTCATAGATTGTGGCGCAGAATCGACCCGCCCCGGTTACAGCCCGGTTGACGTTGAAGAGGAGTGGAGGCGGCTGGCGCCGGTCGTCACGTCTCTGGTTGCCCGAGGGATTTGTGTTTCCGTTGATACCATGAAGGCCGAGATAGCCAGGCGGGTCTTGGAAGCAGGCGCTGTGATGATCAACGATATATGGGGGTTACACCGTGACGGGGACATGGCCTCAGTCGTTGCTGCGCACGGGGCACAGCTTGTGGTCATGCATAACCGCGAGGAAATTGACCCGAATCTTGACATGAAGGCTGATTTCCGACGCTTTTTTGATATTTCGCTTGAAAAAGCACACTTCGCCGGCATAGCCTCTGGTGCTATAGTGCTGGATCCGGGGATAGGTTTTGGTAAAACACCAGAACAGAATCTTAAGGCTTTAAGGCATCTGGCTTGGCTGAAACAGGAATATCGGCTGCCCATCCTGCTTGGGCTCTCACGCAAGTCTCTTTTCGGCTATTTTCTGGGGCGACCAAAAGATGAGCGCCTTCCGGCAACGATTGCCGCCAATCTTTATGGCATCAGGGAGGGGGCCAGTATTCTCCGCGTCCATGATGTGAAGGCTCATGAAGATGCTGTTCTGCTCGATTATATGCTCAGAGGTGTATCGTGATTGAGCCGTCCCTGACACGCGTATTTGTGAGGGATCTCTGCCTGTTTGCCCATCATGGCGTCTTGCCCGAAGAAACCAGACTTGGGCAACGCTTCTTTATCAGTATGGATGTTGCGGCTGATATTGATCTGGCGATTACCGGCGATGATTACACGCAGGCTGTCTGCTACAGTCAGTTATGTAGCATTGCTTCGGACGTCAGCCGTCATGCTAATTTTCAGCTGATTGAGACATTGGCCGATCGTATCGCTCAGGCGGTGCTGGAATATTATTCCCAGGTTGTTGAGGTCCGTATCGAAATTCGTAAACCTTCGGCTCCTTTGCCTTATACGGTCAGGGAAGTGGCGGTGGAGGTTACCAAAAAGCGTGTGGAGTCTATAGGGCTTTCACTGGGGGCCAATATAGGCGAGCGTGAAGCGACTCTCAAAGCCGCGCTGGAAACTTTGGCCAGAACTGAAGGGGTGCAGCTCGACAGGGTTTCATCCCTTTATGATAGCGCCCCTTGGGGTATTGAGGATCAGCCCTCCTTTGTCAATCTCTGCCTTCTGGCGCGGACGAGTCTAAATCCATTGGCTCTCTTGCGGTTGTGCAAGGAGACAGAGTGTTTGCTGGGGCGTGCGCCGGGGCGGCACTGGGGTGAGCGCGCTCTTGACATAGACGTGCTTTTTTATGGACAGAAAGAGGTAAAAACGCCTGTTCTGACGTTGCCGCACCCTCATCTCTTTGAACGTGCTTTTGTTCTTGAGCCGCTTTATGAACTGGATCCAACGCTTTCGTTATCAGGACGTACTATAAAGGACGCTCTGGCGCGCCTTCCTCGTAAGGAGGGAGATGCTGTCAGGCGTGGTCAGACGCCATTTTGGTATTTAGAGGATTTGTATGTCAGCTAAAGATTTATTTCCTTCGTCGACAATGGAAGGAAAAGCCGGAGCGATTATCTGCCCTGCTGATGCTCAGGAGCGTATTGCCCGTTCCGTTCATGAGATTTTATTGGCATTGGGTGAAAATACGGAACGTGAAGGTTTGCGGGAAACGCCGCAACGTGTGGCCAAAATGTTTCTGGAAATTTTCTCCGGTCTTTATGAAGATCCGCAGGAGCATCTCAGAAAACAGTTCAGTGCTGACCAGCATAGCGGGCTGGTAATTGTCAGGGATATTCGTTTCCAGTCGACATGTGAGCATCATTTATTACCTGTCTATGGTGTGGCCCATGTAGCGTATCTTCCTGAAGGGGGACGTTTGACAGGATTGAGCAAATTGGCGCGTCTGGTGGAGGGGTATGCCCGTCGTCCACAATTGCAGGAGCGTCTGACGGACCAGATCGTGCAGGCTATGGTTGATGTTCTAGAGCCAAAGGCTGTCCTTGTGGTGATGGAAGGAGAGCATATGTGCATGAGTTTGCGAGGCGTGCGCTCTCCCGGTTCCAAAACGGTTACCAGCAAGGCTTATGGTCTGTGGGCAGAAGACGCACAGGCTCGGCAGGAAATTCTGTCTCTGATGAGGTCTACCTGAACAGTCGTGGCTCAGATTGAGCCAGAAGATTTCCTTCCGGCTTTTTCTGTTCTGTCCCTTCTGGCTATATTCTCTGGAAGAGAGAAAAGCGTCAGGCCGCCTTGTCCGTCAGAGCTTCATTCTCCGATAAAAGTGGGTAAAGTTCCTGATAGAGGCGGATTTCTGGGGAGGTATCCAGAAGAGGTCTGATGCTGCCCAGTATGTCTTGCGTGAAGAGAGAGCTTCTTAAATAAGCTTTCGCATTTTTTTCTGTGTCAAAACCATACATGACCTGCAGGTCCTCAGAACGTAAGAGAAGTTCTCGCGAGTGAGCGCCAGTAACCGTTTCGAGAAACAGGGCATCATAATATTGGTAAAGACTCACAACCCTGTTACGATTAACGCCAGAAATTTTCAAGGTAATCTGTAGGTAAATCACGGTACGCTATCCTTGTTTTTTTGACTGCTGGAAAGAAAAACTGTTTTCTCTAGTCGTTTCTATCCACTTGCCAGCGGTCGCAAGGCCAGTATTTCCATGTTTGTGTGATAGTGGCAAACGAGATAAAATTTTGATACGAAAAAGAAAAACTTTACTGTTATGAAGGCACCTATTTATCTGAATGCACTGAGGGCATTTGAGGCTAGTGCCCGTCATCAGAGTTTTGCAGCGGCAGCAGTGGAGCTTAATGTGACGCCTGCGGCAGTGGGGCAGCTTGTACGTCAGTTGGAAGAATGGCTGGGAGTAGTTCTTTTCCAGCGTCACCATAGCGGGCGCATAAGACTGACCATGACGGATTCTGCCCAAAGCGCCCTGCCAGCTATACAGATGGGTTTTGACCAGTTAAATCTTGGCATCGAACGCCTTAAAGAAGGTTCGTCCTATAAGACTCTTACGGTGACTGTTAGTCCGGCTTTTGCAACCAAGTGGCTTTTGCCGCGAATTGACAAATTCCAGGAGACTCATCCTGATCTGGAGCTCCGTCTTGATATCAGTCGCCGGTCTGTCGATTTTACAGAGCACGATATAGATATCGGTGTCCGCTATGGAATGGGGAACTGGCCGGGCCTGAAATCTGAAAGATTGATGGATGAGGAGATTTACCCAGTCTGTTCGCCTGCCTTATTGCGCGCGCGAGAGAGTTTGATAACGCCACACGGTTTGCTGGGAGAGATTCTGTTGCATGATTCTTCAATGGAGGATCATAGTGCCTTTCCCTCCTGGAAGACATGGTTGCAAAAAGTGGGCTTGTCTGATGTGACAGTGCCGCGTGGGATGAAGATCAATAATTCAGCTGCAGTTCTTCAGGCGGCGATTGAGGGGCATGGTGTTGCTTTGGCGCGGAGTATCATGGCTCAGGCTGATCTGGCTGCTGGCAGGCTGGTGCGTCTCTATCCTGATATCTGCGTACCCTGCAAACTGGCTTATTACGTTGTTTATCGTCCTGAATACGCGTCTATTACCAAATTCATGGCCTTTAGAGACTGGCTTTTTGAACAGGCAGAATTTTTCAAAAAGGAAGAACGATGATTTATTGTTTCTTGCTGAAGATTATGTCTCGGTCAATGTTCAGATGGTTTGCATAATGATCTTGTTATTTATCAGGATTGTATTGGTCATAGGGGCGTTTGTCTGCCCTTTTTATGCTACCTATGCAGGAACATTAAATGTTTCGGATTTATGGCGTAGCGAATTTAACGACTCTGACCAGAGTTTTGAGATTAAGGGGCATGAGAATGGCCTCGTTCTCTCCCTGATTTTAAAGGCAGGTCGGTCTCCTATCATAAGATTGAATTGTCCTGCTGATGATATTGGCCAGAACTCTGATATAGCGACGCTTTCTATAGATGATACTTCACTTATTTTGCAGAAAATAGTGACGTTATCAAACGCTCAGAGTCTGACTTATCAGTCTGTTATTGGGTCGAATTCTCTTAAAGATTTTATTCACAGGCTGACGTCACAGAAAGAAGCTTTTATTTATGTGGGTGAGCGTGGCACACCGTTATCCTTGCAGGGAACAACTCCGGCTATTTCAGCGGTTTTGAATTATGTCACAGTGAATCATGTGGCGGGATTTCCTGTGCCATTCGAAGTAGAAGCTGTGCAGGAACCGGTCGCACAACCAGCTGCTCCGACTGCCAGTAATGAGTCCAGGCTGGGGCCTGATCAGGGCAAGACAGAAACAAGACAAGAACAATCAGACTGGGGACCTGGTTATATAATCCTGCTGATCATAGCATTCCTGCTTCTTTATCTCTTTGTCTATAAAGTAATTGTTAAACCAGTTATGAGACGTCTAAGGATCAGAAAAGCTAAAAGACTTTGTTTTGAAGAGATACAAAATCAGGCAAAAATCTTATATATTAAAAGAAAGCAGTTGTTATATAAGGATGATTATGGGTCAAATGTGTATAAATATTGGGACAAAGAGATTGAATATTTTATAAATAGTCGAATAAAACCATTATTGTGCGATAATAATCTAATTGAATACTTTTATTTTTTGGAGGACTACGTGGATGAGCAGATAATTCACGCCTCCATATATTATGAACCTTCCTCATTAGAGGAAGAAGAGTCTCTTGTCACGGGATCGGATGCTTATCATCCTAATATGTCTCCACATGATTATGAAGAATTTTGTGCGAAATTATTGCGCAGAGTTGGGTGGGAGGCACAGACTACTGTCGCCAGTGGTGATCAAGGGGCGGACGTCGTTGCCAGCAAGAATAATATCAGGCTGGTTATTCAGTGCAAGTTATATGCTCAGCCAGTCGGCAACAAGGCAGTGCAGGAAGTCAATGCAGCAAGATCTCATTATGTGGCAAATTATGCGGTTGTTGTGAGTAATGCTGATTATACGCGGTCAGCGCGTCAGCTGGCGTCGTCTACGAATGTCAAATTGCTTCATCATGAGGAGCTGCAACAATACGTTCATTCACTGGAAGTGTAGGTTTGGCCTGGTAATTCGCAAAAATGCGTGATGTTATTCTTTTTTTGTGCGAAGGGCAGGATATATACGTTTAAAGCATGTGAAGCTATTCCTTCAAAGATGAGGGTTTCTGTCATTATCGGGCCTAAACAGATCAGGCTTGAAGAGCGTCCCGTTCCTGTACCGGATGGTGACCAGGTGCTTATCAAGGTCAGTGTCTGCAGTTCAGACGTTCATTATTACCAGCATGGGTGGATTGGCGATTTTATCGTCAGGACGCCTCTGGTGCTGGGTCATGAGGTTTCAGGCCGGATTGTCGGTGTAGGGTGTAACGTGCCGGGAAGTCGGCTGGGCCAGCGCGTGGCGATCGAACCTCAGCGTCCTTGCGGGAAGTGTGCCCAATGCAGGGCCGGGCGTTATAATCTTTGCCCGCATATGGAGTTTTATGCGACGCCACCCATTGATGGTGCTTTCCAGCAATATGTGACCATTCAGGATTTTTTTGCCCATCCGATTTCTGACAAGGTATCTGATGATGAAGGCGCCCTGCTTGAACCTCTTTCCGTGGAGCTCTGGGCGTGCCGCAAAGTCCATATAGTGCCGGGATCATGTGTGTTGATTGCTGGTGCGGGTCCTATCGGAACACTGACAGTACAGGCGGCGCGTGCTTTTGGAGCCGCGGAGATTATTGTTTCTGATATTCAGCCGGAACGTCGTGCAAAAATCATGAAATATGGCGCGACGAGAGCGATCGATCCCGTAAAGGAAAGTGTCGCCGATCTGGGCGTTGATGCCTTTATTGACTGTTAGGGTACTGCGAAAGTCGTCCAGAGCGGCATTCACGCTGTTCGTGGGGCCGGTTAGGCCGGTTATGTTGTGTTGGTCGGTATGGGCGGGGATGAAATGACGTTACCTGTGTCTAGCATTCAGGTACGCAAAATAAACTTGACGGGCGTTTTCCGTTATACTGATACTCGACCTCTGACGGCTCACTATGACTTGGAACATGTTCAAGACGGACAGAAAGCGTCGCTGGATCCGCAATCCATGAAGGTGATCGTTACGTTATAAAAAGTGCGGTTTCTATAGTGGAGGAGGCGTTAGCCGCCTTCTTTAGATACAGAAAAAATCAGAGATCTGAAATTGTGTCATCTGCCCGGTTCCACCAATGGCTTTTTGCTGAAGGATCGTGACCGGGAAGATAGGCAAGAGGATCTCCTGCGAGACGGACGGCGTTTGTGGGTGTTTCACGCAATTCAAGTGTTTGCAGGGAGAGAAGATCACCTTGCTCATGCAGAAAAGCATTTAATTTTGCCATCAACAAAGCGGCCATGATCTCTGTCGTGGGGTCACCTGGTGTGACGATGATATGCCCAAGCCTGTGTGGTTCATGGTCTTTGAACCAGTTCAGAAGAGGATCAGAATCAGAGAGCTGGAAGGCATGATCAATGCGCCCGTCAATAAAACGGTGCCAGCGGCCTTTGGCCTCGGCGAAAGGCAGAAGCATATTGGCATGGCCATCGAGACGCTGATGGGTGTTGTTTCTTCCGGTGCCAAGGGTGACAGTGACATATTCATTATGACCATGCGGTGTGGCACAACGTTCACTACAGCCGGAAATCAGGCGATGCGCCATGCTGAAACGCCGCGTAAAAACGAGTTCGGGGCAGAGTATGGCAGTCATAAGCTCTCCTGATAACGACGCCACCCTTCTGCGCGTAACTGGCAGGCTGGGCAGTTGCCGCAGCCGTAACCCCAGTCGTGCTTATGGGTGCGGTCTCCTTTATAGCATGAATGACTGTCGCGACGGATAATTTCTACCAGTCTTGCCCCGCCGATCTCATCACAAAGTCGCCATGTCTGTGCCTTGTCCAGCCACATAAGAGGGGTGTGCAGTACAAATCGCTGCTCCATCCCCAAATTCAGGGCCACCTGCAAGGCCTTGATGGTATCGTCGCGGCAGTCTGGGTAGCCAGAATAATCAGTCTCGCAAACGCCTGTGACGATATGCTTAATGCCGCGTCTGTAAGCCAGGGCAGCTGCATAGGTAAGAAAAATAAGATTGCGTCCTGGTACGAAAGTGGAAGGCAGACCATTTTCGTTCAGACTGATTTCGGTTTCGCGTGTGAGGGAGGTTTCAGAGAGCGTCCCGAGGCTGGCAAGATCAATCGTGTGGTCGTCACCGAGTTTCCGGACGCCATCGGGGAGGAGCTGGCTGATTTTACGACGCAGGGTCTCGCGACATTCCAGCTCAATGGCGTGACGTTGACCATAAGCGTAACCTACGGTCTCAACATGTTCAAAACGTGTCAGTGCCCATGCGAGGCAGCTTGCTGAATCCTGCCCTCCCGAGAAGAGGATGAGGGCTTTTCTGTTCAGTGATGTCGGTGTCATGGGATGCCAATCAGTTTATGGGTCTGCAGGCTGAGGCGCCATTGGGGATGCACCTGACAATAGTGGACAGCCTGAGCGATTGCCTCAGTTTGTTGGGGACTGTCTTTAGGCTGAAGCCAGAAATGGTCGAAATTCATGTGTTCAAAAAGGGAGGGCGGCAGGTTTTTTTGGGGATAAACCAGCTTCAATTCCGAACCCTCTGTCTGGAGCAGGGGCAGACCGGGTTTTGGGCTGACGCAAATCCAGTCTATGCCATGGGGAACCTTGATCGTGCCGTTCGTTTCAACAGCAATGGTGAAACCCTGTGTCTTCATGGCCCGGATAAGGGGGATGTCGAGCTGTAGAAGAGGTTCTCCACCAGTAAAGACGACATAGCGGTTGTCATAGTCAGAGGAGTACTGCTGCCAGCAGCGCGTTATAGCCTGTGCCAGTGATTCGGCACCATCAAAGCGTCCGCCTCCTGTGCCGTCAGTGCCAACAAAATCAGTGTCGCAAAACGAGCATGCTGCCCGAGCGCGATCTTCTTCGCGTCCGGACCAGAGGTTACACCCTGAAAAGCGACAGAAAATTGCAGCACGGCCCGTATGGGCGCCTTCCCCTTGCAGGGTGGCGAAGAGTTCTTTGACAGCGTAGGACATAGTCGTGACATGTCGTTGAGGAAGGTTTCAGATGCAAGAAGTTTTTGAAATTTTCTGTGATAGTGGCTCTGAAAAACATCATTTTGCCGTTTGGGTATCAGAATGAGCGGGTAACGAGGATCCCGACCATAAGTGAGAAAAAAACAGGAAAGACCGTTCGTTTATCATAAATTGGGGAAAGTAATTACTGCCACTATAGTGAGTGGCGCGAGTGACGGGGCTCGAACCCGCGACCTCCGGCGTGACAGGCCGGCGCTCTAACCAACTGAGCTACACCCGCTTTGTAATGCCTCTTCTTCCGAGAGAGCATCCCTCTATGGGGTGGCGTTCATCTAACAGGCTCTGGAAAAACTGGCAAGAGGGAAAAATATGTTTTTTTATTTTTTCTGCGAGCTTTCCAGGCTTCATGTTTTGATGATTTATTAATTTATCTTTTTATATAGTCAAAAGTTATAGGATATACCTTTCATAAAGGCAGGAAATTCCATTTTCCAATAGGACCTGACAATAAGCTAGCATCATGGATGATCTAATAAACTTCGTGGAGAGACACTCATGAAAAAGAGTTTTGTAACCCTGTTTTCCTTGCCTTTTCTGATGTCGACCGCGCTGGCGGAGACCGCAGCGCCATCATCAGTCAAACCGCCTTTGATGCGCCAGGATTCAGGTGCTGTGACAATTGATAACCAGAACTCAAAAACTGCGGGTCAGGATGGTCCCGTGGTGCTGGAGGATTTTGCACTGATCGAAAAACTCGCTCATTTTGACCGTGAGCGTATTCCTGAGCGCGTGGTGCATGCACGTGGTGTAGGGGCGCATGGTTATTTTATAGCTAATGGCGACTTTACAGCTTTTTCCAAGGCTGGATTGTTCAAGGCGGGTAAGAAGACACCAACTTTTGTTCGATTCTCTACTGTGATGAATTATCGTGGCTCGCCTGAAGCGGCGCGAGATCCGCGTGGTTTCGCGACAAAATTTTATACAGATGAGGGGAACTGGGACCTGGTCGGAATCAACCTTCCTGTTTTCTTTATTCGTGATGCCATCAAGTTTCCTGATTTTGTGCATGCCCTCAAGCCTGATCCTGTGACGAACATGCAGGATATGAATAACCAGTTCGACTTTTTCTCCAACGCTCCTGAGTCAGTCCATATGCTGACCTATATCTATTCTGACAAATACGGCATGCCGATTAATTATCGTCATATGGATGGGCAGGGCGTGCATGCTTTCCGTGTCATTAATGACAAGGGTGAAACTCATTTTGTGAAATTCCATTGGGTCAGTCTGCAAGGTGTGCAGGGTATGGACCTCAAGGCAACTCATGCTGCAGATACAAATTATGCGACGAAAGATCTCTATGAGGCGATTGGAAAAGGGGATTTTCCGAAATGGGATCTTTATGTGCAGGTTCTGACTCCCCAAGAGGCTGCCGCCCTTCCTTATGATGCTTTTGATGATACAAAGGAATGGATGGGTGTTCCTGAGCAGAAAATAGGTACGATGGTTCTGAACAGAATGCCCGAAAATTATTTTCAGGACACGGAACAGTCGGCCTTTTCTCCTGGTGTGATGGTCCCTGGAATCGAACCTTCTCCTGATAAAATGTTGCAGGGTAGGCTTTTTGCCTATTCTGATACGCAGCGTTATCGTCTGGGAGTCAATTATCAGGACTTGCCTGTTAACCGCCCCGTTCCTGAAGTACAGAACGATCATCAAGATGGCGTGATGAGCATCCGCCCCCGTAAGGGACATGTGAATTACCAGCCAACCAGCCGTTATGATGATCCGGGTGCTTCAGTTGATGAGACGAACCCAGGTAAAGGCATTGTGCGTTCTGAGGCACCACAGACTGATCTGCGCAATTTGAGCCGCTATCAGGTTTCAGGTGTTGTGCTGAAACAGGCTGTTCATCCAACGGATGATTTTACTCAGGCGGGGCAAGTTTATCGCCATTTCTCACCATATGAGCAGGAGGAAGTCGTTTATAATATGGCAAGTGACATGAAAATGATCAAAAGCCATGAGACTCAGCTGCGTTTTGCCTCTTACATTTATCGTGCCGATAAGACCTATGGTGAACGTCTCGCCAAGGCCCTGAATTTGGATGTCACTGAAGTGGCCAAGGCAGCGGATCATATTTCTGACACACAAGTCCAGTAGACTGGGGAATAATCAGCTCCTCCTTCCCTATTACGGAGAGGGAGGACTTCCTTGTTTCACATTGTCAGTTTCAGGAAAGCAGTAATTATGATCCGTAAAATCTCGTTTTTGGGTGCCCTTTTGGTAGCTGTACCGTCCCTGTCTTTTGCTGCTTCACAGGAAGTGTCCGCTTCGACTGTAAAAAGCAAGGCCACCTATACGCGTGAGCATCTGCGCGATGTCTACCTTGATGCCGCAAGGCAGGGGCGTAATGATATTCTCGAAGGCCTGATCAGACAGGGCTTTGCGCCTAATGTTGTAGGTGAAAAAGGGTATACCCCCCTTATGCTGGCGGCTTTTAATAACCATCCAGAGACTGTTGAGCTGCTTCTTTCCCACGGGGCAGAAGCCTGTGCAAAAGACCGTGTGGGTAACACAGCTTTGATGGCGGCAGCGTTCAAGGGAGAAAGCGCTATCGTCAGCCGCCTTGTCAAAGCGGGGTGCCCGGTCGATATGCAGAATTATGCAGGGCAGACGGCCTTGATGATGGCGGCCATATTCGGCCGCAATGAGACAGTCAAGGTCCTGCTTGATCTGGGGGCGGATCCCCTTGTGCAGGATGCGGAGGGGCAGACTGCTTCTGCCTTGGCCGAGGCGCAGGACAGCAAGGACACTATCGCAATTTTGAAGGAAGCCCAAGCGAAGAAGCTTGAACGTCATTAAAGAGGGCGCCTTGGTTAAGATAGTAAGGTAGGCGTGTTTAAGGATGGAAAGACAGACTGTAGCTCTGACTATGGTACCGCCAGAGGATCATATAAATAACGGTATCATATATGTGCTTATTAATCCTGTGATGCCTGGATTGGTAAAAATAGGCATTACAGCCAGTGATCTTCCTAGCAGAATGAAGGCGCTTCATACGACGGGTGTGCCGGTTCCTTTTGAGTGCGTGTGCGCTAAACAGGTTCGGGATTGTGCGAAAGTGGAATCTGCCCTTCATATGGCGTTTGGTGATCACAGGGTTAATGAGAAACGCGAATTTTTTCGTATAGATCCAGAGCGTGTCAAAGCGGTTATAAATTTACTGTCTGGAGAAGAGATTTTTATTGATGAAGATGCAGGTGCGCAGGATGAAAGAGACATAATTGCCTTGAAGTCTGAGAACAGACGAGCTTCTGTTTTTAACTTCAGGATGGTGGATATTGTGCCTGGGACCACCCTTGAATGGTTATATGATTCTGCCATCACTTGTGTTGTTGTCGATGACCGGAGAATAGAGTTTGAGGGTAAGGTTACAAGTCTGAGTGCCGCTGCCTGCGAAATTAGCAGTCGGACGGGTGCCGTGGGAGGCGCCTACCAGGGACCCCGTTATTGGAAATATCAAGGTAAGACCCTTCTTGAATTGCGTGAAGAAATGGAGCAAGGAGGAGAATAAGGCTTTATTGGGTCACGTGATTTTGACAAATATTTGAAGGGCTCAACGTCTTTGCGTCCTCGGTGTCAGCCCGAAAATCCACGATACGAAGGCGGAACTATTTTTATTATGCTATAGTGTAGCCGATTATGTTTGTGACGGGTGTTTCTGCCGATGTCTGAATTTTCGCGTTTTTCTGGTTTGTGGCTGTGTGGCAGGATGCTGACGTTCTCTGGCCTGATTGCACTACCGGTTTTTGCGCAGGCAGAGTCGCAGGGCCATGTAGCATCTTTGCCTACCCAGAAGCCTGCGTTGAAAGAAGTGACATTAAGTGTTGAGCAGTGGAAAGATCTTTATTTTACGGCGGCGATGGACGGGCTGAATAGTGTCCTGGCTGCTTTTCTGGCACAGGGTTTCAGCCCCGACGCTCACGATGATGAACATCATGAAACGCTTTTGGGATTGGCTGCTGCTGGATCACATCTTGAGACAGTCAATTTTCTTCTTGATCATGGAGCGAGTGATTGTGTTGCAGGGCATAAGGCGGGGCGTGATCTTTCCGGGGTGGCTTTTGGCGGAAATGTCGAGATTCTCGAGCGGCTGATAAAGGCTGGCTGTTCGCTGAACGCGCAGAGCCACGAAGACGGGACGACACTCCTTATGATGGCTGCCGGATTCGGCAGGGGTGAGTTTGTTCGTGCGCTGCTTGATATGGGAGCGAATCCCTTTCTCAGGGATAAAAAGGGGCGCACAGCTTACAATTACGCCCTTGATGATAATCATCCTGACGTGGCTGCCTTGTTGCAGGTGGCTGAAGGGCAATCTGTCGTACGCAAGAAAGATTAGGGTGTCATGGAATCTGACCAAAAAATGTGTTTGATGACGTATCGCTCTGTTTTTTTACCGATTCTGCTTCTGGGACTTGCAGGGAGTGGCGTGGTTCAGGCCAAGGAGACTGTGCCTCAAAAGTTTGCTTTACCTACGGCGTCAACGGCTATGACGTTGCGGTTTTCCGAGCGGCAATGGCGTGATCTTGTTTTTGATGTGGCGCATAATAATCGTTTCGATATTCTAAAGAGTCTGAGCGGGCAAGCTTTGGATTTTCGTATGCGTGATGAAACGGGTTATACGCTTCTTATGGTGGCAGCTGGTTATACCGGCACGGAAAAAGGCTCTTTTAATCCTGAGATGATAGATTATCTTATCGCTCATGGGGCTGAGCCGTGTGCCAGGACTGACAAGGGTAATACAGCTCTCATGGTGGCAGCAGGAAGTGATAATGTTCCGGCAATTGAACGCCTTGCCAAAGCGGGATGCGCCATTGATGAGGCCAATATGTCAGGCAAGACGGCTTTGATCTATGCGGCATCTGGGGGGCAGGATGGAGCTGTCAGAAAACTGCTTTCGTTAGGAGCTGATCCGCTCATAAAAGGCAAGACAGGTTATACGGCCCGTTCTTATGCCTTATACGGACAGCATGAAAATATAGCGGCTATTTTGGAAGAGGCTGAAAAGAAATACTCTCTCAAAAAGTGAAGCGTTATGGCGTTATATACGTGCGAGGATATTGATGATGGGATCATGTTATTCTGTCATAAAGCCACTATACATAGTATAAAAATATAGACAGGTCTTGCGCACTCTATCAGCCTGCCTCCGCCGCAGTGAGATTTGACAGGACGCTGAACAGAATCATCGTCGTCCTCGTTCATTCAAGGGTGCAGGTAAATTTGTCCGTCGGCGTTTGAAATCCAGATATGGTGGGTTGTAAACCAGTCTGCACCGAGGAGCATATCAGCGTGGCTGTCCATGGGAGCGATGGTGAGGGTCGGAGTGTTTGTGACTTCGTGCCCAATGCGGAGCTGTTGGAATTTATGCCATTGATAGCGCCTTTCCCGAGATCCGATACCCGCACTATAGCCTCCTGGGTCCTGCGCTAATGCCTCATCGCTGAGGCCGATTTTATGAACGAAAGAAAGGCTGACAATATGCGAGCGTGCTCCGCTATCAAGCAGTGCTGTTCCTTTATGGCCGTCCAGCATAAAAGGGATCATAAATCTTCTTCCTTCACGTCGGGCATCCAGAGATCTGATAGTGGTAACAGGTGTCAGCCCAGACCAGTCGGGAGGATGTTTGCAAAGGAGGGAGTCTGACCGGACTTCCCAGAAAGAAAGCCGGTTATGAGGCAGATCGAAGTCCAGATCATAACGACCCAGCACATCCATGCCGATCAGGCCCAGAAGAGGGGGGTGTAGCAAAGGAGCACCAGGAATCTCCCCTACAGGAAAGATGACGTTGTCCAGATGTAATCCGCCTACCATAAGGGAAGAAACTGTCGTGCCGGGGACGACATGACCTTTTCCATCGGGGCCTGAAATGATGGTTTTTAGCAAAGGGTCGGGGACGAGATCGAAAAGAGTGAGGGCCTCAGGTGTCAGAAGGCTGCCTTCAGAACCGGTATCGACAAGAAAAGAAAGATTATGTCCGTTTATTATTCCCTGCGTGCTGATGGTGTAGTCGTTATTATGCAAGGCGATTGTGGCGACATGCTGGAATTGACAGAGTGTACCAGCCTTTGCCGGAGGAGCAAGGGCCGCCGAAAAGATCATCACCAGGGCAGGCAGACACTTCATGATGATTTGACGTTAGCGCGCGGGTGAGCTTTTTGCCAGACATCCATAAGATGTTGTTCATCAGCTAACGTATAGATTTGTGTGGATGAGAGACTGGCATGACCCAGAAGCTCCTGAATGGCACGCAGATCAGCTCCGCCTTGCAAAAGATGGGAGGCAAAAGCGTGGCGTAAGGCGTGGGGGGTTGCGGAGTCGGGCAGACCCTGTAGCTTGCGCCATTGTCTCATGGCGCGCTGGGCGACTCCCGGATTTAGTGGCCCTCCCCGTATGCCGCAAAAAAGAGGCCCGGAAGGCTGTGGCGCGGGGTGGACCCTGAGCCAATCCTGAAGCTTTTTTCTTACTTTCGGTAAAAGTGGTACAAAGCGTTCTTTTCCTCCCTTGCCCTTGATTAAAAGGGTTTCGCCCCCTGATCGATCCAGATCCTCTATCGTGAGAGACAAGGCTTCACTGATACGCAGACCAGCACCATAAAGCAGGGTGAACAGTGCCTGATCACGTAGGGCCATGGGGAGCGTATGTTCCTGCTCTGCAATGCCTTCAGGAGCATTTTGTGCGTCCTGCACGTTTAAGGGACGTGGTAGACGTGGTTTAAGGCGGGGATTATGCAGCAAGGATAAGGCAGGTTGTTCCAATCCATAGCGTTGCTTGAGATAGCGAAAGAATGACCGCAGGGATGAGAGACGTCTTGCACGGGTGCGCGTTGTGCTGTCTTTATGATGTTGTGGCTGGGACTGTTTTTTCTGTTCCGTTTTCCCTGTTTCATAGGCAAGCCATGCCCTGAAATCAGCCAGAGCAAGATTTTTCAGGTCATCAAGGGTAGGTTCGCGGCCTAAATGATTCTGGAAAAAATTGAGCGCCTGCACGTTATCATGACTGTACGCTATGATTGTTTTTGCAC
Organism: Acetobacteraceae bacterium ESL0709; assembly: GCA_029433415.1. Classification (GTDB taxonomy): domain Bacteria; phylum Pseudomonadota; class Alphaproteobacteria; order Acetobacterales; family Acetobacteraceae; genus Aristophania. The sequence continues at coordinate 1,249,254 of JAQTIA010000003.1, read as the reverse complement.
TGAGATGTTGCTCAAAACGTAGCCAGTCCATCCATGCTTTATGGATAGTGAAGGCTGACAGGACGGGAGGAGGGATACAAGGATTCATGATGATTTGGAACAGTAAAGGTCAGACTGGGATATGATTGGAGGACCTGAATTTACCTCACAGCAGGGAAACACGCAAAAAAGTCGTCTTTCTGTGATGGTGCCCAGGCCTTTCCCCTTTCCTTTGGATTACTGTTTTTTTTCATCCCTGCCCCCCGGTACGTTCGTCATGGTTCCTCTCGGACGCAAGGAGATTATGGGATGTGTCTGGGATTCTGACTGGCGTGAAGCGTTACCTGTCGATTTTCGGCCAGAATTACCGGAACGTGTTTTTGAGCTTTCTCGTCTGAAAGATATTCACCACGTCGTCGAACATATTCCCCTTTTGCCCAAAAGCCTGCGCCGGTTTATTGACTGGCTTGCGGCCTATACGCTCAGCCCCCCCGGTATGGTGCTTGCGATTGCCCTGCGTGTTCCTCTTGCTGGCGGATTCCGGCCGATCACGGGGTGGATTGCTAATCCCGGGAAACCTTTGTCGGAGTCCCGTTTGACCCTGGCGCGTCGTGCGGTCATGGAAGCCGCCTCTCCTGTTGAGGCTCTGAGCACGGCGGCACTGAGCAAGAAGAGCGGCTCCAGTGCCTCTGTTATCAAGGCTCTTGGTGCTCAGGGTCTACTGAAAGAAGTGCCCTTGATGGCGGAATGGGAGGGTGGAAAGCCCGATTCATACTGTCATCCACCTGTTTTGTCAGATGAACAGGAACAGAGTGCGTCGGTTTTGCGGGAACGCGTGAATGAGCAGAAATATAGTGTCACATTGCTGGAGGGCGTGACAGGATCAGGGAAGACTGAAGTTTACTTTGAAGCTCTGGCCGCTTCATTGGAGCAGGGAAAGCAGATATTGGTCCTGTTGCCGGAAATTGCCCTGACAACGCAGTGGATGGAACGGTTTACTGCCCGTTTTGGTGTAGAGCCAGCGGTCTGGCATTCTGATCTGGGGATCAAAAAACGGCGCGAAGTCTGGCAGGGCGTGGCTTCCGGCGACGTTAGTGTGGTTGTAGGCGCGCGATCAGCATTGTTTCTCCCTTTTACCCGGCTTGGCCTTATTATTGTCGATGAGGAGCATGAAAGTACCTTCAAGCAGGAAGAGGGTGTTCTCTATAACGGGCGCGATATGGCCATTGTCCGGGCGAGGCTGGTCGAGGCTCCTGTCATTCTGGTTTCTGCTACGCCCTCTCTGGAAACAATCGCCAATGTTGAGCAGGGGCGTTATTTTCATGAAAAGCTGCATGTTCGTCATGGAGGGGCCCAATTCCCTGAAATCAGTCTGATCGACATGAAAAAAGAGGGACCGGAAAGAGGGTTGTTTCTTTCGTCTTTTCTTTGTGAGTCGGTTGAGAAAACGCTTGTCCGCAAAGAACAGGCCATGTTGTTTCTTAACCGACGCGGTTATGCGCCTTTGACCCTGTGCCGTGCCTGTGGTTATCGTCTACAATGCCCTCATTGTACGGCCTGGCTTGTAGAGCATCGTGCGCGGGGGAGAATGGCCTGTCATTATTGCGAATATACCCAGCCTATTCCCATTCATTGTCCGGAGTGCCAGGCCGAACATAGCCTTGTACCGATAGGCCCTGGTGTTGAGCGGATTGAGGAAGAGGCAAAAATCCGTTTTCCCGGGGCCAGGATTCTCTCTATGGTTTCTGATACCCTCACGACGCCGGCTGCCACGCAGGAGGCGGTGAGACAAATTGCTGAAGGGGAGGTCGATCTTGTAATCGGCACGCAGATTGTTGCCAAAGGCTGGCATTTTCCCAATCTGACTCTGGTAGGCATTGTGGATGCTGACCTGGGGTTGGGAGGTGGCGATCTTAGAGCAGGGGAGCGCACCATGCAGCTTCTCCACCAGGTATCAGGGCGCGCGGGGCGTGGAGAAAAGCCGGGTCATGTTATGTTACAGAGTTACGTGGGGGACCATCCCGTCATGCAGGCTTTGCTGCATAATGATATAGACCGTTATATGCAACAGGAGGCAGCATTAAGGAAGCCCGGTTTCTGGCCGCCTTACGGGCGTCTGGCCGCCTTGATCATCAGCTCTGCGCATGAAAAATTGGCAGATAACACAGCGCACGCACTAGCCATGGAAGCTCCGCAAGGCGAATCTGTTCAGGTTTTGGGCCCGGCTCCTGCACCACTGGCCCTTTTCCGGGGGCAGCATCGGCGCCGTTTGCTTTTGCGTACACGCCGGTCATTAGCAGTCCAGCCGTTGATTCGGCATTGGCTGGAGAGGGTCAAACTCAGTCATGATGTCAGGATCACAATAGATATCGACCCTGTTTCTTTTATGTAGGGTTATTGCTTGCGGCGGCAGAGACTAACAATGGTTGTTGCAATGCCGACGACTGTAACGAAACGACGGAACCAGGGCCGTAATTTCTGTGGACCAAATGTTGCCAGAGCTGTGGCACTTGTCATGACGATCTCACCTGTGCGCTGCCAATGACTTTCAGAGTTTTTTTTACTCTGAAAGTCTGCTGTCCTGTCTGTATGTTGAAATTTTGGAGGCATGTGATTTATCCTTCCAGGAGTTTTTGAAGATGGTAAAGCCGCAAAAGAACAGGTCTTGAGACGATTTCTTTTGAAGAAATATTATTATGTATAAAACTTTGTCTAAAGGACAGGGACTGTGTTTATTTCATTCTATAATACATTTCTGGCGGTAACCGGAGCTGGTCTGGCGCAAAAAAATTTTTGTGATCTTTATGAGGAACCTGGGCGAAAATTATTCAGAATCGCGACTTTATCAGATCTCAGAAATGCAGGTTATCTCCTTGAACGTCAGCATGACGGCGTAACAGCCTTTAAGCAGGGGCAGAACTATCTGTCTGTCAGCGCAGATTTGTCTCTTTTCTCGCGTGATCATGTGGGTGGATGGGAGAGATTTCTCGAAGTGCCTGAAGAAAAGATTCCCCGTGCGCTTCCTCTATATCCTTTAGGGCAATCAATACCCAAGGTTGTCCACCAGATCGGCCTAGGCGTTGAACAGGCCGGATCGTTCAGGGAAAATATTGCCTATATGATTCGTGAAAATGGGGCTTACCATCATAGGCTGTGGGGAGATAGAAATTCTGATAATATTATAGATTTTATATGTTATTATTATAACAGGGATATATGGGATATTTTTGGAAAAATAAATTCTGCCTACAGGGCAATGCAGGCGGATTTTTTACGTTATCTTATTATTTACGCCCTGGGGGGTGTCTATCTTGACCTGAAATCTATTGTTACGAAGCCCCTTGATGAAGTCATGCGAAAGGGGGACAGTCTCCTTTTGGCAAAGTGGGATGCTATTAGTGAAGTTCATCCAGACCTTGTTCATATTGAGAGAGGCGAATATGTGAACTGGTTTATTGCTTCTGTGGCGGGGCACCCGTTGCTCAGGCGGGTTATTCACCAGGTCATGTGTAATATAGTGTTTTATGACCGGCGCTTTGCAGGGGCAGGGCGGATTGGTGTCTTAAGGACGACCGGGCCGGTCCCGTATACGAGGGCGATTATATCAGCCTGCGATACGGAGAAGAATTTCAGGGAACTGGATCTTCAGAAAGATGGCCTGCTTTATGTCAGTCCTCTGATTCAGCGTGATTATGGATCACTTTATAACGGTCCTCATTATTCCGCTCTGGATTTCGATCTTATTACCGGGAATGGGTAAGGGAGCATGTGAGGGCGGAAAATGGCCCTCACACGTTACGGAGTATGATTTATGATGTCTCAGGCGACGTTCTGAAGCACGTCATAGCCCTCAAAAGACGGGGGAGCGACGGTTAACCTCTTGGCTTTGTGGGCCTGATGATGTGCCTGTGCAAAGGCGTCTGATTTTGTCCAGTTTATAAAATCATCATAGCTGTTCCAGAACGTATGAGAGACGTAAAGGGTATGGTCTTCTGCTCTGGGGCCCCGAAGGAACTGGAAGGAAATGAAGCCGGGCAGTTCTTTGAGATAAATGTCCCGGTTCAGCCAGCGCTGTTCGAAAGCGTCCTCATTGCCGTGTTCGACTTTGAAGCGGTTCATGGCGATATACAATTATTGTCTCCCTGTTAAAAATTATGACAGCCCAGAAAGCATGTCATGGGGTATGAGGTAAGGACGGTTGGTTGGTTTGTGCTGTTTTACAAGGAAGGAAGGCAACCCGAAGACTGATCCGAGAGTTGCGTTTGTCAAAACGTGCCCAGGCGGGCCCTGGGCATAAATATGCCCCTGATGAAGCAAGATAATATGATCTGCAAAGGCAGAGGCCCAGTTCAGATCATGGAGGATGATCACAGCCATGCCGCCTTTACGGACATAGTGTCTGATCAGGGACAATATCATGAGGTGCTGTGCCGGATCCTGAGCTGATAAGGGTTCATCAAGGAGAAGAAGCTGGCTTTCTGTCGGTCTGTTATTGGCTGCGAGCTGTAGCAGGATGCGTGCCAGATGTGCTCTCTGACGCTCTCCGCCGGAGAGCGTCTGCATATTGCGGGTACTTTTTTCTGCAAGCCCCACGGAATTAATAACTTCTTCCAGAAGATGTTTTTTCTGTGACATGGTGAGCGTGTGGTCTAGGCTCTGAAATGCCAGACTGACCAGTTCGGTTACAGAAAAAGGAGCTGTGAGCGGACTCTCCTGCGCCAGCAGAGCACGCATGGTTGCAAGCTTGTAAGCAGATATTGTCCCGATATCACTGTTATTAAGAAGGATTTTCCCGGAGGTAGGGGTTTTCAGGCCGCCAGCAAGATCCAGAATAGTGCTTTTACCTGCACCATTAGGGCCAAGAAGGGCGATGATCTGTCCTGCATGGGCTGTAAAGCTGATCTCTCCCACAAGATTATGCTCCTTGATGTGATAGGACACATTTTCAAAAATAAGGCTCATGAAAGGGCGCTTCCGGTTTGTGTTCTTGTAAGAAGCCAGAGAAAAGCCGGGGCGCCCAACGCAGCGGTGATGATGCCGACAGGGATTTCTGCCGGCGGTGCAATGAGGCGGGCTGCCGTGTCGGCCCATAAAAGAAGGAGGGCTCCCGTCAAGGCGCTGGCAGGCAGGACGATGCGGTGGTCTGGCCCCGTTACGAGGCGCACGAGATGGGGTACGACCACACCGATAAAGCCAATAACCCCGACAAAGGAGACAACTGGCCCGGTGGCTAGAGCTACACCGAGGATGGCCATTTTTTTGAAGCGTTCTACGGGATGCCCCAATAGAATAGCGTCTTTTTCTCCCAGTAGAAAAGCGTTCAGAATATCTCTCAGGGGGAAAATAAGAATGAGAGCTGTCAGAAAAAACGGCAACAAAATCACGAAGCCTGACCAATTTGCGCCTGCCAGACTTCCGAGACTCCAGAAAGTAATGTCACGAAGGGCCGTGTCATCAGCGCGAAAAGTCAGGATTCCCGTAATGGCGGCTGTAAAGGAGCCTATGGCAATCCCGGTCAAAATGATGAGGGTCGTGGAAAGACCTTCCTGCCTTCTGGCGAAACTGTAAAGCAGCCCTGTTGTGCAAAATCCGCCAATCATTCCAGAGAGCGGCACCATCCATCGTAGCATGACATTGTGCAAAAAAGGGTAATGTCGGGAAAGAGTGTCTAATCCCAGGGAACTTCCCAGCACAATATAAACGGTCGTTCCCAGAGCGGCTCCCGAAGAAACGCCTATCAGCCCAGGATCAGCCAGGGGATTACGAAAAAGTCCCTGCATGACTGCGCCTGAAATCCCGAGAGCAGCTCCTGTGATGATGGCGAGGCTGATGCGGGGCAGGCGAATTTGCTCTATGACGAAAAGGGATAATGACCCTGTTTTTCCCAGAGTGAATCCCGTTGCACCCAGAGTACAGACAAACAGCGCTGAAATGACCAGCAGAATACCGAGAGTCAGAATGACCATAAATGGAGAAGGGCGAGAGATCATCAGGAAAAGCTCTCTTTAGGCCCGACTTAATATCTGGGCGAGTTCAAGAGCAGCATCCGCCGTGCGTGGCCCAAATCCTAGAAGCCGCTCTCCTTCCATAGCGATGACAAGATTCTTTTGTCCGGCAGGAGTCAGACGGAAAGCTGGATCATGCGCTATGAGCTGCCTTGTCGGCTGTTCATTCTCCGTCATGGTCAAAATGATATCAGGCTGGAGTGTAGTGATCGCCTCGCTATTGAGGGTCTTGTACCCCTCAATCTCCTCTGTCACAAGTTTGCCTCCGGCAAGATGGATAATTTGCTCAGCTGCGGTATGGCGGCCAGCGACGACGGGTCGGCCATTGGCCACATGGAGGATGAAGAGGATTTTTTTTGTGCCTGTGTGGGCACCTCGCCATTGAGATAGCCTGTTCCAGCTGGTGTCTATCTCACGGCAGAGCTGTTCTCCTTCGTTGGTTTTTTGTACAAGTTTGGCAAGAAGTCTCGTACGACGGTCTACGGCTTCGGGTGAAGGGGTTTTTTCAATAAAGAAAACGGGAATGCGTGAAGCAATGAGCTGATCCATTGTCGCGATTGGGCCTGCATCGTCTATTGCGAGGATCAAATCCGGGTTGAGAGACAGGATCCCTTCAGGAGCAAGGGCACGCATATAACCAAAAGAAGGTTTTTCCTTTAGGGCACTTTTTGGCCACGTTGCGGTGCTGTCGACACCGATAATGCGTTCTGAGGCGCCAAGAGCATAAAGTGTTTCCGTCAATGTCCCGCCAATGACGGCAATGCGTTGCCACGGGCGAAGTGTGACGGGACGGCCCCTGCAGTCTTTGATGATCTGTGCATTTTCGGCATGCGCTAGAGGACTTAATGCTGCCAGTACCGGGATTGGTGCCAGTTTCAGAAAATGGCGGCGATTTAACGCAAAACCACGAAACATAAATTTCTTTCCAGGCAATGAGAAAAAAATGATGGCGTCCGGAAGGGACGATGATTTCATGTAAATGAGAATCATTCTCATTGCAATAGATAATCATTCTCATCTAGAAGGAGATCTTCGTCCTCACGAATGAATGATTGTACCCATGCATAACCTTTCTCTTTTTTCCGGAAAACGGGCCTTTTTTATGACAGCACTGTCTTTATGGTTCCTGTATTTTCCGGATGGTCCCGCTCTGGCGGAAACTCCGGGAAATGCGTTGTCTCCTTCTTCGTCTGAGGTATCGTCTGATGGCGACTCGGTCCTGAAACTGCCTTCTATCAAGGTCAGGGGTGATTTGGGTACTGTGTCTGTGCCTCAGGCCTCTTCATCTCTGACGCGTGAGGAGATGTTGCGAATCCAGCCTAATGAGCCATACGCTATTTTGCGTGATCTTCCAGGCGTGTTCTTCCAGAATGATGGGACGCCTGCCCTGTCTGTTTCCATCAGGGGGATGCAGGATTTTGGACGTGTGAATGTCATGATTGATGGGGCACGGCAGAATTTTCAGGAAAGCGGTCACGGAGCCAATGGCAGTGTCTACGTGGATCCAGCTCTGCTTGCAGGCCTTGATGTAACACGTGGCACTGTTTCAACGGCTGATGGTGGCGGAGCCATCGGGGGGAAAATGAATTTGCATACCCTTGATGTTGATGACATCGTTGAAGCTGGCAAACACTATGGTGCGATTGTGCGTGGTGTTGGAGGGACCAATAATTACGATGGTTCCGGCATGGTCGGATTCGGGAACCGGATTAATGATCTCATAGCGGTAGCGGCGGCGTTCAGTGCAAGAGGTTCAGGCGATTATGCAGATGGGAATGGCGACCGTGTTGCCAATACATTTCAGCATCTTCAGTCTGGTTTGTTCAAGATCGACCTCAAACCCGGGCCTGACCAGAAGCTGACCCTCGGTACAGTTATTTATCATAACCGTTTTGGCGTTGGTACGGATAGTGTTGCTACGTCGGATGAGGTCCAGAATAATACCGGGACAATTGATTATCGCTATACGCCTGGTGACAGTAAACTGATTTCCCTTCACGCCAAGGGCTATGTGGTCAGCACAAATATGTCCAATCATACGCCCTCTTTTCAGGCTGTGACGCTTGCTGATGCTGATCTGACCCGTTATGGGCTAACGACACTGGGATTCGAGGCTGATAATACCTCTCGCTTTAAAGGCGGGCCGCTGGACATGTCCCTGACCTATGGCGGCGAATATTATCACGATCATGTTCATACCACGAGCAGCACGGGTCACGTGGGTGCAACGCCAAGTGGTGGAAGGGAAGTTGGAAGCGCTTTTACGGAATTGACCATGGGCTGGTCTATTTTGCAGCTGACAGGGGCTATGCGCTATGACCGTTTTCACCTTTCGGGGGGAGGATATAATGAGTTTCCCGGTCTCGCTTCGATGCCGGTCGGAAATTTTCATGTCAATCGCAGCACGGATGCAGTCAGCCCCAAAGTAACATTCGCGGTGACGCCGGTTAAGGGGCTACAGTTCTATGCTAATTATGGTCTTGGATTTCGTCCTCCGGCCATTACAGAGACACTTTATGCCGGTTCGCATCCCGGTCTGGGATTTGTGAAATTCGTGCCTAATCCTTTTCTTGATCCCGAGCGTACTTATGGATGGGAAGTCGGTTCCAAAATGAACTTTCATGAAGTGTTGTCCAGGGAAGATAGCGTGCAGCTTGATGCAGATTATTATGATACGCGCATCAAGAATTATGTGGGGCAAACCGTTATCAAGGGGCCTCCCTCTCCTGGGTCGTTCCCGCCTATCCCCAATTCAGGATATCTTTTCCAGAATATTGCCGGGAACAGCTATACGCGCGGATTTGAAGGGCAGATCAAATATGATTCAAGCCTGTTTTTCGGTTCGCTGTCTTATACGAATACGACAACGGAGCTGGCTAACCGCGATTATACGGGCTACGGTCAGATTGTTACAACGCCACCTCGTAATGTCATGGCCTCAACCATTGGGATCTATCTGCTTGATAAACGCCTGATTCTGGGTGGTCGTGTCAGGGCTGCGACAGGAACAACCGGTCAACCAACGCGGACGGGGGCGACAGAGCGGGGAGGTTATGTCGTTTTCGACCTTTTCGGCTCTTACCAGATTACCAAACGCTTACAGCTTTTTACTAGTGCAGATAATGTGACCAACAGGCATTATTATAATAGTTCGCTTTCCACGATTCCCAATCAGGGTCTAACGGTGATGAGCGGTTTGACGCTGGCTTTCTCTGAATAAGGGATCTGTTTCTGGCTTTCAGGGCTGGCTTGACACTGGGATTTCTTAGTCATCCTGCCCGAAAGCTCCCTGTTCAAAATGTTTGAGAAGTGTATCTTTTTCAGGGAGTGCAGGAACGCGATTCAGGACTTCACGAAAGGCGTTCAAAGCCTTGAGTGGCTGGTGGAGGTTTTCCTGTGTCTGTGCAAGAAGCAGCCAGCTCGTGGGATCATCGGGGTCATCCTGTAAAGAAATCCCCAGATCTTGCACGGCTCCTGTCGGGTCATTGCCTTTAAGGCGGACAGAGGCGCGTAGCCGCCGTAATAAAGGATTATCAGGTTGCAGACTCAGAGCGGTGGAGAGGAGGCTTTCCATGGAAGGAATATCGCCAGTTTCTTCTTTTTCTTCTGCGGCCTTAAGCAAAAGCCGCGTTGCCCCATTCAGACTGGCAGAACGTAAGGTTTCAGCTTTTTCCCAGAGTTTCTGAACGTCTTCTTCATTCTTGGCTGCGGCAAGCTGCTTTTCAACGGCTTGCAAGGCTTTTTTCCTGGTATCATCTTTTGGGGGAGGAGAGGGAGGGGCTGCCCGGACAGAAAAGAGCGGAAGGGACGCCAGCAAAAAGCTGGATACAAAAAGAGCCCCGCACCATGTGGCAAGAGGCTTTTTTCGTTTCAGAAAATGACCAGAATAGAGAAACTTACCCGACGAAGCAGATTTTTCTGGAAAAGTCATTCCTGACGTCAGTAGAATTTCAGCCCTGACGTGCTTTCAGACGGGGATTCTTTTTATTGATGACATAAACGCGACCGCGACGACGGACGATACGGCAGTTTTTGTCACGAATCTTGGCTGACTTGAGGCTATTGCGGATCTTCATGATTCAGGCTCCCAACCGAAAAAGCAGATTCACCCCTGCTGAAAGGATGAATGGTGCAGAGATAGCAGGGCTGAAACGCCCGTATAATTGCGGCCCAGATAGCTTGAGACGGGGAAGAGAGTCAAGGACAAACCATAAAAAGAACTCTTTTCTCCCTCAAAGATTTTGCTTTATGGTAAAAATCATGCGCAAAATTCTAACGATTCCACTTATATGTTCTGTTTCGTTTCTGGCTACGGAAGGGTTCCATCCTGCTCACGCACAGATTGATGATCCTTACTATGAGAATTTCTTTGGAAATGATCTGAACGATTCTCTGGACAGTCAGGCAGAGATCTCTCAAGGAAACGCTTCGATAAACAGAATCCTTAAAGTGTTGCGGCAGAAGCCTGCTGCGGCGAGTACGGCATGTCTTCAGGCGCTTTCGACCATGCGCAAGGCTCGCAAGCAGCTCAAGAAAGCAGCTGACGAGGCCTCAGATAGCGAGAATAGGTCCAATTTCGACCTGGCGCAGGATGTTTTTGGGTCCAGTGTGATGGATGTCAACACAATGTGTGGTGCTGACGCTCATACGCTTTGCCGGGAGCATCAATATGAAAGTGCTGCCTTGACTCAGTCATGTCCTCTTCTGGAGCCGGATTCAGAAGAGGAGCATTAGGTTCAGTTTGTCAGTTTGGATGGCTGGCGCGTTTTACACACCAGAGTGCAAAAGCTTGCACAAGGGCGGTTTCACGCAATCTTTCAAACCGACCGGAAGAGCCGCCATGGCCAGCTTCCATATTTATGCGACAGAGGAAAGGTCCGTTACGGGCTATGTCTCTCAATCGTGCGATCCATTTGGCTGGCTCCCAATAAGTGACGCGTGGATCTGACAACCCGCCCATGGCCAGAATGGCTGGGTAGGGGACAGGGCGGATGTTGTCGTAGGGGGAATAGGACGCGATGACGTCATAGGCTTTCGGGTCTGTAAGGGGATTGCCCCATTCCGGCCATTCCGGTGGTGTCAGTGGTAGTGTCGTGTCGGACATTGTGTTCAGCACATCAACAAAAGGCACTTGTGCAGCGATACCAGCAAAAAGTTCAGGGGCCATATTGGCAACGGCTCCCATCAGGAGCCCCCCTGCAGACCCGCCATGAGCCACAATGTTTCCAGTACGGCTGTAATGCTCTTTTACCAGATGGTGAGCGCAGGCAATGAAATCGGTGAAACTGTTGATTTTCTTTTCTTTGCGGCCATCAAGAAACCAGTTCCATCCTTTTTCCGAACCACCACGTATATGGGCAATCGCGTAAATCCAGCCTCGGTCTACAAGGCTCAGAATGCTGGTTGAGAATGCGGCTTCCATTGAAATGCCATAAGAACCGTAACCATACAGCATGAGCGGTGCGGAGCCATCTTGAGGTGTGTCTTTGCGCTTCAGTATGGTTATGGGGACTATGGTTCCATCATCCGCTTGGGCAAAAAGTCGTTCCGTTACATAATGGGCAGGGTCATGACCCGAGGGGATCTCCCTGACCTTGCGTAAAGTTCGCTCACCGGTCTGCATATTGAGGTCATACCAATGGGCTGGCGTCGTAGGAGATTGATAGACGTAACGCAGGATAGGCTGGTCATATTCCAGAATCCCCAGCAGGCTCAGCGTATAGGCAGGTTCTTTGAAGCTGACCTTTTGAGCTTGGTTGCGCAGGGAAGGGGAGTTCTCGCCAGAGAGGGGAGGTGCTTGCCTAGTGGAGATAATATAAAGATTCTCATTACCCTCAAAGCGTTCAATCCAGCCTAGATAGTCTTTTCCGGCGCAAACTCCGAGAAGGAAGTGTCCTTCTTCATCAGGCAGGAATTCTGACCAGTTTTCCCGCCCTGTTGCCGCGTCGGGGGTTTGCATGAGTTTGAAATCGATAGCACCATCCTTGTTGGTGAGGATGATAAAGCGGTCGTTCCAGTGAGTAAGGCTGTAACGTTCTCCCCGGACCAGAGGGGCTGCGCTCACCGGTTTTGCTTCGGGGGTACGGGCGGAAATGAGGAGACTCTCATTTGTGTCATGGTCGCCTCGTTCAATGACGATCCATTGCTTGGAGTTACTCAGTCCGATGCTGAGGAAAAAGCCTGGATCCGTTTCTTCAAAGACGAGATGATCGTCTCCGCCCAGTAGGGGACGACGGTAAATTCGCGAGGGTCTGCCAAATTCATCGCGATAAATCCAGAAGATCCAGTTTCCGTCGGGGGAGATGGTGAAAGAGCCTGTTGTCGTTTCTATAGCGGGAGCGCAGAGTCTGCCGGTTTCCAGATCCTTGATCTGAATTTGGTAGACTTCAGAGCCCTGAACATCTTCTGCGTAAATATAATAACGATGGTTTTCCGTATGGGCAGCGCCCGCCAGGCTGTAATAGGGATGTTGCCTGGCAAGGGCGTCCACATCAAGCAGAATCTCTTCTTTTCCTCCCTCACGGGGGCGACGGATATGAAGGGGATGCTGACCACCTTCCTGATAGCGGATCCCGTAAAGCCAGGGACCATGTGGAACAGGAACGGATTCCTCCACCGGAGAAAGACGTCCAGCCATTTCTTGAAAAAGGGTTTCCTGCAGCTCTTCAGTGTCTTTCAGAACCGCTTTGGTGTAGGCATTCTCTGCTTCCAGATGGGTACGTATGTCCGGTTTCAGAGCAGCAGGATCACGCAGAACCTGCTGCCAGTTTTCATCTTTCATCCAGCTATAGGGGTCAGTTCTGACGCGGCCAAGCTGTTCAATTGTGACGGGTCTGCGCGGAGCAGAAGGTGGAGACGGGAGTTTTGTCTGAAAAGTCATGAAGGGAATGTGGCTTCTTCTCGTCTCGTGTCAATAGAAGGTAATTAATAAAGAAAATGGCGTAACATTCTGGTTCTGTCAGGACATAAGGGGATCCTGACAGAACCGATCTGACAAATTGGTATGAGGTTCAGGGCCGTGACCAGCCAGCCTCCTTTAAAGGCGGTGAGATCAGCCGGCGAAAGGGACGCTTGCGAGCATAATCCAGCTTCAATGAGTCGCTGGCGGCTGATGCCGGGTAGGGCACCATCTTGTGTAAAAGGTGTCACAATCTGTCCGTTCCAGAGAGCCAGAAAATTTGCCGCTGTGGTTTCGGCGATCATTCCTCGCTCATTGAGCAGAAGGGCGTCGTCGGCCTTTTGTTCTACAGCTTCAATGCGGGCCAGAATTGAGGCAAGAGCGTTAGTGGATTTGATGCGATTCAGAATCGAATGAGAGTCACGTCTGTGGGAAGAAATCATGACACGGGCAGGCGTGGGTTCCGACCGTGAAAGACTGTTAAGTGTCAGCATGACGGTTGGGCGCGGGTTTGCAGGGGGGGGTAGTCCGCGTGGTCCTGTCCCTCTGGTTATAGTCAGGCGTGCAGAGCCTTCTTCGAGCTGGTTGATATCGCAAAGTTGCCTGAGGGCTTGTTCAACACGTTTTTTCTCGGGCGCAGTCATGCGTAAAAGGTCACAACCCTGTTTCAGACGTGCCCAGTGGAGGTCGAGATGAGGGGCGGAGCTGCCAGAAACACGGAAAGTCTCATAGAGACCATCACCCAGCAGGAAACCACGATCAGAGGGATAGATGGCCGCGTCATCAACAGAGACGACAGAACCATCAAGCCAGAGAAAAGCAGTATCGGAAGAGAAGGACGTCATGGGGATCCGAGAGCTTTCAGGAGAGGTGCCGCCTTGAGGAGCATTTCTTCATATTCTGCCTGAGGGGAAGAAGGCCAGGTAATGCCGCCTCCTGCCCCGAGACGGAATTTTTCCGTGGTGGCGCTAAGGCTGCGGATAATAACAGAGCTGTCCATGGCGCCATTCCATCCTATGCGGAACAGGGTGCCGCAATAGGCCCCGCGTGAGGAGCTTTCCAATTGATCAATAATTTCCATGGCGCGGTGCTTGGGAGCACCCGTGACGGAACCGGGCGGTAATGTGGCGTAAAGCAGGTCGAAGACATCGTAATCTGCTTTTAAGCGGGATTGTACGCTTGATACGAGATGATGCACATGTGCAAACTCTTCGACCTTACAGAGCTGGGGTACATGCACGGAAGCCATTTCGCTGACACGTCCCAGATCATTGCGCATAAGATCCGTAATCATCAGGTTCTCGGCCAGTTCTTTTTCATCTTGTGATAGTGTGTCCTTGATCCTCTTATTATGGACGGGATCAGCCATAAGGGGAGCTGTGCCCTTGATAGGGCGGGTTTCTATAAGACCATCAGCAGAGAGCGACAGAAACCTTTCGACAGAAGCACTCAGGAGTCCAAATTCGGCAGTAGCGAGAAAAGCCCCGAAAGGAGCAGGACAGGCATGGCGCAGTTTTCTGTAAAAAGCTGACAGGCTTGTTTCTTTCGGGCGGAATGCTTGCCAGCGCATGGTCAGATTGGCCTGAAAAATATCGCCTGCCTCAATGAAGCGTCTGACAGCACTAACAGTCTCTTTCCATGTGGCCTCGGTATCATCTGGTGTAAAATGGAGAGGAGAGGGGTGTGGAAAATCCTCTCTCGAAACAGAAGGAGGAGGGTGACCTTTCGTGCTGCTCCACCATAATCGTCTGTCCAGCCGGTCGAAGATAAAAAGGTCGTGGCAGGCCATGACCAGAAAAGCTGGAACATCAGTTTTATGACGGGATATGACGTGCTCGCAAGCCATGCCGGCCTCATAGCTGGCAAACCCGATAAGGCCGCCCGTGAAGGGCAGGTGTGTAGCCAGAGGATGCACGGGTTTCTGTTCCTGCCAGAATTGCCGCAAAACAGGACGAAATATCCGTGCCTCCTGTTGGTCCAGTTTTAGAAGAGCTGTAGGTTCCGGGCAGAGATAACTCCACCTTTGGCGACTTTGTGCAGGGTCGCCTCCGCTATCAAGGAAAGCGACCTGTTTTCCGGTAAGAAAGGGAAGGAACGTCTCTACAGGCTGCCATGGGAGTTCAGTTAGGAAAGCAGATGCGGGAAAGGCCATGCTGAGGGGTTCGGTCAGACCGTAAAATAGGAGAAAGACCAGATCTTCTAGAAGATTTCACTTTGGGAGAGAAGGGCGTAAATGCCCTGCAAGGCCCTGTCTGGTGCTTCTGGAGGCAATAGGGTATAGTAACATCCTATTGTTGTCATAGATTTGGGTGGCCTTGTTTTGAGCGAACCGCACGATATTCTCCCTTCCGATCGTCTGCCTGTGACAATTGAGGAGGAAATGCGTTCCTCCTATCTGGCTTATGCGATGTCTGTCATTGTCTCGCGTGCCCTGCCAGATGTCCGCGATGGTCTGAAGCCTGTGCATCGTCGTATTCTTTATGCAATGCGGGAAAGCGGTTTTACTTCCGATAAACCCTATCGCAAATCAGCCCGCGCTGTCGGTGACGTCATGGGTAAATATCACCCTCACGGCGATAGCTCAATTTATGATGCCATGGTGCGTATGGCTCAAAGCTGGTCCATGCGCGTCTGCCTGATTGATGGTCAGGGTAATTTCGGCTCGGTCGACGGTGATAGTCCTGCGGCCATGCGTTATACTGAAGCCCGTTTGGCTCGCGCGGCGTCTTTCCTTTTGGATGATATTGACCGCGATACGGTCCTGTTTCAGCCCAATTATGATGAGAGCGAGCAGGAGCCACAGGTTCTGCCAGCGGCCTATCCCAATCTTCTGGTCAATGGTGCTGCCGGTATTGCTGTCGGCATGGCGACCAACATTCCTACCCATAACCCGCTCGAAGTTATTGATGCAACGCTGGCGATGGTGGCAAATCCTGCCATTACGCTTGATGAACTTATGCAAATCATTCCTGGTCCTGATTTCCCGACGGGCGGGATCATCATGGGCAGGCGTGGTATTCGCCAGGCTTTTGAGACAGGTCGCGGCTCCATTCCTGTGCGGGCGCGTGCCGAAATTGAGGAGATCCGTAAAGATCGTTACGCCATCGTCGTAACTGAAATCCCTTATCAGGTGAACAAGGCGACCTTGCAGGAGAAAATCGCCGAACTGGTTCGTGCGAAGGAAATTGAGGGTATTTCCGACATACGCGATGAGAGTGACCGTTCCGGGATGCGCGTCGTGATTGAACTCAAGCGCGATGCGACCGGCGAAGTCGTTCTTAACCAGCTTTATCGCTTTACGCAGCTTCAGACTTCGTTCAGTGTGAATATGCTGGCCCTTGATGAGGGCCGGCCCCGTACGATGGGACTGATTGATGTCCTTAAGGCCTTTATACGCTTTCGTGAGGATGTCATTCTTCGCCGGGCGCGCTTCGACCTTAATAAAGCACGCGATCGTGGGCATCTGCTGGTCGGGCTGGTTATTGCCGTTGCCAATATTGACGAAGTCATCACATTAATCCGTTCTGCACCCGATGGGGCAACAGCACGCGAGCGTCTTATGGCACGGGCCTGGCCGGCTGAAGATGTTGTGCCCTTGCTGGAACTTATTCATGATGAAGGCAATGTTGTTCTTGATGGTCGGGTCCATCTGACGGAAGCGCAGGCACGGGGCATTCTGGATTTACGCCTGCAGCGTCTGACCGGTCTTGAGCGGGAGAAGATTCAGGCAGAGCTTGATGAGGTCAGCGTCAAAATTACTGAGCTTCTTCTTATTCTGGAAAGCCATATTCGCCGTATGGAAGTCATGCGTGATGAGCTTATGGCGGCGCGTGCGGCACTTTCTTCTCCACGCTGCACAGAGATTTCTGATTCTCTGGGGGAACAGTCTGATGAAAGCCTGATTGAACCCGGACAGATGGTTGTGACTATTACGCGTGACGGTTTCATCAAGCGTACTCCTCTGGAGGTTTTCCGATCCCAGAATCGTGGCGGCCGTGGGCGTACCGCTGCCGGACGGCGCGGCGATGATGTGGTAATCCGCAGTTTTAACGCCCATACCCATCAGTGGGTTCTGTTTTTCTCTTCGGGCGGGAAAGTATACCGCATGAAGGTCTGGCATTTGCCGGAAGCAGCACCAACAGCCAAAGGACGTGCCCTGATCAATCTCCTGCCCGAACTGGGAGAAGATACGATCACAACCGTTCTGCCTTTGCCGCAGGATGAAGAAACATGGGATGACCTCCATCTCGTTTTCGCGACAGCAAGTGGTAATGTGCGTCGTAATCGCCTCAGTGATTTCCGTAATATCCGGGCTTCCGGTCTGATTGCCATGAAGCTTGATGAAGGAGATTCTCTCATTGGTGTGGCGACTTGCCAAGAGGGACAGGATGTATTCCTTGCGACGCGTAATGCGCGTGCAATCCGTTTCCAGATTACTGATGAGACATTGCGTGTGTTTGCCGGCCGTGGCAGCACGGGAGTCCGGGGAATTCGTTTGGGATCGGGTGACCAGGTGGTCTCACTTTGTATTCTCAATCATGTTGACGCCAGCGTGGAAGAGCGTGCGGCCTATCTGCGTATGGCCAATGCCCGTCGTCGCGCTGCGGCGGTTGAGGGAGAGATCGAAGAAGAGGTCATGGAAGCATCTTCTGCTGACTCTTCTGATGACGAAGAAGACAATGCCGGCGATACAGCCCTGAGCGAAGAACGCTTTGAGGAGCTTGCTGCGCAGGAAGAGCTTTTGCTCACAGTGACTGATACAGGTTTTGGCAGGCGCTCTTCGGCCTATGATTACCGTGTTTCAGGTCGTGGTGGGCAGGGTCTGAATAATATGAACTTTACGACAGAGCGGCGGGGACGCGAGATTGTGGGGACATTACCCACAATGGATGGCATAGATATCATGATGGTCACTGATACTGGCCGCCTGATCCGACTGCCTGTCTCGCAGGTGCGCGTCATGTCTCGCCAAGCGGGTGGTGTGACCCTTTTCCGTGTTGACGGAGAAGAACGCGTCATGAGTGTTTTCCCTGTTGGAGAGGAAGAAGGTGACGATGAGCAGGGCCCGGAGACGGTAGCGTCTTCTGCTCAAGAGGTTACGGACGAGCATGAGTAATCCGCGTATCGGTTTTTATCCCGGCACGTTTGATCCGGTTACATTTGGTCATTTGGATGTTATTGACCGGGCGGCTGCGATTTTTGACCATCTCGTCGTCGGAGTGGCCGTTAACGAGGACAAGAAGCCGTTCCTGACGCTGGAGGAGCGGATTATGCTTGTTCGGCAGGAAGTTGCCCGCTTGCCGCATGGTGGCAGGATTTCGGTTCTCGGATTTGATACGCTTCTTGTCGACGCAGTGCATCAGGCAGGGGCAGGGACAGTGGTTCGCGGATTGCGTTCTGCTGGAGATTTTGATTTTGAGACACAGCTTTCCGGTGCCCTGAGGCGGCTGGCGCCTGAGATTGAAACGGTTTTCCTTCTGGCGTCTGAGCGTCATCGTACGACAGCGAGTCGTATTGTGAAAGAAATTGCCCGCCTGGGAGGAAATATTTCTCCCTTCGTGAGTGCTGAAGTGGCGCAGATGATCTTATCAAAGCTGAAACGTCACCCCACATAATAAGGTATTATGGCGTAACTGCCAGTTTTAATGAGGAACGATATGTCTGATACAAATGCAACCAGCAACGAAAAAATGGTTTTGGAAATCCCGGAAGGCAAGGTTGTAATCGCTCTGCGGCCTGATCTGGCTCCCAAGCATGTCGAGCGTCTGAAGACGTTGGTAAACGAGGGATTTTATAATGGCGTGAAGTTCCATCGTGTGATTGAAGGTTTTATGGCGCAGGGCGGTGATCCGACGGGTACGGGAAGCGGCGGAAGTTCTTACCCTGATCTGCCGGCCGAGTTCAGTAAAGACGAACACTTTGAACGGGGAACGGTTGGCATGGCCCGCACCATGAATCCTCATAGTGCCAACAGTCAGTTCTTTATCATGTTTGCCCCATGTCCTTCACTGGATGGACAATATACGATTGTGGGACAGGTTGTCTCAGGGATGGAGGCTGTCGACAAGATCAAACGCGGCTCAGGTCCTTCCGGCATGGTCAAGGATCCTGATGCGATTATCCGTGCCTATATGGAGCCGTAACCCTTATTTTTCTGTGCCTTGGGGAAGTTATGATGTCCCCAGGGCCTTTTCCCCTTAATCACCTCTTAAGAGGCGCTTTTTTGCAGAAACATTCTTGACGTGCTTTCTTCGATCCTGTAGCTAGTCCCTCATGTTGAACCGGTAGCTCAGTCGGTAGAGCATTCGACTTTTAATCGAATGGTCGTGGGTTCGAATCCCACCCGGTTCACCATGTTTCCCCTTATATTTTAAAGACTGTGGTGGCGGATCGGCCCGAGTGTGGAATGTCGCCATGATTCCATGGGA
The DNA here is from genome assembly GCA_029433415.1 of Acetobacteraceae bacterium ESL0709. Lineage (GTDB taxonomy): Bacteria > Pseudomonadota > Alphaproteobacteria > Acetobacterales > Acetobacteraceae > Aristophania. Next base: position 1,229,944 of record JAQTIA010000003.1, on the reverse strand, counting down.
TTACGTGCCTCATTCAAAAAGCGGACTGGTTATGGGGTTATGCACGCGAGGAAAAGCCTGCTCCTTTGTAATCAAGAAGCAGGCCTCTATTGAAAATATTGGCGTAATTACAGAATATCAGTCAAGAGCTGGAGCGCCGTCATCAGAGCGCCAGTTTTTGGCATTGTCCATGAAAATCCAGCGTCCTGTACCTTGGCCACTCTCCTGAGTGGCGTTACGGCAATCATCACACCAGACACGGTCTGATTTGGAAAATCCCAGAGTTTTTATGTATTTAAGTGTGAAGGAATACCCCGAGCGCATGAACTCCAGACCGCCAATGGCGCCAATTGTGGCTCCTTGAGGCGCGGTCAGGTAGTTCGTGTTGAGGTGTGGGGCATAAACAGTATTTGCGACATGCAGACTACCGCCTCCGTTAATTTTGCTGTCCATTGTCCAGTCGCCCTTGTCATCTCCTGTCAGGGTGGCGCCGTCCGTTTCCTGTCCCTGGACTGTGGCGCGTGCAGTAAGCGCTTTCTGTGTTTCCAGAACAATTCCTCCACCGGACCATGTCGAGCCGTCGCCGCGGATGCAAAGACCCGGAGCGTCCTTGTTGAGCCAGACCGTATTATTGCCGATAATGCAGACCCCGCCCTGATTGGCTTTGCTATAGTCAAAAGAGATATAACCCTGTCTTACGCCAGTGGCTCCTGTACTGTCCCAGCGTGTTCCATCAACGACGAGGCCAAAATTGACACTGTAATCTGGCCAGTCTGAGATATGGTCAGCTGTCTGCTGTACCCACTGACGCGTAATAAGCTGATGATGTCCATCCACTGTCGGGGTGAAGCTTTCAAAGGATGTATGACTGTTATTCAATCCATCATTCGGGGCCTTGGAGCCAGGGATATAGAAATTATACCCCTTATATTCATTGCCCCAACTGGGAATGGTGTTCTGTATCCCATTGGGAAGGTTACTGCCGTTAATAAGTAATCCGGTAGAATCATATGTTGGATGAAGACATTTTCCGTCCGCCGCGGCCGGACCCTCACAGTCAAAGCTGATCATGAGTCCTTGCATGGTGGCCTGTCCTGATTGTGTACCGTCATAATGAATATTCATTTCATTGGCGTTGAAGCGATCAATATAGGAATAGGGATTATTGATTGGGTCAAAGCTCATATAGGTATTGCTGCCTCCTGTCTGGGTAGGCATACCAATCATGGCAACAGCCTTGCCGTAATGGCTGCGGATCGTGTCGTAGGTTTTGGTTGGTACATCGTTGGCTTTCCAAGGGTGACCGTTCTTGTTACCTTCCTGGATGCCCCAGCCATTGACGCTAATTGATGATCCATCTTTGGCAACGCCAGTGACAGTGGAGACATAAAAATTATGGGGTGCCAAACTCAGATTTTCTTTTGGATTGGCGTCGCCACTGTCATCTGTAAAATGAGGGGCCGGTACGTCAGTGGTGATAGAGTTTGTCACGACATATTGATTGGGATGAATACGTGCCATTTGCTCGGGGGTTAAATGGGCATTGGCGGGCAGATAAATATGGGTTGCATCGTACGTAACATCCTGAAGTACAAGAGGCGCTTCTGCGCTCTTAGGCTGCAGGTACTCAATAACGCTGTCATAGGAGGGGTTTTCGGAAATATTGGTGTTAATGGTCAGATTACTGGAAATTCCAGCTCGTGTATCAAATACAGATTGTGGTGTCATGACAGCACAGATCAGGCATCCCATGTCCATATAACCATCTCCCATACCGCGAAGAATGATCTGGGAGCCTGTCCCCAAGTGGTCTTCACGACTATCTGTTATGGCTGAACCGGCACGCTGCGCTCCCAATAAAAGAGCATGTGGCTTGAGCCATGGATCAGAATCCTGCCCCGGCAGAGAGTAGGAGGATTGCGTGCCGCCCATGGACAGGACAGGAGCATCTCCGTTTGTTGCCAGATGTGGCAAGAGAACAGAAAGCGCATTGGTTTCTACTTTCTGAGACGTAATTTGGGCAAAAGCATAATGGGGGGTTAATGCCAATGAAGATGAACTTATAGACATAGCAATAAGTAATTTATGATAAGTTCTCATTATAAACCTTCTAAATAAATATTTTATATAATTTCAAGATAAAAACATTGATCTTCAATAAATGGGAAGAACAATGGTCTATTAGTATGGAATATGTCGATATAGCGCAACATATTTTTTGTAATAATTTTTCATGGTTAAAATTTACTATATAAATTATTAATTTTTTATAAAATTTATTAAATAATGACCAATTAATAATATATGGATAATTTATTTATATATTATTATAATTTTTGTTGTTGTTTTTTGAAGGAGATAAATTTGCGTTTTCTTGATGGGAAGATCATTTTTCGTTCTTCTGTTGAAGAAGGGATTATAGAGTTTGATGACCAGATTAGGATGATTACACCTTTTTCTGGGGTTTCTGACCGTTATATTTTACCGGGTTTTATAGATGCTCACGTTCATGGTGGAGATGGGGCAGACATGATGGACGGAGTAGATGCTCTCAAGCATATGGCGCGATTTCACCTTCGTCACGGTACGACAACGATTCTTCCGACGACGATTACGCGGCCATGGGAAGACATAAAGAGTGCCTTGCAGGCTGTTTCTCTCGTCATATCCAGAGGGATTGAAGGTGGCCCTCATATTCATGGCGTTCATCTGGAGGGTCCATTCATCAGCCCTCACAGATTGGGCGCACAACCCGCTTTTGCTTTAGAACCGACGCCTGAAAGGCTGGCGGAAATACTGGCTTATGGATGCGTCCGTGTTGTGACGATGGCACCAGAACTTCTTCATGCTGAAACGGCTATGAAGGAATTTGCAAAGGCAGGCGTAAGAGTCAGCATTGGCCATACCAGGGCGAGTTATGAACAGACAGAACGTTCCTTATGCCTGGTTTGCCAGAAAGGAGGAACGGTCGGGGCGACGCATCTTTTCAATGCCATGCAGGCTCTTTATGGGCGTGAACCTGGCCCGGTGGGGGCTTTTTTGTGTGAAGATGCCGCTTATGCTGAAATGATTTTTGATACACATCATGTGCACCCTGCCAACTTCAGATTGGCCTCCAAAATTATGAAAAATCGTCTTTTATTTGTTACGGATGCCATGAGAGGTGCTGGCCAGAAAGAAGGGATAAGTACGCTCGGTGGCCAGGAGGTCATGATTAGGGATGGTGTTGTCCGCCTCCCTGACGGAACGCTGGCAGGAAGTGTACTGACGTTGGATCAGGCTTTTCGTAATGCAGTCAATTATGGAGCGTCACTCCCGACAGCATCCCGTCTGGTAAGCACTAATGCAGCGCGTTATCTGGGGTTGTCTGATCGTGGTGAAATTTCAGAAGGTCGTCTGGCAGATTTCGTGGTGATGGATTCGAATCTTGACGTCAAAGAGGTCTGGGTTAAAGGAGTTAGGTGTTACCAGGCGTAAGGTCAGGAAGACCGTCAGCGTCTGGCCCAGCGTGTCATAATGCTGCCGACAAGTTGAATAAGACACACCATGACGATGAGGACGGCTACGACCCACAGCATGATTGTCGTGTTAAAGCGTTGATAGCCGTAACGGATTGCCAGATCCCCAAGCCCACCTGCTCCAATCGTGCCTGCCATGGCCGAGGCTCCGACAAGGGTAATGAGCGTAACGGTCAGGCTGCCAATCAGGCCTGGTAAGGCTTCCGGGATCATAACGCAGCGCATGATGGTAAGACGTGAACCTCCCATAGCGCGTACAGCTTCAATCAGACCGGGATCAACATCTCTGATGGCAACTTCAGCAAGACGGGCAAAATAGGGAATGGCGGCAATGGAGAGAGGGACAATGGCCGCCTCCGTTCCCAGAGACGTGCCTGCAATAAAACGTGTAACGGGTATGAGCAGGACGAGCAGGATGATAAAAGGCACAGCGCGTAAAGCGTCGATGATGATTCCGACGAGGCGGGGTATAAAAGGCAGACGGTAAAGACCCTTTGGCCCCGTCGTGATGAGGAAAAGGGCTAGAGGCAGACCAAACAGCACAGCAAGTGCCGTGGAGGCGAAAACCATCTCAAGGGTTTGCAGGGTGGCGTTGAGGATAACGTCAAGAATCTGCCGGGACATAGCCCATAGCCTCCATATGCTGAACTTTAAGGGCCAGGAAGGCCTGCGCTTCGAAGAGTCTCTCTCCTTTCAGGGCGATAATCATGTCTCCTGCCATTTTATTGTCGAGAGAGGTTATTCCTCCTTGAAGCAGAATGGTTTCAACCTGAAATAGTTCAGCCATCTGTGAAAAAAGAGGGCGGCGTGTTGCCTGATCATTGAGCACCAGTCGCAGGACAGACATCAACCCAGGTGCAGGCTGTGGTTGCAGGCTTTTATAAAATTCTGGTGGTAATTGCGGACTGCATTCCGTCAAAAGGGCCTGAAGAGGTCCACCATCCCTGTTTTTGCAGAGCAGATCCAGAAAAGTGCCATTTTCAACCAGACGACCATGATCCATGACCAGAACATGTTGAGCAAAACGGCGAATAACATCCATTTCATGGGTGATGAGAATAATGGTCAGACCCAGTGTCTGATTAATATCAGTAAGAAGATTGAGGATGGACGTTGTGGCTTCAGGGTCAAGGGCGGATGTTGCTTCGTCGCATAAAAGAAGGGAAGGGCTGGCTGCCAGGGCTCGTGCGATGCCGACGCGCTGTTTTTGTCCCCCTGAAAGCTGAGAGGGGTATTTGTCACCAAATCCTTCAAGCCCGACAAGTCTGAGCAGCTCTTCGACTCGTTCTTTCTGTTTTGTAATTGGCCATCCTGCGATCTGAAGGGGCAGAGTAATGTTTCCTGCAACTGAACGCGATGTGAGCAGGTTGAAGTGCTGGAAAACCAGTCCGATCTGCCGCCTTATCTGCGTCAGGGAGGTCTCATTCTGCTTCGTCAGGTCGATATCATTAAGCAGGATAGAACCCTGTTGGGGGCGCTCCAAAGCGCACAGGCAGCGGAGAAGTGTTGATTTGCCGGCTCCAGAACGGCCTATAATCCCGACAATTTCCCCCTTCTTTACAGAAAAAGAGACATCATCAAGGGCTTTGTAACCAGAAAATTCGTGGCTGAGGTGCTGGACGTCTAAAAGAAGGGTCATGGCCAGGCGGGGAGAACCGTTCCGTGATAGGCCTTCTGGAGCGCATCAGCTACATTAGGTTGTTGAAAAGCGCCAACGAGTGATTTGACCCAAGGAGCGTCTTTATCCTCGGGGTTGATGACGATAATATTGACGTAAGGATTATTTTTCAGGTTTTCCGTCCCGATCCGCTCTTTTTGTAAATCAATGCCAGCCTTGCGTGCCCAGTCTGTATTAATCACGGCACCGTCAAGGTCAGGCAGGCTCCGCCCAACGACACCAGCATCCAGCTCTTTTATGGAGATATGGCGGGGATTATCTGTTACATCCAGTGCCGTTGGAAAAAGTCCAGCATCAGGGGAGACTTTAATCAGTCCCAGTGACTGAAGCATCAACAAAGCGCGTCCCTCATTGCTTGGGTCATTGGGAACGCCGATTTTGGCGTTTTTGGGAATCTCCGCCAGTGATGTCCATTTACGGGAATAGAATCCGATTGGCTGGAAGGTAGTATTGCCTGCAATAATCAGATGATAGCCATGTGCCTTGTTTTGCGCGTCCAGATAAGGACCGTGTTGAAAGGCATTGGCATCCAGGTCATGTTCAATGAGAGCCTCATTGGGGGCATTATAGTCAGAGAAGGTCGTTATTTTGAGGTTTAACCCTGTTTTGGCCGCGTTCTGGGCGACAACGTGCCAGACATCCTCATCTTCGCCTGCCATAATCCCGACTCTGACGTTTTTCGGTGCTTCAGCCAGAGCGGCGGGCACCGCGGAAAAAAGAGCCAGCCCCAGTGAAAGGGAAAGAAGAGAGCGACGGTTCAAGGAACGTAACAATCTCATAGGGGACATGATCCAGTGGCGAAAGCAGTTGGAGAAATGACTGAAATGTCGTGGCTGTGCCGTGCCGTATTTATTTCTACGGGACGCTACAGCGGCAGTCATATCATTTCTGGGACGTGTGCAGTGGACAGGGTTTTAGGGGCTTCAGGCTTTTTCGTCAAATATGACCTTCAAGAAAGGCGGCATATTTTACAGCATTGAATTCACAGAATTCATAATGTGCAACTCCTGATGTCACAAAAGGATCATGAGAGAGACGCTGGGCTAGTTCCTGCTGAGAAATATTCCCTCTCACGAGAAGCACTCCTCCCTTGCCTGATGTCATGGGGCCAGACATGAGCAAAAGGTCCTCTTTGTAAAAACCGTCAAGAAAAGCGCGGTGAGCAGGACGCTGTGCGGCAACATCTTCGGCGGAGGCGAGATAGGTGATTGTGGCGATAAAGAGCGTGCTCATTAAAAATCCCCTGAGAATCAGAGCGTTATTTACGCATATTTTACATTTTATTCTGGATTCTGGACCAGTTCGTTAAACATAAAGAGAGTTCCTCTTTTCTGAAAGGGTACATTGTGATTCGGATTCTTATAGCCTTTTTTATTCCCTGGTTCACGTTTTTCACCATTGGTCGTCCTTTTGCCGGAATTATTTGTCTTCTCCTGCAAATTACGATTTTCGGCTGGGTCCCCGCCGCGATCTGGGCTTTTGTGGCTCTCAGACATTATGATCAGCAAAATGCTCGTGTAGGCAGCTGAAGTTTTGAAGTGTGAAATTTTCCCCTGCTAGAAAGCAGGGGAAGTTTACAGGTCTCAGGTCGCTGTTTGTTCCTGGCCTGGCTTTTTGGAGGAGTCTCCGTTTGGTTTCTGCGCGTCATTGGAAAGGGAAACAGAAACGGGCGGATCGCTGACGAATTGTACAGTCCGTGTTGGGAAGGGGATGTCAATACCACGCTCCTCGAACAGTTTTTTCATGCGGCGGTAAAATTGCCGCTGGACAGGCCAACGTCCGGCTGTCGTCGTCGGAAGTGCCCCCTTGATGGAAACCGAAGAATCATTGAGTGAATCAACGCCCCAGAGCTGAAAATTGTCAATAATGAGATTTTCGAAATCGGGATCAGCTCTCATTCCTTTGGTGACATCAAAGAGAGCCTGTACGGCAAGGTCTGTGTCCGTATCATAAGAAACATCAGCCGTAATCAGGGCACGGGCAAAATCACGATTATAATTAATGATCTGCCCCAGTGAGCTGAAAGGAAAGATATTGATCGAGCCATCATTGGCTCTGACATGAACAGTGCGGAGTGAGAGTTTTTCGACAATCCCATAGGTGCCGTTCAGCGTTACGGCGTCTCCTACTGTCAGGGCATTTTCCATCAGCAGGAAAAGCCCGCTGATAAAATCCTGCACGAGTTTTTGTGAACCAAAGCCCAAAGCGACACCAAAGATTGATGCGCCTGCGAGTAAAGGGGCGATATTGATGCCAAGCTGGGAGAGAACGGTGAGGCCAATGATGGCCGTCAAAACGACCAGCAATAGAATCCGTAACATAGGCTGCAAGGTCCGGATGCGCGCTGTGCGTGCCTTGTAATTCCCTGTTCCGTCCTCTTCAAGTTGGCGGATTTTATGTTCTATGGCGACGTTGGCGACTTCCCAGATGATCACGCCGATCAGGAGACTGATAATAATCGTGGCGAGAGAGGAAAGCAGGCGGGCTCCGATGGTATGCCTGCCGATAACCTCATAGGCCGGAGTACCCCAGGCGATGGTGAGGGCAAGGACGGTCAGTACGATGATTATAAAACTGACGACACGTTGTGCCGCGGGGTAGTAACGCAGTATGCGGGCTCTGGTTTCCTTGCTGACGGACCAGTTGTTAAGGGAGTTGAAAAAACGTTCAAGCCCGCCATAGGCGAAGATGCTGAGAACACGCATGATAATCAGGGCAGCGAGCGTCCGGCCTGTAATGCGCAGGATCATCTCGTACCCACCGGGAATTTCAGCTGCCCAGACAAGCCAGAGTGCAAAAACGAAGAATACGGCGATAATCCACCAGCATTTGGCAATGAAACGCAGGATGGGAGCCAGACGCTTATTATGTTCTGCAGCGCGGTTCAAGGCCCAATTGACGTTGGAACGACTGCCCAGAATCAGGATAATGACCATGATATGAACAATTAGTGCCAGGATTTTTGCCAGAGAGAGGCCGATCGACTCGGGTAACGTACAGTCCTTGAGAATAATCAGGGCTGTTACGCCCCATGACGTGACATGACCAATATTACGCAGTCCCTTGAAGAGGAAAATTGAGGTTTCATCACTGAGTGTTGTCAGGCGCAACCAGGGTTTTGTTGGAGCAAATAGGGCGCGCAAAAGGGCAATCCAGACAGCAAGCCCTACACTGGCAAACCAGGCAATGCTCCATACGGCGCGCATGGTCTGGGCGTCTGGGTCTGGGTCAAAATACTGAATCAGGCCTGCGATGAGAGGGAACATGCAAATTCCCAGAAGATCCATAATAAAGCAGCCAAACGTATAGGGAAAACGCCGTAATGTGACCATCAGGTAGGCCATGGCCCCCTGTCGCTGCATCCGCTTGGCTTCGTCCTGTGCTTCATCTTCGTTGAGGGTATTATCATTATCCAAGGATGCTGTTTCCTTGGACTGCTGATCCACAGCATCCCTAGCATCCTTCAGATTTTTCAAATCCTGCTGAATATTATCGCGGTTAAAACGTTTGGCCTTGAGTTCAAGTGTCTTACGCGGGGTACGTAGAAGAAGGCGAACGCAATAGGAAAGAGCAACTCCGCCAATGACCAGAATAGCAACGCGAATGGAGATTCGCATGATTTCATGTTGTACGCTGGGGGTCTGTATAACGTGGTGGATCCACGGCAGCAGATCGCTGAAGTTGGTGACGGTCTTGCTCAGCGTTTTCATCTTGTCCAGACCTGTACGGCTTACGTCCGTAATTTCGGTCCAGCCTTTATTGATAAGTGACGCCTTTGTGACATTTCTCTGTGCATCGGAAAGATTCTGGAGTGTGGTAATAAAAGCCTGACGTTTCTCAGGATCGTTCAATACCCCCAGAAGCTGGTCGGTCTGTTGCTGGGAAATGTGCGGTGTCGTAATAGAAGCATCTGTCTGGGCAGAAGCCTTGAGGCAAGGGAACGCTATCCCGAATGTAAAAACCAGCAGCAGCAGGACAAGTCTGGGAAAAGAAACAGCTCCTGCCTTTCCAGAAGGAGATTTATGGGTGGTATTCTGGGCGTTGTTTCTGGGCATTGAAGGCGATTCTTCCGGCTGTTTTGCACGTATGGCGGCTTTGCGTCTTTTGCGTTCTAGCACGACAAAGTTCCGTAACCCTATTACGAGAGGATTACGATAATTTAACCGGGATATTAGGATCAAGGCGTTAAATAACACACCTTGACCTGTGAAGGCCTGTTGTTAATGCTTGTTTAACTTCAGGGCGATGGACCAGAGCTGGGCTAATGTGTCAGCAATATCTGTGCCTTTAAACTGACCTAACGTTGATAATGCCTTGTCTGACTGACCGGCATCGTTCTGAGCCAGAGCGTAAAGCAGAAGGGCTTGTTCCGGTTGAGGGGGATGCTTGTCGAGCCCTTCTTTCATCAGGGCCAGCCCTTCTTTGGCATGTCCAGTCCAGATAAGGTTATATCCCGCTGTTAAAGAAGGTTTTGCGGTAGGTTCGGAACGGGCTTTTTCAGCCATTGCTGCAAGATGTGCTTCCTCTTCCTGAGCCTTGAGCGTAATGAAATTATGGAAATGATCGTAATCCTCCATAGCCGTATTGGGCCCATAGAGGCCCTGTTCATTCGCCTGATTAAGGAGGTGTAAGGCCAGAGTCGAATGACCGAGCTGTACGGAGCGCTCTACCATATCTTTCAGATCGGCAGGGTTTTTGAGATTATGCGTCTGAAAACGCAAACGTTGCAACGTAAAGGTCAGAACGGGCGATAATGTGTGATTGCTTACAAGAGATTGAATCAGATTCTGCCAGTATTCCGGTTTGGGATAATATTTGACCAAAAGGGTATAGGCTTGGTTCGCCAGCTTCTCTTCTTTCAGATGCGACGCAGAAAGTCCTAGAAGCTGTAATTGTGTCTCAGATGGGACTTTGCCTGATTTTTCAGAAAGCTCGATCGTTTTCTGTGCTGCCCTGAGGGTTTTGGGCCAGTTATGGCTGAGATAGAAGGCCTGTGTCAGAAGCAGACTGGTCTGCTCGTTAGGGCCGATTTCGCGCAGGTAACGTTCAGCAGATTGCGCCGCGGCTTCGTAATTTTTGGCCTTATAGGCGAGACTGATCTCGGCAGAAAGCAGTTTTGCTTTTTCCTGGGGGGATGTCCGTGGATCCTTGATCAAAGTGTCGAAGGCTCGAAATGCTTCTGTAACATTGCCAGTCTGGGCAGCGATAGCCGCTTTCATCTGGGCAATGGTGTACGTTTCATAGCTGCTTTTGTCAGGAACAATTTCTGCGGCATTAACATCAGCGATAGCTTTATTATAATTGTGCGCTGAAAGATCCTTCTGGGCCTGTTGTAATGCTTGGCCTATTTCGGGCCTTAGTACCGTATCTTCTCCATAGCTTGGCCAAAGGGGCGCAATCAGAAGAGTGCTGCCGAGGAGCGCGGTGAAAGCTGAAAAACGAAGACCTGACATGATTATTGCCCTTCGGTAAACTGATCCAGTCCTATAATGCCCAATTTTTTGACACCTGATCTTTGTGCATCGGCCAGTACATGGGCAACGGTTTTATAGCTGGCAAGACGGTCAGGGTGAATGTGAAGTTCTGGTCCCCCATTACCGCTTTCTTCTACACTGGCGTGCAGACGGGCTTGCAGGTCATCCTCGGAAGTGAGAAGCACGCCATCCCAGCTCAGACTGTTATCATAATTGATATCAAGTGTGATGGGTTTTACAGGATTGGTTTCAGGCTGCGTCTTGTTCTGAGGCAGATCAAGTGAGACAGAGTGGGTCTGCAAGGGGATTGTGACGATCAACATGATCAGCAGAACCAACATCACGTCAATCAAAGGCGTGGTATTGATATCAACGAGACTTTCGTCTTCATGAGAATTTTCAGTACCAAGGTCAGGAGACATGGGGAAAACCCCTTCAGTTAAATGGTGCGGTCAGGAACAGTCAGCCACGTGACGGGAGCGTGATGAAATCGACATGGGCGATACCAGCCTCCTGACAGGCCTCGACGATTGGTCCGACAGAGGCATATTGGGCGTCATTATCGCCGCGAATCTGGATCTGTGGCTGGGGTTTCTGTCCTGCAACGGCTCCCAGTTTTTCAACCAGCGCAGCGTGATCGGGCAGGATTTCCTGGTTCCAGTAAATGCGGCCATCAGCCAGCACGGCCAGTACGATATTGCCGGGTTTGGTCTGGGTTGGCTGGTTGCGTTCTACGGGGAGATCTACTTTTACTGTATGTGTGGCAACTGGAATTGTAATCAGAAAGATGATGAGCAGTACCAGCATGACATCGACCAGTGGGGTGGTATTGATTTCCGATACCACCTCATCTTCGTCGTGATCATCTCCGCTGTGAAAGGAGATTGCCATCTTTATGCCTTGCTATCGGAAGTATTGGGGGATGCAGAGGATTTTGAAGTCTCACTGAAAATGGAATCATGACGGTAGCCGCCAATCAGCACGGCGTGCATGTCAGATGAGAAATTCCGCACGCGTTCCATGGCAGCCTTGTTGCGGCGCACGAGCCAGTTATAGGCCAGAACAGCGGGAACAGCCGTTGCCAGACCGATCGCTGTCATGATCAGTGATTCGCCAACAGGACCAGCCACCTTGTCGATCGTGGCTTGACCGGCGATACCGATGGCCGTCAGGGCATGATAGATTCCCCAGACTGTACCAAACAACCCCACGAAGGGAGCAATGGAACCAACTGTGCCCAGAAAGGCCAGACCCGTCTGTAGGCGCGAGCCGATCATGTCAACCGAGCGGCGCAGGGAAAGAGCAACCCATGATTGTCGGTCGATCTGCTGGGTGATGTTTCCCTGATAATGATCAGAAGCGGCCAAGCCGGTTTCGGCAATATAGCGGAAAGGAGAGCTGGCCTTGAGTGCATCTACACCCTTCTGGACAGAGCCTTGCCCCCAGAACTGGCGTGTAGCTTCTCGTGAGGCATTGAACAGGCGTGTCTGTTCAATGAGCTTGACGATCAGGACAATCCATGTCCCGGCGGACATGATCGCCAGAATCAGAAGAACAATCCTGGCGATGACGTCACCATTATGCCAGAGAGCTTTCAGTCCATAAGGATTTTCTGCGGGCGTTTCACCGGCTTTATGGTCACTGATCAGGGCAACAGAGTTGGCCCCTTCTGGCGTAGCAGATGTTTCAGGCGCCGCGGCCGGCGTGGGAGGCTGGGCGGGTTTGGTTGCTGGAAGCGTTTCCGGGTGGGAGGCATCAACCTGAATGTTATAATTCGGTGCTGGCTGGGCCAGTGCTGCCGGGGCCAGGCTGGCAGCGAATCCTAGTCCTAAAATCAAGGCAAGCGCAGGTGAACGGCCTTGCCGAGCTGAAGGCGAGTCAGAACGTGCTGAAAGACGGAACAGTTCGGTCATGGCGTTTGATAATCCTCTTTAATCTCATGATAAGGGGTGACAAAAACTTTCGGGGATGACATGCCCTGAAACTCAGGGAAGCTGGTTTCCATGGAAATACTCAATTCATGCCGTCATTCAGGGTGAAATCAATATGCAGAACGTGATTATGTTCCACAACAGGGTGACCATTCATGACGGCTGGCTGGTAGCGAACACCCGATTCATTGAGGAATTCCAACGCACTTTCAGCAAAATCATGTCCGCCACGAATTTTGAGTAATTTGCAGTTGGCTGGTCGACCATTAGCCAGAATATCACACACGGCTGTCACACTGCCTTCACGGCTTTGCTCTTGAGCTTCGGGTGGGTATTCAGGCTGGACATTATTAATGGGCACAGCTCCCGCAGAGTGGTCACCGGGGCTGGGTGAGCCGCTGGCTTTTCCGGTGGCACTTTTACCAGTTGTCCCCTCAGCGGATTGCGACTGGCTGTCAGAAACCTGCTGGGTATTGTGGGAAGGTTGCACAGCTTTTTGTTCTTTTGCCGGCTTTTTATGAGTGACATGCTCAATTGGTTTGGCTGGTGTGGCAATATTCAGTTTGGGCGGGGGAATATATGGTGCGGCAGGTTCAACCATAGCGGGTGGTGGCGGAGCTGCCGCAGAATCCTGGGAAGGAGCTTGTGCAATAATGGTCGTCTGGAGGGGAGATAATGTCGCTGTTGCCCTTTTGAGTTCGGCACGCTGATGATTCAGGGCAAAAAAAGAAAATCCGGCAATGAGGCATGTCACCCCGATGGCGATGGCATAGTCAACGGGTCTATGTTGTTGGGCAACATAATGTTTCATGACAGAACCTTATATCCTTCGCCAGTTTCAGAAGCGCAGGGTCAATAAGCATTTAACCGCGCGGCGGAGGGGACTATACACTAAATGCAATTCAGTATCATCCTCTTTCCTTAAGAGGACAAAACTGTCTGTTTGATGTCAAGGGGTGGAACAGGCGTGGAGTTTAGCAAAAAGGCCAATCCTTACGAACTGGCCTTTTGTTAAAATACAGAAAGAAACTACTGCGCCTGTGCGCTGGCTTCCGAGCGCGTCCCTCCGACTCTTTGCGCCAGTGCGGCGGCCATAAAGTCATCCAGATCACCATCAAGGACGGCATCCGGGTTTCCTTTTTCCACGTTGGTACGCAAATCCTTGACCAGCTGATAAGGGGCCAAGACGTAAGAGCGGATCTGATGCCCCCAGCCAATGTCGGTTTTGGCGGCCTCATTTGCTGCTGCTGCTGCTTCGCGCTTCTGAAGTTCAGCCTCGTAAAGGCGGGCTCTCAGCATTTCCATGGCTGTAGCACGGTTACGGTGCTGGGAGCGGTCTGTCTGGCAGGCCACAACAATGCCCGTGGGGATATGGGTAATGCGGATGGCCGAATCCGTTTTGTTGATATGCTGCCCTCCTGCACCGGAAGCTCGGAACGTGTCGACACGCAGATCGGAGTCATTGACCTCAATTTCGATGGAATCATCAACGACAGGGTAGACCCATATAGAGGAGAAAGAGGTATGGCGGCGTGCTGCTGAGTCGAAAGGCGAAATACGCACCAGACGGTGTACTCCTGCCTCCGTCTTTAGCCAGCCATAGGCGTTGGGGCCACTGACGAGAATAGTAGCAGATTTGATACCAGCCTGTTCACCATCACTTTCTTCGATAAGGGAAACCTTATAGCCATGCTGTTCAGCCCAGCGCGTATACATACGAAGCAACATGCTGGCCCAGTCCTGGGCTTCTGTGCCGCCGGCTCCGGCATTGACCTCAAGATAACAGTCATTAGCGTCAGCCTCGCCCGAAAGCATACTCTCTGTTTCGCGCTGCTGGGCCTGGTGAGCCAGTTGACGCAATGTTTTTGTGCTATCTTCAATCAGGGCGGCGTCATTTTCCATTTCAGCCAGTTCGACCAGTTCGAGTGTGTCCTGCGTCTCTTTTTCGAGCTTTTGGACACCTTCAATCTGGTTGGCAAGCAAAGTGCGTTCCCGCATGATTTTCTGAGCAGATTCAGCATCATTCCAGAGATCAGGATCTTCTACGCGCTGATTGAGTTCGGCAAGGCGTGTTGTGGCGACATCCCAGTCAAAGATGCCTCCTCAGCAGCTCTACTGACTGCTTGATCTGCTGGGAAAGGGCTTCGGTCTCGGCCGACATGAATGAAGGTCTCCGTCAAAAATAAGGGAAATGATGATATTAGCGTGATCCTAGTACAAGCCTCCTACGCCAATGTCACTATGTGATGAAGCTTCTGGCGTATTTTTACTACCAGAAGCAGAAGGGGTCGGCGTTACAGATGGCGGTGACAGGGCGGCGTTACCTCCCAGGCTGCTTCCATTGGGGCCGTTCATATTTTCTTCTGATTCAGGGATCATGTCCGCGCCTGTATCATTGGCCGTGAGAGGCTGTGTGCCAGCACCGAAGCCATGAAGCGGAACAGATGCACCTGGTGTCTGATCGTCTTTGAAAGCGTCAATGGCCATGATACGCCCTGTATTATAACGTGCAAGAATGACGCCTTCAGGGGCAGGAAAGTCACGTTCGGGCAGTTTCGAAAGAGCGGCTTTCATGATTTCATTCCAGATTGGGGCTGAAACGCGCGAACCTGTCTCATTCCGTCCCAGAGAACGCGGTGTATCAAAGCCTGTCCAGACGACTGTCACAATATCGGGAGAGAACCCTGCGAACCAGGCATCACGGTAATCCTGACTGGTGCCTGTTTTCCCGGCAATAGGTTGCTTTATGCCCAGTCCTGCCCTGACACCTGTGCCTCTGGCAATGACATCGCGCATCATTGTTGTCATCTGATAGGCGCTCTGGGGGCTGGCGAGTACAGGACGTTTATCTTCTATCTGCGGTAGTTCACCAGATGCGGATGTCGTGATGGCGAAGCCCTCGCGGCGCCACAGGACGGTTCCTTCAGGGTCCTGAATATAATCTATGAAGGTAGGCGTGACAACGCGCCCGCCATTGGCAATGGCAGCATAGGCAGCAGCCTCGCGCAATACTGTGGTTTCGACGGCGCCAAGGGCTGCCGGCAGATAAGGTGGCATGGAATCAACCATTCCCGCCTTGACAGCCATGTCGCCAACAGCCGCCATACCCAGATGAGCCGCAACGCGGATCGTGACGAGATTGCGGCTTTCGCGCAAAGCATCATGCAATGTTGTTGGTCCCCAGTTGTCATGCTCATAATTTTGGGGGTGCCAGTCGCCGAAAGAAATGGGGGAGTCGTCAAATGTCTCGGACGGGGAAATGTCCTTTTCCATTGCTGCCAGATAAACCAGTGGTTTGAAAGACGAACCGGGCTGACGCAGGGCCTGTGTGGCACGGTTGAACTGACTCTGATTGAAAGACCATCCGCCGACCATGGCCAGGACGCGTCCCGTATGGGCATTGAGCGTGACGGTGGCTCCTTCAACTTCAGGAATCTGTTTCAGTGCTGCACTTCCATCCGAAGTCGGTTCAATCATGACCACATCTCCCGGACGGAGAGGGTGAGTGCGCCGGCTCCATGTAATATCGCCGGCCTTGATGGCCGCTTTCCGGGTCTGTCCGTCCTCGTCCCATCCTGCAGATAATGTGGTTCCGGGTATTACGATGGCCAGTCTCCACTCTGTTAACATACCGGCAGGAGGTGTTATTTTCCTGATTTGCTGTGGCCAGTCTTCCGTTACGTCCAGATGAGTGACAGGGCCGCGCCAGCCGCCATGTGTGCGGTCATAGGCCATGAGACCTTCTCGCAGGGCATGGGTACTCACTTTCTGGAGATAGGGATCAAGGCTGGTATGGACTTCCAGCCCCCCTTGAAGGGCCTGTGTCTCGCCATATTGCGTAATGAGCTGGCGGCGGACGTCTTCAGAAAACCATTCTGTTGTGGGGAGCGGGCCGAAACGCCGCCTTTCCTGCGGAACAAGAGGCTCTTTCTTGGCTGTTTCCGCATCACTGGCAGAGATAACGCCTGTTTCCTGCATGCGGTCCAGTACCCAGTTACGGCGCCACAAAGCTGTATCAGGGTGAAGAAAAGGGTTATATTTCGTCGGGGATTTTGGTAGGGCGCCGAGCATAGCCGCTTCGGCATTATCCAGCTGGTCAAGCGATTTGTTGAAATAGGAGTGGGCTGCTGCCTCGACGCCGTAGGCGCCGCTTCCCAGATAGATGCCATTCAGGTAGATCTCGAGGATCCTTTCCTTGGAAAGTGTCTGCTCGATGCGTAAGGCCAGGAGGGCCTCTCGGATTTTACGCGTTAAGGAAAGATTATTGTTATTAAGCAGCATTACTTTGGCGACTTGCTGCGTTATGGTTGAGGCTCCAAGCGGCCTCTTGCCGTGACGGGCGAAAAGATCGGTCAGACCGGCACGGGCGATGGCAAGAGGATCTATTCCGCCATGAGAGTAGAAATTCTGGTCTTCTGCCGCGATAAAAGCACGTTTGACCTTGTCAGGGACGGCTGTGATCGGGATGTAGATACGTCTTTCCCGGGCGAGTTCTGCCATAAGCTGGTCATCAGAGGTATAAAGTCTGCTGACGACCGGTGGATGATAATGCTGGAGCGTTTCCACACTAGGAAGATCAGCGCTTAAATGTGTGTAAAATCCCCATGCGATCAGAATAGAGCCGACCAGGCTGAAAGTGCCTAATCCGAGAATAATGGCCAGAAAGGTTCTGTAACGCCGGAAAACAGGCTTGCGAACCGATGAAGGAGGCCGTTCGGGCCGGAGGGAAGGACGCGTCATGACTGTCTCTATAACATGGGCCAGGAGGGAGGCGAAGCTTATAGCATGAATAGAGAGATATGGCTGTAAGGACGATAATGCCATTTCCTAGAAAATAATGTTTTTTAATATTCTTTTCTGTTAGATTTTCTCAACGTGGGCCACACGATGTCTGATATCTTAAAAATCAGAGGATGGCGGGTTAACGAATGATTATAACGGCCATTTAGAATGTATACATATGTCTATATGAAGATAGCCTTTATCATATCAACTTATGTGAGATAGATGATCCTGATTATGACATATTGGGAGTGAGTGATTTAAGGTCTGTGAGAGTTTAAAGGCTGACTTTTCTCCCCTATGGAGGGGATGAGTATGATGGAAAGCGTAATTTCTGACGGAATATGGCTCCGCCTCGCTCCCTTGATGGAAGGGTATTACCCCAAAGGCGGGAGAGTTCCAGATTATCTGAGACGAACTATTTCAGCCATTTTCTGGCGTCATTAAAATGGCACGAAATGGCGTGCAATTCCTTCGGAGCTGCGGTCTTGGTGGCTGGCTGCCCAGCCGTTTATCCTCTGGTCGAAATGGGGGGTGTGGCAGAAGCTTTTCCATCAACTCGACGAAACTGATCCAGCCTTGGGCATGGTTTGTTTTGACGGAACTGTCATACGTGCCTACCAAAAAGCAGCTGGGGTCGCAAAAAAAGGGCGGGGAACAGAAAGCGATCAGGCGCGTGTCAGGGCCTTGGCCGCTCACGTGGTGGGGTCGGATCGAAAGTTTGCGTAGTGTCTGATGGGAGGCACGGGAAAGCTTTGGCTTTTACCCTCTCTCTTGGCTAAGCTCATGGATTGCCGCAGGCCTGTGCCCTTTTTGATCAATTGCCCCGGTTTCCAACCTATCTGCTTTGTGACAGAGGATATGCCTCATATAAATTCAGAAAAATACTTCAACAGCACGGGTGTATCCTTGTTATTCCTTCAAAACGACGGCGATTCCCTTTCTACTACCCATAATGGGCATACAGAAATAGACATCTGGTGGAAAATCTGTGGGCGAGGCTCAAGCAATGGAGAGCGGTGGCAACACTCTATGAAAAAACAGTCTCGTCTTTCATAGCCGTGCTCTACATAAAATATTCAGACAGGATAAGACTTTTTTCTTTTTGCTAGCATGCCTAGTTTTATTAAGGCGGGAGAGTTGGCAAAGATATTGGAAGTCACTTCTTCTTCAGGGTGAACGCGAATGCCGTACAATCCATCTTATCAAGCACGCGAGGGACACGAGTCCGACAAGCAGGGCACTGATAGTCAGTAGAGCAGCGTTACGAACCACGAAAGGGACGTCATTTTCGGTTCTTGAGGTGATATGAGTTACCTCAGCGGCGGTAAGATTGGCATTTTCCTTGCCGAAGCGGGTGGTTACATAATTGGCGACGGAAGCAATCTGTGCTGGAGTTAGCCAGTTATGTATGGCCTGATTGTCTCGACTGAAGGCTGGCATGACAGTGCGATAATCGATATCCTGGCGGTGGATACCGTCGCTTATGGCCATGACCAGATTGGTCGGGTCATGGCTTCCGACTGCGCTATTCTGCGTCAGGGACGGGAAGATATGGTCCTTGCTTCCTTCTCCACTGATGCCGTGGCAGGAGGCGCAGTTGGTATTATAAAGGGTGGCTCCTTCGGTTGTGGTGGTGTTCCTGTAATCAGATTGGTCGGCTTTGCCCTGTCCAGCTTCGATGACTTCCCAGTGTTCTGCTCTGGCGGGTTCCGTGACGGCCCATGCAGGGCTTTTTTGCCCTTGAACGCGGATGGGGGGTACGGTCCGTAAATAGGCGACGATGGCCTCAATATCCCGATTGCTCAGATAGTGAAAACTTTGTTCTACGGCTTCAGCCATGGGGCCGCCAGCCTGGGCCTTGCCGTCTGCGTGGCCTGTTTTGAGGTAGGCTGCCAGCTCATCGTTGCTCCAGCGCCCAAGGCCGCTAATGGGATCGGAGGTAATATTGGGAGCGTGCCAGTTCTGGACGTAGGTGCCGGCGAGATACTGGTTCATATTCTCGCCCAGTATCTGCGTACGTGGCGTGTGGCAGGTCGAACAATGGGCCAGCCCTTTGGCCAGGTATTTCCCGCGATTCTGTTGCTCATCCAGTCCAGGGTCAGGCGTGAAAGGGTGTTGTCTGGCGTTGAGCAGGTTCCAGCCTGTCATCAGGCCAGGCAGGTTGAACGGAAATTTCAGGGCAGATTTCTGAGAGGGTGTTTCATCTACAGCTGTGACGTGGCGGAAATAGACATAAAGAGCATGAATGTCTTCATCCGTAATCAGCGCATAAGAGGTGTACGGCATTGCTGGATAGAGGTGGCGTCCATCAGGGAGTACACCTTTTCTGATAGCTCTGGCGAAATCCTTTTCTGACCAGGAGCCGATACCATAGCGAACTGAAGGCGTAATATTGCCTGAGACGATATCGCCCATAGGCAGGTGGAATATATAACCGCCTGTATAGGGTTTGTGACCAGCAACAGTATGGCAAGCCTCGCAGTCTCCGACACGAGCCAGATAGGCGCCTTTGGCAAGCAGATCCGTTTCCGGTTCACTCTGCGCTTCAGCTATGGAAGCAGGCTGGGCCATGAGGGAGGGTGCCGTAAATGCTGGCGGAAGAAGTAGAAGTACCGTTAGAGCGATCCGTCTCTGTTTCATTCAAACCTCCCTGGCGATAATGTCGGCAGAACGGATGGCCATAGCAGCGGCTGTCAGGGTCGGGTTGATGACGCCAGCTGCCGGAATGACGCCGGCCGAGGCAATAAAGAGGTTGGGGTGGTCAAAGCTGCGCCCTTCATGATTGACAACAGAATCAGAAGCATCCGTGCCCATAATCATGGTGCCCATCAGATGATCATGGTTTTCGAATTCATCTGTGATGCGTACAATCTTGCCATTCATCAGGCGGGTAATGTTCTTATATTCTTCCCGGATACGATCAGCACCCTGTTTGACATAGTCGCTGATGGTGAAGTGAACTTTCAATCCAGGCAGTCCCAGAGCATCTTTCCAGTCTGGATTGGGCTGTACCCTGTTGGCGGGATCGGGCAGGGGTTCAAGGAAGCTATAGATGTTCATCATACGTGCGGACCAGTCCATGATGCGCTCGTCAAGTTCCTTACCCATCAGCCCTTCTTCGAGTGCCTGGCGGGCAATGTCAATCTGGGGATTATTATTGGCAAGCTGGTGCTTGTTGGCGGAATAACGGGCGCGGAAAGCACCATCACGTGAGGTCATGATAGTTTCCTGCTGTACAGGTCCCCTTCCGCTCCAGACAGGTTGAGGGGCCAGAAAGAAAAGGCTGAGACCAACATGATCCATCAGGTTGCGGCCAACCATATCCGATGAATTGCCGATGTTATTCATCAACATCAATTTTGCTGTCTCGAAACTGTGGGCTGCCAGCACAAAGTAACGTGCCGTTAAAGTGTGTTCTTCGCGGGAAGGTGTAAGGTAGCTGATGGATTTGATTTTGTTTCCTTCTCCTTTTGTAATTTTGTGAACAACGGCTTCCGTGATGAGTTTTGCACCGTTGCGGACGGCATGATCAGCACTGACAGAGCCATTATAAAGCGTGCCGATGGGGCAAACCTGATCGCAGTTATTATTGCCTTGGCAGGCAGGACGGCCATCATATGGTTTATGAATGCGCACTGTTGGTTCATGTACTACGCTATGACCGTGGGGGATGAGAGCTTCTTTCAGAAGGGTGTTGCTGTAGATCAGCTCTTCCGTATCAATAGGATAGGGTTGGGAGCGCCGGGGATAGGCCTCTCCCGGATGCTGGCCAGACTGGTCTTCCGTATCTGAGCCTGCTACGCCGAGGGCGTATTCTGCTCTGCAATAATAAGGTTCCAGATCGTCGTAACCTATAGGCCAGTCACGCCCGACACCATAGAGTGTCTTGATCCTGAAATCATTGGGAATGTAACGCCATGTGGCTCCGCCCCAGTGCCATGTTGTCCCGCCCACAAGTTTCAAAAGGCCCGGTTGCTCCCGGAATTCCCCGGTATTGACAATATAGCCTGGCTTATTGCTGGTCGGTGCCCATGGATTATTGGGATAGGCATTATTACGGTCATAATGTCTGCCTGATGTGCGGAAGTTTTCAAGAATTTTCCATCTGGGCAGATTGGGACCTGCCTCTAGAAGGATGACAGATTTGCCTTTTTTAGCCAGCTCATTGGCGACATTGGCACCACAAACGCCGGAGCCGACAATGATGACATCTGCATCATACTCTTTGGCCATAATTACGGTCTTTCCCGGTAAGAGATCATTAATAAAGACAGGATTCTAGTTTCTGGCTTTTTCGGGGAGAGATGCCCAGTAACCTGTCGTTTCGCGTGAATAACTGGGCACGGGAGTATAGTCTTTGGTTAGACGATATGTGAGAGCTTCACGGTATGTTACGAATTCGACATTATCGTCTGAGGAAAGCATAACAGGTTGGCCTGCATACCCCAGGTACAAGGCAGAAATCAGTTTCTGGGCAGCCGTTTTTATCTCTCCCTCAAAACCGGGATTGCTTTTCAGCGCTTCAATATCAGTAATATTGTGTAATTCCAGAAATTGTTTCAGGGCCGTAATGTGAGCAGGGAAAGACGGATCCGTGCGCGTAATGGCCTGTCCTGCGCGTGTGGCGAGAGAAGGATCAATCGTCTTGGCGGTAAGGAGTTCAGACAGATAATGAATTGTTGATGTATCCAGAGTAGCACTATGTCCTGCTTGTGCTGTTTTTATGCGGTGCAGAAAGATAAAGGCTGAAAAAGCGATAACAGAAGACGAACTCAGGATAAAATGGCGACGTGAAACAGTGCCCATGAGGAATGAGAGAGAAGAATCCTTTTTTGTAAGGTGTTCATCGTGCATTAGGGAAAAGACTTCCTGTTAGTAAATTCATAACGTAACCCATATCGTCCTAATAGATCTTATAAAAGGATATTCGGGTCGCGGAAACTATCTAAAATATTTGTATGATCTCAAAAGACTGTGAGCCTATGATATGATAACCAATTAATTAATAATAAATATCCAGGCGTTATATCTGGTCAATCAAGGAAGAGACTGTTACGGTCTTTTAAGGAATTGTCTCGTTATATCTTTTTAAGGGGTATTTTATGATCACCTCTCAGAGTGCGCTGTCCCTGCTTTGTGCCAAGCGCCTTGTCATCAAGATTGGCAGCGCGTTGATCGCTGATACAGAACGAGCATGTCCCCGTCTTGAGTGGATGCAGAGTGTTGCGGCAGATATTGCCTTTTTGTGTAAGAAGGGTGTGTCTGTTGTGATCGTTTCTTCAGGGGCTATTGCTCTGGCGCGCCGGCAATTGGGCCTAGTTGCAGGAACGTTGACAGTGGCCGAGAAACAGGCGGCTGCTTCAGTAGGGCAGATGATTCTGGCGCAATGCTGGAGAGACGTTCTGGCCCAGCAGGGGCTTGTGGCATCGCAGATTTTGTTTACCGCCGATGATACGGAAGACAGACAGCGTTATCTCAGGGCACGTGATACATTTGAGGCGCTGGAACAGCTGGGATGTGTGCCTGTGGTTAATGAAAATGACACAATCTCGACTTATGAAATACGCTTTGGGGATAATGATCGTCTGGCAGCGCGTGTGGCACAGATGATTGGAGCGGATCAGCTTGTACTTCTTTCTGATATTGATGGGCTCTATACGGCAGATCCGCGTCTTGATGAGACAGCCAGTCATATCCCGATTATTAAGTGTCTGACGCCAGAGATTGAAGCGATGGGGGGTGAGCCCCCTCCCGGTTATTCTTCAGGCGGTATGAGAACCAAGCTTGTAGCTGCATCTATTGCTACACAGTCAGGATGTGCCATGGCGATTGCCAAAGGTACAATTATGCATCCGCTCAAGGCTTTGCTGGAGGGGGGACGCTGTAGCTGGTTCCTGCCAGAAAAGCAGACGGTGAAGGCCCGGCAGAAATGGATTCTGGGGGCTCTGAAACAGCATAACCGTCTGATTATTGATGACGGAGCGGTAAAGGCCCTTAGTCAGGGCGGTTCCCTCCTTCCTTCAGGCATACTCACTGTTGAGGGTACATTTACGGCAGGTGAGCCTGTTCGTATTTTCGGAAAATATGGCTCTGTCATAGCCCATGGCGTACCCGCCTATAGTGCGGAAGAGATACAGCGGCTTGTTGGCTGCCAGTCGGAAGAAATTTTTGTCCGTTTGGGACGCAGGGGGCCCGACGAAATCATTCATCATAATGACCTCGTCTTGTAAGGTATGAAAGAGATGGAGTATCAGGCGATGGACAGTCGTCCCATGCATGATCTGGCCCTGCGCGCGCGTAAGGCAGGTCGTATTCTGGCTCGCAGTTCTTCCAGTCAGCGCTGTCAGGCTCTTTCTGCCATGGCGGTTGCCCTGCGGAAGCATCAGAAGGAGATTCTGGCGGCCAATCAATATGATCTTGTGCGTTCTGAGGGAAGCAGGGCTTTTATGGATCGTCTTGCCCTGACGCCTGATCGGCTGGAGGCGATGGCTGAAGGGATCGAGACTGTGGCGACCTTGCCTGATCCTGTTGGAAAGGTGCTTGATGAGTGGGAACGTCCTAACGGATTGAGAATTCGTAAGGTTTCTGTGCCTGTTGGCGTGATTGGCATGATTTACGAAAGTCGTCCTAATGTTGGGGCGGATGCAGCTGCTATAGGTATTAAATCAGGTAATGCCCTTCTTTTGCGAGGTGGCTCCGAGAGTACAGAGACGTCACAGGCTATTTTGCGGGCTATACATGATGGTCTAAAATTGGCGTCCTTGCCTGAAGATTCGGTTTTGATGGCGCCCGATTCAGACAGGATTCACGTTGCGGATATGCTGAATGCCGTTGGACTGATTGACCTGATTATTCCACGTGGCGGGCAGGCACTGGTGGAACGGGTGCAGAAGGAGGCGCGGGTACCGGTTCTCGCTCATGCGGCGGGATTATGTCATAGTTATATTCACAAAAAAGCCGATTTCGATTTGGCCAGAAAAGTGTTGCTGAATGCCAAGATGCGTCGTCCTGGCATTTGTAGTGCGACAGAAACATTATTGATAGATCGGGATATTGCTCCCGGCCTTTTGCCTCTTTTGATTGCAGATCTTTCGGCTCATGGGTGTCAGTTCAGGTGTGATGAGAAAGCACATGCTCTTCTGTCTGATCTGCCTTTGGCCAGCGAAGGAGATTTTGCCACGGAGTGGCTGGATGCTGTGTTGAATGTCAAAATAGTGGAAAATATGGAGGAAGCCCTGTCTCATATTGCCTGTTTCAGCTCGGGACACACAGAGGCAATTTTGACCTCTGATGAAAAGGCAGCCCGTTATTTTATGGATCACACGGACAGCGCTGTTGTGATGTGGAACAGCTCAACCCAGTTTTGCGATGGCGGAGAGTTCGGTTTCGGAGCGGAAATCGGTATTGCAACGGGACGTATTCATGCCCGTGGCCCTGTTGGCCCGGCCCAGCTTCAGACATTCCGTTATGAAGTGCTGGGCGACGGACAGGTCAGGCCGTGACAGTATTTCTAATAATGTGAGAAAATGGCTCCGTCCCAGAGATAGACGAATTTGAGATAATAGGCATCTGTTTCGGGAATGTTACGCCCTTCTACAGAATGGGAATAGCGTGCTGTCAGATTGAATTGGGGCGAGATATTCCACATCAGGCCCACTCCAAGAGCTACTTCACGTGTATTGGTGTCTCTGATGTAATGATTAAGGGTGTTGTCATAGAGGCCAGCGCCATTCTGCCAGTCCAGCGCCAGGAAAGGTTCCCATTCTTTGCTGGCTTTCCAGCTGAAGCGTAGATTTGAGTGAAAAACCGTGCCGGGATGATAGGAATGTTCGCCCTTGATGTGCTTTGTTGAGGCAGAAACGGCACCAAGATCACCATCAAAGCTGAAATGATCCCATTCATAGTCGAACATGAAGCTTGTTAGCGCTGACCAGTAGTTCGGTGCGATGTTCTGTCTTGTCCCAGTAGGTGTCTGCATGAAGACCTGAATACCGAATGTGCTTTTCTTGTTCGGTTTGAACCATACAGCAGGACCAGTGATCGTACCGCCTAATCCACCATAATTCTTGCCATTCGCGAGCGTATAGCTCTCGCCCTGGATTACTTCGTATGCGAAGCCGACATGGGGAATTGAATCAAATGTCCAGAAATGGACATATTTGCTCATTCCTGCCCATGTATGGGCGCCGTTTCCTCCATGGCGGTTACCCTTGGAATTATAATGCTCTCCGGCGGCATTTCCATCCCCATACTGGACCAGCACATTGAAAGGTGTTTTGAAATCGACGGGGAGATCATATTCATGGGGACCGATAACAGCAAATGTAATGTCAGAGGCCTGAGATGATTTTATAGTATGCCCCCAGACAAAGGTACAGGCAGCAACTGTGGCGGAAAACCGCCAAAAAGACGTGGACATCATAATGATAGGTCCTAAAGTAATTCCTGAATTAGTAACAGGAAATTTTTATCATAATCCTGATAATGACAGACAATCATTTTTTATTTACCGGAACTCATGGAAATGTTACTTTTATAATGAAAATATTGGGCCATACTCCGAAAAAGTTAATCTGTTCTTAATGACCTTTTCTTAACTGGTGGGAGAATGTCCCGTTTTTTAAAACTCAAAATGCAGACTGACCATGACGAGAGGGCGGTATATCTTTATGATATTCCACATAAAATCTGGATGCCCTATTCCGGGAATCAGATAACTATGAGGATATATCAATGATTAATCGTCCGTCAGGGCGCGCTCATGATGAGGGGCGCCCGGTTTCTATAGAGACAGCCATTGCTCGTCACGCCGAAGGTTCGGCACTTATACGTGTCGGAGGGACAGAGGTTCTCTGTGCGGCCTCTATTGAGCAGCGTGTGCCGCCTTTTCTGAGAAATAAAGGTCAGGGCTGGATTACGGCTGAATATGGGATGTTGCCTCGCTCAACGCATACGCGTGGTAATCGTGAAGCGGCAAAAGGCAAGCAGTCAGGCCGCACGCAGGAGATTCAGCGTCTGATCGGGCGTGCCCTGCGTGCGTGTGTGGATTTGAAAGCGTTGGGTGAATGTACAATTACGCTTGATTGTGATGTTATCAATGCGGATGGAGGCACGCGCTGTGCGTCAATTACGGGGGCTTGGGTTGCCTTGGCCTTGGCTTTGAAAAAGATTGGAAAATCATCGGCATTGACGGCGCAGGTTGCGGCTATTTCATGTGGGCTGACAGAAGCTGGAGCCGTGCTGGATCTGGATTATGTCGAAGACAGTTCCGCTCAGGCTGATACGAATTTTGTCATGACGGGTGATGGCGGCATTGTAGAGATTCAGGGAACTGCGGAAGAAAAACCTTTTTGCAAGGAAGAGTTTTTCACTCTTTTTGAACTGGCTCAGAAAGGGATTAAGGAACTGATTGTTGTGCAAAATAAGGCGCTTCAGTCCTGAAACGAGGTTTTTTTATGTCAGATTGCAATATGGTCCAGCAAACCACTGTGCGGCATCTTCTGACGGCAGGTTCGGAGCTTGTTCTTGCTACGCATAATAAAGGTAAGCTGCATGAATTCATGCAGCTTATGGCGCCTTATAATATCAGGGTCCGTTCGGCGGGAGAGTTCCAGCTTGATGAACCGGAAGAAACTGAAGATAGTTTTGAAGGGAATGCAGCCCTGAAAGCGCTTGCAGCGGCAAAAGCGACGGGATTACCGGCTCTGGCTGATGATTCTGGTTTCTGTGTCGTAGCATTAGATGGTTTGCCCGGTATTTATTCAGCCCGATGGTCAGGGCCGGAGCGTGACATGCACCATGCCATGAAGCGCGTTCATGATGAGATGGTTGCTAGCGGGAATGAGAATCAGTCGGCTTGTTTTGTGGCAGTTCTCTGTCTGGCATGGCCTGATGGCACAAAATATTTTGTGCGTGGCGAATGTCATGGTGAGGTGTGTTGGCCACCAAGAGGAGAGTATGGGCATGGTTATGATCCCATGTTCATACCAGCTGCTGAGTTGAGGAAATATGACAAAACAGCACGGACTTTTGCGGAAATGGGAGAGGATGAGAAAAATCACTACAGTCACAGGGGCATAGCTTTCCGCAAATTCATAGAGAGTTGCGTCGTAGCTTGCGGTTAAACACGTTTTTATATAGTAATATGAGATGTAGTCCTATTCGTTTAAGTAGATTATGGCTACTTAAGGGGTGGGTATCGTGTGTCGGAATTCTTTTGTAATCAGTAGCTGGGTTTTGTCTCTGATTTTCGGTGTTGTTCCAGTACAGGCCGGGACTTCAGAAGATTTGGAAAGAAATACCGATTCTTCTCCTGTTATTGATAGTACGCCCCGTTCCGGGGCTGGTGGACTTCTTCGTCGCGTTACTGCACCTCAGGTAAAACGTCCTCCAGGACATCAGGGACAATGGGGACGATTTAACTGGGGTAATGGCGAATTTGCAGGCTTTGGCCCAATCGGCAACTATGGTGCTGCGCGTTGGGCAGAAGACTGGAGTGTTTTGCGTGATCCCCACAATCACCATGATATTTTTGATCCTCTGAAATTTGTTGCCCTGAACGATGCCAAGACGATCTGGCTGAGTTTCTCAGGTGATTCACGTATTAGAAATTGGGCTGAATCCCGCCCACAATTGGGGACGGCCAATGTTCGTGATTCCAGACGGTTTTCTGTAATGAATCTTCTGGGTGCTGATTTGCATCTGGGAAATCATTTTCGAGTTTTTACACAGCTTCTGAATGCTGATGCAGGCGGATGGCGTCCTTATGCCTATAATAATACGTGGCGCCATGCGGTTGCGTTGCAGCAATTATTTATTGAAATGAACTGGAAGCTTGCTTCGGCCCAGACGGGATTAATAGTCGGGCGACAGCAGTTTCTGGATGCCCCATTATGGGTACTGTATAACCGTGATACTCCAGACGTCCCTCTCTCCTGGAATGGAGTGCGTGCTTATGCAATTTGGGACAGTATCAAGGTGGATGCTTTTAACTTTGTGGAGACAGAGCTCTATAATACCCACAATTTTGGTGGCGGGTTTGATGAGACAAATCGGCTTTACGGCGTGAATATGGCCTATGCTTTACCCACTATGTACTGGGGAAAAGTAAAGCTGCGCTCTTTTTTCAACCTTTTCTGGATGGGGTTCCGTTTTGGCGGGAAAATGGCCCGAGTCGGTCATGTGACAGGCTATACGTCAGGTACGCAAACGCGACATAATATAGGGTTCCGCTGGGCCGGTAATCTTCCTTCCTTCGAATATGATCTTGGTGGCGTCTATCAGTTTGGCAGTTTCCATGGAGAGAGTGGTCCTGAAAGAGATATCAGCGCTTACGCGCTTCATACGATTTTAGGATGGCGCGGCCCTAAAAAAGCCTGGAATCCTTTTATCGGGATACAGGCTGAGCTGTATTCAGGTGCAAAACAATGGCGTCATGGTGGTGCACTGACAGGGTTTATTGCACCGTTTTCGCCGCAATCTGGCAGTTTTGATAGTACGAGAACTTTTGGGCGCTCCAATGTGATGTCTATCAGCCCTTTGATAACTGTAACGCCTTTGCCTCATGTGTCCATTCGCCTGAAATCGCCTTTTCTCTGGAGATATAGCAGATCTGACGCGGTTTATGGACTTTCGGCACCTTACGAGAAGCTCTTCTCAGGCCATGCGTTACATGCAGCAGGACGGCGTATCGGGACTGCACCACAAGGACGGGTTACATGGCAGATCAATCCGCATCTAACCTGGATGGTTGATGGAGGTTATGTTTTCCTTACTGAACGTATGAAGGGGATTGGTGCCAAGGATGAAAGCTTCATGCTCTCGACCATTACGTTCCGCTTTTAATCGTGGAATGTGTCCAGGTCTGAGAATCTTGTAAACTGACCATCGAAATAGAGCTGGATCGTACCTGTGGGACCGTGACGCTGCTTCTCCAGTATCAGTTCAGCTTTATTATGGACGGCAGCCATTTTGCGCTGCCAGTCGTCCAGAGCGACCTGATATTTATCCATACTTTCAAAGGCTGTTTCCTTCGGTTGACGTTGCTGGAGATAATATTCATCACGATAGACAAACATGACAAGGTCAGCATCCTGCTCAATGGAGCCTGATTCGCGCAGGTCAGAGAGCATGGGACGTTTGTCCTCGCGTGATTCGACCTGACGCGAGAGCTGTGAAAGCGCAATGACGGGAACGGAGAGTTCCTTGGCGATAGCCTTGAGGCCTTGCGTAATCATGGAGATTTCCAGCACGCGGCTTTCAGGGCGTGTGCCGATGGCAGGTCTCATAAGTTGCAGATAGTCGACAACCACAAGACTTAATCCCTTGGTACGGGCAAGACGACGGCAACGCGTCCGCATTGCAGACAGAGAAAGAGCGGGTGTGTCGTCAATGTGAAGCGGCAGTTTCTGAAGTTCTCGGGAAACTCGTACGAAACGATCCATTTCCTTCTGCCCGATATCGCCCCGCCGAATCCGTTCTCCAGAGACTTCGGACTGTTCTGACAGGATACGGGTCGCCAGCTGCTCGGCTGACATCTCAAGTGAGAAAATAGCGACGCTCCCCTTGAGGGGTTTATTAGCGTCTTCGGCTTCCCGCATTAGGGCTTGTGCTGCGGAGAAGGCGATCTTTGTGGCGAGGGCTGTTTTGCCCATGGCAGGGCGTCCTGCCAGAATGAGCAGATCAGAAGGATGGAGTCCACCGGTTTTCTTGTCAAAATCCCGCAGTCCAGAGGTAAGCCCCACAATGTCGCCAGTGCGCTGGAAAGCCTGTTCTGCCGTAACCAGAGCGTCTGTCAGGGCCTGCTCAAAGGATACGAAACCGCCATCTTGCCCCTTATCGGTGGCGAGTTTGAAAAGCTCTTCTTCAGAGGCGGCAATCTGGTCGGTTCCATTAAGATCCGAACGGGCACCATAGGCGTTGTTGACAACCGTCTCGCCAATCTCAATTAGCTGACGCCTGATCCAGCAATCATGAATGACGCGGCCATAATCCACGGCATTGACGATGCCTACCATGGCATTCATTAATTGTGCCAGATAGGCAGGACCTCCAGCATCTTTCAGAATCCCGCTATGTTCGAACTCAGCGCGCATGGTAACTGGATCCGCCAGCTGGCCTCGTTCGATACGGCGCGAAATGGCTTCGTAAATGCGTCCGTTAACCAGGTCCGAGAAATGAGTGGGATATAAAAAATCCGACACATGTTCATAGGCTTTGTTATTGGTCAGAATGGCGCCAAGAAGGGCCTGTTCAGCGGCAGGATTGGCCGGAGGGGAACGCTCAAGCAGGGCAGAAATCCCTTTCGTGGTGGAGCTTGAGGGAGACGTGGCAAAGTCGTTCATGGAAATCAGATAGAGCCTTGATGTCTTCAGAGGAGAGTTGTCTCATTTTGTGCCAGCGCGCAACCAGCGAGATAGAGACTACCACAAATCAGCACGCGTGCCCTGTTTTCGTGACCATAATGGTCACGCAGGTAGGCGAGGGCTTCCTGTATTGTTGGTCCAGGGCGTGCTTGTCCGCCGGCTTTTTCGGCTGAGGCCATAATGGTTTCAACGCTCATGGCAAGATGCTGATCCGGTTCCGCTACAGCCTGGATTGTTTCCACATAGGGCAGGAGTGGACGTAAAAAACCGCTAGCGTCCTTGCTGTCCTTGAGACCGACAATAAGATGAACAGGTTTGTCCCAGTCTTTCAGTACTTCGGCCAGAGCATCTCCTGCTCCGGGATTATGCCCCCCATCAAGGGTGAGTGACCATCCAGCGGGCAGGAATGCGGCAAGTTTGCCCGTTGTCAGAGGTTGTAGTCGTGCTGGCCAATTAGCATGCGCTATACCCTGAAAGGCCGATTCGGGCAGATTTAGCCCGGAAAAACGTAAGGCAGCGACGGCCAGTGCGGCGTTCTGCTCCTGATGTGGGCCTTCCAGGGCTGGTTTGGGTAGAAAGAGAGGACCCAGGCGGTCGTGATATTCCAGGCCAAGAGGTGTCTCTTTGATGCTGATATCCTCATTGAGGGCATGGAAAGGGGCAGCGTGTCTCCGGGCGATTGTACGTATGAGGTCTGTAACTTCTTTCTTTTGTGGTGCCACAATCACGGGAATATCATCTTTGATGATACCGGCTTTTTCGGCAGCGATCGCTGTAATGTCCTCACCAAGGAAGGCCTGATGGTCGAGGCTGATTGAGGTAATAATACAGGCTTTGGGAGCTGGTATTACATTGGTGGCATCGAAACGTCCCCCCAACCCGACTTCGATGACGGCAAGATCGGCCGGCACACGGGAAAAAAGCAGGAACCCGGCTGCCGTCAACACTTCAAAAACGGTGATGGGGGCCTGATCATTGAAACGCTCTATTTCTTCCAGCGTTTCAATCAGCAACTCTTCGGAGACAAGCTTGCCGGCAAGGCGGAATCGTTCTGTGACGCTGAGTAAATGCGGGCTCGTCATGACATGTACACGCAGTCCCGCCGTTTCAGCGATGGCTCTCAAATTGGCACAGGTGCTGCCTTTCCCGTTCGTTCCTGCCACATGAATGACGGGAGGAAGGCGTGCTTCAGGGTGTCCCAGTCTGGCAAGTAGTGTTTCCAGCCGCCCCAGAGAGAGATCAATCAGTTTGGGGTGAAGTTCTTGCAAGCGGGCCAGTAAAAAACCCGCTTTGCCACGATACTCGCCAAGAGGAGGCAGTGTCTGCTGGGACATGATTTTCTTTCTGAACGGGAGTAGGGTGTTCAGGCCGTTGCCTGACTCTGTTGCTGTTTTGTGTCAGATTTTTTCCCCATTACCGTACTGACCAGCTCTGATGCCGCGTGATCAGGCTCAGTAGGACTGAGCAAGGAAATCAGGCGTCGTAACAGGGGCGGGAGTTCCTGACGTTTGGCGACAATATCAACCATGCCATGTTCACAGAGATATTCTGAACGTTGAAAGCCTTCTGGAAGTTCCTCGCGCACAGTGTCCTTGATAACGCGTGGGCCGGCAAACGCGATCAAGGCATTGGGTTCAGCGATATGAATGTCGCCCAGCATGGCAAAAGAGGCTGAAACGCCGCCTGTCGTGGGGTTTGTGAAGACCACGATGTAAGGCAGTTTTGCTTCACGCAGCATCTGTACGCCAATAGTTGTGCGGGGCATCTGCATCAGGCTGATAATCCCTTCCTGCATGCGTGCGCCCCCCGAAGCGGTGAAGATAATCAAGGGTGCTTTTTGCAGGATTGCCAGTCGACATGCAGCCAGAAAAGCTTCGCCAAGCGCTGCACCCATCGTGCCTGCGAGAAACTCGAAAGCCATGACGGCGACGACGGCTTGCATGCCACCAATTGTACCGTGTGCGACGAGCATGGCATCATCAAGTTCTGTTTTGGCTCGGGCTGCTTTCAGGCGGTCCGTATATTTCTTGGAATCACGGAAACCGAGGGGGTCCACGGGCATGGGGGGGAGTTCAATTGGGGTATAGTTCCCACCATCAAAGGTCCATGCCATGCGCTCATGGGCTGTTGCGCGCATATGATGGCCGCAGTGAGGGCAGACCTTCATGTTGCGTTCCAGATCGCGAATCAATAACATCTGGGAGCAGGATTCGCAGTTTGTCCAGAGATTGTCTGGGATGTCCCGTTGAAGCAGGCTCCTCAGTTTGGGGCGCACATATTCGGTCAGCCAGCTCATGGTCTTTTATCTACTCTCCACAGATTGGTTCCCACTTGCTGCATCATTAATGATATAGTGGCGGGAACGTGACATAGTCGTCTCTGTTGATTACCCCAAGACCTTCTCATAAAGCTAGTCTTTGTGACGAGGATATCAGGCCAGAAATCAAGAAAGACAGATTATCTCCAGCATTTAAGGAATAAAAAATATGAATGAGCCAAATCGTTTCGAGACAGTGTCGGAAGATGGAAGTCGCGTAGGGCTGAAACCCGGATGGTTTATCGGTATGGGGATTGTCCTCATCATTTTGGGGATCGTGGCTTGTATTGATGCGTTCAGCGTTACACTGGCCAGCACTATGGTGTTGGGGATCGTCGTAATGGCGGGCGGGATCGTCCAGCTCATTCAGGGGATTGTTCATTTCCACAGTGGCCAGAGAGGGCATTGGGCTAACCTTCTGATTGGGTGTTTTGTCCTGTTTGCGGGGTTGGTTCTGTGTGTCGAACCCATAGCCGGTTCGCAGGTTTTGACTGCCATTATGGCTGGATTACTCATGTTGGGTGGCTTTAGCCGCATTTTCTGGTCTGTGGGCATGCGTCAAAACCTTCCAGATTGGTGGGTTGGGGCGCTGAGCGGTGCCGTGACACTGGTCGTTGGTTGCCTGCTTTACTGGTATCTTCCCTGGTCGGGTCTTTTTTTCCTCGGTACCTTGATAGCGATTGAGCTTCTAATGGCAGGTATATCGTCGCTTATGTTTGGTCTGGGGCTGAAACGTATCCAGAAAGAATGGTTTTAGAGGGGAGGATCGGTCCCGTCTGTAAAAAGCCGGGACCTTATCTTTACTGCGTCAGCGACGGAATCTAAAACCTTTCTCGTAATATTGGAGAGCAAAGATAGTTCCGAATTTATAATGTCAGGAAGAAATCATTATCAGGATTTTCCTGCTCTAAAGGCAAGTTCGTGATATTTTTCCTCCGTGAGGCTCCAGAGGACCGATAATTCTTGAGCTATATTGCTGATGGAGCTGAAATTGCCAAGGTGATTACCATAGGGAAAATAGTCAGAATTTTTCCCTTTGGATAAATCGTCTGTGACGACATTATTGTTGAGATCCTTGACTGTGCCGGCACGATCTACAGAACCCATAATATGGTGTTCTGTGTCATAAACTGGCCGCTTTGTAGTATCAGTCGTGTCAAGAGGCAGCGAATCAGCGTAAACGTGCTGGTTGGCTAATCCAGCAATGAGCAGAAAAGCATTTATAAGAAGAGGGATACTCTTTTTCATCGTAGAAATTATCTTTCAGGAGCGAATAGCTTCTATCAGTTTTTTCAGAGAGTGAATAACGGTCGGGATAGTCTTTTCAGTAGCATGGTCTTCTTCAAATGTTGTGACCATTTCCTTGATCAGGGCTGAGGCGACGACAGCGCCGTCACTGATATGCGAGGCAGCTTTTGCTTGTGCAGGCGTGCTGATGCCAAATCCTGTTACAATGGGGAGATCTGTAGCGCGACGCAGGCGCTGCATAGCCTCTTTGAGCTGCTCCTCATTGGCGCTGCGCGTGCCTGTAATCCCGGTTATACTGACATAATAAACAAAGCCTGAGGCGTCTTTCAGGAGCATTCTCAGACGGTCATCAGGCGTGTTGGGTGCCGTGAGAGGAATGAGATCTAGTCCCTTTTCTTTGGCAGAAGCACGGATTTCTCGAGCTTCTTCATAAGGCAGATCCACAATAATCAGGCCATCCACGCCTGCTTTGGCAGCTTCTTGTAGAAAGCGTTCAGTACCGAATTGCTCAATCGGGTTGAGGTAACCCATCAGAATAAGAGGTGTTCTATCGTTATCCTTGCGGAAATCGGCGACCATTTCCAGAATCCTGGGCAGATTGGCACCTGCTTTCAGGGCGCGCCTGGCGGCAAGCTGGATGGTGGGGCCATCAGCGGCAGGATCGGAGAAGGGAACACCGATCTCGATCAGGTCAGCGCCTTCTGCAGCCATGGCTGCCAGAAGCTTGCGGGAGGTTTCATAATCGGGGTCAAAGGCCTCGATATAAGGGATAAGAGCGCCGCGTTTTTCTGCTTTAAGAGCGGCAAAACAGTTTGAAATACGACTCATGAGTTTGCGCTTCCTTAAAGTGTGACACCAAGATGAGCCGCAACAGTGGGGACATCCTTGTCTCCGCGGCCAGAAATATTGACGATCAGGATTTTGTCCTTGTCCATTGTGGGAGCAATTTTTTGGGCATAGGCCACGGCGTGGGCGCTCTCAAGGGCAGGGATGATACCTTCTTTATGAGTCAGGAGCTGAAAGGCATCCAGAGCTTCCTGGTCGGTAATGCTGACATATGAGACGCGGCCAATATCATTCAGCCAGGAATGTTCGGGCCCTATGCCGGGATAATCCAGTCCGGCACTGATGGAATGGGCCTCTTCAATCTGGCCGTACTGATCCTGAAGCAGATAGGTGCGATTACCGTGCAGCACGCCCGGTCTTCCCCGGGAGATGGAAGCGGCCAGTTTGCCGCTATCCAGCCCGAGACCAGCAGCTTCCACGCCGTAAAGGGCGACAGAATCGTCATCAAGGAAAGGATGGAAAATTCCCATGGCATTGGAGCCACCGCCAATGGCGGCAATGATTCCGTCAGGCAGGCGGCCTGTTTGATGCCGGATCTGTTCCCTGGCTTCTGTCCCGATGACAGATTGGAAGTCGCGCACCATTTTGGGATAAGGATGAGGCCCTGCAACCGTACCGACGAGGAAATAAGTGTCCTCGACATG
This sequence comes from Acetobacteraceae bacterium ESL0709, assembly GCA_029433415.1. Lineage (GTDB taxonomy): Bacteria > Pseudomonadota > Alphaproteobacteria > Acetobacterales > Acetobacteraceae > Aristophania. The sequence continues at coordinate 1,194,160 of JAQTIA010000003.1, read as the reverse complement.
GGCAACCCAATCGCGCATGGCTTCGTTCATGGCGTCCTTGAGAGTACCTGCACCGGCTGTGACAGGCCTGACTTCAGCACCAAGGAGATGCATGCGGAAGACGTTGGGTTTCTGGCGCTCAACATCCGTTGCGCCCATATAGATTACGCATTTGAGGCCAAAAAGGGCGCAGACTGTGGCGGTTGCCACGCCATGCTGTCCGGCGCCGGTCTCGGCCACAATGCGTGTTTTGCCCATGCGACGCGCGAGAAGGATCTGTCCCATCACGTTATTAAGCTTGTGGGAGCCAGTATGGTTGAGATCTTCACGTTTGAGATAAAGCTGTGCACCGCCAAGGGCATCGCTTAGATGCTGTGCGTGCCATAAAGGGCTGGGGCGGCCTACATAGTCACGGAGGTAGTGCTCAAGTTCCTTATGAAATTCGGGGTCTCTTCTGGCCATCTCGTAGGCTTTCTCAAGTTCTATCATGAGAGGCATGAGAGTTTCGGCCACAAAACGACCGCCATAGGGGCCGAAATGGCCGGAAAGATCGGGACCGGTTCGCAATGAATTGGCTTTGAGATGAGAGTTTGTCATGGGAGGTTTTTCCTGACAGTCTTATGAAAATGAGAAAATAACAGGTTTCAGGAGGCGCCCTGAGACAGGGCTTTTCGCACAAGATCTTTCTGTTCGGTCTGGTGAATGCTGGCAAGTCCGGTGGCCGGAGCTGCTGCCGCTTTTCGGCCCACGTAACGTGCCTGAGTGACAGGATGACTGGCATCATGCAGGGCGCGTTCAAGGCGACGGTCAAGGAACTGCCATGCACCGGCATTTTGAGGCTCTTCCTGACACCAAATGACGTCCTTGGCCGTAAGGTGCTGCTTCAGGATTTCCACCAGAGCGTGATGAGGGAAGGGGTAAAGTTGTTCCAGCCTTATAAGGGCAATATCCTTTCTGTCACCTCGGGCGACGAGAAGGTCATAATAGACTTTGCCACTACAGAGAATGAGACACTCTGCCTTTTCCGATATGACGTCGTCTGCCAGAACGGGCTGGAAGCGTGTCTGTGGTCCCATGTCATTGACCGAAGAGACCGTCAGGGGGTTACGGAGCAAGGATTTGGGACTGAAAATCACTAGAGGTTTGCGGCAGCGTCGCACAATCTGGCGACGCAAGGCATGAAAGTAATTGGCTGGTGTTGAAGGCCAGCAGATGCGGAAGTTATTTTCAGCACAAAGCTGCAGAAAACGTTCTGGCCGGGCGGAGGAGTGTTCCGGTCCGGCGCCTTCATGTCCGTGAGGCAGAAGTAGAGTCAGGCCCGAGCTATAAAGCCATTTCGTCTCGCCAGAGGCCAGAAACTGATCAATGATAATTTGTGCGCCATTGGCAAAATCCCCAAATTGCGCCTCCCAGGCGACAAGGGCTTCAGGGTTGCCAATACTATAGCCATATTCGTACCCCAGAATACTATATTCAGAGAGTGGCGAGTTCCAGATTTCTACTGAGCCCTGCTTGTGATTCAGGTGATCAAGCGGTGTAAAATTTTGCCCTGTTTCTTGATCGGTCAGCACATCGTGACGTTGGGTAAAGGTGCCGCGTCCACAATCCTGACCAGACAGACGCACTTTGTGCCCATCAAGCGCGATTGTACCAAAAGCCAAGGCTTCGGCCGTGGCCCAGTCGATCGGCCCACCTTCCCGGATATTTTGGCTGCGGTGCTCAAGCAGTTTCTTCAGGCGGGGATGAAGCGCAAAGCCGGAGGGAACATGATCCAGGGCAGCACCAACTTCCTGAAGTCTTTTAAAGGGTACACCTGTCATGGGTTGCAGGCGCTCCGGTTCATCCAGCAGGCGTGTGGAATCCAGAGGTCCATCGCCGAACCATTGGGTCGAATCAAACTGATAGGTGGTTGAACGGTCGAATGCTTCTTGTAACGCCTTCTGATAGTGTTGTTTTTCCTGTCCGGCTGTTCCGGTTTGCAGGCGTCCTTCCTGTTCCAGCCTTGTTTCATAAAGCTGTGCTATACCCGGGTGAGCCTGTATGGCCCTGACCATGACAGGCTGGGTAAAGCTTGCCTCGTCAGTTTCATTGTGGCCATTGCGTCGGTAACACTGGATATCAAGAACGATATCGCGTTTGAAGTGTCTCTGCCATTCATAGGCCAGAGTAATGCAGCGTATAACGGCTTCAACATCATCTCCATTGACATGGAGGATGGGGGCCTGAACGGTCTTTGCTCCATCCGTATTCCAGTAGCCGGAATGGGCATTCCGAACAGAAGTTGTAAAGCCGATCTGGTTATTGACAACGATATGGATCGTGCCACCTGTGCGATAGCCTTCCAGCTGCGAAAGCTGAAGCACTTCATAAATCATTCCCTGACCGGCAAAGGCGGCATCACCATGGATCAAAACACCCATATGATGGTTACGCTCTGTATCATTATGGTCGTCCTGTAAAGCGCGTACACGCCCCAGCACGACGGGATCAATCGCTTCCAGATGAGAGGGATTGGGGAGCAGGGAGAGTTTCATTTCTTGCCCATGCACGGTAATCTGTGTGGATGTGCCCAGATGATATTTGACGTCGCCGGAAACGGTAATATTGTCAGGCTGGAAATAACGCCCTGCAAATTCGCTGAAAATGGCCTCAAGCGGTTTGTTGAGAATATTGGCCATGACGTTGAGACGTCCGCGATGGGGCATGCCGAATGTTATGGTTTCGACTTGGTTTCTGGCCGCCTGACTGATGAGGGCTTTGAGAGCCGGGATCAGACTTTCTCCTCCTTCCAACCCGAAGCGCCGGATGCCAGGAAAACGCTGCTGGCAATAAGCCTCGAACCCTTCTGCCCTGATGAGAGCGGTCAGAATCTCTGAAGGGGAAAGAGGCAAAGGAGAGTGGGTATCCGTTTCAAGGCGGTCAATCCACCATTGGCGTTCCTGTGAAGAAAGAAGGTGCATGAATTCCGCGCCGACTGTCTGGCAATAGAAACGTTTATAACGCGTGGCGAGGGTGTGATTTGTGGTAGCAAAGGCAGGATCGGCCTCCCCGCGCGGCTTGCCAAGCCCGAGGGGATCAAGCCGTGCCTGAAGATGGCCAAGTGTGCGATAAGCATTTTTAAGCGATTCGTCAGGAGATTCTGGAGAAGAAGTGTCCGTGAGAGGCGCCAAAGGGAAAGGTCTATCGCCCAGTGTTTCAAAAAGAGTGGCATAGCTGTGGTCAACCGTTTCGGGGTTTTTCTGCCAGCGCGTATGCAGCTCGCTCAGATAGGCGATATTTTCGCTATTGACGGCATCGCGATCATCCAGCAGATCGGTTGGCAGGCTTGTACTCATTATTGGACCTATTATTTTCCCCTGATTGAGACAGTTTTACCTCATTTTGGGAGATAAGAGAAACCATTGAAAGGATTTTCTCGGGCGGGGGCGAAAGGTGCTCTTGCCAAGAGTGCCGGGAGGGCGTTAGCGTTATTCCACGATGGTTGAGACTTTCCTTCATTATGAGGCGGTTGAGCAGGCACCGCTCCAGATGCGGCCGTGCCCTCATCTGGTCGTTCCCGATTTTTTGCGCAGGGAGGCATTAAGCCGTTTGATCCCTCTTTTCCCTTCCATCAGGGCGGGAGGATCCTTTGCTCCTGAATCACTTTCTATACAGCCCGAATTTTCTCAATTCTTGGAAGAATTTCAGGGGGTACGCCTGAAAACGCTGATTGGCAGGAAGTTTGGCCTTGATCTGGAGAATGCGCCTTCCATGCTGACCTTGCGGGGGCAGACGCGTGAAAAGGACGGTCGTATCCATCTTGATAGCGATTCAAAACGTGTAACCATCCTGCTTTACATGAATGATCCATGGCGCGACTGGAGTGCTCATGGCGGGTGCCTGCGTTTTACGAACGGGCCCGACGATATTAATGACTATGCCGCGGAGATTCCTCCTGTGGGTGGAACGCTGGTTGTCTTTCCCAATCATCCTGCAAGCTGGCACGGTCATTTGCCTTATTGTGGGCCGCGTTGCACGATCCAGCTCAATTATATGGCGAAAGGCTGGCGTACATCTCTGGAGCAGAAACGCCACAAAATTTCGGCATTCTGGAAAAAGTTGAAACCCTGAGTGGAGGTGGCTTCTCTGGAAGGAGCATTCTGCTGGCAGCTTTATTTATTGATGATTTAACGATCCGGCTACTTGCGCTAGCCGGCAGGGAATGGTTTTCTCTCCGGTAATTATTTTCACGAAAAAGACAGGGGGCTCGGGTCCCTGCCTGAGGAGAAGGACGATGGGTTACAAAGTGGCTGTTGCCGGGGCGACAGGGGCTGTAGGGCGGGAATTGCTCCGTATTCTGGCTGAACGCAATTTCCCGGTTGATGATATTGTCGCTCTGGCGTCTCCTCGCTCCGCTGGCAAGGAAGTCTCTTTTGGGGACAAGAAGGTTCTCAAGGTCCAGAATCTTGAAACATTTGACTTCAAGGGATGGGATCTGGGCCTTTTTTCTCCTGGTGGAGCGGTTTCTGCCATTTATGCGCCAAAGGCTGCAGCTGCGCATTGCCTCGTTGTTGATAATACTTCCCATTTTCGTATGGAGCCGGGCATTCCGCTGGTCGTGCCGGAAGTAAATGCCTCGGCTCTCAAAAAGGCGAAGAAGGGGATTATCGCCAACCCCAATTGTTCGACAGCGCAGATGGTCGTTGCGCTGAAGCCACTGCATGATCTCTTTAAAATTCGTCGCGTAGTGGTTTCAACCTACCAGGCGGTTTCTGGCGCGGGTAAAACAGGCATGGATGAACTGTTTACCCAGACCCGGGCCAGCTTTGTCAATGATCCCATTGAGGCCAGGCAGTTTACCAAACAGATCGCCTTTAATGTCATTCCCCATATTGACCGTTTCCTTGAAGATGGTTCCACCAAGGAAGAGTGGAAAATGGCGGTTGAGACACGCAAGATTCTCGATCCTGACATCAAGGTACTGGCAACTTGCGTGCGTGTGCCCGTTTTTATCGGTCACTCTGAGGCGATTTCGATTGAATGTGAAAAGCCGGTTGACCTGCGTAAGGCGCAGGATGCGCTTCGTAATGCCCCCGGTGTTATCTTGCGTGATGAGCGTGAAGATGGCGGTTACGTCACGCCCATTGAGTGTGTGGGAGAAGATGATACTTACGTTTCGCGCTTACGGGTCGACCCTACCGTTGAACATGGTCTGGCTTTTTGGTGCGTGTCGGATAATCTTCGCAAAGGGGCTGCTCTGAACGCGGTGCAGATTGCGGAAAGTCTGGTCGAGCAGAAATTGCTGGGCAAAGACTCCCCGCTTTGGAAGCAGTAAGTTTCCCTTAACCCAGTTTTTCTTTTCTTCTGGGCGGGGGAGGTTCATAGTCAGCAGATTATGACGTATTTTATCAATCCTCCCCCTCGTGTTGCCTTTCCGCCGGAAGGGCGGGTTGGCGTTCTCCTCATTAATCTTGGCACACCGGACAGCACCGGTTATTTTGCCGTGCGCCGTTATCTGAAAGAGTTTCTCTCAGACAGGCGGGTTGTGGAGATGTCGCCTCTTTTGTGGCAGCCTCTTTTACAGAGTCTCGTCCTGACGCGCAGGCCATTTAAAAGCGGCCATAATTACAGGCTGATTTGGGATAAGGAAAAGCATGCGTCTCCTCTGAGAGTCTATACGGAGCGTCAGGCTGACAGGCTGGCGAGGCGGCTGGAAAAGGATTCTATCCCGGTTGCATGGGGAATGCGCTATGGTGATCCTACGATTGAGCAGGCTGTAACGCATTTAATGAAGCAGGGTTGTGACCGTATTGTCAGCCTGCCGCTCTATCCCCAATATTCTGCCTCGACGACGGCTACAGCACAGGATCAGCTTTTTCGCGTTCTGATGCGCCTGCGTCGTCAGCCTTCTATCGTTACAGTGCCTGCTTTCCCGGATCATCCGGTTTTTATCAAGGCCCTTGCTGATTCGGTACGAAGCAAACTGTCAGGGCTGGATTTCAAACCCCAGCGTCTTGTTCTTTCATTTCATGGGTTGCCGGAATTTTTCATTAAGAAGGGCGATCCTTATCTTGAGGATTGTCTACGTACGGCTAAGGCTCTCCGGGAGGCTCTTGATCTGACAGAAGAGCAGGCACCTGTGGTATTTCAGTCGCGCTTTGGGCCGACGAAATGGATCAAACCTTATATTACCCCTTATGTGAAAGCGTTGCCGAAACAGAATATTACAAAGATCGCTGTTCTGACACCGGGCTTCATGACGGATTGTATTGAGACGCTGGATGAAATTGACCGCGAATTGCGTGAGGAATTCATGGAGGTAGGCGGTGAAGCGTTCGCCTATATTCCGTGTCTTAATGATTCAGAAGGCGCGATTGAAACATTGGAAACAGTGGCACGTCAGGCAATGAAAGCTTTTCTGTAAGGCTTTTTATAATTAGGAGCGAGGCACGGGGCTCTCCCCAGACCATGAAGGCATTTCTTACCTGCCTCCATGGCTGAACGTAATGTAGAATCCTGTTATAGGGAGGTGCTCAGGCCTCGTCCGGTTTAAGATGAGGGATGGCTTCCCAATATAAGCTGTTATTTCCCGGCGGCAGGATTTCCGTCATCAGGGTGCTCCTGATCGTACCACTGGGCTTTCTGGCTGACAGCTTCTTTGGTGTTATGACTCTGCCACCAGCTTTTATGGCCATTTTCGTCAACTGGGTGTTCCTGGTCCCAGAGGGCAGCTTTTTCCTTAAGGGATTTGCGGTATTTGTGCCGCTGGTACATGCCGGTGGCACATCCTCCAACAGCTCCGAGAACGCCATGTTTATTGGCCAGATGTCCGCCGACAGCTCCAACGGCACCATATTTCAGGCACCCGCCTGGCTCTGCTAAAGCAGGAATCGTTATAAGCAGTGTTGTGGCGGCAAGAAGTCCATAAAGCGTGCGTAACATAAAATTCCCTCTTTCAAGAACAGATTATCCTGAACTTTGGAGAGGTTCTATCATCAGAGATGATAATGAATCGTAAAGATTACACAAGGAAGCGAAAGCTTTATGATGGTCGGAGTAAGAGGATTCGAACCTCCGGCCCCTGCGTCCCGAACACAGTGCTCTACCAGGCTGAGCTATACTCCGAGCTTTCAGGAAATTCCTACCGTGCTCTTGGCAGAGAAGCAAGAGGAAAGGATGATTAAATAAAAAAAGACTTCCACTTTGTGAAAGTGAAAGTCTTTTTCGTGGGCAGTTTTATCAGCAGACAGAGTCTTAAAGAGCTTTTTCCAGTGCCGGCAAGACCTCAAAAAGATCGCCAATAATGCCGTAATCAGCCACTTTGAAGATAGGTGCTTCAGGGTCGAGATTGATTGCGACGATCACACGGCTGTCTTTCATACCGGCCAGATGCTGAATGGCTCCCGATAGTCCCGCAGCGATATACAGATCCGGTGCGACGACCTTGCCGGTTTGGCCAACTTGCATTTCATTAGGGGCAAAACCTGCGTCAACAGCCGCACGAGAGGCACCGATGGCGGCACCAAGCTTGTCAGCAATAGGCGCCAGAAGACGATCAAAATTGGCCGCGTCTTTCAGGCCCTTACCACCAGAAATAACAATCCGGGCCGCTTCCAGCTCGGGTCGGTCGGACTGGCTGAGCTCGACACGTATGAAGCGAACATTTTTACTGTCATCAGGCGCGGTAATGGTTTCAATGGGGGCGGCGGTGTTACCATCCTTTGCCGGATCGAAACTTGAGCCACGAACAGTCAGAATCCTAATGGCGTCTCGTGACTGTACGGTCGCCAGTGCATTGCCTGCATAAATGGGACGCACAAAAGTGGCATCGTCTCTGATAGCAATGACATCAGAAATGGGCTGCACGTCGAGGAGTCCTGCCAAACGGGGAAGGATGTTCTTGCCGGTAGCTGATGCTGCGGCCAGAATGTGACTGTACTGTGATGCCAGTTGTGCCAGAAGGGCGGCAACAGGTTCTGCTAGTGCATGATTCAGGTTGGTGACATGCAGGACTTTCCGTACGCCTTCAAGGTGTGAGGCCGCTTCAGCGCCCTCACCAATGACGAGAGCGTCTACATCACCAAAAGAGCGTGCAGCTGTTACGGCAGAGCGTGCCGCCTGACGGAGTTGTCCGCCTTCTGTTTCGATCAGAACGAGTGCGGTCATGGGAGCACCTTTGCTTCTGTTTTAAGCTTCGAGACCAGCTCTTCAATATCCTTGACGATCACGCCGGCCTTGCGTTCAGAAGGTTCCTCAACCTTGAGGATAGTCAGGTGAGGGGTGAGATCGACACCAAGACTGTCTGCCTCGATCGTTTCCAGAGGTTTCTTGCGGGCTTTCATGATATTGGGAAGCGATGCATAGCGCGGTTCGTTCAGGCGGAGATCAGCCGTGATGACAGCCGGCAGAGGTACTGAAATGACCTCAGTACCCCCGTCAATTTCGCGGATAACTTCGGCACAGTTATCAGCGACTGTAACTTTGCTGGCAAATGTCGCCTGCGGCCAGGAGAGCATGGCAGCGAGCATCTGGCCCGTAGCGTTCATATCGTCATCAATCGCCTGCTTGCCCATGCTGATGAGGCCGGGTTGCTCACGTTCAATGATAATCTTAAGGATTTTTGCGACAGCCAGAGGCTCAAGCAGCTGATCAGTTTTGACCAGAATAGCGCGATCAGCCCCCATGGCCATAGCTGTGCGGAGTACATCCTGCGCAGCCTGTGGCCCGATGGAGACAGCGACTACCTCGCTGGCACTTCCTTTCTCACGTAACCTTACGGCTTCCTCAAGGGCGATTTCGTCGAAGGGGTTCATCGACATTTTTGCGCCCTGTGTGTCCACACCATTGCCATCTGCCGCTACGCGCGGTTTGATGTTATAATCAAGAACCCGTTTGACGGGGACAAGGATTTTCATTGTCATCTTTCGTCGCTGTTGCCGCTGAAAAAGTCGGAAAAGATCTGATATTCACTTTGACACTATCGTGTCTTGAGAAAAAAGTCACATCCTCTCTCGCATAAAAGACAGCACCTTACATTCCGGAAGAATAATTCGGGCCACTTCCCCCTTCAGGTGGAACCCATCTTATGTTCTGGAGAGGGTCTTTAATATCGCAGCTTTTGCAATGAACGCAATTCTGGGAATTGATTGTCAGAGACCAGTTGCCATCCGCGTCTCTCTCTCCGTCATAAACTCCAGCAGGACAGTACCGCGATTCAGGGGAGGCAAAGCGCCGTGCGTTCACTTCCTCCCACAGGGTCTGACTCTGTACGCGCAGGTGAACAGGTTGGTCCTCTTCATGACTCAGATTACTGAGAAAGACCGAGCTTGTCCGGTCAAATGTCAGCGTGCCATCAGCTTTGGGATAGGAAGGCGCCTTGCATTGTGCTGCTGGCAGCAATGTTTCATTATCAGAATGGGAGTAATGGAGCGTCCAAGGTGCCTTGCCACGGAAGATGAAACTGTCAATGCCGCTATAAAGAGCACCCGCCTTATTGCCCCATCTGGCGAAAGCCGGGCGGATATTGCGTGCTTCGTAAAGCTCGGGCCAGAGCCATGAAGTTTTCACTCTTGCAAGGTAGCTGACAGCTTCATTCCTTTCGCACTGCAAGGCTTCCAGAATGGCCTCGGCTGCCAGCATGCCGGATTTCATGGCGGTATGTGTGCCCTTGATTTTGGGCATATTCAGGAAACCCGCGCTATCGCCAGTCAGCACGCCGCCGGGGAAACTGAGCTGGGGAAGAGACTGGAATCCACCTTCCGAAAGGGCGCGGGCGCCATAGCTGATGCGGCGTCCTCCTTTAAAATGGTGGCTGAAGGCCGGGTGTAATTTCGTGCGCTGCATTTCCTCGAAAGGAGAAAGCCAGGGGTTACGGTAATCAAGCCCTGTGACAAAGCCATAGCTAACGAGATTCTCGCCAAAATGGTAAAGGAATGCACCTCCGTAAGTCTGATCATCAAGGGGCCACCCAAAACTGTGCTGTATAAAGCCGGGGTGGTGTCTCTCTTTAGGAATCTCCCAGATTTCCTTGATGCCGAGGCCGTATGTCTGCGGGTCGCAATGACTGCGGAGGTTGAAATGGCGGATGGCATGCTCACTAAGAGAGCCGCGTGCGCCTTCTGCCAGAATGACCTGTTTGCCTCGCAGGATCATACCAGGCGTGAATTCTGGTTTCTGCGTTCCGTCGCGTGCCACGCCCATGTCGCCTGTGACGATGCCGCAAACACGTCCATTTTCGATGTGAAGATGCCGGCCGGCAAAGCCGGGATAGATTTCCACGCCCAGAGCCTCAGCCTGTTCACCCAGCCAGCGGCAGAGATCTCCCAAGGAGATAACATAATTACCCTGATTGTCCATTTGCGGCATGAGTAGATGGTGTGCGGGGATGGGAAAGAATCTTTTTTCTGTCAGGAAAAGAAGTTTTTCTTCCGAGACTTTCGTATCAAGTGGTGCGCCACGTTGCTGCCAGTCAGGGAAAAGTTCTGCCAGGGAACGCGGCTCAATAACAGCGCCTGAGACGATGTGGGCACCAATCTCGCTGCCTTTTTCCAGAAGACAGACCGACAGCTCGGGGTTGAGCTGACGAAGCCTTATGGCGGCGCTGAGGCCAGCCGGGCCGCCACCAACGACCACAACGTCAAATTCCATCTCTTCGCGTTCGATGGGAGCCTCCTGCGGGGCAGACTGTGTCATGAGACGATTCTCCTGGGGGTATTAGGGACGGCGGATGAAGGTCCAGTAAAAAGGTTGCCTTCCTTCACGGAAGGCCTTGGCCTCGTAGCGCGTGGGAGACCAGCCCTCTGGCCGCGTTTTGGTCAGGGAGGCTAGTTCGAAATAAGGCTGTGCCTGCATGACCTCAGTGACCCATTCCTGGTAGACAGGGTGATCGCTGGCAATGCGCCATTGAGCGCCTTTTTTCAGGAGACGGGCAAGCTGTCGAATATTTTCAGGATGTACAAAGCGTCGTTTGGCGTGGCGTGCCTTTGGCCAGGGATCAGGGAACATGAGGTAGGCCCGATCAAGGCACTGATCTGGCAGATCTTTTATTAAAAGACGCGCGTCATCGCTCCAGAGACGAAGATTTTCCGGTGGAGCTGCTGTCATTTCCTCGCCTTCTGGCATGATGCGGGAGAGGAGGGAACAAATCCCGTTTTCAAAGACTTCAGAGGCGATATAGCCAATATCAGGGTGCCGTTCAGACTGATCCAGCGCATGCTCGCCCCCGCCAAAGCCGACTTCGAGAAAAAGCCCGGAAACAGAGCGTGAAAACCCCTGAAGCGGATTATCAAAGGCCTTGAATGTGATGCGGGGCAAGGCCTCATCAAGGAGACGTTGCTGGCGTGCCCGCAGAGGGTGTCCGCGCTGGCGGCCATAAAGGCGTTCTGGTTGTGGTTTCAGGTCGTCAAACAACGGAGCCGTCATCTCTAAACGTATCAATGAAAAATCCCCTTCCCTTGAGGAAGGAAAGGGGAAGAAATATTTTAAACTGCTTTATGCAGCAGAAAAGGGATCGATCAGCGGTTAAGAGCGCTTTTAAGTCCGTCAACCAGATCCGTGTTTTCCCAAGTGAAATTGTCCAGAACGGGGTCAGGAACGCGTCCGAAATGGCCATAGGAAGAGGTAGGAACATAGATCGGCCGGTTCAGGCGCAGATGTTTGCGGATACCACGGGGAGATAGATCCATGATTTCATTGAGCAAACGTCCCAGTTTCTCTTCATTGACGTCATGACCGGTCCCATCCAGATCAACATAGACGGAAAGAGGCCGTGAAACGCCAATGGCGTAGCTGAGCTGGATGGTGCAGCGATCGGCCAGCCCAGCGGCAACAACGTTCTTTGCCAGATAGCGAGCAGCGTAGGCTGCGGAGCGGTCGACCTTGGTCGGATCCTTGCCAGAGAAAGCTCCACCACCATGGGGAGCGGCACCGCCGTAGGTGTCCACAATGATCTTGCGACCTGTCAGACCGGCATCTCCATCAGGTCCGCCAATGACAAAAATACCTGTCGGGTTAACATAGAATTGATCTTCTGGGCACATCCAGCCCTCAGGCAGTACTTCGCGCACGCTTTCGCGTACCATTTCGCGGATTTTGCTCTGGTGCATTCCGGCTTCATGTTGCGTGGAAACGACAACAGAGGTCACGCCGACAGGTTTCCCATTAACATAACGCAACGTGACCTGGCTTTTGGCATCAGGAAGTAGACCCTTGCCGCGTGCATCACCTGCTTTGCGGTGTTCGCGCATACGGTCGAGGATATTATGGGCATAAAAAATAGGAGCGGGCATGAGGTGTTCGGTCTCATTTGTCGCAAAACCGAACATGATGCCCTGATCGCCAGCGCCTTCATCCTTGTCGCCGGCGCTGTCAACGCCGACGGCGATATCAGCGGACTGGGCGTGGAGGTAGGATTTGATATCGGCCTTTTTCCAGGAAAAACCTTCCTGATCGTAACCGATATCCTTGATGGCTTCCCGTGCGCGGTCAATGAGTGTCTTTTCTACAGCTTCCGGGCCGCGTACCTCACCGGCCAGAATGACGCGGTTGGTTGTAACCATTGTTTCACAGGCTACGCGAGCTTCAGGATCAGCCTCAAGATAGGCGTCAAGGACAGTATCGGAGATACGGTCTGCGACCTTGTCGGGATGGCCTTCAGAAACAGATTCGGAAGTAAAGAGAAAATCGCCGTTATTGCGCACTCAGGGACCTCACAGGGAATGAGTGGAAAGGAAAAGATACTTGCACAACGCCCAGATTCAGACGTTGCAGCAGCATCAAGGGACAGGATCGTCTGACGGAGCCACGACATGAAGTCGCGGAAGTAATAAGGGGCCTTGGGCACCATCCCTGTCAGACATTATTTCCTCTCACTACATCACTCATGCTATAGAGTCCAGATGGTTTATTATTGGCGAGCCATAAAGCGGCCTGAACGGCGCCTCTTGCAAATACGCGCCGGTCGAGGGCTCTGTGGGAAAGGATGATTTCTTCATCTTTTGCAAGAAAACGGAGTTCATGTTCCCCGATGACCTGTCCTCCGCGTAATGATGCGAAACCAATGGCGCCGTCAGGCCTTTTGCCGTTCTGGTCCAGTCTTTTGACATCCTCGAAATTAACGTTGCGTCCCTCAGCAACGGCACGGCCAATAGCGAGGGCTGTCCCGGAAGGGGCATCAAGCTTCTGGCGATGATGCGTTTCAAGAATTTCCGCATCATAATCAGGCAGGGCTGCGGCCAGCTGACGCGCGAGGTCCAGCAGCATGGTCAGGGCGGGAGAGAAATTGGCGGCCTGAAGGACAGGGATTTTTTCAGCAGCTTTTTCAACAGCTTGCTGATCTTCCGCTGTCAGTCCCGTTGTGCCGAGGACCCAGGCGCAGCCAGCTTCTGAAAATGCTTCGGCGTGAGGGACGATCTGGCTTGCGTGGCTGACATCAATAATGACATCGCATTGTGAAGCGAGCCTGGCAGGGTCTGTAAAGATTGAATGCGCTAAGTCGGCCCGACGTGACAGGCCTCCTACCAGATAGGCGGCTGCTTCTGCTGCACAAAGAGAACCAAGCCGACCTGAGATACCGGCAATGCCGATTTTGGGAGAGTTCATTTTAGTCATGAAGTGACTCTTGCCTTCCTTTCACAGAGAGGCAAGAGAAAAAATCATTTTGCAGACTAAAATAGACTTGTCTTAGGCACCTTCAAAGAAGTCCTTGACACGTTTGAAAAAGCCGGTGCTTTCAGGGCTTGCCTTCTGGGGATCATCAGCTTCTTTTTCAAACTCTTCCAGCAATTCGCGCTGGTGTTTGGTGAGTTGCCGCGGTGTTTCAATATTCATTTGCAAATACATGTCGCCACGTGCGCGGGAATGAAGAATGGAGAAACCTTTTCCCCGCAGGCGCAATGTTTCGCCACTTTGCGTACCAGCAGGGATTTTGACTTTGGCAGATGTGCCGTCAATAACAGGCACTTCAATCTCTGTGCCCAGAGCCGCTTGTGTCATGCGTAGGGGAACGCGGCAGTAAATGTGGGCACCCTCACGCTGGAATAAATCGTGATGCTCGACGGACACAAGTACGTAAAGATCTCCAGGCTGTATGTTTTCGCCGCCAGCCTCGCCTTTTCCGGCAAGGCGGATACGTGTGCCGTCTTCAATTCCTGCAGGAATATCGACGCTGACGACATCTGTTGCGGCCTCCGTGCCGCTGCCATGGCAGATAGAGCAGGGACTTTCAACGGTCTGGCCTGTTCCCTGGCACGTTGGGCAAGGACGTTCGACGACGAAAAATCCTTGCTGAACGCGGACAACGCCACGCCCATGGCAACTCGCGCAGGTGGTTTTGCCTTTTTCGGGGTCTGAAGAACCCGTACCGTGGCAGCTTGAACACGTGACGCGGGTCTGAATCTGGACGTCTTTTTTAATGCCCGTAAAGGCTTCTGTCAGACTGATCTCGACCTGGACCTGAATATCTGCTGCCGTTCGCTGTGCAGAGCTTCTTTGCCCTCCCATGCCGAACATCTGCTCAAAAATATCGCCCAGTCCACCAGCGCCGAAACCACCAAATCCGCCGAATCCTCCTGCGCCGCCTCCGCCATTTTCGAAAGCGGCATGCCCGTAACGGTCATAGGCAGCCCGTTTGTCAGCGTCACGAAGCACTTCATAGGCAGCGTTGACTTCCTTGAATTTCTGCTCGGCTTCTTTATCGCCGGGGTTACGGTCAGGATGATATTGCATGGCTTTCTTGCGGAAAGCTTTCTTCAATTCTTCCTGAGTGGCTGTACGCGAGACTTCAAGAACTTCGTAAAAATCAGTTTTCGTGACCATGTCCGCTTTTCAACTATCCTTATCCTGCGAAAGGAAGTGTTAACCCGTTAAGATGAAAAAAATGGCGTCTGACCCATGATTATCAAGACTCAGACGCCTGCCTGGAGGAAGCCTGTTACAGCTTCCTCTCCATTTTTTCAGAGAAGATTATTTCTTCTTGCCGTCTTCATTGATTTCTTCGAAATCAGCGTCAACGACGTTTTCTTCATCTTTTTTGGCTGAAGCTTCAGCTTCTTGCGGAGCTTCGCCCTGCGCCTGATAGACAGCCTGACCCACTTTCATAGCCGCCTGTGTCAGACGTTCGGACGCAGCTTTCAGTGCTTCAAGATCGTCACCATTCAGAGCGTCACGAGCCGCCTTGACAGCTTCTTCAGCTTCGGCCTTGTCAGCAGCGGGGAGCTTGTCGCCAGCTTCAGCTACAGACTTTTCAGTCTGGTGAATCATGGCCTCTGTTGTGTTGCGCTGCTCGACCATTTCGCGACGGGCTTTATCGGCGGACGCGTTGGCCTCAGCATCCTTGACCATGCGATCAATATCAGATTCAGACAGACCACCAGAAGCCTGGATGCGGATTTGCTGTTCCTTGCCCGTCGCCTTGTCTTTGGCGGACACATTAACGATACCGTTCGCGTCAATATCGAACGTCACTTCAATCTGTGGCACGCCGCGGGGAGCCGGAGCGATACCCTGAAGATCGAAATTACCGAGGAGCTTGTTGTCGGCAGCCATTTCGCGCTCGCCCTGGAAGACCTTGATCGTCACGGCAGGCTGGTTGTCCTCAGCTGTCGAGAAGGTCTGGCTCTTCTTGGTCGGAATGGTCGTGTTGCGATCAATCAGACGGGTAAAGACGCCACCCAGTGTTTCAATACCAAGAGAAAGCGGTGTTACGTCAAGAAGCAGAACGTCCTTGACGTCACCTTTCAGGACGGCGCCTTGGATAGCCGCACCGATAGCCACAACTTCATCAGGATTGACGTTACGGGCAGGTTCCTGACCAAAGAACTCTTTTACGGCTTCAATGACACGCGGCATACGAGTCATGCCACCAACGAGAATGACTTCGTTGATTTCCTTCGTGCTCAGGCCGGCATCCTTGAGAGCCGCCTTACAGGGTTCAAGAGTGCGCTTGACCAGATCTTCAACCAGACTTTCCAGCTTTGCGCGCGTCAGACGTACAACAAGATGTTTCGGACCGGAAGCATCAGCGGTGATGAAAGGAAGATTGACTTCGGTTTCCTTGGAAGAAGAAAGCTCAATCTTGGCTTTTTCCGCTGCTTCCTTGAGGCGCTGAAGGGCCATCTTGTCGGAACGCAGGTCAATGCCCTGATCGCGTTTGAACTCATCAGCAAGGAAATCAATGATCTTGTTGTCGAAATCCTCACCACCGAGGAAGGTATCACCATTGGTGGACTTGACCTCAATCACGCCATCAGAAATTTCGAGAATGGAGATATCGAATGTGCCACCACCAAGGTCATAGACCGCAACGTGACCCGAATCACGTTTCTCCAGCCCGTAAGCAAGAGCAGCCGCAGTCGGTTCGTTGATGATGCGCTTGACGTCGAGCCCCGCAATGCGGCCCGCATCGCGTGTTGCCTGACGCTGGGCATCGTTAAAGTAAGCGGGGACGGTGATGACCGCCTCGGTCACTTTTTCACCGAGATAAGCCTCGGCGGTTTCCTTCATCTTCGTAAGAACATAGGAAGAAATTTGTGCCGGAGCGTAATCCTTGCCACGGGCGCGAACCCAGGCATCGCCATTTTCACCTTTGACGATTTCATAAGGGACCATACCCTGATCTTTTTTGACGGTCGCATCGTCAAAGCGACGCCCGATCAGGCGTTTGACGGCATAAAGCGTATTCGTTGGATTGGTCACAGCCTGACGCTTGGCCGCCTGCCCGACCAGTACATCGCCGTTATCAGCGAACGCCACCATTGAAGGCGTGGTGCGGGCCCCTTCGCTGTTTTCAATAACCTTCGTCTCATTCCCCTCACGTACAGCGACGCAAGAATTTGTGGTACCGAGGTCAATACCAATAACTTTACTCATAATTTAAAGTCCTTTCAGCGGTTACATCTGACCCTGCATTCAGGCATCAAGACCTAACCCTATGACATTTTGCGCAGGAATATGCTCACACATTCCTGCCTTCTATTGTGATCTAGGAAGAAAGGTCTTCTGTTTCAAGAGTAATTTTTGTGAAAAATTTCTCCTGAAGTTATATAGAGTGTAAAAAAATGGGATTAAAAAAACAGATTAGGTGTTTTTTTAATTCTTTCCAAAGATCAAATCTTCTAGGATGCACTATCGACAAAAGATAGTTCCGTGAGAAATTTTATCGTCTGTTTGCCCTATCTGTTTTAATCTTTATCACGGAAGGACTTCATGATTTTTATGCGTTCTGTGCGCCTTCCGGTCTTGTTTCGTTTCGCTGTTCTGGGAAGTTTTGCCGCTTTGTGCGGCTGTATCGGGGTCGGCCCTAACCGGATGCAAAATGACCAGCTTGCCTATTCACGGGCACTGGGCGAGACGCAGAAGCGTGAAATGCTGTTGAATATCGTAAGACGCCGTTATGCGGATCCGCCAACCTTTCTGGATACAACACAGGTGATTGCGGGGTACAGTTTTTCCCGTAGTGTTACAGGAGGTTATTATGGCTATCCCGCTTCGGCTGTCAGTAATTACCTTTTTGGCCAGGGGTCCATGTCCTTGGCTGAAAACCCGACCATTACCTATCAGCCCCTGACAGGTCAGCAATATGCGGAGAATGTCATTCGGCCTATTTCCCCGAGTGTTATTATGCCGCTTATTCTGGGGGGGATGTCAATTGATACCCTGTTGCGCTTGACCGCGCAGTCCATTGACGGACTTTCCAATGTCCGGGGATTAGGGTCAGGGCCTTTTGGCGGTGGTTCCGTGCGCTTTTACCTGTTGCTTCATGATCTGAGGCAGCTTCAGATTGCTGGCGCCATGACGGTGCGCATTGCGAGTGAGGAAATGAACCCTGACGACGTGCCTGGCAGAAAGAAGGGAAGGGAACAGCCAGATAGTGACAGAAAGGCTAAAAAAGCCGAGCATGTCTATCTTGTGCTTTCCAGCACGTCAGATAATGGTCTTCTGGCCGTGCAGGCAGAAGTCAGACGTCTGCTCCATCTTCCTCCGCAGACGCAGGAGGCTGAAATTGTCTATGGGCCATATCCCAAAAGACCCGGCCAGATTGCTATTTTAACACGCTCCATGTTGGCCATGCTGACCCAGCTCTCCTATGAAATGGAAGTGCCGGACGAAGATGTGAAATCCGGGCGTACACCGCCAACCATTGGGCAAATCGGGATTGAAACCCGGCCCGAAGTGGTTATTCACTCCGGGAAACGTGCGCCCGAAGAGACATATACCTCCGTGTATTATAAAAAGCGTTGGTACTGGATCGAGGAAACGGATTTTCAGAGCAAGGAGGCCTTTACGATGGTACAGGTCATTAATGCGCTTGCTGCAACAAGTCATGGCACAGGGGCTATTGTCACGATTCCAACGGGTGGCTAGAAGCGGTTATGACCACGAGAGCGACACCATGTATCTTGCAGATTTTGCCCAGACTTGATGCGGGTGGCGTCGAGCAGGGGACGGTGGATATGGCCGAAGCGATTGTTAAGGCTGGTGGTCGGGCGCTCGTTGTAAGTGGTGGTGGTCGCCTTGTGTCGCGTCTGCGTTATGTGGGGGGAGAGCATATCACCCTTGATCTGGAAAAGTCTTTTTCTCCCTTCTCATTTTTTCGTCGGGTAAAAAAAGTGCGAGCTATCTGCAGGGTGCATGATGTGGATCTGATTCATGCGCGCTCACGTTATCCGGCATGGATTGCCTGTTGCGCTGCCCGGAAGGAAAGGATTCCGTTTGTAACGACATGGCATGGTGTGCATGAAGCACGGAATTTTCTGAAGCGTTTTTATAATTCGGTGCTGGTAAAAGGGCAGTATGTCATTGCTGTTTCACAGCATGTCGCTGAAAAGATTGCCAGAAACTACAAGCGTGTTGAAGATCGTATCAGACTGATTCCCCGTGGCTGTGATCCTGATGTTTTTAACAGGGAAGCTGTTTCTGGCACACGCGTGCAAGCCTTGATCGAACGTTGGTATATCCCTGAGGGCAGCCATATTATCCTGATGGCTGGTCGCCTGACTCCCTGGAAAGGACAGAGATTTCTTATTGAGGCCTTGTCGGACATGAAAGACGCCATGGGAGGGGAGTGGGTTTGTGTTTTTGCCGGGGTTGAAACGAAAACCGATTTTTCCCGTGAATTGGCGCTTCAGGCGCAAAGGGCTGGTATTATTGATCATTTGCGTTTCATCGGGAATTGTACAGACATGCCAGCGGCTTATGCAATAGCAGATCTGGTCGTTGTGCCTTCCCTGAAGCCCGAGCCATTTGGCCGCGTGGCTATTGAAGCGCAGATGATGGGGTGCCCCGTCATAGGCACGGGTGAAGGCGGACTTGGTGAAACAGTCATAGATTGTGAAACGGGAATTCTGGTCTCTTCTGGTAATGTAGAGGCTCTGAAAAATGCGATTATCGGTGTACTGACGGCTGATAAGGCAAATCTGAAAGATGTTTCCCGTCATGCGCACGAGCACGCAATGAAATACTTCGCCAAAGACAGAATGCAAGAAGAAACCCTGAAGGTTTATGACGCAGTTCTGGGGACGGGGATGGCGGCGCGTTTCAGGGAATGTTTATCTCACAAGGAGGGATTATAAAGAGAATTCCGGTCTTTGTTTCTTGCGAATGTGCCCGGAATTTTAACAGGCTGCTCTGCTAAGTGAGGACAGGAGTTATATTATGAAAGTCATCATGCTGTTGTACCCGAATTTTACCCAGCTTGATCTGACGGGGCCTTTTGAGGTTTTGGGGCGGGTTCCGGATCTGGAAATTGAGTTTGTCTGGAAAAATACGGATTTGGTGGCGTGTGATCTGGGCCTGGCTTTTAAGCCGTCCCATAGTTTTTCTAACTGTTCACGGGCGGATATTCTCTTTGTTCCTGGTGGGCCGGGGCAATTGCCCCTGATGCAGGATGGGGAGGTTCTGTCCTTTATCGCCTCTCAGGGGCAGAAGGCACAGTGGATTACATCTGTCTGCACAGGGTCGCTTCTTCTGGCTGCGGCAGGACTGTTAAAAGGATATAGAGCCACAAGTCACTGGCTTTCCATAGACCAGCTGGTCTATTTCGGCGCAATCCCGGTTTATGAAAGGGTAGTGCGGGATCGCAATCGGGTGACAGGGGCTGGTGTGACGTCGGGGATTGATTTTGCCCTGACATTCTGTGCCGAGCTTTTTGGAGAGCAGAAAGCTCGGTGTATTCAGCTTTCCATGGAATATGATCCAGAGCCGCCTTTTCATGAGGGGAGTCCATCAAAAGCAGCCCCCGAAACGCTTGAGGCGGTCCGGGCCGCGTCTTCCGACTTTCAGACGCGCCGCGACGAGGTTGCTCGCCAGGTAGCGGCGGTTATGCCGAAATAAATAACTATTGATCTGCCGTTACAGATAATGTCCCAATAATACCTTATTTAATAAAAGACGGCGTTATACGGATTTCTGTGCTCCCATGTGATGGATTCAATGAGCTGGACTCCTTCATCCGTATGAGCGCAAAAGGGTGGGTTGCTTATATAATCTCTCCTACAGAATAGATGACGTCGACGAATGGAGTTACGCTTTAGCGTCAGAGTCTCTGGAGTTTGTGACTGAAGCTAATTTAGTCTTGATAAGGAGTAGTCTGAGAACGCGTAATATTGCGGCAGATCAGGTTTTTTTATGGTGCGTCTAAAATGTGATCCTGCCTATCAGCTGGGTGACGCTCAATGTTCCGGGACGCTTCTGCTGGCCGAACTTGGCCTGATTGGCAGTCTGCCTGCCTGTACGGATGTGACGACCAAACCCTGGGTTGGGGAGGCTGGTGTCTTGCTTCTCAATATACCGTTTTCTGAATGATCGCACGCGGAGCCTCTCTGAAAGAGGCTGAGACGTCCTTTATTATTGCGGCCCTTGTAGGAGAAATAGAGGCTCTATCTCACTCAGGTCCGCAAGGTCGTCATGGCTTTCCTGTCTTGACTGCATGGGTAAAATCATTGGGTGCGTCGGGAAAATCATGCTAGAAAGCCCTGCATTTTTTAGTACTGTATCATAAGGTATTTCCCTCCCTATGGAGAAACGGACCATTCTGACTGAAGAAGCGCAAAAGCAGCGTGAAGAGCGTCTTGAGCGTGAGGCCAAAGCCCTTCGTGCCAATCTTCTGCGCCGCAAACAGCAGAAAAGATTGCGACCGGATGAGCCGGAAACGGTTTCAGAGCCATCAGAAGGACAGCCCTCCTGAATGACAAAATATCGTCTGCCTCTTCCATCCCGGCAGGAAATGGCACTGGCCGTCATCACGATGTTCTGGGGTGGCACATATTACGTACTGCACGTAGCATTACAGACGAGTGGCCCCTTCTTTTTTGTGGCGGTGCGTTTCCTCGTCGCAGCTTTCTTCGTAATTCTTCTGACGGGCAAACGCTGCCTGATCGGGATTACACGGCAGGAGATTATTAATGGTTCCCTGATCGGGTTTTCTCTGGTCTGTGGATATTTGTTGCAGCTGAAAGGTCTGGAGACCATTACATCAAGCCGTTCGGCCTTTCTGACAGCGCTCTATGTGCCGCTTGTACCTTTGATGCAATGGATTTTCCTGCGTAAGACGCCGCATGTAATGAGTATATTGGGGCTGATTCTGGCTTTTACGGGGCTTATCTTTCTGGCGGGCCCGCAAGGGGGAGGAATCTCGCTCAGTCACGGTGATGTCCTGACCATTCTGGGCACGGTGGCTTTTTCAATCGAAATTCTGCTTATAAGTGTTTATGCCCTTCAGGCGGATAGCCGCCGGATTACGATTGTTCAGCTTGTGGCTGGAGGTATTGTAGCCTTTATTGGCATGCCTCTTTCTGGAGAGTCCGTGCCACCTCTGGCATGGGGGTGGGTGAGTTGTGTTCTGGCAATGGGGCTATTGAGCGCGGCAGTGCAACTGGTTATGAACTGGGCGCAGAAATCCGTTCCTGCCACCCGTGCGACGGTGATTTATTCGACAGAGCCCATATGGGGTGGTCTTATCGGTCATTTTATGGGTGAGGCTTTGTCTCCGACGACATTATTGGGGGCTTTTCTGATTATCTGCGGCGTGATTGCCAGTGAATTGCGTCCCCGCAAATTATGGTTGCGTCGTACATTTCGTGGTGCTGTTGCGCGCGATAGAATGCCAGCGATGGGAGATCTTTGGGTCCGTTTGCCTGATGATCCGCCTTTGCGATCCAGATCGGGAGCTGAGAAAAAACCCTAGGAACTACCCCTGGATTATTGCGCCTTGCCTTATGAGTCGCTAGAGCGGTAACTGGTTTTTGGAAAGGAGAGACGACGTGCCTATCATGCCAGATCATTGGATTCGACGTATGGCGCAAGAGCAGGGGATGATCGAACCCTTTGTAGAAGCGCAAAAACGTGAGGGCGTGATCTCTTATGGCCTTTCCTCTTACGGGTATGATGCCAGAGTGGCGGATGAATTCCACATCTTTACGGATGTTGACAGCGCCATCGTTGATCCCAAAAATTTTGCGGCCAACAGTTTTGTGACGCGGCGGGGTGACATTACCATTCCGCCCAACAGTTTTGCTCTGGCCCATACAATTGAGTATTTCCGTATCCCGCGTGACACGCTGGTTGTTTGTCTCGGAAAATCGACTTACGCCCGGTGCGGGATTATTGTAAATGTGACCCCTCTTGAGCCGGAATGGGAAGGGCAGGTTACGATCGAAATCAGCAATACAACGCCGCTTCCAGCGCGTATCTATGCCAATGAGGGGATATGCCAGTTCCTCTTCTTCCAGGGGGCCAGTCCCTGTGAGGTCAGCTATGCTGACCGTGCCGGAAAATATATGCGTCAGTCTGGTGTAACGCCACCCCGTTTATAAGAGGTCACATTGTGAGCTATTTTATCATAGAAGGCGGTCGTTCCCTCCGGGGTGAAATCGTCATAAGCGGGGCAAAGAATTCTGGCCTGAAGCTGATGGTGGCGTCGCTTTTGACGGCAGAGCCTGTCATACTTCATAATGTGCCCAATATTGCTGATATTGAAACGATGTGCACGTTGCTCACCACTTTGGGCAAAACAGTGAGTAAGGACAAAGAGGCCCACAGTCTGGTCATTGAAGGACCTGTTTGTTCGGTCGAGGCGCCCTACGATATCGTTTCCAAAATGCGTGCTTCCATCCTGGTTTTAGGACCTCTTTTGGCGCGTGCGGGAGAAGCCAGGGTCTCATTGCCTGGTGGTTGTGCCATAGGAACACGGCCTGTTGACCTCCATCTCAAGGGGCTGGAAGTGCTGGGGGCACAGATTACACTTGAGAATGGTTATATTAACGCAACGACTCCCAAAGGCCTGCGTGGTGGGCGTATCATATTGCCTTTTGCCAGTGTGGGGGCGACTGAAAACCTGCTCATGGCAGCGTGTCTGGCGCAAGGCAAGACTGAGATTGTCAACGCGGCCCGTGAGCCTGAAATTGCTGATCTTGTGGCTTGCCTCAATATGATGGGAGCTCGTATTACGGGCGAACTGAGTGGTGTCCTGACCATTGAGGGCGTGCCAGCCCTTCATGGTGCAGAATATAGCGTCATGCCGGATCGTATAGAATGCGGTACTTATGCTTGCGCTGCCGCCATTACTGGGGGAGACCTTCTTCTTAAGGGCGGCCGCCTGATGGATCAGGAGGCTGTTATAGCCGCATTGCGGAAAATGGGAGCAGAAGTAAAGGAAGATGCACAAGGTCTGCGTGTTTCTGCTTCTGGCAGGCTGACGGGCATTGACCTTATGACAGAGCCTTATCCCGGTTTTCCGACAGATATGCAGGCCCAGTTTATGGCTCTTCTGGCGGTTTCGGAGGGTGCGGCCATGATGACGGAAACGATTTTTGAAAATCGCTTCATGCATGTGCCTGAGCTGAACCGTATGGGCGCCAATATCCATATTCAGGGGCGTTCCGCCATTATTCGTGGCGTCACAAGACTTTCTGGCGCTCCAGTCATGGCAACGGATCTGCGGGCGTCTTTTTCTCTGATTCTGGCTGGGTTGGCGGCAGAAGGAACGACCGAGCTCCGTCGCATCTATCATCTTGATCGTGGTTATGAAAAGGTCGAGCGTAAACTGGCAGAGTGCGGCGGGGCGATCAGGCGGGTTGAAGAAGCTGCCTAGAGGCTTTTGAGAGCTTTTATCAAGGCGGGCACGTTCTCGACGACTGTGTAGAATGTATGAATTTCAGCGGGAGCAAACGCCTGCTGGATGGTGGCCTCCATTAGCGCCAGAAGCGGGTCAGCCCAGTGATTGGTGTTAAGGATGAAAATAGGCTTCTTGTGAAGGTTAAGCTGACGGTTGACGAGCACTTCCATAAATTCGTCGAAGGTTCCGAAACCGCCTGGCAGGATGATATAGACATCTCCCAATTCAAAAAGGGCCTTTTTGCGCGTGGGCATATCAGCGACAATTTCCAGATCGGATAGTCCTTTATAGCGGAGCTCCTGTTCCTCCAGAAAACTGGTTGTAATGCCTTTGACGTGGCCTCCTGCCTTTACGATGGTTCTGGCAAGCGTACCCATCATTCCTCCGGCGCCTCCTCCATAAATCAGGGCGAGTTTTTCTTTGGCCATGGCGTGCCCCAGCTCTCTTGCCGCCTGTGTATAGACCGGGCTGTTTCCGTCCCGGGAGCCGCAAAAGACGGTGCATTTTTCAATGGTCATAAACAAAACTCCTTTGATAAGAGAGGGGGTATCATCTGATAGTCAGGAACTGGAAATATCTTCGCTTTCGCTACCGGGTAAATGTGACAGGCACATTGTCAATAAGATGCCGCTCAGGCAAAGTACACCTACAATAGCGAACATCACGTTCCAGCCTGTCTTGACCTGAATGAGACCCATGACAGGACCAACGATGAAAATAGTAAGATCCGTGAAGACTGAATAGGCAGCAAGCAGAATACCGCTATATTCCGGTCCACCCGTTTTGACGGCCATAGTGCCGAGCGCGGGAAAGAGTAGTGAGAAACCTGCTCCCGTCAGTGCGGCGCCGATTGTTGCACCTGTTTCAGTATGAATAGTGCAGAAGATCAGCATGGCAATGGCCTCGACAAATAGTGATGCAAACGCCACGGGCATGCCGCCGCGTTTGTCGATCTGCGAAGCAAAGAAAAGTCGTCCAAGAATGAAGAAGAGTGAGAAAATGCCAAAAGCGAGACCGATTTTTGTCCAGTGATTGGCTGAAAAATAGAGTGCAAGGAAATTGCTGATTGTGCCGAATGCAAAAGACCCTGCTGATAGGCCAACGCCATAAGGCAGAACTTTCCGTAAGGCATGAATAAACGACATATGTCCCCCTCTTACGGGTAGGGGTTTTATGGGCTTATAAAAGAAAATCAGACCAATCAGTCCGATGGCGGCAAGTAAGGCTGAAGCGATACCAACCGGCAGCAGCGTCGTGTGGGGGTCGAACTGGCTCAGATATTTTCCGGCCGTAACGCCTATGGCAATCCCTCCATATGAGGTGACGCCATTCCATGAGATGGCGACAGAGGTATGGGCGCGTCCAACGCGGCGTATATTCCATGTCGTGACGGATGTGGCTGTCCAGCTTTCTCCCCATCCCAGAAAAAGGCGGCTTAGCAGGGCGACGATCAGCGCCATGTAGCGTACGGTCTCAGACAGGGAAATGAAAGCTGTGATAAGAGCGGCTCCGCACATCAGAAGTCCAGAGAGTGTTGTTGCCATCAAGCCAAAAACCAGAATTTTCTTGGGGCCATAGCGATCCACAAACTGGCCTGAAACAAGCCTGGTACCGAATGTTCCCAGATATTGCAGTGACAGGGTCATCCCTGCAATGGCCGTGCTGAATCCCAGCGTCTGGTGGACAAAAAGGGCTCCGATAACCGCATTGGGCAAGCCAATAATAAAATAGACAAGCAGATTGAAAATAACGACGGGTATGACTTTGAGAGTAGGCGAGCCTTTGAGGGATTCTTCTGCGTATGTTTCTGATGACATGATGTGCCCCTTCGTAACGTGTGCGTTGTCACCCAACTTTCAGGCAGGTTGTCGAAGATCATTAGAGGAACAAAGTGCACGGAGGCAAGTCTTGTGAGACTGGTTCATAAAGCTTCAGTCTGTGGAGAAACTAATAGCGACGGCTGAATGATAGGGCTATAACTTGCTATGAACCAAATGATCTGGGTAACTGGTCATTTTATGATTGAAATATTATTTAATAAGGTTTCCGCTCTATGAGTCGTGATGATCAGGAAGATGAACTGAGAAAAGCCCGTGAAGAAGCAGGGTATAAAATCCTTTCCTCACGTATGGCCTATAAAAACCCTTGGACTGCTGTCCGCGAGGACATCATCATTCATCCGAGTGGTAAACAAGGGCTTTATGGTGTTGTTGAACGAGGCACTTTTGCTGTGATTATGCCTTTTCATGCCAATGGAAATGTGACTCTCGTCCAGCAGTTCCGTTATCCTGTCGGGAAGAGATTATGGGAATTTCCCATGGGGATGTGGGAAACAAGAGAAGGAGTCCAGGCAGAAGATCTGGCTCTGGGAGAGTTGCGGGAAGAAACAGGCCTTCGTGCCAGAGAATTGATTCACGCTGGTGAACTTTATCAGGGAGCAGGCTATTCGACGCAGAAAGGGCACGTTTTCCTGGCGCGTGATCTTGTGCGTGGAGAGGCGGATCGCGAAGCCACTGAATCTGACATGATCGTGCGCGACCTTCCCTTGACAGAATTTGAGGACATGATCCGCAAGGGTGAGCTTACATGCATGGTGACAATTGCAGCTTTTGCACAAATCCGCCTGAGAGGGCTGATCTGATTCCTTACTTTACATTTCTGACCATGGAAAAGCGTCCCTGATGGCGCGTGATGTTGCAAAAATCCTGTTTTTTGCAGGGGTCCTCCTTCTCTTGCCATTGTTGTTATGGCGTGTGCCTTTTGTGCAGCATTATCTTGCTCATGCGCATCATTGGCAGGAAACCACATGGGGGGGCGTATGGTTCTGCCTGTTCGGGACGGTTTATTGCAGTCTGGGGCTTTCCCGTCAGGCATTATGTTTTGCTGCGGGGCTCGGTTTTGGTTTTGGGCATGCCGTCCTGTTCTGTACTCTGGCTTATGAGGCGGGAGCTTGTTTGACTTATGCGTGGTCACGCTTCCTGGGACTGGTCTTTTCGAAGGAGCAGAAAACACTGAAGAGGGAAAAACTGCATCAAGTGGCCGAATTTTGCCGCCTGTCACCCTTTTTATCTGTTCTGGCATTACGCTTTTTACCTGTTGGTTCAGCCATACTGGTTTCAGTAGCGGCAGGGCTGGCGGAACTTTCTTTCTGGAAATTTGCCTGTGCAACTCTTGTTGGCGGTTTGCCGCAGACCATGATTTTTTCCCTGATGGGAGCCGGTACATCGCTGGGGCGTTTTCATGAGATTCTTATTGCAGCGTCACTGTTTCTTTTATCTTCCCTTTCGGGGTGTGTCGGGCTGTATCATTTTCGGCGGAAACGGGAATTTCTAAAAAAGACTTCATTTCAACCCTGATACTATCCCTGATATTGGGTGTGGTTCTTGCGGTAAGGAGACCATTTGTGACGCTGACGCATTTGCATGTTGAGAGGAATGATGATGGCGACGTCAGGAATACCTCTCTCCCTTTATGGTTTCCGATTCTTCTGGGAAGTCTGACAGCTGTTGCGCCAGTCTCGACCGATATTTATCTGCCGGCTCTTCCTGCCATTGAACATCAGCTTCATACCAGTCCCGGAGCAGGTAGCCTAACCATGACAGCGTGGGTTGCAGGGCTGGCGCTGGGGCAGATCAGCATCGGCCCGATTTCCGATCGTTTTGGTCGCCGCTGGCCTCTGATTGTCTGCACGCTTGGTTATGCACTGGCCGGTATGGGGTGTGCCTTGTCACAGACATTGGAACAGCTTTGCTTCTTTCGCGTTGTTGCTGCTCTTATGGGGGCGGCAAGTCTGGTGGTGCCTAATGCCTGCATCCGTGACGTAGCATCTGGTGATGCCATGTCGAGAGTCATGTCACGTCTGATTATTATACAGGGGATTGTGCCGATTATGGCACCGGCCATAGGCGGATTTCTGCTGCAATATATGAGCTGGCGCGGCATTTTCTGGGGAACGGCCATTTATGGCGCCTTAAGCGCACTGGCTGTTATCCTGTTCCTGCCCGACACACTGCCTCCGCAATATCGTCGTGAGCTGAGGATAGGCATTGTTGCGCGTCGTTATGTGACGATCATGCGTGATCCAAGCTTCTTTTTTACGGGGATGGTCTGGATGTTGCAGGGCATGGTTGTTTTTACCTATCTGACGGCTGCACCTTTCCTGTTTGAAGATGTTTTTGGCCTTAGCCCTTTCCATTACGGCATGTTGTTTGGCATGTTTGCGATCTGTATGATTGGGGCCTCGCAGGTCAATGCCTTCATGTTGCGCTATTTTCATAGTAATACGCTTCTCAAGGCTGCTCTGGTCCTGACAGTCGTGTTTGGGCTGCTATTTATTGCCGTGGCGCTCTGGTCTGCTTTCGATCTTGATTCAGCGGGGCATCTCAAGAATATTTATTTCTGGCCGCTGACTATTGCCATGGTGTTGACATTGACGCCCGGTGGTGCTGTCGGGCCGAATGCGGCGGCCATTGCCTTGTCCAGACAGGCGCAGAATGCGGGTTCAGCCGCAGCTCTTGGAGGAACAGGATTTTACGTTTTTGGTATTGTGGCGACATACGGCTTTACCTGTTTCCCATTGGGGACAGCTATTCCCATGGCGGGGATATTGTTCCTGGCGGATGTAACGATGCTGGGTTTTGTGCTTGCGGGGGCGGTCAGAGCACAGCGTAATCAGTCCCCCGGTCAGACATAGAAGAGGACGATATGGGACAGTCAGGCAATATTCTACTGGTTGAAGATGAGGAAATTGTTGCTCTAATGGCGGAAACTGCCTTGAAAAAGGAAGGTTACAGGGTTTTTGCCTTTACAAACGCACGTGATGCTTTGGCGATCTCCGAAAGTGAGGAGTTTGTTCTTCTGATTGCGGATGTCAATCTCCCCGGGTCTATTGACGGGGTTGCACTGGCGAAAATGCTCAGGCGTAAATCGCCTCATTTGCCTGTTGTCCTGACCTCGGGGAGTTTTGATGAAAGCCGGAGTTTTGATGAGGCATTGCAGGCCTTTCTATTGCCGAAACCTTTTCGGAAATCCCGGCTTCTTGAGGTTGTACGTTGTTCTTTGAGCGTTCCTGTTTGAAAGAAGGGGTTGAGCCTTTGGGCATGCTTGCGTACACATAAGGCCTCAATATCGCTGACGTCACGCTTTTAGGAAATTTTCTTCATGTCTTTTCAAGAACCCGCGCCTATTGATCTCAGGAAATATATTCGGACAGTGCCGGATTTTCCCAAAAAGGGAATCCTATTTTACGATATTTCGACTTTGATCAATAATGCGGAAGGCTGGCAGATTGCGACAGGGCGTCTGGCACAGGCTGTTGCCAAATTCAGCCCTGACAGCCTGGCGGGAATTGAGAGTCGTGGTTTTTTGACGGCAGCGCCGCTGGCTATGCGTCTGGGTTGTGGTTTTTCAATGCTGCGCAAACCCGGTAAATTGCCTGGTGAAACCGTTTCCTTCCAATATGGTCTGGAATATGGCCAGGATGAGCTTCATATACAAAAAGATGCTGTTAAGCCCGGTGAGCGTGTTGTCGTACTTGATGATCTTCTGGCGACAGGCGGGACATTGGCTGCCTCTATTGAGCTCCTCCGTAAGGTCGGTGCTGAAGTTGTAGGGGCTGCTGTTATGATTGAACTGGCCTTTCTTAAGGGGCGTGAGAAAATCGACGTGCCCGTTACGTCGCTTATCACTTACGAGGAGTAAGGATTATGGACAAATCCCCGCTCTTTTACGGCTCTGACGTCCATCAGCTCTGGCAGGAGCGTTATCGTGAGGATGCCTCGGGTACTCTGCCTGATAATGAAGTGCTGCGTGTACAGCTTTCCCATCAGAGCGTCCGTAACTACAGGACCGATCCCTTGCCGGAAGGTGCTCTTGAAGCGGGGATTGCAGCAGCGTCTTCTGCGGCTTCGTCCTGTAATATGCAGAACTGGTCAGTGATTGTGGTGACAGATCCGCAGAAACGGGCAAAACTGGCGGAGCTTGCCGGTAAGCAGGATTTTATCAAGGTTGCACCGGTCTTTCTGGCATGGATTGTCGATCACTCTCGTCTGGTGCGTCTGGCGCGGCATGAAGGTCTGGTACAGGAAGCCCTTGATTATGAGGAAGCCCACCTTATGGCTGTTCTGGATACAGGGCTTGCCGCACAAAACGCTGTAACAGCTTTCGAGTCTATGGGGCTTGGTACAGTCTATATCGGTGGCCTGCGCAATCATGTCGCCGAGGTTGCCGCTCTTCTGGAATTGCCGCCCCGGGCTTATGCCGTTGTGGGGATGTGTGTTGGATATCCTGCGAAGGATGAAAAGCGTCATATCAAACCGCGTTTGAGCCAGGATGTTGTAGTACACAAGGAGTGTTATGACGCTACTGGAGAGCGTGCCCGGATCACCGAATACGACCGCAAAGCCGATGCCTATCAGGAGGAGCAGGGGTTACCTTCCCGGTTGTGGTCCCAAGTGACGGCCAAGCGCATTTCGACTATCAAGGGGCTGGATGGGCGTCATGTCATGCGGTCTGTCCTAAACCAGCTTGGTTTCCCGCTGAAATAAGATTTAGCTGACGTTATGGGAAGTGCCGCCTCTCTACCGGTTGAAAATATCCTTCCGGTGCTTCTCAAAACTCTTGGGGAGCATGCCAACCTCGTTCTTATGGCGCCGCCTGGTGCGGGCAAGACAACACTTGTGCCTCCTTTTATTTTGGCGCACGAGCCTGACTGGTTAGCGGGAAAAAAGATTATCCTTGTAGAACCCCGCAGGGTTGCCGTGCGTGGGGCCGCTTTTTATATGGCCCGGCAACGGCATGAAAAACCCGGTGGTGTGATAGGCTATTGTACAAGGCTGGATCAGGCTCTTTCAGGTCAGACACGGATCGAGGTGTTGACAGAGGGTATGATTTTGCGGCGTCTTCTGGCCAATCCACTGCTGGATGACGTCGGGATCATCATTTTCGATGAAGTGCATGAACGGTCTCTTGATTGTGATACGGCCCTTGCACTCTGTCTGGATCTTCAGAAAAATTTTCGCCCAGAGTTAAGATTGGTGGCAATGTCCGCCACATTGGATACGAGTCTTTTTACCGATATTTTACAGGCACCCCTTCTTGAGAGTCCGGGACGGTCTTATCCTGTTTCGATTGTTTATGGTCACGATCTGGCAGAGTGGCGAGATCTTCCGAAAGCATGTGCGCAGATTATTCCTCAGGCATGGGAGGAGGGGGAAGGGTCCATTCTTGTTTTTCTGCCTGGTATTGGCGAGATAAAACGCACGGCCTCGTTGCTTGATCGTGCTTTGCCGGTCTGTTTGCTTTATGGAGAGCAATCTCCTGAAGAACAACAGAAGGTTCTGGATCCAGACCAGGGCCGCCATATCGTGCTGGCGACGTCCATTGCGGAGACCTCCGTAACCGTGCCAGGGGTAAGAGTCGTGGTCGATGGCGGGTGGCGTCGCAGTCCTGAACGTGATGCTGTTACGGGGCTGCCAGTTCTTAGGACCCATCGTATTTCGCGCTCTACAGCTGAGCAGCGTGCTGGCCGTGCAGGGCGTCAGGGGCCCGGGAAAGTCTTCAGATTATGGTCTGAAGCCACGCAGCGTCGTCTGGCCGTTCAGGATAGTCCTGAAATCAGGGAGGCCGATCTCAGTGCCATGAGGCTGATTCTGGCTGCATGGCAGGATGTGATGGGGACAAGGCCAGACGAACTGGCTTTTATAGAACACCCTCCATCAGGCCCGCTGGCAGCGGCACGTGAGCTACTCGTTTCATTGGGCGCTTTGGACAGTGAGGGGCATTTGACATCTCTGGGAAAGAGAATGTCTGAAATGGGCGCTCATCCCCGTTTGGCGGCCATGCTCTGTTCGTCTCGTAACGAGGCGGAGAAACTTACCGCCTGTTGCCTTGTTGCACTGCTTGAGGAGCGTGATCCGTATAGTCGGGTTGAGGACCGGAAAAATATCACGTCAGATATTAGACAGCGCTTGTTCCTGTTTACCCGTGGTGATGCACGTGTACCTTCTTTTCTGGCGGACCATCTGAAAAGAATGGCTGTTCGCTATGCCCGTCGCCTTGGTCTCAAGCAGGCTGATTTTTCCCGGATTGATGAAAAGGTCGTGCCTTTTTTGATTGCGGCTGGTTTTCCTGATCGTTTGGCGCAGCAGTCAGGTGCTCAAGGCCGTTACAGACTGGCCTCTGGAGGAAGCGCCCATATTCCTGTTACAGATCTCCTGTCGCGAGAGGCTTGGCTGATTGCCGTCGGGGTGCATAAAAAACGCTCTCATGAGATCACATTGGCTGTGCCTCTCCAAGCCGATTCACTTCCTTACCCGTTACAGAACAACGTGATGGAACAGCGCGAACTGACATGTGACCCGCAAACCGGGCGAATATGGACGCGGCAACGTGTTCGTCTCGGGGCTGTGATTTTGCAGGACAGAAATATCCCGGCGGAGGCGGAAGAATGTGCCAGGTTTCTTGCAGAGCGTGTAAAAAATGAGATGACTCTCCTGAACTGGACGGATCAGGCTCGCCAGTTACAGGCGCGCATGATTTTGGCTCGTCGTCTTCTCAAGCCAGACTGGCCTGATGTTTCAGATGAAGCCCTGTCCGGGAACGGAGACTGGCTTGCACCGTGGCTTGCAGGGTTGAATAAGCTCTCGCAGCTGAAGGAACCTGATATGGTCCAGATATTGCGAGGGTTTTTATCTTATGAGGATGGTCTGTTCCTTGATAAAAACTTCCCTTCTCATCTGACCTTGAAAGGACGTCACTGTCTGATTGACTATACAGGGGTGGTTCCTGTCATTTCAGCACGGGCACAGTTTTTTTATGGACTGAAAACCTTGCCTGTCCTGGCTCAGGGCAAAATCGGTTTGCAGGCTGTGTTGTTGTCTCCCGCAGGGAGGCCACAGGCTGTTACGGCCGATCTGGCAACGTTCTGGAAGCAGGGTTGGCTGGATTTACGCAAGGATATGAAAGGGCGCTATCCCAAACATGACTGGCCTGAAGATCCTTCCTGATGGGGTGCAGGCAGCCAATGGAGCGCCTTGTGGCAAATAATTAAGAAGTTTCTGTAAAAGCAGAAGAAAAGAACAAGAGGGGTATTATTTTGCTTCTTAGCAGAACATGGTTTTGATGGTATCATCAAGAAAACTTTCTTAGTCCCGAAGGTCTTCACGTTGGCAGACCGGAGTCATCCCCTGATTAGGATCTTTCTGTCATGAATCGGCTTGTCCAGACAGTTCTGATTTCTGCCCTGGCGGGGGGTATTGCAGCTGGCGCCGTTTGCACAGTTTTTCTGACATATGAAGAAAGTAATACGATTCCTGAGAAAGAGGCGGCGGAACAGTCTCCTTTGAGGAAGCATTTTTTTCATGTCCATCCTCCTTCTGTTCCTATTTCAGCCCCTCTTGTCAGGCCCAGCGCACCGCCCGGTCCTGTGACCGTGACTGAGGAGAAGAAGAATACAGAGACTGAGAAAAATGTTACATCAATAGTCAATGCCGCGATAACGTCTGATTTGCCGAGTTTTGCGCCTCTTGTCAGGCAGGTTATTCCTGCCGTTGTGAATATTTCTATCTCCCGTGATCCTGCCTATAAAGAAAAGCCAGTGAAAACGGTAACTCCTCTGGCGCAGAAAGTTCCTTCCCCGGATCAGAAATCTCCTGCCCAGGCACCGCAACCCAGAAACACAAAGAAGGCACCTGTCCGTTCCAGACGAGCTCATCAAAAAACTCACCACTCAACGCATCGCAAAATTGTCAGGCCAGCTGCCGATGATGATATGACGGGAGCGGGGTCAGGTTTTATTGTTGATCCTTCGGGTCTGATTGTAACAAACCGTCATGTGGTTGGTGGGGCAACGCGTGTAACTGTTTCTCTTTCGGACGGGCGGAGTTTGCCGGCTCGCCTGCTTGGTGATGACCCCATGACGGATATTGCCGTTATCAAGGTTGATACAGAAACGCCTCTACCCTGTGTGACATGGGGAGATAGCCGACAGGTTGAGATAGGAGACTGGATTCTGGTTGCCGGTAATCCATTTGGTTTTGGTTCATCTGTTACGGCTGGTATTATTTCTGCTGTCGGGCGTGATCTAGGGATCGGCGCGATGGATGATTTTATGCAGCTTGATGCCCCTATTAATCCCGGAAATTCCGGCGGCCCGGCTTTTAACCTTCATGGACAGGTGATTGCCGTTAATGCCGCCATTGCCTCGCCCAGCGATGGTTCGGTAGGAATAGGATTCGGAATTCCTGCCGAGATTGTAGCACCTGTTGTCGATCAGATTGAGAAGACTGGTCACGTTGACCATGGGTGGCTTGGCGTGACCCTTAATGACACTAACGTACCTATGGTGGTGGAAGATGTCGACCAAGATGGCCCTGCCTGGGAAGGAGGGTTGCGTAAAAAAGATGCTATTCTTGCGATGGGCAAGGTACAGGTAAAAGACGCACGCACGGTCCTCAGGAGCGTTGCGGCAGCTCTGCCTGGTACTGTATTTGTGTTTACTATCAAACGGGATAACGAGGAAAAGACGCTTTCCATCACATTGGGAAAGCGTCCTGCCTCAGATCAGTAATCTTTTCTTGTATTTCAGGGGTTGCCCAGTTGCGCCTTGGCCATGACCGTCACAGTAACAGACTGATCTTCTGGCGTGGTCTGGGGCTGCGGGCCAGCAGCGTCGCTCGCACGGGCCATCAACATCATAGGGTGTGGTCCCGGATGATCGGGCATGCCTCCTGTATGGACTATGACACCTTCAAGTCGGATAAATTTCAGCCCCAGATCATGAGCATCAGACTCAGCTTGCGCCCGGACTTTCTTCAGAGCGTCACTGCGGGCTTCCTGTTCAAGTTTCTGGTGCGTTTGCGGATCGAGCGACCATATGAAATTATCGACGTTCAGTCCCAGTTTTTGCAGTTTTTCCGTATAGGAAAGGAGTTTTTGGCTGTCTGTACCGCTTATTTTGATGGTTTGACGTGCGCTCCAATGTGTCGGACCCTTTTGTGAGTATTCCTGAGAAATGGAATAATTTCCGGCACTGGTTTTGATGTCAGTCTGGTCAGAGGTGGTCTTCATTGCATTGTCGACAAGCTGGTTGAGCTTCATCTGGGCATCCGTAGGGGATGCACTGTCTTTTTGCGCAATAAATTCAATAGTGAGTTTCGTGGGTTTGGCATGCGCTTCCCCTTTTGTCGCGAAAGCCAGTTTCACGCCGGGAGGGGGAGGCGGTACCATTGCGGCTGGCGGTGGCTCGGCACGGACAGTTGCGCCGGTTACGGTCGTAACGAGACCGCCGACAGCAAGGAGCGAAGCTATTTTAAGAGTGCGGCGAGACGTTTGAGGATAAATCGTCATATTATAAGGTCTCCAGGTCAGGAAATATATCCATTCAAAAGATGATCTGTTTTACAAAGAGTGATATTGAATCACACTTTCTTGATCGTCTCTAAAGAATATGGACGTTTCCTTGTCAGGTTCAAGGGAGATAATAGCCAATGAAAATTTATTAATATGGTATGTTTAATAATTATTAATATAAGAGAAAAGAATTATTTTATTTTTCGAGGTGCATCAGAATTTTTTCTATATTTTTTTAATAAAACAAGTCCACGTCTTAATCTTTCGATTCCACCTCTGATATGACCCTGAGTGCAAAGTTCAAGTCCTCGTTGTTCCAGGAGGCGGGCATCTTCCATAATACCGACGGGCACACTATGGGGATGTTGCAATTTGTGAGTCAGGGCATCATCAAGCTTCAGACAGTAATCAAGCCTGTCGCTGGTAACTTCCAATCCCTTTGGGGAATTATTTTCCGTTGTCTGGGCCGTATTGCTGGCGCGGGCCTGATGGGATGCGTGTGCCATGCAGAGGAGAATGAGCAAAAAAGCGAGAGACAATACAGCGTGGCTGGCTTTTATCGGCATCTTCCGGAACAGGTTTTGTATGATAAAAAATGGATTATAACTCGTCATGGAGTGATTAACCTTTCAGCGGAAGAGTTAAGGTAACGCTCAGGCCAGGTTCCGCATTGCGTAATGTCAATGTCCCTTTATGAAGGCTCATAATGGCTTGTACAAGCGACAACCCCAGCCCTGAACCTGGTGTATGACGGGCCGCTTCAGCCCGGAAAAAGCGTTCATGGGCGCGGATAATGTCTTTTTCTGCCATGCCGGTGCCTTCGTCACGGACCGTGATGGTAATATTTCCGGTAGAATTGCCCTCGCCCTCAGAGGGGTGGGCATGTGCTTCTAATGTGATGCTGCTGCCTGACGGAGCAAATTTGATGGCGTTATCAAGAAGATTGGCAATAGCCTGTTGCAGTAGTGATTTATCGCCTGTGATGACGGGCAGGGGATCAATGGCAAGGACCAGCTTGATATTGGCCTCTTCAGCGGAAACATCGTAAAAATCAGCCATGGTTTCAAGGAGCTGGTTAAGATCGACTTCGGCAAAGGCAGCGCGTTTTGCCCCAGCCTCAATCTGGGCGATGCGAAGCAGGGCCTCAAAAATCATTGTAACATGATCAAGATCGCTGACAGCCAAGCTGACAGCCTCACGAATTTCTTCTTCAGTTCCGGCGTGTTCAATAGCGTCTTCAAGGCGTGTTCTGGCGCGTGTGATGGGGGTTCTCAGGTCGTGAGCAATGGCGTTGGAAACCTGTTTGACGCCATCCATCAGGCGGTTGATACGCTCCAGCATGGTATTGACTGTTTCGGCGACAAGATCTGTCTCGCTGCCATTGAGGGCAATCCGATGATTCAGGTCACCATTAGCGATGGCGCGCGTTGTGCGGGCGATGGAATAAACAACATGTCGGAAGAGGCGCCGGACGACAAAAGCACCCCCCAGTGCCAGAAGCGAAACCATGAGAGAACACCAGACGAGGGTTTCGGTGATGATATGACGCAAAAGGGCACGATCCCGCACGTCATGCCCCACGATCAGGCGATATTGTTTAGGCAGGTCATAAACTCTGAACTTGGCGATCGTTCGAAAGGAATAACGTCTTATTGGAAGTTCATAAAAACGATCCGGTTTTTGTATTTTTACCGGCCAGCCAGGCAGGTTTCCGGCCAGACGGCGCCCCTGTCCGTCTACGAGAAGGTAGAGCGCGTCATCATCCACATTCTGGTCAAGTCTGTCTTCAATGGCGTGAGAGAGAGCATGAGGACCGCCGGCCTGCCAGCGGTGGAGCAGATCAGAGGCGTCGCTC
This sequence comes from Acetobacteraceae bacterium ESL0709, assembly GCA_029433415.1. Lineage (GTDB taxonomy): Bacteria > Pseudomonadota > Alphaproteobacteria > Acetobacterales > Acetobacteraceae > Aristophania. The sequence continues at coordinate 1,156,889 of JAQTIA010000003.1, read as the reverse complement.
TCAATGGCGTTCTGTACGTGGCGGTTGAGCAGATTGGTCGTGCTCCACCATGTGAATGAAAGGAAGATACCCGCTGACAGGATGAAAATTACGCTATAGGTCAGGGCGAAATTGACGCCTATGGAACGTATGGGCCAACGCTGCCAGCGGGAAGGATTACGCTGCACCTGTGTCATCGGGGCAGCTTCATAAAGAGAGCGCCATCAGTGATCAGGCGCTTTTGTCAGGTACGCGTAAAATATATCCGGCATTGCGTACTGTATGGATCATGGAATGGGCAAAAGGTTTGTCTACTTTCTGGCGCAGGCGTGAGACGTGAACGTCAATGACATTAGTCTGGGGGTCAAAATGATAATCCCATACTTTTTCGAGAAGCATAGTGCGTGTGATAACCTGCCCGGCATGACGTGCGAGGAACTCCAGAAGGCGGAATTCGCGGGGTTGAAGGTCAATCCGTTTCCCTTCACGCTTGACTTCGCGGGCAAGAAGATCAAGTTCCAGGTCGCCAACGACAAGCTTGGTTGTCTGGGGATTATCAGTCTGTCCGCGGCGGCATAAAGCTTCAATACGGGCCAGAAGTTCTGAGAAGGCAAAAGGTTTTGTGACGTAATCATCCCCTCCTGCCTTGAGGCCAGAAACACGCTCATCAACTTCAGCCAAGGCTGATAGGATCAGAACCGGGGTTTTGTTTTTCTGTCCCCGTAGGGTTTCTACAATATTGAGGCCGTCAATACCGCCAGGGAGCATGCGGTCAAGGACGATAACGTCATAGGCTTCGCTGACTGCCAGAAAAAGACCATCTTTGCCATTATCGGCTTCATCGACTGTGTGGCCAGCCTCTTTTAAACCCTTCGAGACATATGAGCGTACAGTAGGATCATCTTCAACAAGCAGGATACGCATTACTCTGAATTCTTTCCTTAATGTGAGTTTCGAGTGCTTGAAAAAACCCAATCATCATGATTTTACGATAGCGTTTTGCAACGCTGATTAAAAGTCTCAGCGTGTGTTATAATCAGGGGATAAGCCATTAATTTTTCGTTATTTTCTGTTATTGCATTCCTTATGAGGGGAGTATTATGCGTTATCATGAACTGGGTAGTACAGGCATCCACGTTAGTGAGATTTGTCTGGGGACCATGACTTTTGGTCAGCAAAATACAGAGGCAGAAGGTCATACTCAGCTTGACCATGCCCTTGATTATGGAATTAATTTTATTGATACGGCCGAGCTCTATTCCATCCCGCCCAGAGCAGAGACTTACGGAGCGACAGAACGGATTATCGGAAGCTGGTTAAAGGCACGTGGTGGTCGCGATCAGATTATCCTGGCCAGCAAGGTTGTAGGGCGTTCTTCAAATAACTGGTATCGCCCTGAGGGCGAAAAACCCCGTTTAACGCCAAAACAACTTCGTTATGCCATTGAAGGGTCTCTGAAACGGTTGCAAACAGATTATCTTGATCTCTATCAGCTTCACTGGCCTGACAGGGTTATTGGTCTGTTCGGTGAAGGAGGCACCACGTTCAGTACGCTTTCAGGTGCGGATGAGGTGCCTGTTGAAGAAACATTGGGCGCTTTGAGTGAACTGGTTACAGAAGGAAAAATCCGTCATTTTGGTCTTTCGAACGAGACAGCCTGGGGTGTTGCAAAATTCCTTCAGGAAGCAGAGAAGAGACGACAGCCTTCAATCGCGTCAATCCAGAATGCGTATAATCTGCTTAACCGTACTTTTGAAATCGGTCTGGCTGAAATGTGCTTGCGCGAGAAGGTCAGTCTGCTGGCCTATTCTCCCCTTGCACAGGGTTATCTGACAGGGAAATATCTTGATGGTGCTCGTCCGGCAGGGGCGCGGACAACGCTCTTTAATCGTGGCCAGCGTTATGAAAAACCCGGTGTTGATGAGGCGATCAGGGCGTATAAAACTTTAGCTGGTCAGGTCGGCTTGAATCTTGTCCAGATGGCGACGGCTTTTGTAATGTCACGGCCTTTTGTGACCAGCACGATCATTGGCGCGACTTCTGAGGCACAACTCTCTCTTCTACTGGAAACCAGATCTGATCTTATTACGCCGGAGATTGAAGCAGAGATCAATGCGATCCACCAGCTTTACGCCAATCCTGCGCCATGAACAGAGTGGCGAGCTGTCCTGTTCCCTTTCTCTCCGCCAGACCTCCTATTCAAAAATATTCAAACTTCGTCACAAGCTGTAGTATTCTGAGGTTTCTGACTTTGTGGCCTGTTTAATCCTATTCATATTTATCTATTAAACGGTAGAAAATTGGAAGCCTCGGTCAAAATGCTCACGAATACGACGATCAAAAAGGCGAAATTTGAAGCGCGCGATCAGTTAAGGGAATGTGAGGGAAAATAAAAACCCGTTTAGAGCAGGGTTCTTATTCCCGTATGGTAGGGAACGTCTATCTTATATGCCTATTTCTCTGCTGTAAAAAAATGAAAAAAGGGAATAAAGGCCGGAGAAAATGCCAACAGTTTCCAGAGGGAGAGGAATCCCTAAGGGATGGCATCAAACCGCGACGATCAAGCGCAAGTCGCCTATGAAGCTCTCAAGCGTCTGAATATCCGCCCGGATGCTGGCAGGGAATTTGCTGATTAGCGGCTCGGGCACCACAAGCTGTATATTAGCCTGTACCATTTCCCGAAACTGCGTCTCGGAAATACCCTCCTGTAAGGTCAGGAGGTGCTTCACCGGAATCCGGTCGGCCTCATTCAGGACCTGTCGCCAGCGATCGCGACAAGTAGTCTTGGTAGCGAGCATCCGCAGCTTGGTTGCGGGAAAATCAGGGTCGCGATAGGCCGCCTGCGAAGGGAACAGAAAGTCAGGCCTCTTACCCGGCTCTGATTGCGGCCCATACTCGAAATCAGTGCCCTCCCGGAACCGTTCTTCTATCAGAATTTCCCGGGTATGTAGTTCAAGCGAGCGCCCTGAACGTGCTTTGCGCCGTTGAAGGACAGTCTGTGCGCGTGAAATGAAATCGTCTAGAGTGGTGAAACCCGCCGTGATCGCGGGAAGCTCTATAGCCTCTTCCACACTACGAAAGATTTCAAACTCGCATTCACGGCGACGCAGGAGCCGTCTGTCAGGTGGCGTTCCGTGTTCAGGGCGAAGCTCCAGCGTTTTTCGCACAATATCTGCCCCGGTGGGGAAATGTGCCAGCCATGCAGGCGGAATCTCGGCTGGTTCAAGCCAGCAACTCGCACACTTGGCAGTATAAGGCGGAAACAGCCCGGGACGTTCGGGAAACCACATAACAAAACGCCCAGGCTCAATTGGCCCAAACCGCTCTTCGGCAATATCCTCCTCTGTTTCATGACGACAAACCCAGACATGGCAGCTTGTCGCGGCGCCGTTCTCGGCCAGCGGGAAGGCAAAGACCGCAAGCGCGCCGGTACTTTCCGGGTCCAGAAGTGCGGATGCCCCACCCCCTAAATTCGTCAGCCGTGTTTCATCACGACCGTTTGGCTTGCTCTCATGACGCTTCGAGTTATAATAGATGACCCGAACCTCCCGGGCATCCATGTGTGAGTCGACAGCCAGTTTAAAGCGGTGATCCGGGTTCTTCTCGTCTGTCCGATTAATTGCGGGAAAAATGCGAAACAAGAAATCTTTCGGAATGTAGGGGCCCGCCTGATGCGTGCCATTGGCAAGCGTGTCATTTCCAGAAAGTCGCTTTACGAAAAGGGCTACTCCGGGGGCACAAAAAAAACCGAGCCAGTCCGTAAAATCAGAGACTGCCATCCACCCCTCCCGCAATCGTTTTTTGTATCGGGCCATTGGCCAGCCAATCTGCCGCCCAGTCAAGTACCTCATCCACAGGCAGACGCTCGCGCCCTTTGAGAGCACATTCCCAGATCGTCAGCACCCGCCAGCCATCGGCCAGAAGTGCAGCCTCAGTGGCCTCATCCCGGGCTCGGTTACCTCCTATCTTAGCCTCCCAGAATTCACGCCGTGTGGTGGGAAGCCGGAACAAATGGCAGCCGTGTCCGTGCCAGAAACACCCATGAATGAAGATCACAGCATGGCGCCCCGGAAACACCAGATCGGGCGAACCCGGTAAACGACGGTCGTGTAGCCTGTAGCGAAAGCCCCGAGCGTGAAGACCACGCCGCAGAATCATTTCGGGTTGCGAGTTCTTCCCCCTGATTCCCGCCATCATTCTGGAGCGGGTGACAGCGTCCACTACGTCAACCAACGAGATGCAGCCGCCGCCTTTGCAATAACTCCTGGTCTTGCATCGCCCCAGCCGCGATATAGGGCAGCATATGGCGGGCAACCGCTTCGATCACCGGGACTGCAACCGAGTTGCCGAATTGCTTGTAAGCCTGCGTGTCGGAAACTGGAATAATAAACTTGGACTCACCTGGCTTGTCGAATCCCATAAGTCGAGCACATTCGCGCGGGGTCAGGCGGCGTGGATTCTTGTGTTCGCCCCGGTCAATCAGGATTTCAGAACCGTCTTTGTAATAGCGGGCAGATAACGTGCGAGTGGCATCATTTCGGCCAACAAGGCCAAATCCAAACCCGTTCCCAGCGGCACGGTGTTTGGCAGCATAGTCTTGCAGATAACGCCAGAGGTGATCGGTCAGGATATACTTATCGTTCACCCGCCCGCGAGCATCGGTATAATGCTTATCGGGAGCTTTCTCGGAACCATCTTCCGGGTGCAGAATTGTCCCAAGTTTCGGTCCATTGAGCGGCGAAGGCACGTCCAAATCGTCAAACGTGAAATCGCATTCATCCCGGAATCCAGCGATCAGGATGCGTTCGCGGTGCTGAGGAACATAACCCTTGGCGTTGATCACACGTGGCGTTGGCACATAATAGCCAAGGTCGCGCAGGGTTCGCATGACCACCTCGAACGTACGCCCCTTGTCGTGATTGACCAAATTCTTCACGTTTTCAAGCAAAAACGCCTTGGGACGGTGCTCAGCAATAATCCTGGCCACATCAAAAAACAAAGTTCCTTGCGTCTCATCGGCAAAGCCATGGGCACGGCCAAGCGCATTCTTTTTACTGACTCCTGCAATGCTGAAAGGCTGGCAAGGGAACCCGGCAAGAAGAAGATCATGCTCGGGTATGTCCTTCACCTCGGTTTTGGTGATATCCCCTGAAATCTGATGGTCGTCATGGGGGAAGTTTGCAGCATAGGTAGTCTTGGCAAAGCGATCCCACTCAGAAGTAAAGACACATTTACCACCCAGAGGCTCGAACCCACGACGAATTCCCCCGATCCCCGCAAAGAGGTCGATGAATCGAAAAACAGGTTGAGCAGGTCGCGTTGCTCCTCGTTTGTTCAGAAGGTCTTCAAGCACAACAAGCGCCGCCTGCCGGGGTACCGCTTCTCCACGCTCCCAACGATAAAGAGTCGCGGGAGAGTAGCCCACGAGCGGTGCCAGAGCCTCCACAGACATGCCAACCCGCTCACGCAAAAGGGAGAAATCGGAGCGGGGTTCTTTAAGCATCGTGTAGCCTCTCTGGGTCAATTTTTATCGTCATTACAATATTTGACACACGATCGCAAGAACAAAAAAAGGAATATCTCAAAGTAAGTAGCCTCTGACTGCTCGTGCCTACCAGCATAATGCGGGGGCGTGTGAAAAGGGGCACGGGTCATACTATCGGGCGATCCCGTGATGGACTGACTACTACTGAGATATTGAAATGATGCTCTACGCGCCCAGAATCCTATCACGGAAAATTGAGGGGCCTCAATTCCACGATTCTTATAAAATTTTCTTAATTACTATTGAGAAAATTTCTGAATTTGACTGCCCCTCCCTTGGAGGGACAGGCATTATTTCCATATGGTTTTTTTGAGGCCTAATAGAAGGCCAAGCATCACAAACAGATAAAGCAGGGTCGCTGTTCCGTAGAAACGTCGATGATGCCCCTGTGGTTCAGCGGCCCAGTCCAGGAAGAGTGACACATCGTGAGCCATCTGAGGGATATCTGCCACCATGCCGTCAGGATAGGTTATGGTTTCCTTCATAAAAGGAGACGGCATGCGAAAAATTTTATGGTGGGTTAGAGCAACCTCGTTATAATAGGCCTTCGGGGCGAGTTTATAGCCTTCTGGTGCTGGTTTGTAGGATGTGAGCATAGCCTCAATATAGCTTCCTCCCCCTTTTATCTGGCGTGCCAGAAGAGACATGTCGGGTGGGACGTCCCCTCCAAAAGAGGCTTTGGCCGCTTCGATGGTCGGGAAGGGAGACGCAATAGGGTCTTCAAGAGAGGCATGGCGGCCTTCAGCCCATTTTTTCAGGGATGAAAGAGGTACGCCCAAAGCAGCCATGTCACCATAATGGGCCTCCGTCATGCCGTGACAGTCCATGCAGACATTCTGAAAGACATAGAATCCGCGTTTGAGGCTGTCATCGGCATAGGAATGAGAGGAGATTCCAAGAAGGAGCGCGGCGGTTGGCAGTAGGCTTTTGAGTGAAAATGGTTTCATTTCTTTACTTCCTGCTGACAGTCTCGCCAACTGGCATAAGGCAGCAAAATGAGAAAAATGCTGAACCAGGCGACCAAGGCAACGCGGCTTAGTAAAATCCAGAACGCGGAAGGAGGTTCCAGACCAGCGATTGTTAATGTCAGGAAAGAGGCAAAGAATAAAATCCAGCCAGAACTGACAAGAGGCCGAAAACGGGCGTTATGGCGGGGGGAACGGTCAAGCCAGGGCAGTGCAAAAAGCACAATAATGCTGCTGAGCGCTATTATAAGCCCTCCTAGTTGGGAAGGAACAGCACGCAGCATGGCAAAGAAAGGAGCCAGATACCATTCCGGGCTTATGGCAGGAGGGGTTTTGAAGGGATTGGCGGGTAGAAGATTGGCCTGTTTTTCAATGAGTTGAGGCAGAAAGAAAATCAGGCCCGTATAAACCATCAGGAAGACGCAGACTGCTATGGCGTCCTTGATAGTATAAAAAGGGTGAAATGGCCGTGTCGTGAGGTCTGGTTTACGGGATTCCGCCGTTGGATTAGTGGAACCGACGCCATGCAGGCAGAGAATATGCAACGCAACTAACGCCACAGCGATGAAGCCCAATGCAAAATGAAGCACGAAAAAACGCCGCAGGGCAACATCCCCCAGTTCAGGTCCACCAAGCAGTAATGAAAGAAGAGATTTACCGATCAGTGGAATTGATCCTATAGCGTGTGTGGCAACTGTGGCACCCCAAAAGGACATTTGACCCCATGGCAGGATATAGCCAGCAAAAGCGGTTACCATGAAAAGGGCCATGAGGAGGAGCCCGCTTAGCCAGACAAATTCCCGCGGAGCTTTATAGGAGCCATACCATAATCCCCGTCCGATATGGAGGTAAAGGGCCGCAAAAAGCATGGTTGCTCCCCCCATATGTAGGGATCTTATGAGCCATCCTGCTGGTACGCGTCGTTCCAGTGTCATGACGGAGGAAAAAGCATGCTGGATATCAGGTTGATAATTGATGGCAAGAAAAAGTCCGCTTAATCCCATTAACCCCAGTGCGGTAATCAGACATGCTCCCAGGCACCAGAGCCAGTTGACGGCGGGCATGGGGAAATTGACAAAATGCTCATGGATTTTGCGAAAGGCCGATAGGCGTTGCATGTTTTTTTTCTCAAAAGAGTCGGGCGGCATGGCAGGCTCTCACCAAGGCTAGAGTTGCCGGATGTCGTTCATGGTGAAGTGAGGATCTCCAGCGCTTTCTCCCAGCCGCAGGGTTGTGGGATTTACAAAGCGTGCAGGGGGAACAGGCAGATTATAAGGAGCAGGCATGGCGGTAAGAACGCGTCCGGCATTATCATATTCCGAGCCGTGACAGGGACAGAAAAGGCCTCCCTTGAGAAAGGGTATGCGGCTGTCGGAAAATTTGGGAACGCAACCGAGATGGGTGCAGATGCCGATCAGTATGGCATAAGCCGGGTTGATTGAACGGTAGTCATTCACGGCATCCTTGGGCTGCTGGCATATTTTTGAGTCGGGGTCGCTCAGTCTGGCTCTCAGGACTGGATCAGTCAGGAGCTTCATCATTTCAGGCGTGCGGTGCAGGATAAAAACGGGCCAGCGCTTCCAGACAACCTGTTTGTAATCACCAGGTTTCAAGTCTGAAAGATCAACGTCCAGAAAAGCTGCCTGCTCGCTTTCTCCGGCCTGTTGGAGGCTTGCTTCAGGTCCCCTAAGGCTTTCAATAAACGGAACAGCCAGCGTGCAGGCACCAGCCCCTCCCAGAGCAACCGTGCTGGCTGTGAGGACCTGACGGCGTGTGGGGGATGTTGGCGTATCAGAGGGCTCGTTATGTGGGGTTTTCGGACTCATGAACGAACAGCTTTCAGCCTTGGCAGGGTTGATAAGAGAGAGGAGGTTTTCAGTAACGCGCACTATCCATTTTACCAGAACGGGAATGGAAAAGACGATGCACAAAACCGTTTGTCGCAGTGCTGACTCTCTCCATCCATAAATAGACTATAGGGGTGGTATAAAGCGTGAGCAACTGGCTTACCACCATGCCACCCAGAATGGATACACCGAGCGGGTGACGCAGCTCACAGCCATAGCCATTTCCTATAATTAAAGGGATAGCACCTAATGCAGCAGCCAGACTGGTCATGAGGATGGGTCTGAAACGCGTAATAGCGGCCTTGGAAACAGCTTCCTGCGGGGAGAGTTTTTCGTCCCGTTCTGCCTGGAGGGCGAAATCCACGACTAGAATGGCGTTTTTTTTGACCAGTCCGGTCAGAAGGATGATACCGATAATGGCGATAAGGCTGAAGGAATCACCTGCAATCCATAATCCAAGGACGCCGCCTATCCCGGCAGAGGGGAGTGTTGATAGAATGGTAATGGGATGGATCAGGCTCTCATAAAGTACGCCTAAAGTGACATACATGACGGCGATAGCCGCTATGAAAGCGATCAAGGCATTGATCATCAGTTCTTTTGTTTCACCTGCCGTGCCGGTGAACCCGCCTCTTATCTGGTCGGAGGCATGCAGACTGACAAGCGTTCGTTCAATCAAGTCCACGGCGTCATTATAGCCCATAGTGGGAGGGAGGTCGAAAGAGAGAGAGGCAGCATAACTCCCGTCATGGTGGCTGATGACCAGTGGCTGGGGAACCTGCTCAATGTGGGCGACATTATCAAGGGGAATCATCGTTTCCATTGAGGAGGAAACAGGAGCACCACTGGAGCTGTTGCCTGAAATCTGATTGGCCAGATTATTTGTGATGGAGGCACGTGCAAGGGCGGCGGCCTGGCTGTCTTGTCTGTTAGTGCGAACCCGTATGAGGTTGGAAGCAATCCCTCCTGCGGCGGAGCCTGCTGATGTAGAGAGCCAGAGGTGGTGCAGCGTTTGAGGGTTCTCGCGCCACCGGTGATCCAGAACCAGTACGACGCGGTGGTCTGTAAGAGGAAGATGAATAGTCGATGCAACGGCCTGCCCATAGGAATCATAAAGTGCATTCTGTACAAGCTGAGGAGTGACGTTATAGCGTGCTTCCAGATCGCGCAAAATCATGATGGTGGCTGCAAAGGCCGGCTGTTCATTGTCAGCAGTGAGATTGATCAGTTTTCCATCTTTGCGAAGGCTGTCCATCAGTCGGGGCAAGACCGCCAGAAGTGGCTCAGGATCATCGCTGCGCAGGACATAGCGGAAATTGCCTGTGTCATTGTCGCCACTGCCACCTTTGCGGCTGTTGCTCATGGCCCAGAACATGACTTCAGCACCAGGCTGTGAGGGGATGGAAGCCTGTATTCGCTTGATGACGTCATCAATTGAAGCACGCTGTGTCTTATCCTTGAGCTGCAGGAAGAAACGCGCATTATTGCTGCTTTGTGTCATAGCAGCGACTGACACAATGGCAGGATCGTTGTGCAATATGGTCTCAATCTGCTCTATCCTTCTGGTCAATGCCTGAAAGGACAGGGATGGCTCTCCCTTTATGCGTCCTATGATGACGGCCATATCCATGGCAGGAACAGGCTCTTTGGGCAGAAACATGATACAGATAACCAGCAGGATAAAGCTCCCCGGTAGTGTCAGTCCAAACAGGACAGGATGTTTCAGGGCCCAGTGGATTGAACGTCCATAAAGATGCGTGAGACTGGTGAGAGCTCCTTCTATAACCAGGGAAAGTTTTGCAAGGAATCCTGAAGGGGACGCATGGTGCGATATATGGCTTACTTGCAGGAAATGGGCGCACATCATGGGCGTCAAGGTCAGGGATATGACAGTAGATACAGCAATGGCAGAGACGGTTGTCATTCCAAACTCGTAAAGAATGGAGCCTAATGTGCCGGGTATAAAGAGAAGCGGAATGAAGACAGCAATGAGGGAGAGGCTGATTGAGAGTACAGTAAATGTAATTTCAGATCCTCCCCTGATGCTGGCCTGACGTCTTTCCATGCCTTCTTCCATATGACGGGCGATATTTTCCATGACCACAATGGCATCGTCCACAACGAAACCAACGGCGATGGTCAGTGCCATGAGAGAAAGAATATCAAGCGTAAAATGAAGGGCGTTCATGATGGCCAGCGTGCCGGAAAGCGACACAGGCACTGTTATGGCTGGAATGAGCGTGCTGACAGCACGTCTGAAAAAGAGGGCAATAACCAGCACCACCAGCAGAATAGAGACGACCAGGGTCAGTTTTGCATCTTCCAGCGAGGCACGGATGGTCTTGGAAAGATCAATGCCAATACGGAGCGAGACAGAAGCGGGCAGGGCGGATTTCAGAGCGGGGAGGTGCTCATTAATGCTCCTGACAATATCGACAGTATTGGCGTGAGGTTGTGGAATAACCAAAAGAGAAACAGCGCGTTCCCCATTAAAGCTGCTCATTTGGTAAATATCCTGCACACTGTCGCTGATTGTGGCGATGTCACGCAGGTAAAGCGGATTGAGCCCGTTACGATAGCCGATGATCAGATCGCGATAAGCGGCAGCATCAACAGCCTGATCATTGGTTCTGAGGCTGAGTTGTCGTCCATTGAGAGTCAGGTACCCTTTAGGCGTAAACGCATTTGCAGAAGCGAGAGCTGAGCGTATGTCCTCAAGGCCTACGCCCCATTTATAGAGAGGATAAGGATTGACCTCTACCCGTACAGCTGGGGTGGAAGCACCGACGATTTCAACGCGTCCGACACCGTTGATCTGTGCCAGCAATGGACGTGCGCGGATCGTCGCCAGATCATAAAGTGATGCTGTGGAAAGCTGTTTTGACGTCAGGCTGAGCAGGTAGACGGGCATGCCGCTACCGTCCATTTTGAAGGCCTTCGGATCAGAATTAAGAGTCCCTGTAGGAAGATCGCGTCGGGCAGCCCTAAGAGCGGCCTGAACGTCGCGCAAGGCGCCGTCAATATTGCGTGATGACGAGAACTCGAGAAAGAGGGAAGCCTGCCCGCTTTGTGTTTCTGATTCCAGGGTCTTCAGATCAGCGATGGAAGCCATGCGCCGTTCGAGAGGCGTGGTGACTGATGTCACCATCTGCTGGGGATCAGCTCCTGGCTGGTTGGCGACGACCATTATGGAGGTTGCCGTCATATCAGGCATCGTTGCGACAGGCAGAGACGGCAATGCAATTAGGCCAGAAAGGAATATGGCCAGTGCAAAAAGAGTCGTCGCAACGGGACGGTCGATAAAAAAACGGCTAAAGGCCACCAAGCCTCCTCTCGGTTTGTCTTTTTTGACTTATAGCGTGAGGAAGGCCTGGGATTCACCCCCATATATTAAAAGTTTGGAGGCGCTGTAATCGGACCAGACGTATAACCGTAACCGGGGTTGAACGTTGTATAGCCGGGTACGGGGTAAGGATAAGCTGGCGGTAATACGCCTACAGGTGGAGGCGGGGGGGCGTTATAGATAATGGTCTGGGAATTATCAACGAAAGGTCTGCCATCATAACCACCACTATAGCCATAATAGGGGCTGTAATCGCTATAGCGGTAACCATAGTCATAATCCCTGTCACGCAGGGCGTAATTAACAGCACCATAGCCAAGGCCCATACCGACACCCCATCCCATCCCACGTGCAAAGCTGTGGCCAAAGCTGTGGTGATGCCAGTGATGGTAATAGTCGCCATGATAACCGTGGTAACCATAATGGGCTATGGCGGGCGAGACGGGCATGCTCAGAAGAGCTGTAGCTCCCAATAAGGCAATGAGCGTCGTTTTTGAAAAAATTCTGTTTAGCATAATCACTTTTTCCTTAACGGAAGAATGTCGTAAATCTCTTCCGTTACTCATAAGTATAAATGAACTCTCCCATAGGAGTGGAGTGAAATTAATGTCATTTCCTGGTCATATATAAGGTGCCGTTTTTCAGATCGCAATTGGAGCTTTTATGGCATTTGTAATTTGTAGGGCATCATGGGGGTCCAGACAGAGGAGAAATCCCTGTGCTCCACCATTGATCCAGATCTTGGGATTACTGAAAGCCGTTTCATCAATAACAACGGGCATAATCTGGCGTGAACCGAAAATGGTTGTGCCGCCGGAGACAAAGCCAGTACGCGACTGCGCTTCTGAAGGCTGCATCATTTTGGCTTTTTGTGCACCCAGGACAGTGGCCAGAATTTTGAAATCAACATGTTTCTCAACCGGGATGACAGCAAAGGCTCCGTGCTGCCCATCAAGCTTTATAACCAGTGTTTTGAAAACCATGTCAGCTTTGGCGCCTATGGCTTCTGCTGCTTGCTCACCTATGTGACCTTTTGTTGGGGCATAAATGTACGATTTGCTCGTAAAGCTTACGCCCTGTGCTTTGAGAAACTGTGTTGCGGGAGTTTGCTGTGTCATGGTTCGGCTCGCTGATGGCAGGAAAAGATCGTGTAAAAAGGTCGGGACAGATTTATACTCTTCTGACTTATCATAGAGGAGATATAATCTGATGTATAAACTTTACGCAGCTTATGGAACGATGGGGCTACCGGCGCATATCACGCTTGAGGCTCTCAATGTCCCTTACGAAATCAAATATCTGGATCTGGCAGCAGGTGAACAGAAATCTCCCGAATATCTGAAGATTAACCCGAATGGACGCGTGCCGGCTCTTGTTTTGGAAGACGGACAGGTTATTTACGAATCCTCAGCTGTGTTGTTGACACTGGCTGATGCTCACCCGGAAGCGGGATTGTCTCCGCGATTAAATGATCCCAGACGCCCGATTTTTCTACAATGGATGTTTTTTCTGACTAACTCTCTTCAGGATGCGATGCTTAACAGCCATTATCCAGCTCGTCTTGTAGGAGACGTTTCAGAGGAGGTTAGCGGAATTGTCAGCAAGGGAGCCATGCGCCAGGCCAAGCATTATCTGGAAATCATAGAGGATTATCTGGCGCAGCATGGTCCTTATTTTCTCGGAGATAAGGTTAGTGTTGCAGATTTTCACTTTTCACTTTGTTGTCGTGCCCTGAGGAGTTCATCAGTACCCCCGAGATCGTTTCCGCATATCGCGGGGCTTCTTGATAAGATAGACAGGTTGCCCTACGTGCAGAGAGCACTAAAGCAGGAACATTTGGAAGGTCCTCTTGCCTGACAAAGCACTCGGGAAACGGCATAACTCATTATGATGTAATACTGGGCAATTACATCATAATGAGGGTTCTGGCGCTCCGCCGACAGCTTTATGAACGTTCGGCCGGGAGGTTTGTTTTATAGGTGCTGTTGGCAGGCAGGCATAGGACATTTTCCTGATTTCGGCCATGCCGGTACAGTGAATAACCGAACTTGCGGAGGAGAGAACGTGCTTCCGGCGCGCCTGGCAGATCGGGGTACGATTCCATATAGATAACGGGTGAGAACCTTTTGATTGTCTGTTCGGCGCCTTTCAGGATATCTTCTTCCATGCCCTCCACATCCAGTTTCATGACGTCCAGACGGTCCAGAGCGAGAGAATCGATTGTTATGATCTCAGTCTCCTCTCTGTTTTCTTGTGTGGAGGAGAGTATCGCTTGCATTGGATAATTCTCTATGAGAGAGATTCCGCCGAAATTATTGGTTTTGTGATAGTCAACGGCAGGGATCGATAGGCGCGTTTTTCTGCTTCCCAAGCCTTGATTATAGCAGTAGGCATTAGGGATATTGTTAAGCGCGATATTACAGACGAGTTCCTGAAAAACAAGACGTTGTGGTTCAAAAGCCAAGACTTTTCCTGATGGACCTGCCATACGACAGAGATCAACTGTATGAGAGCCGATATTGGCTCCGCCTTCAATGACTACGCTCCCTTCCGAGACGAAATCTTTTAAAAGGAGCAGTTCTTCGACGCTCCAGAAGCCGCTTCTATATAAATCGCCGCCAATATATATATCATTCTTATTAATGACGCGCGGCCCCGTTGGCGTTGTTACAAGCAGATTAAAGACCGGGAACCGGGCGAAAACATCGTTCTTATAAAGTGCATCACAGGGATTCGACTCTTTATAGGGATTTTGGATAATTCCCCGGGAACGTCTGGCAAAAACATTTCCCCTTCCGTCATAATTTTGGTGCGAATGATATTCTGGAAGAAAATAATGGCTGGGCCATAAAGTAATTTTATGAGCCATTTTCAGTGCTGAAATTGTTTCTGTTAAAGGGATTGAGCCGGTCTTGATCCAGTTCGGTCCGCTGAGAATAGAGGCAGTGTCCTGATTATAGAGAGTGGTAATAAGCTCCAGCAGGATAGGATGCCCGGGTATTGAGGCTATATAGCCATTGGAAATCAAATTGGGCGTCTTGGTCTCATTTGCGGAGGAGGCGCAAAAGTCACTGTCGAAAAGCCATTCTTCAAGCGGCCTTATGCAAAAGGAATTGGCATCGACATAGAAGCCGCCAACTGCGTAAAGGATTTCATAACGCATAATATCGGCGATAGAAGCATATATATGATTGGCTTCCTTATCATGTCCGCCCTGTTTCACGCCTTGAGCGAGCTGCATAAGAGCCTGTATATGTTTTTCACTCTGCCAGCTGATCGTGTTCAGATGCTGCTCAGTCCATAAATGTACAGTCCAGCCCGGGTTCATCTTGACCCAGCTCTCCATGCAGTGGACGGGCATTTTCTCATTCTGGCCTATCCAGATAATGTGAATATGCCGAGGGATGGAGGGATTCTGATTGTACATCATGGTTTTCCTGAAACTATGGTCTTTTGGGAGCATACGACGTAAAAATCATTCAGAACAGCTATAATTTCCTCGCGTGAAATGTATGCCAGAGTCTCTTTTTCGTGAAAATGGATATGAATGGTTTTTCTCTTTGTGGAAGATATTACATAATGTTTTAAATATTTTTTTGTAATTTCTATTTTATTTATTTTATGATATAAAGAAAAATGTTTTATATAACCTCTATTTAATAAAATATATCAAATATAGAATTATAGGTATTGTTATAGAAAATTTCGATAAATCTCAGGCTGTTTTTGCCGCTGCGACGTCTGATCAGAGTCATGGGGGCTTTCGGCTAATGAATGTGGGACTAACAACGTCTGTTCAAGAGCAGGGTTATTGGCAGAGAAAATTAATGACCTTTATATTGGGAATCTGACAATTACGTCTTCTGGTGTAAGTTCCCCTGTTCCCGATGAGATGCAGTCGCTATCGGGCGTCCTCGGTTTGGGGAAGGATGATTTGCTAGGACGTGGTCTGCATATGAGTGGCCAGTCTGGTCACCCTGTTTATTGGGACAGTACGGGTTCCAAAGGGGAGCTTGCTTATGTGCATGACCTTGATAATTATGTCGCTGGGATAGGAAAGGAGACTGACAAACAGGTTAAATCCCTTGTGTTGACACCGGGTTCTGGAGGCGGGGAAGCAAGTAATCCTGCTTTAATTGACGAGGAGGGTCGTTATATTAACCTTCTACGAGAGGATATGCTTAATGACCAGATTAATAAGTGTTCCTCAAATACACTAAAACTGGGTGGGATAGTTAAATCCGCGCAGAAAATGCAGATGCTCAGGTTTGATTATATCAATAATGCTGTCTATCAAAGTGTTAAATTTCCTGAGCCTTTCAATGCGGAGAATCCGGTGAAGGAGCTTTCTATCTTTACACAGATTATTCTCGATTCTGAGTGGACGGGAAGAATATCAGGAAATTACATTCATAACATTACAAATGATGGTTTTGATTTTATTGCCCAGTTTGATGTAAGCGCGTCTATTGGGTCAGTTTCTGTTTATGTCATGGCTGTTGGTCCCGTGTAACTTATAATTATTCCAGAATTATCGAACGTATTTACCTTCGGTTTTTAGGATCGTTATAAAACGGCAGCTCCGATGGTGGGTTGCCGTTTTTTTAGAGGCGAGCTTACGGCATAGCGCTTCCTTTATAACGTAACGAACATCCTCTGGGACTATGTTTTGTCCTTATCGGGCATGATGCGGGCATATAGCGATGGGAATACCAGCAATGTCAGAAGAGTCGAGCTTAGCAGTCCGCCAATAACCACACTGGCCAGAGGGCGCTCCACCTCAGCTCCGGCACTTGTGGAGAAGGCCATGGGGAAGAAACCCAGACTTGCGACAAGAGCTGTGGCCATAACAGGACGAAAACGTGATTCTGCTGCTGCAAAAGCAGCCTGTGCTACGTTCATACCCTGGCGACGAAGGGACGTGATAGCGCTCACCAGTACGACGCCATTGAGAATGGCCACTCCAAAAAGGGCGATAAACCCGATTCCCGCCGAAATGCTGAAAGGCATATGACGTACTGTCAGGGCTATGATTCCACCTGTGGCGGCGACGGGAAGATTGACAAATACGAGCAGTGCCGGACGGATCTCTCCGAACGCAGCGACCAGGAGGGCAAAAATAAGCCCGAAAGCGATAGGCAATACGAGTTCCAGTCGCTTCATAGCTGATTGCAGGTTACGGAACTGTCCGTTCCATTCTATCGTATAACCAGGTGGCAATCTGACTTCATGGGCGACACGCTTTTGGGCTTCAGTTACATAGGAGGCAAGATCGCGGTTTCTCACGTTGGCTTCTACCATCATGCGTCTACGCACCCTGTCACGGCTGATACGGGGCCGGCCATTCATTTCATGAATATGGGCCACTTCTCCCAGAGTGACATTCCCTTTTCTGTCCAGACGAGGGATTTGCAGGGCGGCGATTCTGTCGGGAGAGGCTACATGGCGCGGATCGTAACGTATCTGTGTGCTGATAATGGCATTTCCCTTGATAACCGGTCGTCCGATATGTCCACCTATGGCCTCTATTGTCTCCAGAATTTCCTGTATGCTGACATTGTGGCTGCCTGCTTGCATGCGGTCGACATCCACCACGATCAGAGGCACTGAGCCTTCTCCGTTCAAGGCGATATCGGCTCCACCCCTGATGGATGACATGACGTTCATGACCTGATTTCCCAGTTGGGACAGTGTTTCCAGGTTGTTGCCGAATATGGAGACGGCGATTTGCGTTCTGACGCCGGAAAGGAGGTCATCCATGCGCATCTGCACAGGCTGACTCCAGGAATAAAGCGCATCTGGCAATTCACGTTGCAGGGCTGCATTCATCGCAGTAACCAGTCCGGCTTGTGTGTGTGCTGTTTTCCATGTGGAGGAAGGGGTAAGAAAAATAAAACTGTCAGTCTCATTCATGCCCATCGGGTCTGTGGGAATGGCCGATGTCCCTGTATTGCTGATGACCGTTCTGACTTCGGGAAAGCGGCGCAGGATTTGTTCCTGCCGTGTGACGGCGGCCAGCACTGTGTCCAGAGAGGCGGAGGGAAGCCTTGTAGATGTGACGGTGAGTGCACCTTCTTCGAGCTGAGGGATAAATTCTCCTCCCAGATGCATGGTTAGTGCGCCAGACAGAAGCATCACGGTTATGGTGCCTCCGAAAAGGAGGTATGGATGGTCCTTTCCCCAGTGAAGCATAAGAGTATAGGGGCGGCGCAGGAATTTTATCAGTGCTGTGTCGTTCAGGGGCTTCTGTTTTCTCAGCACCAGTGTTGCCAGGACTGGCATGCAGATAAAGCAGTAGATCAGGGAAACCAGTAACGCCATGATGACTGTCTGGGCCATGGGGCGGAACATGTGGCCCTCTATTCCCTCCAGCGTCAGTATAGGCAGGTAAACCATTATGATGACCAATATGGCGAACACTACAGGTCGCATGACCTGTTGCACGGAAGAGATGACGAGCTGAGAAAAGGCCGCATCAGGTTCTTCTTTCCGGCGGGTGAGAATATGTTCGATGATCACCAGGGAACTATCTACGATCATGCCAAAATCAATAGCTCCCAGGCTAAGTAGGTTAGCTGAGATGCCAAAATAGAGCATTCCTGTCATGGCACCTGTCAGTGCCACGGGGATGACGGAGGCGATGACCAGCGCCGCGCGCCAGCTTCCAATAACTACGATTAGGACAATGATGACCAGAATTCCGCCCATGACAAGGTTATCGCGCACTGTGGCGATGGTGCGATCGGTCAGGTCTGAGCGGGTATAATAGGGATCAAGTGTAACGCCTGGCGGCAGGGATTGTCTTATTTCCGGCATGGCATGGTTGATGGCCGCCAGCGTGGCGTCAGAACTCGCGCCATTTTCCATCATGACCACGCCGATCACAATTTCTCCCTTGCCGTCCCGGGTTACGGCACCAAGTCGGGTTCGTGCGCCCTTGACGATTTGCCCTAGATCACGCAGGCGTAGCATGGAGCCGTCTTCATTGCTGCGTACGGCAATATTTCCGAAATCCGCCAAAGTTGAGACCAGACTGCGCCCGACTACGCTCTGCTGTTCTGCATGATGGGCTATCCAGCCCCCTCCTGAAGCGGCATTATCATTATCGACAGCGTGATAGACGTCGCTGACGGAGATATGATCGGCGGTCAATTGTGCCTGATTCAGCAGAACCTCGTAGGTTTCCTCGGCGCCTCCATTGACATTGACGTCCACAACGCCGGGAATAAGACGCATCTGCGGCACGACGGTCCAGTTCATGATATGGTTCAGCTCCATAAGGGAATACCCTGCCCCCTTGATCTGGAACTGCATAATCTCACCCATTCCCGTTGCGAGTGGCCCCATAGTGACAGTGATTCCAGGGATGGAAATGGCACTACGAGCTTGTTCCATCCGTTCGCTGACACGGGTGCGGTCCAGGTTGATATCCGTATTGTCGGCAAATTGTACGTAAACGACCGAAACACCCCCGCGCGAGACAGAGCGCAGATCAGTCATGCCTGGTATCCCTGTCATGGTGGTCTCGACCGGGAACGTGATGAATTTTTCCACTTCTTCCGTAGCAAGACCGGGTGCCACGACGGAAACGAGTACTTGTTTTGGCGAGATGTCAGGGACTGCTTCCACAGGTAGTTTCAGGACCGCGATTATTCCAGCGACGAGAAGGAGGCCAACGCAGGAAATGATCAGAAAACGCGCGCGTAACAGGGCTTCGAGGCAGGCTCGCACTATCACTCTCCGTTCGTTTTGCCCAGACCAACGATGGAAACGAGCATGAAGCTGCCGCGACTGACGACACGCTCTCCTCCTTTCAGTCCGCTCTGAAGAACGGCTTCAAGTCCGTTATCCAGTGCGACGTTGACGGGGAGAGGGTGGTAATGTGTAGCGTCTGTCTGTACGAAAATAATCTTCTGATTTTCAATATGCTGCAGAGCTTCAGAAGGTACGATAATACCTGTGACGGGGCCTGATTCTGCTAATGTGGCTTCCAGAACCATGCCGGGGAGCAGTGCGTTTTGTTTGTTCTGTATATGGCTGATAACCCGTACCAGTCCCGTAAGGGGGTTGGCAACGTCGTCCACTATGTCAATAGAAGAGGTCAGTGGCCCCACTGGCGTCTGTGTGACCTGTTTATTCCCGCTGGCAATATGAACCGCCTGTGCGGGAGGAATGTTGGAGACAATCCATAAAGTGGAAAGATCAGCTATGGTAAGGGCTTCTGTAATAGGGGTGAGGTCACCCGCCATGGAGCTATGGATGTCACGTATAATACCATCGACAGGAGAAATCAGCGTTGAGACTTCACCTTGAAGGTCGGCCTGTTTACCGTCCTTGAGGGAGGTTTCTGTGGCTGAATTAAATTCAGACGTGAAGCGATATTCCAGAAGCTCCAGCTCACCTTGACGGGTGCGCAGGGTGGCTTCAGCTTGAGCAAGGACCTCTTGTCGGTGAAGCAGTTCACCAAAAGAGGTAGCCTGACCGAGCAGGGCTTTCCCCCGTTTCAGGGATTCTCTGGCATTTATGCAGGCGGCGCGGGCTGCTGTTATGGCAGCGCGGAGCTGTGTTTCCTGTATATGCGCTTCGTGTAAGGTATAGTTCTGATAGCGTAGTAGGGCTTCCCCTTTTTTTACACGTTCTCCTGGAGAAACCATGACGGCCAGAACCTTTCCACGTCCGGCTGGATGGATATGGATCAGGCGTGTTGGATCAAGCGTAACGTGGCTGATGCTATTGATGTGGCGAAACAGTGTGCCCGGTTTTGCTACGGCAGTATCCAGTTCCTGATGGCTGACGGCAGCTTCATCCAGTTTTATGATAGCTGGCAGCTTGTTTGGGGCGGTTGCAGCTTTAAGGGAAAAATTCCATGAAAATAAAGACAGGAATGACAGGATTATGAGCCGTATCACATGAGCTCTGAAGGGGCAGGCATAAGGCGAACGGCCATATGTCTGTGTTCTTAACCTGACGGACATAATTCTGTGGAATCTTAACTCTGTTTATCGCGGGGACCGCCTGTTCCAGGCAGTTTCCCTCCCCTTTGGCCTTATTCTGGTTACTATCTATTAAAATTTGCCAGTTTTGTCACTGATAACCGTCGATGTAATTCTTTTTTGATAATCTTTAGACGAGAGAAATATCAGGATGTATCCCCGAAATGATAATGTATCACCGTGATCCGAATCTACGAAATATCATACTAGCGACAATAAATTCGGCTTTGTGGAATGTTGCAGGGTGCAGTTTTTCTCATTTATGGAAATAATGGTTCATTTGAACCGGTAGAGCTATTGTAGATAACTCTAAAAACTGCTGGCGTCCCGTACGGGATTCGAACCCGTGTTGCCGCCGTGAGAGGGCGGTGTCCTAGGCCTCTAGACGAACGGGACCAGAGGTGCTCTCCATCTAGAGGATAAAAAGGCGGCGTGCAAGAGGTTTTGCGCGCCGCCAGTCATTTTAATTTTTAGGCGTCAGGGGCGGCCAGAAGAGGGCCAAGCGGTGCGCCACCGAGAATATGGACATGAAAATGCGGGATGATCTGCCCGCTATCTTTGCCAGTATTGCAGATAAGCCTGAAACCGTTTGGCAGAAGACCGAGTTCTTGTGCTACGCTGTCAACGCTTTCCCAGAAATCAATGATTTCATCCTTTGAGGCCCGCGTGGTGAAATCATGGAAGTCGATATAAGCCCCGCGGGGAATGACCAGCACATGTACGGGCGCAGCGGGGCTGGCATCCCAGAAAGCGTAAACATCCCGGCTTTCATAAACACCTTTGGAGGGAATTTCGCCGCGCAAAATCTGCGCGAAGACGTTGTCGGGATTATAATCGGGATTGGTATTGTCTTTAACCATAATGAAAAAAACTCCTTTAAAACTTATCGGGTCCGGGAAGCCTTTTCTTCAATACCACTGGTACCTTCCCGGCGGGTTAATTCTGCCCAGATCGCATCGGGTTCGATGCCGGCATCAACCCACATGACGACTAGGTGATAGAGCACATCAGCGCTCTCACTGATCAGGGCCTCGCGATTGCCGGCAACAGCTTCAATGACACATTCAACAGCTTCTTCGCCAAATTTCTGGGCGATCTTGTTGCGCCCGCGTGACATTAAACGTGCTGAATGACTTAATTCGGGTGAGGCTTCCTTACGTGCCACGATCGTCTCGAAAAGACGCTGGAGAACATGGTTCTGAGTCTGTGTCATGTCGCAAACCTATTGATTAAGCCGGACAGGCAGCTTAGCATCATGTAGTGCTTCTTTCACCTGTCTTATTGTAAATTGGCCAAAATGAAAGACGCTGGCAGCCAGAAGTCCCGTCGCTCCGGCTTTTGCTCCATCGACGAAATGTTCGAGCTCTCCTACGCCGCCTGATGCAATGACTGGCACGGAGACCTTGCTACAGACAGTCTTGAGCAGCTCAAGGTCGAATCCTGTTTTGGTGCCGTCACGGTCCATGCTGGTCAGCAGGATTTCCCCGGCTCCGCGCGCGGCCATTTCTTCAGCCCAGGCAACGGCGTTCAGCCCTGTCGGTTCCCGTCCTCCCTTGGCATAGACCTCCCATCCGCCATGTCCGTCCGAGCGGGCATCAATGGCGACAACCACGCACTGGCTGCCAAAACGTTGGGCCGCTTCATTAATGACATCGGGGTTGCGAATGGCAGCAGAGTTGATTCCGCATTTATCGGCTCCACAAAGAAGCAGTCGCCTCATGTCATCGGTCGTCCTGACGCCGCCCCCTACAGTGAGAGGGAGGCATATTTCCGAGGCTGTACGGCTGACAACGTCAAGAATAGTGTCACGGTTTTCGGCACTGGCGGTGATGTCAAGGAAAGTCAGCTCGTCCGCTCCGGCGGCATCATAGAGTTTGGCCTGTTCGACAGGATCTCCTGCATCACGGAGGGAGACGAAATTGACGCCTTTTACAACCCGACCGTCCCGCACATCAAGGCAGGGGATAACACGAAGTTTCAGCATGTTCCCTCCAGAAGTTTTATGGCCTCTGACAGGTCGATGCGTCCATCATAGATTGCCTTTCCGACGATGACGCCCTCAATGCCCGGGACATCCTGTGCCGTGCGGTAAAGGGCCTTGAGATGTTCCAGAGAACCTACGCCGCCGCTGGCAATGACGGGAATGGAGACTTTACGTGCCAAGGCGGCGGTCTGGTCCAGATCCAGCCCCTCAAGCATGCCATCGCGCGAGATTTCGGTAAAGATAATGGCAGCCACCCCGGCATCTTCCATGCGTTGAGCCAGCTCAATGGCGGTAAGTTCAGAGACCTCGGCCCAACCCTCGGTTGCGACATGACCATGCCGGGCATCAATCCCGGCAACGATTTTTCCAGGCCATTTTCGGGCGGCCTCACGCACGAGGTCAGGATTCTTGACAGCCGCGGAGCCAAGAATCACGCGGGTAATTCCCGCTTCAAGCCAGCGTTCAATAGCGGCCATGTCACGTAGTCCGCCCCCGAGCTGCACGGGCAGGGCGGTACGTTTGATGATCTTCTGGATGGCATCTGTATTGGCCGAGCGACCGGCAAAGGCGCCATCAAGATCTACGACGTGGAGGAACTGACAGCCTGCTTCGGCAAAAAGCTGCGCCTGAGAGGCTGGATCATCAGAATAATGGGTGGCGGCTTCCATGTCACCCTGTTTAAGGCGCACGCAGGCGCCACCTTTAAGGTCGATAGCGGGGTAGAGAGTAAGTTTGGGGTGCATGGGCGAAGACTCTATCGGGCAGGAAAGGGCAGAAATGGTTGAGGGGGAGGATTCCCAATAGGGAAGAGGCGGCCCCTTGGCGACGTATTTGGAGAAAAACAGTCCTCTGACAGTTTGTCCCGCAATACGGCCATAATAGGGATGCGTCCCCCAATGTTCAAAACCAAGTCTGAGGAGCAGATCAACAGCAATTGTCTGTGTTTCTCTCAGCTCACAATCAACAACCTTGACTTTAAGCGAGCGAGCACGTTCCAGCAAGGCGGCGAGAAGGGCCTGTCCATGTCCGGCGCAGCGTGCGTAGGGGGCGACGTAAAAGCCCATGATACGGACTCTTGAATTGTGCAGATCCAGATGGGCTGGTGAAAAACCCAGGAGAGCGGCACCGCATATAACGCCGTCCGAGGAGCGCGCGACAAACAGTTCCCTTTCGGG
This sequence comes from Acetobacteraceae bacterium ESL0709, assembly GCA_029433415.1. Taxonomy (GTDB): domain Bacteria; phylum Pseudomonadota; class Alphaproteobacteria; order Acetobacterales; family Acetobacteraceae; genus Aristophania. The sequence continues at coordinate 1,133,058 of JAQTIA010000003.1, read as the reverse complement.
CACTAGCAGAATTCCCTTAAAAAAACGCTCCAGCATGGAGCGGTCAGGGGGTTCCAGCCAGCCAAATGTCCCGCCATCCAGAATGGCAGCCATGGTGGAATCAGTCAGATTATGCAGGTCATCCTCTGAAAGAGGTTCAGTGACGCGGGTAACGGAAGTTCTGTGAGGCATGTCTTGTTCAGTCAGGCTTCCAGGTCAGGAAATTACGCAGGATAGTCAGGCCGACTTCCTGACTTTTTTCAACATGGAACTGTGTGCCACATCGTCTGCCGCGTGCCACGATGGCAGGAACAGTCATACCATAATTGGCAGTGGCAATTATATCTGCAGGGTCATAGTCCTGCAGGGCGTAGGAATGGACGAAATAACCATGATTTCCCGGTTCGAGGCCTTCTGTCAGCGGGTGGCGCCCAAGAGTGAAGTCAAGCTCATTCCACCCCATATGAGGCAATCTCAGTCCGGCTTTCTCAGCTTCTGTCATAGGAGCGATATGGCCTTTGATCCATCCAAGCCCGGGAGTTTTGCCGTGCTCAAGACCATATTCCGCCATGAGCTGCATACCGACGCAAATACCCAGAAAAGGCGTGCCATTCTGGGTGCCTTGTTCCAGCAATGCTCGAACGTCATCAAGCTCCAGCCCATGGGCGCAATCGGCAAACGCCCCCTGACCAGGCAGGATAAGCCGGTCGGCGGTTAGTATGTCCCTTTCCCGCCGGGAGATCAGGATTTCAGCTTCAAGACCCAACTGGGCGGCAGCCCTTTTGGCGGCTTGCGCTGCAGAGGCCAGATTGCCTCCGTTATAATCAATGACGACGACACGCATAATGGGCCTCCGACGGGTCAGGAAGGGAGATTATTACAGCACGCCCTTGGTGGATGGAATGATATTGGCTGAGCGTGGGTCATGGGCAACAGCCATGCGCAGGGCACGGGCGAAGGCCTTGAAGGTGCTTTCGGCCATATGATGGGCGTTTTTGCCTGATTTTTCAGTCAGATGGACCGTAATGCGAGCCGACATGACCAATGCACGGAAAAATTCCTCAATCATTTCGGTCGCCATGGAGCCGATCATTTCGCGGGAGAAAGAAATGTCCCAGCTCAGGAAAGGGCGGCCTGAAATATCAATGACGGCTTCACACAGCGCCTCATCAAGCGGCACGAGAGCCTGCCCGAAGCGTTCAATGCCTTTTTTGTCTCCTATGGCCTTGTAAATAGCCTCTCCCAGAGCGATTCCCACATCCTCAATAGTATGATGGTCATCAATATGCAGGTCTCCCTTGACTTCAATGCCAAGATCCAGCCCGCCATGACGGGCAAGCGCATCCAGCATATGGTCAAAAAAACCTATGCCGGTTGTGACAGAGGCTCTTCCCTGTCCGTCAAGATTCAGGGAGATGGTGATGTCGGTCTCGCCAGTCCGGCGAGTCACGAGGGCAGTACGGGGGCTGTGCGTTGTCATATCTTCCTGCTACACCATTATTCTGGAATTTTCCAAGAGGAATGGTTAAATTGCATCTGGCAGTCCAGCTTATGCCAAAGCTGTTCTGACGGTCTTTTATCGTTGAGGGGTTTGTGATGCAGAATAAGTCTCCGCCATCTTCCAGTCTTGACATGCTGCTTTCGCGGGTCTCGACGGATGCCTTGCAGGAGCCTGCGCCACGAGGCGAGACATTGGAACTTATTCTTGCGACGGCGCTTCGTGCGCCCGATCATGGCAAATTGCGTCCCTGGCGCTATATCGTTGTGCAGGGAGATCAGCGCCCTGCTTTCGCCCGCGAGATTGTCGCTGCGCTGGAACGGCGTGATCCTGACGTTCCTGACGAGAAAAAACAGAAAATTCTCAAACGTTTTTCCAATGCTCCGGCCTTGATCGTTCTGGGTATGTCACTGCGTATGGGGCATAAAATCCCTGAATCCGAACAGATCATGGCAACAGCCGCAGGCACGATGAACATTCTGAACGGCCTTTATGCAGAGGGTTTTGGCGGGATATGGGTTAGTGGCGCCTATTGTGAAGAACCTGAACTGGTGCGCAGGCTGGGTCTTGCCCCGGCAGACAGGCTTGCAGGGATTTTGATGGTAGGTACGCCCAAAGATGCAGGCAGAAAGACCAGAAGGCCTGAGATCAAGGATTATATGGCTTACTGGCATGAGGGAGAGATCCCTGTTTTCGGGGCGGCCAAGGAAGCGGAGTAATGGCCATGCGTCCTTCACAGTCAGATTACGATGTGATTATCGCTGGTGGGGGGCCGGCAGGTTTGGCCTGTGCCTTGTCTTTTGCCCGTGCAGGTTGGAAAGTCTGCGTTATTGAATCCCAATCAGAAGAGCAACTGGCCCGTCCAGCTTTTGATGGGCGTGAGATTGCCCTGACCCATCACAGCCGTCACTGGCTGGAGGAAGCGGGAGTTTGGCAGTTCATTCCCCCTTATGCGGTTTGTCCGCTTGAGGTTGCCCGTATTGAAACTGGCGAGGCGGGCGGGCCGCCTCTTCTTTTCAGTTCCTCAGCAGGAAGCGAAAAAGGAGGGGCTCTTGGCTATCTGGTGGCTAATCATCTGATTCGTCAGGCTCTTTATCAGCGCGTGCGGGAAAACGGGCAGATTACGCTCAGAACGGGTGCGGCAGTACGCCATTTCAGGACGACACAGGCTGAAGCTATTGTGACTCTGACTGATGGAGACATCATTCGTTCCCGTCTTCTTGTGGCAGCAGATGGGCGCTTCTCGAAACTGCGCACAGAGGCGGGGATCGGGGCCATTATTCACGATTTCGGGACAGATGTGATGGTCTGTCGCGTTCAGCACGAGAAACCGCATGAGAATGTTGCTTTGCAATGGTTTGATGAAAATCAGACTATTGCTCTTCTGCCAGTTTCTGACGAGAGCCAGACGGCTCGTCTTTCTTCACTGGTGTTGACATTACCCTCTGCCGAGATCGCTCGCTTGAAAGCAGCTGATCCTGTTGCATTTAGTGCCGAGGTGACGGAGCGGACGCATGAGCGTCTGGGGACGCTGGAGCTTCTTAGTGCGCGTGTGACCTATCCTCTGAAAGCGGTGTTTGCTCATCGTTTTCATGCGCGGCGCTTCGTGTTGATTGGTGATGCAGCGGTCGGGATGCACCCGATCACGGCTCACGGTTTCAATCTGGGGTTGAAGGGGCAGGAGACGCTTGTGCGCGCTCTGGCTCAGGGAAGTGGCGATCCAGGAGACAGGCGCTGCCTTGAAGCGTTCTCATGGCAGCACCGCAAGGATACGTTGCCGCTTTTTGCTGCGACCAACATGATTGCTGCAACATATACGCGCGATGAAATGCCATTCCTTTTGGCGCGGCGGATTGGATTGCGGATTGCTGATCGCCTGACGCCCTTTAAAAAGGCTGTCACTCATATGTTGATGGATCCGGCAGGGTGAGGTGATAAAACAGGAAATGGCGTATTAACCTACGAAACCACTAATGGGCGCTCTGCCATGGGCTAAAATGAAGCGGCAACAGTGGATTATGCGTTTTCATTCCTCATTGGTCAGTTCTTTTTCGGCTTCTCAGAAAACTTCTGAAATCTTGCCAAATAATATTCCATAGTGGCGGGTGGGGGGGCCGTAACGTCAATATGTATTTCCTGAAAAGACATTGTGAGATTCAGGGAGCGTGAAAGGAGTTGTAATGGTTCTTGCAAACCGTTCTGTCCGTAGATGGGATCTCCGATAATCGGTGTTCCTAGAGACGCGAGATGCACGCGTGCCTGATGGGTACGGCCTGTCAGAAGCTGGAGTTCGACCCAGCTTGAAGAGTCTGTCGTTCCCAGAACGCGCCAAAGTGTATGGGCTTTCTGCGCAGTTGTATCATGAGGAGAGGCACTCTTTACAGCCCAGCCCTGTGCAGTTTGAATGCGCTTTAAAGGGGTTGTGATTTCCCCTTTTGCAGCGGGAAGGTGACCATTGACAATGGCCCAGTAGGTTTTATGGACGTGGTGCGCTTCAAAGGCTTTCTGGGCGGCGATCAGTGCCGTCTTGCGTCGGGCGATCAGCAGGCAGCCCGAAGTGTCGCGGTCCAGTCTGTGAACCAGCCATGGCCCTCCCCTTTTCTGTGGCGTCAGACGCGTCTCGACGCTGTCCTGCGTGTGCGGGCCGGGGTGGGAGGCCAAGCCAGAAGGTTTGTTGATGACGAGGAAATGCCTGTCTTCCCATAAAATGGGCAACTCTTTTCCGTTGAGAAACAGAGGTGGTGCGCTCATTCTTCTTCGTCATCGTCGTTATGATGTGTCTCTATGGGATTGTGAGAGACAAGCACTTCGCGCTTACCAACATGATTACTCGCACTGATAATGCCTTCACGTTCCATCTGGTCGATGATGTTGGCAGCCCGGTTATAACCGATGGAGAGATGTCGCTGCACAAAACTTGTTGAGGCCCTTTTTTCGCGAATGACAAGATCAACAGCCTGTTCATAAAGATCACTATTTTGATCACTGTCACTAGTTTTGCCAGAGCGGGAGGGAGTCTGTTCTTCTGGTTCCTCTTCTGTAATGATATCGTCATTATAAATGGGCCTCCCTTTGGAACGGAGGTCTTCTACGACGGCTTCGACTTCCTCATCGCTGATGAACGGGCCATGGACGCGGGTGATACGTGCCCCTCCTTGCATGAACAGCATATCCCCCCGGCCCAGAAGCTGTTCGGCTCCCTGCTCGCCGAGAATGGTGCGGCTGTCATATTTATTGGTGACCTGGAAGGAAATGCGCGTCGGGAAATTGGCCTTGATTGTGCCGGTAATCACGTCAACAGAGGGGCGCTGCGTCGCCATGATAACGTGGATGCCTGCTGCACGCGCTTTTTGGGCAAGGCGCAGGACGGCGGCTTCAATTTCCTTGCCTGCTACCATCATGAGATCAGCCATTTCGTCAATGACGATGACAATATAGGGCAAATGCTCAAGTTTTAGGCGATAGTCGCTGAAAACGGGGCGTCCTGTTTCCGGGTCAAAACCTGTCTGAACACGTCGTGTCGGAGCTTCTCCTGTTTCACGGAGTTTTTTGATGCGTTCATTATAGCCTGCGATATTGCGTACTTGGTGGTCGGCCATAAGACGGTAACGACGATCCATTTCCTGCACAGCCCATTTTAGCGCGCTGACAGCTTTGGAAGGTTCTGTCACAACCGGCGTCATGAGGTGGGGAATCCCATCATAGATCGAAAGCTCAAGAATCTTGGGATCAATCATGATGAGCCGGCAATCTTCCGGGCTGAGGCGGTAAAGCAGGGAAAGGATCATGGCATTAATCCCCACAGATTTGCCTGAACCCGTCGTTCCTGCGACGAGAAGATGCGGCATCTTGGCCAGATCAGCGTAAACAGGCTGGCCTGCTATGTCCTTGCCCAAAGCCAGTTTAAGCTTGGCCTTGCCTTCTTCCCAGCCAGGATTGAGAAGAAGTTCAGGGAAATAAACTGTCTCGCGTGTGGCATTGGGGACTTCGATCCCTATGACATTTCGTCCTGGTACGGTGGCAATGCGCACGCTCAGCACGGAAAGGGAACGGGCAATATCGTCAGAGAGGCCAATCACACGTGATGAGCGAACTCCTGGAGCGGGTTCCAGTTCGTAAAGCGTAACAACTGGACCAGCGTGATAATCCGTGATTGTACCCTGCACACCGTAATCGTTCAGCACGCTTTCCAGAAGGCGGGCATTTTCCTGAAGTGTTTCTTCCGAAGGGCCAGACGTCTCTTTGTCAGGAGGCGGGTTGAGCAGGGAGACGGAAGGCGGCGTCCAGCTTTCTGCCGGGGAAGGACTGGGAGATGGCATGTTTTTCTCCCAGCGTTCGGAAGTGCTTGAAGAAGAGGTCATGGCAAGGCCAGTGCCAGCCTGGCTTTCCAATGAAGCAGCTGTTTTGTCAGTCTCGTTCTGTGCCTCGTTAGTAGGGAAAATGCCCAGCCCTTTATGGGCTATGCGTTTGAAGAAGCCCTGCTCAGGTTCTGTTTGTGTCTCGGAAGGAGAGATTGATCCGTCATCCTCTGGCTCGTCATCGTCATTCATAAGAGGCGGTAAGGGAGAGGAAAGATGTGGTTCTTCGCGCACACGGTTGATTTGGGCCAGTTTTTCCCCATAGGGGTTGTTTGGCGGGGTATCGTTTTCCGTTATAGCACTGGTTGCCGGAGCAGGATTTGCTGGGGATGCGCGTTCCCACGGTGTCGGGCCTTGAGGTGTCGGTGGCTGGAGCCAGTTATTCTTGGTTTCTGGCGGAGGAAGACGGGGATCCTGACGCATGAAATTGCGTCTCAGGAACCCGGAAGGGACCCCGCCTCGTGGTGTAAAGCGGTCGCTATAGCGGGATGGTCCCTTGGAGGCAGGCGTAAAAAGCCTGTTGGGAGTGGGTATTTCGTCAAAATGGCTTTTTTCTGCTTTTTGACGTCGAACCAGCCTGTAGATCCAGCGCAGACTGGTGGTAATGATGTTGGCGAGGCCATACCATTCGCGGCTGTTCAGTCCCAGAGTAATGGGAAGGAGGAGGGCAAGAAGCAGCAAGGCGAGAATACAGGCAAGGGTGCTGCCGATGGTGTGCCCGACCTCTCCGGTCAAGGCATTGAGCAGGAGAGAGGCAAAGCTATGGCCAATCTGTCCGCCAAGGCCGCTTTCTGAAGGCCAGCTTATGTCATTGCCCGGTGTCAGGATCTGGAAGAGACTGATCAGTGTGGCGCCTGTGGGTAAAAGGAGGATGGCGGCGATAAAGCGCAGTAGAGGTGCGCCTAGTGTATGTGTGCGGACGAGTCGCCACGACCAGGCAAGCAGAATCAGGATCGGCAGTGCACTGGCCAGACCCAGCCACTGGATTAGGCTGTCAGCGATCGTTGCTCCAGCACGACCAAGAAGATTGGTGGGTTGCGTACCGGTTGCCGTATTGAAAGAAGGATCCTGGGGGTTGAAGCTGAACAGTGCAGCGGCGATGGCAACAGCAATAATCAGGAGAATAAGGCCGCAAAACTCCATCATGCGCGCTGACATCAGTCGTGCAAGGGGCGTATCTTCAGGCCTTTCATTGAGGGAAGGCTGCGTATTGTGAACGGGCGTTTCTGGCTTGCGACGTGTTCGTTTCAGGAAAAGCAAGACAACTTACCCTCTGGATTTTGCCCTTCGGCGTTTGGCAGGATGGTTCCCCGGAACAGGATTCCACTCAGATTTTTATGTGATTATTCCCAAATTAGCGATTTTCAGGCTCTATGGAAAGCATAATAGCCATGCAATGGGCCGCATTACTGTTTTTAAAGATACCAGAAACGCAGTTCCGCAACGCCAATATGCCGTTTAAGAAGAAGGGAAGGTCCTGGTTCATCGTCTTGATGTTCGCTTTCTGCGATAATGAGCGTTTTTTCAGCGAGCCAGCCTGTTTCTCTCAAAGCTCTCAGGGTAAGGGAGATTAACCCCTTACCATAAGGGGGGTCGAGGAAAACAAGATTATGTTGCTGTGGCGCCGTGGGGGGCTTGGTGGCATCGCAGAGAAAGACTTTGCTTTGTATCTCGGCAGAGCAAGCTTTGATGTTATCGCGCAAAATGGTAGCGGCGGAGCGGTCTTTTTCGAAAAAACTTGCAAATTTTGCACCGCGTGAAAGGGCTTCAAGCCCCAAAGCGCCTGTGCCGGCGAAGCAGTCCAGGACAAGCGCATTTTCCAGAAGAGTCCTGCCATACCAGGGAGCGTGCATCAGGAGGTCGAAGATAATCTGTCGCGCGCGCTGGGACGTTGGGCGCGTAACTTGTCCTGCTGGGGCGCGAAGGGTACGTCCTCTTGACTGGCCGCCAATGATCCGCATCAGGGAGTGCGTTTTCTGGTGGTTTTATGCTGGTAAAAGGCTGTCTGCTCCGTCAGGACCTTGCCTGAGACTTCTTCCAGCTCGCCCGGTTTCAGGGAACCTAGCATAAAAGGGCCGTAAGAGAGGCGGATCAGGCGGCTGACATGAAGATTCATGCCAAGCATGACGCGTCTTATCTCACGGTTCTTGCCTTCCCGGAGGCTGACGGTCAGCCAGGAATTATCGCCTTTTTGTGAATCAAGGACAGCCTGTATAGGGCCGTATTTTATACCTTCAAATTCCGATCCGTGTGCCAGGGTAGCAAGGCGTGCGGGGTCGACAAGGCCGAAAACCCGTACTCTGTACCGCCTGATCCATTGCCGGGACGGAAGTTCTAGCTCACGGGCGAGAGCGCCGTCATTCGTAAGGAGGAGGAGGCCTTCCGAGTTCAGATCCAGTCGTCCGACACTGACGACGCGCGGCATGGCATCGGGCAAGGACGCAAAGACAGTGGGACGTTCCTGAGGGTCATGATGGGTTGTGACGAGGCCTGTCGGTTTGTAGTACCGCCACAGACGTGTTTTCTGGGGCGGCTCTATGACGTTTCCGTCCACTCTCATAATATCACCCGGCTGAACGAATGTTGCCGGATGTGTTACTTTCTCCGCGTTAAGGAAAATGCGCCCTTCCTCAATCATGCGTTCAATATCCCGGCGGCTGGCGACGCCGCAGCGGGCCAGCACCTTGGCAATACGTTCACCGCGTGGATCGTCAGCACTATTATCAGGAGAAGAAAGTCTGTTCATGAAATTGCACATACCGCGCGGCAGTTTTCAAAGCAACGGCCTTCTTCCGATAACCTGTTTCATAGAGTGCCGTATATGTCGAAGAGCGGATTTATCTGGTAAGGATTATGCCATGAAGACATTCTCAAAACCAGAACTGAACTGGTCTACCCCCATGAGGGAGGCTCTGTCTCTGGCGCATCAGGCAGCCCAGCGCGGTGAAGTTCCCGTGGGTGCACTGGTAATTGATGGGAAAGGGCAGATTCTTGCTCGGGCACATAATATGGTGGAGGCCTGTTACGATGCCTCTGCTCATGCCGAGATTCTGGCGCTCAGACAGGCAGCCCACCATACAAGGTCAGCACGTCTGACCGATTGCACGTTGGTTGTAACGTTGGAGCCGTGCGTTATGTGTGCCGCGGCAATCAGTCATTTCCGCCTTCACCGGGTTGTCTATGGTGCCTATGATCCTAAAGGCGGGGGTGTTGATCATGGTCCCCGGCTTTTTGCCCGGCCGGGATGTCTGCACAGGCCGCAAGAGATTATCAGCGGTTTGTGTGAAGGCGATTCTGCTACGATCCTGCGGCAGTTTTTTGGGGAAAGACGTTTATGAGGGGCGCTTCATCTTCCTGTGAGATACACAATAATATCTTAAGATTTTGGCAGTTTTTCTGTTTTCTGAGGGTTGAGAAGTCTTTTATTACTAATCTTTCATCAAATGGATATGTAGGCCTCACTTAAGATTTGCCATATTAGGGGAGAATTTCTTTATAATAAAATACAGGACCGATGCAATGTTTTCAGTTTCTCGTTTGTCGTTAGCCTGTCTGGCGAGTTTACCTCTGATCGCTATTGGCCTCAGTCCCGTTCACGCTACGGCACAGAGCCAACCGATCAGACCCCAGGTCTCTGGCCAGAACATGCCAAATTTTGTGGATCTGGTGAAACAGGTAAAACCGGCTGTCGTGTCGATTTCGGCGCGTATTAAAGAAAGTGACATGGATGATGGCGGTGAGGGTGGTGCGCCGCCAGGCATGAATGGTGCACCTTTCCCATTTCCTTTTCCGTTTCAGATGATACCGGCACCTTCGAATCGTCTTGTCGAAGCCAGGGGGTCGGGTTTTCTGGTTTCTGACGATGGTTATATCGTAACGAACAATCATGTCGTAAATGGCGCTGTAAAGGTCACGGTCAAGTTTGATGATGGGACTGTACTGCCGGCCAAAATTATTGGACGTGACCAAAAAACAGATATTGCCTTGTTACGTGTCAAGGCACCGGGGCGTCTCCCTTATCTTGAACTGGGCGATTCAGATGGCGTTCAGCCGGGACAATGGGTTGTAGCTGTGGGCAATCCTTATGGTCTGGGGGGAACGGTGACTTCGGGAATTGTGTCTGCCTTGGGGCGTGAGCTGAATACAGATGCCTATAATGATTTTATCCAGGTGGATGCACCCATTAACCGCGGAAATTCTGGTGGTCCGCTGATTACACTTGATGGCAAGGTTGTGGGTGTGAATTCCATGATCATGTCGCCCAATGGAGGCGGGTCCATCGGGATCGGTTTTGCCATTCCCTCAGATACGGTCCAGTCCGTTGTGGATCAGCTTCGCAAATCCGGTCACGTCGTGCGAGGCTATTTCGGTATTGTGACGCAGACCGTCACGCCGACCATGGCGCAGGCCCTCAAATTGCCGACTGAGGATCCAGGTAAGACAGCTCATGGCGCGATTGTGGCGTCAGTAGTGGCTGGTGCGCCGGCTGACAAGGCTGGCTTGAAGACGGGTGACGTGATTCTGGGGTTGAACGGACATCCCGTGCGGAGTGCGCATGATTTTGCCGTCAAGGCGGTGGCTCTTCCGCCCGGTACAAAGGCTGACCTTTCGGTCCTGAGAGACGGAAAATCACAGACGGTCAGTGTCATTGCTGGAAATCAGGATGACAAGGATCAACATGGGGCTGGGGGTGTTACAGACGTTAATGCCTCAGGTAAAATTGGTATTTCTCTTGCTGCGATCACGCCCCGAACGCGTCAGGAACTAGGACTTGACGAAACTGTAAAGGGAGCGGTAATCGCTGATGTTGCTCAAGGAAGTATTGCTGAGCGGGCCGGTATTCATCCTGGTGATATTATCGTGGCTGTGGGTAATCATGTAACGACCAATCCGCATGCAGCGGCGTCACTGATCAAGCAGGCTCTTGTCAACAAGCAGCCTCCCTTATTGCGGATTTTGCGTGATGGGCAACAATTATTTGTTGCCGTTTCGCCAGATGGGACGGATGATTCCAGTGGAGACGATGAATAAAAGCGTAAGGTGAGCCGGTTTTCTGAAATAACCCCCTTATGGGAATTTCCCCATAAGGGGGTTATTCTTTCACTGATTAATGGCCTGGACCAGCCCTTCAATATCCTGCTCACGCGTATGGAAACTCGTTACAAACCGTACAAGCTGGCCTGCTACCCCTTCGGGAGTAGGGTAGCGGTAAAATCCGAAACCGCTTTCTTCGAGAGACTGGAGCAGTGCTTCTGGAAGCACAACGAAGACTTCGTTGCTTTCTCCGTCAAAAGGCATATGTGCCCCAGGATGGCGCTGTAATTCTGTGCGTAACAGGGAAGCCATTTTATTGGCGTGGGCTCCATTTCTCAGCCAGAGACCATCCTTTAATAGGGCTTGCAGCTGAAGACTCAGAAAGCGGCTTTTAGACCATGAATGACCGCTGCGTTTGATAAGATGGGGAATGGCTGGCAGAAGTGCACGCGTCCGGTCATTAAGAAAAATAATCAAAGCCTCGGCAGCCATGGCGCCGGCTTTCGTACCGCCAAAGCTGAGGAGGTCAATCCCTGCTTTCCATGTGGTTTCTGCCGGCGAACATTGCAGATGAGCGATAGCATTGCCCAGTCGTGCGCCGTCAAGATGAACGAGCAAGTCATTCTGGTGGGCGATCTTGCTCAGGTTGTCGAGGGTCGCGGGGCTATAGACTGTTCCCCACTCAGTAGACTGTGTCAGGGAGAGAGCCTGAAAGGGGGGAGCAAGAACGCCTTTCTCTCTATTGCGGATAATGGCTTCGTGCAGAGCTTCTGGAGACATGCGTCCCTGAGGGGAAGGTAATGTGGCGATTTTGGCACCAGCGGTAAAAAACTCTGGAGCTCCTCCCTCATCATTCTCAATATGAGCGCTATGGTCACAGATAACGCTGCCATACGGGCGAACCATGGCTGAAAGTGCTAGCGCATTTGTTGCGGTGCCTGTTGTCAGGGGAAAGACGGCAAGTTCGGTTTCGAAAACAGCTTCAAACAGGGGCGTCAGCTGCGTTGTATAAGGATCTTCGCCATAAGAATGAAAATTGCCGTTATTACCTTCCATCATGGCTGTGAGGACTTCAGGGCAGGCAGGAGTAACATTGTCGCTGGCAAAGTTCCGGCGCACATCTTGGTTGATAGTTCCGTGTTGTATGGTATCAGGCATGATGAAAAATTCCTCAGTAATTATAAAGTGGTTTTCTAAGTCATCAATCTCGGCTAATGCGTTGCGAGTAATCTGACCTAATATAGGAAGCCGGTGAAAAAAGACCAGATTTTTCGCCCTTTCCTGAATGCCAGCTTGAGGAGAGCCGCCATCATGACATCACATAGTGCCACGCTGATTGATGGCAAGGCCATAGCCAGAGGCGTTACAGAAACTATACGTCAGGAAGTTGAACATCTTGTCAGGCAGGGTCATACGGTGCCTGGCCTAGCTGTGGTGCTGGTCGGGAACGATCCGGCATCTGAGGTCTATGTCAAAAACAAGGCGCTTCAGACACATCATGCGGGCATGCGTTCCTTTATGCATATGCTGCCCCAGAGTACATCACAGGATGAAGTGCTGGAGCTTATTGCAGACCTGAATAAAAACCCTCAGATTCATGGTGTCCTGGTTCAGCTTCCGCTGCCGGAACAGATTGATCCGGTTACAGTGACAAACGCTATCCTTCCTATAAAGGACGTGGACGGGTTAGGCGAAGTTAATGCGGGCCGTCTGGCTTTGGGTATGACCGATGGAATTGTGCCCTGTACTCCTTTGGGATGCCTGAAGTTATTGAAGTCAGTTCACGAAGATATGACGGGGATGAATGCTCTGGTGATCGGTGCTTCCATTCTGGTGGGGCGTCCCATGGCACAGCTCCTTTTGAAAGAGAATTGTACTGTTACGGTTGCCCATATTCATACGCGCGATCTGCCCTCTTTGGCACGGCAGGCAGATATCATTGTCGTGGCCACAGGGAAATCGGGACTTGTGCGTGGAGACTGGATCAAGCCGGGTGCCACAGTGATTGATGTCGGTATCACGCGTATCATGCAGGAAAATGGCAGAAGTCGTCTGGTCGGAGACGTCAATTTTGAGGAAGTCAGCAAGGTGGCAGGTTATCTGACGCCAGTGCCGGGCGGTGTTGGTCCCATGACCATTGCGGGGTTGTTGCATAATACCCTTCAGGCCGCGAAATTGAGCTATAGAGAATGAAAGCAGCCCCTTGTCATAAAGGCGGGGAATATGCCATTGGTTACGCCATAGACAGGAATGTAGGCTTTAAATAAATTTTAAGGTTTTCTCGATAGCCTTTGCATGGCCTTTCTTGAAAAGATCAGACAATCGGGGGGGCTATGGCACAGGATAATTCGCAACAGGAAGATCTGGAGGCGTCTTCGCAGGCTTCTACCGGCCAGAAGGAAACCGGAAAAGGGAGTCCACGTAAAAGAGTAATCCTGATAGCGATCGTCGTGGTCGTCCTGGTGGGGATCGGACTCTATATGTTCCTGACGCGGAATCACGTCAGTACGGATGATGCCTATACCACGGGACGGAAAATTTCCATCGCTCCTCATGTCAGCGGTTTCGTAGAGAAGATGCTGGTTGATGATAATCAGCTTGTTCATAAAGGTGATCTTCTGGTTCAACTGGATGGGCGCGATTATTTGGCGACTCTTCATCGTGCCGAGGCTGCAGTGCAGCAGGCTCAGGCTGATATGAACGCCTATGAGATGTCCCTGATCGTTGCGAAAAAGAATTTCCCTGGTCGTCTGGTTGAAGCACAGGGTAATGTAGCAGCGGCTGAGGCGAGGCTTTTCAAGGCACGTACGGATTACAGCCGACAGCATCGTGTGGCACGTGCTGCCACGACCCAGCAGGATATTGATTACGCCAAGGCTGCTCTGGATGAGGCAACAGCTGCTGTGGTGCAGGCTCAGGGACAATTGACGCAGGCAGAACCGGTTCAGGCCAATATTGATACGGCTGATGCTCATGTGACGCAGGCTGTGGCTAATCTGACTGCAGCGCGCGCCGATCTCGAGAAAGCCAGACTCGACGTGGAATGGACGATGATCCGTGCTCCGCGTAACGGGCGTATTTCGCAGCGTAATATTGAGCAGGGCAATTTCGTCCAGACTGGGCAGGAAATGTTTTCTATCGTGCCTGATGATATCTGGATCGTGGCCAATTATAAGGAGACGCAGCTGAAAAATATGCGTCCTGGCCAGAAGGTAGATATCGAAATAGATGCGTATCCCCAGCTCCATCTCAAAGGGCATGTCGATTCCTTCCAGATGGGATCAGGGGAGTCTTTCAGTGCTTTTCCGCCTGAAAATGCGACGGGTAATTTCGTCAAGACCGTTCAGCGCATTCCGGTAAAAATTCTTATTGATAGTGGGCTGGATCCCAAAATTCCGCTGGCGATTGGTCTTTCTGTCGAGCCAACGGTCTATACAGAATGAGCGCGACAGCAACAGAAGTTGCATCGTCTAGTAGTGACCATGGCCAGTGGAAGCCGAAGCACAACCCTTGGCTGATTGCCGTTGTGGTGACGCTTGCAGCTTTTATGGAGGTACTTGACACCACGATTGTGAATGTGGCTCTCCCCCATATTTCCGGGGCACTCGGCAGTTCCTATGATGATGCGACCTGGGCTTTGACCTCCTATCTGGTGGCGAATGGAATTGTTCTGACGATTTCAAGCTGGTTGTCACGTTTTTTTGGCCGCAAGCGTTATTTTCTGATTTGCATTCTGCTTTTTACGGTCACTTCCTTTTTGTGCGGACTTTCAACATCGCTGCCGATGCTGATTATTTTTCGTTTGCTTCAGGGTTTCTTTGGTGGGGGGCTCCAGCCTTGCCAACAGGCCATCATTCTTGATATTTTTCCGCCAGAAAAACGTGGCGCTGCTTTTGGTTTGACGGCAATTGCAACCGTGGTCGGACCAGTTCTTGGCCCCATGCTTGGGGGATGGCTTACTGATAATTATAGTTGGCGCTGGATTTTTTACGTCAATGTGCCTTTTGGTATCATTACGACCATTGCTGTTTTGACCCTTTTGGAAGATCCCCCTTGGGAAAAAGCCAAACGCGAAAAAGTTGATGTGATCGGTATAGGACTGATTTCTCTGGCTTTGGGCTGTATTGAAGTTATGGCCGATCGTGGTGAGGATGATGACTGGTTTGGCTCTCCTTTTATCATCAGAATGGCCTTGATTGGTGGGATAGGCTTTGTCGCAGCTATTATCTGGCTGCTGAAAGCGAAAGATCCCCTTGTCCATCTGACGGTTTTCAAGGATCGTAACTTTACGCTGGGAACCATCATGATGGGGGTACTGGGCGTCGTCCTTTACGCCTCGGCTGTGATTGTACCGCAATTTGCCCAGCAGATTCAGAATTATACGGCGACCATTGCCGGTCAGCTTTTGGCGCCTGGTGGTATGACCATCATGATCCTGATCCCGATCGTCGGTTTCCTCATGAAGAAAATCCAGCTGCGTTATCTGATTGCGTTTGGATTCTTTACGATGTCTTTGTCCCTTTTTATGTCCGCCGTGCTTTATCAGGATGTGGGGTTTCGCTTTCTGGTCCAGTGCCGGATCATGCAGACAGCGCCGCTGGCTTTTCTTTTTGTGCCCATTTCGACGTTTGCCTATTCAACCCTTCCACGTGAACTGAATGGTGATGCTTCGGCTCTGTTCAGCATGGTGCGTAATTATTTTGGTTCTCTTTCCATATCCTTGGCGACGGCTGCGATTATAGAGACCAAGCAGGTTCATCAGACTGAGCTTTCAAGTCATATGATTTTGGGAAAGCCTGAAGTACATAATTATCTGATGCAGGTTCAGGCCGCTGCTCAGGCGCATGGCATGTCCTTTCTGCAATCACAGTCTTTTGCCATGCAGCAGCTTTACAAGGAGTTTTCCCGGCAGGTGGCTTTGCTCGCGTACAATCAGGTCTTTAATATGCTTGGGATTGTCACGCTTTGTGTTGTGCCGCTCTGCTTCCTGATCAGTCCTGCCAAAGGCGGTAGCAAACCGGTTGGGGGGCATTGAGATGCAGCAGGGTGTTTCTGTATCCAGAGAAAAAGCAGGAGCGTTTTTGTGAAGTTTGCCCAGTTACATTATCAGGTTGGCCGACACATGCGCAAAACGCTTTTGCCGATGGTCTCACTCTGTGCCCTGAGCGCTTGTATGGTGGGGCCAAAATATCACGCACCCAAGCCGTGGTCGCCCTCTCATTATGATACTCATGCCCGTGAAAACGGCAAGACTTCTCCTCAAAGTGTGGTAACAGAGCTGCCCTTTGATGATGAATGGTGGAAATCATTCAAGGATCCAGAGCTTGCTTCTCTTGAGGAGCGCATAGCAACCCAGAACCTTGACTTGCAACTGGCAACAGCCAATCTGGCGCAAAGTCGTGCTGAAATGATGATTGCCGGGGCAGAACGTTTTCCGATGCTTTCGGCGCAGGGTACTTACGCTCGTGCGCAGAATAGTTCCCGCCAGTTGCGGAGAATTATTCGTCGTATCAGTAAAAAAACAGGAGGGATGGCTGAGGTCCCCCGTGATGCTACGATACCTCTGTTAAACCAGTGGGATTATTCTATTGATGCGACTTATGAAGTCGATTTATGGGGGCGTGTAGCCCGTCAATATCAGGCGTCCAAGGCATTGATGGAAATGACAGAAGAAGAGCGCAGAAGTGTTCTTATCGCCCAGCAGGCTGATATGGCGCGCGACTATTTGCAACTTCGGGGCGACCAGAAGAGAATGAGGGTTCTGACGGCAAGTCATAAAACGCTTTCTGACCTTCTTGATCTGACGCAAAACCGTTACAAGAGTGGATTGGTAACGGAACTTGATGTTGATTCTGTACAGTCACGTCTTCATCAAGTCGATGCCCAGATGGCCCAGCTGTCTCAAAGTGTGGCGCAGGAGAAAAATGCGATCGCCTATCTTCTTGGCGCACCGCCGAAAAGTCTGGAGCAGGAACTGGAGAAGGGACAGGATATTCCTGTTGTTCCTCCTTTTGTGCCAGCGGGATTGCCATCCGAGCTTGCCCATCGTCGCCCTGATGTAAGAGAGGCGGAAGCACGTCTGCGAGAAACTGTTGCAGAAGTGGGAGAGGCGACGGCTGATTTTTATCCCAAAGTGACAATCAATGCTGATTTCGGCTTCCAGACCCTTTCCTTTAAGGATCTTGGTTTTTGGGGCTCCAGAGCCTGGAATGTCGGTCCGAGTGTGTCTCTGCCCATTTTTCAGGGTGGGCGTCTGACGGGCCAGCTCAAACTGAAAAAAGCGGCACAGAAAGCTGCCGCTATTTCCTATCGCCAGACTGTTCTCAAATCATGGCATGAGGTTGATAACGTCTTGCAGAATTATCACGACGAGCAGAATAGACGGCAGGGGCTTTATCAGAGTGTTCATGATAGCCAGAGGTCATTTGACCTGGCACTGAATCAGTATCGTTCGGGTCTGAGTACTTATCTTGATGTACTGAATGCCCAGATTCAGGTGCAGCAGGGTCAGATGGATCTGGCCAGTAGCGATGCGAAAGTCGCTGTTGATCTGGCACGCCTCTATAACGCTCTGGGTGGAGGATGGCAGGAAGATTTACCCGATGAGACACAGTCTGGACAGAGTCCAAGGCAGATGCTAGCCGAGGCTGTTCAGACAGCTCCAGCTCATTAAAAGATATTTCGTTTATTAGGAAAGAAGATATATGAAGCAGCATATTATTCCGGTATCGGTGTAATATGCTGCTATACCGACGAGGCGGAAACGCTATTTTTATAAGATGGCGCAATTTCCTTTTTTATAGAAGAGATTGCCATTTAACGTCTTTAGCGTCGTGCCAAAAGGGCGCGATTCTGGTTTTTATGCACCAGAAGATCAACGCTTAATGCATCCTGTGGAATGAACACATAATGTGTCATGGCGTTTTGTAAAACTGCCTGAGCGGATGAAGCGTCGTGTCTCTGAAGCGTCGCCAGAGCGGTTTCTACAGCTTCAATTGTTGGCTCCAGAGGGGCAATAGCAATGGAGATCTGCGTTTTGTTGCGAAAAAAGCCGATAATTTTATAGGCTTCATCAACCTTACCAAGTCTTAGATGACTATTTGCTTCAGAAAGGGCTTTATGTTCCGTCTTTGAAAGGTCCGTTTTGGCAATGAATTTACCGCCTACTGGCGCCCAGTTAGCCGCATTATATTGTGGCAGCCATTGGAAAGCGGGATTTACTCTATGAAGTTTTTCTACATAGGCAGCAGACTGAGCGAGATTATGATGGGCTTGAAGAGCAGAATTTAGCCGGTCGCGCGCAAAACTAAGCTTTGTCGCTGCCTCTTTATGACGATGTTGTGACAAGAGCTCATCAGCATCAAGGATGGCGTTAAGGGCTTGCAGATTCTGTTCTGACAAGTCGTTAAAAGAGCGCCTTTCTTCGAGCTTTGCCCAATGATCCTGAACTTGCCTGACAATTTCGTCATGAGGGGGAAGAGGTGTTGCAGCGTGTGATATGGATAACGTAGAGAAAATTACACTCGAAGAAAGAAAAGCGACGGCAAAACATTGGAAATATTTGAATGTCATGTCGAAAAGAGTCCTTTCTATGAGTTTAAGGGGTGTCGCTTTTAGCTCCATTAATGTTCTGCGGTAAAAAATCTACCAGACCATCTCTGTCCTCCCAATATACATAAAACCTGTCTTATTAATAGGGAACTTCGATCAAATTTTCTTGATTTGAGTATGGTAAATTTTTCTTGATGTATTTTTACTTTGACTTAACAAATAAAAATAATTTTTCGTTCTAGAAACAGTTTATAGAAGAATCATTAAAATTATTTTTAAAAAACACAAATAATTACTCTTCTCTTATAACAGTAAATGTGGGAAAGCACGACCTATGACACAGAGTTTTGAACGCCACACCATTTATCCAATCCCGCTGACCCAACGTTTTGGAAAGGCATCAGATCTGTTCCCTGTCTGGTTCAGTGCGAATATGACGCTTCTTACGGTTGTGACAGGTGCTTTGGGGCCTGTCGTTTTTAAACTATCCTTTCTCTGGTCACTAATGGCGCTGATTATTGGCAATATGGCAGGCGCCGTATTTATGGCTCTTCATGCGGCGCAGGGACCACAACTTGGTGTGCCACAGATGGTGCAGAGCCGCGGGCAGTTCGGTCTTTATGGGTCTGTGCCCGTGATTGGTGTCGTAATCATTATGTATATCGGGTTTGCTGCTTCCAATTGTGTTGTAGGCGGCGAGGCGTTGTCTCATATCGTGCCTGTGCTAAGCGGAAAAGACTGTATCCTTCTCATTGCGCTTCTGACGTTTATTCCCTGCGTTCTGGGGTATCGTGTTATTCATCTTTGCTCAAAAGCGGCAAGCTGGCTCTCAGCTATAGCCGTGCTTTATGCCATAATCTGCGGATTGCATGCGCTTTCATGGTCTCTGTTGAGCGATCTTCATGGCTCGATTTCTGGCATGTTGGGGGCTATCTCCGTTGCGGCTCTGTGGCAGATTGCTTATGCCCCTTATGTTTCGGATTCGTCACGTTATCTGCCACTGACAGAAACATCAGTGAAGGAAACGTTTTGGGCTTGTTATGGCGGGACGGTCATTGGGGCGGTTTTACCTATGATGCTCGGGAGCCTGCTTGCCATTTTATGGCCAGATCTGTCCCCATCTCAGGCCATTATAGCTCTGGCAGGTCCTGTAGGTCACGTGGTTGTCTGGGTACTGGCATTGGCCATCCCGCTTGGCAGTGCCATGAGTGTCTATTGTGGTGGATTATGTATCCTTACCTTTCTTCAGACATTTTACACCAGACATAATCTGGGGCGTTCTTCGCGTGTAATGGCAACAACATTATTGCTGGTTGTAGCTCTTTTTATTGGGTTAGGGATGTCAAAAACCTTCCTCCAGTCCTATACGGCGTTTCTTGATTTTCTTCTGGCAGTTCTTGTGCCGTGGACGGCAATTAATCTTTATGATTATTACATCCTCAAAAAGGGCCATTATGAGGTTGATGATTTTTTCAAACCCCATGGGGGACGTTATGGGCGACTTAATCATCAGGCAGCGTTTTGTTATGTGGTCGGTGTTCTGGTTGAGTTACCGTTCCTGAAGACCAGCTTCTTCACTGGTCCTCTGGTTTCCCGAACGGGAGGGGTTGATATTTCCTGGGTAGCAGGTCTTGTTGTGACAACTTTCCTTTATGGTACGCTGTATTCTTTTGAGAGATACAAGGCCCCTCTGTGAGAAGGGCTTTGTGTCATTATTTATTATTGTTTTCCTTGATAGATCCATGATCGTGCTTTGAGGTCACGTCTCATGGCGGCTACAGCTTGTGGCGTTACGGGGGGAGCAGCATTGCCCCAGCTATTGCGGATATAGTTTAAAACGGCGGCTATATCGCCATCGGGCATATTCCAGTCAAAGCGTGGCATACCGGCTCCCGTCGGGTTTCCAGCAGTTTGTGGTCCCATAGCACCGATCAAAACGCTCTGGATCAGGGAAGCTGGATCCTGTGCATTGATGATGGGATTACGCGCAAAAGCCGGAATTATGTTCGGCACACCTGTTCCATTGGAGACGTGGCAGGCGGAGCATTGCGTCTCAAAGATTGTCTTGCCGTGCTGTATGACGGGATCAGAGGCAGGCAGGGCGGCAGGAGGCTGGTAAAGGGTTGCGGGGACTGACCTGATATAGGTGATAATTGCCCTGATATCGCTGTCAGTCAGATATTGAAGTGATTCTTCAACGGCTTCTCCCATAGGGCCAGACGCCACGGAAAGGTCATTCGTGCCCGTTTTGAGGTAGCTGAAGAGCTGATCATCACTGAGGTTGCCAAGACCGATATATTTATTGGGTGTTAGGTCAGAGGCGTGCCAGTTTTGCAGGGTCGTGCCGCCAAAAGCTTCCCTGACATTCCCGCCGAGACTATTTTTGGCTGTATGACAGGTTGCGCAATGTTCAGGCCCTTCAACCAGATAGGCGCCGCGGTTCCATTCAGCGTCTTTTCGGAGGTCAGGTCTGAAAGTGCCTTCTGTAAAGAAAAGATAGTTCCATCCGGCCAAAAGGATCCTCTGATTATAAGGAAAAGGAAGCTGATTTGACTGTACCTTGTGCCTGACAGCAGGGATTTGTCTGATATAGGCCCATAGGTCACTGACATCCTCATCGGTCAATTTTGTATAGGCATTGTAAGGCATGGCTGGGTAGAGGAAGCCATATTTGCCTACGCCATGGCGCAATACGGCATCAAACTGTTTTATGGTCCAGCCACCAATACCTGTTTCCGGGTCGGAAGTGATGTTCGAGGTAACGATGTCTCCGAAGGGTGTATGAAGCGTGAACCCTCCAGCATAAGGTGCCTGATCCCGGCCTGTATGGCAGGCTTTGCAATCAGAGGCGCGAGCGATATAATGCCCGCGTTCGATTTTGGCCTGAAGTTCTGTTTCAGAAAGAGTCTCTTCTTTCAAGGGAGAGGAGGGGTGAAGCTTCAGTTCAACATAACCTGTTATGATACTGATAACAGCCACCACAGCAATTCCGCCACCGATAAGAGCTTTCTTCAATCCATTAGACATATGAGTGTTCCCTTAGCGAACCAGCGGACCAGGATTATGAATGTAGGTCTCAATAATGGCGCGTGCCGTCCAGAGTGTGAGGGCGCCAAGTGTTTCTGTAGGGTTGTACCCGGCATTATTGGGATAGGATGACGCGCCGACGACGAAGAGATTGTGCATATCCCAATGCTGTTGGTAACGGTTCAGCACTGAGGTTTTTGGGTCCAGTCCCATTACGGCGCCACCGATTGTGTGTCCACTATTATAAGGACGGAAAGGATCACTCGGCTTATCGGGGAACGCTTCTGTCGTCCATGATTTTGCACCAGTCTGGTAGCAGATCTCATCAATTTTTTTCTGAATGAAACGAGCCATGAGACGGTCATTTTCATTATATTCAAACGTGACGCGCAAGAGGGGCTGACCGTTTGAATCCTTATAGGTGGGATCCAGATCAAGATAGGAACCAACATGGGAGTAAGATGTTCCTTGCCCTTGAATCTTGCCATAATTGCTGTAGGAGTGTTTGAAGGCCCTTTTCCATTCCGCGCCCCATTTCTTGGTTCCGGGAGGAACGCGGTCCAGCATGGCCAGAGGAGTGCCCTGGTCAGAAATGGCTTGTATACCTGCTCCACCAATAAAGCCAAGGCCAGCATGGTCGAAATTATCGCCATTAAAATCGTCAATTTGTGTGGAAAGGGCTCCTGTGGAAATGAACGAATTCATATGTTCATTCTCAAAATACAGGAATCCCATGGACATGGTTTGCCAGTTATAGGCGCGGCCCAGAGTGCCTTCATCCGTTTTGGGATTATAAGGCGTGCCGATTTCCGAGAGCAGCAGCAGGCGCACATTATCAAGCTGATAGGCCGCAACGACGACAATATCGGCGGGCTGAAAGCCTGTATGGCCATCTGAATCGCGGAAGGTCACGCCTGTGGTTGTTTTTCCATCAGAGGCTTTTTCAATTTTCAGCGCAGTACATTCTGTCAGCAAGGTAAAATTGCGGCGTTCCATCAGGGCTGGAATGACGCAGATATTAGGACTGGATTTGGAATAATTGCCGCAGCCATAAAAAGCGCAATAGCCGCAATAGGTGCAAGGGGCCAGTTCGATGCCGAACGGATTGCGATAGGGAGCGCCGATTGTTCCGGCAGGAATGGGGAAAGGGTGATAGCCCATGTCCTCAGTCGTTTTGTGGAAAATATCATTCCAGCGTGAACGTACTAATGGAGGGGTCGGGTAAGGATTCCTGCGCGAACCTTCAAAAGGATTACCACCTTTTTGTACTATCCCGTTCAGTACGCCGGAATTGCCAGCAATGCCGGCGATTTTCTCAAAACGGTCATAATGCGGTTCAAGGTCGTCATATGTAACGCCCCAGTCCTGCACGATCAGCCCTTCGGCCAGTTTCATGTCTTTGTAACGGGTCCTGACGCGTGTTTCCATCTCGAAGTCAGAAGGGTTAAAACGCCAGGAATTGACCGCCCAATGTTTGCCAGCACCACCGACGGTATTCCCCATCTGCCATGTACTCCATTCACGTCCGGGAAGAGCGACCTGATCAACCGTATTGCGATAGGTATAAGCCTCAGTGGCTGGTGTTTTCAGGGCTTCCTTGCGGACGCCAAAACGCAGCTCATCGGCTACTATGGAAGGCGGGAAGTTCTGGCTTGTTGTTTCCCAGGCACCACGTTCAAGGGCAACAACATTCAGTCCGGCCCGGGTAAGTTCTTCAGCCATCAGGGAACCAGACCAACCCAGACCGATAATTGCCACATCTGCTTTGGGTCTTTTATAATCCATCGGAGGAAATCCTTATTATTTTTCTTGAGAGTGATCAGGGGTCAAATAGGTTGCGAAGGGCCTACTCTCTGGGCAATGCTGACAGGTTCGAGGATAATGGGTTCTCCCTTGATGTGGACGACATCGCGATAATCATAACGGACCCCGGGGAAATTGATCATTTTCCAACCAGCCATATTTCGGTTGCCACCATAAACGGGGTCAGAAAAATAGCCTTCCTGTGCGTTGGCCAAAAGCTGGGAAAAGAAAGCGCTGGAGGAGACGTGAGGAAAATCACATTTCCCGGCTTCTATCTCTTCGAGGCAGCCATCCTGTTCTTGGGCGGAAAGCTCGTGGAAGCTTTTGCCGTATTTCTTTTGACAATGGTCTTCCATATCTTTCAGACCGAGGCGGTAAAGCTGGGCAGGTGTTAAGGGAGACTGATAACCCTGCTCCGGCGTGCCATTGAGATAGGGACCATCCTTGTAGCGATAGTCAGCATTGCCCCAGGGGCTGGCGAGCTGGTGGTCTGTGAAGACGACGCAACCTGCCTTTGAGGCACTGGGACCCAACACGTCTGCGGGGATTAGACGGTCAAAAATGGCAGTGACCTGACGGGCTTCTTCTTCAGTGAAATAGACGCGTTTTGTGGGATCAACGGGTTTGGGCGGTTGGAGGTCCCGTGGTGCCCATTTCGTTCCTCCCATGAGAACGCGCGCCGCGGCTCCGACTGGTCGTAAAATAGTGGCTATCGTTGCAGAAGCTACCAGAACGAGACCTGCTCGCAGAAATGAGCGTCGCTCCAGAGGGGCAGGAGAATGATTGTAGGAGTGAGAAATGTTGCTCATAATACCGCCGCGTAAAAAGAAAAAGTCTGCGATGGAGTGTTATCAGAGGGAATAATCCAACACTTTGTTAATATCAGTGCGGTTTCGAAATATATTAACTATTCCTTAATGATATTTCCCCATATACAAACAACTATGAAGTAAATGATGCACGTCAAAGACGATAATAACAATTATCTCTTATGTCACAATAAAGTGACTATAGATTATTATGTTAATTTCAGAGAGGAAGTGACAGTCAATGGAGAGGAATTTTCTTGATGGTTATTATAAAAAGTAGGTTTTCCCGGCGCTTATGGCAAATTTATCATTCACAGAATGATAATGATAATCATTTAAATAAAACCTGCGTATGAAGCGAGCAAGCAAGGCAGAAAAAGTCCCTTAATCGTATAGGGCAACGCTTTACCGGATTTTGCACTATGTGGGTGTTATGCCTAATCTGATTTACGGGAAGCTGGTTACATGCGTTTGGCTATTCTTGCTGATCATGTAGGGCTTTTAAAACAGCCTGATCTTCTGTCTGGAGAGAGAAAGCCATCACAAGAGCAATAATCCAGCCAATAACCGTCCAACCCAGAAAGAGATTGAGTAAAATCACGCCGACTTTATTTTCTACCCTCCGGGCAAAAACAACTATCACAGGAATAAAATAGGCCAGGAGGCCAATCAATGTGGGAATGGCAACGATAAAAATATCCTGCTGCGTATAACCTTCCGGCATGGTGGTCCCTCCTTTATGCACATGCAAGAAATTATAGCAGGAGAGTGATTAAGGAAGAGTGAGGTTGCCTTTTTCCCGAAGAAAAGAGATAGAAAAACAGAAAATATTCATGGAGCCTGTTTCCTATGACCGATCCTCAGAACAATGCTTTTCGTCAGCTTCTTGCCAGTTATGGGACTGATAGCAAAGGTCACAAAACAGGACAGCGTGATCGGGGAACGGGGTTTGAGACGCTGGTTCAGATCTATTTTCGTGAAGAACCAAAATTTTCTTCTTTATATAGCGAAGTTCTGACATATGCTGAATGGGCGCGTCAGGACCCGGAAAGGGGTAGCGCACGCGATACGGGAATTGATCTTGTCGGTGTGCGACGTGACGGCTCTGGGTTTGAGGCCATTCAGGCCAAATTTTATAAGCCGGACCACAGAATTTCCCGCAAGGAAATTGACAGTTTTGTCACTGCCAGTAACAGGGCAGAATTTACAGGTCGCCGTCTTGTTACCACAACGGGAAACTGGGGTGATAATGCCAATGAGGTCATGAATACGGTCCAGCCTGCCATTGAGTTGACAACGCTGGAAGACCTTGAAAATTCTGTTATTGACTGGGGAAAATATCTTCAGAATGGCGAAGTAACGCGCCGGGAGGCCAAGGCACTTCGTGAAGAACAGAAAGAGGCCGTAGAAAAAACGATTGCAGCTTTAAGTGATGGCAGCGTGGACGCTCCCGCCAAAGGACGGCTCCTGATGGCGTGCGGTACGGGTAAGACCTTTACATCGCTTAAGATTGCTGAGGCTCTTGGCGGAAAAGGAAAGATTGTCCTTTTTCTGGCCCCTTCATTGCACCTAATTTCGCAGACCCTGACAGAATGGACCCAGCAATCTTCCATGAATCTGGACTGTTTTGCTGTCTGCTCTGATAGTGAAGTTGGCAAAAAGCGCGATGATGATATGGGCCGTGTTGAGAATGAGCTGAATTATCCTGCAACGACGGATGCTGCCAGTCTGGCGCGTCAGGTTCTGAAAGCGCGTTCGGCGCCGGGTCATGAAGAGCGTATGGTGGTGATTTTCTCGACCTACCATTCTTCGCCCGTTATCGGAGAGGCACAGAAGCTTGAAGTGGGCCTGCCGGATATAGACCTTGTAATCTGTGATGAAGCGCACCGTACCAGCGGTTTTGAAAAGGAAGGGGATGATAAGGCCTTCCAGTTTATTCATAAGCCGGATGGTATCAGAACGGCACGCAAGCTCTTCATGACTGCCACACCGCGCATTTATTCCAGCGAAGCCATGGAGAAGGCGAAGGACATTGATACCACGCTTTATTCCATGGATAATGCGGAACTTTACGGGCCCATTATTTATGAGATTACTTTCGCTGATGCCATAAGGCTGGAGTGGCTTTGTCCTTATAAGATTGTCGTGCTGGGTGTTTCTGAAAATGAAGTGGCCGGAGCTGTCCCCGACGTGCTGCGTGACGCCAGTAACGGGATTACGATTGATATTGCCTCGCGTATTATCGGAGCCTGGAAAGGGCTTTCGCGCGAGGATATGCGCGGCGAGAATGAAATCCGCCCCATGCACAGGGCTGTTGCATTCTGTTCAACCATTGAACCTTCCAAAAAGCGTGTGGGAACAGTTGCTTCCAAGGTCATAGCCAGCGGCTTTTCTGACGTTGTCGATGAATATCGTCGGCGTCATGGAGATGAAGGCGCCCTGTGTGAAGTTCGCCATGTTGATGGCAGCATGAATGCGGCCGAAAAAGGTGAGCGTCTGGACTGGCTCAAGGCAGATCCTGACCCCATCATTGATGAAAAAACAGGCGAGAAGCAGGAAGTCTGCCGTATTCTCTCCAATGTAAGATGTCTGTCGGAAGGGGTGGACGTCCCCGCACTGGATGCCGTGATTTTTCTCGCGCCCACTAATAGCGAAGTTGATGTGGTGCAGTCGGTCGGGCGGGTGATGCGTCGTGCACCGGGCAAGACGCGTGGCTATATCATTATCCCCGTCGTTGTGCCCAATGGCCAGACGGAAGAGGATTATTTCTCCCACGCTGGTCATCATTTCCGTACGGTCTGGACAGTCTTGCAGGCCTTGCGCGCCCATGATTCCTCTCTGGATGATGAGATGGACCGTTTTAATATGACGGGTACGCTTGATTTTACGCGTATGGAAGTTGTCTGCACCTCCAGCACAATCGCAACAGGCAGAAAGAAAAGCGCTGCTGAGAAACTTGAAGGCAAGCTCAAAAAAGAGAAAGAAGCAGCCTCACCTGAAGAGATTCAGAATCTCGGCGAGCAGTTAAGGCTTTCTTTCATAGAGCGCCGGGAATTGGCAGATGCGCTTTATGCCAGAATTGTCAAAAGGGTGGGCAATCGCAATCCCTTCAAGAGGTGGACAAAAGACGTCAAGCGCATCGTTAACCGGCATATTATCGCCATTGAGCGCCTGATTAATGGTGCGCTTGATGAGGATCGCGAGGAACAACACCACGCAACACAACGCGCCAGTGAGGTTTTTAACCATCTGAAGAGCGAAATTCATTCTTCCATTAATCCGAATATTCCTGACTCTGAAATTATAGAAATGCTGGGGCAGCATCTTGTGACGGGTCCGGTATTTGATGCGCTCTTCGGGGAGAGTGGCAGCCATAGCTCCAACCCCATGACGCAGGCTCTTGATGCTGTTACGCAGCAACTCTATGAAGCGGGCCTTGCCAAGGAGCAGGAGGGACTGGAGGGCTTTTATGAGAGTATCCGCAACCGCCTGTATGGGGCAACGCCGGAAGTCCGGCAGGCATGGACCATCCGTCTTTATAATGATTTTTTCAAGGAAGCATTCAAAAAGCAGTCTGACAAACTGGGCATTGTCTTCACACCCGTCCCGATTGTTGATTTTATCATCCGTTCGGTTGAGCATGTGCTGCAAAGCAATTTTGGCTGTGGTCTGGGGGATGAAAAAGTCTCGGTCCTTGACCCCTTTACCGGCACAGGCAGCTTTATTGCCCGCATGATCGAATTGCGTCATCGTCATCCCGATGGCAGTGAAGGCGATTATCTCATTTCAGACGAACAGTTACGCCGTAAATATAAGGCTGCCCGAAAGGAAGAAGCCCTCCATGGCCGTCCCGGTCTCTGGGCCAATGAGCTGGTGCTTCTGGCTTATTATGTCGCCGGTATCAATATCGCCACCTCTTACGCCACCCGCACGGGAGAGCAGGAGCCTTTTGGCGGGTTATGCCTGACTGATACCTTTAACCTGACCGAAAACCTGAAAGCCAAACAAGGCAACCTTGATGTAAAAAATGGTTATCTCAAGGATAATAGCGAGCGTATTTTAGCGCAGGAAACAGCCCGTATTAAAGTCATTATCGGCAACCCGCCTTATTCGGCAGGAGCAAAAACAGCTGGTGGGACGCAAAATGAGAAATATGAGTATCTCGATCAGCGTATTGAAGAAACTTACGTCAAGGATTCACAATCGACGAATAAAAACTCACTTTATGACAGCTATATCCGGGCTATACGCTGGGCCTCAGACCGTATTGAGGAAGAAGGCGTCATCGGATTTGTCACAAATGCAGGTTTTATTGAGAGTGCGGCAGCAACGGGTTTGAGAAATGCCCTGCAAAGTGAATTTTCTGACATATGGATTTTCCATTTGCGCGGGGACGCACGAACGTCAGGGGAATTGCGTCGACAAGAAAAAGATAATGTTTTTGGTCAGGGAAGTCGTGCTCCTGTGGCATTGACAATTCTGGCGCGTCGAAAAGATCATGGTGGAAAAGGCGTAATCCGCTTTTGTGATATAGGTGATTTTCTTTCGGCCCACGAACGCTATGCTCATGGCGGGCCAGAACTGGAGACAGCGCCATCAAGTGATAAATTTTGCTGGCTGCATCATTTCGGCTCTATTGCCGCTATCCCCGATCAGGCACCAGATGCCCTGACAGAGACAAATCCTGAAGGTCTTTTCAGGCGATGGCAAATCATTACGCCAGATGAGCATGGAGACTGGCTCAGCCAGCGTGATGACAGCTTTGCTGACTTCATGACGATGGGAAGCAAGAAAGGCGAACAGGGGATTTTCTCACCTTATTCAAATGGTCTGAAAACCCAGCGTGATGGGTGGGTCTATAATTTTTCAAAAGAGGCCATAAAAAATAGCGTTTCCCATCAAGTTGAAACTTATGAAGGAGAACGTGCACGGCTTAATGAAAAACTTCCAAAAGCGAAAAAAGATGCAAGATTGAAAGAGCTGGCTCAGTCTCCGGATTTCGAAAGTCATGATCTTAGCTGGACGACAAATATCCAAGATGATGTCGCAACAGACAAATCTTTGAAAATCTCTGATGGTGAAATAAGGGTTGGGGAATATCGTCCTTTTACCAGAGAATGGGTATTTTTCAGTCGTCGTCTGAATGAAAGGGTTTATCAGCTTCCAAAGATTTTCCCGGAGGCTCATTCTGAGAACAGGGTTATTTGTCTTGCGGGATTAAGTAAAAACCTACCACCTTTAATGGTAAAAGAAATTCCTGATCTGCATTTGATTGGTGATTCACAATGCTTCCCCTTCTATTATTACGAAGAAACGAAACAAAAAACTTCCAAAGATGGCCTTTTTACAGAAGAAGAGAGGCAGGATTCTTCTTCAACCTACAGATGCAAGAGTGCGATAACGCCAGAAGGAATGGCATATTTCCGCAAGGCGTGGCCGGAAGCGTCTTTAAATGAAGAAGATGTTTTTTATTATATTTATGGCCTGCTTCACTCTCCTGATTATCGTTCGCGTTATGCAACGAGTCTATCCAAGGAATTGCCGCGTATTCCGTGTGTCAGAAAAGAGCATGATTTCTGGGTATTTTCCAAAACGGGCCGCGCCCTGGCGGAACGTCATCTCACTTATGAGGAGGCCGAGCCTTATTTTGCACTGAATGACAGCATTCATATCCAGATTAAACCAGGCAAAACGGATGAAGAGACCTTCCGGGTCGAGAAAATGGCTTTTGGTAAAAAAACTGACGAAAAGGGCAAGAGAACCAATGACCGTTCCGTCCTGATTTATAATAAGCATGTGACGGTTACAGGGATACCAGAAGAGGCCTATGAGTATGTGGTTAATGGCAAGCCAGCACTGGAATGGGTCATGGAGCGCCAGCAGGTCAAGACAGACAAACGCTCCAAGATCACTAATGACCCGAATTGCTGGGGCCTGGAAGAGAAGCATAACCCTGCCTGGCCGCTCCTGCTTTTCCTGAAAGTCATGACAGTATCACTGAAAACGCAGAAGCTGATAAAATCCTTTCCAACACTGGATATTGTCTAGCCTGTCTTGGTAACGGAGTCGCTCTTTCTGTTTTATAAAAGCGTTACAAGACGGAAAGAGCGGGGCCTCCCTATTTTTTCTGTGTTCGGTTTTTGTCGCCTTTTTTCTGGGCTGGTGTGCGGTCATTGTTTTTCAAGGCACGATGATCCATACCGCCATCTTTCTTGACGGGGACGGTAATGGTTTCGGTCTTTTGGGATGAGCTTTTGTTTTTGTCTTTACTGGGCATAATAATATCTCCTGAGTGGATTTATGGTCCTGTGAGGATTATGTGCCGCTAATAAAGAAAATTCCGTAAAGACGTGGTATCAGGTTCTTTCGGCAGGAATATAATTTTCAGAGAAAATGGTGCCGGATGAGAGATTCGAACTCCCGGCCTTCGGTTTACAAAACCGCTGCACTACCACTGTGCTAATCCGGCGCGGGTGGAGGTTTCTCATGTCCTGTGTGATTAATCAAGAGGAAAAATCATCAAGAGCATGATTTTTTGTGGCTGCCTTCCTTGTGACGGTGATGTTTCCCTACCTTTGAGCAGAAGAAAATCACCGTCGCTATTTATTTGTCATGTTTATGGGAGCGGGGACTGGTAGAAAGGACAGCACCATCAGGAAGGATATCGTTAGCTGCTGTTGGGTGAGGTTTTACAGTCTGTACTCTCTTTTTGATTTTAGCAGGAACCTTATGCACTGCAGCTTTCGCAGTTACGGGTTTCGCCGCATGGGGCTTACCGGGGTGCAGCGACTGTGCAGGATCGGTACGTTCCACTGAAACCAGTTCCGAAGGCATTTCCTGTGGAGCCGTGCCTTTCTCCTGTGCCTCTGTGAGCGCTTCCTTTTCCTGTGGGGACATGTGAGTCACCAGTCCGTTGGGCGGGGGCAATGTCGGACCGTTCTTGACATAGCCATAACCATCGCTGGACAGGCCGGGATGATGAGTTTTGGGAGCCGCGCATCCCGCCAAAAGAGAAAAGCCCAGCACAGATGCCAGAATAGATGTAAGAAAATAAAGTGACTTCATGAGCGTCTGGCTTCCAGCATATGAGCAAGTTTCCCGGCAAGATTGCGGTATGTCGTGGCTTCTTCACTGTCAGGATCAGCCAGAATAATGGGTGTCCCTTCATCAGCACCCTGACGAATATCGACGGAAAGAGGAATTTCTCCAAGGAAAGGGAGCCCCAGTTTCGCAGCTTCTGTTTTTACGCCGCCATGACCAAAGATAGCGGTAGGTTCGTTACAGTGAGGGCAACAGAAATAAGACATGTTTTCAATAAGACCTAACACAGGTGTCTCTGTCCGTTCAAAAAGCGTGATGGCCCGCCTTGCATCCAGCAGGGCAATATCCTGCGGAGTGGACACAATAACAGCCCCTCCCTTCTTAAGCTGGGCTCCCAGTTTTTTGGTCAAGGTCAGCTGGGCGTCGCCTGTGCCGGGGGGCAGATCCACCACCATGACATCAAGCTCCCCCCATTCTACATCATCCAGAAGTTGTGTAATGGCTCCCATGACCATTGGACCACGCCAGATCAGAGCCTGCGTTTCGTCAACCAGATAACCGATTGACATGGTTTTAAGGCCCCATTTCTCAATAGGAATGAGTTTACCGGAGACAATCTCCGGCTTATGTGAGGTTCCCAGCATTGAAGGCAGGGAGGGACCGTAAATATCAGCATCCAGCAGGCCTGTTTTCAAACCGTGCTGGGTAAATCCACAGGCGAGATTCAGGGCGGTGGTTGATTTCCCTACGCCGCCCTTGCCTGAGGCAATGGCAATAACGGCTTTGACATCTGGCAGTGTGGGATCGGACGAAGGGCTACCTCCCAGAGGACGGTGGGACGCTCCTTCTGAAGATGTCGTCATGAAAGAGAGAGTAACGTTTTTCAGTCCGGTTTTTCCCTGAAGCAGGCCACCAAGCTCCTGTTGGAGTTTTTGCAGGAAGGTGCTGTTCCTGACAGGCGTTTCAAGACTGAGAAAAGCCTCGCCATTTTTTATGACAACGTCATGAAGAGTAAAACGCCCGGCAAGGTCATTCTGTTTCAGAAATGCAGCACAGCCTTGCTGGATAAGAGGGATGATGGAATCGGTCTCGTGTGACATGGGGTGACTTTCTCACGTTGTGATCATCACGCAAAGAGAAAATCATAAAGGGACCAGAAGAGGGAGATGACCTTTTGACGGGAATGGAGTAGAATTTCGCTCATGGCTAAAGTTTCTCCCCGTTTTTCCGTTTCCTGCATGGCGCTTCTGGCAGCCGGCTGCCTTCTTTCTCCTGCCTTGGGGCAGGATCAACCCGTTTCTGCTTCGCTTCCTCCTTCGACTACGCTGGATAACGGTTTTGCCGATCTGGTGGACAAGCTTTTGCCAGCCGTGGTGAATATTTCAGCATCCCGCGTTATTCGTCCTGGTGACGATGAGAAATCAGACGGTCCTGATGCGAGTAGTCCTGATGGCCCACAGACGCCACCTTCCAGAAAAAATTCGCCCCTTGATAAATTCCTTCATGATTATATGAAGCATAAGGATGGCAATGAAGCGCCCAAGAGAGAAGTTCAGGCCCTGGGATCAGGTTTTATTATTGAATCGTCCGGCGTTGTCGTCACTAATAATCATGTTATTGATAATGCCGATCAGGTAAGCGTCACACTTCATGATGGGACAGAGCTTCCCGCCAAGATTGTCGGGCGGGATAGCAAGGTCGATCTGGCAGTTCTTCAAGTACAATCGCCCCATCCCCTGCCACATGTCACTTTGGGCAGAAGCGATCAGGCACGTATTGGTGATGTTGTTCTGGCCATTGGCAATCCTTTTGGTTTGAGCGGTACGGTTACGGCAGGTATTATTTCTTCACGCAAGCGCAATGTGGCGCACGGCCTGTATGATGATTTTATCCAGACGGACGCTGCTATTAACCGCGGCAATTCAGGTGGGCCGCTCTTTAACCTCAAAGGTGAGGTCATCGGCATTAATACGTTGATTTACGGTGGTGCAGGTGGTGATTCAATCGGGATCGGCTTTGCCATTCCCTCTGATGATGCACGGGGTATTATTGAACAGCTTCGTCGCAAGGGTTTCGTACAACGGGGCTGGCTAGGTGTTTCCTTTCAGGATTTAACCCGCTCGATGGCTGATGATCTTGATATTTATGATCAGAATGGCCTCCCCGCAAAAGGGGCTATCCTTTCGGAAGTCAAGGAGAAAGGGCCTGCTGCCAAGGTTGGGTTGAGTGTTGGCGATGTCATATTGAGCGTTGACAAGCAGGATATTACCGGGACGACCCTGCCCCGTCTGATAGCAGAACATCAGCCAGGCGAAACAGTTTCAATGGAAATATGGCATCGGGGAGAGCATAAAACGGTTTCCCTTGCCTTGGGGAAATCACCGGAAGAACATGACCCTTTGCCTTCTGATGTCCATTTACCCGAGCATACGCATCAAAGCGTTGCCAGTCTGGGGATCAAGGTCAGTGTTATTGATTCGGACATGCGGACACAATATGCCCTTTCCGACAGCCAGCGTGGCGTGATCATAAGCGAAGTCACGAAAGGCAGTATTGCCGAGCAGCGTGGCATTACGGAAGGTTCGATCATTACGCAGGTCGGGCAGACCGAGGTCAACACGCCAGATGCTTTTGCGCGTGAGGTGCAAAGAGTGGAAAATCTGAAAAAGAAAGATGTCCTGCTTCTGGTACAGGACAGAAATGGCATGATGTGGGTGCCGCTTCCTTTGGCGCGTAAGGAATAAATATCAGTTCCCGAGGAGGGATCTTATGCTGGCTCAGGTCGATTTTTCTCATTACCCTGCTTCTGTTCATACGCCGCCTTATGATCGGGGGATGCTGAAATCCGGTATAGTACATTTTGGCGTAGGGAATTTCTTCAGGGCACATGAGGCTTTTTATATAGACCAGCTTCTGGAGGACGATCCCAGATGGGGGATTATCGGCATTGGATTACGCAATAATGCATCCGCACGCGAAAAGGCCTCACTATTAAGGCAACAGGGCGGGCTTTATTCCCTGAGTGAGGCATCGTCAGATGGGTCATATGACACGCGGATTATCGGTGCTTTGAAAGATTATATTCTTGCACCGCATAATCCGCAGGCTGTCCTGAGCATCCTGACAGCTCCTGACCTTCATCTTGTATCTATGACGCTGACAGAAGGAGGCTATCCTTACGACGCTGAGAGACAATGTGTGCGAGAAGATGACCCGGGTTTATGCCATGATCGTGATCATCTTTTCAGCCCGGCTACAGCCTTTGGCTATATTGTCGCAGCATGTCAGTGGCGCAAGGATCATGATCAGCAGGGTTTTACCGTCCTGTCCTGTGACAATCTCCAGAAAAATGGCTTTATCACAAAGCAGATCATTTTGTTCCTGGCACGTTGCTATAATAGCACTCTGGCTGAGTGGATTGAACGGAATGTGACCTTTCCCAATGCGATGGTGGATCGTATTACACCGATGATTACGCCAGAAAGGATAGCCGAACTGAGTCAGAAGACGGGGCTTGATGATGCCCTCCCGGTTCTCACAGAATCCTTTACACAATGGGTAGTGGAAGATCAGTTTCCCTATCCGCATCCAGCTCTGGAAAAAGTGGGAGTACAGCTTGTAAAGGATGTTACACCCTATGAGCAAATCAAGACCCGCATGCTAAATGCGTCTCACGGTCTGTTATGTTATTCTGCCCGTTTGTTGGGTTATGAGATCAAGGATGAAGCCTTGGGGCGTGAGCCGCTTTTGCGACGTCTTCTGATGGCTTTTTGGAATGAAGACGTCATTCCCACTCTGACAGCTCCACAAGGTGTTTCATTGCAGGATTATAGAGATATCCTTCTTGAGCGTTTTCTGAATCCTGCCATCAGGGATCAGACATTACGCGTTGCCAGTGATGGAGCGTCCAAGATACCGGTTTTCTGGGGGCCGACAGTGAAGGCCCTTCTGGAACAGAAAAAGCCCCTGACACGTATCGCTTATGGTCTGGCTTCCTATCTCGAACTTTTACAGGGCGTTGATGAAAAAGGGCAGTCTTTTACACCACGTGAACCCGGCTATACAGACGCCGAGTGGTCTATGGCACGTTCCGAAAATTTCCGGAAAGCGCTCGAATTACCGACCTTCAAAGCATGGGAAACCATACCGCATAATAGGCTTGATGAGCAGATTACAGGCTACCGTCATACCATCAGGCGTGATGGGGTCAAGGCCACGCTAGAAGGGTTGCTTTAAAGTCCTCGATCGCGTTTTATCTGGTCCCAGGCTGCATTGATTTTCGCCACGCGTTCTTGTGCCTGAAGGCGTTGCTGATCGCTCATGGAGCGCTGGGCCAGAATATCGGGATGATATTCCCGTACCAAAACGCGCCAGCGGATGCGAATTTCCTCAATGGTTGCAGAACGCGCAACACCGAGAATGCGGTAGGCATCGGGGATGGCTTCCGAAGCAGCGCTACGAGGGCGTCCGCTCTCGGCACGTTCCCAGGCGGCCTGCGACAGGCCAAAAGCCTTATGAACGCGTTGTAGATAATCCAGTTCCTGTGGGGTCAGAGGGGCACCTTTGGGAAGGTCGGCACGAGCGAGGTAGAATAGTGAGCCCAGCAATCCTTCCAGGGGAGCAAGATTATTTTTATAAGCTTGCCCCAGCTCCTGTGCGTACATTTCAAAGTCATCGGTGCGGTTACGGGCACGGTCGAAAATCTTGCCAATTTCCGGCAGGTTTTCCTGTGGAAACTGGTAGCATGTGCGGAAAGCCTGAATTTCTTCCTTATTGACAACACCATCAATTTTAGCCAGCTTGGCGCTAAGCGCAATGACGCCCAACCCGAAAAGCTGGTCGTTCTTGCCGAGG
The DNA here is from genome assembly GCA_029433415.1 of Acetobacteraceae bacterium ESL0709. Classification (GTDB taxonomy): domain Bacteria; phylum Pseudomonadota; class Alphaproteobacteria; order Acetobacterales; family Acetobacteraceae; genus Aristophania. The sequence goes on along the minus strand of JAQTIA010000003.1, from coordinate 1,097,104 downwards.
AGGGAAGCCATCTTGGCGGCTGTAAACATGGCGGCATTATCGGGATCTGGACTTCCCTTGGTCTTGAAATGCGTACCCCATGTCCCTGTGGGGGCATCAAGAAGCCTTTTGGTGTCTGCGAGATGACCCAGCGCAAATCCCATTGCAGCGCCAACAGGCCCTCCTGCGACAAATCCGGCAGCGCCACCAAATAATTTTCCCCATACGGCCATAACATACTCCGTCCTGCACGGCCTTCAATAACATGAAGGGGTATTTTTATTGAAGATAGTTGGTCTTTTTATTTTGCTCTGATGGAGCCAGACGCGTCAATATGTCCTTTAAAACAGCTACTCTTAAAGAAGAGGCAAGGCCAGTATCCGGCGCGCGCCGTGAGTCGATCATTATGATCAGGGCAGCAAGGGAAAGTTGTTCGCGTTGCGCCATTTCTTCAAGAATGTCCCAGAACTCTTTTTCCAGTGCGATAGAGGTGCGATGGCGGCAGATGGTGATGCTGCGTTTGATCAGTCCGCTCATGATGACGTCTTCTGAACTTCGAGCCGGCGAGCAGCCCATAAGGCTGTTTCAGCCAGAACAGGATTTTCTTCTTTCATGACAGGAATTACATAAGGGTAAAGTGTTTTATCACCGGAATTGCCGATGGCAATCAGGACATTGCGGATAAAACTGTCACGTCCAATGCGTTTGATCGGAGAGCCTGAAAAACGTTGTCGGAAAGTAGTGTCATCTAATTGTACCAGCTCAGCAAGGGAGGGAGCACTATTTTCATCTCTGGCATGAAATTTAAGGGTCCGGGCAGTTTGCGCAAAATTGTTCCAGGGGCAGACGGCGATACAATCATCACAGCCATAAATCCGGTTGCCTATCCTGGAACGGAGTTCCAGGGGGATAGAACCTTTATATTCGATAGTCAGATACGAAATGCAGCGTCGGGCGTCCATCTTTCCCGGCTCCAGAAAAGCGTCTGTCGGGCATGAATCAAGACAGCGCGTACATGAACCACATTTGCCCCCTTTGGGGGAAGAAGGAGCGAGAGAGAGATTGGTATAAATCTCTCCCAAAAAGAGCCATGAACCGTGATTGCGTGAGACGAGGCAGCCATGCTTGCCACGCCAGCCAAGCCGTGCTTTTTCAGCCAGATCACGTTCCGCTACTGGGGCCGTATCAACAAAGACTTTAACTTCAGTGCTGTTTCCACCCCATTTGACGACAGACTGGGCAAGCTGTTTAAGCATACCTTTCATAACATCGTGATAGTCTCTGTTGCGGGCATAGACCGAAATATTGCCGCATGTTTTCTGCTGCAATCCGGCCAGAGCATCATTTCCCGGCGCGTAAGAAAGACCAAGAGAAATAACGCTCCGTACGGCGGGCCACAAGGCTTTGGGCTGGGCGCGCTGTTCGATACGCTCTTCCATCCACGTCATCGTACCATGATAGTTTCGGGCGACAAAGGCACGAAGACCGGCTTCAATCGAAGGATCCAGATTCGCCTCACAAAAGCCAATGGCATCGAACCCTATATCATAAGCCTGAGCCTCAATTTTTTCTTCAAGCGTGTAGGGTTTATGAGACAGGACACTCATCCTCTGTTAAAAAGGTGTTTTTCCTTTTCGTCTTTGCGTGGATCGAGCCGAAATTGCAATATCTGCTTATGAAAACGTCTCACAGGATCATAACGTTTCTTTTTCTTCTAATCAGTATAATGTCGCCTTTTTCTGTACAGGCAGCACCTCTGGATGTCAGTCAGCTTTATGATCATGTCAGGCAGGATCCACAGCGTCTGAGGTTGTTTCTGCGTGCTTTTCCCAAAGGCGGCGATCTGCACAATCAGCTTAATGGGGCCCTGTATGCCGAGACGCTTTTGCACTGGGCAGCGAAGGATGATCTCTGCGTATCTCTTAATATGGGACGGATTTTGCCATCTTCCTGTGGTGTTTCCACTCATAATGAGCAGCCGGCAGCTCTTTTGCCGAAGGATCCCATAAGCTGGAGCCATCTGATTGCGGCTCTGTCCATGCGTGATTTTGTGCCGACTGTTGGTGACAGGTCAGCCCATGACCATTTTTTTGGTGCGTTCGACCGTTTTGCCGCAGCGGAGCAGTCTCATCGCGGCGAGATGCTGGCTGAGGCCATGAAACAAGCTGCCCGTAATAATGTCAGTTATGTCGAGTTTGCAGTAGCACCAGTAGCCAGTTCAACTGTTTCTGTCGAAGGAAAGCCGAAACTCATCCAGCCCTCTGATCTGCCTCGTGTGCATGAAGAATTGCTGAAATCCCTTCCCGGTCTGGCACAAAAAGCCCAGCAGGATATTACAGATATGGAGGCACAAGCGCGGGGTATCCTTCTCTGCGGAGAGAAAAATGAAGACCCTGCCTGTCATATTGAGGTGCGCTATCTCTTTCAGGCATCACGGAATATGGCGCCAATTATGGTTTTTACAGAACTCGAGATTGGTTATCTCCTCACACATGATAATCGCGATTTCGTTGGCGTGACTTTCACCGGTGCCGAAGACTCTCCGAGGGCATTGACAGGATATGATCTCCAGATGGAAATGTTCCGGTTCCTTAATGGTGTTTATAAAGATATCAGGCTGGCCTTGCCAGCAGGAGAGCTGACAGCCAGTCTTGTTCCTCCCGGGAATCTTTCATCGCATATTTATTCAGCACTGCACGTTGCAGGGGCAAACCGTATTGCACAAGGGCTGGATGTGGCCTCTGAAGATAACGGGGCTGACGTGATGGACATGATGGCACGCCAATCCATTGCTCTCGAGCTGAATCTGACGCGCAATGAATTACTGACGAATATGAAAGGTCGAAATCATCCTTTCATGATGTTTTATCGTGCAGGCGTGCCCATTGTCCTGACCAGCGACAATGGAGGTGTTTTTCGCACGGATTTGACAGAGCAATATGCGCTGGCAGCTGAACGCTATGGTCTGGCATATAGCGATCTTGTGCGTTTCTCGCAGAATTCCCTTGAACAGTCCTTTATTGAAGGGCGCTCCTTGTGGGTAAATGGTAATTTGGGGGAAAAAGTGAGAGCTTGCGCTTCAGATGTTCCCTTTGCCAGACTTTCAAAGTCTTGCGCAGCGTACCTCCGTAATAACGCGAAGGCGCGGCTGGAATGGTCTCTGGAGGCAGATCTGAAAGAGTTCGCTGTGCATGTGGTAAAGAACACAGTTCTGACACGTTAGGAATCTATAATTAGAGAGGACATATTTTTCAGTTAGCCAGAAGCAGATTTATGACAGAATATATTGCCTTGATAAACAAGGATACAGGCACAGATTATGGTGTCATTTTCCCGGACTTTCCCGGGTGTGTGACCGCTGGGGCGACTGTTGCTGAAGCCAAACGCATGGCGCGGGAAACTCTTGCAAGTCATATTAAAATTATGAAAGCTGATGGTATAATAATCCCTTTTCCCTCTACCTATGCAGAAATTATGAGTAATCCTCTTTATCGCGGTACATTGGCATTTGAAGTGGCCCTTCCCTTGAATATTGAATGAGTGGTTACCGCATGCCAGTTTGTGATCAGTGAATCGCGTATGGCAGGGGCATATTAATTGAAGACGCTGGTTATCGCTTTTCTGTGCAGTGTTTATACGCTACCCGCTTTGGCGGCTGCAAAATCCTTTGATTATTGCTCGAAAGACCGCGTTGCTACGGTTTTCAGTGATAATGATTTTGGAAAAACCATTCCTGGCTGGGTTAGTGTCAGGTTAGAATCGGCATCGCTACAAGGAAAAGGTTACGAGGAAATACGGGGTCGACTGGCCGGGAAAGGACCAGGAAGCGTCAGTTTTGAGCCTGCTGAGGAAAGTATTTTATACGCTGAAGCAAATGATTTGCCAGCTGAAGACCCCTTAATCATTCCACTGGGGAAGTCTGCTTATCTCGTGAGCTTGATTACAGGATCGGGTGCTTTTGTATCGGCTGATATAGCGAAGGAAAAAGGAACCGTCTTGCATGTGACTGAGCTTATAGGAGATATTTATACAAATAATCATATTGAGTACACAGGACTTACATCAGGTGGTGATGTAGAATTTGGCTATATACATCATAAGCCTTATATTTATGCGATCTATTATGCAGCGAATAAGGAAAATGGCTCTTTTGTAAGATTATATGCTCTTGACGACGGAAATGTTAAAAAAATATGTGACAGAAAATATACGATTTCAGATGATCTGATAAAAAATGATCTGAAACGTTATAACGAATTGAACAAATGATCATGAAAATGAGATTTTTCGCTTTTTTTCTCCTTTCTTTATATACATTTCCCGCTTTTGCGACACTAAAGACGGTTGATTATTGTTCTGTAAAGCGTATTAGAGCCGTTTTTGGGGCTGATAATACTATAGAGAAGGACGTTCCCGGCTGGGTTAGTCAGCGTTTGGAGTGGCCATTTGAAGTGAGTGATGACATGGACGAAATAGTGGCTACATTACAGAAACATGAACGAGGTAAGGTCATTTTCAGTCCGGCTGATGAACGTTTTATGTATGAAGATATTGAGCAACCCGCTGTCATATCTTTGGGGAAGAAAAGTTATATGATCCTCACAGTTGGCGGATCAGGGGAATGTGTTACGATTGATATTGCAAAAAAGAAGGGAGGCATTTTACACGTAAAAAACTTTATTGATCTTGTCTGTACGCATCATCATTATGACCGGGACGACTTCGAGGGAGGATCATCAATAGATTTTGGATATATTAACAAAAAGCATTATATGTATTGGTCTTATTATGAAAAAAACACAAAAAATGCGTCTTCAGTAGAGCTCTACTCATTAGAGAACGGAAATATCAGGAAGATATGTAAAAAGACTTACACACTTTCCGCGGATTATTTAAAACCTTACCTATATGTAGACCATTAGGATATAATTTGGATATCCTTTAGGGAGTGACGGTTATGATGCTGATAAGGCATCGGTTTTATATAGTACACTCTATGTGTTGACGAAGAGTCACTTTAAAACGATATGTGAGGAAAAGTGGGCCATATCTGACGAATTCATAAGAGACAAACTCAGAGTCTATAAAAAACAAGTTTCATATTGAATCGGGTTATTGAGGTAATTATGAATCGTAACGGGCCTATTATTTTATCATTTCTTTTGATTTTGTCTCCTTTGCCATCATTGGCAAAACCCTTTGACTATTGTGCAAAAGAGCGCATTACGACGATGTATTATAAGACACTCAGCCAGGTTGTGCCCCATTGGACCAAAATGGCTTTGGAGTCAGGAGTGGTTGTAGGGGGCCGTGACCTTGAAATTATGCATAACAGACTGGCAGGGAAAGGACCAGGTCGTGTTGTCTTTGATTATTCTCGTATGGGTAAGTACGAGGATTATGATGGTTATGACCCTGACAATGATGCCTCCTTATTTATAAAAGAGATTGGGAAATCGCTTTATATTGCGCACAGAAATCAAGGTTCGGCAGAATGTATTACAGACGACCTTATCATTAGAATAGATGATATATGCACAAATTTTCATGAAGAGGGAGTTTACGCCTCAGCAGGATATGTCGAGTTTGGATATATACATAAGAAACCTTATATTTATTACATATTATTTTTTCCTAAAGGCAAGCTGGGGTCTTATGTAAGGTTTTATTCACTTGATAAAGGCAATGTACGTCTGGTCTGTCAAAAGGAATACACGCTTAAGCATTACCCAAAGGATCATCCCTGACTTTTAATGGGATGTTCGTGTGAAGAGACTTTATCTGTTGCCGATTTTTCTGGTGAGCGTAGTCATCCATTAGTTTTTCACCTAAAATATATTTCTGATCCTGTGTTGTCTGACGTGAAGAACCAAGAATGATAAAATTTTCTCGCCTTTTTTGGGGAGTTGTGGCTGTTTTTGCCTTTTCAGGACAAGTTTTTCCTGCGGCGGCCGCTCACAAACATAAGACGCATAAGACACGGGTTCATAAAACGGCCAAAGTGGTAAGACCACCCTCAGAATCGAAACCGGAAGCCAGGTCCGACAAGCCAATGGAAATTCGCGTTGTGGTCGTAACGGCCTTTGAAATCGGAAAAGATGAAGGTGATGTGGCGGGCGAATTTCAAAACTGGGTAGAAAAATTGCCACTTGGTGAAACCATTTCTGCACCTGCGACCTATCATGGTCTTTATCGTTATAATCCAGAATTGCATGTTCTGGGTATTGTCGGGGGAGAGGGGCCAACCCGTATGGCGGCGTCCATAACGGCTCTGGCGTCTGACGCACGTTTTGATCTCTCTCATGCCTATTTTGTTCTGGCGGGGATTGCAGGCATCAATCCATGGGCCGGGACGATCGGCACTGCGGCATGGGCGCGTTATGCCGTTAATGGTGGGGCTGCGCATTTGATTGATTCACGTGAGATACCGTCAGATTGGCTCGATGGTTTTGTTCCCATACAGGGAAAGGCACCCTATGAGCGTCCTAGGTCACCAGCTCATTCCATTGCGGCTGATATGGTCTATAAGTTCAATCCCTCTCTCGTGAACTGGGCCTATGGGATGACGAAATCTGTTCCTCTCCCAGATAGCCTGGAGCTTCAGAAAAAGCGCGATCGTTACACAGTTTTCCCCAAGGCTCTGGCGAAACCACAGGTTATTCTTGGTGATACAATTACGTCAGAGACATTCTGGCTGGGGGTACGTATGAATGACTGGGCGGAACGCTGGGTGAGTTACTGGACTGATGGCAAGGGGGAAATGGTTACGACGGCGATGGAAGAAATCGCCCTTTGTCAGGCCTTGAGTTATCAGGAAAAAGTCGGTCGCGTTGATATGAATCGCATTCTTGTCCTGCGTACCGCCAGTAATTTCGATGCACCGCCGCTGGGCGAGACGGCAGTTTCCATGCTGGCTGAAGAGGCTCATGAGGAAAATTTTGCTGGACTGAAGGTCGCTACTCAGGCAGCTTATGACGTTGCCAGCCCTGTTGTGAAAGAGTTGGCAACGCATTGGGACCGTTATAAGGATAAAATCCCTGCTCCGTAATCAGAGCGTAAAGGCGGGACGGGGAAATTCTTCTTCGTCCCAGTCTCCCTTGGTCCAGTTTTCTCGCAGGGTAAAGGCCAGTTCAGGAAGAGTGTCATTCAGAATGGCGGCTCTGATCTGACGCATGAGCCGTTGATAATAAGCCAGATTATGCCATGTCAGCAACATCGGGCCGAGCATTTCATTGGCCCGGAAGAGATGGTGGATATAAGCGCGGGAGTAGCGTCCGGCTAGAGGGCTGTCATCTTCTGGGCTGATAGGACGTGTATCTTCGGCAAAGCGGGCATTGCGCATGTTCATGGTGCCGCGCTCGGTGTAAGCGCGCGCCGTGCGTCCGGCCCGTGAAGGCATGACACAGTCGAACATGTCGCAGCCGCGCATGATGGCACCGAGCAGATCATCAGGCGTGCCGACGCCCATTAGATAGCGAGGATGGGTCTCAGGCAGTTCCGGTACAGTGTAGTCAAGGGTAGAAAACATGAGTTCCTGCCCTTCTCCGACAGCAAGTCCTCCGATGGCGTAGCCTTCAAAGCCGATTTCCCGCAGAGCTTTGGCGGAACGTTTACGCAAATCTTCTTCCGTACCGCCTTGTACAATGCCGAATTGCCCGTAGCCGGGTCGTGCCACAAAAGCTTCGCGCGAGCGGGCAGCCCAGCGCATTGAGCATTCCATGGATGTCTCAAGTGTTTCTCTGGTCGCGGGAAGGGCGGGACATTCATCAAACGCCATGGAGATGGTGGCGTCCAGTTTGAACTGGATATCCGTAGAGCTTTCCGGCGTCAGGCGGTGTTTGCTTCCGTCAATATGGGAGCGGAACGTCACACCATCTTCGTCCATTTTGCGTAGGGGCCCCAGAGACATAACCTGGAATCCGCCAGAATCTGTCAGGATTGGACCGGGCCAGTCCATCATGCGATGCAATCCCCCCAGTCGTTGCACGCGCTCAGCCGTTGGGCGAAGCATGAGATGATAGGTATTGCCCAGTATAATGCCTGCTCCGGTAGAGCGGACGGCATCGGTTGTCATACCCTTGACCGTACCAACCGTGCCGACAGGCATGAAGGTTGGTGTCGGTACACGACCATGCCGGGTGTACAGTACGCCAGCGCGTGCCTTGCCGCAGCGTGCTTCTTCTTGCCAGTACATCTTTTCAAAGGGGGTATAGTCAGGGCAGGGCGTGAATTGTGATGTCATGGCTTTGTCTCAGCTTTGGCGTTCCAGCAGGCAGGCATCGCCGTAAGAATAAAAACGAAGCCCTTCTGTTATAGCGTAATGATAGGCGTGGCGCATGGTTTCAGTGCCTGAAAACGCGCAGACAAGCATAAAAAGCGTGGAGCGGGGGAGATGAAAATTGGTGAGGAGACGGTCAACCGTCCTGAAACGGTAACCGGGCTTTATGAAAATACTCGTTTCTCCACTCCATGGCCTGACCCGACCATCTTCCTGCGTGGCGCTTTCCAGCAGGCGCAGCGTTGTCGTCCCTACGGAGACGATACGCCCGCCATTGGCCTTTGTTTCATTGATAAGCTGGGCTGTTTCTTCATCAATATGGCCCCATTCAGCGTGCATTTTATGCTCGGCAATAGTAGAGCGGACAGGCAGAAATGTTCCTGCGCCTACGTGAAGGGTCAGACTGCAATGACGTATATGATGTGCTTTTAGTCCTGCCATGAGCTCATCAGTAAAATGAAGTCCGGCTGTAGGTGCGGCGACAGCTCCACGGTAGCGGGAAAAAATGGTTTGATAATCTAGCGCATCCTGTGCTGTCGGACCGTGAGGACGATCAATATAAGGCGGTAAGGCTAAAACGCCCTGACGTTCGATAAACTGGTCAAAAACCTTGCCTTCGACAGAGAAACGTAATGTGACGGCGCCGGCCCCCTCAAGGGTTTCAACGCGGGCCGTGACGGCGTGCTCATCATTGAAAGCGAGTTCATCTCCTGCATGGAGGCGGCGTGCATTGCGGGCCAGGACATGCCAAGTTCCATCAGGCAGGATACGGTCTAGCGTAATACCAATTTTCGCCTGCCCCCGATGGGCCTCAAGCTTGGCCTTGATGACTTTTGTATTATTGACAACCAGCAGGTCATCTGAGTTCAGGAATCGGGGGAGATTGCCGACAAGATCAAGATGAAGCTGTTTCATGCCGGACGCATGGGGGTCCACACGTAACAGGCGCGCAGCTTCACGAGGCCGTGCTGGTTCAGTGGCGATATTCTGGTGTGGAAGGCTGAAATCAAAAAGAGAGAGGTCGTCAGTCATGCTGATGCTCTCTAAAGGGGGGCGGAGCCATATTCAAGAGGGAAGTCCTGTTATGGCTCCAAATAAGGCTGATCAGAGCTGTTTATGGCTGGCCTTTAGCAAGGCGGGCGCTGTTCTGGGCTACTTGTTGTTCGAGGGCCTTGATAAGGGCCTCAACATCATCGCCATGGCGTGAAAGATAGGCGGTATAATCGCTCCTCTGGGTCAGGCGCATACTAGCCCCTTCGCCATACAGGTCGATCACGCGTGATGGCGGCCCTTCAACGACAACTGTCATGGTTACGTCAGGTTGTTTGGGGCGGCTGATCAGGATATCAACTTTCTCTCCCGCAGGACTTGGAACATTACCTGTGATTTTTAGAGAAACATTCTGATAATTGCCAACCTGCATGGTGATGGCATAAAGCAGTACCTGATCAAAAAGCTTCAGATAGCGTTCTCTCTGGGAGGGAGTCGCGACACGCCAGTAACGTCCCAGGCAATAGCGCCCGATGGCCTCAATATCCACATTCTTTTTGAGAAGGGGCAGAATTTCCTGCTGCTTTTTCTGAAGAGGTTCAGGAGAACTCAGAATTTTTGTCAGCTCTGCGCCGAAAGTCCCGACAAAGTCGGTTGCGGGCGTCGCCATGGCCAGGCCGGGAAGTAAAGTCAGCGCACTCATAGCGCCCAGAACAGTTCTGCGTGATAGGCGGCGAAGCATCATTGATGGGTCTCCTAATCAGAGTATGTCTGAACAGTTAGAGTGAAGTGTTTGCGATATCGTTAGTACCAATCCGGAGTCGTTGCCCTATGATCCGATTTTAGCACATCAATCTGGCCCTGACGACTTTGCTGCCAGGCGCTGCGCAAATAAGCATAAGGGTCCAGGCTCTGATGTTCAAGCTCATCAAGCTGATCGGTGCTGTCGGCAAAGGTATTAAATGTACCCAACACGTTATAACCCCAGTTAAAGCTGAGCAAACCATAACCGCGCGGAACATAATTGATTGGCGTCAGACCCTGACTGATGGCGTAGCCGGCAATATCGCGGAAATTCGATGGACCCAGGAAGGGAAGGAAGATGTAAGGCCCGCTTTTGACGCCCCACAGGCTCATGACCATGCCGGGATCAGTCTCATGCTGTTTATAGCCAACCATACTGGCAACATCAATAAACCCGGCAACACCGGCGCTCATATTGATGAGATAGCGCATAAAGGCATCGCCTGCGCGACGCGATTTGCCAGCGCCAACATCAGAGAAGAAAACGGAAGGTTCGCGCCATGTTTCATTTACAGAAGCTACAGAATGGCGGATCGGGCCAGGTACGTATTTTTTCCAGCCCCGTCCGACTGGACGCAACGCCTTGTGATAGGCCCAGCTATTGACGGCAAACATCTTGCGATTCACAGGCTCGTAAGGATCATTGGCCTGTTTGTAGTCCTGAAGGGCTTCAGGGTCTTTGGGTGGCGGTTTGCGCCATGAGCCGCAGGCTGAGAGTGTAAGGAGGGCACAGGCACCGGCCACAAGACGTAAAGAGGTTATTCCGCGTTTATGGTGCATTTTTCTGCAGGCTTTACGGGCCATCGTACCATCACTCCTAACGCTGCGACAGGGAGGAACAACCTAACCCCTCATCCTGAAAAAAATTGCATTTCGGCTCTTATAATCCAAAAATTTCTCCCCTGCACCCTCTTTTCTTGCCTCTTTTTCTGAAGAAGTTCCAAATATGGCCGGAGAGCATGTTTACGGAAGGTTATGGAATTGGAGCGTATAAAATTGACAGTTAAAGAGCTGGTTTTCAGTTCATATGTTTTCAATCGCTGTCAGCCTGGACTGTAAGCTCTGGTCCAGAAGAACAGGAAGGAAATTTTATGTCAGCAAGATTCAAAAAAAGGTGTTTTCTGCTTTCGGCTTCACTTTTTGTTCTTGGTTTGTCGGAAACCGTCCATGCGGCACCTTATCTGATGGTAAGAAACTGGGGCGCCCTGGGCAATGGGCAGGAGGTCAAGGATATCACATTAACAAACGATCACCATATCGCGGTCAGGATTCTGACTTATGGCGGTATCGTGCAGTCTGTCGAAACGCCGGATCGTAACGGTAAGGTAGCTGATATTGCGCTCGGTTTTCCGACGCTCAAGGATTATGTTGATCATAACAACTCTCCGTTCTTTGGGGCTATTCTTGGGCGTGTTGCCAACCGCATTGCTGGAGGCAGCTTTACTCTTGAAGGGAAGGTTTTTCACACGCCACAGAATGATGGGGTCAATACCATTCATGGAGGGGCGGAAAGCTTTACCCGTAAATTATGGAGTATCGAAAATGTTGGACAGGACGCAAAAGGCGCTTTTGTCCGTCTCAAGCTGGTCAGTCCTGATGGTGATCAGGGGTTTCCCGGAAATCTGACGACGCTGGTGACCTACAGACTGGGAGATGATGATACACTCTCGATCCGTTATCAGGCAGAGACAGATGCTCCTACCATTATTAATTTATCGACGCATAATTACTGGAATCTTTCTGGTGAGGGTAGCGGCTCCGTAGAGAATGAAGAGTTGCAGATTAATGCCGACCGCTACGTTGAGACAGATCCTTCTTCCATCCCGACCGGAAAACTGGTGCCTGTCAAGGATACGGCTTTTGACTTTAACAAGCCCCGTAAAATCCGTGAGCATCTGCGTAGCACGGATCCCCAGATGCTGTGGCCGCGCGGTTATGATAAATGCTGGGTTCTGACAGGAGATCTTCCTGCCGGACGTCTCAGGCTTAATGCGAGATTGACCGATCCTCAATCTGGTCGTGTGCTGGAGGTTTCTTCAGACCAGCCGGGGTTGCAATTCTATACCAGCAACTCGCTTGATGGACGTTTGGCGGGACCTTCTGGTCAGGCTTACCGGCAGGGCGATGCAGTAGCGTTTGAGCCGGAACATTTTCCTGATAGTGTCCATCATTCCGATTTTCCTTCAACAGAATTGAAGCCTGGCGAGATTTACGATCATACAGTTGTCTTCGCATTCTCCCATTTATGAAGGAGCTTATGGAGAGGGCCTTTCGGGGCCCTTTTTTCTCAAAAATACCGAAGCTTTGAATCATAAAAGACTTGATCTGTTTTTATCCCCATAATCCCGAAAAGACTTCACAGAGTCGTGCCCGGACTTGTCCTCAAATCTGGGGATAAGTTTCGTGCGGGGGCAAAATAACCTCCAGGAGGTCTCTTTGCAGAAGATGCGTGGATGGTTACTCACAGGCTACAGACAAGGGAAAGACTGAGGTAAATAGATTTACTGCACAAAATATCCCCTTTTCTGCACAGACTCATGCCCGGCTTTGTCCCCATTTCTGGGGATAACGTGTTGCAGGCAGTTCAGTCCCCGGAGCCGGGAGTATCTACACGCACAATCCTGGCAGGGTTGCCGACGGCCGTGGCGTAGGGCGGGATGTCTTCCAACACTACAGAGGCTGCGCCAATACGCGCATGGGCTCCGACTTCCAGTCGCCCCAGAATTTTGGCGCCTGCGCCGATCATGACACTTTCCCGGATTACGGGGTGACGTTCGCCTTCACTCTTGCCTGTTCCGCCTAGTGTCACGCCTTGAAAAAGAGAGACATTATTCCCAATAATGCAGGTTTCACCGATGACAATGGCGGTGCCGTGATCAATGGTCAGGCCTTTGCCGATCTGTGCGGCAGGATGGATGTCAATGCCGAAGCGTTCATTGATACGGCTTTGAAAGTGATAGGCCAGGGGGCGTCTGTCCCGCTTCCACAGGAAGTGACTGATACGGTAGGCCTGCAAAGCCTGCCAGCCTTTAAAGAACAGAAAGGGCGTAACCAGATCCGTACAGGCAGGATCGCGTTCATAGGTTGCCAGAATATCCTCGCATGCGGCCCCAGCGATGGAAATATCTTCTTCAATACATTTGGCGACGAGACGCGTGAGGGTGCTTTCCGTTATGGAACGGTCAGCAAGCTTGGCACCGAGCAGGGAGGCCAGAGCAGAGGGGAAATCACTATGATCGCAGATATTAACAGCGTAAAGATCACTTATAAGTGGGTCAGGACAGCCGCAGGCTTGCGACTGGACCTGTGACCAGAACTGGCTCAGGTTGGGAAGTTCCTGTGAGGAGCATCGGCTGTAACGCATAGGATAATACTAAAGCCCCATTGCTTGTTTGACAAATGATTGTCTGAGGCGTGGACTGCGTTCAAGCAAACGCAGTCCTGCCTGCCGGATGAGTTGCAGAAGCGGTCTGTCATTGCTGAAAAGTCGTTCCATGAGATCACATCCTGCCAGCATGGCGAGATTATGAGGACGTGTCTTCCACTGGTAACGCTTTAATAGCCCCGCTTCGCCGAAATCAAGCCCGTTCTGGAAAGCTTCTGTCAGGAGAGGCGCCAGAAGTTGTATATCCCTGAATCCCAAATTCATGCCCTGTCCCGCTACAGGGTGCAACCCATGAGCGGCATCTCCGACGAGGATTAGACGTTGGCTGACATAGTTATGGGCATATTGGGATGACAGAGGATAAAGCCATTTTTGACCGATTAATTGCATCTCTCCCAGCGCCTCTCCGGCCAGTCGTGCCTGGACATTTTCGACAAAACTTGCGTCTGGCAGGCTCCGGAAATGGTCTATCCGGTCAGGGCGATCTGTCCAGACTACGGCTGAACGATGGGGGTGTTCTGGTGTTGGGGGCAGGGGCAGGCGGGCGAACGGTCCTTGAGGAAGGAAATTTTCCAACGCTGCACCATGATGAGAGTTTTTATGCGCTATAATAGCGACGAGGGCTGATTTGTGATACGGGATGGTCGTCAGTCCAATACCGGCCTGTTTCCGTAATTCTGAACGACGGCCATCTGCCGCGATGACCAGATCCGTCGTTACAATTTCGCCTTGTTCCAATGTAATGGTGACTGTTTCGGCAGAAAAGGCAAACTTGCCTTGCATAGGAGAGCAGAGCCTGAGAGAAGGAGGCTGGGTTTCGAGAGTCAGGCCGATGGAAGCCAGAAGGGTATTGGCTTCCACCATCCAGCCGAAAGGCTGATGTTCAGGAGCATCCTCAGGGGTAAAAAGCAGAGTCGTGCGGGGGGCGTTGCGAGGGAAGCGCCCTTCACCGTCCGAGACGGTAATGGTCCGGATGGCTTCTGGAGGGGAAGGCAGGTTTTTCCATAATCCTGCCTGTTCCAGTAAAGGACGGGATCCTTCCGTCAAGGCGTAGGTTCTGCCGTCGAGGGAGGGAAGAGCCTTTGTGTCCAGGTTCTGTTTTTCCAGTAGTAGAACACGCATGCCTGCCTGAACCAGAAGACAGGCCAGTGTGCTGCCTATAGGCCCGGCTCCATTAATGCAGACATCATAGTGCTGAGTCATGATTATGCCCCCTTACGTTCCTTCTCTCCTAGCCTGCCTTTGATGCAAAAGAAAGGCTTGCCCATATCGTTGCGATAGTGATACGTTCTGAGGGTGCAGAGAGAACCTGCCTTGAAACATGTTTTACCGGGATCATTATCAGGGGACTGTCCGACATGAAATTGGTTATTGCCATTATAAAGCCATTCAAGCTGGATGACGTGCGCGAGGCCTTGACCCAACTCGGGATTCAAGGGCTTACAGTTTCCGAGGTCAGGGGGTTTGGCCGTCAGAAAGGTCAGACAGAAATTTACCGCGGTGCTGAATATCACGTCAGTTTTGTCGCAAAAATCAAGATTGAAATCGCCATTCGTGAAGAGCTGGTACCCGAGGTTGTGGAGGCTATTATGCAGGCGGCCCGTACGGGACGCATTGGCGATGGCAAGATCATGGTAACACCCTTGGAACAGATTGTCAGAATCCGTACGGGCGAAATTGGGGAAGGGGCGCTCTGATGCAAGCAATCAATACGGGCGACACCGCCTGGATGCTGGTTAGTACGGCTTTTGTCATTATGATGACCGTTCCTGGTATAGCCCTGTTTTATGCCGGTATGGTGCGCAGAAAGAACGTGCTGTCTACCATGGTGCAGTCTTTTGCAATCTGCTGTCTTGCTTCTGTTGTTTGGATGATATGTGGCTACAGTCTTGCCTTTACTCCTGGGACAAGCTGGATTGGTGGCATGTCGCGTTTTTTCCTGAATGGGCTGGTTGAGCATTTCCATAATGGATCTGACAGTGCCTTTATTTTGGGTGCTGGCACGGCGGGTGCGACGCCTATGACCATTCCTGAAAGCGTTTTTCTGACCTTCCAGATGAGTTTTTCCGTCATTGCACCGGCTATTATTACCGGTGCTTTTGCTGAAAGAATCAAATTCTCGGCACTGTGTCTCTTTGTGGTGCTGTGGAGCCTGCTGGTCTATGCGCCCATAGCCCATTGGGTCTGGAGTCCAAATGGATGGGTGGCGGCACTTGGCGCCGTGGATTTTGCCGGAGGCACCGTCGTCCATATCAATGCGGGGATCGCTGGTCTGGTTTGTGCGCTGATGATCGGAAAACGTAATGGCTTCCGGCGTGAAGACATGTCGCCCCATAATCTAGCCTATGCGATTATCGGGGCTTCTCTTTTATGGATTGGCTGGTTCGGGTTTAACGCAGGCTCTGCCTTTGGTGCGAATGGGCGCGCTGGCATGGCGATGCTGACGACTCAAATTGCCACGGCGGCCGGAGCCTTGGCCTGGATGATGCTGGAATGGTTTTATACAAAAAAGCCAACGGCTCTGGGCATTATTTCCGGTGCCGTGTCCGGCCTGGTGGGGATCACGCCAGCCGCAGGATTTGTCCTGCCCGTGGGGGCACTTGTCATAGGCCTTGTTTCTGGTGTGATCTGTTTTTGGTCTGTCAGTGTTATCAAGCGCAGGCTTGGCTATGATGACAGTCTTGATGCATTTGGAATCCACGGGGTTGGCGGGATTGTGGGGGCTTTGCTGACTGGCGTGCTGGCTTATGGTCCTCTTTCGGCGACTGAGGCGTCTCCCGGCGGGGTTGTAGGCAGCTTTTCACAGCTGCTGAAGCAGGCAGAGGCTGTGGGGGTGACGATCATATGGTGTGCTATCGTCACAGCCTTCATAGTCGTCATTATTGACCGTACGGTCGGTATGCGTGTTACTCGTGACGAGGAACTTGAAGGTCTGGACATGACGCAGCATGGAGAGCGTCTGAACTAGGCGGCAGAGAAAGGAATTTCCGGTTTATGGTGGCAGGTTTCATAAGAACGGTTTGTGTTTATGTTGCTGCTGCCATGGCCGAAATTTTTGGTTGTTACGCTTTTTGGCTTTTCTTCAAGGAGGGCAGATCCTGCTTATGGCTTTTGCCTGGCTGCGTTTCTCTGGCCTGTTTCGCTTGGGTTCTGACATTCAGTCCTTCTGATCAGGCTGGTCGTGCCTTTGCGATTTATGGTGGGATTTACATTGTTTCGTCTCTTTGCTGGATGTGGAGCGTTGAAGGAAACCGGCCGGATCTCTGGGATATGGTGGGAGCGGTTTTTTGCCTGATGGGAGCAGGGATCATTCTTTTGGTTCCTCGTTCCTGATAATTCTCTTTACTCTTGGTATTAAAGCGTAGAACTGTATGTCCCGCCTGGTGCGAATCTTTGCTTTTACGCAACTTTAATATGTTTCGGTGATTCTGGATTTTTCACCATGATCGGAAGGAATAATTTTATGAAATTATCGCGTTTTTGCTCGGCCGTAGCCATAATGGCCGCCATGACAGGCGGTGCAGCGCTGGCAGCAGCACCTCAGCCTCATAATGCCGGGGAAAGTCAGGGTATGACAGGCAAGGATTGCCGTAAAGCGTTTTTTGCCGCGAAAAAAGACGGTACTTTGAATGGCCTTGAATATAAGGATTTCAAGGCCACAAAATGTGGAACAGGCGCTTCGGCCAATGCCAAAACAGAAGAAGCCAAAGAAGCACCCAAGGCAGAGGCCAAAAAGCCTGAAGCGAAGACTCCCTCCTCTGGGAATACGGTAACAGAGGCTAAAACGCCTGTCGTGAGTGGCAGTGTCGTGTTCCCTGATAAGGTTGACCCGCAATTTGCGTCTCTGACGCCAGGTAAAGCGCGTATGAAAACCTGTGTGGCCCAGTATAATGCCAACAAGGAAAATGGCGGGAATGGTTCTCTGAAATGGATTCAGAAAGGTGGCGGCTATTGGTCTCAGTGCAATGCACATCTGAAAGGGGGGCAGGCCGAGTAAATTCCGGTAGAGTTTGTCGGTTTTTCAGTAGGCGTTTGTGGAAGCCCGTCTTGATCAAGACGGGCTTTTTTGTAATCGGTTCGACTCTGTCAAGGCAGGACGTCCCCTGCCCAACACCACCAACCCTTGCTTTCTTGCTGTTTCATGAGGGTTTCTCTGGCTAAAAAGGCTTTTTCCGCCGTTTCAAAAAGAGCGAAACAGGTCGCGCCGGAACCGCTCATACGGGCAAAAAGAACCTCTGGTAAGGCAGAAAGAGCATGAAGCACATCTTTAATGACGGGCACTTGCCTGATGGCAGGAGGTTGGAGGTCGTTACGGGTCGTTTCGAGGAAAGCAGCGAATGCTTTTGCATTTTCCCATCCATGGGCGGGAAGCTGGGTGGTTGTGGGGGCGGAAACTCCTTTGGGCAGATTCAGATCCTTGAAAATCACAGGAGTGGAGACAGCTACGCCGGGATTGACCAAGATCATACCCAAAGAAGGTATACGAGGGGCAGGCGACAGATGGTCACCAATATTTTCCATACGTTGGGCAAAGGTGTTCAGACAGACAGGGACGTCAGCACCGAGGAAGGGGGCGATTTCTGAAGCCAATGAAAGAGGAAGCTCCCAATAGCGTGTGAGCAGGCGCAAGGCACAGGCCGCGTCAGCTGAGCCCCCGCCAATACCGGAAGAGACAGGAAGATTCTTTTCCAGCGTAAAGGCAACAGGCGGTAGAGAACATTTTGTAACATCAAGAGCTTTTTGCTTCAGGAAATGGGCTGCTCGCAGGACCAGATTGTCTGGCTCCATTTTCAGTCCCTCTGAAAAAGGCCCTGTCAGGGTGAGCGTGGCCGTTTCTGTAATGTCGGGCTTATCGTGCCTGATGAGAGAAAGGCGGTCTCCCGCGCCTGCAAACACGGCCAGGCTATCAAGAAGATGATAACCGTCTTCACGTCGCCCCGTGATATGAAGGTAGAGATTGATCTTGGCGGGGGCTGTATCCTGTAGCATTGGGTTTACGAGACCTTCTTATAGAAATCCGGGTCGTAGTGTCCCACGGCCGGAAACTTCCTTTGCTGATCAGGACGATGTAACAAAAGATTTCAGGAATGGCTATCTTCGAGAAAAGCAATAAATTATGTCTCTTCCCTTAAGTCAGCCTTTTGAGGCAAGTCTTCTGGCGGCTCTGAAGCTTCAGATGGAGTGGGGTGTAGAGGCTGTTACGGAATCCATTCCCTGGCAGCCTATGGATAGTCTGTGCTCACGGACTAAAACCCAGAGAGAGAAAAATCCCATAGTCAGTCTGTCTCGACGGGGAGTGACGGAAATAGAGGTCGCTTCTTATCCCCAAGAGGAAGTTCCTGTGCTGGTGGAAGCAGGGGATGGGATAGAATCCCTGAGATCCTTTCTTGATCAGTTCAGGGATCAGCCCCTGTTCAGGACAGCAACTCATCACCTCGTGCCCGAACTGCATGAAGGGGCTCGTTTTGTCATTATCGGCGAAGTCCCTGATGCTGATGAAGATCGCTCAGGTACATTATTCTCTGGAGAGGCTGGGTTCTATCTTGAAAAAATAATGCAATCGCTGCATCTGAAACGCGAGGATATAAATTTTGTTCCCTCTATTCCATGGCGTCCTCCAGGAGGGCGGCCCCTTTTACCTGGCGAGCTGAAGATTGCTGAGCATATTCTGGGTTACGCATTGAAACTGACAAAAGATCTGCCTGTGGTCACGATGGGTACAACGCCCCTGCGACTTCTGGCGGGGAAGGCGACGCAGATCGTAAAAGCCAGGGGAAAATGGCATGATTTGTCGCTGTCGGGACAGAATGGGAAGAATCGCTTTTTACCGACCTATCATCCCTTGCAGTTAAAAGCTGGATCTGTTGTCAGACGTGGACTTTGGCAAGATCTGGTTTTACTTGCGGACACTATTAATATAAGATGAAATTAAATACATAATTGGGATGTATAAAGACCACGAGAAAAGGAAATACAGTTTTGGAAACGGGTTCTGTATAGCGTTTCCGAAAATCCTTTTTCCCGCATAAGCTTGATTTTTGGAAAGACGCTTCCTATGTAGTTCCGGCTATGAACAGGAAATGGACCTTACTATTTGTCTTTGCTGCCTGTGTTACTGTCTCTTGTTCCGTTGTGATTTCGCGGAATTCGGTCTTTAACAGATGGGTAGAAGACGGGTTTCATGCACCCGTCTCTGTCGAGACGGAGAAGAAAGCTGTACCCGACATGATCATGTCGTTTGAGAAGCGTTTTAATGCGTTTCCTCGTCCTCTTTCTGTAGAAAGTGCTGAGCGTTATAAAAAACTGTTCCAGATGGTCAGGAATGAATCTTTTGCTTCTATGGACAGTTCCTTGTCAGAGGTTGCTGACTCTCTGCTGATGGCTGATGTGCAGGCGGAATATTATCTTCATAGGAATGTCGTTCCGCCTCTTGCCGCCTTGAAAGACTGGCTGGTGCATTATTCCAATCTTCCTGATGCACAGTCTGTTTACGAACGACTGAATGAGATCTATCCGCTTTCAGCAGGCCTCGCGCCGCCGCTCCAATCGTTTCTGGCAGCAGGGCAGAAAAATGTCGGTCTCGTTGCGGATCACGATGCAAACGTTATTGCAAGAAGCACGCGCATAGATCATGTCGTCCAGCCACAGTTGAACAAGGGTATGGGGGGGGCGAAGGTAGCGCTTTCCTATATCCATAAACTTTCTGGCTTACAGGATGATTATCATGCCCAGTTGGAAGGCGAGATTGCCTTGACTTACCTCAGTCAAGGGGAAGTCAGTCAGGCTTCAGGTCTTGCCCATTCTGCCTTTGAACGTGGGGTCAAACAGGTTGGATTGCCTGCCTATGTCGAAGGGCTGGCTTTATGGCGTGAAGGGAAATGGCAGCTTGCGTCGGTGTCGTTTAGAGAGGCGGCTAATGCTCCCAAGACAGACCGTTATGTCCAGGCAGCTGCGGCCTTCTGGGAAGCGAGGGTGCAGGAACGCCTTCATGTCATGAATGAGTACAGGTTTTGGCTTCATAAGGCAGCATCTTATAAAGATTGCTTTTACGGGATTTTGGCGTCTGAAGCTCTCGCGCATGGAAGAGCCGAAGCAGCTAGGGGCCGTGAGCTTTCACGAGTTGAAACAGAGGCTGCCCGCCATCATCATATAAGCCATAATGATATTGAAACGGTTCTTAATGCGCCGGAAGGGCGGCATTTTTTTGCCCTTTTACAAATAGGCGAACAGGGCAGGGCAGAGGCTTTGGCGCGTTATATGTGGCCAATCCTTTTTCAGAGGGAACCTGCGAGAGCGCATTCTCTTCAGCTTGTTGTGCGCAAGGCTGGCATGATTGGGCTTTCCAGGCAGATGAAGGAGGCCGCTGAACGCCAGATGGAGCTTCTGTCCGAAAATGAACAGCCCGACCTGCCACCTGATCTGAAGCCACAGAATGGATTTCGTCTTGATCCGGCGCTTGTTTATGCGGTGGCACGAATGGAATCCAATTTTAATCCTGATGCTGTGTCTCCTGTGGGAGCAAGGGGGTTGATGCAGGTTCAACCCCGGACAGCCAGTTTTGTAACGTCTGATCATGTCCGTTTTGATGATCATGGCGAGGCCATTATCGAAGTCCCTCTTAATATGGAAAAACGGCTTAAGGATCCGGCCTATAATCTGGAGGTGGGGCAGCTTTATATCCTTTATCTGGCAGAGACTGTGGCACAGGGCGAGGCGGCCAATAATGGACAGAACCGTCATAATGCCCAGCGTAATGATGATGGGATTTTACTGCATGTTCTTGCGGCTTATAATGCAGGACCAGGAAATATCCTGCACTGGCAGGCACTTCATGCACAACAGCGTGATCCCCTTTATTTCATTGAGACCTTACCGACTTACCAGACACGTCACTATGTTCATGATGTGCTGAAAACAACATGGCTTTACGCACGTAAAATGGGACTGAAAACGCCTTCCCTTATGTCTCTGGTGGAGAAACAGTGGCCGTCTGTGTCTTCTGAGAAAGAAATAGGGACGTCTCACGGTTAGTGAGGTACACTATAAAAGTAAAAAATAATTCATAGTAAAAATTTTATTAATAATAACGGCAATAAATTATATTAATATAGGTATCGTCTGATCTGATGCGTATTTTGTTTTTATTAAAGTTACTCTTGCTTGTGCCTGTTTTATTACGCTAAACTCTCACAGAGACCTAAAAAATTGATAGCACTCAGAAGGAGGGAATGGGCCCTGTCTTTACCGATGAGTCGCGCTGAATGAAGTGAGATCTACAAAAATGCCCCTAAATCCTGTTGTTGAAAGTGTCACGGCCAGAATTATTGAGCGTTCAAGACGTTCACGCAGGCATTATCTGGAGCTTATGGCCTATAACAGGGCCAAAGGAGTGTCCCGTCCTCAACTTGCCTGTAGTAATATTGCCCACGCGGTTGCAGCGGCACGCCCTTCAGACAAGGAGGAGCTGCTTTATAACAGGGTGCCCAATATCGGAATCATTACGTCCTATAATGATATGGTTTCAGCGCATCAGCCCTATGGGCGTTATCCAGAACAGATAAAGCTTTTTGCACGAGAGGTTGGAGCGACTGCGCAGGTAGCAGGGGGTACTCCTGCTATGTGCGATGGGGTGACGCAGGGACAGGATGGAATGGACCTGTCCGTATTCTCCCGTGATGTGATTGCCCAGTCCACAGCGATCGGGTTATGTCATGGCATGTTTGACGCAGTGGCTCTGCTGGGAGTCTGTGACAAGATTGTGCCTGGTCTCCTGATGGGAGCACTGCGTTACGGTCACCTGCCAACCATGCTTTTGCCTGCCGGTCCGATGGGGTCTGGACTGCCTAATAAGGAAAAAGTCCACGTCCGCGAATTGTATGTTGAAGGCAAGGTTGGACGAGAGAAACTCCTTGAGGCTGAGTGTGCTTCCTATCATGGGGCGGGAACCTGTACATTTTATGGCACGGCCAACACCAATCAGATGATGGCTGAGTTTCTTGGTCTTATGATGCCGGATTCGTCATTTATTCGTGTGAATACACCCTTGCGTCAGGAGATTACGCGCGCTGCTGTCCATCGTTTGGCAGAAATCGGGTTTCAGTCTGAAAATCCTCTCCCTCTCTCCGAGATTATCGACGAAAAGGCAATTGTGAATGCTGCAGTTGGCTTGATGGCGACAGGAGGGTCGACGAATCATACCATTCATCTGCCTGCTGTGGCACGTGCCGCAGGGATTGTCATTGACTGGGAAGATCTCTCGCGTCTGTCGGATGTCGTGCCCATGATTGCCAGAATTTATCCCAGCGGCTCGGCTGATGTGAACAGGTTTAATGAGGTTGGAGGTCTGCCAGCCATTATTGCCGAGCTCATGGGAGCTGGTCTCTTGCACAAAGATGTAAAAACCGTTGCAGGGGGAGGGATTGCGTCCTATGCGCGGCGTGCTGTTCTTGATGCGCAAGAGAAGCTGGTTTACAGGAGCGCTTCTCCCTCTTCTGATCTTGAAGTGATTCGTCCTGTTTCTGATCCTTTTCATTCTTCAGGCGGGATCAGGTTGATGAAGGGAAATCTGGGGCGGGGTATTTATAAGGCGAGCGCTATTGCCCAGGATAATCTGACAGTTGAGGCGCCGGTACGGGTGTTTGAGACACAGGAAGCTGTCAAGGAAGCCCAACGCAGGGGTGAGCTTGATTGTGACGTTGTTGTTGTCGTGCGCGGGCAGGGGCCCCGTGCCAATGGTATGCCCGAACTTCACGCCCTTATTCCTCCTCTGGGGGTGCAGATGGCTAAAGGCCATAAAGTGGCTTTGGTAACTGATGGTCGCCTTTCCGGAGCGAGCGGCAAGGTGCCGGCAGCTGTGCATGTGTGGCCAGAAGCCAGAATGGGCGGCCCACTGGCCAAGATTAGGGATGGAGACAGAATCCGCGTTTGTGCGGTGACTGGCCAGCTTGATGTTCTGATTGATGAGGAGATCTGGGAAGAGCGCGAGGCGGTCGAGGTGCCGCTGAGTGATGCAGGTATGGGAAGAGAGCTTTTTGCCATTTCCCGTAATCTTGCCCCTCCTGCCGAGAAAGGTGCCTCTGCGGTTCTGAGCATGATGGATCATGATCTGGACGAGCTTGATGATGATTTGAAGAAAGTAGGCTGAATAATGACAGATTTATCTCATATTGACGCGGTTATGGAGCGTAGCCCGATTATTCCTGTGATTGTTATTCACGATGTTTCACAGGCGCGTTCTGTTGCTGAGGCGCTGGTGGGTGGGGGGCTTTCAACTCTGGAAGTCACATTGAGGACGCCCTGCGCGCTGGAAGCTATTTCGGAAATGAGGAAGGTTGAAGGGGCACTTGTCGGAGCCGGGACCGTGCTGAATCCAAGGCAAATGCAAGAGGCTATCAAGGCCGGTTCGCAATTTATTGTCAGTCCTGGTTTGACAATGCCTTTGGCAGAAGCAGCTCGCAACCATAACATTCCATTTCTTCCGGGTATTGCTAATGCAAGTGACATCATGCGTGGTCTGGATATGGGATTGCGGCGTTTCAAATTTTTCCCGGCCGTAACGAATGGCGGAATTCCGGCTCTTAAAGGACTGGAGTCCGTATTTGGCAGTGAAGGGGTACGTTTCTGCCCGACAGGAGGCATTACAGAGCAGAATTACAGGGACTGGCTGGCTCTTGAAAGTGTCGCTTGTGTAGGGGGATCGTGGCTGACAGGTGGCGATGCGACGGCGGAAATCGTTGCAGGCAGGGCCGCAGCACTGAATCTCAGGAAATAAATCCGGTTCTTTCATGTGGAGAGGGGCGGCGTAAAGACTGTGTTCTCTCCATTATTTATACGTTGCATATTTTATAGACTAAAATATAAATTTTCTTTTTTGACCTTATTTTCAATGTTATATAATTATATATTAATTATATAACATTGTATATTATGGTATTTTTAAAGAAAATATAATTTATATATTTATTTAATAAATAATTTAATTTCATTAATTATAAATGAAATGTCTTTTTTGTGAAGAGTATGATCATTTTATAATAAATTTTATAGGATGTTTTATTTATAGATACTTTTTATAGGTAAAATATATCACTGTAATATGTATCGCCTATTAGACAAAAATATCCTGTTAATGAGATTAAGCACGTTATCAGAAATGAATGATTTATGGCAGCAGATGCCATAAAAGGTGAACACGTGATGGCTGCTAATCAAGGAGTCTTTACATTCCCGGTTTATGGTGAGACAACAGCCCGTTGTCCTCGTGATGGAATCAGGATGATTGTTGAGGATTCCAGAATCCGGTTTGGCATGAGGCTTTTGCCGGGTTTAAATTGTTTATAATGGCTAGTGCATTGGTATAAAACGCGGTGACTCCTCAAACACGCTCTTTATTTGGTCTGGCGGGGATTATCTGCCTTGCCATGTCGACTTCTTTTAACGAGCAGGTTTCGAGTCAGGGATTGGCCGATATTCTGGGCGGCATGGGCATAAGCCATGATCCAGGTACGTGGTTTACGACGATCTATAGCGCGACTGAAGTTGCCGGAATGGGCGTTGCACCATGGATGGCCATGACAGTTGGTATGAAGCGTTTTGTGTTGATCGTAGCGGCTACGGCCATTCTCAGCACGGTCCCTCTGGCTTTCACAACCAATCTTACGCTGCTTTACAGCCTCAGAGCCATACAGGGTTTTGCGGGCGGGTGCAGCATACCTCTCCTTATGGCAATTGCGCTTAAGGTTCTTGCGCCTGATATCAGGCTTTTTGGTCTGGCAGCCTATGCGTTGACAGCCACCTGTTTCCCTTATCTCAGCACGTCCCTGGCGGGATTATGGACAGATCTGGTGGGGTGGCGCTTCATCTTCTTTCAGATTCTTCCCATGGGTGGGGCAGCCATGGCTTTGCTCTATTTCGGTCTACCGGATCTTCCAGGGCGGATGGAGCGGTTCAAGGAGCCGCGCATGTGGGTCAGTGCGGCCCTCCTTTTTACGGCGAGTATTCCTCTTGTGATCTTGTTGGCGCAAGGGGACAGGCTGGACTGGTTCAATTCAAAGCTGATTTGTGTTTGTGCCCTGATTGCTGTGGTGGCGTTGCCGCTTTTTGTCATGAATGAGCTGAAAAGGCCTGAGCCCTTTTTCCGTTTTTCTCTCTTGCGGCGCCGGAACTTTCTTTACAGCGTCGTTGGGCTTCAAATTTTCGTTCTTCTTTCAATTTCCGGCTCTGCCATTCCGAGTCAGTATCTGACTGTTGTTGCGGGATACAGGCCGGAGCAGATTTACCTCGTTACGGCTGTCATTGCTTCATTACAGCTTATTTTTCTGCCTTTCATGGCCATTTTGCTGAATTATGAATGGGTGGATTCGCGTGTCGTGAGTTTCCTGGGGCTCGTGCTGATGATCTCGGCTTGTGCGGCCAATTCTTTCGTAACGGCTGAATGGAACCGTAATGAGTTCTACGCTTGGCAGGTTGCGCAGGCTCTGGGTGCAGCCATGATTGTCATGCCCATCCTCATGGGCGCGACCAATGCCGTTATTCCGCAGGAGGGACCATTTGCTGCCGGCATGGTCAATGCACCTCGAGCGGTCGTGCAGGTTATCGGAACATGGCTCGTGCAGCTTGCCTTTCACTGGCGCGGTAATCTTCATTCAGAGCGCCTGACAGATCGCCTGGGGCAGTATCATTACGGGCTGTTTCAGGGTGCTAACCCGGATTGGCAACATCCGGCTCCTCTTTTGCCGAATGGGACGCCAAGCTCCCCTGGTGCTGTTGCCGCTCTGGCAAAACAGCTCCATCATCAGGTTGCTACTCTGGTGATTGAAGATTTATTCATGATCATGGCCTGTATTGCAGGGCTTTTACTGCTATGGCTCTTGATTGTGCCTGTGCGTGCCTATCCGCCGCGTATTGCATTGGC
Organism: Acetobacteraceae bacterium ESL0709; assembly: GCA_029433415.1. GTDB lineage: Bacteria > Pseudomonadota > Alphaproteobacteria > Acetobacterales > Acetobacteraceae > Aristophania. The sequence continues at coordinate 1,070,755 of JAQTIA010000003.1, read as the reverse complement.
GGGTATGATGCCACCGTCTGATTCCAGTTCCACGCCGTCCAAATAATGGTTATTATAAAGGTTAATCTCCATGGCTGAACCACCCAAAACCACCCGCTGGCCCTATTTTCTCGCTGGAGGAGTGGTGGTTGTCTTCATAGCCATCGTGCTGGCGATCATTTTTGTTCCGACTTCACGGGTCTGGACAAACGATGCCTATGTGACGGTTCACCATACGGTTATTGCCCCGCGTGTTTACGGGCAAGTCGTGGCCGTAAATGTCAATGATAACGACTCTGTTCATAAAGGCGATGTTCTGGCCGAGCTCGATCCGAATGACTACCAGACCTCTCTGGACGAAGCGCGGGCGACAGAGGCCAATGACAGAGCCAAGGTGATGGATGCAGCGGCGAATGTGGCCCGTCAGCCCGCGCTGATTGATGATGCACAGGCACGCGTGGAACGTCTTCAGGCAGAGCTGGTTTTTGCCCGTCAGGATGCGGACCGTTACGGACATCTGGCCCGTACTGGCGCAGGTAGCCTTCAAGAAGGGCAGAAGACGCATGCGACTCTGGCCGAGCTGACAGCATCCTATAACTCAGCCAAGGCTGAGTTGGCTGCTGCACAGGAAGAGCTGATTGTCCTTCAGGCCAAGCATGCTGCTGCGGAGAAACAGGTTCTGGTTGATCAGGCCCGTGTCCATCAGGCTGAGTTGAATCTTTCCTATACCAAGCTCAGGGCTCCTTTTGACGGAATGGTGGGTGAGCGTAACGTGCAGGTGGGTAATGTCGTGCCTGCCGGGACCCCTCTCATGGCACTTGTGCCGATTGAGGAATTGTGGATTCAGGCTAATTACCGCGAGATAGCGCTCCGTCACGTTAAACCGGGCCAGAAAGTCGATATCCATGTGGACGCGTATGATATTGACCTGAAAGGTGTCGTTGATAGCGTGCCACCGGCTTCCGGCGCTGCGTTTGCACCTCTGGCTCCCGAAAACGCAACGGGTAACTTTACCAAGATTGTGCAGCGTTTGCCGGTCAAGATCGTTCTGCTTCCTGGTCAGCCTCTGGCAAAATTGCTGAGAATGGGCTTCTCGGTTGAAACGACGATCCATACAGGACTTGCTGATATTGTCAGCCAGCAGCGTCATTCAAATCGTTCGGTGACGGCACGATGAAGAGCACGCGTTCATTGGGCTATTGCGCCGGTCGTGTAGGGCGGCGGATTCTTGGGCTGGCGCTTCTGACGACGGCCTTGACGGGCTGTATCAGGATGGGACCTGATTATAAAACGCCTGTTTCAAAAGATCAGCCTGCGCGATGGTCGAAAGCAGCCGATGCACCGAAGCACCAGAAGGCAGGCCTGACGTACGAAGGTGAGGTCGATCTCACATGGTGGCGCCGTTTTGAGGATCCTGCCCTTAATCAACTGATTGAGACTCTGGGCAAGCAGAATCTTGATATTCAGGAAGCGGCAACGCGTGTCAGTCAGGCCAAGGGGCAATTGAAGATCGTTGCCGCAGCGGGTCTTCCCAATGTGGGCTGGGCTGGTGGTTATGCCTGGACGCAGCAGAGTGAAAAAGGCATGTTCGGCATGGTTCAGCCCAAGCCGGGGGCGGACCTGCAATATCAGCAATATAGCAATATTGGTTCGGCTACCTGGGATTTGGATCTGTTTGGTGCCATTCGTCGGTCTGTTGAGGCAAGTCGCGCCAATATCGTGGCGGTCGAGGCTGCTCGCAAGGCAGTGGTGCTGGCTAGCCTGTCTGATCTTGTGGACAGCTATATGCGCCTCCGTGGGGTACAGGAACAGCTTGATTATACTGAAGAGCATCTCAGGCTGGTGCGTCGCGACCTGAATCTGGTGCTGCAACGCCAGAAAGAAGGGGCCTCCAACGCGCTGGAAGTCGCACAAGCCCGGGGACAGGTTGAGAAAACCAAAAGCGAGTTACCGCCCTTACGGCAGTCGCAGGCTGCCCTGGTCAATGCGATTGGCTATTTGCTGGCTCTTCCGCCGCGCAAACTTGAGGCGCAACTTCTTCCGCGCACAGGGCAACCTTCGGCCCCGGTTTCAGTCGGGGTTGGTGTGCCATCTACACTGGCGCAGCGCCGGCCGGATATCATGGAAGCGGATGCCCTGCTCCATGCTGCAACGGCTCGGATCGGGGCAGCCACGGCAGCCTTCTATCCGGATATCAATCTTGTTGGTGATCTGGGGTCGCAGAGCCTTTCTGCCGGCGATTTTTTCATGCCGTCCGCCAAATATTTCCAACTTGGTCCGACAGTGACGGTTCCGGTCTTTCAGGGTGGCCGCTTGAGTGGTACGCTGAAATTGCGTGAGCAGCAGGCTAAGGAAGCAGCGCTGGAATTTCATCGGGTTGTGTTGAATGCCTGGCGTGAAGTCGATGATGCCATCACAGATTTGGCTCACGTGCAGGTCCGCTATAAGGATTTGCAGGAAACAGTCCACCAGAACAAGCTGGCTCTGGCGGCGGCGCAGGATCAGTACAAGGAAGGGGCCGTGCCCTTTCTGGAGGTGGATCGTGCGGAATCCCTGCTGCTGGCTAATGAGATCCTGATGGCAATGGCGCGGACAGAAACCAATATTGCGACTGTAAATCTCTACAGAACGCTGGGCGGGGGCTGGCAGCCTTTTGTCCCGCCTGATAAAAAAGATGCTTCGAAGACAGGTCAGAAAGCGGCTCAGAAGCTCAGCCGGCAGACTGACCAGATTACAAACGGTAAAAGCTAGAAACAGGACGATATTTACGCGCCATGACCGCTGAACAAAGATTACCCCTTCGCCGTGCCCTGCTCTCTGTTTCAGACAAGGAAGGGCTGGTTGATCTTGCGCGTGCTCTGGCTGCGCAGAATGTTGAAATTCTTTCTACCGGCGGTTCAGCCCGCGTGTTGCGTGAGGCCGGGTTAGCGGTCAAGGAAGTTTCCGAACATACAGGTTTTCCTGAAATTCTGGATGGTCGCGTTAAAACGCTGGTACCCTGGATTCATGGTGGTATTCTTGGCCGTCGTGATAACCCGGAGCATGTGGCGCAGATGAAAGAACATCACATTGCGCCGATTGATCTCGTTTGCGTCAATCTTTATCCTTTCTCAGCTACGGTAGCTTCTGGTGCCGATGCGGAAACCTGTATTGAGAATATTGATATTGGTGGCCCTGCCATGGTGCGTGCGGCGGCGAAAAATTTTCAGCATGTCGTCATCCTGACATCGCCGGCTCAATATAAGGATTTCCTTGCCTCTCTGGTGCAAGGCGGCACCACCCTGTCCGAGCGTCGTGACTGGGCTCAGTCTGCTTACGCTCATACGGCTTCTTATGACAGTATGATTGCCAACTGGTTTGCCCAGCAAGAGGCGGCTCCAGGTGAAGTTGTCCTGCCAGAAGTGCTGACTCTGGCTGGCAAGCGCGACAGTCTTTTGCGTTACGGCGAGAATCCACATCAGAAAGCAGCTTTCTATCGTGATGGCAGCAAGCGTTTCGGGTTGGCGACGGCGCGGCAAATTCAGGGCAAGGAACTGAGCTATAATAATCTCAACGATACTGACGCGGCTTTTGAAGCTGTGGCGGAGTTTAGCGGACCGAGCGTTGTGATTGTCAAACACGCCAATCCTTGCGGGGTGGCGACACGTTCCAGCCTGCTGGAGGCATGGGAGGCGGCGCTGAGATGTGATCCAGTTTCGGCTTTCGGTGGGATTGTGGCGCTGAACCGTAAGTTGGATGAGGCTACGGCGCGGCAGATCAGCACGATCTTTACCGAAGTCGTGGTTGCGCCTGATGCGGATGAAGCGGCTCTGGAACTTATGGCGAAAAAGAAAAATCTCCGTCTTCTTCTGACGGGCGGTGTGCCGGATCCTGCCGCTGCGGGGTTGGTGGTGCGCTCTGTTTCTGGCGGTTTTCTGGCACAGAGCCGTGATAATGGCCATGTCAGCCTTGAGTCCCTCAAAGTGGTAACGAAGAGAGCGCCGACTGAACGGGAAATGGCTGACCTTCTCTTTGCTTTCCGTGTAGCCAAGCATGTAAAATCCAACGCTGTGATCTATGCAAAAGAGCAGGCGACGGTGGGGATTGGCGCAGGGCAGATGTCCCGCGTGGATAGTGCCCGTATTGCAGCGCGAAAGAGCGAGGATGCAGCCCATGCAGCAGGCTTGAAAGAGGCGCTGACCATTGGTTCCGTTGCAGCGTCAGACGCGTTCTTCCCCTTTGCAGACGGGTTGGAGAGCGTGGTGGCGGCTGGCGCGACAGCGGTTATTCAGCCCGGCGGGTCCATTCGCGATCAGGAAGTGATTGACGCGGCGGACAAGGCCGGGATTGCTATGGTCTTTACGGGGATGAGACATTTCAGGCATTAAAAAATGATGACATTCCGTTTCTCAAGAGTTTCTTCTCTGGCTGGGCTGTTTGGTATTGCGAGCGCCGCGTTTCTGGCAACAGGAGCGCAGGCGGCGCCCTGCACCTATGATCTCAAGGCGATTCCGTCCGTAACGGGCGATGTCAGCCGCGTGACTCCGCAGGGGATATTACTGACTGATGGAACGGAAGTTCTTTTGCCGGAATCGCTTTTACCTCGTATCCGTCTGGATCACGAAATTACGGCTCGCGGTTTGCATAGCCTTCAGGGCCACAGATTTCTCGCACTGGCTTTGCAGGAAGGCAATAATTTTATCTGCCCTTCCAATGCAGACGTGGAAAAAGGGCCTTATCCCGGCTCCTCGACATACGATATCATTGATAATGATGAGGAGCAGCCCGCGAAAAATGGGCAGCATTAAGCTTCGCTCTTTTGGGTAGAATGATGCAAGTGGTCGCCCTGTCGGTTTCGGGGATAGGGGTGTGGCGCAAGAGTGGACTGTTCCAGAGGGATGATTTCAGAAAGCGGGGCAGATCAATTTGTCATTGCGGCAGGAACTCACCATTGAACTGATTGGTGATACGACAAGGCCCATCTATCTTGACCTTGCCGAATCTATTATCCGGGACATTGAGCGGGGACGACTTAAACCCGGGCAGGTACTCCCCGGAACACGTGCCTTGTCTCGCACCCTGGGCCTGCATCGTAACACAGTTGATGCGGCCTATCATGAACTGACAATGCAGGGATGGCTGGTGGCCCGGTCATCGCAGGGGACATTTGTCGCAGAGGATCTCTCTGCTTTGGAAAACAGATCCAGCCAGAAGCAACCTGTTGCAGCGCGGGATATCCTGCCGGGGAACAAAGTTACCCCTGTGCTGCTGCATGTCTCGGATGGAACGCCGGATCCCAGAATCCTGCCTCGAAATGAGCTGGCGCGGGCGTTTCGGACTGTGCTGACATCACCTCTTTTCCTTTTTGCCCGTGATTATGCTGATCCGCGTGGGGCGTTCGAGTTAAGGAAGGCTCTTGCAGATGAATTTCTCAATGCGCGTGGTCTTTCCGTAGCAGCTGACGACTTGCTGGTTACGCATGGCAGCCAGATGGCGCTTTTTCTGGCGGCATCGGTCATTCTGAAAGCCGGAGACAGCATTGCCGTTGAAGATCCCGGCTACCCTTTTGCATGGTCCTGTTTCAGGTCCGCTGGAGCGCACATAGTTGGCGTGCCGGTCGATGAAGGCGGGATTGATGTCGATTATCTGGAACAGCTTGTCAGGTGTGATACGAGTATCAAGGCTGTTTACGTAACGCCGCATCATCAATATCCCACAACGGTAACGCTCGGAGCGGGAAGACGCCTGAAATTGCTGGATATTGCCCGACGGTATGATCTGACCATTATCGAAGATGATTACGATCACGAATATCGCTTTGACAGTCACCCTATTCTGCCTCTTGCCGCACGCGCCAGACCAGATCAATCCCTGATCCATATAGGCTCTCTCTCCAAACTGACGGCACCGGCCTTGCGGCTGGGTTATGTGATAGCCACCCCAAAGATACTGGATCGCATGATCCATCTGCGGGAAATCATTGACCGTCAGGGAGACGTCCCTCTGGAACAGGCTTTGGCCTCTATGATGACAAGCGGGGCGCTGGGGCGGCATGCACGAAAAGCGCGCCGCATTTACGCTGCACGACGCGATTTCTTTATTGAGGAAATCAGAAAACGGTTCGGGGAATTTGTTACATTTACAGTGCCGGCAGGGGGGTTGGCTGTATGGCTGCGTGTGGATGACCGCGTTAACGTCGATAACTGGGTGAAGACGGCGGAAGAAAAAGGCTTGCGCATAGGGAGCGGAACGTGTTTTTCCCTGGAAGGGGGAACAGGTCTGAATGGCCTTCGTTTCGGTTATGCACATCTTACTCAGGATGAAATAGGCAAGGCTCTTATGATATTGAGCGCGTCTCTTCCCATCTGACTGAGTGCTGAAATGAAAACTGGCCTAGTAGGTTTTTGAAAACCGGAGCTTTTAACAGGCCGGTTTCTATGGTGATTTCATGATGGACTCTTTACAAGGAGGTTATAAAGTCATGAAGTTTTTTGGTGTCAGTGCATTTCCCATCACACCCATGAATGAACAAGGTGTCGATCAGGCCGCTTTTGAACGGTTGATTGGTCGTCTGGTCAATGCCAGGGTTGAGTCGATTGGGGTAGAAGGGTCTACAGGTAATTATCCCTATCTGACTCATGAAGAGAGGGTCAGGTTTGTTCGTGTTGCCGTAGAAGCAGCACAGGGTACGCCTGTTATTGCCAGCATCGGGGCATACAGGACGCGTGAGGTTCTGTCTTTGGGCGAGGGGTTGCAGAAGGCGGGTGTCAAGGCACTGTTACTTCCTGTTGTGGCCTATCATGGGCTTAGGGAAGAAGAGGCTTTTGCCCTCTACAAAACCGTTAGCGAAAATGTTTCCGTTCCGGTGATTATCTATGATTCCCCAGTGATTAGCCGTTTTGAATTTTCTGACGAACTTTATGCCCGTATTTGTGCTTTGCCCCATATTGCTTCCGTGAAAATTCCAAGTGGATGGCCAAGCTGCGAAGCCGCTGCCGAGCGGATTCAGCGACTGAAGAAAAAGCTCCCGGCGACGATAGCTGTGGGAGTGAGCGGTGATGACACAGCAGCACTGGAGCTTAAGGGCGGCGTGAAAATCTGGTATTCAGAATGGGGCGGCATTTTCCCATGCAAGGCGAAGGAGCTGGCAGATGCCGCATTAACCGGCAATGATGCAGAACTGGCTATTCTATCAGAACAGTTCGAGCCATTTTGGGAAATGTCGCATAAATATGGTGGGAGTCTCCGTCCTATCTCCGCAGCGGCCTCCATACTTGGATTGACCGAGAGGCAGAATTTGCCCTTGCCTCTGCGTGAGGTCAGTGATGCTGACCGTGTCCTCCTTGAGAAAGCTATTTCCGAGTACGGTATGAGCTGAGATTCACCTGAAGCACCGTAATCTTTACATAATAGGTGGCCTTCATGTTTTTCATAGGCGTGAAGGCCTGTTGAAACCTTATGGATAAAGGTGTCTGCTAGGCTGTTACGGTTTTCGGGGGAGGCTTTATAACGGGATATGCCCGAGTGTCTTGTTCGACTGAAAGACCGTCTGGTTTTAAAGATAGTTTTTTAAAATAGCGTGCCTGTCCAGACTATGGAAACAGGTTGGTCATCCGAAAGTTCGTTTCCATAGTCCGTAATGGCGAAAAATGATGTTGGCTGGGTCAGGCCCTTATGGTGCTAGTCTAGTGTGCCGGCGGGGAACATCTTCTTTCGTGAGGGAGTTGCCTGACCCTGAATAAAGTCATAACGAGGAAAGTCAGGCTGGTAAGACATTGCAATAGGAATAACAATGCGATTGCGCACGAAGGGCCGCCAGCCCCGTCCTGTGTGCCTGCGTATTTTTAGAGCACCAGGAACGGTTACGTCCTTTTCTTCATTACGTGCCAAAAACCGCGCTAACGCAAGGCTAGCACGTGCATGATCTCTCATGCTATGAGCATGGACAGTCGTCATCTGAGTTTTCCTTTAAGTGGCTCAGGTTGCGATAGGGCCGCAATGGTCTGATTCACCATTGTGGTCCGTCCCTATTGCTTACTCCTCCCTTTCTTGCAAAGTCAAGACAGCACCTGACGGGCACCTGTTTCTTGCCCGGACGCGGAAAGTATTTTTTCTGATTTGTGATAATAGTTAACAAACCAGTAAGAATATTATCCCCACTATTGCCTCTACCCTACATTATGCCAAACTGAAGAGCAGTTCTGCGCAGGAGGTCACGATGGACGATGAAATCATATTTTCAGATTACGGCGTATTTTCGGTCGAAAACTCAGACAAGGAAGTTTATGGAAGACTGGAAATAAAAGCCAATGGTATTGAAAAGCTGATATTAATGGATAAGCTTTTTGAACCTATCATCTACTGAAAAGATGTACGAATATTTTTTTTGATGGAAAAATTATTTAAGAAGGTATGGTTCTTTTATAGAACAACCCCGGAATGTAGTGTCCGAGGTTGTTTTGGTAGTGTCATTTTATAAGGAAGGGAGAGTTATTTTCTATTCTGGTTCTGGAGGATCATGAGGGCACCGACAGCATTGCTCCCGGCAGGGACTTGGCCTATTGCGCTGCCGGAGCTGTCATACACAGTGCCCTGACTATCCACGCGGCCAGCTTGATCGCCGTTAATGATGACATTGCCGCTGGAACCAGTGCTGGCGATGATACGGCCGCTGCTATCATGAATGTCCCCACCGGAATCAATACGGCCAACCTGCCCGTTATTATAGATGAACGTGCCATTCTTCGGGTCAACAATCCCTACTGAATCGCCTGATTCATTATAAACCTCGCCATGTTGGTCAATCCGCCCCACCTGACGGCCATGGGCAATGATCGGTTCCCAATGGGGGTAGGTGTCGGTTTGTTCACTTTTGCGCCTTTCATCATAGTCTTTACCTTCGTCACCTGCAGGCTTACCAGTAGCCATTAATACCGTTTCTGAAGAACCAGGATATCTAATGAATTGTGCGTATGAAGGCTGCACAAAAACGCTTGACGTTACCAAGATAGTTCCCAGAAGAATAAATTTACATTTCATAATTTTCTCCGTATGGGGATTATTTAAGTAAGGACGGACGCCTTATAGAGCAATCCCGGAGGTGTTGTCCGGGGTTGTTTTTGTAGTGTCATTTTATAGAAACAGGAGGATTATTTTCTATTCTGGTTCTGGAGGATCATGAGGGCACCGACAGCATTGCTCCCGGCAGGGACTTGGCCTATTGCGCTGCCGGATCTGTCATACACAGTGCCTTGACTATCCACGCGGCCGGCTTGATCGCCATTAATAATGACATTGCCACTGGAGCCAGTGCTGGCGATGATACGACCGCTGCTATCATGGATGTCTCCACCGGAATCAATACGGCCAACCTGCCCGTTATTATAGATGAACGTGCCATTTTTCGGGTCAATAATTCCAACGGAATCACCCGAACGGTTATAAACCTCACCATTCTGGTCAATCCGTCCCGCCTGATCCCCATTGATAATGATCGGTTCCCAATGGGGGGTGGTGTCGGCTTGCTGCCTGTGCCTTTCATTATATTCCTTGCCTTCATCTGCTGGGGGTTTGCCAGTGGCTAATAATACATCCTCTGATGTACCTGGATATCTAATAAATTGCGCATGAGAAGGATATATAAACGTGCCAGAGGCTATCAACATCGCTCCCAAAAACAAAAATTTACGTTTCATAATGTTCTCCATATAGACATTCTTTAAGTAAGGATGGGCGCCTTATAGAACAATCCCGGAGGTGTAGGCCGGGGAGGATTATTTTCCATTCTGGTTCTGGAGGATCATGAGAGCGCCTTCGGCGTCGTTATTCTGGTATCAACATCCAGCATGACTCTTGGTAATCCCTCTATGTCGGGTTCTGTGTATGTCATGGCTGTTGGGTCATCGTGAACTGTGTTGGGTCTGGAATGGGCGAGCCAGTTATCAGAAATGACTATAGAGCAGCCAAATACCGCTCTATTCTCTTTTTTTACGCGCTTTCAGCTATTATAATAGAACCCTTTTCACCATAATTTCCTGAAAGTCGTATCGAATCATGAAAATTGCTTTCGCCGCTGCCCCTTCCGAGCTGGCACAGAATGCGCTTTCTCGTCTTGTTGGAAAATATGGTCAGGTGTCGCTTGCAGAAGCGGATGTCATTGTCTGTCTTGGTGGCGACGGGTTTCTGCTCGAGACCCTGCTTGAGACATTATCTTATTCCTTGCCAGTTTTTGGGTTGAATTACGGCACGGTCGGGTTTTTGATGAATGAACCGGGCCAGTGCGATCATGATTTACTGGAACGCCTGAAGCTAGCGGAGCCGACGGTCATTTCTCCTCTTCATATGACGGCTCAAACGCGCGACGGCGTTGTGCATGAAGGGGTGAGTTTTAATGATGTCTATCTCTTTCGTGAAACGCGGCAGTCAGCGCGGATCTCAATTGATGTGGATAATGAACGCCGGATGGATAATCTGAGCTGTGACGGCGTCATTCTTTCAACTCCCGCCGGGTCCACAGCCTATAATCGTTCGGCGCATGGGCCGATTATCCCATTGGGGGCGGCGTTACTTTCTCTGACCCCGATTTCGCCTTTTTCACCACGTCACTGGCGAGGGGCCCTTCTGCCGGCCAAGGCGGTTGTCCGTTTTATTATGAGCGAGCCCGTCAAGCGGCCTGTTTCGGCTGTGGCGGGATCAAAGGAAATTCGTGATGTGACGGAAGTCACGGTCTATGAAGAGCTGAACATCAAGGCGACATTGCTCTTCGACCCCGGTCACAGCCTTTCAGATCGTATCATTGCTGAGCAGTTCGAGGGTTGAAATTCTTGTCAGGGCGCCTCTTTTTTTAAAGGGCGCCCCAGTTTAAAGAACCCCCAGGCAATACTCCCTAAAATAGAGGCGTCAAAAGGGGCTTGCCGGTGAAGTGGGCCAGCAGATTGTCAACGACATTCATGCCCATTTTCAGTCTCGTTTCTTCCGTTGCGGAGCCTTGATGGGGCTGGAGCGTGACGTTACTCAGCTTCAGAAGTGCCGGATTGATGTCGGGTTCGTGGCAGAACACATCCAGTCCTGCTCCGGCGATTGTTCCCTTTTGCAGGGCTTTGATCAGAGCGTCTTCATCCACCACGCTGCCCCGGGCGATGTTGATAAGCACGCCATGGGGGCCAAGGGCTTTCAGCACATCCTCATTTACCAGTCCCTGCGTGGCAGCGCCACCGGGAACAGCGAGAGTCAGCACATCGGCCCATTCTGCAAGTTTCAGCAAATCTGGTTCGAAAGGACAGGAACTTTCCGGGCGTTTATGACGGCTGTAATAGGTGACTTCCATCTCGCTGGCCTGAGCGCGGCGAGCAATAGCCTGTCCAATCGCGCCAAACCCGACAATGCCCATGCGTTTTTCTTCAAGACTGCGGGAGAGGGGTGGATAGCCTTCGCTTGCCCACCGACCGGCTTGCATATATTCCTCGTTGTAACGGAAATTGCGTCTGAGCGTCATGAGCAGCATGATAGCCAGATCTGCTACGTCATTTGTTGTCATATTGCTTGTGACACTGACGGGAATCTGTCGCTCTTTTGCCTGTTCAAGGTCAATCTGGTCCGTCCCCACGCCATTGACGGCAATGATTTCCAGGTGCGGCAGGGCCTCCATGATGCCAGAGGGAACGCCGGCAGCGCCTGTTGTGGCAATGGCCTTGAGGTAAGGGGCGATCGGTGCAAGGCTCGCAAGGTCCTTATAATGATGCAGCGTAAAATGTTCTGACAGCTTTTTCAGAATCACTGGTGCGTACGCATCAATAACGAGAATATCGGCGAGAGAAGACATAAGAGCCCCTTTTGAAAAATCCGGTCTGAGAGGATGTTTTTCAGAGTGCCTCTTCAGCCAGAGCTTGGCAAGCCTGCTTTACGTCGTGCCACGTGGTCTCGAAATCACGCTCTGTGCCGTAATAAGGGTCTTTTACATCCTGTCCTTTCCGCCCCTTGACGCAGTCCAGCATAAGGATAATGCGTGCTTTCGAGCCGGAAGGCTTTAATGCCTTCAAGGTTTTGTAATGCGTATGGTCGAGGGCGATGATATGGGTGAAATCTTCAAAATCACGCGAGCAAACCGCGCGGGAACGGTAATAGGAAATATCATGCCCCTCGCGTCGGGCTATGGCCTGCGCACGCGGATCTGGCGGATAGCCAAGATGCCACTCGCCTGTAGCGGCTGAATCAATCCTGAGTTGTAGTCCTCTTTTTTGAGCTTCTTCCCTCATGGCGAGCTCTGCCAGGGGCGAACGGCAGATATTGCCCGTACAGACAAAAAGAAAAGAGGGTTCAGTCTTCATAAGGGCGCCTTTCTGCGGGAACGGGAAGGAGAGAACTATAGAGTGTTTTGGCTTTTGAGAGGAAGGAATTTGCTAAAACTGAATTAGGGATCTGTTTTTAGAAAACGCTTATGCTAAAATTAGGATATCAGCAAAAAATATTGCTAAAACTGAATTGTGGTTTTGCTTTTAGCGAATCAGGAAAAGCGTCTGATGACCAAACAGCCTTGTCTGCCGGATTTGTTACCCTTGGAGACGTTAAACTGGCGCGAGTTATTGCCTCTTGCGGGTAAAGCGAATGCCGCTCTGGCACGTTATGATGGTATGCTTCGGACATTGCCAAACCCGGCAGTCTTATTATCGCCTATGACAACGAAAGAAGCTGTTCTTTCTTCTAGGATCGAAGGTACACAAGCAACTTTCGACGAAGTTTTGGAATATGACGCTGGTATGGAAGGTGACGAAAGTCGCAGAGGTGACTGGGTTGAGATTTCCAATTACAGAAGCGCGATTCGGATCGTGACTGGAGAGTTGGGACGTCGAGAATTGTCATTATCTCTCATAAAGGAGGCTCATCAGCGTCTTTTGCAGGGTGCCAGGGGACAGTATAAAGATCCGGGTAGTTTCAGGACAGAACAAAACTGGATTGGTAAAGCAGGCGACAGGATCGAAAGTGCGCGTTTTATTCCACCATCGCCAATTATTATGCACGATAGACTGGAAAATTGGGAAAAATATATTAATCTTTCTTCCGAGGATTCAGTTCTTCAGACGTTGATAGCCCATGCACAGTTTGAAATTATCCATCCTTTTAAAGATGGAAATGGACGGATAGGTCGTATGCTTATCCCACTTATTCTTCATAAAAACGGGTTAATTTCCAGTCCTGTGTTCTATCTTTCTGAGTATCTGGAAGAGCATAGAGACGAATATTACGATCGTTTATTGTCTATTACAGAAACCAGAGATTGGCATGGATGGCTGGTTTTTTCGATTAATGCCTTGATCAGTCAGGCTGAGCGGAATCTTGATAAAACAAAAAAGTTGCGGGCCCTTTATGAAATTATGACAGAGCGTTTCGTCGACATTACCCATTCACAGTTTGTGTACGGTGCTGTCGATGCATTTTTTAAGTATCCTATTATTGATGGCTCCAAATTTGCCAATGAAGCCAAGTTTAACAACAAGATGACGGCGAATTTATTTCTGAAACAAATTGAAGAGGCTGGATTGATTGGCAAAGTAAGAAATTCAAAAGGGCGGAAACCAGCCATCTACGCCATGAAGTCCCTTATCGCTATTGTCGAAGGCAAGATATAAGGCAAGATATAGAGTATATTTGTATTATAATTCTCGCAAGATAATGATTGTTTGTCTATAATATGGCAGCTGGTTTACTTAACTTTATGGCTCCAGGTATTAGTGCTGCTGCATTTCATTACGATCGGTGTTGTGGTGCCTATACGACGTTTTATGTCGGTAGCGTCCTTCATCAAAATCGCTTGTGCTAGCAAAAAGGAGGTACTGTGCGTCGCGGATATTGAACCGGCATCTCAGGGGGATACCCTACGCATTAATGTGTTAAATGGTCGTAAGGATTTTGTTGGTGTCCACGAAAGGATTCGAACCTTCGGCCCCAGGATTCATCCCACCGCTATTTTCATAGCCACTTCACCAGTGTGAAGTGTTTGTAGGCTGGACTGTCTCTTTACCATGGGCATAAATGCCGTCAGGTATCGCCCGTTCAGTCTCTACACCTTCTCCCAGTTTGCTAAAACCGGAAGCTTGGCTCGGGATTGGCACGGTAAAAACCAGAGCGTTCCCCGAATTTGAGCGAATCCACTGGGCGGTTTCCCACTCCCAGCGCCCAATTAAATAGGAATCCTGTGCTCTATCCTGCTGAGCTACGTGGACACACATGCGTTCACTATCCTTAAATGAGGCCCGCTGCAAGTACGGATTTTCAACTCGTGACTTGGCCTTGCGCTTCTGGCGTTCTATGAAGGGAAAAGAATCGCTGTCTGTCAGGTCCGCCACCCTGAAGATTTTACCTCTTAATATTATCGCCCTGGCACGGCATAACAGGATCACCATGTCCCGAATATCACAGACTTCAAATGCTTTGTTGTGTCGGTTTAAGGGAATGTCATTGTCCCGCGCCTCGACGTTTCTCACCAGTCTTGCTCTCGTCAGCCTGTGTGGTCTCTCGGCCTGCGGTGGTGGTGGTGGTGACAGAAATCCCGATAGCCTGGCCAGACCGCGTAACCATCTGCTCGGGGCTGATCGGGCAGCACATGGTGGCAAGGACCAGCTCAAGGGCGGGGTGAATGCCTATCTGTGGCGTGGCGCGATTGATACGCTTTCCTTCATGCCCATGCTGTCGGTTGATGCTCAGGGGGGTGTTATCCTGACAGACTGGTTCCAGCCGCCAGCCACGAAAAATGAGCGTTTCAAGATTGCTGCCTATATTCTTGATCGTCGTTTGCGTTCTGATGCGATCAGGCTGACGATTTTCCGCCAAACCCGTCTTGATGCAGGAGAGTGGGAAGATACGCCTGTGGCGCCGACGACAGTTTCTGATATTACGGCCCGTATCCTGGAGCGGGCACGTCAGCTGAGATCTGAAAATGGTGGTGGAAAGTAAGTTTTGATGAGCGACAACACAGCATCACAACAGTCTGGTCCGGCACAATTCGATTTTCATGAGCGTGAGCTTTACTGGCAGAAACGTTGGGAAGACGGGAATGTCTTCCAGGTGCCGGATGTGCCACCGTCAGATCGGCCCAAATATTATGTTCTGGAGATGTTTCCTTATCCCTCAGGGCAGCTTCATGTTGGGCATGTACGGAATTATGCGCTTGGTGATGTTGTTGCGCGTTACAAACGTGCCCAGGGTTTTGCCGTGCTCCATCCTATGGGCTGGGATGCTTTCGGCCTGCCGGCGGAAAATGCAGCGCGTGAGCGTGGCGTGCATCCCGGCGAATGGACGATGCAGAACATCGCTGCCATGCGCACGACATTGCAGCGCTTGGGTTTTTCGCTGGATTGGTCGCGTGAGATTGCAACCTGTCAGCCGGAATATTATGGCAAGCAGCAGAAATTATTTCTCGACATGCTCCGGGCCGGACTGGTCGAGCGTCGTGACGCCTCTGTCAATTGGGACCCGGTTGACCAGACCGTTCTGGCAAATGAACAGGTGGTTGATGGACGTGGTTGGCGTTCAGGCGCATTGATTGAAAAGAAAACCCTCTCTCAATGGTTCCTGAAAATCAGTGATTATGCAGAGCCTTTGCTGGAGGGGTTGAAAACCCTTGATCGTTGGCCAGAGCGTGTCAAGATCATGCAGGAACGCTGGATTGGGCGTTCAGAAGGCGCCAGAATTCATTTTCCGCTCCATAATCCGCCAGCAGGATTTGATGCTGAAGGAGATTCGCTGGAAGTTTTCACAACGCGGCCTGACACGCTGTTTGGCATGAGTTTTATCGGGATTGCGGCGGATCATCCTCTGGCGCAGAAACTGGCGACACAGAATGCCGGGGCCAGGGAGTTTATTGAGGAGTGCCGTCGTCTTGGTACGTCTGAGGAAGCGCTGAATACGGCAGAGAAGCGTGGTTTTGATACGGGTCTGACAGTCGCCAACCCGTTTGCGCCCGAGCAGATCGTGCCCATTTGGATCGCTAATTTTGTGCTGACGGAATATGGGACAGGCGCAATTTTTGGTTGTCCTTGTGGTGATCAACGTGATCTTGATTTTGCCCGTAAATATGGACTGGCAACGCCTTCTATTCTCCTGCCTCCGGGCGAGGAAGAAGCAATATTCCAGCTTGGTAATAAGGCGATTACGGGAGAGGCGACACTCTATAATTCAGGATTTCTGAGCGGCAAGGACACGCAAGAGGCCAAGAAGGCCGCTATCAGGCGCCTTGAAGATTTAGGCATTGGTGAGAAAGTTACGAACTGGCGTTTGAGAGACTGGGGTGTCTCGCGTCAGCGTTATTGGGGTTGCCCGATCCCTATCATTTACTGTGACGATTGTGGTGTTGTGACGGTGCCAGAGGATCAGCTTCCCGTCACACTGCCTCAGGATGTGACATTTGACCGTCCGGGTAATCCGCTGGATCATCACCCGACATGGAAGCATGTCAATTGTCCGCATTGTGGCAAGGCTGCTCGCCGTGAGACGGATACTTTCGATACATTTGTTGACAGTTCATGGTATTTTGCCCGCTTTACCAGTCCGCATGCTGCAACGCCGACCGATCCGCAGGCAGCGAATGGCTGGCTGGCTGTGGATCAGTATATCGGTGGTATCGAACACGCCATTTTGCACCTGCTTTATTCGCGTTTCTTTACGAGAGCCATGCATAAGACAGGCCATTTGGCGGTTGATGAACCTTTCAGCGGTCTTTTTACACAGGGTATGGTCACGCATGAAAGCTATCGTGACGGGCAGCAATGGCTTTACCCCGAAGAGGTTGAGAGACGCGGCGGACAGGTCGTTCGCAAGGACACAGGGGCTTCCGTAACGGTTGGGCGTTCGGAAAAAATGTCCAAGTCGAAGCGTAATACTGTTTCCCCCGTGGATATTATTGAGCATTATGGCGCTGATACGGCTCGCTGGTTCGTGCTTTCTGACAGTCCGCCAGAGCGTGATATGGAGTGGACGGCGGCCGGTGTGGCCGCAGCGGGACGCTTCATGCAGCGTCTTTATCGTCTGGTTCAGTCAGTTGCGACACAGGATGAGGTGGATGCGCCTCATGGCAAGGGAGGGGATGATCTCCGTCGTGTGACGCATCGTACGATTGCGGCTGTGACAGAGGCTTTAGAAGGCTTTACACCTAATGTGGCGGTGGCACGGATTCATGAACTGACCTCTGCCTTGGCTGATGCCGATAAAAATCAGTCCGAGGGGATAAGCGCGGCCAGGCGTGAGGCCGCTTCTGTTCTGGCTATGCTTGTTTCTCCCATGATGCCGCATCTGGCTGAGGAATTGATGGCCCTTCTGGAACCAGAAGGCACATTGGTGGCTGAACGTCCCTGGCCGAAAGCGGAACAGGAATGGCTGACGGTTAATGAAGTGACGCTTGCCGTGCAGGTTTTGGGCAAATTGAGAGGGACGATCACCTGTCCGCTGGACGCGCTGAAAGAGGATGTACTGACTCTGGCGCGCTCGGAGCCCAATGTTGCCAAGGTGCTTGAAGGTCAGATCATAGTGAAGGAGATTTACGTTCCCAACCGGATCGTGAATTTTGTCGTGAAGCCAGAATGATCAAATTTCGTCTGCCCTCTTCTTTCAAGCATTATGGTGTTCTGGCAGGGCTTGGTTTGGCTCTGGTGGGATTGCAGGGATGCGGGTTTCATCCCCTCTATGGTGACAAACCCTCCGAGAGCGTGGGGGTAGAGGCTTCCAATGAGCTGAAGCGCGTTTATGTGGAGAATATCCCGACGCGTTTTGGGCAGACGATGCGTCTTGCTCTGCAAAAGGAAATGGCAGGCGATGGGTCAGTGCAGCCTGATGGCTATACACTTAAGGTGGATGGAACGGCGTCTTTTGAAGCGGTTGATATCCACCTTGACAACACCTCTGGTCGTTCACGCGTGATTGGTCGAGCGAACTGGAAGCTCTATAGTGTTGGTGATGAGCCAAAATTGCTGGCGCAGGGTTTTGCCCGCACGCTGGATGGTTATGATCCGACAATCCAGCAATATTTTGCACAGACATTGAATGATGAGACGGTCATGAAGCGTGTTTCCGAGACGCTGGCCCATGATATTACGCAACAGGTTGCTATCTGGTTCAAGGCTCATATAGCGCCAGGAACTACGAAAGAGCCGAAACGCGGTCAGTATATTGATACCGACGAAATTCAGGACGACCATAGCGGGCGTTTCCGCCATCTGGATAGTGATGGCTTCCCGGCCATGGCGACTGGCCGCGTCAAGCGTGATTACTCAACAGATGACTGGTACGATCAACAGCCGTGAAAATTGAGCCACGCCATAGCGAGCGGACTCTGGCTGATAGCGGCAATTGGCGTGCGATCCTGCTTTATGGGGAAGATGCCGGCCTGATTCGTGAGCGTGCGATAAAAGCTGCCAGGCAGATTGTTGATGACATGCAAGATCCTTTTCGCTTGACCCGTCTTGAAGGAGATGAGCAAGGCCGGGTGGAAGAGGAAATGATGTCTCTCTCACTTGTGGGGGGGCGGCGTGTTGTATGGGTGAGCGGAGCGCAGGACAGTCTCGTCTCCCAGCTTGAACGGATTATGGCAGAAGAGACCGATACGCTTCTGATTATGGAAGCCGGAAGCTTGTCTCCGCGTTCCAGATTACGTTCTTTTGCTGAAAAACAACCGCAGATTGCGTCTATTGCCTGTTATCCTGAAGAAGGACGTACTTTGGAGCAGACAATTCAGGATAGTTTGCAGCAGGATAAAATACGCATAGAGCGCAGTGCCTTGCATTGGTTGCAGTCACGTCTTGGGGCGGACAGGGCCCTGGTGCGCAGTGAGATTGAAAAACTCAGATTATATGCCCGACCGGGTGATGTTCTGGAACTGGATGATGTGCGTCAATGTGTGGACGATTCAGGGGGAGCTTCTCTTGAAGAGGCTGTCTATCAGGCATTTTCTGGTTCGTTCCCGCAAGCTGACCTTTCATTGACGCGAGCTCTGGCTGATGGTGCTGCCTCGGTTGCTTATGCGAGAGCAGTTTTTCAGGTCGCGGACAAGCTTTCCACTGTTTTGCTGGCTGAGTCTGAGGGGCAATCGCGTCATCAGGCGATTTCTGCCCTGCGTCCACCGTTATTTTTCAAACGTAAGGAACTTTTTCAGAAAGCCTTGCAGCGCTTTTCTCTTTCGTTACTGGATAAAGTCTATCATGAGACGCAGAATCTGGAAATGAAATGCAAGCTGACAGGTGCGGTGGATATATTGTTGTGTCAGAGGCATATTATGTTCTTGTCAAAGATAAAGTTATAATCTTATTTTAAAAATATATTAACGATATTTTCTTTTTTTCAAAAAAGTGGATCGGTTTTTTCTATAGAGATAGTAAGAAAACTTAATATTATAGATTATTCCTATATTACCGTGATATCTTATCGATTAAATCAGTTCTACTTGAGAATGATTATCATTTGAATAATCTCCCTTCGTAAAATATATTTCGGCGTTATGACCTGTAAGAACGAATAAGAAAGGGAGTTTATGAACCGATTTGTGCGCCGTTATTTAACGCCTGCCTCTGCTTTGCTCAGTCTCGGGGCTGCTGAGGGTGTTCAGGCCCAGTCAGGCCAGATGGCTCCGTCTGATTCGTCAACAGAGGCTCAGAAGGCTGAAGCATTATCGAAAGAAGGAGAAACGTCTTCGGAATCCTCACAGCCTGAACACATCAAGGTTATAGGTCACCCTTTCAATACACTTCATGCCACTAATCGCATGGGGCGTATGCCGCAGGATGTGTTGCATACTGCACAGACCATCAATGTTGTTCCCAAAGAGCTGATGCAACAGCAGAACAGCAAATCTCTTGATGAAGCCTTGAAAAACGTGCCTGGCGTTACATCCTCGGTTGGTGAAGGTGCTGGTGGGATGAATGGAGACCAGTTTCTTATTCGCGGATTTCCAGCACAAAATGATATTTATGAAGATGGTCTGAGAGATTTTGGCGTTTATGCACGGGATAATTTCTATTACGATTCCGTAAATGTTATCAAGGGACCATCCTCACAAATCTTTGGGAATGGTACTGGTGGCGGAGCCATTAATGTCGTGACGAAATCTCCTCTGCTGTCCAATTTTGCTACAGCTGATTTTACGGGTGGCTCAGGTCAGTATTACCGTGGAACAATAGACTTTAACCGTCGTCTTGACCGTACGCTGGCTTTCAGGTTGCAGGGTATGGGTAATGAAAATAATGTCGTTGGTCGTAATTATATTTATGCTCATCGTTGGGGGATTGCACCGTCATTGGCTGCAGGTCTTGGTACGGATACGACGGTTGTTTTCCAGCTTATGCATCAATCCGCGCGAGGCGTGCCAGATTTTGGCGTGCCGGCAATCAAAGGGATCGGCCCGGTTACAGAGCATGGCTTGGTGCCGCGTACCAACTGGTATGGCAAGGATCAGGATCACGACCGGACTGATGATACGCTGGAAACAATCAGGCTGACCCATAATTTCAACAAGAATCTTATTTTTCATAATGATCTCAGATTTGGGGAGTATGAAAGGGACTTTGAGGCCTCAAAAGCTGACTGCAAAGGCCGTTGTGCGGCGGCCTTTCTGAGTGGTCATCCGGAAAAGGCGCAGATAGGCCGAGGCTCGGCGGGCGGGGGACGTGACCCATCAGGCCTTGGGAATATCGGGGGGGCACCGCAGCCTTACAAACAATGGAGCTGGTCTTTCCAGAATGTTGCTTCGCTTGAAGCTGATTTTCTGACGGGTTTTCTGCGTCATCAGCTTGTTGGTGGTTTTGATATGGAATATGTCCATGATCGTCGCAAGCAATATACATTCACAGACATGATTCCAGACGCTAACGGTTTGAATCCCAATCCTCATGTCGGGCATCTGAACAAGGTACCAGGTGCTGCAGCACCCCATAATCTTGTGAATCTGGATGGTCTTGGCCGTAAGTCTGATAGCACAGGTTACGCTTTTGATGCAGGTATTTTCATTTATGATCAGATCTGGTTTACCCGCTGGCTTTCTGTAAAGGGAGGTTTTCGCTGGGATAGGTGGCAGACAGCTTATAATGTTACAGGTGGAGATCCAAATGAACCCAATAAGCACTTTCCCAATACACGCAATGTGATTAATCCAACGGCCAGCCTGATTCTGACTCCAACACGCTGGCAGACTTATTATTTCACCTACTCCACAGCGACGACCCCGACAGGTATGTATGTCACAAGTGGTTCATTGCCTATACGGCCTCCAGGAAACCAGATTGCCAAACCTGAAAAATCAACGCTTTATGAAGTCGGCAGCAAGATCAGTGCCTTTCGTGACCGGTTAGGGTTTACTCTCTCGCTTTTCCGTCTTGAGAAAAGTAACGCAATGACGATTGATCCGGCTACAGGACAGAATATTAGTACCAGCAATAGTGAGCGTAATCAGGGCATGGAGATGTCGGTAAGTGGAATCATCATGCCAGGCTGGAACGTAACGGCAACCTACGCTCTTTACGATCCGCAGACGACGAAATCGGACAGCGCGTCCGATATCGGAAAGATGATTCGTTATGTACCGCACAATCAGGCGACTTTGTGGTCTGTCTATGAAGCTTTTCCGGGAACGGCGTGGAATTTCGCGGTTGGAGGGGGAGTGACATGGCGCCAGAAAGTCTGGCTGGATGTGCCCAATACCATTAGTGTTCCGGCCAATGTGGATTTTGATGCTGTTATTTCTCATCGCTTTGGCAAACACTGGAAGTTATCGCTTAACGGCTATAATCTGGCGAACAGACTTAATTATAACAGTTTGTTCGTCAATCGTGTGACGCCGGCGCCCGGGAGGACATTTTTAGGGCGTCTTGCCATGAATTACTGATGGCAGATGACTGCAAGCGCATTTTACGTTTGTTGCAACAAGGGAATCCCACTATGCTTCTGCATATAGATAATGTTCTGACTGGAGAGGAACTGGATTGGTTGCGTGCCAGATTGTTGTCTGCATCCTGGGTTGATGGCAAGGGGACAGCGGGGCAGCAATCGGCAGCTTCAAAGAATAATCTGCAAATTGCTCCCGATAGTCTGCTTGGGCGTGAGCTTTCGACATTTCTACTGAAAAAACTCGGCACGAACCCGCTTTTTAACAGCGCTGTTCTTCCATTTCGGGTTGTGCCGCCGCTTTTTAACCGTTATGACGAGGGCATGTCTTTCGGAGCTCATGTCGATAATGCGCTCCGTCCCATTCCAGGGATGGGGCAGCGTATCCGCACGGATGTGTCCAGTACATTATTTCTTAGCGAGCCTGATGAATATGAGGGAGGCGAGCTGGTTCTCTATGGCCCCTCAGAGCAGCAAGCCGTCAAATTGCCGGCTGGCGATATGATTGTCTATCCGACAACAGCTCTGCATGCTGTCTTACCTGTTACACGGGGTAGCCGTATGGCGTCATTTTTCTGGACACAATCTTTCATACGTTCACAGGAACACCGTTCCATTCTCTTTGACCTTGACCAGAGTGTACAGAGACTCACCCTGGAACGAGGAGCGAAAGATCAGGAAGTTCTGACACTGACCAACATTTATCACAATCTTCTCAGGAGCTGGTCAGAACTTTGACCTGAGAAGTCCTATAAAGGAATAGCCAACCACAAGACTCATCCCTGGTCGACGCTTGTACAGACTGAAATCATTCCTGTCAGACACAGGGTGGTTTTACGAGGCGTGTTTTTTTTTCTTCTTTTTTTCCAGTTCCTCGGGGACTTCAATATCTATTTCCAGAGTGGAATATTGTTGTCCACGATCAAGCTTGACCTGCACCTTGTCTTGATCGACTGCTACATGGCGGGAGAGAACCTCCAGGATTTCCTTATGCAGCTTGCGGATCAGGTCTGTGTCGCCTTCACCGCCGGAGCCACGCTCGTGGGAGAGAAGGATCTGCAGACGGTCCCTGGCGACGTTGCTTGTCGGAGGTTGTCTGCGCGAGAAAAAACTGTCGAAAAAGCTCATGCGCCCCTCTTTTTGAACAGGAAGTCAAACAGGCCACGTTTCTCTACCGGAATAGTCACTTCAAGCTTTTCACCCTCAAGACGACGCGCTGCTTCGAGATAGGCGTGCGCGCAGGCGCTCTCAGGAGCAGAAAGAGTAACAGGGCTACCTACATTGGATGCCTTGAGGATGTCTTCACTTTCTGGGATAACTCCAATGAGCGGCACAGAGAGAATTTCCAGAACATCGTCAATATTGAGCATTTCGCCGCGGGCCGCGCGTGCAGGATCATAGCGGGTGATCAGAAGGTGCTTCTCGACCTGCTCGCCTTTTTCTGAATGTGCGGTGCGGCTGTCCAGCATGCCGATAATGCGATCAGAATCGCGCACAGAGCTGACTTCTGGATTTGTAACGATTACGGCATGGTCGGCATGGTACATGGCAAGCTGTGCACCGCGTTCAATACCAGCGGGACTGTCACAGAGAATCCAGTCAAATTTCTCTTTCAGTTCTTCCATGACCCTGGCGACGCCCTCAGGCGTCAGAGCGTCTTTATCGCGGGTTTGTGAGGCAGGCAGAATGGAGAGAGTCTCGCATCTTTTATCCCGGATAAGGGCCTGCGAGAGCTTGGCATCTCCCTGAATGACATTGATAAGATCAAAAACGACACGACGCTCAACACCCATTACGAGGTCGAGATTACGCAGTCCTACGTCGAAATCAATAACGGCGACATTTTGCCCGTTGCGTGCCAGTGCGGCCCCCAGAGCTGCGGTCGTCGTCGTTTTGCCGACGCCCCCTTTTCCTGACGTTACAACGATAATTTTTGCCATAGATCTGCCAACCTTCTTTCTTATTACCTGTAGGACGTCAGAAACATAATTTCAGTAATAATTGTGTAACTTACACACGCTGACGCTATCTTATTCTTAAAGGAGTTTTTTTTTAAGTATTTTCTTCCATTTTATTTTGTTGTTTCGACTGGGCTCCCATTTTCCTGTACCCGCCTTTCTGGGAGAGGCTGGATTTTGATGAGCCCTTCTTCGAGGAAGATCTGGGCAGAATGTCCGATTCGTGCGGGATCAATCTCTTCAGCGACGAGGTAGAAGCCGTCAATGGCCAGAAGTTCTGCTTCAAGTCGTAAGGTAAAGATCTGTGCTTCGGGATGGCGGTTTATGCCCGCAATAGCGCGCCCTCTCAAAGGACCATAAACGTGAATCGAGCCGCCGGCAATAATTTCTGCACCAGAGGAAACGCCACCGACAATAACAACATCACCTTCGAGATTCTCAATCGTCTGGCCAGAGCGGACCGGGCGGTTGATAAAGAGTGTTTCCGAGGCAGGCGCTGGTAGCTCGGCTGTGTCGCCCTGTGTCACCTCTTCGGGGGCTTCCGGTAATGCGACGGTTCCGCTGGGACGTCCGCCTTGCAGAATGGCGGGCCAGTCCCAGTGAGCCAGCGCTGGCCAAGAGGGGTCCGCGCCTTCTATGCCGATAATATGAATATGACGTTCTTTTAAGGCAGAGAGAAGACCAGAAAGCCCTCCCGTCTCAGGTTCGAGAAGACCCAGATCAAGGATAACGGGCCGACTGTTGAAAAAATTGACTGAATGACTGATCTGCACGTCAAGTCCTCTTAGCCAGGCGTCCAGTGGAGCCTCGGGGGAAAGGACAAGGGCCAGAAAGGATCGCCCTCTGGCGCGGATGCGGGGAGGAGGGGGCGCTGCATCGGCAGAGACGGGTGCAGAAGGAGGATCAGTGTCATGCGTCATGTGTTTTTTATAGCATGGTTCTTTACCAGATCCATCAGGGTAAATGGCATGTTTTGCAAGAAGAGGCTTGGACAATTCGTCGTCCTGTCATACACTCGAAAACATGCGTCTTCTGCACCATCTTCCTCTCTCTCCACAATCGCGTTTTGTCCGGCTTCTGCTTGGCGAAAAACGCCTGCCCTGTGAGCTTGTCTACGAGAAAATCTGGGAACAGAGTGAGGAGTTTCGTGCGCTCAATCCTTCGGGTGAGGTACCTGTTCTGGTTGAGGATAGCGGGCAGGTCGTCCCTGGCGCGATCGTGATTGCAGAATATCTTGAGGATGTTTACCCAGATACGATTCTTCTCGGCCGTACAATAGCTGAGCGCGTTGAGGTCAGGCGTCTTCTGGACTGGTTCGATCGCCTTTTTCAGCAGGAAGTCAGCTTAAATCTTCTGGGCGAGAAGGTTGAAAAACGTCTTTTTGGCCTGGGTCATCCTGATGGCACTATATTGCGCGTGGGTTATAAAAACCTGCGTTTTCACCTTGATTATATCGGCTATTTGGCCGAAACGCGGACGTGGCTTGCTGGTCCTTCGCTTTCAGCGGCGGATTTTGCGGCAGCGGCGCATCTTTCAGCGCTGGATTTTCTCGGCGATATCAATTGGGCGCAAGCTCCGTCTGTGCGGGATTGGTACGCCCGCGTCAAATCACGCCCCTGTTTCCGCACATTATTGGCGGACAAAGTGAGTGGTTTTGTGCCATCGCCCCATTATGCCGATCTTGATTTTTGAGAGAGCATTTCAGAAAGCACGACAGTCATGAAAAACGACCGGAAAGACTGTGATGTTGTCGTTCTGGGGGCCGGGGCTGCCGGGATGATGGCGGCTGCGCAAGCTGGTCAGACAGGGGCACGTGTTATTCTGCTGGATCATGCTGATGAACCGGGCCGGAAGATTCTGATTTCGGGTGGGGGTCGCTGCAATTTTACCAATCTTGAGGCACGTGACAGCACCTATCTTTCACAAAATCCCCGCTTTGTGCGTTCGGCATTGGCCCAGTTTACACCAGCCATGTTCTGTGATCTGGTCAGGAACCATCATATAAGGTGGGAGGAAAAGGAGCGGGGACAGCTTTTCTGTCAGAATTCGGCACGCGATATTGTAGATCTTCTGGTCGCTGAGTGCCGCAGGGGACAAGTGAAGTTTGAACTGAACTGCCGGATTTTGTCAGTCAGGCGCGATGAAAGCGGCTTTGAGGTACAGACAGCACATGGTTTCGTCAGGACGAAGGCCATGATTCTGGCAACGGGAGGCCTGACTATTCCGAAGTTGGGAGCGACGGATCTTTCCCTGCGGATAGCGCGCCAGTTTGATCTTGCCATTATTCAGCCGGCTCCGGCTCTCGTACCGCTTGTATTGGGACGCCCCTATCCTGATCTGGCGGGCGTGTCCCTGACAGTGCAGGCTTCTCTGGGCAGGAAAAAGCCAAAATTCACGGGTGGCATGGTCTTTACACACAAGGGCGTTTCGGGACCCGCCATTTTACAGATTTCCTCTTATTGGCACACGGGCGAAGCGCTGGCATTAAACCTGATGCCTGAGCTTGATGTGATGGGAACATTTGAAGAGATCCGTGCGCGGCGTCCGCGTGCCAGACCTTTGGCACTTCTGGAAAATCTGCCGCAGCGTTTGGGGCGCGTGCTGGTCGGAGTGGCCTGTGATGATCGTCCCCTGATTGAGCAGCCTATGAAGGCCATAAGAGCTCTGGCATCGTTGGTGGAAAAATGGGAAGTCACACCCGTATCTTCCGAAGGATACGCCAAGGCAGAAGTCATGAAAGGCGGTATTGATACCAGAGCTCTTTCTTCCAGAACGATGGAAGTTGTTTCTGTTCCTGGTTTATATGCGATCGGGGAGGCTGTGGACGTAACAGGCTGGTTGGGAGGGTATAACTTCCAGTGGGCGTGGTCGAGCGGTTATGTCGCCGGGCGTGCCGCTGCCTGTTACGTGCGGGGTGCCCCAGTAACGGGACAGGATTCATGACAACAGGGACGCTAATACCCTGGCTTGTTGCAAGCGTCGCTTCTTTGTTGGCAGTGGTCGCTTTCTTGCGTGGTCACGCGTACAATCAGTTTGTCATGAGAGAGGCCCAGAGACAAGCTCAGGATGCTGAATATCAAAGACAGCAGGTTGCTGATCTGGAGCGAGTATTAAGCGGTCGTCTGGAGCAGGTTCGCCTTGAAAACAGACAGTTCTTTGAAAATTCCTTGCACAAGGCTCAGAAAGATCAAGGGGATATGCGGCTTTTGCTGTCTGAGGCCCTGCGTGAAATGGCAGAGCGTCAGCAGCTCCAGATGACGGCCTTGCAACAGAGCGTTAATGAGCGCTTGCAAGGTGCGGTCGAAAAGCAGATGCAGAGCAGTTTCCAGCGTGTAGTGGAACAGTTTGCCACGATGCAAAAAGCACTGGGCGAGGTAAGGCAGGTAACGGCCCAGATGAATGATATCAAGCGCCTTTTTACCAATGTCAAAACCAGAGGGGGGTGGGGAGAGACGCAGTGCAGGGCTATCCTGGATGATATTCTGCCACAAGGCAGCTATGACCATAATTTCAGGCTTTCATCAGAAAGTGGGGAAGTTGTTGAGTTTGCAGTAAAAATGCCGGTCCATGGTCAGAAGGTTCCTCCGCGATTGGCGATAGACTGCAAATTTCCCACAGAAGCCTATGAACGCCTTGTCCAGGCGACTGAGACAGGCGATCACGAAGCTGAGAAACAGGCTGGGAAAGCATTGGAAGCGGCTGTAAAAGGTGAAGCAAGGAAAATTGCACAGAAATATATTCGGCCCCCTGCAACAGTTGATTTCGCAGTGCTTTATGTACCTACCGACGGGCTTTACGCTGAAATTGCCCGCCTGCCCGGTGTGATTGATGAGATTGGGCGCCTATACCGTGTTTTGATTATGGGGCCTGCGTTATTACCCGCTCTGTTAAGGACAGTTCACTTGGGATATGTTACGCTGGCGCTCGAAGAAAGGACTGAAATAATTGCTGGTCTTCTGGGGGAGACACGGCAGGAAATGCTTAAAATGGATCAAGTGCTGGAAAAGTTGCAGCGCAATGCTGGAACAATGGGCAATACGATCGAAGAGGCTCGTCGCCGTTCGCGCACTCTGGGGCGGAAGCTTAATGCTTTGGGGGAAACCTCTCCTTCGCCTGCATCAGACAGTGTGGAGACAGAGAGAGCAGAGACTGGATCTCTAGTTTCATAATTCCGTTTAAAGAGGGTGGTTATGGCCTACCCCTGATGACGTCTCAGAAAGAGAGGTAAAAGAAGGGAAAATGGTTAAGACGCGAAGTGAGGCTGCAAGTTTGTCCGAGCAGCAGGAAGACGGAAAAACCAGGCTTTTGCTTGTTGAGGATGACAGCGAGCTGGCGGCTGAAATCAAGGCTGATCTGGAAGAGCGTGGTTATCTCGTTGAGCATAGCGCATCTGGTACACAGGGGCTCGAGCTCGCGCGTGAAAATCCTTATAAGCTGATGATCATAGACCGTATGCTTCCGGGGCTGGACGGCCTGAGCGTGGTTGCGACTCTCAGGAATGATGGGATTATGCTGCCTGTTTTGGTCCTTTCTGCGCTTTCGGCAGTGGATGATCGTGTAACAGGGCTGAAAGCAGGAGGAGATGATTATCTTACCAAACCGTTTGCTCCTGAAGAGCTTGCTGTCCGGCTGGAAGTGCTTTTACGCAGACCATTGACGGACACGCGTCAGACCATTTTGCAGGTTGGTCCGCTTAAGATGGATCTCATTGAGCGCAGGGTCTGGCGGCAGCAGCGGGAGCTTGAGCTTTTGCCCCGTGAGTTCAGGCTTCTCGAATATCTGATGCGCCGTCCCGATACGGTCGTGACGCGTTCTATGCTGCTTGAGGAAGTGTGGAATTACCGTTTTACGCCGCAAACAAATCTGGTGGACGTGCATATTGGGAAATTGCGCCGCAAGGTTGACGGGGAGAATGAAATACCCTTGATCAGAAGCATCAGAGGGGTGGGGTTCAGCCTGAATGTTGAGCCGTAATCCTCTACGGACGCAATCTTTCCGTGTTGCTATTGCCTTGGTGGGTATTGTCATACTGGGTATGGCAATACAGCTTTCTGTCATTTACGAGCAGGTAAAATCGGACGAGGATGAAGTCTCGAAAGTGCTGCTTTGTCGGACGGCTGGCCTGCTGCTGCATGACACGCCAGAAGAACTTGAAGCCAAGGTTCGTGACCGCAGTACGAATATTCTTCAGGTCTCATTGAATGGTGCGGGTCTGTTTGACCAGAACAAGCGTTATATTGCCGGCGATATTCATCGTTGGCCTCACAGGCTTCAGGTGTCTCCCGAAGTCCAGAGCATGAGATTCCGTTTCAGGGATGGGACCATATCGCTCATGCATGTTCTGGTTAAACCCGTGGCTGGGCCAAAAGGTCAAGGGCAGCGTTACCTTGTTCTCGCCAAGAGTGATCTGATTGGTCGCCATTTTTCTCATATCGTGGCTCATATGGCGATTTTGTCCATGTTGCCGGTGATTATCTGTGCTCTCGCCTGCGCCTGGCTTATCAGTCAGCGTATTTTGAGGCGCGTTGAGCGGGTTTATGACACGATTCAGCGTATTATGAACGGGAATTGGCAGGAAAGACTGACCGTCGGGAGGGAACGCGATGGACTGGAGTTGATTTCTGATGCCATCAATCAGATGCTTGATCGTCTTGAGCGGTTGATGCAGGCTGTTCGTCATGTTGGCAATGATATCGCCCATGATCTGCGGACGCCTCTGGCGCGTCTTCAGGCCAGAATGGATCGTCTGGACAATCTTTCAATGTCTCCTACCCAGAAAGAGATTGAAAGATTTAATGGCTGTCTCGAGCGGAGCCGTGCCGATATTGGCCAGTGTCTGACCATGATCACGGCGTTATTGCGTATCGCTGAGATTGAGAATAACCGTCGTCGCGAAGGGTTTGCGGTTCTTGATGCCGTTTCGCTGGTCGTCAATATTGTTGATCTTTATGAGCCGATTGCCGAGACTGAAAATGTCTCGCTGACAACATTGATTCCTTTTCAGGAACGCAGGATTTACGCTGATCTTGATCTGCTTAATGAAGTTTTGGCCAATCTTGTTGATAATGCCATCAAATTTACGCCTTCTGGTGGAAGTGTTTGTATCGCGCTCGGCGAGGACGTAAAGCGCCGTACCTGGATTGAGGTGCGTGATACAGGGACAGGAATCGCTGAGGAAGAAAGGGATGCCGTTTTGGGGAGGTTTTACCGTACTGATAAAACCCGTATGATCCCTGGCCATGGCCTTGGTCTCAGTCTTGTGATGGCTATTGTTGATCTGCATGATGCCATATTGGAAATCAATCACAATGTTTATAGTCAGAATGCAAAAGGAAGCATTTTCAGGGTGACATTTCCGCTTTTCAGGGAGAGGACTGCCCGCATTAATCGCGATAATGTTTCGAGACCTTAAATTGATTGTAATAAAATAAAGAGTGTTCGCTGTTACCACCCGGCGTTATATCGGGAAACCTGTCGTGAATATGAGTCATAACAGTTTCAGATGATTCATGTTTTGTGCTTGCCGAGTTCGAGAGGTACACTATGAAGAGAATGAACAGAGAGGCTGATGGATAATGAAAGCCATTGTCCTTACCGCTCTTAAGCGTCCTTATACTTTTGTTGTTCTCTCGATTATTATCGTTATTTTCGGTGTGCGGGCAATTATCACGACACCTACTGATGTTTTTCCTGAAATACGTATTCCTGTTGTTGCGGTTATCTGGTCCTATACGGGTCTTATGCCAGAAGAGATGTCCGGTCGCGTTATTTATTATTACGAGCGTGCCCTGACGGCGACCGTGGGTAATATTGAGCATATAGAAAGCAGCTCCTATTACGGTCGTGGTATCGTCAAGGTCTTCTTCCAGCCGGGGACTGACTCAGCTGTTGCGCAGACGCAGATCACATCCGTATCGCAGACCATTATCAAACAGCTTCCTACCGGCGCAACGCCGCCCCTGATTCTGACGATGGATGCTTCGTCAATTCCGGTCCTGTCCCTGCGGGTCAGTAACCCGAAAATGTCAGCCTCAGAGCTTTACGACATGGCCATGAATCTGATCCGCCCTGAGCTTGTTTCGGTGGCAGGTGCTGCCATTCCTCACCCTTATGGAGGAGTGGGGGCCAATGCTATGGTCGATCTGGATCCTGTCAAATTGCTGGCTCATAAATTATCTGCTCAGGATGTGGCTGTCGCTCTGAATAAGCAGAATATTGTGCTTCCAGCTGGTGACCAGAGACTTGGGACGCTCGATATGATGGTGCGCTCAAACTCGGCACCGGTTGATCTGGATGTTTTTAACGATATGCCGATCAAACAGGTTGGCAATTCTGTTGTCTATCTGCGTGATGTTGCTTGGGTTCACAAGGGGGGACCGCCGCAGACCAATGCCGTTCTTGTAAAAGGGCAGCAGGCCGTCATGATTGTCATCATGAAAAGTGGTGATGCATCAACTCTTTCGGTCGTGCAAGGCATCAAGGATCTTATTCCCCAGATTGAGAAAACCCTTCCCGAAGGTACGACACTAAGTATTCTGACGGACGCTTCCGAGTTTGTGAAAGACTCTATTGTCGATGTGGTGCGGGAAATGGTCATTGCGGCTATTCTTACCAGTCTGACAGTCCTGCTCTTTCTGGGGTCATGGCGTTCAACGATCATCGTGGCAACGTCCATACCGTTGGCCATTCTTTCCGCCTTGATCGGCTTGAGCGTAGCAGGGCAGTCCATCAATGTCATGACTCTTGGAGGGTTGGCTCTTGCTGTGGGTATTCTGGTCGATGATGCCACAGTGATGATCGAGAATATTGATGCCCATCTTCATATGGGCAAAGACCTCGAAACGGCCATTATTGATGCGTCAAATCAGATCGTCGTACCGACTTTTGTCTCGACGACGTGTATCTGTATTGTCTGGTTGCCACTCTTTCAGCTGACAGGGATTGCGGGCTGGCTGTTCATGCCTATGGCGGAAGCGATTATTTTTGCCATGATTGCCTCCTTTATTCTGTCACGTACCCTGGTGCCGACTATGGCTAATTGGCTTCTTGCTGCACAGGTGAAAGTCAGGGAAGGCGTCCAGGGAACGGTGGAATCAAAAAGTGTTTTTTCCCGTTTCCAGCAAGCGTTTGAGATGAAGTTCGAGCGCTTTAGAGGCCACTATCAGACTCTTCTGACCATGCTTGTCACGATCAGGGGGCGGTTTGTCGGATTTTTTCTTGCTTCTGCACTGGCGTCTTTATTTTTACTGTTTTTCGTGGGGCAGAATTTTTTCCCGGAGATTAAATCAGGCAATCTTCAGCTTCATATGCGTGCGCCCGTGGGAACGCGTCTTGAGGAATCAGGAAAAATCAGCGGCCTTGTGGAAAGGGAAATCAACCGTCTCCTGCCTGGTCAGGTCAAAAGTGTGGTCAATAATTGTGGTTTGCCAGCAAGCCAGCTTAATCAGGCCATGTTGCCTTCGCCGACTGTGGGCACGCAGGATTGCGATATTACGATCCAGCTTAATAACTCCCAGAGTCCGATCCCCGAATATAGGCGTATTGTGCGCAAGGGGTTGGCAAAAGCTTTCCCCGGTACGGTCTTTACGTTCCAGCCGGGTGACCTGACGGCAAAAATTCTCAATTTTGGTCTGCCTTCTCCCATTGATGTCCAGATTGTCGGTCGTAATCTGGAAGATAATTATAAATTTGCGGTAAAAATGGCCAGCAAGATGCGTCATATTACCGGTATTACGGATGTGGCCATTCAGGAGCCCATGACGCAACCAACCTTGCTGGTCAATGCGAGGCGCAGTTTCGCCCTAGGGACAGGGGTTTCGGAAAAAGATGTGGCCTCGAATATGCTCCTGAGCCTTTCGGGAAGCTCGCAGGTCGGCCAGACCTATTATCTTGACCCGCGGGGTGTTTCCAAACTGATTGATATTATGATGCCGGCGACGTCGCTTCAGACTCTCAACCAGCTTGAGATGATTCCTATCGACAGGGGTGATGGGAATCCTACAGGTAAAACGCCGCAGATTCTTGGAGGGCTAAGTGAGATCGTCCCTACTGGAACACCGGCAGAAGTCTCGCATTATAACATCATGCCTGTCTTTAATATTTATGCCTCGCCGGAAGGCATTGACCTGGGTACGGTCTCACGGGCGGTCAATAGACTGGTCGAGAAAGAAAAGGCCCATTTGCCGCGTGGTTCGACCATGGTGGTGCGCGGGCAGGCAGAAACCATGACGGGAGCTTATGTCAAGTTGATCGGCGGGCTGATGCTCTCAATCGCCTTGGTTTATCTGATTATCGTCGTAAATTTCCAATCCTGGCTCGATCCGTTTGTGATCATCATGGCGCTTCCCGGTGCGTTGGCAGGTATTTCATGGAGTCTGTTCCTGACTCATACAACATTGTCAGTTCCTGCCCTCACAGGGGCTATTATGTGCATGGGAACGGCAACGGCCAATGCCATTCTTGTCGTTGCCTTTGCCAGAGAACGTCTTGATCTTCACGGAGATGCGCTGAAGGCTGCGGTGGAAGCCGGGTATGAACGAATTCGTCCTGTCCTGATGACGGCTTTGGCCATGATGATCGGCATGATTCCGATGTCAATCAGTAATTCTGATAACGCTCCTCTGGGGAAAGCGGTGATAGGGGGGCTGATGGTTGCGACAGTAGCAACCCTTCTTCTGGTGCCCTGTGTGTTCGCCCTCATTCATCATAAATCGGCCCATAATCAGTGTGTAAGCCCGCAGGAAGGAGAACAGGCATGAACAAGTCCGGTCCGCAGTTATCTTCTGTTCATTCCCGTTTGAAACTGCGCTTCATTCTTTTTTGTCTGCTGATAGCGGCTCTGGTCCTGGCGGGTTGGGGCATCGCCCAGCGTGGTGTGCACATGCACAGCCTTGTGCAGGAAACGGAAGATGCGGCTATTCCACGTGTTGCGCTGATTTCTCCTCAAAGAGGTCCTGAAACAAGGACAGTTGCACTGCCGGCCAATCTGGCAGCATGGTATGAGGCGCCAATTTATGCCCAGGTCTCAGGCTACGTCAAAATGTGGTACAAGGATTATGGCGCACATGTTAAAAAAGGCGATCTTCTGGCCGAAATCAATACGCCAAGTCTGGACGCCCAGTTTGCCGCGGCCAAGGCACAATATGATGTGGTGCTGGCACGCTACAAACTGGCCCTGATCACATCAGCACGCTGGAGCGCGCTGAAGAGTACGCAGGCCGTCTCGCGGCAGGAAGTGGACGTGCAGGCTGCCAATGCTGACGCACAAAAAGCGGAACTGGAAGCGGCTTCCCATGAGGTTGAACGGTTTCAGGCCCTCGAAGACTTCAAGAAAATCGTTGCTCCTTTTGATGGAATTGTCACATCACGCCTTGTCAATGTTGGCGACTATGTGAATGGTGATGGCGGCAATATGAGCTCGCGCGGTTCAGCCGTGGAGCTTTTTTCGGTAGCTGACGTGCATAAAATACGTGTTTTCGTGTCAGTGCCTCAGGATTATGCGGCTGTTATTTCGCCTAAAATCAGTGCGGATCTGACAGTGCCGCAATATCCGGGGCGGACTTTCCATGCAAAATTTCTGGCGACAGCCAAGGCTTTTAATGCTTCTACCCGTACTGTGACGACAGAATTGGTGTTGGATAACCCAGAACGTCTTTTATGGCCCAATTCCTATGCGACGGCCAAAATTACGGCGCCCAGTGACCCGTCAATCCTGATTCTGCCGACAAGCGCGCTGCTCTTTCGGGCAGAGGGGACGCAGATTGCCAAAGTGGAAGGTAATCATGTGCATCTGGTCAATGTGGAGATGGGTATTAATTTTGGGCGCACCATGCAGATTCTGAGCGGCGTCAAGGAGGATGACAAGGTTGTTGCCAATCCGACGGCCGATCTGCTTGAGGGGGATCAGGTAAAAATCGTGCCAACGACTCATGGCTATAATTCAGAGAAGAAACCCAAATCAGCTCCACTAGCGCCGGCCCCTTTGAAAAATGAGACGCCGGGTGATCTGCGCCGGGCTGCTGCTTCAATTCCTGATGATGCGGATGATGATAAAGAGTCTGCGACAAGGGAAGACGGCCGGAAGGCTGGAGATGATCAGGAGGCTCCGCAGTATAACGGCACGGCGTCGGCAGTAGCGGTTCCTGGAGCTGCTTCCAAATCCTCTCCCAAATCCGGGCAAATGCCGTGATGTTCATTTTTGTCCGTTATCGTTTTATGGCAATTTTTCTGGCGTCTGCCAGTCTGGGGCTATCTTCCTGTTCGTTTAACCTTGCACCTGATTATAAGGCGCCTCATTATATTTATCCCGAAGGGTGGGCAGGTAAAGGGATTATGAGTAATGCCCATCCGGCCGAAACCGTTTCGCGGGGTAAATGGTGGAGTATTCTGGGCGATCCTCTTCTGAATCGGATGGAAGAGGAAATGCTTGCCACCAATCCTGACCTTCAGGCGGCCGCGGAAGTCTTCACACAGGCGCGGGACGTGGCTCGCGAGAGTGAAAGCAAGCTCTATCCCCAACTGACAGGTTCGGGGAAGATGAGCAAAAACAAGGCTTCCACGGGGCGCCTTTTCCATCGTGAGAATGGAAACTCTATTACCTATGAGTCGAACGAAGCCTATAGCGGAGCGGCGACTTGGGAGCCGGATTTCTGGGACTCAATTCGTAACGCGACCAGGCTTGAAAAAAACCTGGCGCAGGCCAGTGCTGCTGATTATGCTCTGACACGCCTTTCACTCCAGGCAGAGCTTGCTTCTGATTATGTTGCTTTGCGCGGACTGGATGCCCAGCTTTCAGTCTATGACGATTCAATCCGTTACTTCAGTATGGCTGTTGAAATTACGCGCATGAGGCAAGGGGGTGCTATTGGGGCCGGCCTTGATGTATCACGCGCAGAAAACCAGCTTTATGCTGCTGAGGCGGAACATGACAAGGTTGAGGCAGCACGCGAGGTGATGGAACATGCCATTGCCGTGCTGCTCAATAAGGTGCCAGCCGCTTTTCATGTCAAGCCAGTTCATGATTCCCATATGCATTTTGCGGTGATTTCTATTAATGCGGGTCTGCCTTCCACTCTTCTGGAACGTCGGCCTGATATTGCAGGAGCAGAACGGAAAATGGCAGCCGCTTCTCGCGCGATTGGTGTTTCGCGGGCCGCCTTTTATCCTCATGTTACTTTCAGTGCGACGGGTGGATTTGAAGATGGAGGCTTTGATCTGGCCAGTATTTCCAAGGCGATGTGGGGTATTGCCGTGCAGGCCGTTGAACCTGTCTTTACAGGGGGTCTCAGAAGGGCCGCCTTGCAGAGATCATGGTCGCAATATAGGCAGCGTGTCGATGAATATCGCAGCGTCGTGCTCAGTGCTTTTGGTGATGTGGAGGACGGGCTAAGTCAGATAAGACTTTATCATCAGGAGCAAATGCACCAGCATCAGGCCGTGGACGCTGCTCTGAGAACGCAGGGTATGACCATGGCGCTCTATACAGGGGGATTATCGAACTATCTGGACGCCCTTGTGGCCCAGCAGGATGCCCTGAAAGCGCGCTTGCAGGAGGTTTCCGCCCAGACATCCCAGATTCAGGCGGGGATCAGGCTGATCCGCGCGTTAGGCGGCGGCTGGCAGAGGAGTGATTTACCTACAGTCAAGCAGATTGATCCTTTCGGTCCCTTGCAATATGGCAATCTTGATCGTCCCAGAGGGGTGAAGGATGTGTCGGCTCCGACGAAGGCCAATGTCAATGATCTTTCATCAAAGGTGGGTTTTGAACATAAATCTTGACAGGAAGACCGTTCTCATTTAGGCGCAGTCACATATCGAACGTGGGAGGGGGATTTTATCTCCTGCCAAGACCACGGTTCGGGAACAGAGAATTAAGGAGTCCCGGATATGGCCAAAAAAATTGTTGGCTACATCAAATTGCAAATTCCGGCCGGTAAGGCCAATCCTTCGCCACCAGTAGGTCCGGCTCTGGGTCAGCGCGGTCTGAACATCATGCAGTTCTGCAAAGAGTTCAACGCACAGACGCAGACTCTCGAACCCGGCATGCCGATTCCTGTGGTGATCACAGCCTATGCGGATCGTACATTCAGCTTCATCACGAAGACACCACCTAATACGTACTTCCTGCTGAAAGCTGCCAAGATTACCAAGGGCAGTCAGACAGTTGGTAAGTCGGCTTCTGTGGGATCGGTCAAGATTTCCCAGCTGCGTGAAATTGCCAAGACGAAGTTTCAGGATATGAATGCCAATGATATTGACGGTGCCGTGCGCATGCTCGCCGGCTCTGCCAAATCAATGGGTATCGACGTGGTGGAGGGCTAAGTCCATGGCTAAAAACAAACGTCTGGCTGCTATCCGCGCTACGATTGATGCTGGCAAACATTACGGCGTTGGTGAGGCTATTGCTCTTGTCAAAAAGAATGCTACGGCCAAATTTGATGAGACAGTCGAGATTTCCCTCAATCTGGGCATTGATCCTCGCTATGCCGATCAAATGGTTCGCGGGCTGGTTTCCCTTCCTCATGGAACAGGCAAGACCATTCGCGTTGGTGTGTTTGCGCGTGGTGCTAAGGCTGAGGAAGCTCAGGCTGCTGGTGCTGATGTTGTTGGCGCCGAAGATCTGGCTGAGAAAATCCAGGCTGGCGAAATCAACTTCGATCGCTGCATTGCAACACCTGACATGATGGCTCTGGTGGGGCGTCTGGGTAAAGTTCTTGGTCCTCGTGGCCTGATGCCCAATCCCCGTTTGGGTACAGTAACAATGGACGTCAAGGCAGCCATTGAGGCCGCAAAGTCTGGTCAGGTCGAATATCGTGCCGAAAAGGCTGGTATCGTTCATGCCGGCATTGGCAAGGCTTCTTTCAGTGAAGCACAGCTTGCTGATAACCTTAAAGCCTTCGTTGGTGCCGTGCAGAAAGCTCGTCCGACGGGTGCGAAAGGTACATATCTGAAAAAAGCGGCTCTGGCCTCCACAATGGGTGCTGGTGTACCTCTGGACGTTTCTGGTCTGGAAGGCTAATAAGCTTTTATCAAAGAGATCGCTGCCTTTCGGGGTGGTGTTTCGGGGTAGGAAACTGCCCCATCCTGTCCAAGAGCGTACGTAAGACTTTCCTTTACAGGGTGTTTTCTAAGGATCGGATGATCGCGGACGTCAGGCAGTGAAAGCCGTTTTGCACCTGATAGTGCATATTTGCGGATTTCCCTTGTTATGGACAGGCGAGCGGATCGGTTTCTGAATATATATTCAGAGGGCGGTCTATGGGTAACATGGCTTGTGAAAACAGGCTAACGAGGAGACAGGTTTTGGACCGTACGGAAAAACGGGCCTTTGTTGACTTCCTCGCAAAGGTGTTTGGCAGCGCAAACATCGTAATCGTGACCGAAAATAAAGGTCTGACGGTTGCTGATGTCACTGAGCTTCGTCGCAACATCCGCGCGGTGGGGGCCTCTTACAAGGTCGCGAAAAACCGGCTGGTCAGCCGTGCTCTGGATGGGACCCCATTCGACAGCATTGCGCCATTGCTGAAAGGGCCGACCGCGCTTGCGTGGTCTGATGAGCCCGTGGCTGTGGCTAAGGTGCTGGTCGAGTTCGCCAAGAAAAATGAGAAGCTCGTCATCCTTGGTGGTGCGCTTGGTGGTCAGTCACTGTCTGTGAATGCCGTCAAAGCCCTCGCCGAGCTGCCGTCGCTTGATGAACTGCGTGCGAAGTTGGTGGGTATGATCAATACGCCAGCAACTCGTATTGCGGGTATCACTCAAGCACCGGCTGGTCAGCTTGCTCGTGTTCTTGGTGCCTATGCCAGAACCGGCGAGACAGAAGCCGCTTAAACACAATCTTGGCTTTCCTTGCTGAAAGCTGTAACAGATTTATTGCATTATTAAGGAAACTCACATGGCCGACTTGGCAAAACTGGTTGACGAACTGTCAGCCCTGACCGTTCTCGAAGCTGCTGAACTCTCCAAGCTTCTCGAAGAAAAATGGGGCGTTTCTGCTGCTGCTCCTGTTGCAGTGGCTGCGGCTGCTGCTCCTGCTGCTGCTGGCGAAGCTGCTGCTGACAAAACTGAATTTGACGTCATTCTCGCTAAATCTGGCGACAAGAAAATCAACGTCATTAAAGAAGTTCGTGGCATCACAGGTCTCGGCCTGAAAGAAGCGAAGGACCTTGTTGAGGGCGCTCCCAAAACTCTGAAAGAGGGCGTTTCCAAGGATGAAGCCGAGAAAATCAAGAAGCTTCTCGAAGAAAACGGCGCTACAGTCGAAATCAAATAAGACTCAGATCGATAGGGTCCCGCTCCGGGACGCCTGTTGTGACGAAAAAACAGGCGGGTGCTGTAAACAGTGCCCGCTTTGTTGCCGTTTGCGAAGAAAGTGCCTATATAGGAACTTCTTTGATTTTTTGTGTTTAGAACCGGAGCCAGTCGTTCAAGTCGTCTGACAAAGGACGGCATCTCTCGCGCTGAGGGGTGTACAGGCAGGCGACTCGGAGGTCTGGTGCAGAGGCAGGATGAGATGAACGCAATTACGAAATCGTTCACAGGGCGTAAGAGAATTCGCAAGAGCTTTGGGCGCATCCCCGAGATTGCGCCTATGCCCAATTTGATAGACGTGCAACGTGCTTCCTATGAAGCATTTCTGCAAATGAATGTACGTCCTGACAGTCGCCGTATGGAAGGCCTTCAGGAAGTTTTCAGTTCCGTTTTTCCTGTGCATGACTTTGCGGGCAAGGGACGTCTTGATTTTATCAATTATGAATTTGAAGAACCCAAATACGATGTTGAGGAATGTATCCAGCGTGGGCTGACTTATTCAGCGCCGTTAAAGGTCGTCCTGCGTCTGACAACATGGGATATTGACGAAGATACTGGTACACGTTCCATCCGCGATCTTAAAGAGCAGCCGGTCTATATGGGTGATATGCCTTTGATGACCGAGAATGGTACGTTTATCATCAATGGTACGGAACGCGTGATTGTTTCGCAGATGCACCGTAGTCCGGGCGTCTTTTTTGATCATGATAAAGGGAAAACTCATTCTTCCGGAAAATTCCTCTTTGCCGCGAGAATTATTCCCTATCGTGGATCGTGGCTGGATTTCGAGTTTGATGCCAAAGACATTATCCATGTTCGTATTGATCGTAAACGGAAGCTGCCTGTAACGACTCTGCTTTATGCCTTGCAGGGAGAGAATTATCTCAGGGCTGTGGAGGCCAAACGTCACGAAGGCGGCGACGTTGACAGTCTTGAAGTGACGGGGATGGATGAAGATGAAATCCTGTCTGACTTCTATGGTGTCGTGCCTTTTACCCGTATGGGAGAGGATTGGGCGCGTCCGTTTGAGCCGGACGCTTTCCGTGGTCTGAAACTGCTTAGTCCGCTGGTCGATGCTGACACAGGCGAGGTTGTTGCCGAGGCTGAGACAAAACTGACCGCTCGTACGGTTCGTAAAATTGCTGAAAAGACAAAAGTCGTCCGTGTTGGTCGCCTGGACGTTATTGGTCGTTATGTCGCGCGTGATCTTGTTAATGAGCATACGGGCGAGATTTACGCTGAGGCGGGTGAGGAGCTGACTGAGGATCTTCTGGAAACACTTGAAGGTCTTGGAATTACAGATCTTCCAACGCTTGCTGTTGACAGTACTCATGGTCCCTGGATCCGCAATACCATGATGGCGGACAAGAATAATTCTCGCGAAGAAGCGCTGATTGATATTTACCGCATCATGCGTCCTGGTGAACCACCTACGCGTGAGACGGCTGAAGCTATGCTTCACGGTCTGTTCTTTGACCCCGATCGTTATGATCTTTCTGCTGTCGGTCGTGTCAAGATGAATATGCGTCTTGACGTAGATGTGGATGATTCTTACCGCACCCTGCGGAAAGAAGACATTATCCGTACCATTAAAATCCTGTGTGATCTTAAAGACGGTCGTGGGC
The DNA here is from genome assembly GCA_029433415.1 of Acetobacteraceae bacterium ESL0709. Taxonomy (GTDB): domain Bacteria; phylum Pseudomonadota; class Alphaproteobacteria; order Acetobacterales; family Acetobacteraceae; genus Aristophania. The sequence continues at coordinate 1,030,050 of JAQTIA010000003.1, read as the reverse complement.
AGGTTGACGATATTGACAACCTGGGTAATCGTCGTGTTCGCTCTGTTGGCGAGTTGATGGAAAACCAGTATCGCATCGGTTTGCTCCGTATGGAGCGTGCTATTCGCGAACGTATGGGATCTGTCGATATTGATACGGTTATGCCTCATGACCTGATCAATGCGAAACCGGCTGCTGCTGCGGTGCGTGAGTTCTTTGGCTCCTCTCAGCTTAGCCAGTTTATGGATCAGACCAATCCGCTTTCGGAAGTGACTCACAAACGCCGCCTCTCGGCGCTTGGTCCGGGCGGCCTGACACGTGAGCGTGCGGGCTTCGAAGTGCGTGATGTCCATCCGACTCATTATGGTCGCATCTGCCCGATTGAGACGCCTGAAGGTCCGAATATCGGTCTGATTAACTCGCTGGCCACTTACGCCAAGGTTAACAAGTATGGCTTTATTGAAACGCCATATCGCTTGGTGAAGGATGGCGTCCTGCAGGACGGCTGGAAATATCTTTCCGCCATGGAAGAAGAGAAGCTCGTTGTGGCGCAGGCTGATGCCAAGCTTGATGGCATGCGTCTGAGCGATGATCTGGTAACGGTCCGTCAGCAGGGTGATTTCCGTCTGGTGCCGCCAGAACAGGTTACGGCCTGTGACGTTTCTCCCAAACAGCTCGTGTCGGTCGCCGCAGCGTTGATTCCTTTCCTTGAGAATGACGATGCGAACCGTGCTCTCATGGGTTCAAACATGCAGCGTCAGGCTGTGCCGCTTCTGAAAGCGGATGCTCCGTTGGTCGGAACAGGGATGGAAGCCGCAGTGGCCCATGATTCGGGGGCAACAATTATCGCCAAACGCGGCGGTATTGTGGACCAACTTGATGGTGCCCGTATCGTGGTGCGTGCGACCGATGAGAAGGGAGCGACATTGGGTGTCGATATTTACCGTCTGCGTAAATATATGCGCTCCAATCAGTCGACCTGTCTTAATCAGCGTCCACTGGTTAAGGTTGGCGATCATGTTACGGCTGGTGATATCATCGCTGATGGTCCTTCCACAGAGCTTGGTGAACTGGCGTTGGGTCGTAATGTACTTGTCGCGTTCATGCCCTGGAATGGCTATAATTACGAAGATTCCATCCTGATCTCAGAGCGTATTGCGCGTGATGACGTCTTTACTTCGATCCATATTGAAGAATTCGAAGTCATGGCTCGTGATACGAAACTGGGTCAAGAAGAAATTACGCGTGATATTCCCAATGTTGGCGAAGAGGCTCTGCGTAATCTTGATGAGGCTGGCATTGTTTATGTCGGGGCCGAAGTTAATCCGGGTGATATCCTTATAGGCAAGGTGACGCCAAAGGGCGAAAGTCCGATGACACCGGAAGAAAAACTTCTGCGTGCTATTTTTGGTGAAAAAGCTTCCGATGTTCGTGATACTTCTCTGAAGCTTCCTCCAGGAACAAGTGGGACAGTCGTTGACGTGCGTGTTTTTTCCCGTCGCGGCGTGGATAAAGACGAACGCGCCATGGCGATTGAGCGCGCTGAAATTGAGCGTCTGGCAAAAGACCGCGATGATGAGCGCTATATTCAGGAAAGAAGTTTCTATAACCGCCTGAAAGAGCGCTTGGTTGGTCAGAATGCAGCCGCAGGATTCAAGGGTCTACGTTCCGGTACGGAAATTACGCTCGAAGTCCTTGGTGACATTCCGCGTGGGGCTTGGCGTAATATCCCGGTTGCTGATGCGGCCGTGACAGCCGAGCTGGAGACGCTTTGTCGCGAATTTGACAATGCTATGCGCAAGATCAATACGCGTTTTGACAACAAGGTCGAAAAACTCCAGCGTGGTGATGAGCTGCCTCCGGGTGTCATGAAAATGGTCAAGGTCTTTATCGCTGTGAAGCGCAAGCTTCAGCCGGGCGATAAAATGGCCGGCCGTCATGGTAATAAGGGTGTGGTCTCACGCGTGGTGCCGGTCGAAGATATGCCTTTCCTGGAAAATGGGCAGGCTGTGGATCTCGTCCTGAATCCGCTCGGTGTGCCTTCGCGTATGAATGTCGGACAGATTCTTGAGACCCATCTGGGGTGGGCGTGCGCTAATATCGGTCAGAATATCGGTGAGCTGGTTGATGAATATCAGCGCACTGGGGAGCGCCGTCAGGAGCTGCTTGATCGCCTGAAAGATGTGTATGGTGATCGTGTCTATGATGAGGATATTGCCACGCTCTCTAATGAGCAGCTGATTGAGCTTTGCGAAAACCTGCGCAAGGGTGTGCCTATTGCAACACCTGTGTTCGATGGTGCTTCCATCCCTGACATTGAGCAGATGCTTGAAAAAGCAGGCGTTGACAAGTCAGGTCAGTCCCAGCTTATTGATGGTCGTACGGGCGAGCCTTTCGAACGCAAGACGACGGTGGGCTATATTTATATGCTCAAGCTGCATCATCTTGTTGATGACAAGATCCATGCCCGTTCGATTGGTCCTTACTCTCTGGTGACGCAACAGCCTCTTGGCGGTAAGGCCCAGTTTGGTGGACAACGCTTTGGTGAGATGGAAGTGTGGGCTCTTGAGGCCTACGGTGCCGCCTATACGCTTCAGGAAATGCTGACGGTCAAGTCGGACGATGTTTCTGGGCGTACGAAAGTCTATGAAGCGATTGTGCGTGAACAGGATGATTTTGAGGCCGGGATACCGGAGAGCTTTAACGTTCTCGTTAAAGAGCTGAAGTCACTTGGTCTGAATGTTGAACTTGAGCAGGGAGCATCGTAAGACCGGTGCTTTCAGCTTTCTCTCTACAGTTCTCTTTTAACGTGCCGGCGGGACGCCGTTCGGCACAGCGGGGTTTCGGTGCATGAACGAACTCATGAAGATTTTGGGGCAATCTGGTCAGTCCGTCTCCTTTGACCAGATCAGGATTCAGCTAGCTTCGAGCGAGCAGATCCGTTCCTGGTCTTATGGCGAGATCAAAAAGCCAGAAACGATCAATTACCGGACGTTCAAGCCCGAACGTGACGGGCTGTTCTGTGCGCGTATCTTTGGTCCTACCAAGGATTATGAGTGCCTGTGCGGCAAGTATAAGCGGATGAAGTTCCGTGGCATCGTTTGTGAAAAATGCGGTGTCGAAGTAACGCTGGCTAAAGTGCGTCGTGAACGCATGGGGCATATTGAGCTGGCATCGCCTGTGGCGCATATCTGGTTCCTGAAGTCACTTCCCAGCCGTATTGCGACGATGCTTGATCTTCCTCTCAAGGACGTCGAGCCGGTTCTGTATTTCGAAAAGTTCCTTGTTCTTGATAAGGGAGTTTACGAATCAGATGAAATCGAATCCTACAAGCACGGGAAACGCCGCGATCAGTACCTTCTTGACGAGCTGCGCTGTGAAGAGCTGCTTGATAATTACCCGGATGCCGGTATTGATGTCGGGATCGGTGCTGAGGCTATCAAGCGTGCCCTTGCCAGCTACGACTGGGGTATACCTAACGCTCAGGAGCGCGAACTGAGTGCGGCTGCCAAGCTACGTGGCGAGCCGGATCCTTTTGATTATGACGCTGAAGTCATGGAAGGGGATTCTGAGAAGACGATCATGCGCAAGAAATTGCGCAAGGCTACGTCTGAGGCCGCCCGTAAAAAGCTTGTCAAGCGGCTTAAAATGGTTGAGGCCTTTGTCGAGAGTGGTGCGCATCCCGAATGGATGATCATGGACATTGTTCCGGTTATTCCGCCGGAACTGCGTCCGCTCGTTCCTCTGGATGGAGGACGTTTTGCGACTTCTGACCTCAATGACCTTTATCGCCGCGTCATCAATCGTAATAATCGTCTCAAGCGGTTGATCGAACTCAGGGCACCTGATATTATCGTCCGCAATGAGAAGCGCATGCTTCAGGAAGCAGTCGATGCCCTGTTTGACAATGGTCGTCGTGGCCGTGCGATTACAGGTGCGAACAAGCGTCCGCTGAAATCGCTTTCTGATATGCTGAAAGGCAAGCAGGGACGTTTCCGCCAGAATCTGCTTGGTAAGCGTGTCGATTATTCCGGCCGTTCCGTGATCGTGGTGGGACCCGAACTGAAGCTTCATCAGTGTGGCCTGCCCAAAAAGATGGCGCTGGAGCTTTTCAAGCCGTTCATCTATTCCAAACTTGAGAAGTACGGTCACGCTACGACCATCAAGGCTGCCAAGCGCATGGTAGAAAAAGAGCGCCCGGAAGTCTGGGATATTCTTGAGGAAGTCATTTCCGAACATCCCGTAATGCTGAACCGCGCGCCTACACTGCACCGTCTGGGGATTCAGGCCTTCGAGCCGATCCTGGTTGAGGGTAAGGCCATTCAGCTTCATCCGTTGGTCTGTACGGCTTTTAATGCAGATTTCGACGGCGATCAGATGGCCGTCCATGTGCCTCTGTCTCTGGAAGCGCAGCTTGAAGCGCGCGTACTGATGATGTCCACAAACAACATTCTCAGTCCAGCCAATGGCAAGCCGATCATCGTGCCGTCGCAGGATATTGTTCTGGGGCTGTATTATCTCAGCCTTGAAGTGCCTGAATATAGCCACACACCTGATGAGCCGGTAATCAAGGACAATAAGGTCGTAAAGGCGGGTCCGCCGGCTTTTGGCAATGTAGCAGAGATTGAGTCAGCCATTGCTTCTGGGGCTCTCAAGCTTCATGATAAAATCCGTCTGCGTATGGATACGGTTGATGAAAACGGTGAGGCTATTCGCAAGACTTTTGTGACCACACCGGGTCGGGCGCTGATTGCTCAGGTTCTGCCGCAACATGCCGCAATTCCGTTCAGCCTGATTAACAAGCAGCTGACCAAAAAGAATGTTTCTGACGTTATTGACGCGGTTTACCGTCATTGCGGTCAGAAAGAGGCCGTGATTTTCTGTGATCGGCTGATGGCTCTGGGCTTCCGCCATGCGGCCAAGGCGGGTATTTCCTTCGGTAAGGACGATATGATCGTTCCGGCTGAAAAGGCTGTTCTGGTTGAGAAAACAGCGGCTGAGGTCAAGGAATTTGAGCAGCAATATCAGGAAGGTCTGATCACGGCTGGCGAGCGCTATAACAAGGTGGTCGATGCGTGGTCGCGTTGCACGGATGAAGTGCAGGCTGCCATGCTCAAGGAAATCTCCAAACAGGTGATTGGCAAGCCTACAAATTCTGTGTGGATGATGAGTCATTCTGGTGCTCGTGGGTCGCCAGCCCAGATGAAACAGCTTGCCGGTATGCGCGGCCTGATGGTGAAACCGTCAGGTGAAATTATTGAGCAGCCGATTATCGCCAACTTTAAAGAAGGGCTGTCGGTTCTCGATTACTTCACGTCGACTCACGGCGCTCGTAAAGGTCTTGCTGATACAGCCTTAAAAACGGCTAACTCGGGTTATCTGACCCGCCGTCTCGTCGATGTGGCGCAGGATTGTATCATCACTGAGGAAGATTGCGGAACAGAACGCGGCTTGAGCGTGCGGGCTGTTATGGATAGCGGCGAAGTTGTTTCCTCTCTGGCAGAGAGAACGCTCGGACGTACCCTTGCCCGTGATGTCCATCATCCAGCTACTGGCGAATTGCTTCTAGAGCGCAACACGCTTCTTTCTGAGGCTGATGTCGAGATTCTGGAAAATGCAGCGGTCGAGAATGTCGAGATTCGTTCCGTACTGACCTGTGACAGTCGTGTTGGGATCTGTGCCCGTTGTTACGGTCGCGACTTGGCACGTGGCACGCCGGTTAATATCGGTGAGGCCGTGGGCGTGATTGCTGCACAGTCTATTGGTGAACCTGGCACGCAGCTGACAATGCGTACTTTCCATATTGGTGGTGCGGCCACACGTGGTGCTGAGCAGTCCATGGTGGAAGCCCTGCGCGATGGAAAGGTGAAAATCAATAATCTTAACGTTGTTGAGAACTCACAGAACATTCCCGTTGTTATGTCCAGAAACTGTGAGATCCTGCTTTTGGATGAAAATGGTACGGAGCGTGCCCGTTATCGTGTGCCTTATGGTGCTCGCTTGATGGTTTCGGAAGGACAGCAGGTCACACGTGGTCAGAAAATGGCCGAGTGGGACCCCTACACTCTGCCTATCATTACCGAGCAGTCAGGTACTGTGGAGTATCTGGATCTTATCGACAGCATCACGCTTGTTGAACGTATGGACGAGGTAACGGGTCTGACATCGCGGGTTGTGGTGGATTACAAGCAGGCTTCCAAGGGAGTCGATCTGCGGCCGCGCCTGCAGCTCAAGGATGAGAAAGGCAAAGTCGTTCATCTCGCTAATGGTAATGAGGCCCGTTATTTCCTTTCTCCAGACAGTATTTTGTCGGTTGAGAATGGTGCGACGGTTCATGCTGGTGACGTGCTTGCTCGTATTCCGCGTGAAGGGTCCAAGACTCGCGATATTACGGGTGGTCTGCCTCGCGTGGCGGAACTCTTTGAGGCTCGGCGTCCGAAAGATCATGCGATCATCGCTGAAGCTGATGGTCGTGTTGAATTTGGCAAGGATTACAAGGCCAAGCGCAGCATTATCGTGAAAAACGATGAGACTGGTGAGGAAACGAGTTACCTGATTCCCAAAGGCAAGCATATTTCCGTTCAGGAAGGTGATTTTGTCCGTAAGGGTGATCCGTTGGTCGACGGTCCGCGAGTGCCTCATGACATTCTGAAGGTCATGGGCGTGGAAGCTCTGTCTGACTATCTCGTTAATGAGATTCAGGACGTCTACCGTCTGCAGGGTGTGAAGATCAATGACAAGCATATCGAAGTCATCGTTCGCCAGATGCTGCAGAAAGTAGAAATTCTGGAGCCGGGTGATACAACCTATCTCATTGGAGAGACAGTCGATCGCGTTGAGTTTGAAAGGGAGAATGAGGAACTGCTGGCAAATGGGCGTGAGCCTGCGAAAGCTGTTCCGGTCCTGCAGGGTATTACGAAAGCGTCATTGCAGACCAATTCGTTTATCTCGGCGGCTTCCTTCCAGGAGACTACACGTGTCCTTACAGAGGCGGCAACATCCGGTAAGGTTGATACGTTGGGTGGTCTGAAAGAGAACGTCATTGTCGGTCGTCTGATTCCCGCAGGGACAGGTGGGGCGATGCGCCGGCTGAGAGCAATTGCTGCTTCGCAGACTCAGCCACAAATCAGGCAGTCTCCTTCAGAGATTGAAGATGCTGCCGAATAATCTGTGCAAGTTTAAGCCTCTCTTTCTCTGAGAGAGGCTTGACTTCATGAGCGTGCGCTTTTAGGTTTCGCTCGAAAGGCGATTCTTTACCATATTTTTTGGTAGAGGAATCGCTCACAGGTTAACAAGTCATGTCCGAATCTACGTTTTCTTTCGATGAAAGAGAGAGGTAAAGAGCGGGCATATCAGGAGTGGTCCTGGGGGATGAGAAATCATTTCCTCTGGGCTTTTTGTGCAAGGACAGGCGGTTTAGACCGCATGTCGGTTTAAACGATGTCATGGTAGGGGATTGTCTCTTGCCAGCATATGGACAAAGGATTGGGAAGGGCGCATGCCGACCATCAACCAGTTGATCGCAAAGGGCCGCGAGCCGGCCGCCAAGCGGAACAAGGTTCCTGCATTGCAGGGATGTCCGCAAAAGCGTGGTGTTTGCACGCGTGTCTATACAGTAACACCGAAGAAACCGAACTCCGCCCTGCGTAAGGTTGCCAAAGTGCGTCTGACCAATGGGTACGAGGTGGTTAGCTATATCCCCGGTGAAGGTCACAACCTCCAGGAGCACAGCGTTGTGCTGATCCGTGGTGGTCGTGTGAAAGATCTTCCGGGTGTGCGCTATCACATTCTTCGCGGTGTGCTTGACACACAAGGTATTGCCAAACGTCGTCAGCGTCGTTCGCTGTATGGCGCGAAGCGGCCGAAATAAGGGGTATTTGGAATGAGTCGCCGTCATCGCGCTGTCAAGCGTGAGATCCTTCCTGATCCGAAGTTCGGAGATGTTGTCATTACGCGTTTTATGAACGCTCTGATGTACGACGGGAAAAAATCAACAGCTGAACGTATTGTCTATGGTGCGCTGGAAGTCCTGCGTCGTCGTGGCGGTGCTTCGGCTGATCCTATCGCAATGTTTCATTCAGCGCTTGATAATGTAAAGCCGGCTGTTGAAGTCCGGTCGCGCCGCGTGGGTGGTGCTACCTATCAGGTGCCTGTAGAGGTGCGTGCGGAACGTCGTCAGGCTCTGGCTATCCGCTGGCTGATTGATGCTTCTCGCAAGCGTGGTGAGAATACCATGCAGGATCGTCTGTCAAATGAACTGATGGATGCGGTTAATAACCGTGGTGCGGCTGTTAAAAAGCGGGAAGATACGCACCGTATGGCTGAGGCGAACAAGGCCTTCAGTCACTATCGCTGGTAAGATATTATCAGTGATCTTGTGGTCAGGATCTGCTAGAGCATATCGCGTTACGTAGATTCTGGACTAAAGTTTTTTAGTCTTATCCCTTATTCACAGTGAATAAGGGTTATGGAGAGAGACGATGGCAAAGGCTAAATTTGAGCGGAATAAGCCGCACTGCAACATCGGCACCATCGGTCACGTCGATCACGGCAAGACCTCGCTGACTGCTGCTATTACAAAAACACTCGCAAAAACAGGTGGCGCTGTTTATAGTGCTTACGACCAGATTGACAAGGCACCTGAAGAACGCGCTCGTGGTATTACGATTTCCACAGCTCACGTTGAGTATGAGACCGACAAGCGTCACTATGCTCACGTTGACTGCCCTGGTCACGCCGACTATGTGAAGAACATGATCACCGGTGCTGCCCAGATGGACGGGGCCATTCTGGTTGTGTCCGCCGCTGATGGCCCGATGCCTCAAACGCGTGAGCATATTCTGCTTGCTCGTCAGGTTGGTGTTCCTGCTCTTGTGGTCTTCCTGAACAAGGTTGACCAGGTTGACGATCCGGAACTGCTTGAACTGGTCGAAATGGAAGTGCGTGAACTTCTTTCTTCCTATCAGTTCCCGGGTGATGAGATCCCCGTTGTTAAAGGATCTGCTCTTGTAACTCTGGAAGATGGTGATCCAGAACTTGGCGAAAATCGCGTCCGCGACCTTATGGACGCTGTTGACGCTTATATCCCGCAGCCAGAGCGCCCGATTGATCGTCCTTTCCTGATGCCGATCGAAGACGTGTTCTCGATTTCTGGTCGCGGAACGGTTGTTACGGGTCGTGTTGAACGTGGCGCTGTCAATGTTGGTGACGAAATTGAAATCGTTGGTCTGCATCCGACAACGAAGACGACTGTTACTGGCGTTGAAATGTTCCGCAAACTTCTTGATCGTGGTGAAGCTGGCGACAATATTGGCGCTCTTCTCCGTGGCACGAAGCGTGAAGACGTTGAGCGCGGTCAGGTTCTCGCGAAGCCCGGCTCAATTACGCCTCATAGCAAGTTCAAAGCTGAAGCTTATGTGTTGACGAAAGAGGAAGGTGGCCGTCATACGCCGTTCTTCACAAACTATCGTCCGCAGTTCTACTTCCGTACGACCGATGTTACCGGTGTTGTCCATCTGCCAGAAGGCGTCGAGATGGTTATGCCTGGTGATAACGTCACGATGGATGTTGAGCTGATTGCTCCGATTGCTATGGATGAAGGCCTCCGTTTTGCTATCCGCGAGGGTGGACGTACGGTTGGCGCAGGCGTGGTTGCCTCAATCACGGCTTAAGTCCCTGATGAGTCATTGACTCTGAGGAACCCCGGTCGATTTTTTCTCGGCCGGGGTTCCATTTCGGCGCAAATGGCTCTAAGAGGACAGTCGGAAATTTTAGTTGGATAAAAACAGACCATGGACGACCAGAACATCCGAATTCGCCTTAAGGCTTACGATCATCGTGTGCTTGATAATAGCACGAGAGAGATTGTTAATACGGCGAAACGTACGGGTGCGCGGGTTCGGGGTCCCATCCCGCTGCCTACGCATATTGCACGGTTTACCGTGAATCGTTCACCTCATGTGGATAAGAAAAGCCGCGAACAGTTTGAAATGAGAACTCATCGCCGCTTGCTCGATATCGTTGAGCCGACCCCGCAGACCGTGGACGCCCTCATGAAGCTCGACCTCGCCGCTGGCGTGGATGTCGAGATTAAACTTTAAGGTCCAGACGATGCGTACCGGATTGATTGCAAAAAAGCTGGGGATGACCCGGCTCTTTAAAGAAGATGGCACACATGTGCCAGTGACGGTGCTGCACCTTGATAATGTCGAGGTGGTTGATGCGCGTACTAATGCACGTGATGGCTATACAGCCGTTCAGCTTGGTATTACGAATGCAAAGACAAAGCACGTTACGAAAGCGAACCGCGGACATTTTGCCCGTGTAAAAGTTGAACCCAAGCGCAAGCTTGTCGAGTTCCGTGTCGCTGAAGACGCGCTCTTGACGCCAGGGACAAAAATTTCTGCGGCCCACTTTGTTGTGGGGCAGAAGGTTGATGTTACGGGCCAGAGTAAGGGTAAAGGTTTTGCGGGTGTTATGAAACGCCACAACTTTGCCGGTCTCGAGGCTACTCACGGCGTTTCGATCAGTCACCGTTCACATGGTTCGACAGGTCAGCGTCAGGATCCAGGCAGAGTCTTCAAAGGTAAGAAGATGGCCGGTCATCTTGGCGATGAACGCGTAACGACACAGAATTTAGAAATTGCGGCTGTCGATGAAGAACGTAACCTGATTATGGTTCGTGGGGCTGTTCCTGGCGCCAAGAATGGTTATGTCCTGGTTCGCGATGCAATCAAGAAGGCCCGCCATGCGGACGCACCCTATCCGGCTGCGACCGTTGGGGCCGCCGGGTGAGGGATATGGAATACGAAGTCAAAACCCTCGATAACGGGAGTGCAGGCACTGTCGCACTGCCGGAAGAGATTTTCGGAATTGTTCCGCGCCAGGATATTATGGCGCGTGTCGTTCATTGGCAGCTGGCCAAGCGTCGGGCTGGCACGCATGCAACTAAGGGTATGGGTGCCGTTTCGGGTACGACTAAAAAACCCTATCGCCAGAAAGGAACAGGTTCTGCTCGTCAGGGCTCTCTGAGAGCGCCTCAGTTCCGTACGGGTGGTGTGGTTCATGGGCCGGTTGTGCGCGACCATGGCTATGACCTTCCCAAGAAGGTGCGTCGTCTTGGTCTTCTTTCGGCGCTTTCCCAGAAGGCTGCAGAAGGCAAGCTGGTTGTGCTTGATGGCGCTCAGGGCCTCTCCAAGACGCGTGAAGCTTCCGCGAAGCTGGCAGCGTTGGGGTGGAAATCTGCCCTTATTGTTGATAAGGACGTCGATGCCGCTTTCTTGCGTGCGATTTCCAATCTGCCCAAGATCGACCTTCTGCCGACTGTTGGCGCGAATGTTTACGATATTCTCAACCACGAAACGCTGGTTATCACGCGTTCCGGGCTTGAGGGCCTCAAGGAGCGCCTGGCATGACAACAAACGCTGTGATGAATGCGCGTAAAGGCGCAGCCGCCCTTTCGGATGAAGCTATTTTTGATATTGTTCGTGCTCCTTTGGTCACGGAAAAAGCGACGCTTCTGTCCGAGCGTAACCAGGTCGTTTTCAAAGTCTCTCTTTCTGCTACAAAGCCCCAAATCAAGGCTGCTGTAGAGAAACTCTTCGGCGTCAAGGTGTTGGATGTCAACACACTCGTCCAGAAAGGGAAGACAAAACGTGTCAAGGGGCGTCTCGGACGTCGCTCTGACATCAAGAAGGCGTATGTCAAGCTAGTCGAAGGTCAGTCAATCGACCTGACCGCGAAAATCAGCTAACGCGCGGGGAAGTTACAATGGCATTAAAGCACTTTAATCCCACGACGCCGAGCACCAGAGGCACAGTACTCATCGATCGGACTGGTCTTTGGAAGGGTAAGCCTGTCAAGCAGCTTACCGAAGGGAAGAATCATTCTGGTGGTCGTAATAATTACGGCCGTACGACGGTTCGTTTCCGTGGCGGCGGGCATAAGCAGTCCTATCGTTATGTGGACTTTAAACGTCGTAAATTCGATGTTTCTGCTACGATTGAGCGTCTGGAATATGATCCCAACCGTACGGCCTTTATTGCGCTTATTCGTTATGATGATGGAGAGCTCTCCTACATTATTGCTCCTCAGCGCGTTAAAGAAGGTGATCGCGTCGTTTCCGGTCTGCAGGTCGACGTCCGTCCCGGTAATGCGATGCCGCTGGCAGCGATGCCTGTCGGGACCATTATCCATAATGTTGAGCTGAAACAGGGAGCAGGGGGCAAGCTCGCCCGCTCCGCTGGTAATTATGCTCAGTTGGTGGGTAAGGATGCGGGTTACGCCCAGATCAAGTTGCAGTCTGGTGAATTGCGTGTGGTCCGTGGTGAATGCATGGCGACAGTCGGTGCCGTCTCCAACCCAGATAATATGAACCAGCACTTTGGTAAGGCCGGTCGCAGCCGTTGGCTGGGGCGTCGTCCTCACGTGCGTGGTGTTGTCATGAACCCTGTCGATCACCCTCACGGTGGTGGCGAAGGGCGTACATCGGGTGGTCGTCATCCGGTTACACCTTGGGGTGTGCCAACAAAGGGTTATAAAACCCGTGTCAACAAGCGGACGGACAGCCTGATTATCCGTCGTCGCAAATCTGGTAAGTAAGAGAGGGCATTAAGATGGCACGTTCCGTCTGGAAAGGCCCGTTTGTCGACGGGTATCTATTTGGCAAGGCCGAAAAAGCGCGGGCTTCTGGTCGTAATGAGGTGATCAAGATCTGGTCGCGTCGTTCTACCATTCTGCCTCAGTTTGTCGGCTTAACATTCGGTGTCTATAACGGTCATAAGTTCCTGCCTGTTCAGGTATCGGAAAATATGGTGGGTCATAAATTCGGCGAATTTTCGCCGACGCGGACCTATACCGGCCATGGCTCCGATAAGAAATCGAAGCGGGGCTGATTATGAGCAAACCGAAGCATATTCGCACATTAGCCGAGACAGAAGCTCAGGCTGTCGCTCGCAATATCCGTGTCAGTCCGCGCAAGCTGAATCTCGTGGCAGCAATCATTCGCAATCAGCCCGCTGACAAGGCCATCGCTGCCTTGACATTTTCTCGCCGTCGTATCGCCCAGCAGGTGAAAAAGACGCTCGAAAGTGCTGTGGCGAATGCTGAAAATAATCACCAGCTTGATGTCGATCGTCTGGTGGTGAAGTCGGCGGAAGTTGGCAAGTCGATTGTTATGAAGCGCTTCCATGCGCGTGGACGTGGCCGTTCTTCCCGTATTGAGAAGTTCTTCAGTCATCTGAAGATTGTTGTCGCTGAGCGTGCCGAAGCTCCTGAGGGAGAGAAGGTAGCGAAAAAAAGCGTCAAAAAAGAACAGAAGGCGGCCTGAGTCATGGGACATAAAGTTAATCCAATCGGCCTTCGGCTTGGTATTAATCGTACTTGGGATAGTCGTTGGTATGCCGGTAATGACTATGCGCGACTTCTTCATGAAGATCTGAAGCTGCGTAATTTCCTGCGTAAGAAGCTGAGCAGCGCTGGTGTTTCTCGTGTCGTGATCGAACGTCCTGCTAAAAAGCCTCGTGTGACCATTTACGCTGCCCGCCCGGGCGTGGTGATTGGTAAAAAAGGCCAGGATATTGATGCGCTGCGTAAAGAGCTCAGCCAAATGGCCAAAGCTGACGTTGCGCTAAATATCGTCGAGATCCGCAAACCTGAAATTGATGCGACACTGGTTGCTGATTCTATTGCTCAGCAGCTGGAACGCCGCGTCGCTTTCCGTCGTGCGATGAAGCGCTCGATTCAGTCAGCCATGCGTCTTGGAGCTCAGGGGATTCGTATCACATGCAGTGGTCGTCTCGGCGGTGCTGAAATTGCTCGTGATGAAAAATATCGCGAGGGACGCGTTCCCTTGCATACATTGCGTGCAGACATCGATTATGGGACTTCAACAGCCCATACAACTTATGGCTCTTGTGGCGTGAAGGTCTGGATCTTCAAGGGCGAGATTCTTGCTCATGATCCTATGGCTCAGGACCGTAGAGCTGCGGAGCAAGCACCTCAGCGTTAAGACGAGGCATAAGTCTTCGAACTACGTCATTGGTGTTTAAAGTGAGGGTATAAAACATGCTTTCTCCAAAGCGGACAAAATTCCGCAAGGTCCGTAAGGGCCGTATCCACGGTTTGGCCAAAGGGGGGACCCAGCTGAACTTTGGGGCATATGGTCTTAAAGCGCTGGAGCCGGAAAGGATCACGGCTCGGCAAATTGAGGCGGCACGTCGTGCGGTTACGCGTGCTATGAAACGTGCTGGTCGTGTCTGGATTCGTATTTTTCCTGACCTCCCTGTCTCGACAAAACCAGCCGAAGTGCGTATGGGTTCCGGTAAAGGTAATCCAGAGTACTGGGCCGCTCGTGTGAAGCCAGGTCGCATCCTCTTCGAGATCGAAGGAGTGCCGCCTGATGTAGCGCGGGTTGCTTTGGGCTTGGCGGCTGCAAAGTTGCCAATTAAGACCAAGTTTATTCAGCGCATTGAGGAGGCTTGATATGGCTGAAGCTTATAAAGTTTCTGATCTGCGTGCGAAGTCTGCAGATGAGCTGAAGACTCTCCTGGTGGAGCTGAAGCGCGAGCAGATTAATCAGCGTTTCTCAGCCGCCACAGGGCAGGCTGAGAACACCAGTAATGTCAAAAAAGTGCGTCGTACTGTCGCGCGTATCAAGACATTGCTGCATCAATCGAAGAACAGCACGGGCGCACAAACGTCCGCGCACAAGTCCTGAGAGGAGACGGACGATGCCAAGGCGCGTCCTGACAGGCCGTGTGACAAGCGATAAAATGGACAAGACGGTTACCGTTCTTGTCGATCGCCGCGTCATGCATCCCCTGTACAAGAAGTTTATCCGCCGTTCCAAGAAATATGCTGCGCATGATGATGCCAATGCATGCAAGATTGGGGATGTCGTGCGTATTGAAGAATGCGCACCCATTTCCAAGCGCAAGACATGGACGGTCGTTTCACGCAATGGTGTCGATGTTGCAAATGCGGCATCCACATCATCTGACGCGTAAGGGGGTAGGCAGATGATTCATCCCGAGACCAACCTTGACGTTGCCGATAATTCCGGCGCACGTCGGGTGCAGTGCATCAAGGTACTGGGTGGTTCCAAACGGAAGACTGCTTCGGTCGGCGACGTCATTGTCGTATCCGTTAAAGAAGCTATTCCTCGCGGAAAAGTGAAAAAGGGTGATGTGCATCAGGCAGTGATCGTGCGCACATCTTATCCTGTCCGTCGTGCTGATGGCTCTGCGATTCGTTTTGATCGGAATGCGGCTGTGCTGATTAACAAGCAGCAGGAGCCGATCGGAACACGTATTTTTGGCCCGGTGGTTCGTGAGCTGCGTGCACGCAAGTTTATGAAAATCATCTCCTTGGCTCCGGAGGTGCTGTAAATGGCTGCGCGTATAAGAAAAGGGGATCAGGTCCTGGTCCTGACGGGGCGTTCCAAAGGTGTTCGGGGAGAGGTTCTTTCTGTTTTCCCGAAAACTGAGAAGGCTATCGTTCGTGGTGTTGCTGTAGCAAAGCGCCATACAAAGCCCAATCGTATGGGTGAGAATGGTGGTATTCTCGAGAAGGAAATGCCGATCCATCTTTCTAACCTGAAGCTGATTGATCCTAAAAGCGGCAAGCCGACACGTGTTGGGTTTCGTGTGCTTGAGGATGGTCGCAAAGTGCGTGTTGCCAAGGCAACCGGCGACGTAATCGAAGGCTAAGGAGCAAACGATGAGCGACAATCAACATGTGCTGCCCCGTTTGCAACAGCATTATCGGGACGTTTTAAGGGCGAAACTTAAAGAGCAATTTGGTTATCAGAACGATTTCCAGATTCCCAAGCTTGAGAAGATCGTTCTGAATATGGGCGTAGGCGAAGCTGCTGGCGATCAGAAGAAGCTTGATGCTGCCGTTTCTGAAATGACTCTTATTTCAGGTCAGAAACCTGTCAAGACTTTGGCGAAAAAGGCTATTGCTGGCTTTAAGATCCGCGAGGGTCTGCCGATTGGCTGTAAGGTTACACTCCGCCGTGCCCGTATGTATGAGTTTCTTGATCGTTTTGTGACGATTGCGATGCCGCGTATTCGTGATTTTCGCGGATTGCCGGGAAATAAGGGTTTTGATGGTCGTGGTAATTTTGCCATGGGTATCAAAGAGCAGATTGTTTTTCCTGAGATTGATTACGATAAGATTGATTCCGTCCGCGGGATGGACATCATTTTCGTGACCTCAGCAAAGACGGATGCCGAGGCTAAGGCCCTTTTGAAGGCATTTGACCTTCCTTTCCTGTCTTAACTCTGAAGTTTAATAATCATTTGCGGGGTTTGGGGGGTTTATCTTCTCTCTGAATCCCGCTAAATGATGACCAATTGGAAAACCGTTGGGATGGTCCTGACAGGTTCCGGGAGAAAATTCGAGATGGCGAAGACCTCTGCGATTCTCCGCAACAATCATCGCGCGGCATTGGCCAAGCGCGATCGTGAGAAGCGGACCGCATTAAAAGATATTATTAAAAATCGCTCCCTTTCCATGGAAGAGCGTTTTGAGGCGACTTTGAAGCTTGCCCAGCTCCCTCGCAACGGGTCGCAGACTCGTGTGAGGCTGCGCTGCAAGATCACAGGTCGTCCCCGTGCGAATTACCGTAAGTTTGAGTTGTGCCGTATTGCGCTGCGCGATCTTGCTTCTGCGGGTCAAATTCCCGGTATGGTAAAATCCAGCTGGTAAGAGGATAGTTTAAATGTCTATGTCTGATCCGCTGGGTGATATGCTTACCCGCATCCGCAACGCGCAGCGTGCCCGTCATACGGCCTGCGTCGCTCCTGCATCGAAACTTCGTGCCAATGTCCTTGAGGCTCTGAAACGCGAAGGTTATATTCGTGGCTACGAGACTGAAGAACTCCGCAAGGGTATTTCTCAGCTTCGTATTGAGCTGAAATATAGTGACGGTCAGCCCGTTATTCGTGAAATCCATCGCGTTTCACGTCCGGGCCGCCGCATTTATTCCAAGATTAAGGAACTGCCCCGTGTTTATGCTGGGCTCGGCGTTTCCATCCTTTCCACTCCGCGTGGCGTCCTTTCCGACGTCGAGGCTCGCGCTGCCAATGTTGGCGGTGAGATCCTCTGCCGCGTCTTCTAAGGGGGAGAAGCATGTCTCGCGTAGGTAAAAATCCTGTTGAGCTCCCCGCTGGCGTACAGGCGACAATTGCTGATGGCGTTGTCTCTGTCAAAGGTAAGCGTGGTGAGCTTCAGATTCCTGTTTCTTCGCAGGTTGGTGTGAAGATTGAGGATGGAAAGATTGTCGTATCGCCGTTAGGCGCTCGTTCCCGTGAGAGCTGGACGATGTGGGGAACCACACGGGCTCTATTGGCCAATATGGTTAAGGGAGTTTCTGAAGGTTTCTCAAAAGGTCTTGAGATTCAGGGAACGGGTTTCCGTGCAGCGGTGCAAGGTTCTAATCTGGTCATGAACCTAGGCTTTTCTCATGATGTGATTTATCCGATTCCATCGGATGTAAAAATCACGACGCCGCGTCCGACGGCAATCATGGTCGAGGGGAATGACAAGCAGCGTGTTGGTCAGGTAGCGTTGGATATTCGCAATTTCCGCCGTCCAGAGCCTTATAAAGGCAAGGGTGTCCGCTATGAGACTGAAGTTCTGCGTCGTAAGGAAGGTAAGAAGAAGTAATGGCATCGCTGCAAGGATTGCAGGAACGTCGCCGCCGGCGGTTGCGTTTCCAGCTTCGTCGCAAGAGCGGCGGCCGGCCGCGTTTGTCGGTCTTCCGTTCTAGCAAACATATTCATGCTCAGGTCATTGATGACGCGTGTGGGCACACATTAGCGAGTGCTTCGACGCTTGAGAAAGATATTCGCAGTGCGGGTAAGACTGGCGCGGATATTGCGGCTGCTGCTGTTATCGGTAAGCTCGTTGCTGAGCGTGCTGTCGCGGCAGGCGTCAAGGAAGTCGTTTTCGACCGTGGCGCGTATCTTTATCATGGCCGGGTGAAAGCTCTGGCTGAGGCAGCCCGTGAGGGCGGGCTTTCGTTCTAAGGAGGATCACACATGGCACGTGAGCCAAAAGAAGGCGGCCGTGGTGGTCGTGAACGTGAGCAGGGTGATGAGTTTGTTGACAAGCTCGTAACCATCAACCGCGTTGCTAAAGTCGTTAAGGGTGGACGTCGTTTCGCTTTTGCTGCGCTTGTTGTCGTTGGAGACCAAAAAGGTCGTGTCGGCTATGGTGCCGGCAAGGCTCGTGAAGTTCCAGAGGCAATTCGCAAGGCCACGGAGCGTGCGCGCCGCCATATGATTCGGGTCCCTATGAAAGAGGGACGGACATTGCATCATGATGCCTTTGGGCATTTTGGAGCAGGTAAGGTTACGATTCGTGCGGCCGATGCCGGGACAGGTATCATCGCAGGTGGGCCAATGCGTGCAGTGTTCGAAAGCTTGGGGATTAGTGACGTTGTCGCTAAGAGCACGGGTACGCGTAACCCGCACAATATGATCAAGGCGACATTTGACGCTCTTGAACGTGTGGCAAGTCCGCGTCAGGTTGCGGCTCGTCGTGGCAAGAAGACATTCGAGCTTTTCGGGCGCCGCGAAGGTTCTGAGACGGAGGCTGCAAATGTCTGAATCTCAGGGTAAGACTGTTCGTGTTACGCAAATTTATTCTGTGATCGGCCGCAAGCCGGGCCAGGCAGAGACAATTAAGGGATTGGGGCTGCGTGGTATCGGGACGTCCCGTGTGCTTGAGGACACTCCTTCAATTCGTGGGATGATCCGCAAGGTTGCTCACCTCCTGAAGGTGGAGGACTAAGATGAATCTGAATGAATTACGTGACAATGAAGGCGCGCGCTATCGCAAGAAACGCCTGGGCCGCGGTATTGGTTCTGGTAAGGGCAAGACCTCTGGTAAGGGAAACAAAGGCCAAAAGGCTCGTGAGGGTGTTGCCCTGAACGGGTTTGAAGGTGGCCAGCTTCCGATTTATCGCCGTATGCCAAAGCGTGGGTTTGTGAATATATTCCGCAAGGAATATGCGGCGGTTAATCTCGGCGCGATTTCCAAGGCTCTTGAAGCTGGCAAGCTTTCTGCCGCCGAAGTTGTGAGCGTTGAAACGCTGCGCAAGGCTGGTCTTGTGGGTTCTCGCAAGGTTGCAGGTGTTCGCCTGTTGGCCAAAGGAGAGCTGAGTTCCGGGCTAAAATTTGAAGTTGCTGGTGCCTCTGCTGCTGCTGTTGCAGCGGTCGAAAAGGCTGGCGGGACTGTCAAGGTTTTGGCTTCTGAAGGCGTGAATCAGCCTGAGGCTTAAATTTTCACCTTGCCCTTTTGCAGGGTTTAGTGATTGATGAAACAGCGTCCCGTACCGTGTGCGGTGGCGCTGTTTCCATGAAAGGACGGGGAGATGGCTTCCGTAGCTGAGCAGCTAGCCGCGAACCTGAATTTCAGCTCGTTCTCAAAAGCGACTGAGCTGAAAAAGCGTATCTGGTTCACTCTTGGGGCATTGATTATTTACCGCCTGGGAACATTTATCCCAGTACCAGGTATTGATGCCTCTGTTCTGGGCGAGATTATGTCCCAGAATCAGGGTGGTATTTTGGGTATGTTTGATATGTTCTCAGGTGGTGCCCTGGGGCGTATGACTGTGTTTGCCCTCAATATCATGCCTTATATCAGTGCCTCTATTATTATCCAGCTTCTTTCAACGGCTCTGCCCTCAATGGAAGCCTTGAAAAAAGAAGGCGAGAGTGGGCGAAAGAAGCTTAACCAATATACACGTTATCTCACCGTGTTTATTGCTGTGGTACAGGCCTATGGCTTTGCCATGGGGCTTGGGAGTCTTCATACTCAAACAGGTTTGAGTGCCATTATTTCTCCTGGCCCGAGCTTTATTTTCTCCTATGTCGTTATGCTGGTAACGGGTACTATGTTCCTGATGTGGCTGGGCGAGCAGATTACTTCGCGCGGAATTGGGAATGGTATCTCACTGATTATTTTCTCGGGGATTGTGGCGAATCTTCCTCATGCAACAGCCAGTCTCTTTGAGCTGGGGCGTACAGGAGCGTTATCTCCTCTGTTTGTCGCGATCTTTCTGGTTATGGCTCTGGCTGTCGTGGCTTTCATCGTCTTTATGGAGCAGGCGCAGCGTCGTGTTGTGATTCAATATCCTAAAAGGCAGGTGGGGAATCGCATTTATGGCGGTGATTCGACGCATATGCCTTTGAAAGTGAACACGGCCGGCGTGATTCCTCCGATTTTTGCTTCTTCAGTTCTCCTGATTCCTGCTACCCTGGCCGGGTTTCTGCACAGTAATACAGGATTTCTGGGGAAGATTGGTCAGCTTTTTTCTCAGGGTCAGCCGCTTTATATGGCTTTTTATGCCCTGATGATCGTCTTTTTCTCTTATTTCTATGCGGCGGTTACGTTTAACCCTGAAGAAACGGCAGAGAATTTGCGCAAGCAAGGCGGTTTCGTCCCGGGTATTCGCCCCGGAGCGAATACAGCGCGCTATTTTGATAGAATCTTGTCACGTCTGACAACAATTGGCGCGGCTTATATGGTTCTGGTTTGCCTTTTGCCGCAGATTTTGATCAGCCATTACAATGTGCCTTTCTATTTTGGCGGAACGAGCTTGATTATTATCGTTTCCGTGACGATTGATACGGTTACGCAAATCCAGTCCCACTTGGTGGCCCATCAATATCAGGGACTTATACGCAAACAGCGTGGGCGTAGCGCCTATCGGGCTAAAGAAAAAGGAAAGTAATGATGAATATCATTCTTCTCGGTCCTCCCGGGGCCGGCAAGGGTACGCAAGCCAAGAGACTCGAAACAGAGCGCGGCATGAAGCAGGTTTCCACAGGAGATATGCTGCGTGCGGAAGTGGCTGCCGGGTCGGAGATTGGCAAAAAGGTCAAGGCTATTCTGGAATCAGGGCAGCTTGTTCCTGATGAGATCATGGTTGCTATGATTGAAAAACGTATCAGTCAGCCTGACTGCGCCAAAGGCTTTATTCTTGATGGGTTCCCTAGAGCAACCAGTCAGGCCATTGTGCTTGATGAAATGCTGAAGAGAAAACAGATTGCTATCAATGCGGTTATTCTGATTGATGTGCCGCGTGAAGAGCTCATGAAGCGTATTTCGGAACGTGTAGGTGATGATGGCTCAAGGCGCTCTGATGATACGCCAGAGGTGCTCAGGTCGCGTCTGGAGGTTTATGACGCCCAGACGAAGCCGATATTGCCTTATTACGAGCGTGATGGTCGTCTGAAAAAAGTTGACGGATTACAGTCAATAGATGATGTCGGCCGTGCGATTGACAAGATTCTTGACGTGGCAGGGAAGTAACACTGTCCATATGATCACGAAAAAGTGATCAATAAAATTTGACTAAATCTGTGGGGCAGTATATTCCGCCCTGCAGATATTTGGCGCAGCTTTCATCAGTAAAGCTGGAATCGCCTTCGTAGAGGGAAGTCTGATAGTAGAAGTGCCAAGGGCTTTCCGATAGGGCACGAAATTAACGGGAACGCGGTGAAAGTGCCGCGTTGATTGGAGAATTGGCGTGGCACGTATTGCCGGCGTAAACATTCCGACCAACAAGCGTGTGGTCATCAGTCTGCGCTATGTTTATGGCATAGGTCCGTCGAGCGCGCAGGCTATCTGCAGTAAGCTCGGGATTCCTGATGCTAAGCGCGTAAACGAACTTTCTGACGATGAAGTCGTCAAGATTCGTGAGCTTATTGATAATGAATATCGCGTAGAGGGTGACCTTCGGCGTGAAGTGGCGATGAACATCAAGCGTCTGATGGATCTCGGCTGCTATCGCGGTCTGCGTCATCGTCGTGGGCTGCCTGTTCGCGGGCAGAGGACCCATACGAATGCCCGTACACGTAAAGGCAAGGCTGTGGCGATCGCTGGCAAGAAGAAAGTCACACGTTAAGTGATGCTTTTCTCTCGATCATCTGCGAACTGATAGGACACAATATAATATGGCCAAGGCTCCAGCCCCACGTCTTCGTAAGAAAGAGCGTAAGAACATCATCTCTGGTGTCGCGCACGTTCTTTCAACGTTCAATAACACAATGATTACGATCTCTGACGCACAGGGTAACGCAATTGCGTGGTCTTCTTCCGGTGCACAGGGTTTTAAGGGTTCACGTAAATCCACGCCTTATGCAGCACAGGTTGCTGCCGAGGATGCTGGACGCAAGGCGCGCGAGCACGGAATGGAAACGCTTGAGATCGAAGTTTCCGGTCCTGGTTCGGGACGTGAGAGCGCGTTGAGAGCCTTGCAGGCTGTCGGGTTTACTATCACGTCTATTCGTGACATGACGCCGATTCCTCATAATGGCTGTCGTCCCCGTAAGCGCCGTCGCGTTTAATTCGGGTATTTGAACTGATGAGAGCTGCCTTCCTGATGAAGGTAGTTTTCATCTTGGTGTAGTGATTACCGCACGATTGTGCGGGCCTGGCACCACCTTTCTGTGAGGTGGGCTTCGTTGTTTGAAAGGCCATGACCTTGGTTCTCCAGAAAAACTGGCAGTCCCTCATCAAACCGGAGAAGCTTGAAGTCGAGCCCGGCCCGGTTCCCTCACGCATTGCAACGATCATTGCAGAGCCGCTTGAACGTGGCTTTGGATTGACGATTGGCAATGCGCTTCGCCGTATTCTTTTGTCCTCCTTGCAGGGCTCTGCTGTTACAGCCATTCAGATTGATGGCGTGCTGCATGAATTTGCCTCAGTTGCTGGTGTTCGTGAGGACGTTACAGATATTATTCTGAACGTTAAGCAGCTTGCCATCAAAATGCATGGTGAGGGGCCGAAACGTATGGTGCTGACAGCAACCGGACCCGGGGAGGTTAAGGCAGGTCAAATACAGACAGGTCATGATATTGAAATCATGAATCCTGATCTTGTGATTTGCACTCTCGATGATGATGTCAAATTCGGCATGGAGTTTACGGTTGATTCGGGTAAAGGTTACGTTCCCGCTTCTGCTAATCGTCACGAAGATGCGCCGATTGGGCTTATCCCCATTGATGCGATCTATTCGCCTGTCCGTCGCGTTTCATATAAAGTCGATCCTACCCGTGTTGGGCAGGTCACTGATTATGACAAGCTTCGTCTTACGGTTGAAACAAACGGGGTTGTTACCCCTGAGGATGCGCTGGCCTTGGCCGCTCGTATCCTGCAGGATCAGCTTCAGCTCTTCATCAATTTTGATGAACCGCGTCCTGTCCAGCAGGAAGAAACCGAAGATGACCTGCCCTTCAGCCGTAACCTTTTGCGTAAGGTAGACGAGCTCGAACTTTCAGTTCGTAGCGCCAATTGTCTGAAAAATGACAATATCGTCTATATCGGCGATCTGGTTCAGAAAACGGAGCAGGAAATGCTTCGTACACCGAATTTCGGCCGTAAGTCACTTAATGAGATTAAGGAAGTGCTTACAGGTATGGGTCTTTCACTGGGTATGAGTGTACCTGAGTGGCCGCCTGAAAGTATCGAAGATCTTGCTCGTCGTCTTGATGAGACATTCTAAGAAGCCTCAGCTGGGAAGCTTTGGGTAAGGATTAGGAATATAAAATGCGTCATAATCTGAGCGGACGTAAGTTAAACGTCACATCAACTCATCGGGCGGCGATGTTCCGTAACATGGCTGTGGCTCTGCTTAAACATGAGCAGATCACTACGACTCTGCCAAAGGCAAAGGAACTGCGTCCTGTTACCGAAAAACTGATTACACTGGGTAAGCGTGGTGATCTGCATGCTCGTCGTCAGGCTTATTCGTTGCTGCGTGATGAAGCCATCGTGACGAAATTATTCTCCACGTTGAAAGACCGTTATGGCAGCCGTAATGGTGGTTATACACGCGTTCTCAAGGCAGGTGTTCGCTATGGGGACAATGCCGACATGGCTGTGATTGAGCTTGTTGAGCGCGATGTGGAGGCCAAGGGCAAGAATAGTGGTCCGGTCCAGGTTTCTTCCTCTGAGGAAGAAGCTGCTTGAGCTTTCCACTATAAGGGAAGATAATGAAGGGACAGCGCTTAAGGCGTTGTCCCTTTTTTTATGAGACGAATTCGCTTCGTCCAGTATGAAAGAATTAGTGTGATGAAAGATTTTCAGGAAAAGGCATGGTGCCCTGTTATGGGAGATAAAAAATGTCTGATCGGTGAAATGGTCAATGACCATCCGTGGTTGTGGGTGGGCGCCTGCTTCCTTATGGGTATTTTGCTGGGTCGTCATCGTTGCTGCCGTAAGAAGAAGTGCAAAAAGAGCTGACAGCTTTTCTTATGAATAAAGCTGAAACCCGCCTTTCGGACGAATTTCAGGCGGGTTTCAGTTTTTATCTTTCTGCATAAAGCTGGGTAACAATGGATTATCCAGTTGCAATGAGTCTTTGTCAGGCAGATTCTTGGCATCCCAGCCTCCCCCCAGATCGGTAATCAGACGGACCTCGGACAGGATGCGTTGTTGCTGGATCTGGAGGCGCGTTTCTTCATATTGCAGGGCTGTCTGCTGGGCCGTGATGACTGTAGTGTAGATCTGTGTGCCAGCCAGATATTCATTCATGGAAACACGGACAGCTTCGTTCGCGCTTTTAAGGGCCATTTCTTGATAAACCATCTGGTCATTCAGATAATGAAGATTGGATAATTGGTCTTCTGTATCCTGCAAGGCTGTTAATACGGTCTGTCTGTATGTGGCAACGGCGTTATCATAATCGGCTTCCGCTTCTCTCACGGCGGCTGAGCGCGCCCCACCGGCGAAAATGGTTTCACTGGCGCCTGCTCCAAGCGACCAGGTGCGCATGGCGGTCTGGATTAGTTTGTTGAGCGGATTGCCACTATAGCCATAGCTGGCATTGAGGGTGAATTCCGGGTAGAAGCTGCCGATTCTGTAGCCAATCTCGGCATTGTAGCTTTCCATATCCCGTTCGGCCTGGGCGATGTCAGGGCGGCGCTCCAGAAGCGTTGAGGGAATGGCTTCTGGCGGGGGAGGAAGGGTTGAGGGTAATGGTGCTGCTGAAAGGGTTACATCAGCAGGAGGTCTTCCTGTCAGCACGGCAATGGCATGTTCATATTGAGCACGCGCAACATGGGCGTTGGAGAGGCTCGCCTGAGTAGATTGTAGCTGGTAGCGTGCCTGAAGCACGCTTGTTGGATCTGCTACGCCAGCAGCAAGCTGATTTTCCAGGATTTCGAGATTATGACGATAAAGCCCGACATTGCGTGTGAAGAGGTCTATCAAGCTGTCCTGATAACGCAGGTTAAAATAGTCAGTCGCCAGTTCCAGCTCATAGGAAAGACGCATATTGGCAAGTAAAGCGGCGCTGGATTGTGCGGATGTGACCTGTTGCTGGACCTGCCGCCTGATGGCTCCCCAGACATCCACAGTCCAACTTGCGCTTGGTCCTGTGGCCCATGTGTTGGTGGCGAGGTTTTTTGTATAGGTCGAGCCGTGGCCATCAGGGAGGACCGTTCCCTTCCCGTTACGGTTAAAGGTGAACTGTCCGTTCAGTCCCGGGTAGAGATTGGCCCTCACAGAATCAATCATGGCCCGCGCTCTGCGATATTGGGCTTCATATTCCTTGAGGGACTGGTTGGAGCTGTCCACCCTTGTTTCCAGATCATTCAGCGTAGGGTCATTAAAAATCAGCCACCATTGTCCCTTGGGGATGGAGGCCATGTCGGGGCGTGATTTTACCCAACCCTGTGGAGGAGGTGCTTCCTTGAAGCGTTCTGAAATAATGGCTTTGGGACGATGGTAATCAGGGCCTACCATACATCCGCTGAGAAAAGGAAGCATGGGCGTTGCGGCCAGAAGAAATCTGAGAGAAAGACGGGTCACAATCACAAAGGGGATCCTGGGTTCAAAAAGAGTGTCTGGATGAAATAAACTGTGAAAAAATCCGTTTCCGTATCTGTTTCAGGAAAGTGCCAAATTCTTCCATATAAAGATAGACCACGGGAGTAGTATAAAGTGTGAGAAGCTGGCTTACGCATAACCCGCCCAGAATGGATAGTCCAAGAGGGTGCCGGATTTCAGCACCGTAGCCTTGGCTCATGAGCAAAGGAACTGTTCCAAGGGCGGCTGCCAGTGATGTCATCAGGATGGGGCGGAAACGTAACAGGCATGCCTGATGGATGGCTTCATGGGATGAGAGACCCTGTTTCTGCGCATGGATGGCAAAATCAATCAGCATAATAGCGTTCTTTTTGACAATCCCGATCAGAAGGATAATGCCAATCAACGTCAGGAGTGAAAAAGGCTCATTGCATAGAAAGACGGAGATTAGGGCGCCGACTCCTGCCGATGGAAGAGTTGACAGAATGGTAAAAGGATGAATCAGGCTCTCATAGAGTATGCCGAGAACGATATAGACGGCGGCGAGAGCACCGAGTATCAGAAGAGGTTCCTGATTGACAGTCTGCCTGAAGCGTGCGGCATTTCCGGCAAAATCGCCATGAATATCAGAAGGCAAGCGAAGGTGGGAAACGGTCTCGTTAACAGCATCAATGGCTGTGCCCAGCGCGTTACCGGGTGCCAGATTGAATGAAATGGTCGTGGCAATAAATTGTCCCTGATGATTGACAGACAGAGGTGCGTTAACGGCTTTCAGGGTTCCCAGCAAGGGCAAGGGGATCATTTTCTCACGCATTGTGGTGACAGCAGCGCCATTTGATGCTGATTTTCCACCAGCGAGTGCATTTGCCATGGCATTTTGGTAGGAGAGTTCACTCTGGCTTAGGGGCGCAGCTTCATTAGGACTGGTACGGACGCGGATATTATTGGAAGCTGTTCCGCCACCGGGATTACCCCCTGCTTCACTGACCCACATCTGTTGCAGAAAGGAAGGATCAGCCCAGAAACGTGGTGCCGCTTCCATGACGACATGATATTGATTAAGGGTGCCGTAAATAATCGAGGCCGAACGCTGGCCAAAAGCATCGTAAAGCGTCTGGCTGGCAAGCTGGGGCGTTATATTATAGCGCGCTTCAACGTCGCGATTCAGGAAAAGCGTAATATTGCGGCCATTTTGTTCCATATCAGAGGTCACGTCTGTGATAGTGGGAAGTTGGGAGAGTGCTTTGACCAGTCTGGGAGTCCATTGGTAAAGTTGTTCGGCAGAATTGCCTTGCAGCGTATATTGGTAGGCTCCGTCCGAAGCTCGGGCGCCTCCCCCGGTCAGTTTGGGAAGGCGCAGATGTAGACTTCCCTTTGCGTTATGAGAAAAATCCTGATTTAATTTCCGGATTGTGATGGAAAGTGTATCATTGCGCTGCCCTCGGGGTTTAAGGCCCACAAAGAGGTTGACAGAGTTGGACGAGCGTTCCCCAAGCCCTCCTATGACACTGGTGACATCAGGGTTTTGTGCGATTTTGTGTTCCACTTCGCGGGTCAGGTTTTGCAAGGCATGAAAAGAAATTGAAGGGTCAGCGACCAGTCTGCCCATAATCATCCCCTGATCCCCTTCGGGAAGAATTTCTTTGGGGAGAACGGTAAAAAGAAAAACGACCACGAGGAGCGTTAAAGGGAGCGAGGAGACGACCAGGCGAGGGTGTTTCAAGGCCTGATTCAGGCTTTTCTCGTAAAGATCAAGAAGCTTGCCAAAAAAAGAGATCAGGGATTCACGAGTGGCTTCAACATAATGCTTCCAGAACCGGGTATTTCTGTCAGGGTGATTGTTCCTCCTTTTTATTAGGAAAGCACACATGACCGGGGTAAGGCTGAGTGAAAGAACCAGTGACAGTCCCAGATCAATAATCATGGTCACGATAAATTCGTGAAAAAATCTTCCTATAAGGCCGTTTATCATAAGAAGAGGGGTAAAGACGACGATCAGGGATAATGTGATGGAAATGACAGTGAAGCTCACTTCGCCAGCGCCCGCTATGGCTGCTGAAAAGGGGTCATATCCTTTTTCGTGGTAGCGGGCCACATTTTCCAGGACGACTATGGCATCATCGACGATAAATCCAGTGGCAATAGTCACTGCCATAAGGGAAAGCGTATCCAGCTGGTAATGACAAAGTTCCATGACACCGAAAGTGCCTATAGTGGCAAGAGGTACAATGATTGCCGGGATTAATGTCGCACGCAGATCATGCAGAAAGATCATGACAACGAGGACGACCAGTATCATGGACAGGATTAATGTCTTTTTGGTGTCATGCAGGGCGGCGCGGATAGAGTTTGAGCGATCAAGAGGCACAGAGAGGGTGCTGTCACCCGGAAGATAGGTCCTCAGGATTGGAAGGCGCGCTTTCAGTTGGTCTGTCGTCCAGATGATATTGGCGTCACTTTGTGGAAAAATGGTGCAGATGATAGCAGGCTGACCATCAATGTAGGCTGCCTGCCTTATGTCTTCTGTGCCGTCGCTGATGTCAGCCAGATCATCCAGCCTGACAGGCTGGTCGTTACGATAGGCGACGATAAGATTTCGGTAATCACGTGCTTTGAGAGCCTGATCATTGGTTGATAATATGAATTGTTGTCCCTGCAGAGTGATGAAACCCTTCGGCGTGTGGGCATTGGCAGAAGCAAGTGCTGCGCGGATGTCCTCAAACCCGATCCCGTAATGGAAAAGCCTCAGGGGGTTGAGATCCACACGAACAGCGGGAAGTGCACTTCCCCTTATGGCGACATTTCCTACCCCGGGGATCTGACTCAGGGCTGGCACAACAATGTTGGTGGCAAAATCGTAAAGCTGCTGGGGTGTCCCTGTTCTTGATGTCAGTCCCAGAACCATGATGGGAGGGCCATTGGAATTGGCCTTCATATATTTGGGATCTTGTCTGAGCGAGGTTGGCAGATCCTGCCGTGCGGCTCTTAGCGCGGATTGCACGTCACGTGCCGCGCCATTAATATCGCGCGAGAATTCAAACTGAAGCAGGATATGCGTCTGGTTGACGGTGGATTGGGACGTGATCTCCCTTATTCCGGCAATGGCGCCCAGATGGCGTTCAAGCGGTTCTGCAACTGTGCTGGCAATTTCGGAAGGTGAGCCGCCTGGTTGCGTGGCCGTGACCATAATGACAGGGTAATCGACCTGCGGCAGGTCGGCGACGGGGAGAAGAGCATAGCCCAATAAGCCGGCCAGAGTCATGGCAAGCGCCAGAAGGGTTGTCCCTATGGGACGATTGACAAAGAAGCTGACGAGCCTCACGGTACGTCGGTCATATCAGACAGTCTGTCAGGCCGATGGTGAGGAGAAGTCAGAGTTTTTTTTACCCATCGGGCCATCCTGTCCATGAAAAGGTACATGACAGGAGTGGTAAACAGAGTGAGCAGTTGCGACAGGAGCAGCCCGAACACAATGGCGACGCCTAATGGGCGCCGCAGTTCAGCACCCGTGCCAGTGCTGATCATGAGCGGTAACGCTCCGAAAAGGGCCGCCAGCGTGGTCATCATAATGGGGCGGAAACGCAAGAGGGCTGCCTGATGAATGGCCTGTAGCGGTGACAGGTTTTCATGGCGTTCGGCTGTCAGGGCAAAGTCAATCATCATGATGGCATTTTTCTTGACGATACCAATCAGCAGCACAATGCCGATAATGCCCATGATATCCAGAGGCATGCCAAAGACATAAAGCCCCAGAAGAGCGCCGATAGCCGCAGAAGGCAGGGTTGAGAGGATGGTTATGGGATGAATAAAGCTCTCATAGAGCATACCCAGAATGATATAGACTGCGACAATGGCGGCTATGACGAGAGCCAGTTCGTGCCCAAGGGATGTCTGGAAAGCGGCGGCAGTCCCCTGAAAGGCTGTCTGGAAACTGTCTGGAAGGCCGATTTCATCTTTTGCTTTTTCTATGGCTTTCGTGGCTGCTCCCAGTGCGTAGCCCGGCGTAATGTTGAAAGAGATGGTCGCTGCGGGAAACTGGCCGAAATGTGTTATAAGCAAGGGAGATTTGGTCTGGCTAAGTTGTGTGACCTGCAGAAGGGGAACAAGGCCCGATGTCGGTTTCCTTGTCGGACCAGATGTGCTTCCCCCCGCTTCGGAAGAAATCCCCGGCAGATAAAGCTGGGAAAGGCTGCTCATGTCTTTTTGCAGACGAGGCGTTGCCTCAAGAATGACGCGATATTGATTGGCTTGCGTATAGATAGTGGAAACTTGTCTCTGGCCAAAACTGTCATAAAGTGCGTTATCGACGGTCTGGGGCGTTATGGAATAACGTGCACCATTGGTGCGGTCTAATGTGATCATGGCTGTCAGTCCGTCTGATTGCAGGTCAGAGGTAATTCCAGCGATGGAAGGTTCATGCTTCAGTGCGTCCAGAAAGCGCGGAACCCAGATCGGAAAAGCGTCATAATCGGGTGTTTCAAGTATAAATTGATAACGCATGGCCGAAACAGTTGAATCGAGCGAAATATCTTGCACGGGTTGCACATAGAGTCTCGTGCCGACCAGATCATTGCCTGCATTCTCCAGCCTTTGGAGAATGGTATCAAGAGAGGCTGTGCGTTTTGATTTTGGTTTCAGATTGATAAGGAAACGTCCGACATTGAGCGTCATGTTCTGTCCATCCACGCCGATGAAGGAAGACAGGCTCTCCACGTCAGGATCCTTGAGAAGACGCGCTCCCAGAGCGGCCTGACGCTCTTTCATACCTTCAAAGGAGATGCTCTGTGGCATGACAGAGACACCTTGCACCACCCCCGTATCCTGCTCTGGGAAAAACCCTTTGGGAATGGACCACGCCAGAATACCGGTCAGGAGGAGCGTTCCTGCCGTAATGACCAATGTCAGGGGCTGATGGCGCAGGACGATTTTCAGGGCGTCATCATAATAGCCAGTTGCTTTATGGATAAGCAGCGTCATGCGCTCTGCGAAAGATGGTTTTGTTTCTGATTCCTGCGGGCAATCTGCCGCATTTTTTTTCTCGCTGAGCATTCTTGCGCACATCATAGGCACCAGCGTGATGGAAATGATGGCTGAAATGACAATCGTAATGCCCAGCGTCATGGCAAACTCATGGAAGAGGCGTCCGACTACGTCGCTCATGAAAAGAAGGGGGATAAGGACAGCGATGAGCGAGACAGTTAGCGAGATGATCGTAAAGCCGATTTCCTGCGCGCCCTTGAGCGCTGCCTCATAACGACTTTCTCCTGCCTCGACGTAGCGGGAGATGTTCTCAATCACCACAATGGCGTCATCCACCACAAAGCCTGAGGCAATCGTGAGGGACATAAGGGAGAGATTATCGAGAGAAAAGCCGAGCAAATACATGACAGCCAGCGTGCCGATGAGCGAAAGGGGCACAGAGAGACCGGGGATAATGGTTGCTGGTATATTCCAGAGGAACAGGAAAATAACAGCAATAACCAGTAACATCGCCAGAATCAGCTCAAAGCCGACATCATGGACTGAAGCGCGGATCGTGGTGGTGCGGTCCGTCAGGGGCGTGATCTCAATTCCTGGAGGCAGGTCACGTTGCAAGCGAGGGAGCATGGCTCGGACATTGTCGGCGACAGAAATAACATTGGCGCCGGGCTGTCTCTGCACATTCAGGATCAAGGCCGGTCTGTCATTTGACCAGGCGGCAAGCTGGTTATTTTCCGCATCTTCTATAACAGTTGCGACATCACGCAGCCTGATTGGACCATTATTCTGATAGGCGATGACCTGATTGAGCAGTTGCTCAACGGATTGTATTTGTCCGTCAATACGCAGGGAGGTTGAATGTTGGGGACCATCAAATGTGCCTGTCGGAGAGTTGACATTGACCGTGCCGATAATAGTGCGGACCGTATCAATGGCCATGCCGTATGAGGTCAGTTTGGGAATGTTGACTTGTATCCTGTAAGCCTTCCGATTTCCACCGGAAAGACTGACAAGTCCTACGCCTGATACCTGGCTGATTTTTTGCTCGAGTCTTGTGTTGACGTAATCCTCGACCTCAGGAAGCGGAAGCGTGCGGGAGGTAATGCCCAATGTCAGGACAGGCGTATCAGCAGGATTGACCTTGGCATAAATCGGAGGGGCAGGGAGATCATTGGGCAGGAGGGAGCCGGCATTATTAATGGCGGCCTGTACTTCCTGTTCGGCAATGTCAATGGCCATATCCAGTCCGAAACGCAGGGTAATGACCGAGGCTCCTCCTGACGACTGGGATGTCATCTGATCCAGTCCAGCCATCTGTCCAAGCTGCGTTTCGAGTGGGGCAGTGATGGATGTTGCCATCACGTCCGGGCTGGCACCGGGGTAAAAGGTCGAGACCGTAATGGTAGGATATTCAACTTCCGGTAAGGCGGAGATAGGAAGGAAATGATATCCCAGCAGACCTGCCAGCAAAACCGCTACCATAAGGAGGCTCGTTGCAACAGGGCGTTCAATGAACAGGCGCGAGGGATTCACGTGGTGTACTTTCAGTCAGGCATCAGACAAGGGGCTCAAGGAGCAGAAGCGGATTGTGTCGCAGCGACCATGACCTTGCTTCCTTCCTTCAGGTGGTTGATGCCATCGGTGACAACTTTCTCACCTTCCTTGAGGGCCGTGAGAATAACCGTGTTCTGGTCATCGCTATAACCGGTTTTGACGGAACGGATGGTGATGGTACTATCGTCCTTGACGACGTAGAGGAACGCCCCATCCGGCCCGGTTTGAACAGCGCCACCCGGGACGAGCAGCACATCATGAAGTGTCGTGACCAGAAGGTGGGCATTGACGAACTGATTGGGAAAAAGGCGCTCATCGTCATTGGCAAAAATGCCGCGCAGGCGGACAGTGCCCGTCGATGTGTCGATCTGGCTGTCGAGGGTTTTGACGCTGCCTGTGGCCAGCTTGCGGGTATTATCGCTGTTCCAGGCTTCAACGACAAGTTCCTTTCGGGTATCAAGCTGGTCCTGTACTTCTGGCAGGTTGTTTTGTGGCAGGGTAAAAATGACGGAAATAGGCTGCATCTGGGTCAAGGTCGTCAATCCGCCTGATTGTCCCGGCGTTACGTAATTGCCAAGGTCAAGAGCACGGATGCCTACACGTCCGTCGACTGGTGCGAGTATGTGGCAATAATAGACATTGAGTTTGGCATTTTCGACGTTGGCTTCGTCAAATTTGACCTGTCCTTCAAGCTGCTTGACCGTATATTCCTGATCTTTGGCTGTCATGGCGGAGGTTGAATCCTGCTTGATCAGTTTCTGGTAACGGGCATTATCAATGCGTGCTCGTGCCAGTTGGGCGCGGTCGGCAGCAAGAGTGCCTTCATATTGTTCCAGCGTGGCCTGATAAGGGCGTGGGTCAATCAGTTCCAGCTCGTCACCTGCTTTTACATGCTGGCCCTCCTGATAATAGATCTTGAGGATATGGCCATTGACACGCGGCGTAATCGTCACATTGGCGATAGGGACGACAGTTCCCAGTAATTGCAGTATAACAGGCACGTCCCCCTTATGGGCGACGGCGATGGCAACGGCTTGGGGTTGGTTACGGTGATGGTTTTTTGTCGAAGAGACCGAAGCGAACCTCGTCACTCCCCATACAAGCAATAAAATTGCGATGATCCCGAAAATGACAGATTTTTTCCAGGTCCATTTTTTACGGGGAGGAGATGCAGGTTTCTGTGTTGTCATAAGGGGGCAGGGACTTCCCGGTCAAGCTTTTGTGATGTGATTATGTGACAGGACTATAGCTGGCTTTATCTTTTATTGCACATGAACTTATTGTCCATCCTTTTGAAGGTGTTTTTATGGGTTATTTATAATTTGGAGGACTTGTTTCGGTGTTTATGGAGTGGGAAAATATTTTTTGTCTCAATAAAACCTTAATATCAGGTTACAAAGGATTAAGTCGCATTTCTCTTGCAGTCTGGGGCAAAAGTCCCATATTCTAAAGAGTGTGAGATGAAGGCCATGGTGTCGGGCCGGGGCCGTTTATCAGCCATTATGAAGAAGGATTATCTCATGGTAGACTCAATCAGTACAAAAGCGGAGGGTCTTCTCGATGAGGCCAGTGGTCGTGTTAAAGATGCTGTTGGTGGTTTGAGAGGCGACCTTGGTCAGCAGATCGGTGGCAAGGCCGAGGCTTTTAAAGGGCATGCCAAGCAGGAATTTGCCGATCTCTATGATGCCAATGAATCAAAGCTTGAGGCAGCGACCAGCTTTATTCAGGATCGCCCCGTAATTTCCTTACTGATTGTCAGTATCGTGGGGCTGGTTATCGGGCGTTTGCTGTTCAGAAAACGCGCTTAAATCCTCCGTAATTTATTTTTTTCGGAAACAGGCCTGTACGAAGCGGTTAGTCGCTTGGGGCCTGTTTTCTGTTTCTGGACATTATCTTATTATCCTTTCGGCCGTCTTGTTTCTGGGAACCGGTGCAGGATTTGTACATAAATATTACGATAAAAGGGTGTTTTTTCCCCTTCGCTCCTTCATTATATAATAAAAAAGTGATTGATAACCGAAATGAGATACGACAAAGAACAGGGTATGGTTTGACCTATGGAGTGGTATTACGAGCATAATGGCCAGCAGGCAGGACCGGTCTCGCGGGCAGAAATGATCCGTCTGATTGTCCAGCGCCGCATCCGTCCCGATACCCTCGTCTGGACAGCTGAATTTGGCGATCAGTGGCGCCCTGCTGCGCAGGCTGGCCTGATTGCGCCGATTTCTGTCACTTTCATGAAATCAGGGGAGAAAGGGGCATTTTCTATGCCTTTACCTCCGCCATCAATGGGTAAAAAGGTGCCTCCTGAGCAGGTGCCGTCGGTATGGAGCTGGCTTTTGCTACTGCCCGGCCTGTTGAATTATATGCTCTTGGGAGCCGAAACGCTCAGGGGGCACGATCCTTTTCAGGCCTCTGTTCTGGAAGTTTTTCTTCTGGCCATGATTCTCATGACGGCTCTGATACTGGATCGCAAGACATTGCTCCAGCATGGTTACAGGCCGCCCAGCTTTCTGTGGTTCTTTTTATTCGGATTATGTCCGCCCTGTTATTTATGGTCGCGCTATGCGATTCTGAAGAAAGGGATGCCGCAATTGATTCTGGCTGTCCTAATGTGGGCCGGTATGGTTGGTCTTGAGGGGTATTATCTTTATCAGCATCCTGAGTTTTTTGCCGCGCAATTACAGCAGATGCAGAAAGGGGGAGCGGGATCCCCGCCATGGCTTAAGGGGCAGGAGTCTTCAAAGCAGAATCATGAGCCGCCTTCAAAAGGAGGACCATCTTCGGGTCAGGATGCTCCTGGGGGTGATGATGGTTCCGCCGACCAGGGGGAAATCCAGCTTTAGGACTTTTTCTAAGTCTTTAAAAAGATTCGTTTTCTCTTGACTCACGAATTTTTTTTCATTTAGGGCTTCCCTTTGGAGTCGATCTGATTCAAAACCTAAGCAGAACGTTTGATAGGACGCGATGCTTGGGGAGAGAAAATGCCAGATTACAGCCTTGAGTCAGCCTTTAGCGGGCTCGTTGCTGGTGTGGATGAGGTCGGTCGAGGGCCTCTGGCGGGTCCCGTTGTCGCGGCGGCCGTGGCCTTTACCTCTCCGCCAGATGCCGCTCTTGCCTCTCTGCTTGATGATTCCAAGAAACTTACAGCTCTCAGGCGTGAGAAAGCTTTTTCGGCACTTTATGAAGCCAGGAATGTTTATATTGCACCCGGTGCTGCCTCTGTCGCGGAGATTGAACGTCTCAACATAAGCGGTGCGGCTCACTTGGCCATGCGCAGAGCACTGGATCGCCTGATCTCTCTGGCAGGAAAAATTCCGGTTGTGGCGCTGATTGATGGCAAATACGCCCCCAAATCCATGCCTTGTCCGGTCCAGATGGTCATTAAAGGTGATGGTCTTAGTCTGTCTATCGCAGCAGCGTCCATCATTGCCAAAATTTTGCGTGATCGCCTTATGGCGCGTCTTTCAACCCGCTACCCGGCTTATGGGTGGGCGCGTAATGCCGGTTATGGCACGGCCCTTCATAAGGAAGGGCTGAGAGGCTGGGGTATAACCCCGCATCATCGCAGCAGTTTTGCTCCTATACGTCACTTACTTTCATTTGAGGCCGCTTCTTCATGACAAAAGATTTATTTTTCGATCAATTATTGCAAGGCGAATGTATAGACGTCATGAAAGGTCTGGCAGGGGGGAGCGTAAACTGTATCTTTGCCGATCCGCCCTATAATCTCCAGCTTAAAGGGGAGTTGCGCCGCCCTGACGAGACAGTCGTTGACGGTGTTAATGATGATTGGGACAAATTTTCCGACTATCAAGCCTATGACGATTTTACGAGGGGCTGGCTGTCAGAAGCACGTCGCCTTCTGGACAAGGATGGCACGATCTGGGTGATTGGTTCCTATCACAATATTTTTCGTCTGGGGACGATTTTGCAAGATCTGGGGTTCTGGATCCTCAATGACATCATCTGGCGGAAGGCTAATCCCATGCCCAATTTCAGAGGCCGGCGTTTTACCAATGCGCATGAGACCCTGATTTGGGCGGCGCGAAGCGCCAAGAGCCGTTATTGCTTTAATTATCAGGCCATGAAGGCCCTAAATGATGATCTGCAGATGCGTTCTGATTGGTATCTGCCTCTCTGCACAGGCAAGGAGCGGCTGCAGGACGAGGCGGGCCTGAAGTTGCATCCAACCCAAAAGCCCGAAAGTCTTTTGCATCGTGTCCTTCTGGCTTCTACCAGAGAAAATGACGTCGTGCTGGATCCGTTTTGCGGCACAGGAACGACGCCAGCAGTCGCGAAAAAATTGGGGCGTCATTATCTGGGGATTGAGCGTTATCTCCCTTATCTGGAGGCAGCGCGCAGACGTGTTGCAGAAGTTGAGGTCCTTCCATCGGAGAAACTCGCCATAACGCCCGCTAAACGCGAGATGCCACGTATTCCTTTCGGGTTCTTTGTCGAGAACGGCTCCTTGCCCGCTGGAACCTATGTCTATGATCGTCAACGCCGGCTGAGGGCTTCTGTGTCGCCTGATGGTACATTGGTATCAGGCAAGCAGAGGGGGTCCATCCATAAGTTGGGCGCTCAACTGACTAATGCGCCTTCCTGTAATGGCTGGACGTTCTGGTATTTCGAGCGTGAGGGCAAGCTTTATCCGATTGATCTTTTGCGTCAGGAGACCCATACTCTCAGGCAGACAGCCTGAGAGAAAACGTCGCTCCGTCCCCTATTGCTCAGGTCCGAGGGCAAATATGGAAGAACAGGGAATTAGCGAGCCGTTCTTCTGGTGGCGGCCGGTGTAGCGGAGTGTGAGGTCTGTGGCCCGTTAAAGCCAAGGAAACCGACCCCAGGTTGCGGGTGTCCACCATCACTGACAAAATGGACCTTCCGTCCTGCTCTCGTCATGGCCATCTGACCATCAATAATAACTTTTTTGCGTCCCTGTTTGTCCGTTACAGTCTCATGGGCGGCAGACGTTGTAAGACGGCCATCGGGATTATAGGTCTTCATGGAGAGCAGGAGGAACATGATATCATTGCGGCCAAGGTCGATAGCCATATCAAGGGCAGTCTGATCCAGTATATTTCTGGCATTGACATCAGCACCGCGGCTTAGAGCTTCTTTCGTTGCCAGCATGGATCCCTTGTTGACCGCATCAAAAAGGGCAGCCGTAGGGTTTAGATCAAGGCGCGAATGGCTTTTATCATCGGCGTTCTGATCGGCACCAGGTATGGCAGAAGGCGGCGCGGCATGTTTGGCCTTTTTCTGGTCCTCTTCACGCTGCTGAGCGTTCATGGCGTCCTGTTCGGCTTCTGCCTCGTCAACAGCCTGAGCCTGAGCCTGCTGTGGATGAAACAGTATGACGGGCCCGCCCGCCAGAAAGGCTGCGAGAACAGAACGGAGCAAACAAGGCCTGATGGAATCGAACAAACGCATCTTCTCTATGTAGCCTCTTTTAGTGTCCATGACGAGTCATGACAGACGTGATTGCGCAGATCATACATTGTTTAATGCCCTTCGCGCCACCATCCAAGAGATACTAAGGGCAAAACAAGAAGTAAAGCCAGCCACGGTGGTAAAAGCGGGTAAAAATGATCAGAACCAGGCAGTTTTTGCGGATGGAGGGGTAATCC
Source organism: Acetobacteraceae bacterium ESL0709 (assembly GCA_029433415.1). Lineage (GTDB taxonomy): Bacteria > Pseudomonadota > Alphaproteobacteria > Acetobacterales > Acetobacteraceae > Aristophania. The sequence continues at coordinate 992,080 of JAQTIA010000003.1, read as the reverse complement.
GGCCCAGTCTGTTCCTGACAGCGTTTCGCCCTGCCTGACCTGCTTCAGGTCGGGAGCAGGCTGCCGGCCCAGCCAGAAAATACCGCCTCCTGATGCTTGTGCCAGAGGAGCAAGGTTTTGAGCCGTACTTCTGAGATCCTCGGTTTCGGGTATTTGAGGGCCTGTATCAGCGATGAAAGTGAGGAGATCATCCTGCCGGACTGTCCAGATCCCCTGATTGTCCCGGTCATTGGTGGTCAGTGTCAGGAGGCCGCGCAGATGGTGACGGTCATTATGCAGTGGCTTCATCTTGACGGCATAATTCTCTCCCAGTGGCGAGAGAACCGTGGCGGTAAGGAGATCATGCTCAGCAAGACTGTAGCGGTCGATGGTGATCTGGCGATCGTTCAGACGCGCCTTCAGTCTTTCGCCTTCAAGATCAGGCTCCTTCATCAGCCAGTGCGACAGGCGTCTTAGAAGTTCCTGCTGTGGACCACCACCATTTCCCCCACGAGACCAAAGCCAGACTTGGTCAGACAATATCTGGGCAACACGTCCTTTATCGGCTTTGTCGAGAAGGAGCAGAGGTTCGTGATTTTGTGTGGTCAGCAGCACGGAGCCCCTGACCCGATCGGTTTTCAGATAACGGTACCAAGGACCCCATGTGTCTCCCCATGTTCCTTTTTGCTCCAGTGTGCTGGTGACAGGATGTATCTGACCCAAGGCGGAAAGCTGGGGTCTTATAAGGTCAGTTTTCGTGCCATTAATGGCGACATGGGCAGGAAGAACGCTCCCCAGGGACGTATCCTGGAGACTGCCTGGCTGGGCCAGTTCACTGCTCGAAATGACTAGTAATCCACCTCCTTGACGCACATAGTGCGTAATATTGTCGATGTAGGATTCAGGCAAAAGATTGGGGTTATCAAATCCATCAAGGATAATCAGGTCGAACTGACTGGTTTTCTCAACAAATAATTCATGCGTCGGAAAAGGAATGAGGGCCAGTTCGGAGAGAGGCGTGTCATCGGCTGTTTCGGGAGAGCGCAGGATGACAAAATGGACGAGATCAACTGAAGGATCGGCTTTCAGAAGATCACGCCATATGCGTGCGCTGGGCGTCGGTGCGCCGGAAACCAGCATGACCTTGAGATGATCCTGTATGCCCTGAATGGAGACGACCAGACGATTATTCTGGGTTGAAACTTCTCCGGGCAGGTCCGAGGTAGAAAGTTCAATCAGATTGGCTCCGCTATGGGTGATCCTGACTGGAATATCTACAGATTGCCCATTTGTGGTTTCTGTTACGAAATGTGGTTTGTCACTGTTCTGGCGTGCATAGATCCGGGCGCCTTCCAAGGTTTTTCCACCCAGATCATTGATGCGGACGTGGATATGGGCTTCGGTTCCCACTATGCCATAAGGAGGTGCCGAGAGGATCTGCAAGGTACGGTCTGTTTCTTCACCTTTTGCGGTCAGCAGTACATGCAGGGGCAAGGAACGGTGCTTGAAGGCGGGCAGGATGGCGTCCAGAGAGGAGGGGGTATCGTGATTCATGCCATCGGTCAGCATGAAAATGGCTGCCAGATCAGGATGGTCCTGTGCTTCCTGCCGTAGGGCTTCGAAAAGGCGCGTACTCCCATCCTGATTATCTGAAATAGTTACACGATAAGGGGTAACGCCGGGCATCAGCCTCATTCTGCTAACCAGCTCGTCTGCGGCCCGGTCAGCCATTTCCCGCCTTTGGCGCAGATTCATGGAGGAGGTGTGGTCAACCAGGACAAGTACGTCCTGTGGTTGCATATGTATGCTGGGCTGGCGGAGGCCTGGTCCCGCCAGCCAGAGCAGCACTATGAGCAGGGCTATTGTTTTGAAGATCTGTCCGCGTACATGCCTGAAAATTCCCCACGCGCCAAACAGGATGGTCAGAAGCGCCAAAGTGAGGAGCAGCCAAGGAGGCAGGGAAGGGGACCAGACGAGGGTCATGGTTCTTCCTCCTCTTCAGATGGTCCTGTAGAGTGTTGATCTCGTCCGGTCGGTTCAGTTTTGTCAGTATCGCTTCCAGAGGAAGACGAAGGGTCCTGCCCCAGTCTTTTCAGCATTTCAGGATAGGAACGCTGGTCGTATTTATAATTGCCGGTTAGTGCGTAAATGACGATATTCATTCCAAAGCGGTAAGCTAGTGCGCGCTGGTCCTCACCTTCAGGTAGGACGGCGTAAAGTGTATGCCCGTCTCCATCAATGGCCCAGGCATGAGCCCAGTCATTATTGCCGATAACAAGCGGGCTGACATCTTCTCCTTCATTGAAATGGGTTCGCGCTGTATAGACACTCTGTCCCGTAATGCGACCGGGAAAGTCGTGGAGCAGGTAGAAACTTCGTGCCAGGATATTATCATCAGTCACGACTTCGAGGGGCGGGAATGTGAGGTGTTGGCCAAGCCGGGAGAGAACGGCTTTCATCGTGTCAAGGCTGGTCTGGTTAATGACGGTTCCTGCGCCCATTTCATCCATCAGAATCAGTCCGTTATGGGCCATATAGTCATTCAAGGCGGCAGCCTGACGGTCATTAATCTGTGTCGAGGCGGTGAGTGGCCAGTAGAGAACGGGGTAAAAGGCCAGGTCATCCTGCCCGGGCGTAACGCCCCGTGCTGGTCCCAGCCGTGCCGTGCTGCGCTGATTGATGTAGCGTGTGAGGCCATCAAGCGCTTCCAGGGAAAGTCTGTCCAGATCAGCGTCTCCCGAGATGATATAGCCAAGCCCGGGTTGCAGGGCTTCATCCGGGACTGAAGCAGCGTGGGCGGGGATTATTATGGAGGCCAGAGAGAAAATCATGAATCCTACCCGGCCTCCTGAAAGTTTCAGAGTACCGGCCCGCTTGAAACTCCATATCATGTCGGTCATGAACAGGAGCAAGGAGAACAGAACAAGATAAGGTCCCAATAATGTGCGCAGGGGGCTGAAATTGGGCTTTGTCAGCTCACCCAGTGGTGTTTCTCTGGTGAGAGGTTCTTCTGCTGAAGCAAGATTCAAGGGCACAATCCGGGGGGACACTCCGTAAAATCCAACTGGATGTTCAGGCCCAGCCGTGACGGTTTCATGAGGGTCGATGGAACGAACAAAAGGGGCAGGATCGCCCAATGTGCCCTGGGGTAACAGTGTTTTCCACGGGGCAAGCTGACGGTTCATCGTGCCAGACATCATGGGTGATGGAGTGTCATTATGGGGGATGTGGTTAATCAGCCTTTCCAGTATTTGGGGAAATAGTCCCGAGAGCGGCAGATCAGACCAGTTGGCCGTAGACGTGATGTGGAAGAGTATGATTCGGCCTTTTCCTTCCTGTCGTGTCGTAATCAGGGGTGTGCCGTCACTGAGAGAGGCCCAGACATGGTGCGGGAGATCTTCTGAAGGTTGCGCGACCAGCTGGCGCCTGACCGTAATGTCGCTGCTGACAGGGATGCCAGAGAGAGGCGTATTTTCAGGGAAAGGAGCCAGAGTCTGGGGCGTGTTCCATGACATGGAACCACCCAGCGAGCGGGTTTCAGGGCGCAGAGGGACGGTCATTAGGGATTGAGCAATGACGTCACTATTGTCCGAAGCAGCCCGGATCAGTCCAGGACCGGCAAAACGTATGAGGATTCCGCCTTTTCGTACCCAGTCCAGCACGGCTTTTCGCGTTTCTTCCGCATCAAGGGAGTCATCAGGAGCAATAAGGACTGAAAGGGTGGTCTCTTTAAGGGAGGAAGGCGTGACATCCTGCGTCCTGGTGAAACTCTCCAGGGCGCGTTTCAGGTAGAACATGTCACCAGTTAGAGGTTTATCATCGCCTGTTTTGCGTAATAATCCTGCATCTTGCGAAAGTGATGGGGCTTTCAGAAGGGAAAGTCCTGCGGGGAATGGGACGGCCCCCAGGGAAAGCGCATCAAGGGAGCCGAGAATGGCCGGATCTATGGTAATGTCCTGGGCTTTATTAACTTTAATGGACCAGTCGGTCAGGGGCGTGAAATGGCCATTCTCCTCTATCGTCAGCCCTTTGAGCGAGAGAGATTGTGCCGGACAATGCTCCATACTCTGTGCCATGACCCTGATTTCATTACCATGGAGCGTGCCGTAAAGGCGCATGATGGAGCAGTCGGGCCAGCGTACGTCCTGCACGTGCGGGCTTATCGCAAGGCGACGTTGCAATAGAGTGTCAGCGGGGCCGGCAATACCGTCTGAGAGAATGACGCTGTCAGCCTCTTTCAGCAAATCGCTCAGGGGGCTGTGTGATAACTGCCAGACAAGATGATGACGGTCTGTGGCCCATGGAGAGGGTCTTAGCTGATGGATCAGGCTTTCAAACTGGCGGGGATCGCGTGTCGTGAAAGGTTCTGCCCATTGTCCGTCCTCGCCCTTGGCTGTGAGCAAAAAAGTCACAGCACCTCCTTGTTGCAGGGTTTTTAAACCTACATGGAGAGCCGCTTGCTGGCGTTGGTTCCATTGGGGTGTGGAGGCCCATCCATTATCCATGACAAGAAGGAGTTTACGGGGAATGCTCTCTTTCCCCGGAGGAGTTTTGTAAAGTCCGGCAAGCCCAAGAATCAAGCAGATCATGGCCAGAAGGCGCAGTAGCAGGAGCCAGAGCGGCGTATGGGCGGCATTCTGCTTCTGGAAAACCAGTTTTCTGACCAGAAGAAGGGACGGGAAAGACTGCACATGAGGGCGTGGTGGCAGGGAGCGGATCAGCCACCAGAGAAGGGGCAATGTACCCAAAGCGACAAGAAGCCAGGGAGATAGAAAGTTCACGCCTTGTCTCCCAGAAGGGCCTTAAGGCTCATGAGAGAGGGAAGGAGGGGTTTCTCGTTATGATGAAGGAAGTAAAAGACTCCGGCATATTTATGGCTGAGTTGCACAAGTGTTTCTAAGTGGCGACGCAGAATAGCCTGATAGTGTTTTTGCACAATTTCGTCAGAGGTCAGCTCAAGGGAAGGTTCTGCCTCTTCGCTGGTGAATTTGAGAGAGCCACTATAAGGGAAATTGCATTCTGCAGGGTCAAGAATAGCCAAGAGTCCGGTCTTTCCTGGCCGGTTTCGGCACTCTCTGGCGAGTTTTTCCAGTGTCGCGTCATCCCAGAGAAAGTCGCTGACAATCATGATTGTTGCATGAGGCGGAATGAGGCGGAAATTGGGGAAGTTTCCTTGAATGTGACTTAGATTGAGAGCCAGTCTTGGCAGAAAATGAGTACCGGTAAAAAAACGCCTCTGTTCCAGCGTGGCGACACTTTCACCGGCATGAAGGGCGGCTTGTCCGAGTGCCAGAGCGGCCGTAAGGGCTGTCTCATATTTGGTCGGTAGTGTTTGCGTCGAACGCCATTTCATGGAGGGAGAAGGGTCAACCCAGAGCATGAGAGGTCTGGGAGTTTGTTTCTCGCGCTCTCTGACCCAGAGCATGGTTTCATCCAGCGAGCGCGCTGATTGCTTCCAGTCAATCAGGGACGCTGGTTCTGGCGGGTTATAGGGTCTGAACTGCCAGAAATCCTCTCCCGTACCATATCGTCTCTGTCCGTGTCGCCCAGGTTGCAGCATGACGGCAAGTTTGCCGGCTGCCAGAATGAGATCGGGCAGATGGGGGATGTCTTCCTGCAGGGCGGACGGTGCGGGCGTTGCCTTGCGGAAATGGTTCAGAAAAGGAAAGCGGCGCAACACGTCAGAGCGGTGTCCTGTCAGGAAAAATGCGCCAGATGGGCCTGGATAAGCCGGGTCGTGGTCAGACCCTCAGCCTGCGCGGCAAAGGACAAACCAAGGCGGTGGGACAGAACGGCGGGAGCCAGACTGTAAACATCGTCAAGATCAGGGGAGAGACGACCCTGGAGAAGGGCCCGGGCACGTGCTGCCATCATCAGGGCCTGTGAGGCACGGGGTCCCGGCCCGTAATCAAGAGATTGTCTGATTTCATCGGACGCTGTTTCATCCTGAGGACGCAGTCCTCGTACAATAGCAAGGATAGTCCGGACCACCTGTTCTCCCACTGGAAGTCTGCGCACAAGCTGCTGGGCCTTGATCAGCCCTTCGGCATTCAGAATGGTTTGTGGTTCCGGCTGCACGGCTCCTGTGGTCTGTAGCAGCATATCGCGTTCAGATTCGAGAGGAGGAAAGTCAAGTGGGATTTGCAGCATGAAGCGGTCAAGCTGTGCTTCTGGCAACGGGTAGGTGCCTTCCTGCTCAATCGGGTTTTGCGTTGCCAACACATGAAAGGGGCGCGGCAGGGGCCAGTTTTTCCCACCTTGCGTTACAGAACCTTCTGCCATGGCTTGCAACAGGGCCGACTGGGTACGCGGACTGGCGCGGTTAATTTCATCGGCCAGGACAAGCTGACCAAAAAGCGGACCGGGAAGAAAACGGAAATGGCGTCGACCGGTTTCATCCTGCTCCAGAATCTCTGCGCCTGTAATATCTGAAGGCATCAGATCGGGGGTGAACTGGATACGCGAATTTTGCAGCCCCAAAACCTTGGCGCAGACATTGACCAGAAGCGTCTTTCCCAGACCGGGCGCTCCAACCAGCAGGGCGTGACCGCCACTGAGCAGGGTGATCAGAACCTGTTCGATCACTGTTTCCTGCCCCAGAACGATCCGGCCAATAGCCTTGCCCAGCGCCTGAAGGTCGGGTGCCAGCAAATCGACCTGACGAATAATTTCCTGTCCCTGATCTGCCATCTGATTCTGCCCTTGGAGTTCAGTGGGGACAGGGGAGGCGGTCACGTTCTGATCAGTCATATGCCCTCTGGGTAATACGCTTTGTGTTCACGTTCTGACGCAGTTGTTTAAAGAATTCCGAGCCTGGAAACATGAATATAGCCTTTATCCCCTTATTTAAACCAGAGGGTAGACTTATATCAAAGACACTTAATAGGCGTTTCGTGCAGAATTGTCAGGTCGTAATGGCCTCAGCGTCCAGCAGGCTGGTCTTAACATTATGGGAGAAGGAGTGAACATTGGGTTATCAAACAGGGGTTGCCGATCTTTTTGTGCCTTCTGATCTGTCAGGTGATGCCGAAACCATACAGACACAGGCAGATGGCCCCTTATTACCCTTTCAGATTCGTCGTGACGGTGTGTGGCTCTATCGCGGTACGCCGATCAGACGCAAGGCTATGGTTTGCCTTTTTGCTTCTCTTCTCCAGCGTGACGGGCAAGGGCGTTACTGGCTCCGTACTCAGGCTGAATCAGGCATGATTTGCGTGGAGGATGTCCCCTTTCTGGCGACGGATCTGGATTTCAAGGGAAAATGTGACCGCACCCAGAATCTTTGTTTCAGGACAAATATTGACGAGCTGGTGTGCTTGGGGCCCGATCATCCTTTATTATGTGACTGGGATCGTCCTGTTGATGAAGCAACGATTCCCTATATTCATGTGCGCGATGGAGAGGGAGACAGGCCTATTCTGGCGCGCGTCAGTCGTGCCCTGCTTTTTGAGCTGGCAGCTTTGGCTGTGCCGGGGCATGTGGAAGGAAAGCCCTGTCTGGGATTATGGAGCCAGAACTGTTTCTTCCCTCTTTCGCGCCTGCCTGCTAAAGACTGATTTATGCAGAAAAAGATCAGGATGCTGGCAGGCTATGCCGGTCTTGAATGCCTCTGGGAAGTTTTGCCTGAAGCCCGTCTCGTAGGGGGGTGCGTGCGCGACCTTCTGGCAGGGCGTGAAGTTCATGATATGGATCTGGCTGTGCCCTGTGTCCCGGAAGAGACAATGCGTCTTCTGGGAGAAGCGGGAATCAGGACCATACCAACGGGGCTGGATCATGGTACGGTTACGGCTGTGATGGATCATCGCCCCTATGAGATTACTACCTTGCGGCGTGATGTCGAGACAGACGGCCGCCATGCTGTGGTTGCCTGGACAGATGACTGGCAGGAAGATGCTGAGAGGCGTGACTTTACCATTAATGCCCTGTCACTGGATCGGAACGGGCAGCTTTATGATTATTTCGGTGGGCAGCAGGATCTGAAAGACGGGCGTGTGCGTTTTGTGGGGCAGGCGCGCAAAAGAATTGAGGAGGATGCTTTACGTGCCTTGCGTTTTTTCCGTTTTCAGGCGCGTTATGGCAAAGGGGCACCGGACAGCGAGGCTTGTATGGCCGTCAGAGAGTGCCGGGCTCTGGTGCGTTTTCTTTCTATAGAACGGGTTGTTTCGGAGCTCTTTAAAATCCTTGAAGGGCCTCAGCTCTGGGACATAATGGTGCTGATGGAAGAAACCGGTCTGCTGGAAGAGATTCTGCCTCATGCCAGCCTGTCTTCCTTGCGGCGTCTCTTGGACTGTCAAGATCCTCCCCATGCCTTGTCTCGTCTCTTTGCTCTTGATTCAGATCCGGATCTTGGGACGTATTTCAGGCTTTCTCGCCTGCAATGTCATGTTCTGAAGGCTTATGGGCAGAAGGAGCCAGCTCTTGTGGCCGAAGCTATGGATGACGAGCTCCGTCGTCTGCGATTCAGGCAGGATCTTCCAGTTCTTATGGCGCGTTCATGGCTTCGTCAGGCCGAGGAAGTGGGGCAGCCAAGTCCGTCATGGTCCCGGTTCCGGGAGCGTCTTGCGGCGCAGGACCAGCCAGTTTTTCCCCTGACGGGCAGAGACGGGCTGGCCTGCGGTCTGGTGGCTGGGCCTGAATTGGGGCGGTGGCTCAAGGAAGTACAGGCTTGGTGGCTGGAGCAGGGATGTCGTCCAGAAAAGGAAGCCTGCCTCGACTGGTTGAGAGCGCGGATTGCCTTACGCTCACAGAACAGCTGAAGCGACTGACAGATGAAATCATTCCCTCTGTCAGAAAAAGCGACATGGCCTTTGCTGAAACGTCTTTGGCGTGATCATATTCGTCATCACAAGGGCAGGCTTCTTCTTATTCTGATCCTGACGATTGCGATGGCTCTGCTTACGGCGGCTTATCCCGTTGTTATCAAGCGCGCGATTGATCTCTTTACCGCTCATGATCCACGTATCCTCTACCAGATTCCTCTGGTGGTCATTCTTATCACGGGTGCAAAGGCTCTGGCGCAATATGGGCAGAACGTCTCGGTCCAGACGCTGATCTGGGCCATTATTCGTAGTTTGCAGGCGCGCATGTTTGACCATACGCTCAAGGCGGATATTGCCACCATTGAGCAGGAAGCACCCGCCCAGTGGGCTGCACGTTTTACGACTGATGCGTTGAGCATGAGAGAAGCGCTGACACGCGGGATCAATGCCCTGGGTGACGTTGTGACAGTGGTCGGGCTTGTGGTAGCCATGGTCTGGGCCGACTGGGAATTAAGTCTGATTGGACTGGTTCTTTATCCTCTGGCGATTATTCCGGTGCAAAATCTCGGTCGCAGAATTCGCCGGGCCTCGCGGGGTATGCAGGAACATGTTGGCGTCGTGGCTGGTCTGTTAACTGAGACCTTTTCTCTTTCACGTCAGGTGCGGGTTTACCGGCTCGAAGAGCAGGAAAAGAAACGGATTGGTCAGGCGCTGGACAGGCTCCATGATACCTACCTCCATATTGCCTGCTCCCGCGCGCGTCTTGATCCCATGCTGGAAGCCATTGGCGGTGTTGCGATTGCCCTTGTTCTGGGTTTTGCTGGTTGGAGGGCTGCAACAGGCGGGGCGACTTTGGGCGGGTTTACGGCTTTTATTGCAGCGCTTTTTGCAGCCTCCCGGCCCTTGCGTGCCTTGGGTTCTCTTAATGCCGCCATGCAGGAAGGACTTGCGGGGATGGAGCGCATTTATGATGTGCTGGATGAACCGCTGAAACTTGAACAGAAGCCTGATGCTATTCCCTTGCCGCAGGGAGGTGGGCTGATTGATTTTGATAATGTGTCCTACCATTATGCTGACGGTCGTATGGGGCTGGATAGTCTTACCCTGACAATCAGGCCGGGCCAGATGATCGCTCTGGTGGGGGCCAGCGGATCCGGTAAATCGACAGCATTATCGCTTATTCCCCGTCTTTATGATGTCAGCGCAGGGATATTGCGTCTTGAGGCAAAGGATCAGCGTGATGTGACCTTGGACAGTCTACGCTCTTCCATAGCTTATGTCAGTCAGGAAACGGCCCTGTTTGACCTGACAATTGAGGAGAATATTCGCCTTGGCAAGCCTGATGCCACGCCTGATGAAATCCGCTCTGCCTGCGTAGCGGCATCGCTGGAATTCTTGGAAGCTTTGCCGGAGGGGTTACAGACCCGCGTCGGGACAAGGGGACAGGCGCTTTCAGGGGGACAAAGGCAGCGCGTGGCTCTGGCGCGGGCCCTGCTGGGCAATCCGCGTATTCTGTTGCTGGATGAGGCTACCAGCGCGCTGGATTCAAAAACGGAAGCGCGTATTCTTGCAGCCTTGGGCCGTTTGCGTCACAACCGCACGACTATCATGGTTGCTCATCGTCTTTCGACGGTCAAACAGGCTGATATGATTATCGTGATGGAAGAGGGGAAAGTAGTTGAAAGCGGTACGCATCAGCAACTTCTTTCTCATAATGGGGCCTATACCCGCCTTGTGCAGGCACAGTCTTTTGATGATCCTGTCCCTGGAGAGGACATTATGGAACCGAAATAACAAGGACCGGGAGGGAAGCGACGTCCCCGAGACCGGTCTTCATTGATTGCGCTGCGGGAGTGAGTAAAGCAGGATCGTTTTCCAAATATAGCTTACCGTTACGTTAGTAACGGATTGCGATGTCGGTGACAAAAAGATCACGCAAATTTTGTTTTGTTTTCGTGAAAAAGCTGTTCCAGCTCGGGCAAAAGTGCTTCGTACATGTCTTTCTTGAAGCCGAGATTATAGTTACCGCCCAGAATTTTCTGGATGGGGAGCCACTTCCAGTCATTGAATTCAGGCGGTGTCTGGACATCAAGCCTGATGTCTGAATCATGTCCTGTAAAGCCAAATACGAGCCATTTCTGCCTTTGCCCGCGGAATTTTCCGCCTAAGGCACGTCCAAGAAGATGAGGCGGGAGATCATAAGTTATCCAGTCAGGGTGCTCTGCCAGCAGGACAGCTTTTCTGGTACCAATCTCTTCTTCCATTTCACGCCAGGCGGCATGATGGAGCTCTTCGCCTCTATCAACGCCACCTTGTGGGCATTGCCACACACTGCCAGCCAGATCAGCTCTTTGAGCAAAGAGAAGCTCCCCTGCCCTGTTAAAGAGGGCCAATCCTACATTTGGGCGATAAGGCAGGTCTGAAGAGTTGGAAGGCTGACTCATTTCTGTTCTTTCACGGGTGCGCTTTTCGGCTCAGCTTTTTCATCGCTTTTTACTCCATGGGCCTTACTGTTTCCGTCTTTACCATTCTTGGTTTCGGTTTTGGCGTCGTTGGCATTATTACCTCCGACCGGTGCCTTGCCTGCAGCGGCTGGTTCAGCCTTGTAGGTGCTGAGGCCGTTCAGAAGATGAATGGCCTGCTGAAGCTGAAAATCAGTTTCCGGTTTTTCCGGGTTGAAATTTGGCCATTTTTCAGGAGGCTCGCGCGGGATGCTTTTGACCAGGCTGGCCGGTATATCCTGCCTCGTGGTTTCTTCTCCTGCCTTGCCGCCAATATTGCTCAGTACATGGGCGAGATCGGATTCACGATAGGTAAAGAGCTCATCTTCCCCGTGTGTAGCGGCTACGGCAATGTCAGGTGTTACGCCTCGTCCCTGGATGGAACGGCCAGAGGGCGTATAATAGCGTGCCGTGGTCAGACGCAGGGCACCCTGATCGGCAATGGGAATCAGGGTCTGGACGGAGCCTTTGCCAAAAGTGCGCTCACCCATGATAATGGCGCGTTTATGATCTTTCAATGCTCCAGCGACGATCTCGCTTGCCGAGGCTGAGCCGGAATCAGTCAGCACGACCATGGGCAGACCGTGGGTAATGTCAGTGCCTTTGGCGTTCCAGTGCTGGTTATTTTCCGGATGACGTCCCCTGACAGAGACAATCTCGCCTGACTTGATGAAATCGCGTGAAACGGCAATAGCCTGATCAAGCTTGCCGCCAGGGTCTGCCCGCAGGTCAAGTATCAGGCCAACCAGCGTTTTTCCTGGGGTCTTGGCAACTTGTTTGACGAGTTTCTCGTAATTGGTGCGCACTTCATGCTCGCTGGTGTCATCAAATTCTGCCAGACGGATATAGCCAACGCGCCCATAAAGGGCTGAGCGGACAACCTGAACATGAATGATCTCACGTGTTAAGGTGTAATCAATGGTCTTGCCCGTTTTAGGGCGCAAGACTGTGATATTGATCTTGGTACCCGGTGCGCCGCGCATTTGCCTTACAGCTTGATCAAGTGTCAGGTCGGCAATGTTTTTATGGTCAATCATGGTGATGACGTCGCCAGAGATGATTCCCGCCCGGGAAGCTGGCGTGCCGTCAATAGGGGCTACGACGCGTACGTGACCTCCATCAGCCTGCACTTTGAGCCCCAACCCGCCGAACTGCCCGGAAATCTCATCCTGCATCTGCTTGAACTGCTCGGGCGTCATATAGGAAGAGTGGGGATCAAGGTTGCCAACCAGCCCGTCAAGGGCATTATTGATCAGCTTTTTGTCGCTGATTGGTTCGACATACTCGGAATGGACGACATCCATCACCGTCCCGAAAAGGGTTAGAAGACGAACAGTCTCAGCATTATTATTCTCGTCCTGGCTTGCGTCTTTCTGGGCCGTATCCTTGGCCAGCGCAGAGGCAAAACCAGTTGCGGGATGAATATTATCCAGCGTGCTGGTCAAGCCAATGCCTGCGGTAAAGGCAAACCCCATCAGCAGGGCAGTTTTAAACTTCATAAACTTGTCATCCTCGCGAGGTCGGAAGAGCGCACTTTCAGAGACAGAGAAAAATCTGGCATGCTTTCGACGGGGCAGTTTACAGTTTTTAATGTCTGTCTCCAAGAGATATTGTCCATAAATTACTGAACTTCTTATTACCGCAGAAAGGGTGCAGGATTGATGATGTGCGTGCCTTGCCGGAGTTGGACAAAAAGCTCTCCTCCCTCAGAAGGCATGGTGCCCAGCGTATTTCTGCGGCTGACATGCTGACCCGTTGAGGCAGATATTGCGCCAAAGCCGGCGAGTACGAAACGTTGGCTTCTGCCGCAGTCAAGAATGACCATATTGCCAAAAGAACGGAAAGCACCGGTATAAAGCAGTCTGCCATCGCATGGTGCTGAAACAGGAGCAGCGCCGGAGACTTTATAGGTCAGACCCGTTGCTGGTCCTGCTTCTGTTGTCTGATGCCAGTGTGTAACAAGTGTACCCTGCACGGGGGCAGAACCCTGCCCTCTGGCGACGCCTTTGCCAGCGCTCAAGGATTGGGCTGCCTGTTCTACCTTGCGAGCCTGCGCCATCTGGTGCCGTCTGGCTAAAAGCCGCGCCTGTTCTTCAAGACGTTTTTTAAGAAGAGTTTCACGTTGGGCGATACGTTCGATCTCATTGGTCAGATCTTGCATATTCTTGCGGGCTTGATGGAGCTTCTGCCTTTCAGTCTCAAGAGTTTGCTGGTCTTCCAGGTTCTGTTGTCGGGCGAGCAGCGCCTGCTGGTCACTATGCCTTTTACGTTTTTGCTGGAGGATGTTCTGGTTCTGGAGGTAACCTGTTTGCTGGTCCAGCGTTTCCTGCTGCTGATGGATGGCCTTGCGGGCCGTTGTGATTCTGTCGGCCTCTTTCTGCTGCATGGTCAGGCGCGCTTGGATTAGAGATGGGGCAAGGAGTGCATCATTCTCTCCGTTATCTGGCATAAGGAGCAGGAGTTCAGGAGATTTTTGCAGATTTTCAGCAGCGGGCAGGGTGCGGACGAGGCTCAGTGTCGTTTCATCCTGCCGTGCTTTAAGAGTGGCTTCGCCTTTTTCCAGCTGTTCCTGTTGCCTTACCAGAAGGGATAGTCTCCTTTGTGTAAGACGGAGTGTGGCTTCCAGTTTTTTCTGTTTTTTATTCAGGGCTCGTAACTGGCGTGTGCTTAATTGCGCTTTTGAAGCGGCGCTGCGCATCAGTGCTTCATGCCGGGTGACGGCTGTTTGCTGGGCCTTCAGGGTTTTTTGCAGCTCAGTACGTGCTTTCTGCACCTGCTGGAGTGCATTTTGTGCAGAGACAGATTTCGCCTGCACTGCCGGAGACATCAGGAAGGCAAAAATGAAAAAGGCCGGAAAGGATAATCTCCCCGACCTTTTCATGAGAACAGGAAAGTTATGCTTTATCAATCAGCGACTGACCCGTCATGGCAGGAGGTTGTTTCAGCCCCATAAGATGCAGGATGGTGGGGGCGAGATCAGCAAGGCGTCCATCATGAACGTGCTGTTTTTTCTTGGTATAAGCGAGGATGAAGGGCACTTTATTGGTTGTGTGCGCCGTATGTGGCCCACCTGTTTCGGGGTTTTTCATTGTCTCACAATTTCCGTGATCGGCAGTCACGAGAAGAACGCCACCGGCTTTTTCAATTGCTTCGCCAATGCGGCCGAGGCCCACATCGACAGCTTCCACCGCCTTGATGGCTGCTTCCAGTGAGCCTGTATGCCCAACCATATCAGGATTGGCAAAATTCAGGATGATCATGTCATATTTCCCGGAGGAAATGGCCTTGACGGCCTGATCGGTCAGCTCGACGGAGGACATTTCCGGTTGCATGTCATATGTTGCCACCTTGGGAGAGGCAACGAGGATGCGGTCTTCGCCTTCAAGTTTGACTTCCTGACCGCCATTGAAGAAATAGGTCACATGCGGATATTTTTCCGTCTCTGCCATGCGCATCTGGTGCAGGCCGGCCTCAGAGACCACTTCTCCAAGAAGGTCTTTCAAAATTTCCGGTGGGAAAAGGACGCTGACATAAGGTTTCAGCGCGTCTGAATAATAGGTCATGGTGCAGATTGCGGCGAGTTTCAGCGGCGTACCACGATCAAAACCGTCAAATTCAGGCAGGAGGAACGCATTGAGAATCTGGCGGATACGGTCAGCGCGGAAATTGGCTGACAAAATCCCGTCTCCATCCTTCATCCCTTTATATTCTCCGATGATGGCGGGAATGACGAATTCATCCCCGCGATTATCCTTGGCATACTGGTCCTTGAGGACTGAGAGCGGGTCAGCAAAGTGAGGGCCTTTCCCATAACGGATGGCATCATATGCCTTTTGAACACGGTCCCAGCGATTATCGCGGTCCATGGCATAATAGCGGCCGCTGACAGTTGCAATCTCTACGCCTTCTGGCAGTGCAGTGACGATCTCACCCAGAAACTCCTCGCCTGATTTGGGGGGAACGTCGCGACCATCGGTAAAGAGATGCACTTTGACGGGAAGGCCAGCTTCATGAATGATTTTAGCCAAGGCGATAATGTGATCCTGATGGGAATGGACGCCACCCTTTGAGGCAAGTCCCATGAGGTGGCAGGTGCCGTTCGAGCGCTTCAGGGACTCAATAAAACCGGTCAGGACGGGATTTCTGGCAAGAGAGCCATCCTTGCAGGCCTTGCTGATGCGCGGGAGTTCCTGCATGACCACGCGGCCAGCGCCTATATTGAGATGTCCCACTTCGGAGTTGCCGATCTGGCCGTCTGGCAGACCGACATCCTCGCCGCTGGCTTCAAGGAAGCTGTGAGGGTTTTCGGCCCATAATTTTCTGAAATGAGGCATTTTCGCCAGTCTGGTGGCGTTGTCGGATTCATCCTCGCGCCAGCCAAAACCATCAAGAATAGCCAGCATTACCGGACGGGGTGTTGTGGATTGGGACATGAAAGCCTCTCCTGCCAACGTTTCGTAAAATTATTCGGGGAAGATTTGATACCTCCCGCATGCGGATTGCGACAATGATAGTCTATCGCAAAAAGGAAAGCGACTGGCTAAAACAGAATTTAGCGCCATCAGTTTCATGGTGGCCCTTCATTCTCTTGTTACAGCAACTATATGGTCTGTGCAGCATTATTTTGACAGAGGGTATTGATTTTTATGACGCAGAATTCATTTTGTGGCTTTGGTCCGCTCAGTCCTGTGCAAAAACAGATCATGGATCATCATGGCACGGAACCGCCAGGTTCCAGCCCTCTGAATCATGAAAAACGTGCGGGGACCTATTATTGCGTCCAATGTGGAGAAGCGCTTTTTTCGTCCCGGGAGAAATATGAAAGTGGCTCTGGCTGGCCCTCTTTTTGCGATGTCCTGAAAGGGGCTGTCGGTGTGAGGGAAGATTGCAGTCATGGCATGACTCGTACAGAAGTTCACTGTGCCAGGTGCCAGGGCCACCTTGGGCATGTCTTCCATGATGGGCCACCACCTACAGGGTTACGTTATTGCGTAAACGGAACGGTGCTGGAATTCTGTCCACAGGAACAATCACAAGAGGAAACTCTGTGATATTATTTACTTGATTCGCAATAATATTGTGATGATCTTTGCAAGCTCTTATTATATAAGTAACGGAACTTCCTGCTGACCAGACGAAAGAGGCTGAACATGGTATCTGTGCTGGAGATTGTCGTGTTTATCCTTTTTGTCGGTATTGGTTCGACAGCTCTTCTTGATCTTTGGGCTCTGATGATAAGCAGGGTGACCAGGACCCCTTTCATGGATTGGGGGTTGCCCGGGCGCTGGTTGCTTGGAATGTTGAAGGGGAATTTTGTTCTCAGGGACGGTATTTCGCCAGCGACAGCAGGTGAGCGGACTGTAGGCTGGGTCTTTCATTATCTGGTGGGGATTGGCTACGCAGCCCTGCTGCCTTTGTTGGCAAGTTGGCATTATGTGCTTCATCCCACCTTTATGCCGGCTTTTCTGGTCGGCTTTGTTCTGACGAGCCTGGCAGGACTGTTTATCATGGTTCCTGGACTTGGGGGTGGGGTATGTGCGCTGAGAACACCAAGCCCTCTGTCGGTTATCCAGTCGCTCCTGATTTCACACGTCGTTTTTGCTCTGGCGCTTTATGTGCTGGCTCTTGTTTTTGTCATGTGATTTCTGGCCGGGAAGGAGAGAGTGAGCATGGATAAAAATTACGATGTAACCTTTGTCGAATGTTCGCTTCAGCGTCATGGTGAGGCTATTCTGGCGATTTTTAATGAGGTTCTTCTTAATTCTACGGCACTCTATGATTACAGGGTGCGGACCATGGAAACTATGGTCACATGGTTTGCTGCCAAGGAAGCGGGTGGTTTTCCGATTATTGGGCTGGAAGATGCGGAGGGAGAACTTGTTGCTTTCGGCAGTTATGGCACGTTCCGTGCTTTTCCGGCCTATAAATATACTGTGGAACATTCAATTTATGTACGTTCGGATCAGCGCGGTCGCGGATTGGGGCGTATGCTGCTGTGTTCACTGATGGAAAGAGCACAGCAGCATAATGTTCATGCTATGATTGGCGGGATAGATGCCTCCAACAAGGCGAGCATCAGGTTGCATGAAGCGTTGGGTTTCAGGCATGTCGGTACATTGCCGGAAGTCGGCTATAAATTCGGCCGCTGGCTTGATCTGGCCTTTTACCAGCGGAATTTTGCGACACCTGTTAAACCCGAAGAAGGGTGAGGGCGTACTTGCCCGGAAAGGAGTGGAGCTATAAGGAACGATTATATTCTGTACAGAGGAAAAATGTCAGCTTATGGTTCCTTATCTTCAGATCATAGATCATCCCCTTATCCAGCATAAACTCTCTTTCTTGCGGGACCGCTCTCGTACGGTGGTTGAGTTCAGGGCTCTTGTGCGTGAACTGAGTCTTCTGCTTGCCTATGAGGCGACATGTGATCTGCCTTTGATGGAAAAGATTGTTACGCTTCCAGATGGTTCATCCTGCGTGACGCACAAGCTGGAGAATGACGCGCTGTGCCTGATTCCGATTTTGCGTGCAGGAAGTGCCCTGCTGGAAGGGATGCTGGATTTCGTGCCCACGGCAAGCGTAGGTCATATCGTCGTGCAACGTCATCATGAAACATTGGCGGCAGAGGAGTTTTATTTCAAGGCGCCCTCTGATCTTGGAAAGCGCCTGTGTATTGTGCTCGATCCCATGCTGGCAACAGGACATTCAGCTGTCGCGGCCATCAGGCGGTTAAAACAGGCGGGAGCTGGTGCTATCATCTTTACTTGTCTGGTCGCAGCGCCTGAAGGGGTAAAGCACCTTCACGAAATGCATCCGGATGTCAAAATTATTTCCTGCGCGCTGGATGAGAAACTGGATGCTGATGGTTACATCGTGCCAGGATTGGGCGATGCCGGCGACAGATTTTATGGCACATAATAAAAAAGGGCAGAGGTTGTGAAACCCCTGCCCTTTATAGAAGCCTGCTGGCTTAGAAGTCTGAATCGATGTCAGCGACGCCAATGACCTTGGTATTGACGAATTCTTTCAGGCCAAGATCAAGAAGCTCACGGCCAAAACCGGAGTTCTTGACGCCGCCGAAAGGAATATCGGCCTTCACCATTGTGGGGTGGTTGATATAGACCATGCCTGTGTCGATCTGACGTGCCAGACGTGCGCCTTTTTCTTCGTCTTTCGTGAAGATGGACCCACCAAGCCCGTAAGGTGAGTCATTGGCGATCTGAATGGCGTGCTGTTCGTCTTTTGCCTTGTAGAGCGATGTGACAGGACCGAAGAACTCCCAATGCCGGGCGGGATTGCTCGCGCTGATATCGGTAAGAATGACCGGGCGGAAGAAACAGCCTTTGGAAGGCATTTCCAGCTCAATCTCTTCGACTTTGGCACCATGGCCCTTGGCTTCTGCGACCTGCTTTTTCAGTCCTTCGACAGCCCCGCGTGAGGAAAGGGGAGCAAGGGTTGTTTTAGGATCCATCGGGTCACCCATGCGGAGCTTCTGGACGCCTTTGCGGTAAAGATCAAGGAACTTGTCGTAAATACCGGCTTCAACGATGAGGCGCTTGGAACTGACGCAGACCTGACCACCATTCCAGTGGCGGCCGAATACGGCCCATTTGACAGCCTTCTCAAGGTCAGCATCATTGAGAACGATGAACGCATCCGCACCGCCCAGTTCCATGGTGCATTTTTTGAGGGCTTTGCCAGCTTCAGAAGCGACAATGGCGCCAGCTTTTTCTGAACCGGTCAGTGCGATACCGCGGACGCGAGGGTCAGCGATGATCGTGTTGATCTGATCATGAGAAGGATAGAGATTCTGGAAGGCCCCTTTGGGCAGGCCAGCCTTGTGCATCAGCTCTTCAAATTTGGCGGCACATTGCGGTACGTTGGCGGCATGTTTCAGAATAATAACATTACCGGCTGAAAGTTGCGGAGCAATGATGCGGGCGATCTGGTAATAAGGGAAATTCCATGGCTCAATGGCGAGCAGGATGCCCTGTGGTTCGTGGACGAGCTGTGTGCGGATACCACGGCATGTAGGTGTGGAAATGACTTCCGGAGCGAGCTGTTCTTCAGCATGAACGGCGTAATATTCGAGAATTTGGGCAGAAAGCTCTGTTTCGCCTTGTGCTTCGGCAAAAAGCTTGCCCATTTCGAGGGTTAGGAGCTTTGCATATTCATCTTTATGGGCACGGAGCAGGTCAGCTGCTTTTTGCAGGATACGGGAACGCTCGCTGAAAGAAGTGAGTTTCCATTTTTCGAAAGCGCTATGGCCGGCTTTCAGGGCTGACTCAATTTCTGCATCTGTGGTGGTGGGAAATGTTTTGAGTGTTTCTTCAGTAAAGGGATTTATCGTTTGATAGGCCATGTGGAAAATCCTTTAATAGCAAGCCATGGGAATGGGCGAAGAATCCCCTCGTCCAAGCGATAAATAATGATTTAAGGAAGTCTTTAGTCTTTTCAAGTTCATGAACGCAGGGTCTCAGGAAGGTTTGGTTTCCCTGGTAAGGGTTTTCTTTTTATGAAGCAAAATTATTGGGAAAAAATTAGAATAAAGATACGATGAAAAAGATAATGAAAAAGATATAATATAAAGATATTTATTTATATGTATGTATAAAATAGGGTATTTTTCTATTTATATATAAAAATATTTTTTTGTATTTATGTTAAATTAAAATATATATGTAATTATATAAAATTAATATGTTTATTTATTATATATATAGGATTTGTCTGGGATGTGTGTCTTTGTTTGTGGATGAAATCAAATTATTGTGTGCCGGATTAATAATCGTCCATTATTTATATTGGTCGATATGTTTCTATGCGTGGCCCTTATAAAGGAAGATGAGTGGTTTCATATCTTTTAAATATAGACCTCTCGCCAGATAAGAAAAAAAGGAGGAAGCCCTCAAGCTTCCCCCCCCTCTGACTCTGATGAAAGATGTAGAAATGCTCAGCTATGACCGAGAGCTTTAACAGCTTCCACCATTTCGGCCATGACTTTCTGGGCATCGCCATAAACCATGGTACAGTTTTCCTGGAAGAACAGGGAGTTCTGCACACCGGAATAACCTGTGCCCTGTCCACGTTTAATGACGAAGACCTGACGCGCCTTATAGGCGTTCAGAATAGGCATGCCATAGATCGGAGAGGATTTATCCGTCAGGGCAGCCGGGTTAACCACGTCATTGGCACCGATGACCAGAACGACATCTGTTGTGGCGAAGCTCTCATTAATGTCGTCCATGTCATAAATCATGTCATAAGGCACGCCGGCTTCGGCCAGAAGCACGTTCATATGGCCTGGCATACGGCCAGCCACGGGATGGATGGCGAATTTGACATCCACGCCATCAGCCTGAATCAGCTTGACGAACTCATAGAGCTTCTGCTGCGCCTGGGCCACAGCCAGACCATAACCCGGCACGATAATCACGCTGGAGGCATAATTCATGGAGGTTGCAGCGTCGGAAGCATCGACGGATTTCATCTCGCCTTCGGGGCCGCTGCCCTCGCCGGAGCTGTCGCCAAAATTGCTGAACAGAACATTGGTCAGCGAGCGGTTCATGGCCTTGGCCATCAGGACGGTCAGCAATGTGCCGGCTGAACCCACCACCATACCGGCAATCATAAGCGCCGGATTGTCTGTCACATAGCCTTCAAGCCCGACGGCCAGACCTGTAAAGGCGTTATAGAGCGAGATGACGACGGGCATATCGGCCCCGCCAATGGGCAGCGTCATACAGACGCCAAAGAACAGGGCGGCGATGAAGAAGAGGATACCGGGCAGCAGGGCAACAGGTGAGCCATAGCTGAAAATTGTAAAAAGCCCCAGTACCAGCGTAACAACGAACACCAGACAGTTAAAGACGCGCTGTCCGCTGAAGCGGGTGGGTTTGCGGATCGTGCCGTTCAGTTTGGCCCATGCGATGAAAGACCCTGTAAGAGAGATACAGCCAATCAGAGCGCCAAGGAAGGTAATGGCCAGATGCAGCAGGTTGACATCATGATGGCTGGACATCAGGGCCACGGCGGCCAGGGCAGCGGCCGAACCGCCACCCATGCCGTTATAGAGGGCCACCATTTCCGGCATTTCGGTCATCTGGACGGTGCGGCCCTTATGACCGGCCCACACACAGCCCAGCACCATGGCGATGACTGCCAGCCCCAGATTGACGAGAAGATGGGGGTGAGCTTCCGGCGTTGTACGGAAAATATTCAGGAATGATACGGCGATGACAAGCACCATGCCATAGCCGGCCGTTACAATCCCCTTGACCGCCGTAACGGGCGAGGACATGGCCTTCAGGCCATAAATGAACAGGGCAGCGGCGACCAGCCCGGCAAGGCCGACAACAGATTCAATAAACATTTATTGCTGGCCTTTCTTGTCGTTTGCGTTCTTGTTTTTGTCGCTGGGGCGGAACATGGCCAGCATGCGGTCCGTGACGACATAGCCGCCCATTACGTTGGCCGCGCCAAGAAACACACCCAGAAAGCCGATCAGCTGTGCAGGCCAGCTTGTGGCGTTGAAAAGGGCCTCAAGCGCCCCGACCACGACAATACCATGAATGAAGTTGGAGCCTGACATGAGCGGCGTATGGAGGATGGAAGGCACCCTGCTGATCACGACATAGCCGGTAAAGGCGGCCAGCATGAAAATATAGAGGGCGATGATGAAGGACATTGAGGTCACGCTGACCATTATGCTGTCTCCCCGGTTGTGCCCTCAATGGCCTTGCGGGCGGCTTCGTTGGTGATCTTGCCATCATGGGTCAGGGTTGTGCCCTTGATGACGTCATCGGTAAAGTCGGGCTTCAGAACGCCTTCCTTGATGACCTGCTCAAGCAGGTTAAGGATGTTCTTGGCGTAAAGCTCACTGGCCTGCGCGGCCAGGGCTGAGGGCAGGTTGGTGGGGCCAATCAGCGTGACAGGGCCGATCTTGACGGTCTCGCCATTTTTCGTGCCTTCGCAGTTTCCGCCATTAGGCGCGCCCATATCGACAACGACCGAGCCTTCTTTCATTGCGGCAAGCTGGTCGGCATCAATGAGGCGCGGCGCCTTGCGGCCGGGTATGGCCGCCGTCGTGATGACAAGATCGGCTTGCGCGATATGCTGCGAGACGATTTCGCGGACCTTGGCCTTTTCTTCAGCGGTCAGTTCGCGGGCGTAACCGCCTGTGCCTCGGGCATCAATGCCTGTATCGACAAATTTGGCACCCACGGATTCAGCCTGTTCCTTGGTCTCGGGGCGGACATCATAGCCTTCGCACACAGCGCCAAGGCGCTTTGCAGTTGCCAGAGCCTGAAGCCCTGCCACGCCAAGACCCATAACCAGCACGCGCGCCGCGCGGAGCGAGCCGACGGCGGTGGTCATCATGGGCAGGATTTTCTGCATATGGGTACTGCCGAGCAGCACCGTATAATAGCCTGAAAGTGCGGCCTGACTGGAGAGTGCGTCCATAGCCTGCGCACGGCTGATGCGGGGGACCAGCTCCATCGCGAATGTCGTGATCTTTTTATCACGCAGGGCTTTTGTAATGTCCGGGCAGCTCTGTGCATGCACAAAGGAAACAAGCAGGGCACCAGGCTTCATTTTCCCGATCGTTTCGACCGATGGCGGCTGGACGGCCAGCACGATATCAGCATCAGCCAGCAGTTTTGTGAGGTCCGCTTCCTGCGAGACGCCGGCTTTTATATAGGCGTCATCTGTATAAGTGGCGGCTGTTCCTGCATTTTTTTCCAGAACGAGCGTCGCACCGAGCTTTGAGAGGCGCTGGGCAACGGCGGGGATCATGGCCACCCGTTTTTCATCGGGCAGCGTTTCCCGCAAAATGGCGATTTTAATAGTCACGTTTTTGCCCCTGTGTAAAATGTAAAAGAGAGAACATCCCGAAAGATCCTGCTATAAGGCCTGATATAAAAAAGGAGGCTCTCTATAATTTTTTCGATACCAGCATGACAAGCCCATATGAGTAAAGTCGCATTGACGTGAATCAAAAAATATTTTGGCAGAAGCATCAAGAAGCGGTGATAAGCCTTAAAATTTTTATCAGAAAAAAAGGGATAAAGAGGGAATTATGAAAATAAAAATAACATTCGGGGAGAATGATTGAGAAATCATTAAAGTAATGACCCGAAAGCAAGCACCCGATTTGATTATGCCACAAACATTATAGCATAGACTTATGAAGCAGAAGCCGAGGCTTATGGAACAACCCCGGCATAATCTGTTCGGGGTTGTTTTGATATCGTTATGTAATGAAAAAGGGGAGGATTATTATTTATTTTGGTTCTGGAGGAGCATGAGGGCGCCTACGGCATTGCTGCCGGCGGGGACTTTGCCTATGTCACGACCGGCATTATCATATACTTCGCCATTATGGTCTACCCGGCCGGCTGGATCGCCGTGGATCAGGACATTTCCATCAGAGCCGCCGCTGGCTACGATCCTGCCGCGATTGTCGCGTATGTCTCCGCCGGAATCAACATGTCCAACGGGATCGCCATGATAGAGAACTGTACCCCCGTCGGGGTCGACAACCCCTACTGACCGACCGCGATTGTCAAAAACCTCGCCATGCTCGTCAATACGCCCGACCGGATCACCATGGAGGAAAATAGTTTCCGAATGGGGAGTGGTATCAGTTTGATTGCTCGTCATTCTTTCATCATAGTCTCTGTCTCCATCCGTTCTAGGTTTTCCTGTCGATAGGTCTATGACATCTGATGAACCGGGATAACTAGCCAATTGAGCATAAGACGTCTGTATAAAGCTACCAGAGACTAGGATTACGGCTCCCAAGAGCAAAAATTTATGTTTCATGACTTTCTCCATATAGAAATTACTTAAGTAAGGGATGGGGCACCTATAGAACAACCCCGGGATGTGGTGTCCGGGGTTGTTTTGGTATCGTTATATAATGAAAAGGGGAGGATTATTATTTATTCTGGTTCTGGAGGAGCATGAGAGCGCCTACGGCGTTGTTGCCGGCGGGGACCTGGCCTATGGCGCGGCCTCTGTCGTCATAGACGCTGCCTTGACTGTCCACACGCCCTGCTTGGCGACCATTAAGGATGACATTGCCGCTGGAGCCGCTGCTGGCGACGACACGGCCGCGATCATCATGGATGTCGCCATTGCCATCAACATAACCGGCCTGACGGCCATTATAGATGATGGTGCCATCCTTGGGGTCAACAAGGCCTACTGAGCGCCCCCTGTCATCATAAATCTCGCCATTCTGGTCAATGCGCCCCGCCTGACGGCCATCGATAATGATCGGTTCCGAATGCGGGTAGGTGTCAGTTTGATTGCTCGTCATTCTTTCATCATAGTCTTTATCTTCATCAGCTGGGGGTTTCCCTGTTGCCAAGTCTATCGTTTGCGAGGAACCGGGATATCTAATGAATTGTGCGTAAGACGGCCGTATGATACTGCCAGAGACCAGAATTACAGCTCCCAAGAGCAAAGATTTACGTTTCATGACGTTCTACGTCTCCGTATGAAAATTATTAGGAAGGTATGGGGCACCTATAGAACAACCCCGGGATGTAGTGGCCGGGGTTGTTTTTGTATCGTTATGTAATGAAAAGGGAGGATTATTTTTTATTCTGGTTCTGGAGGATCATAAGGGCGCCTACGGCGTTGTTGCCGGCGGGGACCTGGCCTATGTTGTTGCCGGAGTTGTCATACACGCTGCCTTGACTGTCCACGCGACCGGCCTGACGACCATTAATGATGACATTGCCGCTTGAGCCGCTGCTGGCGACGATATCGCCATGTTCACCATGGATGTCACCATTGCCATCCACATAGCCTGAGCGGCGACCATTATAGATGATGGTGCCATCCTTGGGATCTATAAGCCCAACAGAATCGCCCGATTCATTATAAACCTCGCCATTCTGGTCGATGCGCCCCACCTGACGGCCATTGGCAATGATCGGCTCCCAATGGGGGTAGGTGTCAGTTTGATTGCTCGTCATTCTTTCATCATAGTCTCTGTCTCCATCCGTTCTAGGTTTTCCTGTCGATAGGTCTATGACATCTGATGAACCGGGATAACTAGCCAATTGAGCATAAGACGGCCGTATGAGACTACCAGAGACTAGAATTACAGCTCCCAAGAGCAAAAATTTATATTTCATAATGTTCCTCGTCCAAGAGAATTGCCTATGACTTGCGTCGTATCAGAGTATTCTAGCGCTTGAACGTCTGTAAATCCACAAATTTTAACTGCTCTTTTTATCATTATCCTTACTGAGATCGGGAAGAACAAAAGGTTTCACAGAGTAGGTGACGTTCCAGTCTTTGCCTTCCTTGCTTCGGAACCAGCCATAATAATGCACGGCTGTAATGTAAAAGACACCGCTATAGCGGGACTTGTTTTTGGTAGCGGGAATTTTCTGGACGGTATCATCCGTCGGTTTGCCCAGTTCATCGAATAGAGGCAATTTTATTTTATCACCAATGTGAAGATCCGCTCTCATCAGGCAGGAGAAATTGATGGCCTGTTCCTTGTCATTCCATGAGGGCTGGCCCATCATTTCACTGAACTGAATCTGTTTGGGGTCCTTATCTGACGTGCCATCCGAAAAAATAAAGAATTTATCCTGCGTATGTGCGGAAAGTGTCAGTCCCGTATAATATTTCCAGAGACTGCCTTCTTTTGACCCGATATCATGAACGAAATCCTCAAGTTTCTCGTAATAATTCATGAAGTCCTTGTCAGCCTTTAGGTCTATAGCCAAGGTTGATTCGAAGTAAATTTTATAGTCTTTAAAATGTGGTTTTACACAATTAATTAAAGCATTACTGATTACATCCCCTTGTTTAATATTCACGATGAAAGCATTTTTAGGGATTTTGCTCTTGGTATCATCCGTAAAAGATATTCTTTTCTTATTGGGGTCAACCGTCTCCTTGTCGCTTTCGGAGGTAAAAGGCTTCACGTACAGCGTCAGTGACGGATCAGGACCTGTCCAGCTTTCTGCTCCCATCGTAACGGTACCGGAAAGGATTTGACCATAAAGCGCAGGATTACTTATGGGATAACCTTTCCCCATACCCGCACGGAGTTCCACGACGCGCCCTTCCATGCTGGTAGCCTGACTGAGTACATCACTGTCGACGCCATAAATTGTAATGGAAGCCAGTGTGTAATTATCCAGCGAGACCTGATCGACCTTGAATTGAATATCCAGTGATCCTCCGTCATAACGGCCATAAGGATTGCCTGTGGGCAGAAAATCCAGATTATCAGGATCAATATCGTAATAGCTGGTATAAATCAGTGTATCGCGTTTGTCCTGCTCGTCCTGTTCCTTCTTCATGGCCTTGGTTACTGTCCCTACATTCTTGCGGGGTTGGGGAGATATTTTCAGAAAATAACAGTGCATAATTGTCTCTTTATTTCTATATTAATCGAAATAATCTTCAGGCAAGTTCAATCCCGCTGCTTCCTGTCAAACTATTCAGGAAGTTTGTTTTTGTCTTGAGGTTGATATCAATCAACTCACCGCTAAAGGCTTTTTTGTTGGCCTTTTCCTTCTTTTTCTTTTGAGCACTGTAGGGCAGAGTGATCTGCTGGAAATCAAGCTGAAACACGCTTGCGGGGTGTTGTTCCGGTTTCTGCGTAACATCCACGAATTGTTTTAAAACCATATCCGTATAATAAAAACCGGGCGTAATAACAGTAAAACGTCCTCCCATCATCATATGCTTGTCAAGAATAGCTTGTAAGGACTGAATAGTCGCCAATTTTGTCACCATGGCACCGGGGCCACGTGCAGGGCACATCATTTGCATGGATACTTTGATTGGATTTCTGAATGTATTTTTACAAGCAGCGTTCTGATTACCTAATGTATAAACAGGGACTTCATAATCAAGGAGCGTGTTCAAAGTGCCATCAACAGAAGAGGTCATATTCCAGTGGCACCACATATTATCAAGGTCTGGCATATTGAATTGCCCTTTAATCCCGCCGGAAATCAGCCCATTCACAAGGGCGACGGCTTCCGTATAGACCAGAATGGGCACAGGCAAACCCGTCTTCTCCGCCACTCCTCCTTCCAGCAAAATAGGGCTGACCACATAAGCCAGATTGCCCAATGTACGGCCGATATCATCAAAAACAGACGCAACGCTCATTTATGAATGTCCTATAATCAACGCAGATAAATCATTTTCAAATCATTTTTTCATACCGAGTCACATGATGACCATGAGACACAAAAAGAAGCACAAAAAATATACTTTTGCGAGGAAACCGTGATGGAGTTTAGGGTAAAATGGTGGCGAGCCGTATTTTGATTACCAAATGCACGGTCGATACGGGAGTATTCGTTCTGATATAGAAATTATTTACGGCAGAATGAGCCACTTATGAAACAACCCCGGAATTTGGTGTCCGGGGTTGTTTTAATATCGTTACGTTATGTCATTATGAAAGCGTTATGAAAGCTTTCATGTTATTTCTTTCGGGTTATTTTTGGGGTGTATAAGGCCCGGTCTGGCTATAGCTCTGATTGAAGAGATCCTGACCGGAGGACCATGCGCTTCCATCCTCAAAAAGAACACTCACATCATAAACAGGCCCATCACTGGAGGAATTTTTATTCCGTGAAATGCGCACAGAGGCGACATAGTCACTGACAATCTCCTCAAGCTTGCTGATAGCCGTGTAGGAATAGGGGCCTTCATAACTATTGCCGGAAAGGGAAAACCCCAATTCGGGGTCACGAATACATTCACCCCTTTGCAGCAGAAGCATGTTTTGTATCCAGGCGATAATTGCCTGATTACCTGTGGTGGGGACCCATTTTCTACTGCCGTCATCCTGCCATTGTCTTGTCCAGATACGCATAAACTCTCCTTTATGACATTTAGTCATAAATATGATAAATTGTCACTTTATTAGATAATACCAAGCCCGCTCAGTAATCTCTCGGCAATATTGCCATTACCTGTTCCGGCAATGCCCAGAGCGCCCTTATTGCCGCCATATTTCTTTTTTATATTATCAGCGACTGTCTTGACGTCTTTGAGTTCTGTAATAGGGCGGCGGAAGTCAAATCGGTACACGCTGGATGGGTGTTGTTCCGGTTTTTCTGTAATATCACTGACTCTTTTGAGGACCATGTCCGTCCAGATATAGCTGGGGGTCATGACAATATAACGTCCGCCTAACTCCTGATGTCGTACTAGTACGCGCTGTAGAACCATGATGGTGGCCATTTTTGTGACCATGGCGCCGGGGCCGCGTGCAGGGCACATCATTTGCAGAGAGACAGCGGGAAACTGGCTGTTAAAGGCATTCCCGGCGGCGGTAAGATTTTCCATAGGTTTTGGAGAAATCTCATTTTGTATCAGAAAATTGGTCGCTGCGGCTGAAGTGGGGCCTTGTTTCCAATGGCACCAGAGCGTATCAAGGGAAGGAATGTTCAGATTGCCCCTCATGGCGCCGGAAAGCATGCCATTAAGGAAATCAATAGCTTCGGTAAAGAGGAGGATAGGCGCAAGCCCGCCCATTTTTTTGGCAATGCCTTCCTGAAGAATAACAGGGCTGATGACATAGGCAAGCTGGCCTATATCCCTCCCGGCTTCATTGAGGATTGAAGAGACTCCCATTAGAATAAATCCTGCATAAAATATTGTATAAATGTGAGACGGTGAATAATAGTCATTTTCACGTATATAACATGACATAAAAACACATTTCAAGAAAATATGAAAGAAATATTTCTTTTGCAAAGTATATTTTTTTATGCTTCCATATGTGTCTCATGGTCATCATGTGACTCGGTATGAAAAAAATGATTTGAAAATGATTTATCTGCGTTGATTATAGGACATTCATAAATGAGCGTTGCGTCTGTTTTTGATGATATCGGCCGTACATTGGGTAATCTGGCTTATGTGGTCAGCCCTATTTTGCTGGAGGGAGGGGTGGCGGAGAAGACGGGGTTGCCTGTGCCCATTCTGGTCTATACGGAAGCCGTCGCCCTTGTGAATGGGCTGATTTCCGGCGGGATTAAGGGGCAATTCAATATGCCAGACCTTGATAATATGTGGTGCCACTGGAAAATGGCCTCTTCCACTGATGGCTCCCTGAACACAATCCTTGATTATGATATTGCCCTTCATACACTTGGTACCCAGAATAGTGCCTGTTGCCATTTTATCCGGAATCCCCTCACAGTTTCCATGCAAATGATGTGCTATGCGCGCGGTCCCGGTGCCATGGTGACAAAATTGGCGACTATCCAGTCCTTACAGGCTATTCTTGATAAACATATGATGATGGGAGGACGTTTTATTATTATCACGCCCGGTTTTTATTACACAGATATGGTGTTGGCGCATTTTACGGATATTACGAAGGATCACGCTATACATCCGGCAAGTGTGTTTCAGCTTGATTTCCAGCAGGCTATCCTACCCAAAAGTGCCCAGAAGAAAAAGAAGGAAAAGGCCACTAAAAAGGCTTTTAGCGGTGAGTTGATTGATCTCAACCTCAAGACAAAAATGAACTTCCTGAATAGTCTGACAGGAAGTAGCGGAATTGAACTTGCCTGAAGATTTATTTTCTTATTTACCTCATTCTATAACATAAAGGGATTATCATGCGCTGTTATTTTCTGAAAATATCTCCCAAACCCCGTAATATTGAGGGGACCATGACCAAGGCCATGAAGAAGGAACAGGACGAGCAGGACAAACGCGATACACTGATTTATACCAGCTATTATGATATTGACCCTGATAATCTGGACTTTCTGCCCACAGGTAATCCCTATGGCCGTTATGACGGGGGCGCACTGGATATTGAATTCAAGGTGGATCAGGTCTCGCTGGACAGTTACACGCTGGCCTCTATCACAATTTATGGCGTTGACGGCGACGTACTCAATCAGGCCATCAGCATGGAAGGGCGTGTTGTGGAACTGCGTGCCGGTATGGGGAAAGGCCTTCCCTTAAGCAATCCCGCTCTCTATGGCCAAATCCTTTCCGGAACCGTTACGACAGGGGCGGAGAGCTGGACAGGTCCTAACACCTCTTTGACGCTTTACGTGAAGCCTTTTACGGCTGAGAGTGACAAGGAAACGGTTGATCCCAATAAAAAGAGAATAGCTTTTACGGACGATACCAAGAGTAAAATTCCTAAAAATGCTTTTATCGTGAATATCAAGAAGGGCGCCTCTATCCGTGAGGCTTTGATCGCTTGCGTCAAGCCTCATTTCAAGGATTATAAAATTGATTTTGAATCGACGATAGCAGAGAACTTGATGGCCGATAAGGACTTCATGAATTATTATGAGAAGCTTGAGGATTTTGTGTATGATATGGGCACAAAAGGAGACAGCCTCTGGCAATATTATACAGGACTGACGCTTAGGGCGTATGCACACGACAAGTTCTTTACTTTTTCAGATGGCACGTCAGATAAGGACCCCAAACAGATTCAATTCAGTGAGATGATCGGCCAGCCTTCATGGGACGACAAGGACAAGATAATCAAATTTTCCTGTCTGATGCGAGCTGATATCCATATTGGCGATAAAATAAAATTGCCTCTCTTCGATGAGTTGGGTAAACCGACGGATGATACCGTGCAGAAACTCCCTGCCACCAAGAATAAATCCCGTTATAGTGGCATTTTCTATATTACGGCTGTAAACTATTATGGCTGGTTCAGAAGCAAGGAAGGTAAAGATTGGAACGTCACATATACTGCCTTACCCTTTATCATCCCAAATCTCGGCAAAGACAGTGATAAAAAAGACAGTTAAAAACTATGGATTTACAGGCCCTCAAGAGCTAAAATGACGTGCGTTTTAACAATGCTTTTGAGTAAGGATAGTCATGAAACATAAATTTTTTCTCTTGGGAGCTGTAATTCTGACCTCTAGTACTTCTATGCAGCCATCTTACGCACAATATATCAGTTATCCCGGCTCATCAGAAACGATAAATCTAGGCACAGGACAGCCCGTAAACGACATGGGGACGAAAAATTATCGTCCTGAGGACCACCCCCGTGAAGCCGACACTACCCCCCATTCGGAAACGATTTTCCTCCATGGTGATCCAGTCGGGCGCATTGACGAGCATGGCGAAGTTTTTGACAATCGTGGCCGGTCAGTAGGGGTTGTCGACCCCGACGGGGGTACAGTTCTCTATCATGGCGATCCCGTTGGACATGTTGATTCCGGCGGAGACATACGTGACAATCGCGGCAGGATCGTAGCCAGCGGCGGCTCTGATGGAAATGTCCTGATCCACGGCGATCCAGCCGGCCGGGTAGACCATAATGGCGAAGTATATGATAATGCCGGTCGTGACATAGGCAAAGTCCCCGCTGGCAGCAACGCCGTAGGCGCCCTCATGCTCCTCCAGAACCAGAATAAATAATAATCCTCCCTTTTCATTACATAACGATACCAAAACAACCCCGGCCACTACATCCCGGGGTTGTTCTATAGGTGCCCCATACCCTCCTAATAATTTTCATACGGAGACGTAAAACATCATGAAACATAAATTTTTGCTCTTGGGGGCTGTAATCTTGGTCTCTGGTAGTCTTGTACCGTCTTCTTACGCACAATATATCAGTTATCCAGGCTCGTCAGAAACAATAGATTTGTCAACAGGAAAACCCGTAAACGACATGGGGACGAAAAATTATCGTCCCGAGAGCCATCCCCCTGAAGCCAGCACCTACCCCCATTGGGACCCGATCATTGCCAATGGCCGTCAGGTAGGGCGAATTGACCAGAATGGCGAGGTTTATAATGAATCGGGCGATTCTGTTGGGCTTGTTGACCCCAAGGACGGCACCATCATCTATAATGGCCGCCGCGCAGGGCATGTGGATGCTAATGGCGACATTCATGGTGAACATGGCGATATCGTCGCCAGCAGCGGCTCCAACGGCAATGTCATCCTTAATGGTCGTCAGGCCGGTCGCGTGGACAGTCAAGGCAGCGTGTATGACAGCTCCGGCAACAGCATAGGCCAGGTCCCCGCCGGCAACAACGCCGTAGGCGCCCTCATGATCCTCCAGAATCAGAATAAATAATAATCCTCCCTTTTTCATTATATAACGATACAAAAACAACCCCGGCCACTACATCCCGGGGTTGTTCTATAATAGATCAATTTCCACTTAAATAATTTTCATATGGAAAAAATGCACAAGAAATTATGGATCTATAAAATTATAAGGCTTACTCTGCCTTACATAGAGACAATGTATATCTTTGGTATCTTATGAGAGACCCTTATGAAACTTAAACAGCTTCTTTTGGCAGGTGGGATTCTAACAACGTCAATTGGTCTGACTAGCGCATCTTATGCGGATTTTATTACATACGCTGGTTCTTCAGAAGAAATAGACACTTCAACCGGCAAACCTGCAAACGACATGGGGACGAAAAATTATCGTCCCGAGGACCACCCACAGCAAGCCGACACCTACCCCCATTCGGAACCGATTCTTATTCATGGGGATCAGGCAGGGCGCATTGACCAGAATGGCGAGGTTTATAATCGCTCGGGTGAAGATATTGGCACAATCGGCAAGGACGGCACGATCCTTTCTCATGGTGATCAGGTCGGGCGCATTGATTCCGGCGGCGATGTTCACAGCCGAAACGGCGAAGTCGTTGGTAGCATCGGCTCAAGCGGAAACGTCCTCATCCATGGCGATCAGGCTGGCAGGGTAGACCATAACGGCGAAGTCTATGATCGCTCAGGCAATGACATAGGCACCGTTCCCGCCGGAAACAACGCCGCCGGCGCCCTCATGCTTCTCCAGAACCAGAATAAATAATAATCCCCTTTTTTCATTGTATAAAAGTAATAAAACCAACCCTGGCATTACATTCCGGGGTTGTTCTATAGGTGCCCCATACCTTCCTAATAATTTTCATACGGAGACGTAGAACACCATGAAACGTAAATTTTTGCTCTTGTTGGGAGCTGCAATTCTGGCCTCTGGTAGGCTTGTATCGCCTTCTTATGCGCAATATATCAGATATCCTGGTTCGTCAGAAACAATAGATTTGTCAACAGGAGAACCCGTAAACGACATGGGTACGAAAAACTACAACCCTGAAAGATACAAGCGACATGATCTCCCTGTTCCTCATTGGGATCCGATTCTTATTCATGGAGATCAGGCGGGGCGCATTGACCAGAATGGCGAGGTCTATAATCGCTCGGGCGAAGATATTGGTACAATCGGCAAGGATGGCACGATCCTCTCCCATGGTGATCAGGTCGGGCGCATTGATTCCGGTGGGGATATCCACAGCCGGAACGGCGAAGTCGTCGGCAGCATCGGTTCAGACGGAAACGTCCTCATCCATGGCGATCAGGCTGGCAGGGTAGACCATAACGGCGAAGTCTATGACCGCTCCGGCAATGACATAGGCACCGTTCCCGCCGGCAACAATGCCGCCGGCGCCCTCATGCTCCTCCAGAACCAGAATAAATAATAATCCTCCCCTTTTTCATTACATAACAATACCAAAACAACCCCGGCGACTACATCCCGGGGTTGTTCTATAGGTGCCCCATACCCTCCTAATAATTTTCATACGGAGACGTAGAACGTCATGAAACGTAAATCTTTGCTCTTGGGAGCTGCAATTCTGGCCTCTGGTAGTCTTGTACCGTCTTCTCATGCGCAATGGATCAGTTATCCAGGCTCATCAGAAGTTATAGATCTATCGACAGGTAAACCCGCAGATGACATGGGGACGAAAAATTATCGTCCCGAGGACCACCCCCGTGAAGCCGACACCTACCCCCACTGGGACCCGATCATTGCCAATGGCCGTCAGGTAGGGCGAATCGACCAGAATGGCGAGGTTTATAATGAATCGGGCGATTCAGTAGGTCTTATTGACCCCAAGGACGGCACCATCATCTATAATGGTCGCCGCTCAGGATATGTGGATGGCAATGGCGATATCCATGGCGAAAATGGCGATATCGTTGCCAGCAGCGGCTCAAGCGGCAATGTCATCCTTAATGGTCGTCAGGCCGGTCGCGTGGACAGTCAAGGCAGCGTGTATGACAGCTCCGGCAACAACATAGGCCAAGTCCCCGCCGGCAACAACGCCGCCGGCGCCCTCATGCTCCTCCAGAACCAGAATAAAAAATAATCCTCCCCTTTTTCATTACATAACATTACCAAAACAACCCCGGCCACTACATCCCGGGGTTGTTTCATAAGTGGCTCATTCCCTCTTAATAGTTTTCATACGGAGACGTAGAACATCATGAAAGATAAATTTTTGCTCTTGGGTACAATGCTCCTAATGTCAGGAGGCTTCGTACAATCTTCTTATGCACAATGGGTCAGTTATCCCGGGTCATCGGAAGTTATAGACACCTCAACTGGTCGCCCAGGGACTGATGAAGACAAAGACTATGACGAAAGGCGTAGAAGAGAGGCGACTGACACCTACCCCCATTCGGAACCGATCATTGTCAATGGTGATCAGGCAGGGCGCATTGACCAGAATGGGGAGGTTTTTGACAATGGCGGTCGCTCATTGGGGATTGTCGACCCGAAGAATGGCACGTTCATCTATAATAACGGGCAGGTTGGCCATATTGATTCCGGCGGGGACATCCATGATAGCAGCGGTAGGGTCATCGCCAGTACTGGCTCCAGCGGCAATGTCATTATTAACGGCGATCAGGCTGGCAGTGTGGACAGTCAAGGCACCGTGCATGACAATTCCGGCCGCGCCATAGGCCAGGTCCCCGCCGGTAGCAACGCCGTAGGCGCCCTCATGCTCCTCCAGAACCAGAATAAATAATAATCCTCCCCTTTTCATTATATAACGATACAAAAACAACCCCGGCCACTACATCCCGGGGTGGTTTCATAGGTGCCTTACCCTCCGTAAATAATTTCCCTATCAAAACAAATACTCTCATATCGGCCGTACATTGGGCAATCTGGCTTATGTGGTCAGCCCCATTTTGCTGGAGGGAGGGGCGGGCCAAGCAGAACATTCCACAATATATGTTGGTAAGATCTATAAGATTGCCTTCTATGGTCCTGTTCAGTTGTGTTGGGAGAAATTTATTTCTCTCTCGCAACGGTGTAATGATGAGAGAGTTCGCTTTCAATTTCTCTGGCGTGTTTGGCATCGCGCGCTTCAATCATCACCACCAGCTCTGCCGTTTGTACGGAAGGAGCGGCAAACAGGCGATGATGAGAGACTTCAATAATATTGCCACCATAATCGCCAATGCGTTTGGCAATGTCAGCCAGAAGGCCGGGGCGGTCAGGAATTTGGAAGACCAGCCGCAAGATACGCCCTTCATTCAGCAGGGAGCGCAGCAGGACATTGGAGAGAATACGGGCATTAATGTTCCCGCCCGAGAGGGGCAGGGCGACTTTCTTCCCCTTGAAGAGGTCCAGATGCGCCATAAGGCCGGCAAGAGGGGCAGCACCCGCGCCTTCGCACACCTGCCGGGCTTTTTCAGCCAGCATGGTAATCGCGCTTTCAATCTGGAGTTCGTCCACCACAAACACCCCTGCCAGCTCATGTCCAAAGACGGGAATGCACTGATCTCCCGGCTGCACGACAGCAATGCCTTCCGCCAGAGTGGGGCCGCCCTTGGCCGGACGCAGAGGACCGGGATAATCCCCAAAGGGAGAATAGGCCGCAACCTGAACGCCGTAAATTTTCGTCTTGGGGCTAAGCGCCTTGAAGACGGTCACAAACCCCGCCATTAATCCGCCCCCGCCAATGGGGACAATGATGGCGTCCAGATCAGGCGCGTCCTGCAAAAGTTCCAGCGCACAGGTTCCCTGTCCGGCCATGACGGCGGGGTCATTGAAAGGATGAACGAAGACGCTGCCCTGTTTTTCCTGCAACAAGGCGGCGGTGGCGCAGGCTTCGTCAAAATTCTCGCCTGCCAGAACGACATTGGCGCCCCAGCTTTCCGTCGCAGCAATTTTGGTGGCGGGGGTGAAGCGTGGCATGACGATGGTGGCTTCCAGCCCCAGCAGGCTGGATTGACGCGCTACGCCCTGTGCGTGATTGCCCGCTGAGACGGTAATCACGCCGCGTTTTCTCTCCTCAGGCGTCAGGAGGGCGATGCGGTTGGCTGCGCCCCGTTCCTTGAAAGAGCCGATCGCCTGAAGATTTTCCAGCTTCAGGGTAATGTCTGCCCCTGTCAGGCGCGAGAGCGCGACGCTTTTGATGGTCGGTGTCTTGGTAATGGTGGCAGAAATGCGTTTCTGCGCTTCATAAACATCATCAAGGCTCAGGCGATGCGGGGCAGGGTGTGTCATTATCGGTAAACCACTTCCAGTATTTCATAGGTTCTGTCGCCACCGGGAGCGGGGACAGAGACGCTGTCGCCCGTTTCCTTGCCAATCAGTGCCTTGGCGAGTGGCGATGAAACGGAAAGGCGCTTTTCCTTGATGTCCGCCTCATGCACCCCGACGATCTGATAGGTGTTTTCCTTATCCGTCTCTTCATCAACCAGAGTGACGGTTGCGCCAAACTGTACGCGCTTGCCAGAAAGTTTCGAGGGGTCGATCACTTCAGCTGTGGAGATGAGGGATTCAAGCTCCAGCACGCGACCTTCGATAAAAGACTGGCGTTCACGCGCTGCGTGATATTCCGCATTTTCAGAAAGGTCCCCATGAGCGCGCGCTTCAGCAATGGCGCGAATCACAGCGGGGCGATCTTCCGACTTCAGGCGCCAGAGTTCATCCTCCAGTCTCTTCAGTCCCTGTGCGGTCATTGGACTTTTCTGCACGTTTTTTCCCCAAATCAAAGAAAAACATCAAGTTTAGAACAGAAAACCCCCTTCCCCCTTCATGTGGAGGGGGAAAGGAGGCTTTAGATTATTTTATTAGACAGAATACAGCAGATTAGTGAAGCTGCAAGTTTTTCAGCGCGTTAAAATGTACGGCTGAAATAAGACTGTAACGGTGCTACATTGGCTGTACCTTTTTTGAGGGCGGCGATTGCGTAAATAGCCGCCCGCGCACCAGCAATGGTGGTGTAGTGCGGTATGCCCATCGTCAGGGCAGAACGGCGTATGTCAAAGCTGTCTCGCGCTGACTGTCCGCCTTGCGCTGTGTTGATGATCATCTGCACATCGCCCGAACGAATGGCATCGACGCAATGGGGACGGCGTTCAGCCACTTTATTGACGGTCGTGACCTCTATGCCGGCTTCCTGAAGACGAGCCGCTGTGCCGCGCGTCGCCATGATTTTAAAGCCTGCCTCAACAAGTTTCCGTGCCAAAGGCTGCACATGAACCTTGTCGCTGTCGCGAACGGACAGGAAAACCGTGCCCTCTCTGGGGAGATTAACGCCCGCAGCGAGCTGGGACTTGGCAAAAGCCATCTCGAAGCTTGTATCGAGTCCCATAACCTCGCCTGTAGAGCGCATTTCAGGGCCGAGAATGACGTCCACGCCGGGGAAACGGTTAAAGGGAAAAACCGCTTCCTTGACCGCAACATGGGGCATGATGGGGCGTTCGCTGAGGTTGAAGTCCGCCAGTTTGGCCCCTGCCATCACACGCGCGCCAATCTTGGCGACCGGCACGCCTGTTGCCTTGGCCACGAAGGGCACCGTGCGGGACGCACGGGGATTGACTTCAAGGACGAAGACCTCATCATTCTTGATGGCAAACTGTACATTCATCAGCCCCCTGATCCCCAGCTCGCGGGCCATGGCTTCCGTCTGGGCGCGGAGTTCTGTCACCAGTGCGGGGGAGAGGGTATAAGGCGGGAGTGAACAGGCTGAATCGCCCGAGTGAATTCCGGCTTCCTCAATATGTTCCATGACGCCCGCGACATAGACGCTCTCGCCATCGGCGATGCAGTCCACATCCGCCTCAATGGCATCATTGAGGTAATGGTCAAGCAGGATGGGACCTGTGGAAATATCTTCTCCCGCCTGACGCAGCACCGTAGTGAGATAATGAGTCAGGCCGGCCTGATCGAACACGATTTCCATGGCGCGTCCCCCCAGCACGTAGGAAGGACGGGCCACGATGGGATAGCCGACCTCTTCAGCCAGTTTCAGGGCTTCTTCTGGCCCGCGGGCAATAGCGTTACGTGGCTGGCGCAGTCCCAGCTTGCGGAGCATCGCCTGAAAACGCTCGCGGTCCTCGGCGCGGTCAATCGCATCGGCGGGTGTGCCAAGGAGCGTAATGCCGGCTTCTTCCAGAGCATGGGAGAGCTTGAGCGGCGTCTGCCCACCATACTGGACAATGCAGCCCAGTACACGGCCATTGCTCATTTCCGTGCGGATAAGGGCAATGACGTCCTCGGCTGTCAGAGGCTCGAAATAAAGGCGGTCAGACGTATCATAGTCGGTCGAGACCGTCTCAGGATTGCAATTGACCATGATGGTCTCATAACCGGCTTCCCGCAGGGCATAGGCCGCATGGACGCAGCAATAGTCAAATTCAATGCCCTGACCAATCCGGTTGGGACCACCGCCCAGAATGATGATCTTTTCGCGATCTGTCGGCTGGCTCTCACAGACTGGCGTCCCGAAACCGCCTTCATAAGTGGAGTAGAGATAGGGCGTGTCAGAGGCGAATTCAGCCGCGCAGGTATCAATGCGGCGATAGACCGGATGCACATTCAGTTTTTCACGCAGGGCGAGAACCTCTTTCACGTTCTTGCCGCTCAGACGCGCCAGCTGGCGGTCCGAGAAACCCTGGGCCTTTAACTGGCGGAGTGAAATAGTGTCCTGTGGCAGGCCTTTGGCTTCTATCTGACGTTCCGTGGCAACCAGTGCTTCAATCTGTCTCAGGAACCAGGGTTCAAACTGGCAGGCCTCCTGAATATCCTCAAGGGACAGGCCGGCACGGAAAGCCTGCGCTACCATCAGGATACGTTCCGGGCGGGGTTCGGACAGAGCCGCCTTATAGGCCTCGTGAGAGCCATCGCCGGGTGGGGGAACGGGGTCCAGCCCTGTCAGTCCTGTCTCCATCGAGCGCAGGCCTTTCTGGAGGGATTCGGCAAAGCTGCGTCCAACAGCCATGGCCTCGCCCACCGATTTCATGGAAGTGGAGAGCAAAGCTGGCGTGTTGGGGAATTTCTCAAATGTAAAGCGCGGGATTTTGGTGACGACATAATCAATGGTCGGTTCAAAGCTGGCCGGCGTTGTTTTGGTAATGTCGTTTTTCAGTTCATCAAGCGTATAGCCGACGGCAAGCTTGGCCGCGATCTTGGCAATGGGGAAGCCCGTCGCCTTGGAGGCGAGTGCAGAGGAACGCGAGACACGCGGATTCATTTCAATGACCACCATGCGGCCATCCTTGGGATTGACGCCAAACTGTACGTTGGAGCCGCCTGTTTCTACCCCGATGGCGCGCAGACATGCGATGGAGGCATCGCGCATGCGTTGGAATTCCTTGTCCGTCAACGTCAAAGCGGGGGCGACGGTAATGGAATCGCCCGTATGAATCCCCATCGGATCGATATTCTCAATGGAGCAGACGATGATGCAGTTATCGGCTACGTCACGGACGACTTCCATCTCGAATTCTTTCCATCCGATAATGGATTCCTCAATCAGGACTTCCGTTGTGGGAGAGGCGTCCAGACCGCTGAGGACGATCTGG
Source organism: Acetobacteraceae bacterium ESL0709 (assembly GCA_029433415.1). Classification (GTDB taxonomy): domain Bacteria; phylum Pseudomonadota; class Alphaproteobacteria; order Acetobacterales; family Acetobacteraceae; genus Aristophania. The sequence goes on along the minus strand of JAQTIA010000003.1, from coordinate 952,209 downwards.
TCAAATTCTTCCTTGTTATAGGCAATGCCGCCGCCTGAGCCGCCCATGGTGAAAGAGGGGCGGATGATGGTGGGCAGACCGACTTCTTTGAGGGCCTCGCGTGCTTCTTCCAACGTATGGGCAATGGCGCTGCGGGGGCTTTCAATGCCGATGGCATCCATGGCCTCGCGGAATTTCTGGCGGTCTTCAGCGCGATCAATGACGTCAGCGCGTGCGCCGATCAGCTCGACATTATGCTTTTTCAGAAAACCTGATTTATCAAGCGCCATGGCGGCGTTGAGTGCCGTCTGCCCTCCCATGGTGGGCAGCACGGCATCGGGCTTTTCCTTGAGGATGATGCGCTCGACAAATTCCGGCGTAATCGGCTCGATATAGGTGGCATCTGCCAGACCGGGATCGGTCATGATCGTGGCAGGGTTGGAATTGAGCAGGATAACGCGGTAGCCTTCCTCCTTCAGAGCCTTGCAGGCCTGTGCGCCGGAATAGTCAAACTCGCAGGCCTGCCCGATGACGATGGGTCCCGCGCCGATGATGAGAATGGAGTTGATGTCAGTGCGTTTGGGCATGGTTCAGGCTCCTGCCACGGAAGAAGACTTTGAGGGAGATGTGGCGCGCTGATCCATCAGGGCGACAAAACGTTCAAAGAGATAGAAGCTGTCACTCGGGCCGGGGCTGGCTTCCGGGTGATATTGTACGGAGAAAGCGTCTTTCGTGGTGGAGGCGATCCCTTCATTGGAGCCGTCAAAGAGGCTGACATGGGTAACCTTGACGTCTTTGGGAAGAGATTTTTCATCCACGGCAAAGCCATGATTCTGGCTGGTGATTTCGACCTTCCCTGTGGTGAGATCCTTCACCGGCTGGTTGGCGCCACGGTGTCCCTGTTCCAATTTGTAGGTCTTGCCTCCCAGTGCCTGTGCGAGAAGCTGATGCCCCAGACATATGCCGAAAATGGGGATATCGGCATCCAGAACGGTCCTGATGGCTTCCAGCGCGTAAAGGGCGGTTGCGGCTGGGTCGCCAGGGCCATTGGAGAGGAAAACGCCTTCGGGTTTTAACTCAAGGATCTCCTTTCCTGTCGTGGTAGCGGGTAGGACATGTACGTCGCATCCCGCTGTTACCAGACAACGCAGGATATTGTCCTTGGCGCCGTAATCAATAGCCACAACGCGACGTTTGACCGTGCGTTTGGGGTGCTGGTTGTGCCAGATTTCCTTGTGCCATGTCCGGGTGGGGCGGGTGACATCCTTTGCAAGATCCATCCCTTCCAGCCCCGGCCATGAGCGGGCCCGTTCCAGCAATGAGGCGGGGTCAATAGTGCCCTTGGCAGGGAAGGACAGAACGGCGGTTTGCGGACCTTTCTCGCGCAGAATGCGCGTGATAGCGCGCGTATCAATACCGCTGATGCCGCTTTTTCCCTGTGTCGTGAGCCAGTGCTGGAGAGGCTGATGGGAGCGCCAGCTGGACGGGGCTGTGACATCTTCCTTTACCACAACGCCCAGAGCGGCCATATGAGGGGCTTCATTATCTTCCGGATTGGTACCGACATTACCGATATGAGGGAAGGTAAATGTGACGATTTGTCCGGCAAAGGAAGGATCGGTCAATGTTTCCTGATAGCCCGTCATGCCGGTGCAGAAGCAGAGTTCGCCCGTCACATTGTCATTATGGGCGCCAAAGCCGCGTCCCCAGAAAATGCTTCCATCAGCCAGAACAAGGGCAGCGTTCGTGCCGGAAGGTTGCTGTGTGTGAACGGGATCAGACATTTTTCTGGAGCTTTCGGAAGGGGTCTCGTTGAGGTCATCAAGGGTGATACCAGGCACAGTGAGCAGGGCAGGCCAGTGTCGGGTCGGGATAGCGCCTGACTGACGCCATTTGCGGACGGCTTCCGTGCCGACTCCCGTAAGTTCGGCAATGCGCGGCACACCACCCGCTTTTGCAATCAGTCCGTCAATATCCATAGGAAGATACTCCGCTCACATGGTCGGTTGTGTCCTCATTATAGAGGAGAATTGGCATGGTTGGGAAGTTTTTTCCGACTTGTGAGGAATTAAATTATCACAAGGATATTGGGAAATTTTTTCCCATATTCTCCTGTATTTTCCATATGGTCTCTTTATGGGTTATAATCGCCTGCGAGAATTTTTTCCTAAAATTCATCAGGATAATATCAGGAGTGATCATGAGTTTGCGTACCCGGATAATGGATGACCTGAAAGCGGCGATGAAAGCCGGACAATCTGAGAAAGTGGCCCAGCTCCGCGGCATTACGGCGAAAATCAAGGATCTGGATGTTGCTGCACGCGTCAAGCAGGCAGAGGTGACGGAAGAGGAGATCCTTGCAGCCCTGCGTTCCATGATCAAGTCCCGCACAGAATCGGTAGCGCTTTATCTCAAGGGCGGTCGTCCTGAGCTGGCGGAGAAGGAAGAGGGAGAAATTAATGCGATCCGTCATTATCTTCCGCCAGAACTGGATGAAAATGCTGTTTCTGCCGAGATTGAGAAAATCGTCACAGAACTCGGTGCCAGCACTATGAAGGATATGGGGCGTGTTATGGCTGTACTAAAAGAACGCCTTGGCGCCGCCCTCGACCCCGCCAAGGCCAGTGCGCTGGTCAAGAAACGTCTGGGTTGAAGAAAAAACCTGCCGGGGGACGTTCAGCCATGTCCCTCGGCTACAGACTCCACGGGTTTGCGGTGGGCGTGCATGCAGGTGATGACGCTGCTGCCCACCAGCAGGATGGCCAGAATCTCGGAAAATGCCGGGAGTCTGTGCTCGTGGATAAAAGCGTAAATCAGTGCAAAAAGCGTCTCGAACAGGATCATTTGCCCGACCATCGTCAAAGGCAGAAGCCGACTCATTTTATTCCAGAATGCATTGCCAATAATGGATGCCAGAAGCGCTGCACTGAGGCTGACTGTCAGGAACCAGCTCCATCCTTCCTGCGGGAGAGGGCCGTTCCATAAAAAACCGACCGGAATCAGACAAAGGGCGAGGATTCCCGTTACCAAACCGGTGAGAAGGTTCCATTCATGTTCGGAGGTGTGGGTCAGATGATTGAGCCAGCGTGCATTCTTGATAGCATAAGCGCTCCATGACAGCAGTGCTCCAATAGCGCAGAGCAACCCTGTGGCGAGCCTGAGCGCATCGCTGTGATGAGGAGCATTTTGCGCGAGTGTATAGGCGTGATAGGCAATACAGCCCATTCCTCCGACACTTAGCAGGATGGAGGGTATGAGTTTCCGCAAGGGTACGGCGCCGTGTTCCAGAGAGCCGATAATGGTGACAGTTACAGGCAGAAAACCGACGATCAGTGTCGGCATGGCGGAGCCTGCCATCTGTACGCCCATGCCAAAAAGCACATAATAGACGATATTTCCGAGCAGGCTTAAGGCAAGAAGTCCAAGCCATTCCTGCCGACCGATATGGGAAAATGTCTTTTTCCAGTGAGGCAGGATGAGCAGGGCGGCCAGAAGGCCATAGAAGGTGAAGCGTGCACAGGCAAGCTGGAGAGGTGTAAAAGGTCGGATCAAGGCGGGTGCCAGAAGAGCAAATCCCCAAAGAGCCCCTGCAGCCACGCCACAGGAAAATCCTAGAATTGTCTTGCGCTCAGTCATTTGGCACGCTTTCTGTCTCAATTATTCATTTCGCTTCTTCTATGACCGGAAGTTGAAATTATTTCAATATAAAAACAAAAATGGAGTGCTCGTGTAAATCATCGTTTTCTTTTAATAAGGCCACCGTTTACAGGCCCATTCCGCAATGCTTTTTGAACGTCGTAAGATGTCTTCTGTGCCCCAACTATCTAATGAGGCCAGCCGACGTACAGATGCAAACTTAGAGTTTATGTAACCCTCCCGTTTTTCCGAGAATGGCTTTGCCGAAGCGGTAGAATTCATTTCCTTAGAAATTGGAACAAGATTACCCCATGTGTGAATTATTTTTTCGTAATCTTCAGGAATAGATTTTGCCCATTCACGATTCATCTTTTGTGGGGCGATGTGTTCAATATCGCTAATGTCAGAAGGACACTCTTCATCAAGTGACGCTTCATATTCTCGTATAGCGTAATTAGCGATTTTACGCCTATAAAGTGGTCCTTGCATGATGGAGGATGTAAAATCTGGACTCTTTGGCCAGGATACAGTCGTTCTGGACGCGATTTTCGACATAATAAGATCTGTTTTTAACTTTAGATCTAACTCTATGCTATCATCATCGCCAGCTAGCTCTTTCCACAGACCTTTGAATACGGCATGAAGTCCAGTCGGTTCGATACCGACTACGGCACGACGGAACAAGAACGACTCTATCACATCAATTGCGTCAATTGCGGCTTTTTCACTTACTTTTTCTGATTTATATGCAAGAAGCAGCGGTAAAAGGAATGGGTAGACGGACGACGGTATATTGAGTCTAACAAGCCTATTTATTCTTAGTGTCATATCGTGAGAAGCGCCAGGAAAGGGGTCTCCTCTACTTAAAGATAATAAGGTTCTTGATATGATTGTAGATCATCAATTATCTTATCTGGTTCACCTAAACTGTCCCAAAAGTTCCTGATATTAATGAATTAAGTCATTCCTCTTTACATTTGGATTTTTCACTAATCCATATGGGAACAGAAATTTATTGAAATCATTGTTTTTATCCTTAAATTTCCCTATAAAAGGCTCCCATCTACTAGAGAATAGATTCTGTGCTTCTTCCAAATTATCTTCGGAGCGTGCGAATATTTCATTCCTTACAAGATCCGCAACAGTTATTGGTTCAGCACCATAGTTGAGTCTTTCGAATATCTTTGGGGCTACAGTTGGCTCTCTTAACGAAATAGATACTACACTAAGTTTTGTAGCAATAATGTCCACTCTTTCGGTTAATCCGTCTATGCCTTGGTCTCTAAATACGCGTTTCAGGTCCTTTGATATTAATTCAAATTGCTTTGTCATGGGTCCAGACGCTTCGCCTCCGGGAAGTGGTGGCTTGGGCGGACTAAAAGATAACGCCCAATGATATCGGCGGCCCAATCGAATTCGTTATGTGTTGCAGCAATATAAGATGCAGCCATGATAAATAAGTAGAGAGTTGTTACTCTTTGTTGGCCGTCTACTATCATCCATGTTGGCGGTCGTCCTGGCGCAGAACCTCGTGAGTAAGTAACGATTACACCAAGGAAAATGGCAGATGAACCTTCATCTGCTACGGCCTCGACATCTGATACTAATGTTTTATAGTGGCTATCTTTCCACATATAAGGTCTCTGAAATAATGGTATTTCAAGGACGTTATCTCCCGCTACCAAGTCATAAAAACTTGATTCTTCGGGAATATCTGTAACCTTGAATTTGCTTTCCATAATGTTCTCCTGTGTACGTGGTACATATTATAACAATAAAAATGTGAATTAGGGCCGGCTAAGGAGCTGTGTACACGTTATGATGATAATTTAAAGATACAAGCATAGGTACTTATACGACTTTTTTATGGGGGGTCTAATGAGAGGTGCTACCCACTTGACTTGTCTAAGAAACGAATGGAACAAGGCCTTATAGGATCGTGACCCTGCCAAAGCGACGGGCACAGGATAGTCCTTCCCCTTAGCATGATGGGAATATTTTTTCGCTTTATCTCTATGAGTTTTTCGTTCTGTTTCAGGAAAGAAGTGGTTATAAATCTAATATGGCTTTAGATTCCGCTTTCCTCGATGAACTGCGCCAGAGAGTTACACTTGTCTCTCTGATTGGGCGCAGCAACAAACTGGTCCGTTCTGGGCGGAACTGGAAGACGTGCTGCCCATTCCATGGCGAGAAAACACCCTCATTCTATATATATGAAGATCATTTTCATTGTTTTGGTTGCGGTGTGCACGGGGATGCCATTTCCTATGTCATGCAGAGCGAGGGTCTCAGTTTTCGTGATGCGGTAGAGCGCCTGGCTCATGAAGCTGGGCTAGAAATGCCCAGGGAAGATCCACGTGCCGAGGAGAAAGCCCGTCAGGTGGCGTCTCTTGAGGAAATCATGCAGCATGTGCAGGCTTTCTACAGGCGTAATCTGGGAGAGCGACAAGGTGAGGCGGCGCGGCATTATCTGCAAAAGAGAGGGCTTACGGCCGAGACGATAACCCGTTTCGGGCTAGGCTGGTCGGGTGATGGTCGGTCTCTTACGGAAGCTCTCAAGCCGCATGACATCACGCCAGAACAGCTCGCACAGCTCGGGCTTTTGAGGTGTGACGAGCAGGGGGCCATTCGCGGGGAATTGTTTTTCAACAGGCTGATGTTTCCCATCCATGACCGCAAGGGACGGCTTATCTCTTTTGGAGGGCGCATTTTGGGGGAAGGCCAGCCCAAATATGTCAATGGTCCTGAAACGGTTCTTTTTTCCAAAAAGCGCACGCTCTTTAACCTCCATCATGCTGCCGAAGCGGTGAGAAAAGGCGCGGAGCTGGTCGTGGTTGAAGGGTATATGGATGTCATTGCGCTCGACCAGGCTGGTTTCCGCGGGGCGGTAGCCCCTTTGGGTACGGCATTGGGCGAGGAACAGCTGGCTCTTTTATGGCGTCAGGCAAAGGCTCCCATCATTTGTCTGGATGGCGATATTGCAGGGCAAAAAGCTGCATTGCGAAGTTGTGAACTGGCTCTCCCCCTTATCAGTCCGGAGCGGACATTACGTTTCTGCCGTCTTGGTAACGGGGATGATCCTGACAGTCTGGTCCAGCGTGATGGAGCGCAGGCTTTTGATGCGCTTTTGCAGTCATCTCGTCCACTGGTCGAGGAATTATTTTCCCTGATGGTCGCCGGGAAAGCACAGGCCGGGCCAGAAGAGCGTGCTGTTATTCGCAAAAGACTGGTGGAACTGGCTCATCAGATTCCTGATCGTGCGCTGGCCGGAGAATATAGAAGCACTCTGCTCGATCTGTTCTTTTCCTATTTTCGCAATCATCGTTCCGGGCGGATTTCTTGGCAGGGTTCCAGAAAAGATCCGGTATGGACAGGTGAGAGCAAAGCTATGTTTCCCGGGACTGTGCAACAGCCGCGCATGATTGCAGAGGGAGCGTCGGAAAGGCTGAAAGTTCTTATGGCTCTTCTGATTGCCCATCCAGAAATTTTGCCACAGATAGAGCAATCTTTCTATCAACTGACATTGTCTGAACCGTTGGCTCATTATCGTTCCGTGTTTCTGGAATGGGCCAGTCAAACGGGCACGACCAGCCCCTTTTCCTGTCAGAACTGGATGAAAGAGCATGGTCTGGGCGAGTTGACCTGTGAATTGCTGGAGCATTATCTGCCCCAGAGCGCTCGCAATCGGCCAGTGGGTAAAGAGGCGGCCAGGGAGGAGAAAAAAGAAGAGAAAGAGGATCTCTTCTTTGTCGGGGTTGCAGAAATGTGGTGGCATTTTTACGGACTGGTGAATTTTCCCGCATTTAAAGAGGAGGTCGAGCGGGCTGTGAGAGAGGCCATTTTGAAATCCTACGAGCGCCCGCTGGACGAATCGTCTGGGAATGCGACCTTTCCTCCCGAGGTCAAGGCGAAAATGCAGGCTCTGAAAGCTCTCCAGCAGGGAGAGAACTAGCGGTTAGGAGCGCTGGCAGATAGCCTGAAAAGGCCGATCAGTGTTATAAGCTCTCTTTTTCATGGTGATCGGTCTTGACTTGTGGTCAGGAATTGACCACTTGCACCTTGGCCCCATATTTGGTTTTGAGCAGAGAACGCAACGGAGAGACGAATGGCGACGAAAACAGCTTCTGGATCTGATCAGAATGTTCCGGAGCAGGATGGTTCGCCCCTGGATGTACAGTCTGCTGCCGTCAAAAAGCTCATTCTCAAGGGCAAACAAACGGGTAATATCACGTTTGATGAGCTGAATGCCGTTCTGCCACAGGATAAAATGACGTCCGAGCAGATTGAGGATATCATGGCGGCTCTCTCTGAAATGGATATTCAGGTTATCGAAGGTGAAGAGCGTGATGAAGAAGGGGTTCCGTCTGACGATGACGGGGATTCTTCAGACGAGGTGGCTGTTCCAGAAGAGAGTGATGATGATTCGGACGAGGCGACAGGTGGCAACGTCAATGTTGAGGTTGCTAGCCGTACGGACGACCCTGTGCGCATGTATCTGCGCGAAATGGGCGCTGTGGAGCTGCTGTCGCGCGAGGGCGAAATCGCGATTGCCAAGCGTATTGAGGTTGGCCGTAGCGAGATGATTGGCGGACTTTGCCGCAGTCCGCTGACCTTTAATGCTATACTGGGCTGGTATGAGAGTCTTCAGAGTGGCTCCATGCTGCTGCGCGACATTATTGACCTTGAAGCCAGTCAGAGCGACCCCGAGACTGAGAATGAAGAGGGGATGGACAGCCTTGAGAACGAGGCTGAAGATGATAATGACGGCGATGAGTCTGATGCTTCCGGTGAGGATGGCGAGGGCGACGGAAGTGGCGGTGACGGCAATAACCTTTCCCTTGCGGCACTGGAAGAAAAGCTCAAGCCTGAAATTATGGCACTGTTTGCCGAGTTCGATACACTTTATCAGAAGCTTTCGGCCATGCAGAGTGAGCGCATCAAGGCTTTGGCAGAAGGTGAGGAGACCTCGGGGGAAGCAGAAACTGCCTATAACCAGATCCGCAATGAGCTTGTTTCCATTGTCGAGCGAATGCATCTGCATAATAACCGTATTGAAGAGCTTGTAGAGCTCATAAAGGGGCAGGTGCAGCGTCTGAACGGTCTTGAAGGGCGGATGTTGCGTCTTGCCGAGACCTGCAAGATCTCGCGTGACGAGTTCATGTCCTATTATCGTCATCACGAGATGGACCCCAACTGGGTTGAAGAAATTTCGGCACTTCCCGGCAAGGGCTGGAAGCTCCTGACCACGAAATATATCGACTCTCTCAGGCGTCTGCGGCAGGAAGTAAAAGCACTGGCTTATGAAATGGGGCTGCCCGTAGATGAGTTCAGAGTGGTGTATCAGACCATTTCAAGTGGCGAGCGTGATTCGACGCGTGCCAAGAAGGAAATGATTGAAGCCAATCTGCGGCTGGTGATTTCAATCGCCAAAAAATACACTAATCGTGGTCTTCAGTTCCTTGACCTGATTCAGGAAGGCAATATTGGCCTGATGAAGGCGGTGGATAAATTTGAGTATCGCCGCGGCTATAAATTCTCGACTTATGCGACATGGTGGATCCGCCAGGCTATTACGCGCTCTATTGCCGATCAGGCCAAGACGATCCGTATTCCTGTTCATATGATCGAGACGATTAACAAGCTGGTGCGTACGTCACGTCAGATGCTTCATGAGATTGGTCGTGAACCTGCTCCTGAGGAGCTGGCTGAGAAACTTGGCATGCCGCTTGAAAAGGTGCGCAAGGTGCTCAAGATCGCCAAGGAGCCTATTTCTCTCGAGACGCCGATTGGCGATGAAGAGGATAGTCATCTTGGGGACTTCATTGAAGACAAGAATGCGGTCATTCCTCTGGATGCCGCCATTCAGACCAATCTGCGCGAAGCCACGACCCGTGTTCTGGCATCCCTGACGCCACGAGAAGAACGTGTGCTGCGCATGCGCTTTGGTATCGGTATGAATACCGACCATACGCTTGAGGAAGTCGGTCAGCAATTTAACGTAACCCGTGAACGTATCCGCCAGATTGAGGCTAAGGCGCTACGCAAACTCAAACACCCCAGCCGCAGCCGGAAGCTCCGCTCCTTCCTTGACGATTGAGGTTTTCTGCGTGTCAGAAAATCTCAGGCCCGGCATATGAAGCTGCGAATTCCTTGATTAGGTGGCAGAATGCAAAAGCTGGTCTGACAGGGTTTACGACTGGACTAGGAGGAATTATAACACTTCCTGTTACAATTCCCGCTAATTTTGCGACGAATATTTACCTCCAGTTACGTATGATTGCGGCTATTGCATATATGGGAGGTGAAAATATTCGTAGTGATAAAGTAAGAACGCTTGCTTATGCTTGTCTTGTAGGAAAAGCGATGAGCGGAATATTTAAGGATTTTGGCATTCAATTTGGGACGAAAGCGGCAAGTTCTGTTTTAAAGAATATTCCGGGAAGGTTATTGATCGAAATTAATAAAGCTGTTGGTTTTCGTTTGATTACCAAAGCGGGGAGTACGGGATTGATTAATCTTGGAAAAGCTATTCCGTTTGTGGGGGGTGCTGTTGGTGGTGTAATGGACGCGAGTGCTACTAATCTAATTGGCAATACAGCGCGCGATACATTTATTATCGACGTACGTAAGCATAAGGAATCCTCCGATTCTTAATAGTTAATTATCTAGAGCGACTATTGGAATAGGTGATGGTGGTTCTGATTTATAGTGTGGTTTTAACGCTTATTATCTCTGTCGACCATTTTTCTTGCATATCCTCTCTTTCTGTGCTTATAAGGCCCTCTTTCCCTGCCGTGCATTATGGCGATGTTCGGCTATACCCGCAGTGCGTTTAACGGGCTGAATGAGGCTGGCAGAGGGCTGGTCCGGGTTGATTTTATCCGAAGGGAGTGTTCATGCCACTTTATGAGACCGTGCTGATTGCACGTAATGATGTCTCTCAGGCTCAGGTCGAAGGCTTGGTCGAGACCATCACGGCCCAGCTTGCAGAGCAGGAAGGCAAAGTCCTCAAACGTGAGTTCTGGGGTCTGCGCACACTGGCTTACCGCATCAAGAAGAACCGCAAGGGCCATTATGTCCTTCTGGGCATTGATGCCTCCATCACTGCTGTGCGCGAGATGGAGCGTCAGCTTTCCCTTAACGAAGACGTGTTGCGTGTCCTGACATTGCGCGTTGAGGAAATTGACGATACACCCTCTCCGATCCTGTCGCGCAAGGGTGATGACCGTGGTGAACGCGGCGCTTCGCGTGGTGGTCCACGTGCAGGCGGTGGCCGTTTCGAAAGCGGTCGTGGTGGCCGGCGTAACAATGAGTCTCTTGAGGCTCGTGACCTTGCTTTTGAAGACGGGGAATAAGAGATTATGTCCGATACCACATCACCTGAAGTGAATCCCGCCACACGTCGTATGGCTGTCGGGGCGCGTCGTCCTTTCTTCCGTCGTCGTAAATCCTGCCCGTTCTCTGGTGCGAATGCGCCGAAGATTGATTATAAGGATGTAAGACTTCTGAGCCGTTATCTTTCCGAGCGTGGGAAAATCGTCCCCAGCCGTATTACGGCTGTCTCGGCAAAGAAACAGCGTGAACTGGCGCAGGCAATCAAGCGGGCACGCTTCCTTGCATTGCTCCCTTATGTTGTAAGCTAAGGAGCGCGTTATGTCACAGACAGAAATCATTCTTTTGCAGCGTGTCGAAAATCTGGGTCAGATGGGCGATATCGTCCGTGTGAAGCCGGGTTATGCCCGCAACTATCTGCTGCCTCAGGGTAAAGCGCTGCGTGCCAATGCGGCCAATCGCAAACGCTTTGAGACAGAGCGTGCCCAGCTTGAGGCTCATAACCTGCATAAGCGCGAAGAGGCAGAACGCCTTTCCGAGCGTATGGATGGGTTGAGCGTTATTGTTATCCGTCAGGCAGGTGATAGCGGAAGCCTCTATGGCTCTGTTACCACGCGCGATATCGCGGCCGCTGCAACGGCAGCTGGTTTGACAGTGACACGCCAGCAGGTTGTGCTTGAGTCTCCTATCAAGTTCCTGGGTCTTGCGGAAGCGAAGATCGTTCTTCATCCTGAAGTTTCTATCAAGGTTGTGGTCAACGTGGCCCGCTCCGAGGAAGAAGCAGAGCGTCAGGCCCGCGGTGAAGAGCCGGTTGTGCAGGAAGAAGAGGAGAATATCCTCGGTGAACTGCATGCTGAACAGATTGCTGAAGAAAAAGCAGCTGAGGCAGCCGAGCTGGCTGCTATTGAGGCGGCGACAGTGGCGGCCGATGAGGCTGCACGCTAGGCCTTTCTGGAAAGCTTACGAAACAGAAAAACCCGGCGGAGATATCTTCGCCGGGTTTTTTTATTATCTTTCAGCATTAAATAAGTAGGATATTTTTGCTCATTGTGAAGAACTGTAAAATATATCTTTAGAATCCTGATGTTATGGGAATGTTAGTGAGAGTGTAAAAATAGCGTAAAATTTCAAGGGGGCGTTTTTATGAGGCGTGTTCTAGATATTCTGCTCAGGAATTTTATTCAGACAGGTATTTTGACGGTTACATTCAGTGATGGGTCATCGCGCCGTTATATTGGGCAGAATCCTGGTGATGAGGCAGCCTTGGAAATTACGACCCTTAAGGCAGAACATGCCATAGCTCTTAATCCGGCGCTCTCTTTTGGTGAAGAATATATGAACGGGCACGTACTGCCCAAAAATTGTTCGCTCAGGACGCTTCTTCATGTCCTGATGCAGAATTTGCAGAATCATACTTTGGTCAGTAATGAAATAGGCGCCCATCTGCGCCAGCTCATGCGCCTGATGCAGCCTTTGAATTCCCTGAGACGATCACGTCGGAATGTGGCCCATCATTATGACCTCGATGGCAGGCTCTATTCCCTTTTCCTTGACAGGGATCTCCAATATTCCTGTGCCTATTTCGAGCGTGAGGATATGACTTTGGAAGAGGCACAGGAAGCGAAAAAGCGTCATATTGCTGCCAAACTCTGTCTCGAACGTCCCGGTCTGGAGGTTCTTGACATAGGGTGTGGCTGGGGTGGCATGGCCCTGACTCTGGCGCGTGATTATGGAGCCAGAGTGACGGGAATTACCCTTTCTGTCGAGCAGCTCAGTGTAGCGCGCCAGAGAGCCGAGGCAGCCGGTCTTGAGGACAGGGTGCATTTTGAGCTGATGGATTACCGGACCTGTAAAAGACATTTTGACCGTATTGTTTCCGTGGGCATGTTTGAACATGTAGGGCTGAAATATTACGAGACTTTTTTCCTGGATATAAAACGTTGCCTTAAGCCGGATGGCATTGCACTTATTCATTCAATAGGCCGTATGGATGGTCCTGCGACGACCAATCCCTGGATTGCCAAATATATTTTCCCCGGAGGTTACTCACCGGCCTTGAGCGAAGTCTTTGCCGTGGTCGAAAAGACGGGATTATGGGTAACAGACTGTGAAATACTGCGTCTGCATTATGCCAGAACGATAGAAGAATGGTACAGACGTTTCAGCCAGAACCGCGAAAAAATCAGGGCGCTTTATGATGATCGTTTCGTGCGTATGTTCGAGCTTTATCTTCTGGCCAGCGAGCAGGCTTTTCGCGTGCAAGGCCATATGAATTTCCAGATTCAGCTGACACCGGATATCAATGCCGTTCCTTTCACGCGTGATTATATGTTTTCCCGGAAAGGAGGTTAGGAGCGGCTTGCGAGATGGTCCCTTGCCAGGCGGTCAAATTCCTCAATGGTGAGTGTTTCGGCGCGCCGTGTCGGGTCTATGGCGACTCTATCAAGCAAGGTTTCGCCTCCGATGGATTTCAGCGAAGCACGCAGCATTTTGCGTCTTTGTCCGAAAGCGGCTGCTGTGACTTGTTCCATTGCCTTGAAGAGGGCGGGTGAAGGCTGGTTCTTATGGGGGACAAGACAGGCGACGGCGGAGCTGACCTTCGGTGGTGGGGAAAAAGCACCGGGTGGCAGGGTCATGGCGACGGAACAGTCAGCGCACCATTGGGATAGAACGGCCAATCGCCCGTAAGCTGAGCTTCCCGGTTCGGCGCAAATCCGTTCAGCGACTTCTTTCTGGAACATAAGGATCAATCGTTCCCATTGTGCGGCTTGTCTGAGCCATCCAACCAGTAAAGGTGTGGCAACATTATAGGGAAGGTTGGCGATAATCTGCCGTGGGGCCGGGCAGAGAGTGGTAGCGTCCAGCGTCAGAGCGTCCTGCCTGAAGAGGGAGAGTCTTTCAGGGAAAGCGTCGCAAAGTTCTTCCAGCAAAGGCCAGGCGCGCGGATCAATCTCGACGGCACTAATTGTTTCAGCTTTTGTCAGAAGCAGGGCACGTGTCAGGCCACCCGGTCCTGGTCCGATCTCAATGATATGCCGGCCTTCAAGCGTTCCCCCAAGGCTGGCAATGTGGGAACATATACCGGGATCGAGCAGAAAATGCTGTCCCAAAGCCTTGCGGGCTTCCAGTCCATGCCGGATGATCGAATCCCGGAGAGAGGGGAGGGTTTTCAGTCTCTCTGTGGTCTGGCTCATTCAGTTATCGTTCTGGTCTGACTCTTCGGTCTGCTGGCTGGTCTTTTTATGGGATTTCTTGTGATTGTCCTGACCATCCTCCTGATGGGAGGACGTATCAGAGCCATGTTTCAGGAATTCCTGCACGTTGGAACGGATCTTGATGACGGCGCGACGATGCAAGGCGCGCTGTAACTGCTGGGCGGTTTGCTCAATGCGCTCATTCATAAGTTGGTCAGCAATCTGCCCGGGGGATTGTTGGGCAAGGTTTTTCTGTTCGCGCGAGCAGACCATCAGCAGGGCGATGCCATCGCGGGCAACGAGAGGATGAGTAGCCCTGTTTTCAGGCAGTTTGTCCAGAATGGAGCGCATCTGGGGCGTCAGACGTTCCAGCACTTGTGTACCGGGGTCTGTAGGACGTTTTTCTCCAAGGCTCTTATTGAGGGCTTCCACGGCATTACAGCCTGAAAGAGTCTGGGAGGCATGGGTGGCTTGCTGAAGGATCGTTTTTTGCGATTCTGTCGGGTTCTGGGGATCCAGAAGGGACTGGAAAGGGAAGAAGGCCTGCCGCAATGTCAGCAATGTACCCATCTGCTTGCCGACAACCCGGCGTGCCTGAACCGTGGCGATGACAAAACCGCCTGGCACCCTGATGGGGTTGGAAATGGCGCGATCAGGCATCTGGCGCACGACTTCAACAACGGCCGGATCCAGATGGTCTTCCTGCACCCAGCCCATGGCGCCACCATCTAGTGCACTTTGATCCTGCGAGAACTGGGCCGCGACGATGGGGAAAGGCGCACCCCTGCGGAGCTGGTTGATGATCATCTGGGTGAAATCCAGCTCCACTTCATCGTGGCGGGGATCTTCAACCGGAATAAAAATTTCATTGAGCATATATTGCGGGCGCCCAGCCTCAGCCTGAAGGGCTTTCTCACGCTGGGTTATCTGCTCGGGCGTGACACGGCTGCGGGGGCCAAGCTCCTGCCGCAGAACCTGCATCCAGGCAATCTGGACACGAATCTGATCAATCAGCGTTGTCAGCGAAATACCATCACTGGCGAGGCGTTGACGCAGGGCGTTTTTAGGCATGCCATTGCGTTCTTCAATGGTGCTGATGGCGCCTGCAATCTGTTCAGGCTCAATATTGATATGCCTGGCCAAGATTTCCTGCATTTTCAGTTTTTCATCAATAAGCTGATTGATGATCTGTCCCCGCATACGCTGCATGACGTCAGAGCTGATAGGCAGGCCCGTGGAGAGGACAAAAAGACGGGCACGGTCATTGACGTCGCGTTTGGTGAGAACCTGCCCGTTAACCACGGCAATGATCTCTTCCTCTTCCTCGGGGTGTGAGGCAAGTCCCTCTTCCTTGACGGGGCCATTTGATGCTGACGTGGAAGTGTCAGGCTTCCGTGCCGCGTAAAGAGGCTGGGAAAAGGCCAGAGCAGCACAGGAGCATGCTGTAAAGGCAAGAAGTGCAGAACGTAAGGACACTAACATAATTCAGCCGTTAACCCCGAATGTGCCAATGGTTTTGAAGTAGAAATTGAGCAGAACCGTCGAACCTCTTTTCTCACCGCCAACATAGGTGTACTGCTTGATGTAAATCACGTCCAGCCCAAAACAGTCATTTTCATAGCCGAAATCGCCACCATAGGCGATGGCCTTATTGGCCTGAAGGCTGCGTCTGGTATAAGCGGAGATATGATATTGCCCGAATTGCGAAGTAACGCGGCCTGTAAATTCGTTGGTCGGTTTCAGGTACGGGATATTGCGCAGTTCACGGTAATTCATGCGGTACATGTAATAAGGTGTGACAGGCTCATATACGTAACCGCCCGTAAAGCGCAGTAGTGGCACGCCGGTTGAAAACAGGGCCTCTCCATAATCCAGATTGCCGCGCCAAGGATTATAACGCCCGCGCGCTGTCAGGTCGAAATATTCACTGGGTGTAATGGTAATGCGCCCCACCGGGTCCGAGACATAATGGTCGAGGCCGGAATAGGGGATTCGGTTACGGTCAATATGTTCCTGAAAACTCTCGCCAACCAGCATGTCTATGCTGCGGCCATTCCACGTCCAGTTCTGGTGGAAGCCCACATTGGCACGCAGGCCGCTATCAAGGCGGTCCGTGCCCATATAACGGTTGAGGGCAAAGAGGGTTGTATCGCTGAATTCGTAAGAGAAGCTGTCTTCATTGGGAATATTGCGATTGATCGAATTACCCATATTAGGCGCGGCAATAAACTGGACAATTGGTTCAAAAAGCTGGCTGCCATGACCATGGGCGAAAGTGCGCAGGAATGGCCAGTTCATTTTCAGGGCAATAGTGGGCAGGATTGTGCCTCTTACGTGACTGCCATCATGACCGTAGCCGGGCTGCTCCTCAAGATGCTTGGCATGGTAGAGCGTTGTGTCCAGCCGTGCGGTCAGGAGCCATTGCTGCCCGAGGCTATTGCGGAAGGGCCTGTCCCATTGCATGGCCAGCTCGCCGCGCTGGTCAACGGCACCGCGGGAGCGATAGACGAAGAAGTCGGTGGTGTGGAGGCTGAATCTCCCTCCCAAGGCGTCAGGCTCTCCCTGGAATTCGTAGGTAAAGCGTGGGAGGGCGAAAGGCAGGGCGGAGTTGTTGATGATACCGCGGTTGAGGCCCTGATAGGCCTGTGCGTCAGTCCTCAGATAGGAGCCGACGCCATATCCTTCCAGATAGATATTGGAACTCAGGACGTCATTACCGTAACCAGGGACGCGGTAGTCGCGCATATAGTTGGCAGAGCTTGCGATGTCACCTTTGAAGCCAGCGCGCCAGTGATCTGATATGGAGAAGTCACCATTGGCGAAAAGATAGCCTTGTGCCCCATGCCGGCCCGAGCGGTTGAGCTGGTCACCGAATGTGTTGATATAAGGCTGGTTGCGACGCGTATCATCGGCGATGCCACCTTTGACATTCAGGCGTCCAAAATTCATCCAGTTACGATAAAGGGCGGTAAGCTGGGGACCGGTCTTGGTGGCGATGAGGGGATCGAGGGTCAGATCCTGCTGGTCATCAAGCACCAGGAAATAAGGGATTGTGAAATAGGTGCCGAGATAACGGTCATGCGGGCTGACATTGGGTATCAGGAAGCCGCTATGACGTTTGACAGTCGGATCGGTAACGGCGAAATAGGGGAAGTAGAAAACCGGGAATCCCAGCATTTTCAGCCAGGCATGGTTGAATTCTACGTTGACATGCTCCTTGTCCTGCGTCGCGCCATAAGCCTTGATTTGCCAGAAGGGAGGGAAATCGGGGTGCTCTTCGCAGAGATTACAGGCGGTATAGACGACGTTGGAGAAATCCGTCACCTGCGTGTTGGTGCGCCTCATGCCAGTCGCAGCGAGTTTGGCATTCTGCTGCATTTTCATATAGATTGAGGAGCCGATGCCGTTTTTGAGACCTTCGGTAAATTCGACATGGTCAGCATAGGTGGTGCTGCCATTATCCTGGACAAGAGCGACGTGCCCTTCCGCCCGCATGATGCCGCTGGCGCGGTCATAGGTGATTTTATCGGCCCGCATGGCTTGTGTGCCCTGCCAGACGCGCACATTACCCTGCCAGATGACCAGCCCCGTCTTGTCGTAACTTTCATGGTCGGCAAGGTATGTCAGTGGCTGTTGGGCGGAAAGATGAGGCGGGGAATTATTGACAGTCGAAGATTTCCGTTTGGCTGCATCGCTCTGATCGTCCTGCGCGTAAGAGACAGGAGCGGACATTACACCCAAGGCCGTACCGGCAAGGGTGAAACAGAGAAACGAGAATCGTTTCTTCAAACCGGACGGAAAAGTTCCGGGCTCAGGCATTAACCGTCCTCCATAAATAAGAGCAGGGCCATGGCAACGCATAATCCTGCCAATGTTGGCGCCCAAGCCGCCATGAGAGGCGGGAGAGCGCCCGATTTTCCCAGTTGCTCTGCAATCTTTGAAATTGCAAATAGCGCAAAACCAGTCAAGACACCACTGGCAAGAAGCTGGGCAATACCACCTCTTCGCGAAGGGCGCATTGAAAACCCGGCCGATACCAGTACCATTGTACCGGCCAGGAAGGGAAGAGCCAAAAGTGACTGAAAGCGTAATTTCATTTGTATTGTGGAAAAGCCTGACTGGCTGAGCAGGTGAATCGCATGAGGCAGCGCCCAGACCGAGAGTGTATCAGCGGGGGCGGCATGGTTGAGCATCTGTTTCAGGCTCAGACTGGCGGGTCTGTGAATCGTTCCCAGAAGACGAGGCTTGCCGGTGGCTGTCAGGCTTATGCTGTTCTGAAAGGACCATTCTCCTTTGAAGAGTTCTCCGGTGGGGGCCTCTATCCGCTGGAGAATATGATGGCGGGAATCCAGATCGAACAAGGTGATGTCCGAAGTCTTGAGGCGTTCCTTTTCCAGATGGAGGTGTTTGAGATGAAAAAGCGTGCTGCCTTTTGTCTCCTGGTTTCCCTGCCAGATCCAAAGCGAGTCCTGCCTGAAATCGAGAGTGGAGCTTTCATTTTTCAGGAGCCGTGCATCAAGCCGGTCAGCCTTGCTGTACATTGCTGAAGAAAGTGGCGAGAGGACCGTGGTGAAAAACACCCCAACCATAATGGCGCAGATAATGGGGCTGATCAGGATTTGCCAGGCGGAAACGCCAGCTCCCCGTGCGACAACCAGCTCTGATGAACGCGCAAGACCGGAAAAACAGACAATGCCGGCCAGGAGCATGGCAAAAGGCAGGACATAGAGCGCGTAATAAGGGATATGCAGTCCTGCAATTTCCAGCACGGAGCCGAATCCCGCAGCGGGATGGCTGGCGGCGCGTCTCAGAAGATCAATAAAATCGAAGAGGGAGATCAGAAAAGTCAGCGCCATAATAATCAGTACGCTGATGACAAGAAAACGCCTCGCCACGTAGTAGGAGAGCGTCCGGGAATAGCCAAAACTGTCGGCAATGGCTTCTTCCTCAAGAAAGAGGTAAACCGCGTTCAGGGATTTCCGCCTGAAACGCCATGCACCCATGAAACGGCTCATGGTGGCGTCCTTCTGCTACCGCGTGACATCATGGCGAGAGCCGTCAGCCCTGTAAGGGTGGGCAGAATGGCTTCCAGCGCCAGAAGCGAAACAAGTTCTATATGGCGCTGGGCCATGCTCTTGAACATCAGTGAAAGGGTCAGAAGCCCGACGACGCCTAGAATGGCGATCAATGGCAGCATAAAACTGCCATAACGCGAGAACCGGCTCCGCAGGATAAAGACGACGCCTATGACGCTGTAGGCGAGCGTGAAAAGCGGGGCGATAAGGCGGTTCCAGCCCTCGACCTTTAGTTTGTTCTGCATGGTTACGGGCGTATCTCCCGGTGGGGAGAGGAGGGTCTTTAACGGGAGTTCGGTGGCATCCTGGCTGAGCTGCTTATGGCTGGAAGAGGTTGTGAGATCCAGTGTGTCATTCTCGAACTGCAATTCGTTAATTTTCAGGCTATGGCGGTCAAGCTGCTGCCGTGTGCCGTTGGTAAGAATTAGTCTCGGTCCTTCAGGCCGGGAAAAAAGCGTGCCCCGTTCAGCAAAAATCGTGACAGGATGGGCGGGGTCTTTCTCATCCTGAATCATCACGCCCCGAAATTCATTCCCGTTCTTTTTTTCATGAATATAGATTGTCATGGTGGGAGAGACGGGGGTGAAGACGCCTTCTTCCAGCAGGAACGCCGCAATGCGGTTGCGGATCTGGAATTCGTAACTATGGAAGGCATGATAGGAGGCAGGGGCCATCCATAAGGTCAGGATATAGCCAAATATAGTGGCAATCAGCCCGCATAGCAGGGCGGGGCGTGCCAGTCTGAGGGGCGAGAGTCCCATTGCGCTTAATACGACAATTTCGCGATCATGACTGAGTTTCTGGTAAATAAAAAGAATGACCAGAAAGGTGCTGACAGGCAGAATAACCGCTGCGAAAGAAGGCACCATCAGGAGAGTGAGGTGCAGGAAAGCCCGCAGGGAAAGACCATGCTGTACGATGAGTGAGACAAAATGGAGCGATTGTGTCAGCCATATAAGAGCAATGGCTCCGCAGGTTAATCCCAGAAGTGCCACAAGAAGCTGACGCAGCACATAGCGATCTA
This sequence comes from Acetobacteraceae bacterium ESL0709, assembly GCA_029433415.1. Taxonomy (GTDB): domain Bacteria; phylum Pseudomonadota; class Alphaproteobacteria; order Acetobacterales; family Acetobacteraceae; genus Aristophania. The sequence continues at coordinate 931,969 of JAQTIA010000003.1, read as the reverse complement.
TGAGCTTGAAAAGACGTCGCTCTGGTATGTTGCCCTGACTCGCCATGCTTTCTTTTACTGCTCGAAGGAAAGCAAAAAAAGGGTAAAATTAATGAAAGAGGTTTTTCAGTGGGTCTTGTGTTGAAACTGTTTTCCTCAAGACACTTGACTTATTGGGCATGAGGCGTATTCAATAAAGGCAGGTCACAGAGGTGGGCAAACACCTCCATGACCCTGACCACTAACCGAAAGGAAGTTCGGCAATGGCTATCCATGCTGTTAGCACGTTTGCGTGCGCCAAATCCAGCCGCGAGGGGCTGGAAGAAGCAGTAGATCATTTTCATGACATTCTGCTTCCACTTTTTGCAATTTTTTTCCTATTTGTATTTTATCCCATGAGAGTCTTTCGCAGGTTTTGCGTCAGTCTGGTTGACCCTGTAGTTGGTCACATAAGTGTGGTGCCGTGTGTGGGTGAGTTGGCCGGTTACCACCTCAAACCGGACAGAGGCGGCACGAGAGACAAGGCAGGTGCTCTCCCTTAAAAAGATGCCATGAGAATGATCGGCCATGAAGGCAGGTGTGCCTGCTCTCATGGTCTGGATGGCTCAGACTCTCAGACATAAAAGCACGCCCAGGCACTGAATCCGTTATGATAAAGCACTATTTTACCGGGCGGGATTCACAGCGCGATATGGCTGTAATGGGCGAACAATATAAACTGCATAACAGCAACAAGTACGGCACCGGGTGTATAGAGATAGGTGTCATAAAGCCAGAAAATGGAAGAGACCTTGTGCTTGAAGAAGCCACAGCTTCTGAAATCACCTATCGCTCTGACCACAAACATAATACCCAGTATCAGAAAAAGGAAATGGGCATATCTGAATTTGCTCTCAATGCTGTCAAACATAATGAATATGAGAAACAGCGCCATTGAGAGAAAAGGGATCATGAATAAGGCTATTTTCCCGGGCCTGAAATAATATTCGCCATCAGCTTTGACAGGCAGGGCATACATGACCAAGCCTTTTCCTCCCAGCCCCCAGTAAAGATGGATGAAGAAAGAAAGCAGGAAAAAGAGTTCCAGAGACCCGAAAATAGCTGAGATAAGCGGGCGTATCATACAGCGACACCACCATCAATTGTTAAGCTCTGTCCTGTAATATAACGGCTTTTGTCGGAAAGAAGAAAATCGGCCAGATAGGCAACCTCTATGGGGTCGGCAAATCTGCGAAGAGGGATTGATTTTGAAATGACCTTTTTCTGCTCTCCCAGCAGATCAGTCATATCCGTATCTATATAACCCGGTAAAATAGCATTGACCGTTATTTTAAAACGGCTCAATTCAAGCGCCAGCGATCTCGTAAGCCCCAGCAGGCCAGCCTTGCTGGCTGAGTAATTGGTTTGCCCCACAATCCCTTTTGTTGCGGCCACTGATGACATGAAGATGATGGAGCCCTGTCTTTCCTGCACCATGAAAGGTGATAGAGCGTGGACGATATTAAAGGCCCCATTCAGATTGCTGTCTATGACATCATGCCAGTTCCGGGGATCCATTTTCAGCATGAGTTCGTCTCTGGTAATACCGGCATTGCTGATGAGGCCGTAAGGAGGAGCATATGTCTCAGTCAGGCGCCGGCACATGTCGCGTGTAGCTTCAGCATCCCTGACGTCACATTTTTCGGCAATGACCCAGCCTCTGCCGTCTTTCTGGCTAAGGGAGCCGACAAGACTTTTGGCCTTCTCATCAGAACTTGCGTAGGTGAAGACGGTATTATAGCTCTGTGAAAGATACTCGACCAATGATTTGCCGATCCCGCGTGAACCACCCGTGATGAGGATCCATTTATCATGTGGCTGCATTTTTATTCTCCATCTCTGCCAGCATATGGCCGAAGCAGATTGTTGCTTCATAACCACCGCCAGAAACCCACTGACTTACCAGCCTCAGATTTTTGCATATGTTCATGGGCAATCTCGGCGCCTTGCCCAGAATGAGATAACCATAGCCAGAACCTGATGTGTTGTTTGTGTATTTCACATATGTTTTGGGTGAAGCGACTTCGGCATATTTTATCTTCCCCTTCATGAGGGGAAATTCTTCGACCAGCCTCTGTAACAGAATGTTTTCTGCGCGCTTTTTTTTGTTTTTATAGGCCTGTGTCTTGCGTTCAGGCCAATGCTCTATTCTGTCAAGCACATTTAAGACAATTACCTTGCCGTTTGTAGGGGCGACGAGATGATAATTTGTAATTTCCATAGGGGACAACTCCCAGAAAACCCTTTCGCAGATCGTCTCGTCATGAAGGTTCTGGCGAGCCATGTCCCGATAATCTTTCATATCATTGTAGTGTTGCGGAAAGATCATCGTTTCTTCCACGGTAAGTCCCATCTCTTCGGGAGATTCATGGAGGACGACATAGACTGTTGTGGTTGAGTTCGCCGGGGCTGGAAGCCGGGTTTCATCAATCTGTATGGACGTTTTTTCAGCATCATCAATAAGAGAAAGAGCGTATTGGTGCGAAGTATTGAGAATAAACTCCGGAGCCGTATAGACGCCTTTATTCGTTATTATTTCTGTACATGTATTTGTTGCAGGATCAATACGAACTTTCTCGGCAGCTTCCCGGAGCCTGAAATGGCCACCACGTTTGATGATTTCATCGCGAAAGAAATTTGACAGAGCCTGGGAGCCTTTTGCAGGGTAGGCTGTTCTGGCAAAGAAAGCGGCATACCAGACATGGAGGAAATAGAGATAGCTGGCTTCCTCGGGTAATGCACCTACGTACATGCAGGGCGTGGATATTATGTTCTGAAGAATCCTGTTTTTGAAAATCTGTTTCAGTTTGTCATAAACAGTTATCTGTTTGAGATTTTTATGGGCAAACCTCAGCCGTTTGAAATCAGGCTCGTAATTCCCCATGAAAATCTGATGCTGCATGTAGGAGTCATAGCCATATGACAGAACATCTGAAAAAAACTCTTTCAGTGCTGACAGATCCTCTTCGTCACAAAAAGAACGCAGGTGATCGAAGAGGATTTTTTCGTCATGCCAGAAAGAGATCTTCCTACCGTCTATGGAGGCGACAAACATGCAGTCTGCATAGACCATCTGTACAGTATCCAGCATACCATAATCAGCCAGTACTTTATGGAGGTTCCCTGTCTCGCCCATTCCTGTCAACTTGTGAAGACTGACATCAAATATGGAATGTTGGTTGGGCCTGTGGAAGCAGGTAGAGTAACCGCCGACCAGTCTGTGCTTTTCAAGGATAAGGATCTTCTTGCCAGGATCTTTCCGTAGCAGGGTAAGCACAAAGCTTAGCAATGTTATGCCAGATCCCACACAAACAAGATCATAATCCTTATGCATGGCAGATACCTAACTGTTTGTACCATTCTTTTTGTTCTGCGAAACGCTGGCTGTTGATTCTCTGGTTATTTTCAGAATTCCGTATCTCAGCGGCAAATGCCTCATCACTGGCGTCAAACGGGAGCTGGAAGCTGACTCTTTTCTGGAGGTCAGTATTATAGGTCATGAGGTCAATAATGGCGTCAAGCATGTTGGCAAAAGCACCACGTACAATGGCCTTGTCCTTTTCAGGAGCGTTTTCAAACCAGTTACTGACCATTTTACGACCAAATGTGATATGTCTCACTTCCTCTTTATGATGCTCGTGAAACATTTTTTTCGTTACAGGTTCGACTTCCGGTTTTTGCGTCTGGAAAATAGCATTTGTTTCCGCAGCCCATTCAACCGTAAGCGTCCAGAGAACGCCGATTACAGGATGAAGGTGGGGAATATAAGGTAGCAGGCCGGAATATCTTGCCGATGGTGCAGGCCAGAGCTGCTCATGTGTAAGATCAAGCCATTTGCGGAACATAAGAGTATGCACAATCTCTTCCTTGGCGAAGATCATGAAATACTCATATATTTCCTTTGCGAAACCTTCCCTGTAATTATTGACATAGCCGACATAAAAAGGAGGGAGGAGCTGCTCAAGCCATATGAACATGGAGGCATCACGGCCTACTTCTGCCCACATGACTTCCATTTTCTGCCTTTCATCAAGCATGTCCCAGTATTTCGTGCCATAGAGCCAGGCGCAATCCGCCCTCTTGGGGAGCAAACTCTTGTCAATGATTGTGTCATGGTCAATAATGGAGGTCAGGGTCATGCTCTCATCATTGGAGACATTGACCAGTTGCTTGATAACACGGGATTCTGAGGAAGAGAGGTCAAATACGACCTCCCGGTTTACGTTCAGTTGCATCAGGGGATTGGTTGCAGGTTGATTGGCTGAGGGTTGCATGGAATCATTCCTTTCCATCAATATGATCACACAGATCACCGAATGTTGTTTTTTCCGTAAAGAAGGTCTGGTTCATCGTGAAATTACATTCTTTTTTCACGGTTACCTGTAGTTCTACAAAGTCCAGGCTATCGAAGTTCAGGTCTTTTATAAGCGTATCACGCTGGATATCATCTTCATCAAGATCCTTTATCTCGCAAACGAGTTCTCTGAGTCTGTCAAATGTATTGGTGGACAAGGTCTATTTCCTTTTAATCAAAACGGTAGATTTGCTCGACATTGTAACGGCATTGTCTGAAACAAGCTGAACAAGAAACTCAATGACGACTTTTTCTTCGTCAATTAATACAAGTGAAGGATGTCCCCTGTTTATGGAGAAACCTGAAAACTGCTTAACAGACGATATGTTCAGGGCCTGTTCACTGACATTGATGGTGTGGTTGGTCTGGACCGCAAGGCTCACACTCATCACGTCATTGATTGTTTCCAGTCCGGAAACACCTACTTTTGCAGAAAGATCCCTGGTAAATTCCCTGGGGCTTTCTGTGTTGAAAATGTCTCTGAAAAGAAGCGAGTCACCCAGGGACCATAAAGCGTCTGGATGTTTTCTTTCTTCTGCTCTGTAATGAGCAAATTCATCCAGACAGGTTATCATCTGGGCGTCCGTGGAAACCTTCCCAAGGCCGGTTTCTGGCTGTTCAGGGACATAATCCTTCAGACGGGCGGTAATCAGTTTCTGGCCGTCTCTATGAAGAGTGACCGTGCGTTTCCCATCCCAGCTGATTTCGTAGTCAGTATCAGGGACGATATAGTCCCTGAAGCTTATATGCGCACTGAATGGTTTCCCCTGCACGACATCGCTGATTTTATTCTTTACGTCAGCAAGCGCGAGCATCCCCTGAATGGGACATGCTGTCATGCCATAGGACGAAGCCATTCCCTTATCGAAATGGATAGGGTTGTAATCACCCGAGAAGGCAGCCCATTTCTCAACGTCATGGGCCGAATAACGGACCATCATGAAGGGACTCTTTTCAGTATCAGGGCCGCATTGGCACCACCGAAACCAAAGGCAAGATTTAGCGCTACATCAATCTTTTTATGAAGATGATTATTAGGCGTGTAATTCAGATCGCACTGTGGATCCGGGTCATGAAGATTTATGGTCGCGGGAACCAGCCCCTCATTCATGGCTTTCAGGCAGACAATGGTTTCAAAAGATCCAGAAGCTGCAATCAGATGCCCCGTATAGGATTTTGTGCTGGAAATCGGGATATCATAGGCTGTCTTGCCCAATGCTTTTTTTATTGTCTCTGTTTCATTGAGGTCATTTAATGGGGTGGAGGTGCCATGGGCATTGATATAATCAATGTCTTCCGGTTTCAGACCGGCTTCTTCCAGCGCGTAGGTGATGGATTTGGAGCGTGCCAGAAGGTCCTCAGCCGGAGCGGTAAAATCGCGTGCGTCTGAATAGCTGCCAAACCCGACAATTTCACCGAGAATATGGGCACCTCTTTTTTTGGCACTTTCATACTCTTCCAGACATAGCAGTGCAGCACCTTCTGACAGGATAAAGCCAGAGCGTTTCTTATCGAATGGGCAGCAGGCATTTTCAGCCTTTTCCTGTTCTTTGCTCAAGGCACCAAGGACATCAATGCCCCATCTATTCAGCTCTGACCGGAGAGATTCTGTACCGCCAACAAGCATAACTTTTGCCTGTCCGTAACGAATTTTCTGATACCCTTCTCCTATGGCCAGGCATCCAGTGGCGCAGGCCGCTATGGGCGTGTTCTGATAACCACGCAGATTCCAGAATATGCTGCATGTAGCGGCTGGCAGGCTTGGCATGGACTCAAGGGTACCCAAAGGATGCCCAACACCGATTTCCTTGAACTGATCATGGCTTTCAAGCGTTTCATCTATTCCGCCCCACCCCGTGCCGATAATGACGCCACACTCAAAGGGGTCATAATAATCCTCTGGTTTTTCTCCGGGAAAAGCAGATTCAAAAGCCTCCATTGCGGCGAGAAAAGCGTTTTTCGTAAAACGTGCCATTGCCCGCCTTAAGTGAACAGGTATTTTCTTGAAATCTGCCTTATCACATCTTTCTTACGACTTCCGTAGGGGTAGGGGATAACACTTTAAATAAAGGTTAACATAAGTAAAAAATATAAATTTTATTTATTTTGATATAAATCAATTTCTATTTGCTATATGCTTTTATTAATTACTTATTAAGTTTTGTAACATATCTTTAACTGAATTGACTATTCCTGATTTTTATTTGAAAAAACCCTTGATGAACAAAGGGAACGATCAATCATGTGGGAAGAGTTTATGCTATGGACGACCTGACTAAGGGCTATACCGATCAGCAGGCCTGTAATCAGGGCGATAACCACTCTTATACGCGGCCAGGGCAGGTCATATTGCTGCTGGCTGTTATAACGCAATATCTGATTGTCTCTTTCCAGAAAGGAGACATATTTCTGTAGATCCCTATGCTGGGCTGCGAGATGTTCCGTCTCTTCCTGGTAGTGTTTTATTTCGGCTTCGTGACGTTTTCTGAGCAGGTCGACCCGGCCATTGGAGTTTTCAGCAAGCGTGATAATCAGATTTTTCAGGGCTCCGCCTGAGAGGCTTTGCTGCTTGGCTCTTTGTCGCAGTCTTTCGAGAGCGGCTTCCGCCTGTCCGACTTCATCATCAAGGACAAGAGCCAGAATATCAGCGAGAAGCCTCAGCTCTTTGGGGTCGAAAGGCGTGTTATTGCCAGCCATGTTTCTACTCTCTCAAGAGAGGGCGGGGGGCTGCAGCACGTTTCAGTCGGTCCATGATTGCATCACCAAGCCCTTCCGTAGGGAGGTGCTGGACGGCGATGGACGTGCAGCCTTTTTTCAGTCCTTCCTCGTCCAGGTAGCGCAACCCTGCATAAAGTCGTGCGGCAGCTTCTCCAAGATCGGCGGTAAGGCTCAAATTCCAGGAAGGTCTGTCCGATAATGTGAACTCCGAAGGGCCAAATCCTAGCCACGCTTCATGATTGTCGGGCCTCTCGGCCTCCAACCGTAAAGGTAAGGTTGGAGCATAATGCGAACTTAATTGTCCTGGAGAAAGGGGTGAATGATCATCAGGTGCCAGAGGGGCGACCTGCTCTATGGGGCCGATAAGGGTCTCCAGCGCATCACGCGTTAGTCCTCCGGGGCGTAAAAGGCGTGGTTTTTCCCCGCTAAGGTCAAGAACCGTGCTTTCAAGTCCTACAATGCAAGGACCTGTATCAAGAATGGCATCAATCCGTCCCTCCAGCTCTTCCCGGACATGAGCCGCGCAGGAGGGGCTGACTCGTCCTGAACGGTTGGCTGAAGGAGCAGCAACGGGTGCATTAACCAGTCTTAGCAGTTCCTGCACGGCACGGCCCCGTGGAACGCGCAGGGCTAGAGTGGGCAGGGCCGCGCTGACGCTGTCACAAATACGGCTTTCAGGATGACGGGGCAGGATGAGGGTTAGCGGGCCTGGCCAGAAACGTGCTGCCAGATCGCGTGCAGTCGTTCCCAGCGGGCAGGCGAGATCCGCCTCCCTGAAAGCATCTTCGGCAGAAGCAAAATGGCTGATAAGTGGATTGAAAGAGGGGCGTCCCTTGGCGCTGTAGATACGGCTTATGGCAGAGCGCGAACGGGCGAGACCGCCAAGCCCGTAAACCGTTTCGGTTCCGAAAGCGACGATACCTCCCTGGCTTATAATATCAGCAGCGCGGCGAATATGGTCAAAGCGTACATCAAGCCATTCAGTCACGGAAGTGAGCCGTCCTTCTCATTCCCTGCCAAATTATCCTGCGGCTCCGGTAGGATAATAGTGGAGCCCGAACAATAGAAAGGTGGGTTAAGGCGGTCTTTCTTGTCATAACTCATTCGCGCGCCATTATTAACATAGAGATGTCCTCCGGCAGCTTCAAGAATGGCCTGCGGGGCGGCCGTATCCCACTCCATGGTGGGGCCAAAACGGGGATAGAAATCAGCATTGCCTTCGGCAATCCGCACGATCTTGACGGCAGACCCCATATTTCCGATGGACTGTACTTTCTTCCCGGCCAGAAAATTATGAAGCCGCTCTTCAGAGCCGTAATGGCGCGAAGCCAAAACGCGAAGTCCCTCTTTGGGTACGGGAACAGTGTGAATTTCGTGCCGGCCGGAACGATCCTGACGGAAAGCGCCCAGCCCCTTGCCACCACCATAAATCTGACCGGCAGAGGGAATGGCGACAACCCCGAGTACGGGTTCACCTCTTGATATTAACCCTATATTAACGGCATAATCATCTCCGCCGGAGGCAAAACCACGCGTGCCATCAAGGGGGTCAATCAGCCAGTATGTGTGGCCAGTGGCCGGGCGGATGCCAGCGCTGAATTCTTCTTCCGAAATGGCTATAATATCAGGATATGCCCTGCGCAGCTTTTCCAAAATACAGCTTTCCGAGGCATGATCGGCTTCGGTTACGGGAGAAGAGTCGGATTTTTTTTCGGTTCGGAAGCCTTTGTCCCGGATCCGCAAAATAATGGCGGAAGCTTCTGAAATGGTCTCCACAGTCAGTTCCAGAAGGGTGCGGAGATCAGGCATTGCAGTGAGTGGAGCGTTCATTTTATGCAAGCTATCCTATTTATGACCGTTCGTCACGAAGAGACTTATCTGATACGCTGTCCGAATTGAATGCCCAAGGGCTTTTTAACTTTATGAAAACACGTTCATCAGGCAGATGTGATCTGCCGCAGGAAAGAGAGGCAAATATGATTTCAGTTGATTTCAGGACGTATTCTTCTGTCCCCCCGGAGACGGCTCATTCTGTTGTGCTGTTCTGCGATGGAGCCGGTTTTGCAAGGGATGCGGCCTTTCAGTCTTTCGACAGGACCCTTCAAGGGCGTCTCGCCAAAGCGGTCAAGGCGCAGGAATTCAAGGGTGAGACAGGGCAGACTCTCAGTCTTCTCTCTCCCGGTGAGACGATCCTCCAGCTCCATCTCATCGGAGTCGGGCCAAAAGAGAAAAATGTCCTTTCAGACCGTGAACGCTTCCAGCAGGCGGGTGGCTACGGTTTTCAGGCTCTGAAAAAGACAAAGCTCAAGGAAAAAAAGGCTGTTTTTATTCTTCCTGAGGCTCTGGGTGATGAAGCAGCGTTGATTGCTTTTGGGGCGCGGCTGGGTGCCTATGAATTCTCGCTATATCGTTCTGAGAAGAAAGAGGCAGGTCCTGCGCATCTGACGATTTTCCATCCAGGGAAAAAGTCTGATCAGGCCCTGTCAGCACAATGGAAAGAGCTTGATGCCCTTAGTGAAAGCGTGCTCATGACGCGTGATCTGGTGAGTGAGCCTGCCAATGTGCTCTATCCTGAAAGCTTCCGTGCGCGCATTGAGGCATTGCAGATTCCGGGATTGGAGACCGATGTGCTGGATCGCGCTGCCATGACGTCTCTGGGGTTTGGTGCTCTTCTGGGGGTGGCACAGGGCAGCGCCAAGCCGCCTTTTACCATCATTCTTCGCTATCAGGGGGCTACGGACAGGGAGGCTGCTCCTATCGCCTTTATCGGCAAGGGCGTGACGTTTGATTCAGGTGGTATTTCCATAAAACCTGCTGCCGGGATGGAGGAAATGAAGACCGATATGGGCGGTGCTGCCGCTGTTGTGGGGGCGATGAGCGCTCTGGCGCGTCGCAAGGCCAGGGTTAATGCGATTGGTGTTGTCGGGCTGGTTGAAAATATGGTCTCAGGTGACGCGCAACGTCCCGGCGACGTGGTCAGGAGCTATAGTGGCCAGACTATTGAAGTCCAGAATACCGATGCGGAAGGTCGCCTCGTTCTGGCTGATCTGCTGGCCTATACCAGAGACACTTACAAGCCCTGCCTTATGGTTAATCTGGCGACCCTGACAGGGGCGATTGTGGTGGCGCTTGGTCATGAATATGCAGGTTTGTTCAGCAATGACGCGGCGTTGAGCCAGGAGCTTGAACAGGCTGGTCGCGTAACAGGTGAGTCATTATGGCCAATGCCTATGGGCGAAGCTTATAATCGACGTCTTGATTCCGACATCGCTGATATGAAAAATATTGGCGGCCGTCCCGGGAGCTCCAGTCTGGCGGCAGAGTTCCTGAAGCGCTTTGTTGGCGATACGCCCTGGGCGCATCTGGATATTGCCGGCACAGCCTGGTGTGATAAAGGAACGGCCTGTATCCCAAAGGGGGCTAGTGGTTTTGGCGTACAGCTTCTCAACCAGTTTGTAGCAGAGCGGGAAAATTAAGCCCTAACAGGGTTTCGGAGACACATCATGGTGGCAGGGCAGGACGTATCTTCTGCACAGGCAGAACAGGAGGAGGGGGAGAAATCCCCTCTGCCCCAGATCGGCTTTTATCATCTGACGCGTACGTCAGTGCAGGAGGCCCTGCCTCAGCTCCTTGATCGCACTCTTGCCAGTGGGGAGCGTGCCGTTATTAGCTGTGCCAGTGACGAAGAGATGAAAAATCTCGACAGGACCTTATGGGAAAGCCGCCATTATTTCTGGCTTCCTCATGGCGCGGAAGGTAATTCTGACGAGGAGAGCCACGCGGTCCGTCAGCCTATATGGCTGAGCGTTCGGACGGAGGCGCCGGCTAATGGCGCACGTTTTCTTTTTCGCCTCAACGGAGCACCAACGGCTCCTCTGGCTGGTTTCGTGCGTATTTTTGACCTGTTTAATGGTCAGGACGAACAGAGCGTGGCGGAGGCGCGCAAACGCTGGAAAGAGTTCAGACAGGCAGGGTACAGTCTTGCTTACTGGAAGCAGGAAGCCAAAGGCTGGCGGCAGGCAGGGTGAATGACTCCGTGTGGTACCGTGATCCTTTTCTGATTTTTTTGACGGGTCTTTTGGCCCTGCTTCTGGGGAGGCAGATTTTTCTCTTCGGCCGTGTTCTGCTGCGCAGGGGGGGTGTGGCTGAGTGCCTTTCAGGGAGCTTTTCCCTTCTGACCTGCTGTACTGCCTGTTGCAGTCTTTTTACCGTCACGCCGCTTTTACAGTCATTCTGGCTGGGACTATATCTGACATTTCTATCGCTACAGAAACGCTGTGCGCCGCCCCTTTTCTATAGCGTTATGGCTCTGCTGCTCTTCGGGCTTTATCCGGCATTCTGGAGTGTCTGCTTGGTCATCCCCCTTCTGTTCTGGCCAGCCCCAGAGGGACAGTTACAGGATGGAGAGACGGGAGTTTCCTGTATCCTGGCGGTGGGGTATGGCTTTAAGGATGCGGCCATCGAGCCGTTATACTGGTTTCTGGGGATCGTTATCCTTTCCCTCATGGCCGCTTTATGGATTCTTTACAAAAGACCCGGAAGACGTCTTTTCCCTTTTGCACAGCTGTGCGCCCTGACGCGCGTTCTTCTGCTTGTGGGACTGTCGCAATTCGCCCTTCGTAACCAGCTTTATGATTGTATGCAGGCTACTCTTTGCGCCCTCGTACTGGATATTACCTGCCAGGTTGTCTCCTCATGGAGCGTGCAATGGCGGAGTTTTGCTCTGGCCCTGCCGCTTCTGCCGGGTTTTGTGATTGTGTGGTTTGGCCTTCATGCTGCTCTCTCGCTTGCTGGACCGGAGACATCATGGACTTTGTTGGGTTTTGGGCTCGGTCTTGCTATCGGGCTTCTATCCATTGCTGAAACAGTGCTGGTTTTGGTGACGTTACCGTCAGTGCGTATAGATGGTTCCTTTATGGGGATGGCGGCCCTTTTTTCCTGCCTGATGCCTGTCCTTGCTTTAAGTCTGGCTCCGCAAAAGGAAGGGCTGCTGATCCTGCCACCTTTTCAGGAAGGATTCCAGGCCGTTTTCCACTGGCTTGGCTCATGGCTCACAGGAGAAAATCACCTTCTTTTTTTGGCTCAACCCTTCCTTTGGCTCTTATGGGGAGTGGTATGGTTCTGTCTTGTCAATCCGCGCATGGGTTGGCGCAAACCGGCCCTTTTTCTGTCATGTCCCTCTTTTGTGCGTGGCGTATTTAAAAATCGCGTCACGTTATTGTTTCGCCTGAGAGTCCGGCCTTTTGACGTTTTTGCACGGCACCAGCGTCTTTTGAGGAAGCAGGGCGAAGGACTCTCTGTCGCCGTGCGGCAATGGTGGGAAGATCAGCCTGAATTCAGCCTGTCTGTCTGGCTTTGTGCGTTGGCCTTTCTGTTTCTGGCGGTGGGGCTTTCATCACGATGACAGAGTGGCTTTCCCTTGCGCTTATGGGTGCTGAAATGTTGGCGATGCTGGTTCTTATGCCGTTCTGGAGCTGGCTTGTCGAAAGCCTGCCTGTTTTCTGTTCTGGACAGAGAGGGCTCCCTTTTCGCCTGACAGTAAGGAGGGCTTTTGTTTTTCTCTGGACTGTGGGGCGGGGAGGAATAAATTTCAAAGAAGGATTTTGCTTCGTTTTTCTGGGACTGGCACTGATGTCGCTTCCGGGTTTTTCGCTGGATGCGGGGCTGTCGCAAAAGGCACTGACCGGTTTTCTCTCTGATCCACTCCTGATAGGCGGTGGGTTGCTGCTGGTCCGGTTTTTCCTTGTGCCGGCAGAGTCAGTATCGGTCTCAGCTGGCGGCGCCTTTGCCCTGTTATGGCTGTATCTCCTGCTTTTGCTGATGGCGCCTTATATCCATGATCTTTCCATGCTGGCCGGACATGGTAATGCTTCTCTCAACGGTGCTTTGACCTGCTCTGCGCTGGCCCTGATGCTCAGTGTGCCCGTGCCTGTTTCTTCAGAACTTGTCAGGGTGCCACGTAATCTTGCGGAATTTGACGCGTGCAACCGTTATGAAACGGAGCGGAAGCGTGGTCTCCTGATCTTCTTTCAGGGATTATGGATCGTGTTTTTGAGTGATCTTGTGGTGCTGCCGGGGGGCGACAGCACGGGCCTTGCCTCTTTGGGAAGTTTTCTGGGACGGGTTATGATGGTCATCATGATCATTACATTATGCCGTCTGACCGGTATGGAGAAGAATCTGCGCCCTATATCGCTTCTTCTAGGCCTGGGGTTGCTCTTTGCGCTCGCTGGACGGTTTGCATCGTGAGTCTCGGATTTGCACTGGCTTTCATTTTTCTGTTTCTGTCTCTGGGAAAAGGGGCGAAATGGCTCGCCTTTTACGGGGCTTCCTGCGCCATGACGGTTTCTATGGTGGGGCGGGGAGGGTTATCTGTCCCGATATTTTTCATGCTCCTCCTGCTTAATGGCTCTGCCTGGTATTTCCTGCGCTATTTTACAGATCGTGAGGAAAAACGCTCTTTCCGTGCGGTTGCCACATTAGTCCCTGTGGTTCTGACGGTGACGCTTCTGCTGATTGTCGCTCTTTCCGGGGCGGGTCTGGGGCTTGTGCTGAGTCTGACGTTCGGGTTGATACTGGCGAGCCTTTGTGTGGTGGCTAGTGGTGGTCCGCTGGTACAATTCTGCGGCCTTCTCATGGCGGCCGACGGGCTTTTGATGGTGGCGGGATTCCTTTCCTCATGGCCTCTTTTTCTGACCGCCTTGGGGTTCTGGGGGGTGATGGTCGTGCTGGGTGTGATTTTGCTGCCTCGTCTGGTCTGGCGAAAGGCTGAGGACCTCTGATGTTTCCGTCTTTCGCACCCATCATTCCGTCTGCCGGGCTTTTTGCTGTGCTGTGCTGGCCTTTTCTGGTGGGCTGGCTGCTCTGGATTTCCCGCCGTTCTGGCAATGTCCATATCCTGGCTCTTTCAGGGGCAGTTCTGACCTTGGGGGCCTTGCTGCTATTTCCCTCAAGGCTGGATATCCTGGGGAAAATATCTGTTGCTCTGGCAAGTCTATTGCCCTCTCTCTTGTTTTGTTCCTGCCGCTGGTCTGTATCGCAGGATCCCGCAGAGCGCAGCAGGAATGAAATCCTGCCTTTCCTGATTACAGGGTGTGTGTTGATGGCGCTGAGTCTGGCTTCAGCCTTGCTGTCTTGCCTGTTTATCGGAGCAGGTTGTGTGGTTTTGGCATGGTGGGATGGTCTCTCTCCGCGGCGGGCCATGGCAGCGTGGTCTATGGTCAGACTTAGATTATGTGGCGTTATTCTCGCTGTTCTGGGGGCAGCACTGCTACAGGTGACAGGTTCTTCCGCTGTGCAGATGACGGAGATTTTGTGGGGGTTGATCTTTCTGGTCGTAGGGCTGGGGATGATGGCAGGGCTGGGCGGAAGGGGCGGACAGAAGCCCTCTTTCGCCTTGCTGGATACCGGGCTGCGCTTTGCTGCACTCTGTCTGATGGCCCGTCTTGACTATTACCCTCTGGCGCGTGAAATCATGCTGGGGGCAGGCCTGGTCGGGCTGGTGTTTAGCGGTTTCGTCAGGCGTTATGATGAAGCTTTTTTGCCTTTTCTGGTAGCGCTTTCCATGATTGCCGCGTCTACGCAGTCAGTGAGTGCGCTCTTGTTGCTCATGCTGGCGGGGATTGTGGGAACATGTTTTCGGCAAGATGGCGAGGTCATTCGACCGGACTGGTCTGTGGCGCCTCCTGTTTTTGCAGCACTCCTTCTGGTCGGCCATGCTTTGCCGCCTGTGTACGGGGTCTGCATGATCCTTCTGGCGGGGCTGAACTGCCGCTTTCTGGGATTTGACAGATCAGCGTTTTCTTTCACGGATCGTCCTGTGTCGCCAGCGGCCTATGGCGTCCCTGCGGTGATGACTGTTCTCAGTCTGGCATCGCTCTATTTCATGGAAAAGATCTTTCCTACAGGATGGCACCCATGAGCGCCATGATGGACTTTCTGCGTGGAAAGCCGCGCTCGGGTCTGTTTCATTACAGGCTTGAGCGTGATGACTGGATCAGGTTCCTTGCTTTGCCGGGGCGCCTCCTTCCCTTGCTGGCCTCATGGGCAGATGAGCAAAAAGCCACCATCCTTTTACTGGATGGGGAAAAACCTGTGCTGATCAGTACCTCTCTGGAACTGAGGCGCTATCATGCGCCTTCCAGCCTCTACCCCGTGGCTGCATGGGGCGAGCGTATGGCGCGTGATCTCTGGGGTGTGGAAGCCCTGTCAGCGCCTGATGACGCGCCAGCCCTTGATGATGGAAGCTGGGCGAAGACATGGCCCCTTTCACGTGAAGGAATCACCGTTCCTGGTGCTGGTCTGACCGAGCCGAAGGGGCTGTATATGTCTCCCTGCTATGTGGGACTTCCCGGGTTGGTCGGGCTGGAATATACTCTTGGCGGCGAGGGTCGTCTGGAAACGGTGATACCCTCTATTGCGTCTGCGCATAGAGGGGTCCTTTCACAGTTGAAAGGATTGACGCCGGAGCAGGCCCTGCCGATCGTGGCGAGAATAAGTGCAGGGGGATTTGTCGCCCATCCTGTTGCGTTCCTGCGGGCGGTAGAGCAGGCGGGGGGGATTTATCCTGTACCGCATGAACGTGATACACGCCTTTTATTGCTGGAGATTGAGCGTATCAGCCTCCATCTTTTCGATCTGTCGCAGACGGCGCGTTTGGTGCAAGCGGATCTTTTCGCAACACTTTGCGACCAGATGCGCGAGACGCTTGCGGCGCTCTGTGCGTCCTACGGGTTTTCCCGTCGCCTGACGGATGTTATCACGCTTGATGAAAAACAGCGGGAGCGGATTGAAATCGTGCCTCTGGCACAGGCGGTCAGGGAGGCGATAGAGCCGAAATTTTCTCTTCTGTCTGATCTTTATGCCCTTTATGGTGAGCGTTTCAGAGGCTATGGCGTGCTGTCCAATGATACGGTTTGGCATTATGCCATTGGTGGGACCACCGGGCGTGCCAGCGGTCGCTATATTGATATGAGACGCAGCGATGTAGGCATGAGGCTTGAGGCTCTGCGCTCATCAGGCGGGTATGGGGGCGATGCTCACGGCCGCAATCTCCAGCGCCTGTCCGAAATCAGGGATTCACTGGCCCTGATAGAGGAAATCATCGCAAGTTTCGCTCTTGAGGATGAGACAGAATCCTTCCCGGCTTTACAGGAAGGTCTTGGCGTAGTGGAAAGCGCACGAGGCGACATATGGTACTGGCTGACCCTGAAAGAAGGGCGGTTGGACACTATTCAGATTCGCGATCCCGCTCTGCCGGTTCTGACGGCTTTTGGGGAAATTCTCAGGGGCGAAAAACCAGACAGCGTGCCTCTCATTCTGGCCTCGTTCGGGTTTTCACCGGCTGGTCTGGCTTTATAGGAAATGGTGCCATGCCCTCACATCTGACACCTATTACATGGTTGCAGGCTTTATGGGACGCGCGGCAATTCAAGGTCATGCAGCCAGGCCAGAGGCGACCTTCTTCGCTTATTCGCTTGTATGCCCTGGAAACGGGGAGTTGCGAAGGGTGTGCCATGGAGCTCAGAACTCTTGCTGGTGGCGCTTTTGCGTTGAAAGCCAGTGGGTTTGAGTTCGTTCCCGCGCCGGGCGAGGCAGACTGGTTGCTCGTGACAGGGGCCGTAACAAGGAGCAATGCCGGTACCTTGCTGGCGGCGTGGCAGTCCATGCAGGGGCGCAAATTATTGGTCGCGGTCGGGGCGTGCGGGCTGGATGGCGGGCCTTTTACGGCTTCTTACGCGGTGCTGGGGGGCGTACGCCCCCTCAGCCGTCATTATCAGGTCATTAAAGGGTGCCCGCCCTCACCACAGGATGTGCTTCAGGCTTTGGGGGTATTGGCTGAAGAGGTCTGGGCCTCGCCCCCGGTGCCGGCAGCGGCAGACTCAGAATAAGCGGTATGTGAGGCTTCGGCCTTGCGGCGTAGGCGCCAGTAAGACTGGCGCGAGAAGGGCAGAAGGAACAGATAGATAATGCCCGCTGCCGCCAGAGCGCCCCATGGTTCAGCCACCAGCACGGCGGCATAGAGGCCTGTCCCCAGCAATATGGGCAGAATGGCGTAAGAAGGTACTTTGAAGTTCTTGAAAGACCATACGGGCAGGGTGGAAACCAACAGACAGGCGGTCAGAATCAGGCAGCTCGCAATAAGGACGGGTGAATGCGAGAAAGCCTCAAGCTTCGTCCAGCCATTATGATGGGCTTCCAGTCCCAGAAAGAGAGGGAAAAGCGCCATACCCCCGCCGGCGGGGGCGGGGACGCCAGAAAAGAATCCTGCAGCATAGTCAGGTTTGTCGTGGTCATCAAGCGAGGCATTGAAGCGCGCCAGACGCAGCGCCATGCAGACCGTAAACATCACGCATGGGATAAAGGCAAAACGCGACGTAATGGGGAGCCCCCACAGGCAGAGCACGAAAGGGGGCACTACGCCGAAACAGACAAAGTCTGAAAGACTGTCAAATTCCGCTCCGAAGCGTGATGTTCCCTTCAGGATACGCGCGATGCGCCCATCAAGCCCGTCGATACAGGCGGCGATAAGGAGCGCCAGGGCGGCCTGCTGAAAATGATTGAGGAGGGCGAACTTCATCGCGTTCAATCCGGCGCAGAGCCCCAGCATGGTCAGCAGGTTGGGAATGAGCCGATTGAAGGAAAGCCCCCGCGCACGGGCGCGCCGCTTTATGAAATGCCCCGGTTTGGAGAGAGGTGGCGGGGAGGGAGGAGATGTTTCACTCATGGGCAGAGAACGCTCTCAGAGGCGGGCTATGATTGTTTCCCCACCGATCATGGTCTGTCCTTCCAGAACGGAAGGCATTACGCCGGGGGGAAGGTAGATATCGGTGCGGGAGCCGAAACGTATCAGCCCGAAAATATCGCCTGCCTGTACTTTGTCGCTTTCGGAAATGTCGCACAGGATACGGCGCGCAATCAGCCCGGCAATTTGTACTACAGCGACCTGACGGCCATCTTTCATGGTTATGCGGATTTCATTGCGCTCATTATTCTCGGAGGCCTTGTCCAGACTGGCATTGAGGAAAAGCCCGGGATGGTAGATGATTTTGGTAATTTCCCCGCTGACAGGCATGCGGTTGATATGCACGTCCAGTACGGAAAGGAAAATCGAGACGCGCCATACGGGATCAGACCCCATTTCCAGTGAAGCAGGGGGCGGAACCTGTGCAATGCCTGTCACGCGTCCGTCGGCAGCTGCGAGCACAAGCCCGGCTTCCTGTGGGGGAACGCGTTTGGGATTACGGAAGAAATAGAGACTGAAAGCCGAAAAACCCAAGGCAGCACACCCCAGACGTTTTGTCAGCTTCCAGGGCAGCATCTTGCCGATGACGCCGCCTGCGAGGCCACCAAGAATGAAAGGATAGCCGGCAGGATGGGGGCGGGACATGACAAGTTTCAGCGATTTCAACAGGGACATAGCGGTTTTCTTTACGGTCTTCTCTCAGGGGCCGTGCCGCTTTATGCGCCAGGCAGGCCAGTATTATGATATAGTCTTGTAAGGAAATAACCTTTTGGGAGGAGTATTGCAAATGCCTGTCGCGATTGAACCGATCAAAAATCTTCAGGATAATTACGCCTGGCTTCTCCATTCAGGAGGGACGCGTCTGCTCTTTGATCCCGGCGAGGCGGCTCCGCTCGAAAAAGCGTTGGGTGAGGGCTCTCTGACGGCGATTTTCATCACGCATCATCATGGGGATCATACAGGAGGTGCGGCACGCTTAAGGGAGCGTTATGGCGCGCCGGTTTATGGTCCGCCCAATATGTCACCTCATCCTGATCATGTCCTGAAAGGAGGAGAAAAGCTTGAATTTGGCGATATTCTGCTTGAGGTTCTGTCCTCTCCTGGTCATGCACGGGGGCACCTGACCTATTATAATCCTCAGATTCCGGCCCTTGTAAGTGGCGATGTGCTGTTCAGTGGGGGGTGTGGCCGTCTTTTTGAAGGTACGGCTGCGGAGCTTTTTCATAGCATCAGGGCTTATGACAATTTTCCTGACAATACGCTGCTTTGTGCTGCTCATGAATATACGCTGGGCAATCTGAGATTTATTGAATCGCTGGATCTTGATCTTCCTGAAACGGATCGGGAAATTTTTCGCAAACGAATGGAAGAGGTCAGAAAACAACGTGAGGAAGACAAGCCCAGCCTGCCCGTGACGCTGGGTGTAGAGCGGGCTTATAACCCCTTTATCCGTGCGAAAACGGTGGAGGAATTCGCACATTTCAGAGAGTTGAAAGACAAGTTCTGAAAAAGGAGGGAAGAAGCCGGACTGACAGGTCCGGCATTCATCATGCTACCAGCATGAACGACCATGGCCGATTTACCCCTTTAACAAGATCGACCGTCGGTCGGGATCGTGACAAAGTCCCATCCAGACATAACGTGAAAAACGCTGCTAATTATTGCGACAGACAGCTACGATTATGTTGGCTTCCTCAACAATAAGGCCTCAATAACCAGCCTGAAGCACATCAGATCATGGATGCCACTTTTTTATTTTAGCAATATTCTCAGGCATCATGACAGACGTTTTCTGATATTCTCCAGGTAAGTCTTTTCAATATCAACGCCAGATGCCACTTTTTGTTCATGAGGGTCTATGTTATCGCTTTTATAATATGTCGTCATTGTTCGCTTAAAGTGAGTCTTGCCTTCTGGCAGCGGAGTCAATTCATAGACAATTTTAATAGTGGATTTTGCTCCACCAAAATAAAGAGACGTAATCTCCCAGAGTTTATTCTCTTCGTAAGCTGTGACCAGCCAAACCGCATTTAATGCAGCAGGACGCCCTGGCGTTATGATATGTTCAATGACTACACCACCTTTCTTGAGACTATGGTTGATTTCCTCTGGACCATAGACTTCGGCAGTAACGGGATGAAGGCCTTTCCAGTTTCGCGGCGCAGTTACTAATTGAAATACCTCTGCTGGGGAATTATTAAAAGTAGTCTCTACAAAATTTTGAATCTGTTTCATGTCAGACTCCCTGATCATTAGTGTATTCGATGAATGCGTTAAAAATAATAAAACTAAATATAAATTTCAATGATTATGTTTTACCTTGCCATGAAGAGATGGGTATCTAAGATTATTTCTTAGGTTGCCCAAGAGGCTGGAAATGAGAGTCAAGGGCCATCCGGCCTTTATCGGAACATTACCGCCTCACTTAGTGACAGAGACTTCATAGCGTTCAGGAAGTGTAGGATGGAAGCGGGCAGATTAGGAGCGCGTCGATAATCCCTTCATCCATGCGAGAACGGTGGAGGAATTCGCACATTTCAGACAGTTGAAAGATAGGTTCTGAAAAGCGAGAAAGAACCGGCTTGACAGGTCTGGCAATAAGCGTCATGTCTAGAGGCGGAACGTAACGGAGCGGGAACTCCATTACGATCCTGACCAACGGTCAATCTCGTTAAGGAGGTAAATCGACCATGGCTGTTCATGCTGGTAGCACGATGACGTGCCCTTTTTCCAGTCCTTTTACAAGGCTGGAAGTACTGTGCCAAATCCGTACGAAATTCATATCCTGCTCCGCAAAATTGGCAGAACTATCGGGCGCAGACGATAGTTCATGGCTTTTTGCGGGATTCAGGGCGCGGTACCGCTCTCCTCTGGGGAAGAGGAAACGGCTTGCCGGAAACGCCCTTTATGATGTGTTTTCGCTTTTTTCTGTAAGAGGTTTTTCTGGTGCGGCCACCGGAAAAACTGATGGGAAGCGAAAAGAGCGTTACCATCCAGAGATCTGACTTTCGGGTAAAAAGTGCGGATTTGTGCCGGGGGTGCCACGGAAAAAGGCTGTCCTCCCGGCATGAACAGGAAAGATCTCCGGCCGAAGTGCTGGATGTGATGACGGATCTTCTCATGACAGGCGCTCCATACGGGCGTCTTTTTTTATCCTTACCTTTTACGGTTTGTGTAATTTCTAAAATGTCGTGAACGTAACTGACTGAAAGCTGTAATTGATAGTCTATGGTTTGGGATTACAGCTGGATTGTCGGATTTTTATGTTGCGTCAGTTCGACGATGTGCGGGGAGATCGTCTACTACTATTTGTTGTGTTTCATCATCAAAACAGTAATAGATGCGCAAGCATAGAGAAGGATCGCGTGTGTTTCCGCCATTTTTAATATGCCAGTTGGCAGAGAGGTCGCGGTTCTCCCATTTAAAACGATAAGTATCTGAGCCACAGGAAGCATTTCTAAAGTTTTCTATGCCCGGTATAGGTATATTATTGAGTGATGTTCCTCCGCCATGAATACGTTTATCCCGGTACTCATTTGCTAACCAGAAGAGACATTTTGCGACTAAAGTAACATCGGTAAAGTTTGCATTTAAGGCATTGTGGCGTGCTTTAGGGGTTAGAACCAGCCGCCCAACCAAATGCTCTCCACACCAGTCAAGTAGGTCTGCCCAATGATCAGGAAACGCAATATCTTCATCAGGATCAATTTTTTTGCTTTTGAGTGCATTTGTCAGGTACTGAATACGACTGGCTGATATATGAAGTTGATATTCTGCAGTGTCGGCACGCTGTAATTCTTTCCCCCATTCTTCAATGTAAGTATCTTGATCTTTTTTTAAAGATATAACCTGTTCTTTGAGCGCCTCAATTCGTTCATTTGCGGCTGCAAGCTGATCATTAGTGCTGGCGTTTGTGTTTTGTAGATTTTGTTGTCGAAGTTGTAGATTGGTGTCATGGACCGTTGCAAAGGAAAGAACTTCGTCTCCGATTCTCGTTCGCAGAATACTTTCATGGGCCGCTAGCCGTCGCATCCAATCAGTCACTTGTGTGATGTTTTCTGGTGTGTTCAAACGATTTGCTAGAATAAGTCGGTGTGTATAGGGATCAGCATTGTCGGAAAAGCCGGGCAAGTATACACGTGCTGCGCCGTCAAAGACCGATTTCTTCTTTCCAAACCTATCTGTTAATTTCCAAGCAGCCTCAGGATGTAATAGAGCCAGATACCCAACTCCGAGTAATGCTTTATTTAAAACATTTAACGTAACGTCGTTGATCGCTGTACGACGGTTTTCCGTCAAAGTGAATATAAAGATAGGCAACCGTCTTTCTGGATCTATTATGTAATCAATCAGATTCTCAATATCAGTTGCGTCCTCAAAGGTCTCCGGAGAAAGAGAAATATTCCTCTTGTCAATGTCCAATCCAAACTTTTGAGTGATTTGTTGTATAAAACCCGGTGTATGCGGAGTGATCCACAACTCGGATTCCCTTGTGCTGACAAGCTGCCGGACACTAAACTTTACTTGTTTGTCCCCTTCATTTAGGCTGATACTGACTTCAGTAGTCCAATTTCGTTGGGGAACCTTCTTGTCTGGGTCGTCTGCCCGTATAGCCCAGAGTAGACTGGATGTGTCGTCGTACGGTATCCTTATAGAGCTGCAGTTAGGACTTCCCCATGGGCAATCGAATGTTTCATGTTTCCACACTTGAGGAGGCAACGGACGGCCGCAACGTTTTTTCGTCCATTTGAGTATTTCGTCGATAGCGCGACTAGCAACGAGACTAGGAGAGTCCTTACCTGGAATTGATCCGGCGATGCGTAAATTTCGTGTTCACGTAAGTTATTACGTGAAAGGAGGTCGACCGTGCCAAATGATGAGTAGGTGTCAGTTGTGACTTTATTCATACCCTAACCTTTTCAATCGGCACTATCCATTTCATGCGGGGCAGCTAAGAAATCGTGGTACTTCCAGAGAATTAGGTAATCTTCTATATATTACTATAATATATAATTGTGCTCTAGCGTGAAATAGGGGATTTGGAAAGGGTAGAGATTTATATTTTTCTAACGTAGGATAAAAATGCGTGAAACCTCCATTTGTTAACTATTGTATAATAATTGATCCATGGAGGGTTTTACGTTACTATCAGGCAGTTCCTTTGCTTCTTACGGCATGGAATCCAGCCCGATATCAAGAGCCTTGACGCTGTGGGTCAGCCAGCCAAGAGAGAGGACATCAACGCCGGTTTCAGCAATGGCGCGGGCATTTTCGGGCGTGATGCCGCCTGAAGCCTC
Organism: Acetobacteraceae bacterium ESL0709; assembly: GCA_029433415.1. GTDB lineage: Bacteria > Pseudomonadota > Alphaproteobacteria > Acetobacterales > Acetobacteraceae > Aristophania. Next base: position 908,838 of record JAQTIA010000003.1, on the reverse strand, counting down.
GGCAATGGCGCGGCGGTTAATCATTTTGACAGCCTGTCTCAGCGTGTCAGGATTCATGTTATCAAGTAGATAGGCATCCGCTATGGCGGCAGAAAGCGCAGTTTCGAGCTGCTCAAGGGAATCAACCTCAAGCTCTATTTTCATGAGGTGTCCTGCTCTTTCCCTTGCGGCTTTCAGGGCGCTGACAAGGTCGCCATCAAACAGGGCAATATGATTGTCCTTGAGCATAATGGCGTCATCAAGACGGTGACGGTGATTGCTGCCGCCTCCGGCGCGGACGGCATATTTCTGTAGGGCGCGCAATCCCGGCAATGTTTTGCGCGTGCAGCATATATCCACCTTGCATCCTTCCACAGCCTTGACGATCTGCGCTGTTGTTGAGGCAATGCCGCTGAGATGGGAGAGAAGATTAAGCGCCACGCGCTCGCCTCCCAACACGGCTGGAGCGGAGCCTTCGACTGTGGCGATGACGTCGCCGGGAGCGATAATATCGCCATCGCGTCGCAGATTGTGGAAATGCACGTCATGATCAAGAGTCTGGAAGGTCAGGCGTGCGCCGGGCAGTCCCGCCACGACACCCTTCTGGCGGGCCTTGAAATAGGCTTTCAGCCGTCTGGGCGGACCCGCCAGAAGCGCCTGTGTTGTGACGTCGCCTCCTGTGCCGAGATCCTCGTATAAAGCGGTTTTGATAATGGGTTCCCACAGCAGGTCGGGGAGAAAAAGCGTTTCAGTCATGAGGAACTCACTTCATAATGAAAAATCAGGTCAAAGCGGCAAATCATGGAGGGTCAGGCTCTGGCGCCGGGCCATGGGCAACGTTTCAGGATAGTCACGCCGCCAGTGTCCCCCGCGTGATTCCTGCCTCTGAAGGGCTGCCCAGCCCATGAGGGAAGCTGCCAAGGCGCAGTCATCATGATGCGCGCGAGGAAGGATTTTGTCCAGAAAAGCCTTGATCCCTTCTTCATCACGGATAATCCCCAATGACTGTTCCATCAGGGCGGTCTCTGACCATTCCGAAGATAAGCCGGGTGCAGCGAGGGGTAGATCTTTTTGCGCGGGAGGGGCGCAGGAGAGCGCCCTATTATCAAGGTCACGCGCGACCCATTGTCCGCCCACCAGAGCTTCCAGCAAGGAGTTGCTGGCGAGCCTGTTGGCGCCATGCAACCCCGTGCAGGCAAGTTCTCCACAGGCCCAGATGCCCTTGACGGAGGTCCGTCCGCGCAAATCAACTTTCAGCCCTCCCATATGATAGTGCATGGCTGGCTGAACGGGGATGAGCTGGCGGTCAGGATCAATCCCTATGAGCAGGCAGGATTGTGTGATACCGGGGAAAATCGTGCTGAAATGCCCCGCAGGGAGTTTTGTCGCGTCCAGAAAAACTTCATGACCTTGTGCGATCTGGGCGGCAATCGTGCGACCGACAACATCGCGCGGGCCCAGCTCATCGGTGAATCTTTGCCCATCCTGCGTGACAAGCACGGCTCCGGCGCCGCGCACGGCCTCGCTGACAAGAGGGAGGCGACCCGTAACAAGTGGGCTTCGGAGAGCGGTCGGGTGGAACTGGGTGAATTCCAGATCAATGGCTTCAATCCCGGCGCGGAGTGCCATCCCCAGAACATGGCCCTTATTGTTCAGCGGAATGGTCGTGTGGCGGTAGAGTCCGCCCGTGCTGCCAGCGGCCAGAACGCAGCGATTTGTGGGAATATAGCCTGCGCTGGTCCAAAGTCCTCGGAGAGCGTTATCCTCGACATCAAGACTGATTAAATGATGGGGGGCGAGGAGGTGAATCCTTTCCTGCATGGCGGCTTGTTTCAGCACGCTTTTCATAATGCTGGCACCAGTGCGGTCCCCGCCGGCAAAAACAATGCGCGGGTGCTGGTGCGCGGCTTCGAGATGCAGCGCCAGAGCGCCTTTTTCATCACAGGCCAGAGGCACTCCCCATGCCAGCAAGGTCTCAACCGCGGAAGGTCCGGCTTCGGTAAAGGCCTTGACCACTTCGGTATCACAAAGTCCGGCACCGGCCCTGATCGTGTCTTCGGCGTGGCAGGCGGGGCTGTCTCCGGGCCCTATGGCGGCGCACATTCCTCCTTGTGCCAGATGACTTGAGGTTGTTTCTGCCTGAGCATCAGGCGTGATGACAAGGCAGGGACGCCCCAGATGCAGGGCGGTCGAATAGGCCGCAAGACCGCCGCCAATAATGACGGGCCAATCCCTGTAGTTCTCAAGAATGGAAAAAGGAGCGGTCATCAGGGCCTCGTCTGCCAGAGCGTGGCTCACACCTGAAGCATCCGTTCAACCGCCCGCCGTGCAGGGGCTTGAAGGGCAGGGTCAATCGTGACTTCGGGAGAAAGGGTTTCCAGGGCGTGTCTGATTTTTTTCAGGGTAATGCGCTTCATATGAGGGCAGAAATTGCATGGCCCGATAAAGTGCGTTTTGGGGTAAAGGGCCGCCAAGTTGCGCGTCATGGAACATTCGGTAATGAGCAACACCCTTTCAGGCTGTTTCTCGGCTACGTAACGAAGCATCTCAGCTGTAGAGCCGGACATGTCCGATGCTGCCACGACCTCCGGGCTGCATTCCGGATGGGCAATAACGGTTACGGGGGCGAATTTCCTGCGGTAATCTTCAATTTCCGCAGGGGTGAATTCCCTATGGACCTCGCAATAAGCGGGCCACGTATACATTTTGATGCCCGTTTCCTTTTCGATATTGCGTGCCAGATTTTCATCGGGGATCATGATAACTTCCGGCACGCCAAGACTTTGGACGATCTTGCGGGCATTGCCCGAGGTGCAGCATATGTCAGTCTCGGCTTTTACGGCGACCGTGCTGTTGACGTAAGTCACTACGGGTACGCCCGGATGGGCTTCCTTGAGAGCGCGGACATTCTCGACTGTGATGCCCTCTGCCAGAGAGCAGCCCGCTTTCAGATCCGGGATAAGGACGGTCTTTTCCGGGTTCAGCAGTTTGACCGTTTCAGCCATGAAGTGAACGCCTGCCATGACGACAACCTGTTCTTTCAGGGTCTGCGCCTCGCGCGCCAGAGCCAGACTGTCGCCCTTGATGTCGGCTACTGAAAGGAAGATTTCCGGTGTTTGGTAATTATGGGCAAGGATGACGGCGTTGCGTTCTTTTTTCAGTCTTTGGATTGCAGCGGCGTCATCGGCAAAATCTTCCTCCCATTTCTCGCGCGAGATTGCGCCATCCATGGCAAGAAAACGATCAGTCGAAGGGTTTGTCATATCATCTCGAAGCATCGAGTCAGTCCCGAACAGAATTACGCGAGTCATTTATACTCATTTTGAGTATAAATAGGATTAAAAAAGAGAAATAACCAGTGCGGCAAAGAATATTATTTTTTTTCGAGAGGTAGGTTAGCACCGCTGAGATAGCAGCTCATATCACGTTTCTGACAGAAGCGGTAAAAACGGGCTGGTCTCCCGGGGGCTGAATCATCAAAACGACCGGTTTCCTCAAGCAATTTCTGGTTAAGCACAAGACGCCTAAAATTTGATTTATGTACGGGCCGTCCTGTTATGGTTTCCATAGCGTGCTGAAGCTGGTTAAGGGTAAAGAGCATCGGCAAAAACTCGAAAATCATGGCGCTGTAACGCACTTTGCTGCGCAGGCGCGAAAGAGCGGTTGCCAGAATGCGCCTGTGATCGTGAGCCATGGCCAGCCCGCTGAAAGGGGAGGGTTTTTCAGGAGCTGACTCGCCAACGAGACCTGCTTCCCACAGCAGCTCGTAGCGATCAAGCGCTTTTTCATCATCCCATTCGCTTTCATGTAGCCCGAAATAATGGCGCACTCGGGCCAATTTTTCCGGATAAGGATGCGCCCATGTCAGAAGACGGTCAATGAGCAGATCCAGTCCAGAATTAGTGTCTCCTGTACGGCGGTCTTCCCAGGGGAAATAATCATAAAATGATCCTAAAAATGACTGCCGGCTGGAGAGATCGCGTGATATGGCGAGATAGGAGATGCTGATAAGTCGCCTTGCCGTGCCTTCCTCAGTCTGGTCAGCAAAGGTGTAAAGTTGCTCCATGGCGTTAATGGAAACACAGTCTGTCAGTTTCTCGGCCCATTGCTGAAAGCCGCGTTGCAGGGAGTCACGCTTCGCATCCAGTGGGCCGGAAGGAAGCGTGTTATGTCTGCGCAGGAAAACAAGGGGTGCCTGAGGACCCAGCGTGACCAGTACGGCAATCACGTCAACTTCACAGAGCATGGTGGGGCCGGATGTTTCGGGCATAATGTTCAAGGCAACGGCTTGGGAGGTTGAGACTGTCTGGCTGTGGTTCCTGCAAATCCTGCGTTTTGCGTCAGGGAGCGAGGGGATTCTGTTTCATCATTCCTGTCATGAGTTGGAAAAAAGGCTGAAATCTCCCAAGGTCGATCCTGTCAATACGGCCCCCATTCACGGTTGCTGTCACGCTGAAGGGCCGCTCGCCATTTCCACCATTCTGCCCGTAAGAGAGGAATTTATCCAGCATTTCTTCCGATTCTGGAGAGATGGGATTGCCTGTGAGCATTTCCCCATAACGCTGATAGCCGGATTTAATGAGATCGCGCCATCGGTCGAGTGTCAGGGTCACAGAACCCGATTTTGTCGAAAGGGAGCCCTTGCCATTCAGGGAGAGGGAAGGAGGTGGTGCATCCTTGCCGGAAGAAGGCCTTTTCCATGAAGGAAGCTGAAAGCTGTAATTTTGCACCGAAATCATGATGTCCTCATCTGTGAAGGCAGCGCTGGTGATCAGATGGATATGGCGGCTTTCGAGACTTAAGGGATGATTCTGAAAGCCTGATTGAATTTCCTGTCTATCCGCAGTGACTTCCAGAGCTAGTATGGTGTCGGGCGGGTTGGAAATATTCCCCAGCATTGTACCTTTCAGGTGGTCGATGATGATCGTACCGAGTGTGTGAGTCTGTTTCTGGAGTTCAATGCGTGTCTGATTGAAAGAAAAGGGAATGCGGAAATTTTTCTTTTCACGGCTGTCATCAAGAAAGAGATGCCCTTGATTCAGGAATACAAGAAGCCTGCCATTATCCTGCGGGAAAGCCAGAACGCTTTTCCCCTTAAGCCTAAGCGGGATTCCATGCGTGCCTGAAAGATTTCTGAGCCAGAGAGGCCATAAGCCGCCAAATTGTGCTGTCGTGCCAAGAAAGGAAACGGTTTTTCCCATGATCTTGCCCCTGAATTGGGGTGATTCTATTCTGATCCAGCTTCCTACCGGCCAGCCGCCACGCTGTGTGATGTCCAGCCGGGCGTGTGCGTCCATCGACTCAACCTGTTTTTGCAAAATTACGATCTGGTGGGTCAGGGTCTTCTGGGTCTGGAAATAAAGGATGGTGTCAAGGACCAGCAGACTCGCAATGATGGCGCATATAATGCCGATAACAGTAACAGGTTTTACTTTTCCTGAGGTTGTTTTCTGTTCTTCTCCAGTAATCAGATCATGATCGGTCATGATTTTATCCCCAGTTCTTGGCAGAATGCTTTTAAAACCCTGTTTTATGAGAAAAAGTTAATGTCCCTACTTGTCAAGGGTTTGGTTAGCAGGTGAAGGATGCTTTTTGTGGCGGAATTCTGCGGCTTCATCATGGTAGGGGGGAAATGTTGCGGAGAGGATAATACACAGATAAAAGGCTGGTTTTGCAACAGCTTAGGAAGAAGATGCCCCATTCTTCCTGTCTATGTCCACAGAGTTATCCACAGGATGATGGGGAATTTGGTGAGTTTTGCACAATACTTCCCATGCTTCATCAAGAGTGGAAATCAGCTCGCGGCCGCGTGTTGGTGGCAAAGGTCTGCCAATGGCAATAATCAGCGTGCCAGAATATTTGCGCCAGGGTGAACGGGGCCAGAAAAAGCCGGAATTGGTCACGACGGGAATAACAGGTCCCTTGATCTGTCGGGCGACGGCAACGATGCCGTTCTGGATGGGGGCTTTTACGCCGGGATCTGTCCGTGTTCCTTGGGGGAAGAGAATGACCTGCCGCCCTTCTCTCTGGGCGGTGGCCGTAGCGTCCATGAGGTCACGCAGAGCTTGTGAGCCACCTTCGCGGTCGACGGGGATCATGCCGCTGAGAAGGAGCATGGGGCCGACAAGGGGAATGCGGGTCAGTTCTTTTTTGATGATATAGGCAGGGCGGGGGACAGTGTTCATCCATATGAAGCCGTCAAAGAAGGATTGATGCTGTGAGGCAATCAGGCAGGGCCCCTGAGGAAGATTCTCGCTTCCCCTGATTTCAATCCTGATGGAGCCGATATGGCGTAATCCCCACAGGACGCAGCGCGCCCAGAGTTTAGCATAGTCCAGTGCCAGCTCCTGTTTGCGGAGCAGGCGTATGGGAAAAGCGCCCAGACCCATCGTCAGAGTAAGAGCAAGCAGATAGAGATTAAAAGCAGCGCCACGAAGTAAGCTCATAATATTATCCCTCATATTATTCCTCACAGGGCAAAGAGTCCCGAAGTTCTGGACCAGAAATAGTTTTGAAAGTCAGGGGAAACAGGATTAAAGAACATTACGCAACACCGCGCCCGTAAATTTCATATATTCGCGGCACAATATTTTAAGCCCTGTCATCGTGTAAAATCTGTCATTGTCAGGGGACTGCACCCTGTAGGGAATTAGCTGCAGATCAGGTCCTGTCCTGTGGAGTTCAGCCAGGGCACGGGGCATGTGATAGGCTGAGGTGACGATCAGCAAGGTATGGCTGTGATTATGGGCAACCCAGTCGGCGGTTTCCTGTGCATTGCCAGCTGTGCTCAGCGCCCTGTGTCCCAGCGTGATGTGAGAGCGCAGTTCAGTTGGCAAGGCGAGGCTGTCTGCACTGTAGAGAAGCTGGTGCAGTCCGGTTTTGCTGTCCACCCCGGAGATCAGAAGTTGTGAAGAGGGGTTTTTCTCCAGAAGGATCAGTGCCGTTTTGACCCGATCTTTCCCTCCTGTAAAAACAACAATATCAAAAGTCTTTGGGAGAGGTGCGGTAGTCTGGTGCGTGGTTCTGGTAACGAAGAGGATGAAAACGATAAACCCTGCCAGATAAAGCGCTGACAGGACAAGCATTACGCCAGCTCCATAAAGCATGATCTTGCGGAAAGGGCTGGTCACTTTACGCATAAAAATGCCTTGAGGGGTGGCGGAACAGTAACGAGGCCATAAGGCACCCTGCCAGACAGTTCAGAAGAGGCCATAAAATCAGAACGAGACTCCAGAACAGATTGAACGGGTTGTGCCAGAGGCTATTGCCCAGACCATCTGGTTGGACAGGCAGATGCAATACGGGTTGCAGGATGAACGTCATGCTATTGATAAGCGGTATCATAAGGAAAAGTCCGCCGTAACCCCCAATAAGGCAGCGCCATCCTACCTGCCGCATCAGGCTGGACCAGAGATAGTGCTCTGAGCAACCAGAGTAAAAAAGGATCTTCAGTGTTGCGCGTTGTTTTTGCCATCCATGGGAGAGAGAAAGCATGAGTGCCAGAAGAAAAATGGCCTCCCCCATAATAATGAGAAAAAGCGTGACCATGCTGCCAGCCATCTGAAGGGCGCGGATGATGGCTGAAAGCGGGGGTGTTGTCTCAGGAGGGAATATGACTGTGGCCTGAGGAAACTTCTGGTGGACAAGGTCCTCAAGGAGATGTTGTCCCCCATTATAGGTGAGATGGATGATGACAGGAAAAGGAGCGGTCCATGCACTGCCCCATTGGGCCATGAGCTGCCTGATATCATTTTCGGACATAACCTTGACGTCATGGCTACGTGGGTCAGTGCGCAGGAGCTGAAGAAGCATTTCGGCTGACTGTGCTGCCCGAGCCTGGAGCGCCCCTGTCTGTTCCAGAGATGTGGCGGGAGGCAGTGTGACCAGAACATGGTTGAAAAGGCGATCCTGCCAGTTTTGCACCAGTGCCCTTGTGCCGATCGTGACGTCAAGCCCAGTTGCGACCAGCAGGAGCGCCAGACCTGCGAAGAAGGGCAGAACATTGGAACACAGGCGGGGGATAAGGGGCGGGAATGTTTTCAAGGTGCGCATGATATCCGTCCCTACCGCCTTGCTGCTAGTGGGGTAAGAGGTTCCATATCTGTGGTGGAAGAGGGGGCGGAAGGTGTGGTAGTGCCGGACAGGAGAGGCAGTGTAAGGAGCGGAGCGGGTAGCAGGGTTGTGATATCGGTTTTATCAGTGGCAGTTACAATGGTCGTTTTTCCCGTTGTCACCATATCCTTCAGCAGGAGGATGAGTTTGTCCCGCAGGGAGAGATTTAGGCTGAAAGCGAGCTTGTCGATCAACAGCAATGCCGGTCTGGTGACAAGAGCGCGTGCAACGGCCAGTTTTATCCGTTCGGTATGGGAGAGTCTGGCAGGCACGTTTTGTGCCTCATCATCAAGGGAGAGCCATTTCAGGATACTGGTCGTATCGCGCAGGATGGTTCGTCTGTCATACTGGTTGAGCCTCAGGGGCAGGGCGACATTATCAAAAAGGGTCCAGTTTTCAATGAATTCAGGCTGGTCAGGGATATAGCCTGTACGGGCGCGTAGAAGCGACAGGGTTCTGCTGGCGGTTTTTTTGTCGATGTCGAAGCCGAACATGGAAAGTTGCCCTGATAGAAAACGGCGGCGCAGGGCAAGAATATCAAGCAGACTAGTCTTGCCGCTTTCTGGCGGGCCGACAAGCCAGTAATGTTTCCCTGTTTCAAGACGGAAAGAGAGCGTCTGCTGTTTCTGCGGGTGATAATCGTTTGACAGGGGCAGGGTCAGGTTGCGCAGATCAATCATGGCAGTCTGTCAGGGGTGGGGTGAAGTCAATCTCAGAGACGCCGTCCCAGCCAGGTGGCGGCTGTTGCACAGAAAGCAGCACCGGCCATAAGGAGGAAGCCATCAAGGATCAGCCCATGGGGGGTAAGGATGTGCCCCATAACTTCCAGTTTTGTGGGCAGAGATTGTGTGATGTGGCTGACGAGATCTTTTGTCTGCGGGTCGTTGCTGACAGTGGAGACATTTTTGCTGACCACGCCAATCAGGGACGGCAGGCAGGCCCAGCCAAAACCAATGATCAGGAGGAGGGGGGCAAAAAGTTCGCAGACCTGAAGCAGAAAGCAGAATGAAAAATGGAAAATGGCCCAAAGAATGGCACCTGTCCCCGACAAAAGGAGGGAGCCGACTGAGGATTGTCCTGATTGTTGTGGAAGGCGGGGGAAAGAGGGTGTATCGCCTGAAGACTGTGTCAGGCGTCCAGCCCTTGGACCTGCTTGCAAGCCTGAAAGGCTGGTCCGGGAGCTGTCATTCTGCGATCCTGTCGGGCGAGGTGAAAACTGATCCATAAATAATATCCTGACCTTTTCATGATAGCTTTGAGGCTAAGGGGTGCCGTGGCCCTGTATCAATGACGGGTTTGTGATTCTAGTGCAGTTATAGTTAACTGCAAGACCAGTTGGCCTGTTCTTATCTTTCGCCTAGCGGATAAAGAGGTTGTTATGCAAATTTTCCATCCCTCCGATGTGGAAAAAATCACTATCCTGCTTGTTGAACCCGAAGGAGAGGAAAGAGGGAAGATCAAGCAGCTTTTTCTGGCGCAGGGTTTTACGGTTTCCTGCGTTGAAACGGCTGAAGGCGCCTTGCCCGCTCTTGAAAAGGGATTGAAAGAAAGCCGTATCCCTGATCTCCTGGTGGTGTGTACATGGCTTGAGGGGATGAGTGCTGGACAGCTTGTTCGCCGCCTGCGTCTCGATTCCCGTTTCCGTTCAGTGCCCGTCCTGATGCTGACGGAGGATGTTTCCTCCGGCATGGAACGTGATGGTCTTGAGAGTGGAGCTGACGCCTATATTTCGCGCTCTGCCCATCCAGATCTTCTCTTGTTGCGTATTCGTGCCCTGCTCCAGTCGGGAGGAGAACGCATTACCAAAGAGAGCGTGCCGGGTTTGAGGCGTGCACGTATCGTGATTGTTAACCCGCCGAGTGATGAGTCCATTCTGAGCTTCTGGGATAATCCGCAATCCGAGCTTCTTGATGATGCTGTTGATGACGAAGAGGATAAAGGCCCTGGTCTGGGGGAACTCTTATGGCGTGATGGTTATACGGTCACATCGGTGGAGCGCTCGTCAGACCTGATTGAGGGAGGATGGCTCGGCGGAAGCGCGGCTCCTGATTGTCTGGTGCTGGTCGATCTGGGGAAAGGGGAGCATGACCTCGCATTCTGTCAACTTCTGGAGAAGCGGCGTCAGGCCATTCAGGAATCAGGGGGAACACCTTTCCGCATTCTGGGGATTGTAAAGGCGGAACAGTTTCGCCAGCAGTCATCGGTCGTGTTTCTGGAAGCCGGGATTGATGATCTGGTCTCCAGTGATATTTCTCTGGATGTTTTGGCCTTGCGGATCCGTACTCTGGCCCAGCGTCGTATGGCGGAAGAGAATTTCCGACAGCAAGAGGCGGAACGCCAGAAAGCCGCTATTGCCTATGAGGCAGCTCGAGCAAAAGCCGAAATGGCGGATGCTCTGGAACGTGCCAATCGTGATCTGGCCAATACCAATACGGAGTTGATCAAGACACAGGCCAAGCTGGTTCACACAGCCAAGATGGCATCTCTGGGCGAACTGGTCGCCGGTATCGCCCATGAGATCAATAATCCCTTGGCCTTTACGATCAGTCATGCCGATACAGTGGCGAAGAATCTTCAGCAACTGCAGAAAGAGTCCCTGTCTGATGAGGTCCTGCGTAAATTGCAGAAAGGTTCTGATCGTCTGAAAGCCATGAAAATAGGCTTGCAGCGCATCCAGAATCTTGTGGTAGGGCTGCGTCGCTTTTCACGTCTTGATGAGACAGTTTCCCAGAAGATTGATGTCCCTGAAGCACTTGAGACGACCTTGACTCTTCTGGCCCATAAACTGGGAAAAGGGATCATCGTCGAAGAGAAACTTGATGCACCGGCTTATCTCATCTGTCAGGCATCGCTCATCAATCAGGCTGTGATGAATATTATCTCCAATGCGGCTGACGCCATTGCTTCCCTGAGTGATTCGGGACATATGCCCTCAGGTCGTATAGAGATAAGGACGTATCTGCAGGACGGGTTTTATGTTATGTCCGTCTGTGATGACGGACCGGGTCTGGATGACAGGGTTTGTCACCGGATTTTTGATCCCTTTTTTACGACCAAGGCGGTCGGCGAGGGTACGGGACTGGGCCTGGCAATTGCTCACGGGGTTGTCGAAGCTCATGGAGGGACGATTGAGGTCAGCTCGGGCGAGGATTGTTTTGGTCAACAGGAAGAAAATCGCAAGGGAACGTGTTTCAAGCTCATTATTCCTGTTGATGAAACGCCAGAGGGGCTGAAGGCGAAGGGACGTGAGAAATAAATGACTGAGGCGCTGGTACAAAAGGGAATTCTCTATCCTTTGCCTGATGATTACAGGCCCACCATTTTGCTGGTGGATGATGAAGAAGAGATTCTTGTAGCCCTGAGCGACGTGCTGGAAGATCATTATACCCTTCTGACAACGACCAGTCCGGCTGAAGGGCTGGAGCTTCTGGCTCAGCATCCCGAGATCGTGACCATCATTTCAGACCAGCGTATGCCCGGCCTGATGGGAGACCGCTTTCTGGCGCGCGCCAATGAAATTTCCGATGCCAGGAGTATCCTGCTGACGGGTTATGCGGATCTTGATGCTGTTGTTTCGGCTCTCAATGATGGCCATGTTCAGGCCTATATTCACAAGCCATGGGAAACGGATGCGTTACGGACGCTTGTGGCCGAGGTCTCGCAACATTGTCTTTCCCAAAGGGCGTTGCGAACGGAACAGGCTCTTCTGCGTGGCTTGATGGATGCCTTGCCTCTGCGTCTGATTTTTTCCGATGCCCAGGGTAATGCCATCCGCAGCAATGCCCGTGACAGTGTGTTCGGGAACCGGACCGATGAAATGACCCATTATCCTCCGGCCTTGCGGCAGGATATTCTGGAAATGCGCGAAGAGACACGACGAAAAGGGCAGTCGGAACGGCTGGTGCCTGAAATGATCGAAGGAGCCAAGGGAGGAGGCAGGACACGCTGGCATGAGTTGAGCCGCCTTTCCCTTGCCTGGCCGAAAGACGTCCCCCAGGAACAGGCTTGGCAGGTCTGTCTTGATCGTGATGTGACGCGCCGTGTCATTGTTGAATCACAGCTCCGTCAGGCAGAGCGGCTTGAATCGCTCGGTACTCTGGCTGGAGGGGTCGCTCATGATTTCAATAACCTCCTTGCCGCTATTTCCGGTTCCCTGGAAATGCTGGAAGATGATATTGGCGCTGATAATGAGCGGGCCCATAATCTTTTGTCCCAGGCGCAGGATGCCGTGCAGCGTGGGGCTGCCTTAACGCGCAGGCTTTTGCAGTTTGGTCGTTCCCGTCAGGATGACCTACAGGACGTTCCCATCAAGCAGTGTCTGGCTGACTTACAGGATATTCTGGAGCAAAGTCTGCGGGGGACAGGCCAGAAATGTTCTTTGAGAATTCATCCTGTTCCTGAAGGCATACCGCCTGTTCTGACCGATCCCCAGCAGCTGGAAATGGCTCTGCTCAATCTGTGTGTCAATGCCCGTGATGCCATGCCTCATGGCGGCAGGGTAGATATCAGGGCACGTCTTGTAGAACACCCCTTGAATGATGTCCCTCCCTCCTGCTCGTCGCGCCATGCGGTGGCGCTGGATATCAGTGATGAGGGGGAGGGAATTCCGCCGGAAATTATTGACCGTATTTTTGATCCTTTTTTTACGACCAAGGAGGTTGGCAAGGGAACAGGACTGGGGCTTTCAGGCGTTTATGGGTTCATAACGCGCTGTCATGGGGATATTCAGGTCCAGAGTCGTGGCGGACAAGGTACGACTATGACGCTCTATCTGCCCATTACGACAGCCACTCCTGTGAAGGCTGTTTCTATTGGTGGCAGGAGCCCGACAAAATGCGACATCCCCCCCCGTGCGGTTGAGGTACCTGCACACGGAGATTGGGAATGTGCGTCCCAAAAAGGAAGATTTCGTGTACTGGTAATTGATGATGAGGAGATGATCCGCCTTGTCGTGGCTAATTTCCTTAAGGCAGATGGCCTGACGGTCGAGACGGCAGGGTCGTTTGAGGAGGCTCTTGAACTTCTGGAGAGGGGTTACAGGCCCGACCTTGCTGTACTGGACGTGCGCATGCCGGGTCATGACGGGCCAAGTTGTGCCCGTTATTTCAGGCAGAATTTCCCTGAAATGAAAATTCTTTTTATGAGCGGAGATGTGGCGCAGTTTGACCTGGGGGGTGCTCCCCTTCTCTCCAAGCCTTTCACGCAGGAGCGCCTTTTGCGTGCCGTGCAGGAGGTTATGGAAGAGGGGAGCCATTAATCGGCTCTTGAGTTCGGCGAAAGAAACATTAATTACGGAGATGATGATGACATATTCTTCGCATGACCCGATCGGGTGGCACGGTACGACTATTTTATGTGTTCGTCGTGGAAAGCAGGTTGCTATGGCTGGTGATGGCCAAGTGACTCTTGGGCAGACCGTTATCAAGGGCAATGCCCGCAAGGTCAGGCGTATTGGGCCAGATGGGTCAATACTCGCTGGATTTGCCGGAGCTACGGCAGATGCCTTTACGTTGCTGGAGCGCCTTGAAGCCAAGCTGGAGCGCTACCCCGGCCAACTGGAGCGGGCTTGTGTGGAGCTTGCCAAGGACTGGCGCACAGACCGCTATCTGCGGCGGCTGGAGGCGATGATGGCTGTTGCAGACAAGGAGCGTTCCTTCACCTTGACAGGGAATGGTGATGTGTTGGAACCGGAAGACGGGATCGTGGCGATTGGTTCAGGCGGGAATTACGCTTTGGCCGCTGCACGGGCATTATTGCCGATTGAGGATCTTTCGGCAGAAGAAATAGCCTGCCGTGCTATTAATATCGCTGCTGATATCTGCGTTTATACGAATCATTCTGTCCGTGTTGAAACTCTGGGTATGGAGAAAGGTGAGGAACACTCATGAAACGTCAGGAATTAATGCCCAGGGAAATTGTTGCCGAGCTTGACCGCTATATTGTCGGGCAGGATGATGCCAAGCGTGCCGTGGCGATTGCCTTGCGCAATCGCTGGCGCCGCGAGCAGCTTGATGGCGCCATGCGTGAGGAGATTGTCCCCAAGAATATCCTGATGATAGGGCCTACAGGGTGCGGCAAGACAGAAATTGCCCGCCGCTTGGCGCGTCTGGCCAATGCGCCTTTTATCAAGATTGAAGCGACTAAATTTACTGAAGTCGGTTATGTGGGACGTGATGTGGACAGCATTATCCGCGATCTTGTGGAAGTGTCGCGTTCCATGCTCCGGCGGCAGAAACGTGAAGAGGTCAAGCCTCAGGCTGAAAAGGCCACAGAGGAACGTCTCATTGATATTCTGGTGGGCAAGGAGGCTTCGGCTGATACGCGCACACGTTTCAGGCAGATGCTCCATAATGGTGAGTTCGAGGATAAGGAAATTGAAGTCGAACTCAGTCATGACAAGGGAGCGCCAGCTTCAAATGGGGATTTGCCGCCTGGTATTATGCCCGGACAGGTTATTAATCTCGGCGACATGATGCGTGGCATCATGGGGAAAAAGCCCGGCAAGCGGAAAATGACTCTGGCACGGGCCAGAGAACAAATTTTGCGGGAAGAGGCTGATAATCTTCTGGATGATGAAGCGCTTGATCATGAGGCCCTTCTTCACACGCAGAGTAACGGGATCGTTTTTCTTGATGAGATTGACAAGGTCTGTGCCACGTCAGAGCAGGGTGTACGGGGGGGTAATATCTCACGTGAGGGTGTGCAGCGCGATCTCCTGCCTCTGATTGAAGGCACAACGGTTAACACCAAATATGGCCCTGTCAGGACAGAGCATGTGCTTTTTATCACTTCGGGAGCCTTCCACCTGGCCAAACCTTCAGATCTGTTGCCGGAGCTTCAGGGGCGTCTGCCAATCCGTGTCGAACTGGCGGCGCTGAATCGTGATGATCTCCGCCGTATTCTGATGGAACCGGAGCATTCGCTCATCAAGCAGTATATCGCCCTGCTGGGAACAGAAGGCGTGACGCTGGAATTTAGCGATGAAGCCATTGATGCCCTGGCTGATCTGGCTTCCGAAATCAATGAGCGAGTCGAGAATATCGGGGCGCGTCGTCTGGCGACCGTTCTGGAGCGTCTGCTGGAGGATGTGTCTTTCACGGCGCCTGAACATTCTGGCGAAACGGTCAGAATTACGGATAAGGAAGTCAGGGACAAGGTAGCGCCTCTGGCTCATAAAGGTGATCTGAGCCGGTTTATTCTTTAACAGAACAGAGTCTTCCCTGCCCAAAGAGAAAGATTTTTTGCTCATGACAGTCCATGATGACGTTCCTTTTGTTTTGCCTGTTGAATCCAGCTGCGCGGAGGCTATAGAGGCGATTGGCGATGAACTGGGTCTTTTTGATGACTGGATGGAGCGTTATCAATATATCATTGAGCTGGGGAGAAAATTGCCGCCTTTCCCGGTGGAGTGGCAGAATGATGCTCATCGTGTTCCCGGTTGTCAAAGTCAGGTCTGGCTCGAAGGCAAAATAGACGGGGGGAAATTTTACTTTGCCGGAGCGTCGGATGCAACTATCGTGCAGGGACTGGTAGCTCTTTTATTGCGTGTTTATTCAGGTAGAGACCGGGAAGAGATTTTAACTACGGGTTCGCAATTTCTTCATGATCTCGGGCTGGTCAAGGCGCTTTCAACCAATAGGGGGAACGGCGTAGAAGCCATGGCACAGGCTATACGCCGTTTCGCTCAGGAAGCGTAGCAGGGTTTTATTATGGTATCAGATATTACCTCTGAGATTATACCAGTCTCTGACGATCTGGACAGCTATGCTTCCATATTGCGGGGAGCGGAAACCTTGCATCGAAGCTTGCGGCCTGATTTACCTGATGATTATGTTGCTTACATGCAGCAAATGTTCTCCGAGGGGGCGGAAATGGCTGTGTTAATGGTGGATGGCAAGGCGAAAGCAATAGCCGTATATCGGTCATTTCACACGACATTTCATGGCTACCGTTTCTATATTGATGATCTGGTTACGGATGCGGTAGAGCGAAGTCGCGGATATGGGCGCTGCCTCCTGGCATGGTGCGAGGCAAGGGCGCGGGAAAGAGGATGTGATGTGCTTGCTCTGGACTCAGGGGTACAACGGACTGAAGCGCATCGGTTCTATTTTCGTGAACGTCTATCCATCTTTGCTTTCAGCTTTATGAAGCTTTTGGGTTAAGCATCCTTAACTCTTGATCTATGGTCTCTGTTATGGTGGCCATGCCCATAATGTCGTTTCTTTAATAGTTTCCAGGTTAGGGCGGGAGGGTTTTCATCCAATAATAATTTTGTAGAGGGATTGCGTCTGCCTTCCGAGGGATAATGGACGCGTACTTCTCTGGATTCTGCTTCTTTTGAACTTGCGGCCCTGCAAGCAAACAGAGGTTCTGAAGGTTCCCTTCTGGCGCCCTCTATGGTCAGACAGCGCCCTTTACGATCCTTGCCGGCTGGCAAGGGCAGATTCTGGGAGATGTTTCAGGTTCCTTGAATAAAGACGAGAGATTTTTGGGGTGTGTTGTGGGGGCGGTCAAGTATGATGGGACGCAGATCAATGATGTCACGTCAACGCGCTATTATATCTTCACCCAGTCTGACATGGCGTTATAGCTGGAAGTCAAGCTGGACGCGTTACTGCTCAGGACCCGACGATCATCCACGTGTGGAACGTCATGAGTCAGAGGAAAAGCCAGTTTATAAAAAAAGATGGCTCTCTTTTAGAGAGAGCCATCCAAAAACAGAAGGGAATTCTGTTTTACTGAGCTTCTGCAGGAGGAGCAGCTTCAGGAGCGGCGCCTTCAGGAGCCTTGGCAGGCATGTCAGATTTCATGGCGTCGGGAGCGGGTTTGCCCTCTTCACCCTGAGCCTGCTGAGCAGCGCCGTCTTTTTTGTGGTGAGCCTTGTCGCCATGACCTTTTTTATGGGCATGGTGAGGGCCTTTATGATGCTTGGGAGCATCAGCGGCTTCCTGTGCAAGAGCAGCCTGGCCACCAAAAGCAGCGATAGCGAGAGCAGCGACGGCGAAACGACGTAATGTCATGATAAATCCCCTCATGAGGAATATGAAACGGTCCCTGTAAGATCACAGGTTGATTCACTCTATGGTGGATTTTTAAAAAAGGATAGTTAAAGCTCTGTAATGTACAGGGTTCATTGATAAATAAAAAAAGGACGCTCTTTTAAAAGAGCGTCCTTTTTCCGTTCAGGCAATCAAGTTAAAGTGAATCGCGCCATCTTGTATTTATTTTGAGGAAGGGTTTTCTCCCTCAAGCGTATAGGCGATCAAGTAGTCTCCCATTTTTGTGGGAAATGACCCATGTCCCGCTGCGTAGGTGACGATGTACTGCTTCCCGTCGGCCGAATAGGTCATGGGAGTGGATTGAGCGCCAGCAGGTAGACGGTCGCTCCAGAGGATTTGACCTGTCGTAAGGTCGTAGGCACGGATGTAATAATCCATCGTCGAGGTCAGGAAAGCAAGATTTCCTGCCGTTACAAGGGGCCCACCCAGAGATGGTACACCCATTTTTATGGCAGGCAGTTTTATGGGCAGGCTGGAACCATAAAGGGAGTCTTCCATGGTGCCATTACGGTGACGGTAGACGACTTTATTGGTTGTCAGGTCAATGCCGGCTACTTCACCCCATGGTGGCGTGCGGCAAGGCACTCTCAGCCCCAGTTTAACCAGGAGGGGATTCATGAAGGGAGAGAGTTTTACAGCATAAGGAATTCCATAATTATGCTGTAATCCGTGTTCACTGCCTTTTCCCTTGCTCTCATTGGGTGAAGGCCAGAGAGGATTATTGGGACCGCGCGGTATGAGTTGCGAGACGAAAGGCAGGCTGATCGGGTTGGCAAAAGCAATCTGACGTTGTGGATCAATACCAAGACCTCCCCATTCAAACATGCCCAGATTACCCGGGAAGACCAGTGTCCCCTGAAGTGAGGGCGGGGTGAAGGGGCCTTCATAGCGCAGTGAATGGAAATAGATGCTGCAGACCATTTGGTCGAGTGTGCTGCCGCCCCATATGTCACGATCTCCCAGAGGGCGTTGCGGACGCAGGCTCAGTGCTGAATAAGGCTGTGTCGGGCTGGTATAATCTCCGCCGACAGGGTGTTGCGGCACTTTCATTTCCGGTGCATCGACGATGGGTTTGCCGGTGCGGCGGTCCAGTACGAAAATATCGCCTGTTTTGGTGGGGATATAAATGGCAGGGACTTTTGAGCCGTCTTTCTGTGCAATATCCACAAGGCTTGGCTGCGAACCAACATCCATATCCCACAAGTCATGATGGACTGTCTGATAGAACCAGACGAGCTTGCCGTTATCAGCGTTCAGGGCAAGAATGCCGGGTACAAAACGCTCGCTTTCCTTGGTACGGTAACCGCCCCATTGATCTGGCGTACCAACCCCCATGGGGATGTAGACGAGATTCAGCTCCTTATCGTAGGAAGAGACACTCCATGAATTTGGTGAGTTAGGGTGAAAATGCGGGTGCTCATCGCTTGGCATTTCGTTAGGGTCGTCATTTGCTGCATCAAAGACCCAGGCCAGTCGCCCTGTATAGACGTCGTAAGCCCGTGTGGCGCCAGAAGGCTGGCGGACAGAGCCATTATCGGTGATAGCACTGTTCACGATAATATATTTATCCGTGACGACAGGCGGTGAGGTAGGCTCATACTCGCCCAGCGTGTCATAAGGCTGATGGGTGAGACGAAGATTAACCTCGCCATCTTTTCCAAAGGCTGTGCATTTTTTGCCGGTAGCGGCATCGACCTCAATGATTCGTCCATCATTGACAGGTAGAATTAGTCTTTTCGCACAATCCGTACCAGGAACGGCAGCGCCAGTTGAATCAACAGCGTTGGCAGGCGTCGTATGAGCGCTGACGCCACGGCATGTCAGATGCTGAAAGCTGGGTTGTGAATCCAGTTTCGGATCAAAGATCCATTTTTCTTTTCCCGTAACAGCATCAACAGCAAAGAGCTTTTGGTGAAGTGAGCAGAAATAGAGTGTATTATCGAATTCCAGGGGGGTAGCCTCATTGGTTACCTCGGCAGAATCATTGGCGGTTGGAAAGTCTTTTGTCCGCATGATCCAGGCGACTTTCAGCTTCGCGACATTTTTGTCGTTAATCTGTGTCAAGGGCGACCAGCGGTCTCCTTCATAGGTACGGGCATAAGCGTGCCATTCTCCATCAGGCACCTGTCCGGGGTTATGGGGCTGCGTATTGGCAACCTGCGCAGGGAGCTGACCTTTTATGTCCGAGGGATCCGTAAACCACGTGGCGCAGAGCAGGACGACAGTGAGTGCGATCATGCTCGCCAGAGGACCGACAGCCATAAGATTGGCTGATAGTGGGCGTGTGACCCAGGGCAGGGCGAGAACGATACCCACGATCAGGGCAACATCAAGCCAGGGAAGCAGGGACCAGAAATCGAACCCGACAAGGCATATGGCCCATACCAGAGTACCTAGCATGATGATGGCAAAAAGAGGGAGGCCGGCGGCATTGCGCCTGAAAAGCAGTATGCCGGTCAAGAGGTAGCCAAGTCCTGCGATCAGATAATAGAGTGGGCCTCCTATTACGGCGTCCCAAAGACCGCCAATAACAAAGAGGACACCGATCACTGAAACGGCCAGGGCAATAAGGGAGAGCCAGGACCCGCCCTTCTTTATGGTGGTATTGGACATACGAAACCCTATGAGATTGTGATGCCGAGAAACGCTTTCCTTTAAAGAAAGAGTGTAGGAGTGTCCATAAAGGCTATTAAATATAAATTATAAAATAATATTTGTTCTTTTCACGGGTTAGAGAGCGCAAATGGCACGAGAGAAACACTAGCAAGATGTACTTAATTATGGGTTAATTTAGGTAGATTTCTCAAAGGTACATCAGAAAAAGTTAATGATTCATCAAAATACTTGTTATCAATTCGTTATGTTACTTGCGTTATTTTTGATAATCATAGTATCACAATATGTATATCCTTATGGTGTGAATGAGAAGCGCTTCTGAGCTGTCAGGGTGGGTTACTCTTTTTATCTTGCTCTGGAAAGAAAAGCTTTTTATAAGCTCATCGGAATCAGACACGCGTCCGGGCGAAATGTGGCATGCCTGGCCGTGGGGCCCCTGTTTTGAATGAAACGGGGCTTTTGAATAAAAGTTACAGGGAGAGCGAAATGCCCAAGATGAAGACCAAGTCTTCGGTCAAGAAGCGGTTCAAGATCACCGCGACCGGAAAAGTCATGTGCGGCCCCGGCAATAAGCGTCATGGCCTGATCAACCGCCCGCAGAAAATGAAACGCTCCAATCGTGGTCCGCAGACCATGACGGAAATGGATGCGCGTACAATCAAACAGTGGGCGCCCTACGGGCTGTCGTAAGGAGATAGGAAACCATGGCACGTGTAAAACGGGGCAGTACCTCTCACGCCCGTCATAAAAAAGTTCTGGAACTTGCCAAAGGCTATCGCGGCCGTTCCTCGACGAATTACCGCATTGCTCTGGAACGCGTTGAGAAAGGCCTGCAATATGCCTATCGCGACCGCCGCAATAAAAAGCGTGACTTCCGCGCCCTGTGGATTCAGCGTATCAATGCTGCCGTTCGTGAGCATGGCCTGACCTATAGCCGGTTTATTAATGGTCTGGCCAAGGCTGGTATTGAGATCGACCGTAAGGTTCTCGCTGCTATTGCCTATGACAATAACGAGGCTTTTGCTGAGATTGTCCGTAAGGCTCAGGCGGCTCTGTAAGAGCAATTTTACAGTAAGTGCATGTTATTTACCCTTTCGTTTTCCTGCGAGAGGGAACGTGACGGGCGGGCTGTCCTTGCATAAAGGGTGGCCCGTTTTTTATTGTGGTAAAAGGCAGTAGTGGGGGAGAAACAGGGCAAATGGCCAATGATCTCGAGGCTTTAAGGCACGAAACGCTTCAGGCTTTGAAAGAAGCTGTTACACGGAGCGAATGGGACGCTGTGCGGGTTGGCGTATTGGGGCGTTCGGGGAAGCTGACGATGCTCCTGCGCCAGCTGGGGCAGTGCTCTCCCGAGGAAAGGAAAGCCCGCGGACAAGAGCTTAATCGCCTGCGTGATGAATTGACCTCCCTGGTTGAGCAGCGTGGCAAGGAGATTGAGGAGTTGGCCCTTCAGTCTCGCCTGGAAGCAGAACGGGTTGATGTGACCCGTCCGCCGGTTCTGGCTCCGCAGGGCCTGATTCATCCCATCAGCCGTACGATTGAGGAGATGACAATCCTTTTTGCCAAAATGGGTTTTAACGTGGCAGAAGGGCCGGATATAGAGACACAGTGGCATAATTTTTCAGCACTTAATACTCCAGATCATCATCCGGCTCGTACGGAGCAGGATACATTTTATCTTCCTCCGGCCAATGACGATTCTGAGGCACAAGTTTTGAGGACGCAGACTTCCGGCGTCCAGATCCGCACCATGCTGACCCAATCTCCTCCTATTCGCATTATTGCACCAGGGCGTACTTACCGCGCCGATCATGATGCGACCCATTCTCCCATGTTTCACCAATGTGAAGGGCTGGTGATTGATCGTGACGTCACATTGGGTCACCTCAAATATTGTCTGATTGAGTTTTTGCGCGCCTTTTTTGACAAGCCTGACCTGCCTGTGCGTTTTCGTCCTTCCTATTTTCCTTTTACCGAACCCTCCATGGAGGTTGATATCGGCTGGTCACGCCAGAGCGGTGAGCTTGGCGCCGGGGCTGACTGGCTGGAAGTACTGGGTTCGGGTATGGTCAATCCCCGGGTTCTGGCCAATTGCGGGCTTGATCCTTCCGAGTGGCAGGGGTTTGCGTTTGGAATGGGCATTGAGCGTCTGGCCATGCTGAAAAACGGAATTGCCGATCTGCGCTCTTTCTATGAAAGCGACCTGCGTTGGCTCCGTCATTATGGTTTCCCGGTTTTAAGTGATATTGCTGCAATGGGAGGGCGCTGAGATGAAATTCTCCTTATCCTGGCTTCGCGATCATCTGGATTATACAGCCTCTCTTGAAGAGATTTGCACGATTCTGAATAATATAGGGCTTGAAGTCGAATCTGTTGATGAGCCTGCCAAAAGACTGGCCGGATTCCGCACCGCCAAGATTCTTGAGGCGTCCAGACATCCTGATGCAGACCGTCTCCAGCTTTGTCGTGTCAATGCGGGTCCCGGGTTTGAGAACATACAGGTTGTCTGTGGTGCACCCAATGCGCGAGCGGACTTGCATGTGATTTTTGCTCCGCCCGGTACTTATATCCCCGGTAGCGACATTACAATCAAGGCAGGAAAGATCAGGGGTCAGAAGAGCGAGGGAATGCTTTGCTCTCTTCGTGAGCTTGGCCTGGGCGAGGAGAGTAACGGTATTGCCGAGCTTTCATGCACAGCACCCATCGGTATGGATTATGTTGACTATGCAAAGCTGGATGATCCTGTCGTTGAGATTGCCATTACGCCCAATCGCGGGGATGCGCTCAGCGTCAGGGGCATCGCCCGTGATCTTGGTGCCGCAGGTCTTGGTCGCCTGAAAACTGGGTTGATTGAAACCATAGAGGGAAAAGGCAATCCGGACCGCCAGTGGAAGATTGATCATCACGGCTGTATTTTTGTGACGGGTCGGCTTATTCGTGGCGTTCGAAATGGTCCCAGTCCAGAATGGCTGCAACGCCGCCTTGAATCGGTTGGGTTGACGCCACGTTCCCTGCTTGTGGATGTCACGAATTATATCATGCTTGCGTTGGGCCAGCCTCTGCATGCGTTTGACGCTACGAAGCTGTCAGGCAACGTGCTGCATGTCACTCATGCCTGTCCTGGCGAGTTTCTTGCATTGGATGGCAAGGAGTATGTCTTGACGGGCGAAGATATGGTGATAGCCGATCATCAGGGAGCGGTATCGCTTGCCGGGATTATCGGTGGCCAGAATAGTGCCGTTGATGAGAATACGACAGACGTTTTTCTTGAAGCAGCTTATTTTGACGCAGTACGAGTTGCCCTGACAGGTCGCAGGCTTGGCGTTCAGACAGATGCACGCTACCGTTTTGAGCGTGGAGTGGATCCCAGCATGGTGCGCTTTGCACTGGAGGAGGCCACCGCCTTGATTCTCTCTCTCGGAGGGGGAGAAGCTGGTCCCGTCGTGGAAGCGGGGAAGGAACCGCAGACGCGCCGCCGCGCTACATTGCGTTTTGAACGTCTCAAAACATTGGCCGGACTGGATATGGATCCAGCTGAAGCCGTGCGTTACCTTGAACATCTGGGTTTCGAGGTCGCTGATCGTGATGATGAGAAAGCTACGTTCCTTGTGCCTTTATGGCGTCATGATGTTGCTGCGGCCCAGCCTTTGGCGCAGGCACTGAGCCTGTCGGAAGAGCTGGCAAGGAAGGCAGCGCACCACGTCAATGCGCTGGAAGCAGAATGTGATCTGGTGGAGGAAGTGCTGCGCCTCAAGGGGCTGTTCCATGTGGCACCCGTGCCTCTGCCACCTGTGGGCAATGCAGCCGCGCCGTCTGTGCTTTCGGAGCGTCTTCCTGTTGTGCGTCGCCTATGCGCCGGGCGTGGTCTGATGGAGACGGTAGGTTTCTCATTTGTTTCCGGGCAGGACGCTGCCCTGTTCGAGGAGATTGAAACGCGCGAGCGTCTGGTTAATCCCATTGCGGCTGATCTTGACCAGCTTCGTCCGACCGCTCTTGTCAATCTGTTACGCACGCTTGAGCGTAATCTGGCGCGCGGGCTGGGACAAAATGGTGAGGCGGCTTTCTTTGAAATCGGTCCTGCCTTTGGGCGCAATGGAAATCGTACTCTTCTGGCAGCGGTCAGGGGAGGCGTTACAGCGCGTTATCCCGGCCATGCTGCGCAGGAGCCGTGCTGGCTTGATGCCAAATCCGATCTTATGGCGGTTCTGGAAGAGCTGGGCATGCCGGAAGCGTCTCTCTCCACAACGGCAGACGCGCCTTCTTACTATCATCCGGGTCGTTCCGGGCAACTGCGTCAGGGGCCAAAGCTTGTGCTGGGCAGTTTTGGTGAGCTTCATCCCCGTCTGGCGCAGATTTTCAATCTGACAGGCAGGGTGGCCATGTTCGAGTTGGATCTTGAGAGAGTGCCGCAGCCGAAAGTGAAGCGGAAGTCGGCCCCAGATCTTTCATCCTTGCAGCCTGTCAGGCGGGATTTTGCTTTTCTGGCAGGGGCGGATGTGGCCGTGCAAGATGTCATCCGGGCCGTACGTATGGCTGACCGCAAGCTGATAAGCGATGTTCGCCTCTTTGACGTCTATGAAGGGGATAAACTTCCTGAAGGGTATCGCTCTTTGGGAATTGAAGTAACGCTCCAGCCGAAAGAGGAAAGCCTGACTGACCAGCAGCTTGAGGCTTTGGCGCTGGCGGTTGAGCAATCCGTGCAAAAAGCCACGGGAGCGTCTTTAAGGCGCTAGGCTGACAGCAAGCAGGGGCATGCAGGGAGAGCGTCATGGGGGCGAGAGTTGCCGTTCAGGGCCAGATGCAGAATCAGAACAAAGGCCGTGTGGTCTGGATTCTGGCAGGAGAAGCCAGTGGCGATGCGATCGGCGCTCGCCTCATGCATGCCTTGCATGAACGTGATCCCGAGCTTGTCTTTACCGGCGTGGGAGGGGGGCGAATGGAGGCGCTGGGCCTTCGGAGCCTTTTTCCCATGGAAGATTTATCTGTCATGGGCTTTTTTGAGGTCGCTCCTCATATCAGGCTTTTGTCCCAGCGTTTGCTGGAAGCGGAGTTTGATATCAGGCTCAGACAGCCTGATATTGTGATAACGATTGACAGTCCGGGTTTTTCTTTCAGGCTGTTAAAGCGGATCAAGTCTCTGGGGTTGAAAAGGGTTCATTATGTGGCCCCACAGGTCTGGGCCTGGCGCGAGAGCCGTCTGAAACATTATCGCGGGTTGTGGGACAGGCTTCTATGTCTTTTTCCTTTTGAACCGGAATGGTTTGCACAGCGTGGTTTTGAAGGGCGCTTTGTGGGGCATCCTGTTTTGCAGGCAGGTGTAGCTCACGGCAAGGCGCATCGTTTTCGCAAGCGCCACGATTTGAGCGAGACGGCTCCAGTTCTGATTTTAATGCCGGGGAGTCGACGCTCCGAAGTACCACGTCTTATGCCGGTTTTCCATCAAATGACTAAATTGCTGCTCAGGGATTTTCCGGATCTGTGCGTGGTTATTCCGGTCGTGCCGGCTATGGCGGCGTTGGTGCGCCATTTCGTGGAGAAGTGGAAAGTTCAACCGCGTATCGTGACGGATATTCAGGACAAGCATGATGCCTATGCGGCGGCTCAGTGTGCTGTGACGAAATCTGGCACGTCAACTCTGGAGCTGGCTATGGGGCGGGTACCGATGGTCGTGACCTATAAGGTCAATAAAATTTCCGCCATGCTGATCCGGCGCCTGATAAAGGTGCCTTATGTCGCCATGGTCAATCTTCTGATGGGTACAAAAATTGTGCCTGAATTATTGCAGGAAGAGTGTAACCCGGAGACCCTGGCCCAGACAGTGGGTGATATTTTACGCGACCAAGTGAAGGCCGACGCCCAGAAAGGCGCTTTTGGGAAGGTGTTGCACAAGCTGGCTCCCCCTTTTGGCACCAGCCCTGCGGACGCCGCCGCGTTGGAAATTCTGGCCCTTCTGGATGGCAAGGAATATTTAGTGCCTGGAAATGATTGACAGGCAATGTTTATCATTTTTTGTGAAAGAGCCGGAGCCGTTCGGGATTGACGCAACGTGTCATGTATTGGCCCATCCTGGATAATAAAGCTTCTAATTTTAATGTTACTAATACAAGGACGGGATATCTGAAAAGTCTTGCCTTGAATTTCAGTTGGTTGATTTTCCTGATACTCGCCTCTTTTTTATAGGAAGAAGCAATTAGATGACAAATATCGGCTTTATTAGGAGATAAATGCATGAGAGCCCATAATTCTTTTCTGGCTTCGAAGAATTTATTATTGTCTAAAAGAGTCAGACAGAAGGTTTTCCTGAAAGAAGTATTTGCGGGATCCTGTTCTATGAGTTTTCTGGCTTCAGTTTCGGCTTCATCATAGAGCCCGTTCGCCCTGAGATGGCTTACAAGAAAAGAAATTGTTCCATATCCAATTATAGGCAGAGAGACAGCTTTTCGGATGATGGCGAGTGCGAGTGCCGGATGTTTCCTGGAGAGATGCTGGGCCAGAGATTCGTAATATCGCGTTGTCCCCTTTCGTCTGGCCCGTGTCTCGGATAATAGCTTATCAAGATCAAGTTGATTATTATTGACTATGTCTAATATGGTTCCTTCCAAGAGACCGAGTTCCATAAGGAACGCTATGGAGACGTGACCTGCGTAAGGCAGGGGAACTTTCAGGACGGGTATGTCCTGAGCAATTTTTTCGACATGCATGATGTCTTCTTTTTCCAATGGATCGTAGAAAATTATGGCTTCTTCGCGTCCATGCGGGATTCTTTCCCGTTTTTCGACTACGAATTTTATTCCGGCAGTATTCGCAGTCCAGCGTCTTTCTTCCGGGAGAACACGAGAATCTACAGAATATTGGGGTGAAAAAGCGATGACTCTTGCGTTCAGGAAAGCGGCATGTCTTATGGCTGCGTAGCCACCCATACTGCTGCCATAAGTGAAGACGCAGTCATATGTTTTCGTGATGTCCAATATTTTCCTGAGTACATCTGGTATATCGTTATCTTGGTACCAATTATTATTTTTTGTTATAAAATGTATGGCATCTATTTTGTGTTGTAAGAAAAAACTCTCCCCAAAACCTTGTCTTTCCAGGGTATATATGTCGTTATAACTATCAAAGGTTACAACGATATGATCCTTGGAGAAGTTTCCGACTTTCTTTACTAGAAGTTCGTCCGATCTGAATATTTCTTCGATTTTCGTCATAATAGTCCGTTAACTATACATAATACGTATTTTATATAGACAAGATTTCAGGAAACCTACCTAAAAACTTTTTTGTTCAAGGCAGATTCCCTTACAACATATTAAGTTTTATTGGATGAGCTTGAGGTTCAGCGAATAAATCCGACCAGTCGTTCAGCTTCCTGCACGATGGGTTCCGAGACTTCGGCAGCGGCTTCAGCGCCTTTGCGGAGGAGGGCGATGATGTGGCCCTCATCTTCGAGAAGCTGGTTTGTTTTATGGGCGATGGGCGCTATTTTTTCGGCCAGAAGCTCCGTCAGGGCGTTTTTGAACTGTCCAAATCCCTGCCCACCAAATTCATTCAGTACCGCTTGTGGGGTCTTGTCCGAAAGAGAGCCATAGATCGTGACCAGATTCAGGGCCTCCGGGCGTTCTTCCAGGCCTAGGACCTCGCTGGGCAAAGGCTCAGGGTCCGTCTTGGCGCGGCGGATTTTCAGAGCAATATTCTCGGCGCTGTCAGTCAGGAGAATGCGGCTTTGCTCGGAAGGATCGGATTTGGACATTTTCTTTGTCCCATCACGCAGATTCATGACGCGTGCTGCGTGAGGGGGAATTAAGCCCTTGATTTCGGGAAAGAACTCCACGCCCATATCATGGTTGAATTTCTGGGCAATGTCATTGGCAAGCTCAATATGCTGGCGTTGATCATCTCCCACGGGGACGAGCGTTGCATGAAAGGCCAGAATGTCTGCGGCCATGAGATTGGGATAGACGTACAGTCCTGCCGAGTGGTTCTCACGGTTTTTCCCGGCCTTGTCTTTGAACTGGGTCATACGGTTGAGCCAGCCGAGGCGGGAGATGCAGTTGAAGATCCAGCCCAGTCTGGCATGTGTGCTGACGGCGGACTGGATGTAGAGTCTGCCGGGATTCAGACCGCACGCCAGAAGACAGGCAGCGGTGATGAGGGTCTGGGCGCGCAGTTTTTCCGGCTCCCAAGGCATGGTGATGGAGTGGAGGTCAACCAGACAGAAAAAGCTGTCATATTCTTTCTGCAACGTCGTCCAGTTCCTTATGGCACCAAGATAATTGCCAAGATGGGGAACACCCGTAGGCTGAATACCGGAAAAAACGCGCTGCATGATAAACCTCAAAAAAAGTAAGAGAGCCGCTGCTTTCTGCGAGGAGGAAGCAACGGCCTTATGAAAGGAAAACAGTCTTACAGCCCGGAGCCGTCATCAAGACCCAGAAGCTGGATTTTAAAGATCAGCGGGCTGTTTGGCGGAATGATGCCCATGGAACGTTTGCCATAAGCGAGATCGGCGGGGATATAGAACTCCCATACATCGCCTACATGCATGAGCGGCAGACCTTCCATCCAGCCCTGAATCACGCCATCGAGAGGCATTTCCATATAAGCTGCCCCTGTGTGCATGTCAGAACTGTCGAAAATCCCGCCATCAGGCAGGCGGCCCTCATAAATGATCATCATCATGGAGCCCTGATGCGGGCTGGGACCATCCTTGGGGCCGGATTTGAGGACTTTATAGGCCAGTCCATCTTTGAGCTTGACTACGTCTTTCTGCTTATAGACCTGCTGCATGAACTGCTCGCCTGTGGGTGCAGGCTTGGGTGCGCTGCCGCAGGCTCCCAGCCCGATCAGGCTGGTAAGAGCCAGAGCGGGGATGATGGCTCTGGCTGAGCGTTTTAAACGGCGCATAGACTGTCTCCTCTTTGATAACATTTCGTCACATGATCGGGGCGCTCAGAGAGCGCCACCCTTGCGGCCGATCTGTGCGCCCAGACGCAGGCGCAGGGCGTTGAGGCGGATGAAGCCCTGGGCATCCTGCTGGTTATAGGCGCCTTCATCATCCTCAAACGTAACGACACGGGCATCGTACAGGCTGTTGGGACTTTCACGTCCCACGCAGATGACATTGCCTTTATAGAGTTTCAGTCTCACGCGCCCGGTGACGGAATGCTGGCTTGTGTCGATCAGGGCCTGTAACATGCGGCGTTCGGGAGAGAACCAGAGACCATTATAGATCAGCTCTGCATAACGCGGCATGATACTGTCCTTGAGATGGCCGGCGTCACGGTCGAGCGTGATGGTCTCCATGGAGCGGTGAGCCGTCAGAAGGATAGTGCCGCCTGGCGTTTCATAAATACCGCGTGATTTCATGCCGACAAAACGGTTTTCCACCAGATCAAGACGTCCGATGCCGTTAATGCGGCCATATTCATTCAGGCGTGTCAGCAGGGTCGCTGGAGAGAGCGCCTCGCCATTCAGCGCGACCGGATCGCCGGAAAGGAAGTCAATGGTGATTTCCGTCGGCTTGTCAGGAGCTGCCTCAGGGGAGACAGTACGCTGGAAGACGATTTCATCAGGAGCAACAGCGGGGTCCTCAAGGATTTTGCCTTCCGAGGAGGAATGAAGCAGATTGGCATCAACCGAGAAAGGCGCCTCGCCACGCTTGTCCTTTGTGACGGGAATCTGGTTCTTTTCGGCAAAATCCAGTAATTTTGTGCGGGAGGTCAGATCCCACTCACGCCAGGGGGCGATGACTTTGACATCGGGTTTCAGGGCATAATAGCTCAGCTCGAAACGTACCTGATCGTTCCCCTTGCCGGTGGCACCATGGGCGACGGCGTCAGCACCGACAGCTTCGGCAATTTCGATCTGCCTCTGGGCGATCAGCGGGCGCGCGATGGATGTGCCGAGGAGATATTGCCCCTCGTAAAGCGTATTGGCGCGGAACATGGGAAAGACGAAATCCTTGACGAAGGTCTCGCGCAGATCCTCGACGAAAATTTCCTTTACGCCGAACTGTTCAGCCTTTTTGCGGGCGGGCTCCAGCTCCTCACCCTGACCAAGATCGGCAGTGAAGGTGACGACCTCGCACCCATAATGCTGCTGTAGCCAGCGCAGGATAACGGAGGTATCCAGGCCACCTGAATAAGCCAGAACGACTTTTTTAACATCTGACGCCTTAGCCATGTAACGTCTGTCCTCTTTTTTTCGACAAAGTGCAAAACAATCCAGTGTGCACTCTATCATATATGGGGTGAAAACAGCCAGAGGAGAAAAAGGAGCGGAGTTTTTATTTTTGCTTTTATAGTGATGGTGCATTTTTATATTATTTCATTAATGCTACATAGGACGAAATTTTTATTATAATAATCGTATTTTCTTTTCCTTTATGTAGAAAATTTATGTAAAAAGCGAAGTAAAGAGTTTTTTAAAGATAATTTTTGATTTTTTTTGCTGTTTTTCCTCACGTTTTTGGATGATTTATAGTGATGAATAAAGTGTATTTCTTATGGGATTTCCATGAAAAAACCGTAAAAAATGTTTTTTTGGTATTTCAGGAGTTTTTTGTGGGGCACTATGGCGTGGCCAGAGGCAGGGTCAGCCCGTTATATAAAGTCGTTTTAGAATAAAAATTTAGCTCCCATGTGCGGAGGCGGTGGCTCGTAGTGAAACAGGGGCGGTTCCGCCTGATAATGCGGGGAGCAAGGGTGGGAGCATAAAGATCCATGAAAGACGTATTCCATCCCTGCTTGACACTGGACATGGACGCGTTCACGAATAATAATCATAGGTTGTGAGGTAGGTTGATATGAAAATGTTTCTGTTCGCCGCTGCTGTGTTTGCCTTGCCTGTCGTTGCGCATGCCGATGCTTGCCTGGGTATTGTGACGAAATCATTTTCCCGTGATCCGTCTTTGCAGCACCCTGTTTTCAATCAGGGAGACTATGTCCCATACTTGCGGGGTGGTGTTCAGGACAGGCCGAATGGAAAGTTCATTACGTATATTGATAATACGGCGCATGATGTTCCTTCAGACAATATTACGCTTCTTGACTGCACTATAGTAAAGCAGCCAGATGGCTCTGTTGCCCTGCTGAAAGACAAGGCAAAGTCATCATTGATAAATTATGATAAACTCCCTGCTACGGAAGAGGAGGCCGCGGCCTCAAGTGTCCAGAATGATGCAGGGGCGGAAAAACATGCTGCAAAGACGCAGGAACAGGATGTGATTGACGCTGTGACAGCCGAAGGCGCTCCGTGCGCTGGGCAGAACATAGAGTATTTGTCTCCTGGAGAGGATACGGACCAGAATCCCTATCATCGGGTTGGGCGCTGTTACCGCCTGACAATACCGGGCAACGCGTTTGGGAACGGCTATCACGCGCAGTGGTTGAACGCGGATAAAATGCTGTTCACCCGTCCTGTTTCGAATGGGGCGGAGCCTCTCCCCATTATGTTTTACGGCTTCGGAAAACCCCTTCATGAAGGCCATGAAGCTATTGTTAAAGTCTCGGAACCCATGACGTATAATTCCACGTTAGGTGAGCTTGTCCACCCTCTCACGCTGCGTGTTGTCTATTATATCAAATGAGTCTGTTTAAAAAAACCCGACCGTTATTAGAGTCTGTTTTGTGATTACGTGCGTGAGGGCTTGTGGCTAACATAACGGATGCTCTCATACGTTAGTGACCATGATCTGGAATGACTATAAAAAGAGTATCTGTATATGGGATAAGATGTAGAATAAAACAGGCGTAATTCATTATGTTTCATCTTTTATGTTCGTTGGTATATCTGGTTCCACAAGGATATTAACGGACTCTAATATTTCTCTGTCTATTGGATATTTGTGCGGACGGAGATCATGTAATTTTTTTGCAGTTCTTATGACGTCGTTCAAACTTATAGAAGAATTCCATAAGATCATACGTAAATATTTTTTATCTACATTATTGATAATACAATGATGTAAGAAAATTATCAGTTCATTTGGCGTTGACTGAAGGTATATCAGATTATCACATATTGTCTGGTCATTTTGTTTCTTGGACGGTATGTCATTCTCTTCAAAGATGTCTATATCTTTCCATAGAAATCTGCAAAATGTGATACGTTTTAAAGCTGTCAGCCAGTCCTTGTGATAGAAAATATTTTCTATTTCCAGCATCTCCATTATGGATTTATTCAAGTAGTTAAATAAGTTGATGATATCTTCGTTTGTTTGTTGTAATACCCCTTTTTTATGTTCATAGACTTTCTTTAGACAGGCTATACCTATACAAACCCATAGTAATAATAAGTTACCTGCATCTATGTGGTCCATTGGATCTTCAGTTTCTGAAACTGGTTCGAATTCAACCAGTTCTCTATTTGGTTCGAATTCAACCAGTTCTCTTAAAAAATAAATTTTATCCCAAACGTCCAGCCAGTTAGCTGCAAAATTTTTTGTTGATGCCAGAGGGAATGCCAATAGGCGGGTAGAGAGAGCCGGGATGCTTCTGGGGTGAAGGTGAAGTTGGGCACGTTCTAATAAATCACGCCCTTTTTCACTGTGCCAGTCTTTTGAAGTGACGTGCCATTGATTAGAGAAATCTGAAAAGGATGGTATATCAATATATTGATTAGAGGAAAAAAACGACAACACACACTGGAAGCACCAGAGTTCCCATGGAGCTGCTTCTGGAGGGAGAGTTAAAGTCAAATTTTTCTCCTGCACAATCCTGCCTATGGCGCTAAGCAACTCGAAATCGGCAAAATAGCGAGATTGAATATTATCATAATCATGTTCATTCATGTGTAATACTTGCCGCATAAGAAAAGTACTCCATCGTACGAATAGCCATGTAGCGTCCTCCCGGTGAGCGAGGATATCGACGACAGCTTTGACAAGTTTTTTGGTTTCAGCAGTTAATATGGTCCTATCGGCGGCGAAATTTTCTATGCGGATGCTAGGGAAACGCAATTGTTCCCGTGCATGAGATAATAATAAGGGCAGTAAGATCGAACCTGTCCAGTCCCCATTCTGGTCAAAGGCCGATGGTGCCGCTTTAGCCCAATCTTCCCATTGCGCAAAGCAGGGTCTGGATTCAAGAATAGTTATTAGTAAAAATGGATTTTTGCATTTACTGATGGACTTTAAGGCTATTTCTGGAGAAATTTTGCTTAAAAGACAATAAATCTCCACATATTCAGTGTCATATAAGGAAGGATAGTCATAACCACAAAGACTGGACATTAGCTTTTCAAGAGGGTATTTTTCATTTTTCCAGCTTGCCAGGCAATTTTCTGTTTTGCTATCTATGTGCTCCCTGCCGGAATTTGACGGTTCTTTTTCGAGCTCTCCAATCAGATTTTTCGCCAGAGTATCGTATGCCTCTTGAGCAGAGGGGATAGCCCGCACGCGCGCGGTTATAGCCTTGTCCAACCAATATGTAATTTGCCACTCATAATTTATAATCAGCCTGATCTTTCTCCATGTTTCCAGAGAAGGATTTTGCTCTAACATCCGGGAACAGGCAATCGTCAGCACCATATTAATGTCAAAAGGGCATTTTATCGGCTTGCGGATAAATTCTTGTATCGCTCTGCTATCCGCCAGCCTATCGGCTCTCATAAGTTTTTTAGATAATGATGGAATCAAATTTGGAGCATCCGCATCAATTTTTGCTGCGATAGAAAGGAAATCTTCTATAGACCTGCATTCGCTATCATGATGATGTTTTCTATAAGGAGAATTTGGTTCACCTATCCATTTTAGCGTCATTTTGGAATTGAGCCTTTCTTTGTTTTCTATTT
The DNA here is from genome assembly GCA_029433415.1 of Acetobacteraceae bacterium ESL0709. Taxonomy (GTDB): domain Bacteria; phylum Pseudomonadota; class Alphaproteobacteria; order Acetobacterales; family Acetobacteraceae; genus Aristophania. The sequence goes on along the minus strand of JAQTIA010000003.1, from coordinate 875,284 downwards.
TATTCTTTTCTCAAGATATGTTCCCAGTTCCTCTCCTTCAGAGGCCAAGATTTTTAGTTTCTCCGGAACATCATTCGGATTAGGTAGCTTGACGACCAGGGAGGCCTTCTCACCCAGACTATTTAGAGAACTGCCAACAGACCAGGCATCATTGTCTATAATCAAAAATCGGTCATGTAATTTTGACGAAGAAATGACCCTAATATCCGGGCTCAATCCCTGATAAGTTTTTAAGTCACCAAGAACCTTATCGAACTTTTCCTTGATATCTGAAGCAGAGGAAGTGAAAGCGTTCTCAGTCGTTATGAGCGTTACTTCAGTCGTGTCACCATGAATGGCATATAAAAATTGTGTTATTTGTATATAACTTAGATAAGGATCAGAAATCATAACCCTTGATCGCGCTGTTCCAAGCAGTTCTTGAATAAATCTCATGGCTTCCTCTCGGGAGCCGTTACCAAACCAACGCTGTCCATAATGTTCGGCAGCAGACAATTGCTCGCGTTTGTAAGCCTCTTGTTTAATGCATGTATTGATTTTAATGCGTGTATTGATATCTAAATCGCACTTCTCCTTGATCACTGATTTTATCGTCTGGGAATCTCTTTTTTGTGCGGCACTATAAGTGATAGACTCGGACTTCTCAGAGTTGCTCATGGGAGCTGGAATTGTAAGAATCTCAGGACGATGAAGATGTATTTCCATGTGCATTTCCCGGAGAAAATATCTTCCGGGATTGCAGGAAAGGACTCCATATTCTTCGTGCGTTATAACAAAACCATATTTCCCTAGACAGACACCTTTCTCAATGTCCAAAATCCCATCTTCAGGAATGTGATAATGTTTAAAACTTGTCAGTAATTGAGCCTCTTTATCAAACATTATGATAGATATTTTTTCCAGACTTTCCCCAGGGCGTGGGATAATGCGGCATATAACCCGTTCTCCATGTCCGCCTTGTGCCGGGGCCATAAACTGCTCAATATTTTTGATAACGGGATTAGGTTGGCAATAGATAATGCTGCCAAGATATTCCTGATAATTTTTCAGATTGACATGCATAAGCTCGGTGACAAATGCTAGAGCTCTTTGATCAGACAGGAACGTTTCAAATCCACTGCGATCTCCGTAGCGACAATGCATTCTATTGCATGTATGTCCCAAAAATGGTGCCGGATTGACAGAAGGAATCGCAGATTGAGAGAGCAGTCCTTCACCAAGTGCTATTCCGAAAACGGGCCAGGGTTGGTTATCAATCAGTTTCGGCACTATGAATGGTAAACCATCATATTTTTCATGGTCTTCTTCACGGGTAGGTCTTGGTGTGTTGTTTTTCCCTTCGTTCAAAGACCGGTACCATGTCTGCGCCTCTTCTCGCGATAAAACGACCCGCCGGAAAAATATCTTTTCACCACTTTCTTTCAGATCACAGGATTCAATGCCTGTCATTTTCGTGGGAGCGGGTCTTTCGGGCGAAAGTTCGTGAATCGTGGCACATAGCAACCTTCCTGTTTGTTCCTTTGGAGCTACTATGGTCACTAGCCTTATGACAGCCCATGGCTGATGCTTTTTAGAAGCCATTTTCTTGCCAAATATCCTCGTGTCATAGTGTCAGGCGATCACCGCGATATTCTATAGTCTGTATAATATCTAAAAAGTAAATAACCTGACGGTCGGTTCTACGCTTATCTCCATGCGTGCGTGGGGCAAGCTTTAAGGGAAATCCTGCCAAGAAATCTACCGAATTAGATGCGTTTAAATGATGGGCAATAAAAAGGCCTTACCGCCGCTTCTCAAAGAAAGGGCGATAAAGCCATACAGGACTGGCCTTCCTAATGGCTTTTAAAAGATATTATGGAAGACCTCGGGAGAGACTCAACTTCCCTTTTCCGGTTGATCCGTCGCTTCCGGTTTTTTGTCGTGTGACCGGAAGAAAACACGCGCCAGACTGGCCTTAATAAGGCAGTTCTGTAAGGTGAGGGGTGGCAAGGCTGTTATCGGTCCGTTCCCGCTTGCCGTATCACTCATCATTACAGAGGCGCAGGACGGATCCGTTTTCGATATTTCCTGAAGAGAAAAAGCCGCGCAAAAGCCCTGCCAATTCTGGAGAAAATTGGCGCATGTACACTACTGGATGAGGCTGATGGCCCCATGATATAGACATAAACAGTCATTGGCTGAGGTTTCCTTCAAAGAGTACTCAGTTGGTGATCAGGATCGGACAAGGCTACCAAACACTTGTTCGGTCCGTTCCCAATTATTACGCCCGATGGTAAGACGAAGCAAGTCTCGTAGCAGCCCAAGCGGATTTTTCTGAACTCTTTCCAGACTTTGAAAGCTCTAATGATGAATGGTCATGACAAAGGATAGATTGAGATCTGATTAAATCACGGTTAGAATTCGATTCAGTCTTGTCTTGTTTTGAACGTTATTGTAAACCATTTAGCAAGTCATAAACAATGGAACAGTTCGTTTTTATAGTTTGGTTATTGAGAGGTTTTAACATGGGTTGGCATGGTGGTAGAAGAGAAATGAATTTTGTCACTATGTGTAACAACTCTTTTTATGTTGTGACGACTGTTTGATTGTTTATGGCCCATCATATTACGCATAGTAATCAGACCCAGCATGACAGTGACTTTATTCAGGCCTGTTATGCTGGGTTATGGACCAGATTTTGGGCCAGAATGACAGATTTTGCCGTGTTCTCGGCAGTATTGCTCAGTTTGTTTGTGGTTGTTTTTTCCCGTCCAGATACGGTCCTTCAAAGATTGAGCACTCTTACCCTCCTTCAGAGCGCTCTTGTGGATCTGGAATCATTCATTTTTCTTTACGCTTTGTATAGTGCAAGTGACAGTATTATTTGCAGGGTATTTGGCCGCAATCTTGGTCATAAAATTTATGGCATAAGACCCGTGAGCATAAGCCCTGAGCCTGTAGCATATAGCGTCTGGTTCAGGAGAGCCTTTCTTCTGAACATCATCAATATTCCCTATATTTGGACCCTGATATATGTGGTTCTTTATCTTAGATACAGAAAAACGAACGTTACTTATTGGGACAGGCTGACACGGACGCGCGTTATCGCCGAAACAGCCAGTCTGGGGCGGACCATTTTTTGTGTGGCTATTCCCTCTCTTTGTCTGGCCAGTTTTATAGGGCTCGTTGTTTATGCCGGTTATACGGGGCGTTATGCACCAGACCAGCCCGAACCTGTCTCCCGGGCAGAAAGCGACATTCTACGTGCGGATCTTAATGCCAAATTGCCCGCACGCCTTAATGACCTGACCATACTGCAAAATGTGACAGGAAGTGGCCAGGAACTTGTCTTTAATTATCTTATCTCCAAAGAGGGCGATAAACACTTCATTCTCACTGGTTTTGGCCCTATCCTGAAATACCGCACCGCCATGTTTTACCCGACCAGGGAAAATTACTGCACCGGAAAAGGGGGGCCATTGCGGGAGAAAAATTATACCATCACACAGGTTTTCTGGCAGCAGGGGACCGTCCTTATGCAGACTCACATAACCCCGCAAAGCTGCCAGCGCCAGGGTTATGGGCCATAATTCCTTTGGTTGACAATTTTGCGCCGGGCCTCCTCCTTCTGTAGCTTTTCTGACCTGTCTTAAGAGCGCGTCTTATGCTATGGGACGCGCCTATGACACATCTGGACGCTTCCCCTTCTTCCTCCGACGCACTGAATGCCCTTAATGACGCCGAGCGCAGGCGGATTCTGGCAAAATCGGCGCTCTTCGCTCCTCCTTCTGCCGTGACAGAAGACGGGCGACGCGACCTTGTGGGGCTGTCGCGGGAAGAGCTGGCTGACGTTCTGGTCGAAATTGGAGAAAAGCCCTTTCGGGCCAAGCAGGTCTGGCACTGGATCTACCATCAGGGCGTGACGGATTTTTCTCTTATGTCCACTATCGCCAAGCCTTTACAGGCCAAACTTGCCGAGCATTTTATTGTCGGGCGTCCTTCCGTTACGACCGAGCAGACTTCCAGAGATGATACGCGGAAATTCCTGTTTCGCTTTCGTGATGGGCAGGAAGCGGAGACGGTCTATATCCCCGACCGGCGGGAAGATCGCGGCGCAGTTTGCATTTCCTCCCAGGTGGGGTGCACGCTGTCCTGCACGTTCTGTCATACAGGCACGCAAAAGCTGGTGCGTAATCTGGGGGCGGCTGAAATTGTCGGTCAGTTCATGGCTGCCCGCGACAGTTATCATGAATGGCCCAGTCCCAAGGGCGAGACGCCGCGTCTGCTTTCCACCATTGTGCTGATGGGTATGGGCGAGCCGCTTTATAATTATGAAAATGTCGCCAAGGCCATGAAAATTGTCATGGATGGTGAGGGCATTGCGCTCTCCCGCCGGCGCATTACGCTTTCCACTTCCGGTGTTGTGCCGATGATGGATCGGTGCGGGGAAGAGCTGGCGGTGAATTTGGCCATTTCCCTCCATGCTGTGACGAATGAACTGCGTGATGAAATCGTGCCTCTTAACCGGAAATATCCGATTGAGGAACTGATGGCCGCTTGCCGCCGTTATCCTGCTGCTTCCAATTCACGCCGTATCACGTTTGAATATATCATGCTGCGTGGCATTAATGACAGCGATGCCGATGCGCGTGAATTGGTGCGCCTGCTGAAAGGCATTCCGGCAAAGGTCAATCTCATACCTTTCAATCCTTGGCCGGGTTCGGATTTCAAACCTTCCACCAAGGAACGCCTGGCCCGTTTTGCGCAGATTGTCATGGATGCAGGCTATTCCGCACCCATCCGCATGCCCAGAGGGCGCGATATTCTTGCTGCTTGTGGTCAGCTTAAAACCCAGAGCGAACGCGCTCGTCGCGGGGCGGAAAACGTGTTGGAGGACACCGATCCGTAAATCCTGTTCCATAGTTTGTGAGGCGTTATAGCAAGATGTGTGCGTCAGGTTGAATACAGGCGCTGTGCCCCCAGAATGCTGGACGATCTGACCTGACCGGTAAAGGTAATTTTTCCCTGATTGTCACAGGGATTCGTCCCATTATTACGGTATGGGAACATACTATTGAGTGGCCTATCTGGCAGTTTGGTCGCGAAGAGCATGAGCGACCGGTTGGTTGATCTTGTGAAAGCGAGACACTTTATCAGGTGACTTTTCACGAAGTTTCAGACATTTGGCCGGAAGCTTCGTGAAAAGTTGATTCAGCATTATGACGTCTTGGCGGGGTCTTCAGGCTTTGATTTCTGTGCCAAGAAGTTTCAGGAACTGGGCTATCCAGGCAGGGTGGGCCGGCCATGCTGGCGCTGTAACCAATGTGCCATCCGTTATGGCGGCATCCATGGCAATGGCTTGATACTGGCCTCCCGCCAGTGTGACTTCCGCGCGACAGGCTGGGTAAGCGGACACTTTTTTGCCGGAAATGACATTGGCGGCGGCTAAAAGCTGTGGCCCATGGCAGACAGCAGCGACGGGCTTACCAGATTTGACAAAGGCACGAACCAGCTCCAGAACGCTTTCATCCGTACTGAGCTGTTCGGGAGCGCGTCCGCCGGGAATAAGGAGCGCATCGTAATTTTCAGCCTTCACGTTGTTATAGGACGCGTTGAGCACAAAATTATGCCCCCGTTTTTCCGTATAAGTCTGATAGCCTTCAAAATCATGAATGGCCGTAGCCAGATAGTCGCCAGCCTTCTTCCCTGGGGATACGACATCTACTTTATGCCCCACCATAAGCAACATCTGGAATGGGACCATGATTTCGTAATCCTCAACAAAATCACCAGCAATCATGAGAATCTGTTTTCTGGACATAAGGGACCCTGTGACTGAAATTAAAGAACACTGTCCTTCTAGCACCATTACGGGGCGTTGCGGTAATGGAAGAACCACAAAGGAAGGGGAGGTGTCATACCAAGGGTATAACGGTTTCAATATTTCTCAGACGGAGCCTGATATGTCAGGCTCCTTAAGGGCATTAAGCTTGCGTGTTAATCAACGCCATGTTTCGAGGCTTTCCATCCCAATTTTCAACAGTTCTTGTGCTCGTTGTTCACTTCCTGCTTCCACGTACAGGCGAAGCTCTGGTGCATTTCCTGATGGGCGCAGGTGAACAATTTCGCTGGAGTCAAACGTCATTCTGAGGCCATCTGTGTCATCAATGGTCTGAAGGGCGCCACAAGCCCGGACGAAGCCAAGTTTTTCTACTCCTTCGTGGGGCGTGTTACGTAATTCTTCAAGTTTGGCCCTGCTCTTTTCGGTAGGCATTTCGACCAGACGGTCACTGAGCGTAAAGCGTGATGGAAGAGTTGCGAGCAGTTTCTTCAGGTCATTATCATAGTGACGTGCCGCTACGAGAGCACAGAGCATGGGCAGTACGGAATCTCTCGTAGGCAAGGCGGGGAGGTGTTTCCCGTTTTTGGTAATAGTGCTGGCCAGAAGGAACCCACCATTGGCTTCATAACCGACAGATGGCTCTGTGCCGTCTGTCAGTGCCTCGGTCATGGCGGCAACAACATAGGGCGAACCAATCTTTGTGCGGCGTATTACGTCGGCAAAATTGGCTTTTTCCAGAGCCGTGTTACTACTGACTGGCGTGGCGATACTCTTTGCCTCAAGAAACTGTGCAGCCAATATTCCCAGAACGTCACCACGTAACCAGATGCCTTTATGGTCAGCCAGTAAAGGGCGATCAGAATCACCATCTGTTGTTAGAATCGCATTATAACATTCTGATTCTGCCCATTGTTGTGCCAGGTCAGAATCTTCTTTACGGACAGCTTCAGTGTCGACGGGGACAAATATCTCGGAGCGGCCTAATGGGACAGCTTTTCCGCCGAGGGCTTCAACGATATCAACCAGCAGATCCCTGCCAACGGCGGAGTGTTGGTAAATGCCGAGTTTAAGTCCTTTTAGAGCTTCTTCTCCAAAGAAAGTCCTGTATCGTTCAATGAAGGCTGAAGAAACATCTATAACGTCTGGAAGTTTAACAGGGTGAGTAAGATTGCCTTTATCGTCGAACCATTCTGCAGGGAGGTTGACGTCCTCTTCCCGCATGGCCATTTCGTCGGATTTAAGGAATTCACCGTGGGCACGATTGAATTTGATTCCGTTTCGGTCTGCGGGAATGTGACTCCCGGTAACCATAAGAGAGGGAATCCCTTCAGCAAATGCAAAGTTACATAAAGCCGGTGTAGGCACATATCCGCAGAAAATAACCTCCCCTCCCATGAGTTCTATTGCTGCGGCACAGGCTTTAAGAATGCGAGGGGTGCTCGGGCGTAAATCTCCTGCAATGGCCACTCCTTGGCCCGCTCGAAATTCGCCGATTCTCTGAAGATAACGAAGGAAGCCGACAGTGTAGGCGCAACAAACCTCATCCGTCATGGCGTTAACAAGTCCTCGTGCACCGCTCGTCCCGAACGCCACTCCAGACTCTGTCATCCAGTCTGTTATTTTTGTCATTCTATTTATATCATTTCATTAAAATTTTGATGCTTCCCGGAAGCGAATGGAAGAGGAAATAAACCAATATCCCACGAAAATATCAATAGATTATATATTTTCAAAAAATTTATTATTAGTTAATATTTTGTCTTAAAATATAAAACAATTTTTTCTGCAATAATTATTAAATTATTTAAGATATATGAAAATCTTATGATATGTATCTCGTATTTCTCTTGAAAAATGATGTGTTTTTTTACAGGTATTGTGGTGATATTTTTGTTATGATATAATCTATTTTATTATATTTCATTATGGATTTGTCAGATTTATTATTGAGGAGAATAATTATGACCAAAGCACAAAAAGTGAATCCTGCGCGGAAAGCGCCCTCTAAAATGCGGAATGAACGCAACGAAGCAGCCATGTCTCTTCTGCAGCATATTAGCGGGGAGGAAACTGATAATTTTGTACAGCGCTTTCTTCAGGACCCTGCACAGATTGATCGTATTATTTCAGAAATATCTGAAGCCTCTCCTTTGGAGAGGCTTAGAAAACTTCGGAGAACCAGTAATATAATGGTTTCTGGACGTATCGAAGCTGATTATGCGTATGTTGGTCTGCCTCCAGAAGCGGAAGAGTGTTGTTTTGAGAAGGGATTTAAGGAGTTTTTATATCCTCGATTGGGTAAAAGAGCTGAGAGTTTTGCACTATTATTCGAGCAGCTTAAATTACAAGAAAATCCGCTTATTATAGAAACGGGATGTCTCAGGGTACCGAATAATTGGGAAGGAGATGGCCAGAGTACATTCCAGTATGACTGGTTTGCACGTGCTCATAGGGGGCATGTCATTACTATTGATATTAATCAGGATAGTATTGAAAGTACGCGTAGAGCATGCAGCGGTGCAACTTCTGCTATTTTGAATGATTCGGTAGAGACACTACATATGTTGAGCGAGAATCTGTCTCGCCCGGCATCTCTTCTTTATCTGGACAGCTTTGACCTGGATCTCTCAAACCCGATGCCTAGCGCGATTCACCATGCTATGGAACTGATGGCGGCTCGGAATTTGGTAGGTCCTGGAACGCTTATTTGCGTTGATGACTTTAATGTACCTCCTCTGGGAGCGGGTGGAAAAGGTCTGATCGTTGACAAGTTCATGCATTCAATCCGGGCCGAGGTGGTTTACTCTGGATACCAGAGAATTTGGAAAATAAAATAATCAGGATTAGGTAATAGGATATCCTTCCTATTGTTACGGAGCATGGATTGGGCAGTGTCAGTCCGTTGTGCAGTGAATGGTACGGGATTCAAAAAGTGCAAGTCTGCGGCGCCTGTTCAGTCATTACTATTTCATGATTGCGGATAATGTCAGCACAACCTTACAAGAGAAACCGGTAGATTCCACACTATAAAATGTCATATCACAGGCGCTAACTGGGAAGCAGCTTTCTATATACGAGATGGCTTACGAGCGGTTATGCCTTGGATAATTACGTTTTTGAATTCTGCCAGAGACTAAAGGTTTTTCCGTGCACAGATCAGGAATTCAATATTTCCTTCCGGGCCGGTAATGGGGCTGGTTTCCAGTCCGATGACGTTCCAGTCTGGCATATCATTGAACCATTGGGTGATGTCGTCGCAGACGCGCTGGTGCACAGTTGGATCGCGAACGACGCCTTTAGGGCCGATATCGGCACGTCCTGCTTCAAATTGCGGTTTGATGAGGGCAACGGCGTAAGCGCCCGGTTTTGCCAGTTCCAGGGCTGCGGGAAGGACGGTTTTGAGGCTGATGAAACTTGCATCGCAGACGACAATATCTATAGATTCAGGGATAATTTCCGCTGTGAGATAGCGCGCATTGGTTTTTTCCAGCACGATGACGCGTTCATCGGAGCGCAGTTTCCAGGCCAGCTGGCCATGCCCGACATCAACAGCGTAAACTCTGGCCACACCATGGGTCAGCAGCACATCAGTAAAACCGCCTGTGGAGGCTCCTACATCCAGCCCGATAGCGTTTGTGACATCCAGCCTGAAGGCTGAGATGGCGTGGTCGAGTTTCAGCCCTCCGCGGGAGACCCATGGATGATCCTGTCCTTTAACGCAGAGGGGAGTGTCTTCAGCAAGCTGGTCACCGGCCTTGCGGACAGGTTTATCTCCCTCCTGTCCAGCATAGACCAGTCCGGCCATGATGAGAGCCTGGGCGCGTGTGCGACTTTCGACCAGCCCTCGATCTACGAGGAGCTGGTCTGCACGGCGTTTGGCCATCTCAGTTTCTGGAAGAAGCGAGAGCCTCGCGGGCTGTCTCGGCAATATGCGGGGCTGTCAGGCCTGCCTCTTCATATTGAGCCTCTGGCGTGTTGTGATCGATCCAGATGTCAGGCAAGGCCATGGGACGGAATTTCACCTTGTCCAGCAGCCCTGTAGCCGCAAGATGCTGCACGACCTGCGAGCTGAATCCACCAGTGGCGCCTTCTTCAATTGTGATAAAGACATCATGCTTTTTGGCAAGGTCTTCAATCAGGGCGGTGTCAACGGGTTTGGCAAAGCGTGCGTCAGCCACGGTAACGGCGATACCTTCTTTTTCAAGCAAGTCAGCGGCCTTGAGGACTTCGTGCAAGCGCGTACCCAGTGAGAGAATGGCAACACCAGCTTGATCCGTATCGCGGATGATACGGCCCTTGCCAATTTCCAGAATCTCACCCTGCTTCGGCAGTTCAAGTCCTGTGCCAGAACCACGGGGATAGCGGAAGGCAATGGGGCCTGCATCATGGGCCCAGGCTGTGGCTGTCATATGCACAAGCTCTACTTCGTCAGAAGGAGCCATAATGACCATATTTGGCAGGCAACAGAGATAATTCAGATCAAACGATCCCGCATGGGTCGCGCCGTCAGCACCGACAAGTCCGGCGCGGTCAATAGCAAAGCGGACTGGCAGGTTTTGCAGGGCAACATCATGCATGACCTGATCGTAAGCCCGCTGGAGGAACGAAGAATAAATGGCGCAGAAAGGGCGCAGCCCTTCGCTGGCCATGCCCGCAGCGAAGGTTACGGCATGTTGTTCAGCTATGCCGACATCAAAGAAGCGATCAGGGAATTTTTCGGCAAAAAGATTGAGCCCCGTTCCTGAGGGCATAGCCGCCGTAATGGCGACAACGCTGTCATCCTGCGTGGCGCGATTCACCAGCTCCTGAGCAAAAACGGATGTATAGCTTGGCGGACCGGCAGGGCCTTTTTTCTGTTGTCCTGTCTCGACGTCGAATTTTGCAACGGCATGATATTTATCGCCCGCAGATTCCGCAGGCTTGTAACCACGGCCTTTTTCCGTAATGACATGAAGCAGGATCGGGCTGCGATGCTCGGCGTCACGCAGGTTGCGCAGAATGGGCACAAGCTGGGTCATGTCGTGGCCATCGACCGGACCGACATAATAGAAACCAAGCTCCTCAAAGAGTGTGCCACCTGTAATCATGCCGCGGGCGTATTCTTCGGCCCTTTTTGCCGTACGTTCAATGCCCGAGGGTAGGCGCTTGGCCAATTTTCCCGCCAGATCCCGCATGGAGAGGAAACGGTTCGAGGACATCAGACGCGTGAGATAGGTGGACATTGCCCCTACTGGCGGCGCAATCGACATCTCATTGTCATTAAGGATGACGATGAGACGGTCAGCGCCACGGTCGCCCATATAGCCGGCATTATTCATGGCTTCATAGGCCATGCCAGCGGATATGGAGCCATCCCCGATTACGGCGATGACATTGCGGTCTTCATAATGCGGGTCTTTTTTTGCCTGTATGTGATGGGCTGCGGCCATGCCCAGACCTGCTGAAATGGAGGTCGAGGAGTGAGCGGCGCCGAAGGGGTCATATTCGCTCTCGGAACGGCGCGTAAAGCCTGAAAGGCCGCCAGGCTGGCGGAGCGTGCGGATGCGGTCGCGGCGTCCGGTCAGGATTTTATGCGGGTAGGCCTGATGGCCCACATCCCAGATCAGACGGTCATCGGGCGTGTTGAAAACGGCGTGCAGGGCTACGGTTAGCTCCACCACACCAAGAGAGGCTCCCAGATGCCCACCTGTACAGGAGACAGCGTCGATCGTCTCCGCTCTCAGCTCCTCAGCAAGGGCTTTAAGCTGTTCGACAGACAGATTCCGCATGTCAGAGGGATAACGGATGCGGTCCAGCGTCGGGTAACGACCGAAAGTGGGAATAGAGGAATTGCTCATGAGACGTTCAGCTCCTGCGCTCAACAAAATAATCCGCAAGAGAGCGGAGGGTTTCGGCCTGAGGCCCGAAAATGGAAAGGGCCTCACGCGCCTGGTCACTCAGGCGACGTGCCTCGGCACGTGCCCCATCAATGCCCAGAAGGGCGACATAGTTGGATTTATGGGCGTTTTCATCTTTGCCAGCTGTTTTGCCCAGCTCTTCTGTGCTGGCTGTGCTGTCCAGAATATCATCAGCAACTTGGAAGGCTGTGCCAATATCCGCGCCATAGCGCAGCAAGGCCTGACGGCGTGGATCAGTGAGGGCAATCCCGGCCAGAATGGCGCCAGCCTCGGCAGAATAGCGGATAAGAGCGCCGGTTTTCAGTGCGTGCAGGCGTCTGACTTCATTTAAAGGGAGGGAGCGTCCTTCTCCCCGGATGTCAATGACCTGACCGCCGACCATACCGGCAGCGCCAGAAGCTTTGGCCAGACTTAAGGCAAGCTCGGCACGTACAGAAGCGTCCAGCCTAGTCACGGGATCAAGTATGACCTCAAAAGCGCTGGTCTGGAGAGCGTCGCCTGCGAGAATGGCAATGGCTTCATCATATTTCTTATGAGTGGAAGGCTGCCCGCGTCGCAGATCATCATCATCCATGGCAGGAAGATCGTCATGGACGAGGGAATAAGCATGCAGAAATTCAACCGAAGCGGCTGCCCTCAAGGCAGCTTGTCGGGGAGCTCCGAAAAGAGAGGCGGTTTCAAGAACCAGAAAGCCGCGCAGGCGTTTACCGCCGCCGAGAGAAGCATAGCGCATGGCTTCAATCAGGAGACTCTCATCGCCATCCACCATGGGCAGAAGAGCATCAATCGTCTGCTCAATCTCGTGGCAGGACCGGCTGAGAGCTTCTTTTAAGGGGAGGGCGGTCATTCAGGAGGTCTCCTCAGGAGCGATAAGGGTAGATGTCAGATCTTCTGTTACGCGGGAACCGTCATTTTTTTGCACGATGGCTTTGACACGCATTTCAGCTTCGCCCAGTCGTGTCTCGCAAAGCTGGCGTAGTTCAGCCCCGCGTTCATAGGCGGCAATGGCTTTTTCCAGTGTCAGCTGTCCGCCTTCCAGGTCACGCACGATGCGCTCCAGTTCAGACAGGGCGTCTTCAAAAGAGAGAGACTTGAGTGATTTCTGGGAGGGCTGGGACATGGGAAGAATTACAGATCAGACACACTTGCTGTGAAAAGATGAATAAAGACCAACAGCTCTACAGCGATACGGCAATTTTTTCCAGCCCTAAATATGGCTTCGTGACTGACACTTTATCGTTAATTTCTGATCAGGACTGGTCTGTGAAGCTTTCATTACTGTGTCATTTTTCAGAAATGGCTTTGCAGGATCAGATAGAGAATAAAGACTATATCGAGTCCCGCCATGAGCGGGGTGAGGCGAGAAAAGCGTCTGGAGAGAAGGGCCAGAGCGCTGTAAAATAGCATGCCGCAGGCCAGGCTGAGCATGAAATTGCCCGTTACCGCAGCGATCAGAAACATGAAAAGCGGCGTGATCATGTCATCAAATGTCGCGGGAAGCTGGTTCAGGACGCTTGCCATGCTGAGGCCTACCATAATAAGGACAGGTGCTGTTGCCAGGGATGGAATGGCCGTAATCAGGGGCCATAAAAAACAGGAACAGGCAAACAGCAGGGCAACGACAAAGGCCGTTAGTCCCGTGCGGGCGCCGATTTCTGCCCCGGTCATGTTTTCCACATAGGCAGATACAGTGCTGGTACCCAGAGCCGATCCTGTCACGCTTGCGAAGCCATCTGCAATGAAAGCACGTGCGTTCAGCTTTAGCGGAGTGGAGGTGTTGTGAGCGTTGGAGCGCTGTACGACGCTCATTAATGTGCTGGTAGCGTCAAAAAAATCACTGAGCAGGAGGTAAAGCGTAACGGGCAGCAGAAGCCCGATATGGGAGAAGAACCCGCCAAAATCAAAGGGGAAGAGCAAATGCGCCGGGTAATGGGGCCAGTCCAGGAAATGGTCAGGCAGCCGCGTGATATAATGGCCCTGCCCATCTGGTACGAACAGTCCGATGATGGTAATCAGGATGATGGTGAGCAGAAAGCCTGCCGGAATTTTACAGATGAGAGAGGCCCCGCATATCACCACGCCTGCCAATGCCAGAAGCACAGAGGGATCCGAAAAAGAGCCAAACGTCAGGCCCTGTGGTGAGGGGATGGCAATACCGGCGCTTGTCAGTCCCAGTCTGGCGGCGAAAGCGCCGATGGCGGCTTGTATGCCAATGATGATGACAGGGGGGAAGCCATTGATGATTTTCTGTCTGATCCGGGTCAAGGACAGGGCCGTAAAACAGAGCCCACTGCAAAAGACGGTCGTAAAGGCGATAGCCGGGGAAAAATGCCCCTGTACGATAATGACCTGCGAAAACAGGACATTGCTGCTCATGGTAGGAGCCAGCGCGATGGGCAGCTTGGCCCAGAGTGCCATGATCAACGTGCCGGCAACAGCACCGGCGATGGTTGTCATGACCATGTCATGACGGGCTAGACCAGCAGCGGAGAGAATGGAAGGATTAACCGCCATAATATAGGCCATGGCACTGAAAATGGTCAGCCCGGCGACGAGTTCGCGTCGAATCGTAGAGCCACGGGCCGAAATCTGGAAGAAACGGTCAAGCCATGCGGAAAACATGCCGCCTCTCTTTATGGGGTGCCAGTATGCTCACTATGCCAATGTCGTTCTGTTTTATGCAGTTTCTAGGCAACCGCACGGAATATGCCCTGTAGATAGGGAGGCAGGAGTGGCTCTCTTTCATTCTGCGGTAGTGTCAAAAGGACACTTGCCAGAAGGGCGGGGGAAACCCAGGAATTTTCCCGCAAGGCCCTGATGATTCCTGACGCTGTGGCACCATAATAAAGAAGGGACGTCAGTTTCTGAACCATTTTCATGGCAGAGGGATGGGCCTCAGGCTCAAGAGGTCTGAATCTGAAAACGGGCTCTTCTGGAAGAAAAACGCTTTGATCCAGCATATTGGTTAGACAAGCTTTGTCTTTTGATTTTTCTTCCAGATGAAAGGGGATGAGGTCGAGCATGTCATCAAGACAGCTTCCCCTTGCCAATAGACGGGGCGGGGAAAGTGGTTTGTCCAGCAGAGGGCAGCACCATCCCCAGAGGAAAATCCCTTCGGGAGGGATAGTGCCATTACTGACGGCACCAATCAGATAGAAAGGCATTGTCGCGTCGGTTGGTTCGGCTTCCTCATCCAGCCAGACGGGTTTTCGTTTCTCTATGCTGAGTGACAGTTTTGACCGGCCTGAGATGATCTCAAAAACCCTGAAAGACGGTCTCAGTGAGGTGTTGGCTGGTGGTGAAGATTCCAGCGTTCTCAAATGGTAGCAAAGTGCCAGCAGAACCGCCTGTATAAGGAAGGCAGCAATCGACTGACTTTTTTCAGAAAAACGGGCAATACCTTCAAGGGCGATGTCGTTGCGGTCATAATAAACGCGCATGTCTCCCTGTGAGCTTGCGGCAGCGTCATGAAGAATACGGGCCAGAGACCAGTCAGTCTCATGGTCTGTCCAGCTGAATGGGTCAGGCAGTCTTTCGGCAAGGGCTTCTGGCCGGCAGATGAAGCGGACGATTTTATGATCGTTGAAACCCTGCGGTGCATGACGGGTAAAAAGGGCACGAGGAGAAGGGCTGTTTCCGTCCAGCTTGTCAGGATCATGGCCGTTCAGGCCACAAATGCACCAGTGAATGGGGAAAGACATGGTCAGATTAAACGTCTCCTCCCCATATTTGTCCTTCAATTGCTGCATGAAGGAGCTGACGGAATCACTTTCAGGGTAGAAATATTCATCGACAGCCAGTGGCAGAATCCAGCCCAGAGATTCGCCTGACGTGCGGACCAGTTCTCTCTGGGCCGTTTCACGACGCGTTATCGTCTCTCCGATGGAGAGATCAGTCTGCGCAATTCTGATGTCATAGCGATGGGCGGCATTTTGCAGGAACTCCCATGTTCCGTCATCAGAGTGGTCATCGCAGATCAGCAACGTATCGAAGCCCACAGCCAAGTGATGCGCAATCCACCAGTGGAGGGTTTTGCGTGCATTGCGAACACAGAGTAAGGCTGCTGTTCTGGGCATCTGAATACTAGTCCATCTTCAGGGCGGCAAGGAAAGCGCTCTGGGGGATTTCGACCTTGCCAAACTGTCTCATGCGTTTCTTGCCCTCTTTCTGCTTGTCCAGAAGCTTTCTTTTACGGGAAATGTCGCCGCCATAACATTTGGCCGTCACATCCTTGGAGAGAGCACCGATCGTTTCACGCGCAATGACCTTGGAGCCAATGGCTGCCTGAATGGCGATTTTGAAGAGCTGTTTGGGAATCAGGTCTTTCAGCTTGGCGCAAATGGCCCGCCCCCGCATTTCAGCGGATGAGCGATGGGCCACGAAGGACAAAGCATCGACCGGCTCATGATTGACGAGGATGGAAATGCGCACGAGATCGCTCTCTTCATAACCATCCATCTGATAGTCAAAGGAGGCATAACCACGTGTCAGGGATTTCAGCCTGTCGTAGAAATCAAAGACCACTTCGTTTAGAGGGAGGCGGTAGACAGCCATGGCACGGTTGCCGACATAGGTCAGATCTTCCTGAATCCCGCGCCGCTCACTGCACAGGCTCAGGACAGCGCCGAGATATTCATCCTGCACGAGGATAGAAGCCTTGATCCAGGGCTCCTCAATTTTGGCGATCTGGGAAAGGTCGGGCATATCAGCAGGATTATGCAGCTCTTCGACAGTGCCATTTGTGCGCTCGATTTTATAGACAACCGAAGGTGCGGTGGCGATCAGATCCAGGTCAAATTCACGGGAGAGGCGTTCCTGAATGATTTCAAGATGAAGCAGTCCCAGAAATCCGCAGCGAAAGCCAAACCCGAGGGCTGCAGAGGTCTCGGCCTCAAAATGGAAGGAAGCATCATTGAGACGCAGCTTGCCGAGACTGTCGCGCAGTTTCTCAAAATCATCGGCATCAATGGGGAAGAGACCGCACCATACAACGGGAATGGAGGGCTTGAAGCCGGGCAGGGCCTTTTCTGCAGGACGGTTATCAAGCGTGATGGTGTCGCCGACATTGCAATCTGCCACAGTCTTGATGGCCGCGTTAATATAGCCGATCTCACCGGGGCCAAGAGAGTCCACAGTCTGCATTTTGGGCAGGAATACGCCGACCTGATCGACATGATAGGTTGCCCCTGTCTGCATCATGCGGATTTTGTCGCCCCGCTTCAGACGGCCTTCCTTGATGCGGATCAGAATAATGACGCCGAGATAGGAATCATACCAGCTATCGACCAGCAGGGCCTGAAGCGGAGCGCTGGCATCTCCCTTGGGGGCAGGGAGTTTCTGCACGAGAGCTTCCAGCACGCCCTCAATATTCAGGCCGGTCTTGGCGCTGATCTCTACAGCGTCATCGGCAGGGATACCGACCACTTCTTCAATTTGCTCGCGCACGCGTTCCGGCTCGGCGGCGGGGAGATCAACCTTGTTCAGCACAGGTACGATTTCGTGATTGGCGTCAATGGCTTGATAGACATTGGCCAGTGTCTGGGCTTCCACTCCCTGAGACGCATCAACAACCAGAAGCGAACCCTCGCAGGCTGCCAGAGAGCGGCTGACCTCATAGGCAAAATCCACATGGCCCGGCGTGTCCATAAGGTTGAGGATATAGGTCTTGCCATTCTTGGCGGGGTAGGTCAGGCGGACAGTCTGCGCCTTGATGGTAATGCCGCGTTCCTGCTCCAGCTCCATGGAATCCAGAACCTGCCCCTTCATCTCACGGGCGGTCAGGGCGCCGCAGGCTTCAATCAGCCGGTCGGCCAGAGTCGACTTGCCATGGTCAATATGGGCAATGATCGAGAAATTGCGGATAAGGGAGAGCGGTGTATCAGTCATGGTCTTGTCTATAAGGGCTCCCGATGCGTCTGTCATCACAGATCATTGCATTACGGCAAGAACGGTTATTCTTTACCGATCTGTCAGGCGGAATTCAATGCGGCGGTTTCGGGCCAATGCCTCGGCGCTGGAACCTTTGGCCAGAGGCTGGTAGTCCGAAAACCCTGTTGCTGCGAGATGGTGGGGGTCAATGCCTTCGGCTATAAGCATTTTGACCACTGTAATGGCACGGGCAGAAGAGAGTTCCCAGTTGCTGGCATAGATTGTGTGAATGGGCAGACGGTCCGCATGGCCATCCACACGGAGAATCCAGGGCAGATCAGGCGGGATGGTTTTTGCAACAGTGCGGAATGTCTGTGCCAGGGTGCGGATGGCCTTTTTCCCTTCGGTTGTAAGCTCGGCGCTGCCTGTGGGAAAGAGAATTTCGGAAGGGAAAACGAAGCGATCGCCTACAATTTCTATCCCATGCCTGTTTTTGAGAATTTCACGTAGCCTGCCAAAAAATTCGGAACGGTAACGCTGTAACTGCGTCACCTTGTCTGCCAGAGCGATATTAAGCTTTTGTCCGAGATCAGTGATCTGCTTGTCCTTATCCGCTCCGGCTTTTTTCTCGCTGTCAAGCGCTGCGGCAATGGCCTCAAGCTGCCGGGAAAGCTCGGCGACCTGCCGGGAAAGGTCCGTCATGGTGCTGAATTGCGCACTCTCAATGGCGGCGCTTTTCGCCTGAATTTCCTCAAGGGAGCGGGATTTTGTATCAAGATCGGCTTTCAGGGAGCCAAGCTGGCTTTCCTTGAGCTGATTGTCGTTTTTAAGCCGCCTGACTTCCTCCTGGCTGAGGGAAAGTACGTCCGCCAGATGGGAAACCTGTCCCTTGAGGGAAGAGAGCGTATGCTCTTTCTGCGTAATGGTAGCGGAGAGGAATTGTTGTCCGACCACGAACACCAGCAGAACGAATGTTACCACCATCAGGAGCGTGGAGAGTGCGTCTACATAACCCGGCCATGCATTGACGGCGTTATGGGTGGGGCGCCTGCGACGTGCCATCGCGCTACGGCCTGTTCAGACTGTTCTGATCGGCCATTTTTTGTCTTGCACGCAGATCATCATGGAGGGAGCGGATCTGACGCCCTATATCCTGAAGGAGCTGCGTTGAAGCCTGCTCGCGTCCTTGTTGCTCCAGAGTGCTTAGAATATCGCGCAGCGTGGCGATAAGCTGTTGCTGACTCTCCTGATTGTCGCGCACGAGGGAGCGCAGCACGGCCTGATTTTGTTGCAGGAGGGCGATGTTCTCTGTTGTGAGACTCATGAAGTCCTGCACGCGGGGGAGCCAGCTTTCCATAGTTGCAGCAAAGGCTTCGGACCCGTAAGCGGGAGTGAGAGAGATGTTTGCCGGCTCGGTTTTTGCCTGACTGTTCAGCCAGTCTTCCAGCTCATTGAAAAAACGGTTTTGGGCCTGCCCGGCTGTCAGATCAAGAAAACCGAGGATCAAGGCGCCAGCGAGACCGAACATGGAGCCGGAAAAGGCTGTGGCCATGCCGCTTAAGGGTTGGACCAACCCGTTTTTGACGTGATCGAACATCTGGGCAATGTCAGAATCGGCGGAAGGGAGACCGCCAATCACATCAGCAATGGAGCGTATGGTCAGAAGCAGGCCATAAAAGGTGCCTAGTAGCCCCAGAAAAATGAGGAGCTGCGTCATATAGCGCGAGATATCGCGCGATTCGTCCATACGGGCATTCAGACTGTCCAGCACTGTTTCTGTCCTCTGGGCAGAAAGGCGCAGGGGCGCTTTCTCGGTCGCCTCCGTCTGGGTTACGAAGCTTGAAAGGGGGCCAAGAAGGCGCGTTCTGGGAGGGGCTGTCAGACCGGAACGGGCCTGACGCATGGTTTCAGCCCAGCGTATTTCGGGATAAAGCCTGATGACGAGATGGAGATTCCAGATAATGCCCACAAGCAGGATAGCGATGATTGTGCCATCAAGTGCTGGATTGGCCATAAAGGCATGAGCCAGCATGCGCCAGAGCCAGCCACTGACAGCAGCGATAATAATCAGAAACAGGATCATCCTGAGCAGATAGGTAGTCGGGCGGCTCATGGTGCGTTATGCCCGGTTACATGTTCTGTTCCTGTTTCGGGAACGCCCATGACGCCCTGCATGGGTGTGGCCTTGACGGGATTTTCCTCAATATGAATATCAACCCGATCCGGTGGATTGGTATCGGAGGGTTCCGGCTTGCCATGCGCGATGGGGTAGATCCGCGTGGTGGCGACCCCATTGAGGATCAGAAGCGAACGCACGATCAGGTCACGTTCAAGAGAAACCCGGCGCGGGAGAGAGGCGTCATCATCCACGCCGGTGGCGTAGCTTTCCAGACGGATGCGCTTGGTCGGCTGGACTGCCAGCGTCTTGGCCAGCGTGGTGATGGCATCAAAGGTGGTCTGGTTTATTAAGGCGGATTGCGCATCAAAAAGAATGCGTTTTTCAGTTTCCCCGAGTGTGATGAATCGGCTTTTGGAGGACGGATCAGCCTTGACGTCTTCAGGCGGGACGGGGGGGTGTTTCTGCACCGGTACGAAGGGCGGTGCAATGACGACATTGCGGGGTGCAGCCGCCGGGACAGCCGGAATCGTCGTATAGCCGGGCGGGGAGGCCGGCTCTTTACCGGCGGAATGTTGTTCCGCTTTCTCCGCAGGTTTCCCGGTGGCATGGTTTGTGTGGCGCGCGGAGGTGCTATGTTTGTGGGAAGTTGTTGGGGCCTGTTTCTCTTCGCTTGACGCTTTGGGCGTAGAAGGCAGGGCGTCCAGATTGGTTGAAATCTGGGCCAGAGCCTTCCCTGATGGAAGGACACTCCCCAACAGGGCAGAACCCAGCAGGAAAGAGGCGGTCAGTCTGGTTTTCATGATATGAGTTATCCTAACTGGGGGTGCTCTCTCCTGCAACCCGTTCTGGTGAAAGGGGGGCTTACGGGTTGTTTGAAGCCTTGATGATGGAATTTTGGACCAACTCTCTCAATGGTCCGTGGAAATGCGGATTGCCTGCGACAATGACGATTTCATCCTGTTCCAGTGCGCTGAGGTCATTGCCCTCGGCGTCAGTGGCGTAGCCTCCAGCTTCGCGCACCAGAAGCAGTCCGGCTGCGCAATCCCATGGCGTGATACCCAGCTCCCAATAGCCATCGAAACGGCCGGCGGCGACCCAGGCCAGATCCAGGGCGGCAGCTCCAAAACGCCTGATACCGGCTACTTTGGGCATCAGGGCGCCGAGCGTGTAGCCAAAGGGGCGCCTGTGTTCTTCTGAAACCCTGGCGAAGGGAATACCCGTGGCAAACACGGCTTCAGAGAGCTTGCGCCGGGCAGAAACGCGCAGGCGGCGCTCATTGAGGAAGGCCCCCACGCCTTTTTCAGCCCAGAAAAGCTCATTGGCGGCGGGATTATAAACCACGCCGGCGGCAAGCTCGATGGAGCCATCAGGCATGCGGCGTTGCAGGCCTATGGAAATGGCCCAGTGCGGCATGCCATGGAGGAAGTTTGTGGTGCCATCAAGCGGGTCAACAACCCAGCGCCAGCTCCAGTTATCACTGCCTGAGGCGCCACTTTCTTCCATCAGGAAAGCATAGCCGGGCCGCGCGCGGCTCAGCTCTTCCTTAATGGTGGCTTCGGCGCGTGTATCTGCCTGAGAGACGAAATCCCCTGGCCCTTTAATGCTGACCTGAAGCTGCTCCACTTCGGCAAAATCGCGCAGAAGGGAGCGTGCAGCCTTGTGCACAGCATTGTGCATAACGGCCATATGGGGAGACAGACGCATGACTCAGTCCTTGGCGCGTTCAACGTAAGAGGCATCATCCGTGCGGACAACAATACGCTCTCCAGCCTCGACGAAAGGCGGAACAAGCGTCTTGACCCCATTGGAGAGAACGGCAGGCTTGTAGGAGGAGCTGGCGGTCTGGCCCTTGACCACGGGGTCAGCCTCGGCCACTTCCAGCGTGACATGTGGCGGCAGGGTTACGGCCACCGGGTCGCCTTCCACGAGCTTGACGCTCAGCGGCATGTTGTCCTGGAGGAAAGCGAGCTGCTCGCCCAGAATATCCTGCGGCAGCATGGTCTGCTCGAAGGTTTCAGGGTCCATCAGGACGATATTTTCGCCATCCATGTAGGAATAGGTGTAGTCCCTGTCTTCTGTGACGAGACGTTCGACCGTATCGGCTGTGCGCCATCTTTCATTGGTCTTGTTGCCTGTGGTCAGGTCGCGCATTTCGACCTGAATGAAGGCACCGCCCTTGCCAGGGGTCAGAATCTGCTGTTTCAGAACAGTCCAGCGACGGCCATTATGCTCAATAACCTGTCCAGCTCTGATGAGGTTGGCTTGCTGTTTCATGGGAAGTGGGATCTCCGCTGCTCAATAATAATTTTCTATGTTGCGTCTCTGGCAGTTTCTAGCGTTAGCAAGGGGGCCTATGCAAGGCATCAGAGCTTCCTTCTTTAACTTCTTTAGCGAAACTGGTGAAGCGTTCCTTTTGGAGAGCGCACGGTTTCTTCGGGCATCTGTGGGTCCTCTTTGGGCAGAAGATAGTCTGGTCCCAATGGAACCTTGCCCTTCCCGCCGGGGATATCCACCACATAGTGCGGCCACGCAAGCCCTGAGACACGCCCGCGCAATCCGGCCAGAAGAGTACGCCCTGTTTCTACAGGGACATGAAAATGGGACGTTCCTGGCGCAGGGTCAAGGTGGTGAAGGTAATAAGGCTTGATGCGGTTTTGTATGAGCGTGCGGAAGAGCGCTTCCAGTGCCTCGGTGCTGTCATTGACTCCTTTGAGCAGCACGGATTGCGAGAGGAGCGGAATACCGGCCTTGACCAGTCGGCGGATAGAAGCGCGTGCCTCCGGTCCCAGTTCACGCGCGTGATTGGTGTGAATGACGATCCAGAGCGCTTTTTCTGTTTCGAGTGCCTCTGTCAGGGCGATGGTGATGCGTTCCGGCGCGGCAACCGGCACGCGTGAATGGATGCGAATAGTCTGCACGTGCGGAATGCGCGTGAGATTCTCCATGAGAAAATGCAACCGGCGGGGAGAGAGCATCAGGGGATCGCCGCCCGAAAGAATGACTTCCTGTATCTGGGGGTGTGCCTCAATCCAGTGGAAAATCTGCAAAAGGGCCTCTTCGCCCAGCAGTCCCCCATCAGGCCCGACATGCTCGCGCCGGAAGCAGAAACGGCAATAAAGCGGGCAGATCAGCAGGGGCTTGAGCAGAACCCTGTCTTCATAACGATGGATCAGCCCAGGGAGGGGGGAATAGGCTTCATCGCCAATAGGGTCGTCGCGTTCATATTCTTTGACGGTGAGTTCTTCGCCACGAGGCACGACTTGCAGCCCGATAGGGTCCGAAGGGTTTTCAATCAGGGATTGAAAGGCCGGGGGGATAGCTGTGGCGTAATGACAGGCAATATCTTCAAGAAGGGGTCGGTCTTTTTCGGTCGCCAATCCGGCGTCGATCAGTGCTTGCGGGGTGCGAAGAGTCGTGTATGAAAATGAGTGAGGCATGACTTTATGCGGATAAAATGTCCTTGCAGGGGATAAGGGAGAATTTTCAAAATCCGCTTGACTTCGGCCTTGTGAAGCGCGATCAATGAGGCAGGCCATAGAGATGTTGACGCATCCCCATGACCCTAACCACTAACCGAAAAGGGATTTCGGCAATGGCTGTCCATGCTGTTAGCACGTTTGCGTGCGCCAAATCCAGCCGCGAGGGGCTGGAAGAAGCAGTAGATCATTTTCATGACATTCTGCTTCCACTTTTTGCAATTTTTTTCCTATTCGCATTTTATCTCATGAGAGTCTTTCGCAGGTTTTGCGTCAGTCTGGTTGACCCTGTAGTTGGTCATATAAGTGTGGTGCCGTGTGTGGGTGAGTTGGCCGGTTACCACCTTAAACCGGACAGAGGCGGCACGAGAGACAAGGCAGGCGCTCTCCTTTAAAAAGATGCCATGAGAATGATCGGCCATGAGGGCAGGTGTGCCCGCCTTCATGGCCTGGATGGTATTTGGTCACGTTTTTACAGATCATTTTATGAAGTAACATGCATGGCCCTTCAGGGGCTTTTTTTATGTGTGCATGACATATTAGACATATTATAAGCTGATGTCCGAAGTAATATTATAACGTACAGGATCTATGCACGCTCTTTCTCACGAATTACGCGCGATTGCCGATAAAGCGCCCATTCTCAGAAAGCGCATGGAGATGATGCGCGCCATCAGGGCTTTCTTCGAGGAGCGCAATTATCTTGAGGTTGAAACGCCCTGTCTCGTGCCCACACCAGGTGAGGAAGTGCATCTTCACTGTTTTTCAACATGGCTTGAAACGCCAGATGGCCGTCCTCCAGAGAAGCTCTTTCTGCATACCAGTCCTGAATTTGCCATGAAGCGTCTTGTCGCAGCCTTGCGATGCCCGCTTTACCAGTTCGCCCGTGTCTGGCGGAACGGGGAGAAAAGCGCCACCCATTCTCCAGAGTTTACCATGCTGGAATGGTACCGTCCGGGGGCTGATCTGACTTCCCTGATGGATGAGACAGAAACGCTTCTCAAGGCGCTTTTGCCGTCCTCTCTTTCCTATGGGTCAGACAAAGTGGATATGAGCCGTCCCTTTGAGCGCCTCACCTTACAGGAGGCATTTTCCCGTTATGTCGGGGCTGATCTTCTTGGCACATCTGGCGATGCGTTTGCTTTGGCCTGTCAGGCGGGCGTGGCGCTGCGTGAGGGGGAGGGCTGGGAAGATCTGTTTTTCCGTCTGATGCTGGAGAAAATAGAGCCTCATATTGGGCGTGAACGTCCCACTTTCCTGACGCACTGGCCCGCTCCCCAGGCGGCTCTGGCCAAAAAGGACCCGCAGGATTCTCGTGCCGCGCTGCGTTTTGAGCTGTACATCGCTGGGCTGGAGCTTGCCAATGCGTTTGAGGAACTGACTGACGAGGTTGAGCAGAGGGCACGTTTTCTTGAGGATCGGGCGCGAAGACTGTCTCTCTATAAAGATCAGGACTGGCCGCTGGATGAAGCTTTTTTGCGCGCCATTGCCTTCATGCCGCCTGCGTCGGGCATTGCGCTTGGTTTTGACCGGCTTGTCATGCTGGCAACAGGTGCCCCTCATATTGACGATACACTCTGGTTGGGCTGATGTATAATGACGGGACCAGTATCATGAAAAAGAGGGCACCCTTCATGAAGGCAGAGACGAGATCACAGGGGAAGCGATTTGCGCAGAAACGCCCGGTGACAGCCCTCATAATGGGGACTGTGCTGATGGGGCTGTCAGGTTGTGCAACCTCGCCACTTCAGCAGAAGAAGCTTCTCGATTCGCTGATTGGTCGCTCGTCTCTTGATGTTGTGCGGACATTTGGTGTGCCCTCGACGACTTATCACACGCAGGATCATGATTTCATGGCCTATCTTGTGACAGATACCCAGTATTTCCCCGGTTCACCGGACTGGGGGTGGGGATGGGGCGGTTATGGATATGGTGGATGGGGAAGTCCTGGTCCCTGGGGCATGGGAGGAATACCACCCAGCTATTCCACAACGTCTTGTCAGACAATGTTTGAACTGGTGCAGGACCACGTTATATCCTGGAGCAAGAGAGGAGATGGCTGTTGAGTCTGCGTCATAAAACATTATTCCAGCAAGCGCGCTGGAAATGGGGAAGCCATCTTGCCTGTCTGGCAGGGCTTGCGGGCGTTGT
This sequence comes from Acetobacteraceae bacterium ESL0709, assembly GCA_029433415.1. Lineage (GTDB taxonomy): Bacteria > Pseudomonadota > Alphaproteobacteria > Acetobacterales > Acetobacteraceae > Aristophania. Next base: position 849,952 of record JAQTIA010000003.1, on the reverse strand, counting down.
GGCCGGTTGTGGGGGTAATATTCCCGACCGGCAAGGGCATTATCATGTTCAGCAATCGACCTATTCCGAACTTCTGCCGGATGCCGTGTCCATTACAGACCAGTATATCGAGCCGCGCAAGGAACAGGCCCCCAGCAGCCAGTTCGCCTATCACATGACGCCGACTGTCTCGTTTGAGGATAATACTCTCGACGATAACATCAGCTCTTCCATTGAACTGGCTGATTATTACGCCGCTGTGCAGCAGGCCGGGTGGGTGCAGTGGCTTCAAGCTGCCGGTCCCTATACCGTGCTGGCCGTGCCTAATGGTCCGCTCGAATCCTATAGTCATAACTGGAAGGGGGGCCTTCTTGCACCTGCCAACCAGAAAAGACTTTCAGATCTTATTGGCGATACAATTCTGATCGGCAATTACAATCTGCCTCGTTTGCGTCATCTGGCTCATCTTTATGACGGTAATGCCCAAGCTACGACCCTGACGGGCAAGAAAGTCTATTTGAGGCCCCTTCCCTCAGGCGAAGTTATCGTCATCACTTCTCATGGAGCGACAGCGCGATTGACAGGGCAGCCTTACCCGCAAGCTAACGGTATGCTCTATACAGTCAGTACTGTGATCGTGCCGGACAGCTCTGCAACGGAATATTGAGGGATTTAGTTCTTAACTATTCATTATCAGTCAGGGCACGAAGCCAGTTCAGGTCGCTCTCATTGCCTGTGAGCGGGAATGAGATGAAGTCTGCACCTTTTTCGACGGCTTCACGTGCTTCCTGCACATTGGCAGGGTGTTCGGCCACGCAGGGAAGTTCGGCAAAGGCGCTCCATTTCCCGATAGCCTCCAGAGCCTGCGCCGGCAGGGAGATATAGTCAGCCCCGGCTTCCCCGGCATACATGGCGTCATCAAGCGTTTTACAAAAACATCCGGCTTGTAATTTCAAAGGCTTGAGGGCGGGAAGTCCCGCTTTCAGGGTCTTCAGTTCCGCAAAATGTACGCCGTCGCTTTCTGTCAGCGGGAGAGAGGCAGCGTTGAAGGCTTCTGGTGCCGAGAGGATAAGCGCCACGTTATTTTGGTGTAGCAGGCGTGTCAGGACCTCGAACTGTCCGTCCTGCAAGGGCGCGGCTTCTTCCAGTCTCAGCGCTGAAACGCGAGGGTGCACCAGAATTTCTGACAGGTGCGGAAATATGGCTCCATGGTTGGATACAGTGGAGGCAGTCAGGATAGGGTAAAGGTCAAAATCTTTCATCACCTGTCATGATGCCAGAGTCTCTGACGCCTTTCCAGTGAAAGCTTTGTCTTTGGTGGTGTGTAAAATCAGTCCTTTCTCCGAAGAGTGAAAAAGAAAACTCTTTTCACTCTACAAGAAGCGCTGATAGTGTCGGGGAAAAGGGAATTAAGGGGAAAAGGTGGACATGACAGAACAGCCCGGGTCAGAAAGCCAAGGTAATGATCCCATTGAAAGATTGGAAAATGCTCTGGTGCGGATGGCGTTTATTCTGGAACAGCGCGAGGCCCGGCTCGTCCGGCAACAGAAGAAGCAGGAAGCTTCTTTTGCTGTGATTACAGGTCAGATTGAAGCGCTGGAAGCCAGAATCGAGGCTCTTTTGCAGCCTGTTCCGTTTGACGGAAGGGAGGGCTGAATCATGGCGCAGGTCACAGTAAATATTACCGGTGCGACCTATATTGTGGGCTGTCAGGATGGCGAGGAAGGCCACGTCCAGTATCTGACTCAGGAAGTGGAACGACGCCTTGCTACGGTACGCGCCCGTCTTGCCCCTACCAATGAAGGGCATGCCCTGTTTCTGACGGCTCTGCTTTTGGCTGATGAGATTAATGATCTGCGAGCTGGTCAGCTGACGGACGAATCGCGCAAGTCGTTAGAGGAGGCACGTCTGATTATTGAAGATCATGCCCGTCAGGAAGAAAGGCTTCAGCAGATTGCAGATCTGGCGGAGCATCTTCTGGGGCAGATTGAACCCCTGCAAGAGAGCGAAAAAAACGCTGAGGGAAAAGAAGCAGAGGCGGAAATAGCCAAAAGTGAGGCGACTCCAGCTTGAATTTCCATACTGTCAATGCCATATCCTCTCGCAGGGGCTGCCGGGTTTGTCAGGTAAGATCAACCCCCGGGCCGATAAGCACTCCTAAGGGAACTGGCTCTGTCGTAGCCTTGGCTACGTTACCTGGTGCCCACCTGTCCAAGCAGGTCTGGGAGGGTAGACAGACACCAACGGCTTCGGTGGCTCCGCCTTTGTCTGATTACAGATGACACTTTCGACAGACCTTGTAAAACAGGCGCTTCGCCAGAGAGTATTGGCAGGGCGCAAGTTTCCTCTTCCTCGGCAGAATCGTCTTGTCAGGGACCAGATTTCTCGCCTTGTGTGGAAAATACAACCCGGTAGTGTGGGGCTGGTCTGGCCCATGGGACGCGAGATTGATCTTCGTCCTCTTTGTTCCTTGCTTCACAAAGCGGGATTCCGCGTTTATCTGCCTTATACACCACCGAAAGGGCAGGCTCTCATATTCCGTCAGTGGTATCCTTCCGTCAGAATGTGCAAGGGGCGTTTTGGAACGTCTTATCCTAAAGGGGTCATTGGTTGTCCGGATATGATTTTCGTGCCGTTACTGGCATTTGACCGCACAGGAAAGCGTCTTGGCTATGGTGGTGGCTATTATGACCGCACTCTGGCAGCCTCTCCCCATGTCAGGGCAATAGGATATGGTCTGTCCAGTCAGGAAGAAAAAGAAATCCCGGCAGATTCGTTCGATCAGGCGCTTGAGGTCCTGATCACCGAGCGTGAGTTTATAACGCCTGTGGCATCATGAAAGTTGAAGAGTGAGACTGTTATTTCTGGGTGATATTGTTGGCCGCTCCGGTCGTGAGGCTGTTCTTGAGGGTATGGCAGAATGGCGCAGGAAGTTGGCGCTTGATCTTGTTGTTGCCAATGCCGAGAATGCGTCTCACGGTTATGGTCTTTCCCCGCAGATTGCACGGGATCTTCTTGGTGGCGGCATAGACGTTCTGACATTGGGAAACCATGCGTGGGACCGGCGCGATATGGTCAGTCAGATTGAGCAATTTCCCAGGATTGTGCGCCCGATCAATTATCCTGCGGGTACGCCGGGGCAGGGGAGTTGTCTTGTCCACCTTCCGAATGGTCATAAGGCGCTGGTCATCAATGTCATGGGCCGTATTTTCATGGACCCGCTTGATGATCCGTTCAGAACGGTCAGTGAAGTGTTGCAGCGTTATCGTCTGGGGGTGACCGTTCAGGCTATTATCCTTGATGTGCATGCCGAAGCCACAAGCGAGAAAATGGGTATGGGTCAATTTTTTGATGGTCACGTGTCATTGGTGGTGGGCACGCATACTCATGTCCCGACATCAGACCATAGGATTCTGCCTCATGGTACAGCCTATCAGACCGATGCCGGAATGTGCGGCGACTATAATTCCATCATAGGTATGGACATTCAGGCAGGCCTTGGGCGCCTTTTGAAAAAGATTCCCAGTGAGCGGCCACAGCCGGCACAGGGTGAGGCCACTGTTTCCGGTCTCGTTGTGGAGACTGATGACGCTACAGGACTGGCGATTCGTGTTTCGCCGTTGAGGGTTGGTGGTTATTTAGTGGGGTGTTTTCCTGGTTTTTAATTTTTTTACAGAAAGTTATTGACGGTTATTTTTGTGGTGTTTATAAGGCGGCTCACTGCTTCGGGGCGGATGTTTTGAGGCGATTGGTCATTGAGAATTGAATAGGAATGGAAGGGATATGTTGGCGGTGCTATAGGCTGATGCTTGTAGTGGAGCTGGTATATCTTTTTGTAAGAGATTTACATGCTTTATTGTGAGCAGGATTAAACATGAGAGTTTGATCCTGGCTCAGAGCGAACGCTGGCGGCATGCTTAACACATGCAAGTCGAACGGATTATCTTCGGATGATTAGTGGCGGACGGGTGAGTAACGCGTAGGAATTTATCGACAGGTGGGGGACAACATTGGGAAACTGGTGCTAATACCGCATGAAGCCTGAGGGCCAAAGACTTTGGTTGCCTGTTGAGGAGCCTGCGTTTGATTAGCTAGTTGGTTAGGTAAAGGCTGACCAAGGCGATGATCGATAGCTGGTTTTAGAGGATGATCAGCCACACTGGGACTGAGACACGGCCCAGACTCCTACGGGAGGCAGCAGTGGGGAATATTGGACAATGGGGGGAACCCTGATCCAGCAATGCCGCGTGTGTGAAGAAGGTCTTCGGATTGTAAAGCACTTTCGTCAGGGAAGATGATGACGGTACCTGAAGAAGAAGCCCCGGCTAACTTCGTGCCAGCAGCCGCGGTAATACGAAGGGGGCAAGCGTTGCTCGGAATGACTGGGCGTAAAGGGCGTGTAGGCGGTTAGTACAGTCAGATGTGAAATCCCCGGGCTCAACCTGGGAACTGCATTTGATACGTACTGACTAGAGTTCGAGAGAGGGTTGTGGAATTCCCAGTGTAGAGGTGAAATTCGTAGATATTGGGAAGAACACCGGTTGCGAAGGCGGCAACCTGGCTCGATACTGACGCTGAGGCGCGAAAGCGTGGGGAGCGAACAGGATTAGATACCCTGGTAGTCCACGCTGTAAACGATGTGTGCTGGATGTTGGGTAATATAATTACTCAGTGTCGGAGCTAACGCGTTAAGCACACCGCCTGGGGAGCATGGCCGCAAGGTTGAAACTCAAAGGAATTGACGGGGGCCCGCACAAGCGGTGGAGCATGTGGTTTAATTCGAAGCAACGCGCAGAACCTTACCAGGGTTTGAATGTAGGGGACGTAGGTAGAGATATCTATTTCTTCGGACCCCTAACACAGGTGCTGCATGGCTGTCGTCAGCTCGTGTCGTGAGATGTTGGGTTAAGTCCCGCAACGAGCGCAACCCTTGTCTTTAGTTGCCATCACGTTTGGGTGGGCACTCTAGAGAGACTGCCGGTGACAAGCCGGAGGAAGGTGGGGATGACGTCAAGTCCTCATGGCCCTTATATCCTGGGCTACACACGTGCTACAATGGCGGTGACAGAGGGGAGCGAGCAGGTGACTGTGAGCTGATCTCGAAAAGCCGTCTCAGTTCGGATTGCACTCTGCAACTCGAGTGCATGAAGGTGGAATCGCTAGTAATCGCGGATCAGCATGCCGCGGTGAATACGTTCCCGGGCCTTGTACACACCGCCCGTCACACCATGGGAGTTGGTTTGACCTTAAGCCGGTGAGCGAACCGCAAGGACGCAGCCGACCACGGTCGGGTCAGCGACTGGGGTGAAGTCGTAACAAGGTAGCCGTAGGGGAACCTGCGGCTGGATCACCTCCTTTCAAGGAAGATGATTGATAGATTTGGTTCTGGTCCTTATGGATTGGGAGTGGGTTTATTGGTGATCTTTTTTAAAAGACCTCTCATTGAGATGAGAGGCGATACGGTCTTTAGCACCGTCAGCATATCCCTTCTTTATTATTTTCTGGGCTAGTAGCTCAGTTGGTTAGAGCACACGCTTGATAAGCGTGGGGTCGGAGGTTCAAGTCCTCCCTGGCCCACCAGAGAATGGGGGCATAGCTCAGCTGGGAGAGCACCTGCTTTGCAAGCAGGGGGTCGTCGGTTCGAACCCGTCTGCCTCCACCAGGAAGGTTCTGGTGAGTGTTTTATGTTCTGGACTGGAAGATGATAGAGAAAGAGGGAAGAGAGATACTTGTCCTTGTTGTTATGGGGATGAGTTGTTTGGTCTTTTGAGAGTGAATAGGTTAGTGCACCATGTGGGTGACTTGCGAAAGTCTGACCACCTGGAGGTTATAGAGATGGAAGTAGCCTGAGAGGGTTATGGTCTGTTGTTATGACTGAAGGGGTTTCGTGAGGGTAATCTCATATGGTGAGAAGAGAAGAAAGAGAAGATGACGCATTATATGCGAGTTATTTTCTGCTGTTGGGTGGGAGATGACTGTGCATGTGGTGTGAGAAAGAGAAGGGCATTTGGTGGATGCCTTGGCACCAGGAGGCGACGAAGGACGTGGCACACTGCGAAAAGCCATGGGGAGCCGTGAGCAGGCATTGATCCGTGGATATCCGAATGGGGCAACCCCCTCGCGAGAGGATCGTAATCTGAATTCATAGGATTACGAGGCGAACCCGGGGAACTGAAACATCTCAGTACCTGGAGGAAAAGACATCAACAGAGATTCTGCGAGTAGTGGCGAGCGAAAGCGGAGGAGGCCAGTGCCTTTATTGGGAAGTAGAAGAACGGAATGGAAAGTCCGGCCATAGAGGGTGATAGCCCCGTAATTGAATATCCTGCTAAAGGACTTGAGTAGGGCGGGGCACGTGAAACCCTGTCTGAACATGGGGGGACCACCCTCCAAGCCTAAATACTCCCCAATACCGATAGTGAACAAGTACCGTGAGGGAAAGGTGAAAAGCACCCCGATAAGGGGAGTGAAAGAGACCTGAAACCAAATGCCTACAAGCAGTCGGAGCCTCGAATGGGGTGACGGCGTACCTTTGTATAATGGGTCAGCGAGTTTCTGTCCGTAGCGAGCTTAAGCCGATAGGTGTAGGCGCAGCGAAAGCGAGTCTGAATAGGGCGCGTTAGTTACTGGTAGAAGACCCGAAACCGAGTGATCTAGCCATGGCCAGGCTGAAGGTGCGGTAACACGCACTGGAGGGCCGAACCCACGCCTGTTGAAAAAGTCGGGGATGAGCTGTGGCTAGGGGTGAAAGGCCAATCAAACTCGGAGATAGCTGGTTCTCCGCGAAATCTATTGAGGTAGAACGTTGCGTATTACCCACGGGGGTAGAGCACTGGATGGGCTAGGGGGGCCCAAAGCCTTACCAAACCTAACCAAACTCCGAATACCGTTGGAGTAGAGCGCAGCAGACAGACAGTGGGTGCTAAGGTCCATTGTCGAGAGGGAAACAGCCCAGACCACCAGCTAAGGCCCCTAAATCGTGGCTAAGTGGGAAAGGATGTGGGGATTCCAAAACAACCAGGAGGTTGGCTTAGAAGCAGCCATCCTTTAAAGAAAGCGTAATAGCTCACTGGTCTAATAGAAACCCTGCGCCGAAAATGTAACGGGGCTCAAGCCACGTGCCGAAGCTGTGGGTGTATGATTTTATCATACGCGGTAGCGGAGCGTTCTGTAAGCCTGCGAAGGAGACGGGGTGACCCTCTCTGGAGGTATCAGAAGCGAGAATGCTGACATAAGTAGCGACAAACAGTGCGAGAAACACTGTCGCCGAAAGTCCAAGGGTTCCTGCGCAAGGTTAATCCACGCAGGGTGAGCCGGCCCCTAAGGCGAGGGCGAAAGCCGTAGTCGATGGGAACCAGGTAAATATTCCTGGGCCTGCCAGAAGTGACGAATGAGAAATGTTGTCAGGTCTTAACGGATTGACCTGGCTTTTGGACCATTCCAGGAAACAGCTCTGGCGCATAGACCGTACCCGAAACCGACACAGGTGGACTGGTAGAGTATACCCAGGCGCTTGAGAGAACGATACTGAAGGAACTAGGCAAATTGCTCGTGTAACTTCGGGATAAACGAGACCTGTCATTGGGCAACCATTGATGGGTGGCACAGACCAGGGGTAGCGACTGTTTAGTAAAAACACAGGGCTCTGCGAAATCGAAAGATGACGTATAGGGCCTGACGCCTGCCCGGTGCCGGAAGGTTAAGAGGAGATGTGAGAGCATTGAATTGAAGCCCCGGTAAACGGCGGCCGTAACTATAACGGTCCTAAGGTAGCGAAATTCCTTGTCGGGTAAGTTCCGACCTGCACGAATGGCGTAACGACTTCCCCGCTGTCTCCAGTATCGGCTCAGCGAAATTGAATTCCCCGTGAAGATGCGGGGGCACCCGCGGTCAGACGGAAAGACCCTATGAACCTTTACTGCAGCTTTGCAGTGGCATCAGGAAAATTCTGTGTAGGATAGGTGGGAGGCATCGAAGCATGGGCGCCAGTCCGTGTGGAGCCGTCCTTGAAATACCACCCTGACTTTTTCTGATGTCTAACCGAGGCCCATTAGCTGGGTCCGGGACCCTGCATGGCAGGCAGTTTGACTGGGGCGGTCGCCTCCTAAAGGATAACGGAGGCGCGCGATGGTGGGCTCAGGTCGGTCGGAAACCGACTGTCGAGTGCAATGGCATAAGCCCGCCTGACTGCGAGAGTGACAGCTCGAGCAGAGACGAAAGTCGGCCATAGTGATCCGGTGGTTCCACGTGGACGGGCCATCGCTCAACGGATAAAAGGTACTCTAGGGATAACAGGCTGATCTCCCCCAAGAGTCCACATCGACGGGGAGGTTTGGCACCTCGATGTCGGCTCATCACATCCTGGGGCTGGAGCAGGTCCCAAGGGTTCGGCTGTTCGCCGATTAAAGTGGTACGTGAGCTGGGTTTAGAACGTCGTGAGACAGTTCGGTCCCTATCTGCCGTGGGTGTAAGAGACTTGAGAGGATTTGTCCCTAGTGCGAGAGGACCGGGATGAACGAACCTCTGGTGCACCGGTTGTCACGCCAGTGGCATAGCCGGGTAGCTAAGTTCGGAATGGATAACCGCTGAAAGCATCTAAGCGGGAAACCAGCCTCAAAACCAGGTCTCATAGAGCCGTCCAAGACCAGGACGTTAATAGGTCAGGTGTGTAAGTGAGGTAACTCACTCAGCTAACTGATACTAATCGCTCATATCTCTCACACATAAAACACATGCACAGTCATCTCCTACTCTGCCCCTTCACTTCTCAACGCACTGACCCCCTCACTCCCAGATCACTCGGGGTGAGCGGGAAGACCTGGTGGCTATGGCAAGGGGACAAGACCCGATCCCATCCCGAACTCGGCCGTAAAAACCCTTAGCGCCTATGATACTGCACCAAAAGGTGCGGAAAAGTCGGTCGCCGCCAGGTCCCCTCGCTCACCCCCTTTTTACCACCCACTAACGCGGGGTGGAGCAGCCCGGTAGCTCGTCAGGCTCATAACCTGAAGGCCGCAGGTTCAAATCCTGCCCCCGCTTCCATATCCAACATTACACATCAAGACCACTCACCCATACCCATGGGGCTGCTTAAGCCAGACGCGATCCCTCCAATAAAAACCCTCCCCACCATGCCTTATAACACAGGACGCCTATGCTAAGCCGTGTAATTGTCCTGCTTATTATGTGCTTTTTTCCTATAGCCATGGCAAAGGCCGAGTGCGACATGGATAGCGAAAATAGTGTACGTTTATGCTTCAATCAGAGGCTGAGTGATTTTGAGAAAACTCTGAACATTCCGGGCAATACAAAGAAAGAGAAGGCTATAAGCGCTCTTTGCAATGTTCCAGGGATGGAGGGAGTCCCTTCGGCAGATATGCCGTTTAGATCTGATATGATTAATCTCTATAAGTGCAATTCAGACGCATTTTACTATGATTATTATGGCACTGGCCCAGATTATACCAAGGCGCGTTTCTGTGCGTTACATGAGCCAGATTACCCTATGTCTGATACGCCTTTGCATAGTTCCACGATTTTGATGATGCTTTATGCCAATGGACAAGGCGTGACCAGAGATTGGCTCGTTGCTTTCGGATATGCTTGTAAGGTGCGCGAGTTATTAGATAATTCTGCCGATTCTATAGAACTTTTTCGTCGCTTGGATGCTATGAAAAATGCTCCTGCGACTTCACAGACGATTGATATCTGTGACTATAAGCGAAATAATGACGTAAAAGCTTCTTGCGCTCTAATCCCCACTTCAAGGACTATGTATGCTCATGAGCAGATGCTTGATCAGTATGCAAAGAGTCTCGCTTCTCGTGCTTATGCGTCCTTTCAGAATTTAAGGCAGAATTCTGTTCCCTATTTTAGATCTCGCGCCGAGTACGAAATAAATGAGCGGCAATATGGAAAGATTGAACAAGTAAAAGATGTTATAAAAAGTCGCGGTGATTTTGCCGCTATGGTGATTGAGCTTAAAGAGAAGAAACTTCCTCCGGTTACAATGGCCGAAGTCGCAAAAACAGAAGCGGTTCTTCATCGTCTTTATCGCAGGATTATATCGAGTCCTCATTTTCGTTCTAATCCGGATGATTCGAGTGATTATGCAAGTAACGCGGGTGATGTATCAGATAAGTCCGTTAAACATACTCAGATAAGGTGGCTCGCTTACCGCCGCGACTGGCTTGATTTTGTGGATATAGTAGCTCCTGAAAGCCACGCGGCCATAGAGCAGGAAATTACGGAACAGCGTATTGCTCAGCTGAGATCAATTCTTGGAAAATGGTAAGTGATTTCTGCTTGTTATGTTAAAGACGGAAAAGTTTCTCTTTATGACGATTATTTTCGTTAATTTAAAGCGTTTCAGATCTCTCTCGTGGTGGAAACTTGGCATAAATCAGCTTTTTATACAGAAGAGGGCACTCTCTTCTGTATCTTCTGTCTAACAAGATACGGGAAACCGCCGCCTGTTGTGCCTATTTACGATCAGAAGCAGTAGATTATAAAGCCTCAGAGGCCGGCAAAAAGCGGTGTGGAGAGATAACGTTCTGCGAAAGAAGGAGCAATGGCGACAATGCACTTCCCTTTATAGCTCTCTGTCCGGGCAAGTTGAATGGCAGCGTGGAGAGCAGCTCCTGAGGAAATGCCGACGGGAATGCCTTCAGTACGGGCACAAAGACGTGCGGCTTCAATGGCTTCCTGTTCTGATACTGTAACAACCTTTTCAAGCAAGGAGAGATTCAGTGTCTCTGGTTTGAAACCAGGCCCTATGCCCTGAATGCCGTGAGGTCCGGGATCGTCGCCATTAATGACAGCACTTTCCTGTGGCTCAATCCCAATGACCTGAATATCTGTCTTATGAGCTTTGAGGCCCTGTGCGATACCGGTTGCCGTCCCACCTGTTCCCAGTCCTGCAATGACAACATCGACTGTCCCCTGTGTATCAACCCATATTTCTTCAGCGGTAGTCGCTGCATGAATTTCGGGGTTAGCCCGGTTCTCGAACTGACTCGGCATCCACGCATTTTGAGAGTTTCTGACAATTTCTTCCGCGCGCTGGATAGCTCCTGTCATTCCTAATGATGCAGGGGTAAGCTCCAGCTCAGCTCCAAGCAGGGCTAACATTTTACGTCGTTCCACAGAGGCTGATTCTGGCATCGTCACAATCAGTTTATATCCCAGAGCTACAGCGGCAAAAGCCAGCGCAATTCCCGTATTTCCAGAGGTTGGTTCAACCAGAATGGAATGATGAGGTGAAATAAGTCCTTCTATTTCGGCGCGACGAATCATGGCCAACCCAATCCGATCCTTGACGGAGCCGAGAGGGTTAAAAAACTCCAGCTTCAGAAGAATAGGGGAGGCAAGCCCTTCATCGTGACTCAGTTTCTGGAGCGCTACGAGCGGCGTGCCTCCTACTGTCTCAAGCACGGAGCCATAAATACGACCACGAGGTGGCATATAGGGATTTGCGGGGCATGAAGGACGAAATTCTTTTGTCATGTCAGCAACTTTAGCAAAAAAATCAAAGAATTGCACGGGATGAAACGTTACTCTCTTTATTTTACGCTATAAAATCGGGTAAATAAATCCACGAAATGGTATAACAGTCCGAAGAATAGTCCCATGTATCTAAAAAAAGACCGTATTCTGACCGCCTTGGCCATCATGTTGGATGTCGCGTTTTATGCAGGGCGTTCCGGTGTGGTGAGCGGTAACGACATTGCCAAACGTAATGGTCTTATGAGACGGGGGATTGAGCCGATTTTACAGGCACTTTCCAGGGCACAGCTTCTTGATAGCGTCAGGGGTCCTAAAGGAGGGTACAGACTCGCTCGTTCAGCACGCATTATCACTCTTAAAGAAATTGCCTGCGTTGTCGGGACACAGGAAGATCATATGGTTTCGGCAGACAACCAGCTTATCCAGCAGGTGCTTGCCCCTTATTGGCGAGAACTTGATGCGAGTATTGAGGAAAAATTGAGCGAGTATACTCTCGGTGATTTCCTGTTACGTGCTGAAAAGGCTGGTTTGGCGCGCCCCAGCCAGGCTCCCTTGAGTTTTTCGATCTAGACAATTCTACGCATAATTAAACGAAATATAAAAGTTGATTACAAAAAACAACGAAAAATTAAGATTGATTTTTCCGCAGGATTGTTCAAAGTTCTTCTGCCATGACTGACGCCCCGTCTTATCTGCCTCTCGCTTTCAGGCTGGATACACTTTCCGCCCTCATTATAGGCGGGGGAAGCATTGCTGCCCATAAGCTGCGCCTTTTACAGGGGCGGTGTGGCACTATTCATGTCTGGGCCCGTAAGGCACATTCCGAAATTCGCTGTGCAGCTGAACAGGGGAATGTCAGACTCAGGCTGGCCGAGGTAACGGAAAGAGAGCTGGAAGAAATCCTGCCTCAAATGGGGCTGGTTTTTGCCGCTACGGATGATGAAGTGCTTAATGCGCTGGTTTCCCGTCTGGCCCATCAGTATCACGTGCCTGTCTGTGTAGTGGATAATCCTGCTCTTTCAAGTTTTATTACTCCCGCACTGGTGCAGCGCGATCCTGTACAGGTCGCGATCACGACAGGTGGTGCCTCGCCTGTCCTGGCGCGTCGTCTCAGGCAGAAAATAGAGCAGGATTTGCCAGCTGGGCTGGGACGAGCTGCCCGTTTTATGGCGTCGTGTCGTGAATGGATCAGGACAAGGCTTCCTGAAATGGAGCAAAGACGACGCGTTTGGGAAGATTTTATGGATAGTGCCGCTTTTGAGGCCGCATTGGCCGGCGATGAAAATGGCGCACAAGAAGCGCTGGAGTCACTTGTCGGCGGCAGTGCAAAAAGAGGCGAGGTCTGGCTGGTGGGATCGGGGCCCGGAAATGTGGATCTGCTCACATTAGCGGCTTTGCGTCTGATGCAGAATGCCGATAGCGTTCTATATGACAAGCTGGTTTCTGATGAGATTCTGGATCGTGTCCGTCGCGATGCTGAGCGTATTTATGTCGGCAAGGAACGTTCTCATCATACGGTGCCGCAGGCTGAAATTCATGCGGAGATGGTTCGCCGCGCGCAGCGGGGGGAGCGTGTCCTGCGTCTGAAAGGGGGAGATCCCTTTATTTTCGGACGTGGCGGCGAGGAGATGGAAGCCCTTTTAAAAGAGGGTATTTCTGTGCGTGTCGTCCCCGGTATCACTGCAGCAAATGGGTGTGGTGCGTCAGCCGGAATACCGCTGACGCATCGTGATTGTGCCCAGAGCTGCATTTTTGTTACGGGACATGCCCGTGCTGATGGCAGTCTCGACCTGCACTGGCCCAGTCTTGCACGCAAGGGGCAGACTGTTGTGGTCTATATGGGACTTGCACCCCTGGCGACATTATGCGGGCAGTTTATGGCCCATGGCTTACCAGCAGACTGGCCTGTGGCGGTGATTGAAAAAGGGACTAGCCCTGATGAGCGTGTTATGGTTGGGACGTTACAGGATATCAGTGACAAGGTAAGGCATGCAGGTTTTGGTAGTCCTGCTCTTGTTATTATTGGGGAAGTTGTGGCGCATCGTGGTGAAACATGCTCTACTGCGACCCGGCTCTTTGAATCAGAGGAGAAGGCGTTATGAAATCGTCACGCCCGGGGCCGGGAGAGGCTCTTCTTATTACCGCTAACCGCCTGCTGGATGGGCGTATCGTCTGGCGCGATCATTCAGGTAAATGGCGTGAGGATATTAGACAGGCGACGCCTTTCACATTCGAGGAGGCTGAGTCCGCTCTTGAAACAGCCGAGAAACAGGCGCAGCAGGAAGGTGTCGTCGGCATTTATGATGTGTTGGTCAGGACGGGTTCTGTGCCGCAGCCTGTTACCATGCGCGAACATGTAAGGGCGTTTGGGCCGACCGTTAATCCCGATTTTGCTTATGTGGCGGCGTCAAGCCTGCCAGTATCCTCTACTGCACCTCAAGGGACCCAGTCATGACTGTATCTGTTGGTCATTATAATTATGAAGAGAAAGACCGCGCTTTTCTTGAAGAGCGTATTGTCGAGTTTGAGGGGCAGGTCAAACGGCGCCTTGAAGGGAGTCTGACTGAAGACGAATTCAAGCCATTACGCCTGATGAATGGCATTTATCTTCAGCTTCATGCCTATATGTTTCGCGTGGCTATTCCTTATGGGATTCTTGATAGCCGCCAGCTTCATAAACTGGCTGATATTTCGGAGAATTTTGACCGCGGCTACGGCCATTTCACGACGCGGCAGAATATCCAGTTCAATTGGATTGCCCTGGAAGATGCTCCTACCATTCTGCGCGAGCTTGCTTCGGTAGACATGCACGCGATCCAGACAAGTGGAAATTGTATTCGTAATGTCACGTCTGATGAATATGCTGGCGCTGCTGATGATGAATTGATGGATCCGCGCGTTCATGCCGAAATTCTTCGTCAGTGGTCCACGCTCCATCCCGAATTTTCTTTCCTGCCGCGGAAATTCAAGATTGCCATTTCGGGCAGTCCAGAAGACAGGGTTGCTGCACGCTTCCATGATATCGGAATTTTGGCACGCCCGAGCGAAAAGGGGCCGCTCTTCCGCATTTTTGTTGGTGGCGGCCTTGGTCGTATCCCTGTTGTTGGGCAGGAAATTTTTGATTCTGTGCCAGAAATGGAGCTTCTGGCGACGCTGGAAGCCATTCTGCGTGTCTATAATGCCTATGGGCGGCGGGACAGTCTCTACAAGTCTCGTATCAAGATTTTGGTGCAGACAATCGGAATTGACGCTTATCGCAAGGAAGTAGAGGAAGAGCTTTCCCAGATGGATCTGGGCCGCTATCGTCTTTCCGCTGAGAAAGTGGCCGCCATAAGAGCGCGTTTCGCGTCTCCCGATTTTGTGGATGTGCCGGATGGGGACGCTGTCCTGCAAGATCATAAAGCGACGAATCCCGCTTTTGCCCAGTGGGTTGATACAAACACCCATAAGCACCGGCAGGAAGGTTATATTATCGCAACAGTTTCTCTCAAGGCGCCTGGTGAGATTCCCGGTGACGTGACGGCTGCACAAATGCACGGTCTTGCCGCGTTGGCAGAGCGTCATTCCTTTGGCGAGATACGCATCACCCATCTTCAGAACGTGGTATTGGGTCATGTTCGCAAGGATGAACTTTTTACGGTCTGGGAAGGATTGAAGGCGCTCGGTCTGGCAACACCCAATCTGGGACTTGTGGGCGATATGGTCTGCTGTCCGGGGCTGGATTACTGCTCATTGGCCAATGCCCGTTCTCTTCCGATTGCCCGCAAGATCGGGGCGCGTTTTGGCGATACGGCTCTCCAGGCAGAAATCGGCGCCCTGAATATCAATATTTCCGGCTGTATTAATGCCTGTGGCCATCATCATGCTGGTAATATTGGTCTTTTGGGGGTCGATAAACATGGTGATGAATTCTTCCAGATTCTTCTGGGAGGAAAATTTGGGGAAAATGCGCGGATTGGCACAATCCTGGGACCAGCTCTGGCTGAGGATGAAACGGTCGATGCTGTTGCGCGCATTATAGAATGTTATCTCTCAAAACGTCAGGATGGCGAGACTTTCCTTGAGACGTTGCAGCGTATAGGGCGTGAGCCTTTTAAGGAGGTCGCTTATGCAACTGCTTGATCTGGGATCACGCAAGGCCCACTATTTCGAGACGATGGTTTCTCTGGCTGATCTCAAGGCAGGGAGCAAGGGACAGGCCGTTCTGCTCAAGCCAGAGGAAGAAGCAGAGGAACTTCGCCCTTTTATGGCGTCACTGCAATTGGTCCTTCTTCAGTTCCCGACGTTCAGGGATGGGCGTGCTTTCACGCAGGCGCGGACCTTGAGGGAATATCTGCATTTTGAAGGAGAAATTCGCGTTGAGGGGCATATTCTTCCTGATCAGGCGGATTTTCTGAAACGATGTGGCGTTGACAGTGTTGTGCTGGAAGAGGGGAGTGACCCAGCCCTGTGGTTTAAGAGACTGAAAAGTTTTTCCTTTAATTATCAGAGCCTGCTCGAAGGGTCCTGATTTTCTCTGGAGATAAGAGCCATGCCGTTCTCCCGGGGGAAGCCGGCAGTTTTTCTGGATCGTGATGGTGTCCTGAATGTCGATACACATTACCCTCATCGTCCTGAAGATCTGATTATGATGGGAGGAGCGGCAGAAGCTCTGGCTTTTCTGAAATCATGCGGTTATCTTCTTATTGTTGTTTCCAATCAGTCCGGTGTTGCGCGCGGATTATTTTCTGAAGGGCAGGTCAGGGATTTTAACGCCCTGCTTCAGGCGCGTCTGGCCGAAAAAGGCGGGGCGGTTGATGGTTTCTATTATTGCCCTTATCATCCGCAGGCTGTTATTGAACGCTATCGGTGTGATCATCCCGACCGTAAACCCCGGCCTGGCATGATACTCAAGGCCATAGAGGCTTACGGTATTGATCCGGCTTGTTCTTTTCTGATAGGCGATAGGGAAACGGATATGGAAGCAGCGCAGGCTGCCTCCATTGAAGGTTATATGTTTCATTCAGATAATCTGGACCTGTTTGTGCGCCAGCTTGTGAAAAAGCGGCATGAGAAGGGGGCGTAGAACATGATCGAAGCGCTTGATTTCGGACGTATCGTCGTTATTGGCGACCTCCTTCTTGATTGTTATGTCACTGGGCGTGTGGAACGTATCTCGCCCGAGGCGCCGGTGCCGGTCCTGCTTCATTCCAGTCGTCGTTCCACACCAGGCGGAGCGGCCAATGTTGCCCTTAATGCCGCGTCTCTCGGCTGCGAGGTTGCCCTTGTCGGGTTGGTGGGGACAGACAGTCCAGCTGAGCTATTACGCCGGAGCTTGTTGGAAAACCCTCGGATTGATCTTTCCGGCCTTGTGAGTGATCCCGACTGGACGACTATTACCAAAACCCGTGTGATGAGCGGTCAGCAGCAGATTGTGCGTATTGATGAAGAGCATGTGAGGCCTTTTTCAGAGGAAACAACGCAGAAGCTGGTTGCGTCCATAGTCAGGGCGCTTGAGGGGGCGAGAGTTCTTGTCTGTTCTGACTATGCCAAGGGCGTTTTGTCCGATGAGCTGCTTCAGGTTATTTTTGCTGAGGCCCATAAACGTTCCATCCCTGTTATTGTGGATCCCAAGCGCAAGGATTTTTCAGCATATCATGGGGCATCCCTGATTACTCCCAATCGGCAGGAAATGCGTATTGCGACCAATATGCCTCTCGGTAACGATCAAGAGGTGGAGCAGGCGGCCCGCAAGGTCATAGGGCAATGTGGCGGCGATGTACTGGTCACGCGTTCCGAAGAAGGAATGACACTGGTCCGGCGTGATGGTACGGTATTCCATGCAGCGGTCAGACGGTCTGAAGTTTATGATGTTTCCGGTGCCGGTGATACGGTTGTGGCCACTGTGGCTGCCATGCTTTCGGCAGGACAGACTCTTGAGACAGCCATCCAGTATGCGACGGTTGCAGCCTCCATTGTGGTAGGAAAAGTCGGTACGGCGATCGTTACGCGTGCTGAGCTGAGTGCTGTCCTGCATCAGGAGCAACGAGGCGAGGGACTTCCTGTCTCATTGGCTGCCGCTTGCGAAATTGCGGCGGAGTGGCGGAGCATGGGGGAGAGGGTTGTTTTTACCAATGGTTGTTTTGATCTTTTGCATCCCGGACATATTTCGCTCATTCAGCAGGCCGCTGCCTTGGGAGATCGCCTGATTGTTGCATTGAACAGTGACGAATCAGTGAGACGCCTGAAGGGAAGTGAACGACCCTTTCAGGACCAGAAAGCCAGGGCAATTGTTATAGGGGCGTTGAAAGGGGTCGATCTTGTAGTGATTTTTGAGGAAGATACACCACTTGAGACGATTATGGCCGTAAGGCCTGATGTTCTTGTCAAAGGTTCTGACTATAAGGAAGATCAGGTTATAGGCGGTGATTTTGTCAAATCCTGTGGTGGCAGGGTGGTGCTGGTTGATCTGGTTGCCGGGCGCTCAACGACGGCTCTGGCGCAAAAAATTCTTGGTCCGAAGAAACGGCATCGGGACATAACAGAGGCGTAGATCTGAGATTATGGACAGAAAGCCTTCTTCCTTTTTTACGCAGGAGAATATCGCTTACAAATGGCATAGCCATCTTGTGGAGCATTCCCTGCCATTTTGGCGTCAACAGGGTTTTGATCACAAGCGTCAGCTTTATCATGAAAGATTAAGCTGGGAAGGGCAGGCCATCGCTCTGCCTCAGTTACGTCTTATGGTGCAGGCGCGCCAGATTGCGACGTATTGCCGCGCGCATATTGATGGGTTTTACAATGATGGGGCAGAACAGGCCTTAAAGACGCTTTCTGTTCTGGAACGCTTCTATTACCAGGGCGATGGCGCACCGGGCTGGGTTTTCTCTCTGGCCTCCGATAATAGCGTGGCGAGTGGAGTGCGTGATCTTTATGCGCATGCCTTTATTCTCTTTGCTTATGGCTGGGCGTACCGCCTGACGCAGGAGGCGCATTATCGTCGGCTGGCGCGGGAGACTGCGGAGATTATCAGGAGCATTTTTAGTCTTCCTGGTGGGGGATTTATCACGATGGTGCCTGCCCGGGATGATCAGAGGTCCCAAAATCCGCATATGCATCTTCTGGAAGCCTTTCTCGTGCTTGCTGAAGCGATGCAGGATGAGTTTTATCTCGTTCAGGCCTCTGGGATTGTGGCATTGGCTCTGCGCCATTTCATTGATCCACGTTCAGGTGTCCTGTACGAATTTATGGATAAAGAGTGGCATCCCCAGAAGGAATGGGGGCAAAATCGTGTGGAACCAGGGCACCTGTTTGAATGGTCATGGCTTCTTGGAGAATATAGACGCCTGACAGGGCTTTCGGTTGTGAGTCCTGAAGTCATTGAGCAGGTAAAAACTCGTCTTTTTCAGGTTGGCCGGAGAAAGGGATGTGACTCGGAGACGGGTTTTGTCTTTGATGCGATTACGGAAGACGGTACAGTGTTGGAATATTCCACCCGCATCTGGCCCCAGACCGAGCTGATCAGGCGTCAGAGCCAGTTTCTTGGTTCAATGGATGAAGAGCAGAAGCATATATTCTGGTCTTTGAACCATCATTTTCTGGACCATTATATGCCCCTGCCGCTTCAGGGCGGCTGGGTTGACCAGCGAGAGGCGGATCAGAAACCCAAAGTCGATTATATGCCGGCCAGTTCGCTCTACCATATTTATGGTGCGGGGCGGGAGATTGTGCTGCTGTAGAAAACAGAGTGCCGACTCATATGAGCCTTTCTTCTAAGGAAAGGCTCATGAGTGATGCTTTTAGTTTATGGGAGGCTGAGCTCACCGGGTGGAGGAGAGTGAAGCAGTGTTTCAGGAGTCTCAGGTGTAGTAGATGACGCGTCGGGGGAATATTCAGATCTCTTGTTCATGGCCGGCGTCATGGGATTCGCTGAAGGCGCGGTCATTTCCCCTGGGGACTGGAGGGGATTCCGGCCTGGTTCGTTAGCGAGGCCGGGATTATTACTTCCTGCCGTAATATTATCAAGACTCTGACTTTTTATGGCAGCATTCAGGGGCGTGCCAGTGGCGTCTGTCAGCCAACTACCCATATTTTTGCGGATTTGGTATTCAAGCTCCACATTCATATCGTCCATGAGACGTCGGGTAAGCTCATAAAGCTCATGCTGTTTCGAGTTCTTGCCGGATAAATTATCCTGGTGCGTTACTTGCGCGATGATTTCAGCATGACGCCCATGTGTGTCGTCATCAAGTGTGAGACGTACGGTCATATCCCCGATCAGAATATCATCTGAAGTGCCAGATATGCGTGCTTCCGTAATGGTGAACAGGCCCGCTCCACTAGTGCCGGTTGGGTTAAGGCGCTGATGGGCCATCAACCTTAGTGTCTCATCCGGCGGTATGGGGCTTTTGGCGGCGAGACTGTTTTTCTTTGGGACGGCATCGTCAGAAACATCAAGTCTGGCAATGTTCAGATTCATTTTTGGTAGATAGCTGTAGTCAGGCTTTGGAAATGTCTCGGGTGGATGGTCTGCGCATCCGACCAGAAATGATAACAGCCCGATACATGAAGCAGCTTTCAGGAAAGGACTTTTACGGGAGGGAATGGAAGATGTTTCTTCTGGGAATATCATGGCAATATCTTCGTTAAAAAGGTTATCATGACCGGTTTCCTGCCCAAGTGACAAGTTATTTTGGTTTATGTGACGATGCGTTATTTCTTGTCATCGGGGAAAGGGACAAAAGGAAGGGGTATATCGGCGGTGAAGGGAAACTCCATGGGCGGCAGCTCCTTGGATTCCGTTATTTCCCAGATATCAGAAACCAGTCCGTTACTGAGATCCTCCAGCGTAATATTGGCTTCGGGGTCAGAAGCGAAGCTTGGCGTAAGTTCTCCGGTTTCTGGGTAGAAATCGGATACGGGGTTCGGCGCAGGAGTCAGTTCGGCAACAGGTTTGGGCTCTGGTAATGTCTCCGGCAAAGGGGCGGGTCTGTGCTGTAAGGCGACGAGTCTATCATTATAAAGCAGAAAAAAGAACATGACCCAAAGGGGGAAGAGCTCCGCCACGGGGCCGTGCCCTATGAGCAGGCAACCCCGGGGATAATAGAAAATGACATCTGTCCTGTCTGGTTGTCTGTTCCAGAAAAGATAGAAGACGACACGTGCTTTGGGGTCAAAGAAGCGCGCAAAAGGCCCTCCAGGGGACTCAAACTTAAGCTGTTCCTCTAGGAGAGCTCCCGAAAAGGGAGACGAAACCGGAATGGCTTTGTCAGTCATGAAAGGCGTTGCCACGAGTTGACTGATGGAATCCGGAGGGAACGTCACAACAGTGTCACCATCCAGGCGGACGCTGATTCCTGTGACTTGTTCTGGTGTAAAGGTCATGGTCTTGGCAATTTTAATACTGCACCAGAGCATTATGATTTCAAAGAGTACGGGGTAAGGAAGGCTGGTGAGATATTTTCTGATCTCTTCCGCCTCTTCGGAAAGCCCCTCAGGTCTTGGCAGCTGCATGTTCAGCTGCAATGGTGCCAGAACAGGTTCTACATAGGAGATAAGTTTTTCCTGATAGTCTTTGGGCAGCACAATGGCGTGGCTCGCCAGGTGCTTTCCCTCCTTATCAAGCCACCATACAGCTTCTTTCCCGGTTTCCAGTTCCTTGAGGTGGACAATGTCCACATCCGGCGTGACCTTGAGACGCTTCATGGCTTTCCAGCCAGGATAGAGTTTTGTTACAGGCCTGTCATCGACGATGATTGAAGAGAGATCAACCGAAGGCACAGTCACTTTCCTCCCGTCATCAGGAAATGGACATACTGGCCTTATGACCAGTATGGGAAAGAGTATCGCGTGGGAAGGTGAAGTGCGTGTTGCAGAAATTACAATCCATCTGGATGATCCCGTCTTCAGCCATATGGTCAAGATCATCGTCGCCGAAGGTTTCAAGAAGAGTCGCCAGGCGCTCGCGGTTGCAACGGCAGCCGAAGCTCAGGGGCCTGAATGTTCCTTCCACAACATCAAGTGTGCCAAAAAGTCGCCTGACAAGCGCAGAGCTACCCAAAGCGTGATCAAAAATTTCTGACTGTTTCAGAGAGGCTGCAAAAGTACAGGCTGTCTCCCAGGCGTCGTCAAATTCATCATTATCTGTGAGTTCCTGTGCCTGACCACCTTCGCCGGCGATACGCTCAAGGACTAATGCAGCAGCTTGCCACTCTCCGTTCAGCCGTTCAGAAAAGAGACGGATGAAGCATGGATATTGCTCACTGGTTGAAAAATAATGTTCGGCCATCCCTGAAAGAGAATCCCCCTCAAGGGCAACGATTCCCTGATGGCGTTCCGTGTCCGCGCCCTGATCGACCGTAAAGGCCAGATATCCCTTTCCCAGAAGGGCCGAAGGTTCAGCTGGGAGACGCGAGGGGGCCTCTTCATTTAACTGGGCTGTAAAACGCAGGGCACCCTTATCTGTGCAATCGGCAAGGAGCAGGGAAACAGGCCCATCTCCTTTTATCTGAAGAGAGAAAGAGCCTTCGAATTTCAGGGCTGTCGCCATGCAAGCGACGAGCGCGAGCGCTTGACCACCCAGTTTCAGGACTTCGTCTGGATAATTATGGCGTGACAGGAGCGCATGGGCCAGAGGCCCCAGACGGACCAGCCGCCCTCTGACGGGCGCATGAGCCAGATAGAAGGGAAGAACGGCATGCGGCACAGAAAGGTTGGGCACTCCCTCTGGGCGTAACGTTTCAGGGCGTGCTTCCATATCATTTGCCGTCATGTAATCCGACCTTTAAATAGTAATTATCTCTTATTCAGGTAAGAAGTCTGCACGCTTTCTGCAAGTGTCTTAGTCCTTGCCCAGACACCATAGGAGCAGTCCCTTCTGGCTGTGCAGGCGGTTTTCAGCTTCGTCAAACACAACAGAATGAGGGCCTTCAAAAACGTCCTTGCTGACCTCTTCGCCAATATGGGCAGGCAGGCAGTGCATGAAAAGAGCATCTTTGGAGGCATGCTCCATTAACGCGTCATTGACCTGATAAGGCCTGAAAAGCCTGTGACGGCGGTCTGCGTCCGTATCTCCCATACTGACCCACGTATCGGTAATGACAGCATCGGCTCCCTTGACGGCCTCCAGAGGATCCTGCGTGGTTATGATAGTGGCACCATGCTCGCGGGCCCATTTTACGGCATGATGTGAAGGCTCAAATCCTTCAGGTGTTGCCAGTCGGAGCGAGAAGCCGAGCAGGGCCGCAGCTTCGATCAACGAAGTGGCGACATTATTGCCGTCGCCAACCCAGGCCAGTGTACGCCCGGTGATGGGGCCACGATGCTCCTCGAAAGTCAGGACGTCAGCCAGAATCTGTATGGGGTGCGAAACGGGCGTCAGCCCGTTAATCACAGGGACAGAACTCCATGTGGCCAGTTCGCGTAGATTGGCATCATGCCCCGTGCGTAAGACAATAATGTCGAGAAAACGAGAGAGTACGCGTGCTGTATCGGCAATGGTTTCACCACGCCCCAGTTGCATGTCGGAAGGGGAAAGCACCGTGACGGCTCCCCCAAGCTGGGTCATGCCCACTTCGAACGAAACGCGTGTGCGCGTTGAAGGCTGGGCCATGATCAGCCCTAATGTACGTCCAGCCAGAGGTTGTTCTGGATGGAGGGGATGGCGGCGACCCTCTTGCATAGCCTTGACGCGTGCGCCTAGGTCAAGGATGGTCCGCAGGTCAGCAGAGCTGCATTCCTTCAGATCAAGAAAATGCCTGATGGCGGCTTTTTGTGTGGTCTGAGAGCGGCTCATACGCGGTCTTCCTGATTTTGTGAAAGAGGCTGCGTGAGTTTTTCGCAGGCGGCTCCAATACGGTTGACGGCCTCCTGGCATTCTGCCCTGGAGACGATGAGAGGGGGTACAAGACGCAGGACATTCCCCCCTGCGCCGACAGCCAGCAGGCCCTCTCTCATTACGGCGGGCAGAACCTCGCTAATGGGGATTTTACATTGCAGACCGCGCATCAGTCCTCGTCCACGCACTTCAGAGAAGACATCAGGATAATCCTCTACGAGTTTTTCAAGCATCTGACCAAAGCTCTGGCCGGTTTTACGCACATGCTCAAGAAACCCAGGTTTCAGGATTTCTTGCACGACGGCAAGCCCTGCGGCGCAGGCAAGGGGGTTGCCGCCATAGGTTGAACCATGCGTTCCTGGCGTGAGGTGTCTGGCGAGCTTCTCACGGGCCAGTACGGCTCCAAGAGGGAAACCTCCGCCGATTCCCTTGGCAACAGAAACGACATCGGGTTCGATTCCGGCGGCTTCATAGGCAAAAAGTGTGCCAGTGCGCCCCATGCCGGTCTGGACCTCGTCAATGCCCAGATAGAGATCATGCTGGTTGCACAGGGCGCGCAGCCCCTGAAGGAATTCAGGTGTAGCTGACTGAATCCCGCTTTCTCCCTGAATGGGTTCTATCAGGATGCCGGCCGTTTCTGGAGTGATGGCTGCCTTGACCGCTTCCAGGTCATTAAAAGCGACATGGTCAAACCCTTCAACCCGAGGGCCAAAACCTTCCAGATAGGCAGGATTTCCGGTTGCGGAGATCATTGCCAGCGTACGCCCGTGGAAGGCGCCGTTAAAGCATATGATGCGCGTTCTTTCCGGGTGTCCGTTTTTGAACTGCGCACGACGGATAAGCTTGACGAGTGCCTCGTTGGCCTCGGCTCCTGAATTGCAGAACAGGACGGAATCGGCAAAGCTGTTTTCGACGAGCAGGTCAGCCAGCGCCTCGGCTTGCGGAATGCGGTAGAGATTGGAGACATGCATCACCTTGCCGGCCTGATCGGTAATGGCCTTGACAAGTTTCGGATGGTCATGTCCCAGAGAGGAGACGGCAATTCCGGCTCCAAAATCAAGGTATCGTCGTCCGTCTGTCCCGAACAGCCATGCGCCCTCGCCCTGTGTAAAGGCAAGGTCAAAACGTTTGTAATTCGGCATGATTGAGGAGACCATAAGGAAGAGAACCTGCCATAGTGTAAAAGGTGGATGTCGCTATGGGCGACCGTCAGAGTGTCTGTACACGGTTTTCCCAAAATGCGATTCACCCCCTTCATTCCGGGGAAGAAAGGATTTTTGCAAGAAAAAACCCAAGATACATTAGCGCTATTATAATACGAGCGGGCGAATATTGGGAAGTGCCTGGAAACATGAAGCCCTTGTAAACATGCTGTGTAGCCAAGGCTGACAGCTTATGGGCACCATGATTTGAACAAGGTCTTTCTGGTCGGTATTATCATGTGGGTTCATGATCAGAGCACAGGATTTTGGAAAGGCCGCCGGCAGGAGAGAGAGTCGGAATCATGCAGGATTTTTCTTTAGCGCTGGAAGCGCCAACAGCACAGGTACTTCATGAGGCAGCATTGGCCCATCTGGCCCGTTTTGCCACGACCCGTCAGGGGTTGCGGCAAATCCTGCTCCGTCGCGTCAGGCGTTGGGGCATGAAGGCAGAGAAAGCCGGGGGCGAGAGTGAAGAGATTGCGTCTCGTGAAGCCGCCCTGCAGGATGAGATTGAAAAAATTCTCGATGCCATGACAGGGCTTAGGGCTATTGATGACGAGAATTTTGCCCGTTCCCGTACACGTTCCTTGCTGCGTAGCGGGCGCTCACGCAGGGCTGTGCAGGCTCATTTATTGACGAAAGGGGTCGAGAGTGATCTTGTGGAAGGTGCGGTTACAGAGACGCTGGAGCATCTGACGGAAGAAAGCGGAGCGGATGCCGAGTTGGTGGCGGCCCTTATTCTGGCGCGCAAGAGGGCTGTGGGGCCTTTTACCCGACCGGACAGGGAGGCAAAGGAACCCGAGAAAATCATGGCCGTTTTCGCGCGTAATGGTTTTTCCCGCGATCTGGCCCGGAGGGCGTTGACTATGGAGAAAGATGAGGCTGAGGAGATGATCTGGCATTTTCGGTCATTATGACGGAATGACGGGGATACGAGTTTAGCGTGGCTTGGGGATGATCATGGAGAGGGTGTCGTGGTTCGGGTGTCTGTGTTTGTTGCTTCTGGCAGGATGTGCCGGCGGCGGCACGCGCCGTCACCCTGTTCATTACCCTTCGGGCATTTCGGCTTATGAGAGTTCCCAGCAGTGCGCTCCTTATGCTCGTTCGCAAACTGGGGTGGATCTGAAGGGCGATGCAGGAGACTGGTGGCGGCAGGCACGGGGGAAGTACAGGCGCAGCTACCATCCGAGGGCTGGTGCCATACTGGTGTTCCGGGCCACGCGTCATATGCCGTCAGGTCATGTCTCCATTGTCAGGCAAGTGAGGTCATCACGCCGCATTACGGTCGAACATGCAAACTGGGTGCCGGGACATGTCGAGATGGACGTCCCAGTTATTGACGTTTCTGCCCGACATAACTGGACTTCAGTGCGGGTATGGTGGTCTCCTTCCAATAAGTGGGGGCAAAGAATTTATCCGACTTATGGTTTCATCCTGCCGCGAGGATAGGTTTGGCGACAGGATGGCCGATAGATGGGTAGGATGATAACACTATTGTATGTTGCTTTTGGGGTCGGGAGTGGCCACATAAAAACTGTCTTGTTTTGGGAGTGTCTGTCTTATGGGCGGTTTAAGTATTTATCACTGGATTATTCTGGCGATCGTCGTTCTGGTTCTTTTCGGCGGCGGTGGCAAAATCAGTAGCCTCATGGGGGATTTTGCCAAGGGGATAAAGTCTTTCAAAAAGAGCATGGCTGAGGATGATTCTCCGACGCCGGATGTCAAGGTACAGCAAGCTCCCATTGCGCCGCCCCAGAATGTCGCTTCTCAGAATGTTGCTTCACAGGCACCAGCAGCCGCACCGCAAAAGTCGGATTCTGCCCAGGATGCGCGTATGGCTGACGAGACGTCTTCCCGTTCTGTTCACTGAAGAGGGTGGCGTTTTTTCCACTAGGTCAGACGATTTATGAAATTCTATCAAGACTGGCATAATCTTCCCGATTTGCTCCGAAAGGGGGCTGTCGCGCTGGGGAATTTTGATGGCGTCCATAGCGGGCATCTCTATCTGCTGGAACAGCTTCGTAAAGAGTGTCCGGGCCGTCCGCTTGGTGTTCTGACATTTGAGCCCCATCCCCGTGTCATCTTTCGTCCACAGGATCCCCCTTTTCGTCTCATGACGGCTGAAGGTCGTGCAGAACAGCTTGCTGAAAGAGGAGTGGATTTTGTCGTACAGATTCCCTTTGACGAAGCTTTTTCGCGTATCACGGCGGAAAAGTTCGTTGATGACATTCTGGTCGGGGCACTGGATGCCGGACAGATCGCATGCGGTGCTGATTTCGCTTTCGGGCACAGGCGACAAGGCGACGTCGAGTTCCTGGAGAAAAGGCTTGACGCTCATCATGTTGGGCTGACCGTTGTTCCACAGCTTTCTGATCATAATGGTCCCATTTCATCAAGTCGTATCCGCCGCCTTCTGCAGGAAGGCTATCCAGAGCAGGCTGCTATCCTGCTGGGGCGCTACTGGTCAGTCAGGGGCGTGGTGGAAAAGGGCAACCAGCTGGGGCGGCTTTTAGGGTTCCCGACGGCGAATATTGCCTTGCGCGATATTCTGGAGCCGGCGCGTGGAGTCTATGCTGTTAAGGTGCGTCATCCCGATGGGCGTCTTCTGGAAGGCGTGGCTAATGTGGGGCGTCGTCCGACGATCAATGATGGCAACGAAGAGAGTCGGCTGGAGGTTCATATCTTCGATTTTGATGAGGATTTATACGGCAAAATACTGGAAGTTTCGCTTGTAGCGCTCCTGCGTGAAGAAAAACGCTTTAATGGGCTGGATGCCCTGAAAGCGCAGATTGCCAAGGATGCGGAGCAGGCGCGCAAGGTTCTGGCCCGACTTTCCTGATCGTCCAGCCGCGTCCGGGGCTTGACCGTCAAGGGAGGTTTTCCCCATATAATCCAGCATTTATTGTTCTGGAACTGGCGCGCTTATTCATGTCTCATCCCTCTGATAATGACGATTCGACCTTTCGCGAGCAGCAGGATCGCTATCGTGATACGGTTTTTCTGCCTAATACGTCTTTTCCTATGCGCGGGAATTTGCCCCGGCGCGAGCCCGAAATTCTGAAACAATGGGAAGAATCTGGTCTGGATGAGGCAATCAGAACGTCTGATGCGCGGAAAGAGGCCGTCTTCACCCTGCATGATGGCCCGCCTTATGCTAATGGGCACATTCATATCGGCCATGCCCTGAACAAGATCATGAAAGACGTTATTAACCGGGCGCATCGTATGGCAGGGTTTCAGGTGCGTTATATGCCGGGCTGGGACTGTCATGGTCTGCCGATTGAGTGGAAGGTCGAGGAGCTTTACCGCAAGAAAGGCAAGGACAAGGATGCGGTTCCGGTTCTCCAGTTCCGCGCTGAATGTCGTGACTATGCGGCCAAATGGGTTGAGGCGCAGCGCGAGGATTTCAAGCGTATTGGGGTGCAGGCGGAGTGGGATCATCGTTATGTGACGATGGATTATAGCTCCGAGGCACAGATTGCCGAGGAAATTGGCAAATTCCTGCTGAATGGGCGTCTTTATCGTGGGTTGCGTCCTGTCATGTGGAGCCCCGTGGAGAAAACGGCTCTGGCTGAGGCGGAAATTGAGTATCATGATATCGTTTCGCCGACGATCTATGTCGCTTTTCCGCTTGTGGAAGACAGAACACCCCATCATGTTCTGGAGGGGGCGTCTGCCGTTATCTGGACGACCACGCCCTGGACCATCCCGGCCAATCGTGCCATGGCCTGTGGCCCCAAGATTTTCTACAATGTGCTGAAAGTTACGGATGCCAAACAGGACAGCCGGGTGCCGGTCGGGGCAAAGCTTATCATTGCACAGGACAGGCTTGAGGCTTTTGCCGCTGAGGCCGGCATTGTCGCATGGGAGGTTCTGCACACCCTTACGGGACAGGAACTTGCAGGCAGCGTGTTCGCCCATCCTTTCCGTGGCCGTGGGTATGATTTCGATGTCCCCATGCTGGCAGGTGATTTCGTGACCACAGATGCGGGCACGGGTATTGTGCATATGGCACCATCGCATGGCCAGGATGACTTTCAGCTTTGCACGGCTCATGGGATGGAAGTGCCGGAACTGGTGCAGGATAATGGCTGTTATGCCCCGTTTGTGCCGGAATTTGCCGGATTGCATGTTTTCAAGGCAGCGGATTCTGTCTGCGACGTTCTTGACCAGGTTCGGCTGGAAGCGGCAAAGGCTCACGGTGCTTCCGGCCTCATGGCGCGCAACACGATAGAACATTCCTACCCACATTCATGGCGTTCCAAAAAGCCCATTATTTTCCGTGCGACGCCACAATGGTTCATCGCCATGGACGGGGAGCATGGTCCGTCTCTGCGCGAGGAATCTCTTGAAGCCCTTGAGCAGGTTACGTTTGTGCCGGCCCAGGCACGCCGCCGTTTGACGACGATGGTGGCGCAGCGTCCTGACTGGTGCATTTCTCGCCAGCGTTCATGGGGTGTCCCTATTGCTGTTTTTGTGGAAAAGCGAACAGGTACTGTACTGCGTGATGCTGATGTGATGGCCAGGATTGTTGCCACTTTCAGAGAACGTGGTGCTGATGCCTGGTATGATACGGACCCTGCTGCTTTCCTTGGGGAAGGCCGTAATCCTGAAGATTACGAACAGGTATTCGATATTGTCGATGTGTGGTTCGAGAGCGGGTGCAGCCATCGCTTTGTCCTTCATCAAGAGGGGATGAATTTCCCGGCTGATCTCTATCTCGAGGGGTCGGACCAACATCGCGGCTGGTTCCAGTCATCACTTCTGGAAAGTGTTGGGGCAGAGGGCGTTGCACCGTACAAGGCCGTCGTGACCAATGGTTTCGTGCTGGATGGCCAGGGGCGGAAAATGTCCAAGTCCCTTGGCAATACCATTGTCCCTGATGATGTGACCAAAACCCTTGGAGCCGATGTGTTGCGCCTGTGGGTTCTGAATTCTGATACGCACGAGGATTTGCGCATCAGTCAGGAGATCCTCAAACAGCAGGGCGAGCTTTATCGCCGCCTGCGCAATACGTTGCGCTGGTTGCTGGGCGCACTGGATGGTTTTGAGGCGAGTGAGATTCTGCCCTATCAGGAGCTTCCCTCTCTTGAACGTTATATCCTGCACCGCCTGAGCGAAGTTCATGATATTTTGCAGACGGCTATTGAGACGCATCAATGGACAGGGGTTTACCCGGCCCTTCATGGGTTCTGCAATAATGATCTCTCTGCGTTTTATTTTGATATTCGCAAGGATTCCCTTTATTGCGATGGAGCGGCGTCTCCCACGCGCCGTGCCGTCAGGACAGTGCTGGATGTGTTGCACCGTGCTCTTTCGACCTGGCTGGCTCCTGCCTTGGTTTTTACGGCTGAGGAATCATGGCAGGCTCGTTTTGGCGAAGGGGAAAGCGTGCACCTGCAAAGTCTTCTGGAACCTGATGCTGAATGGCGTGACCAGATTCTGGCTCGGCAATGGGATGTTTTGCGCGCAGCCCGTACGGTGGCGACAGGGGCTCTGGAAGCCTTGCGCAGAAGTGGCGAGATTGGTTCTTCACTTGAGGCCGGACTTGCTCTCTCTTTGACGGAAGAGGGGGAGCGGATCACACGGGAGCAGGACATCAGCTGGGAGGAACTCTGTATTGCTTCTCAGGTTGAGCGGCTCCCTGCCGGAGATGATGTTACGGTGGAGGCGCGTTGTGCCGAAGGACAGAAATGTGCCCGATGCTGGCGCGTTCTTCCTGAGGTCGGCCGTCATGCTGAACATCCTGCACTGTGTCTGCGCTGTGTCGAGGCTGTGACAGTCTGATGAGTCGAAAGAACTGGCTCGGGGGGGCGGGATTCTCTTCTTACAGGCTGACCCAGAAGCTTGTAGGGCTTGTGGTGTTGTTTCTGGTGCTTCTGGCCGATCAGGTTAGTAAATACTGGATCCTTTATGGCCTGAAGTTGCCGTCAAGGGAGAGTATTCCCGTAACGTCATGGTTCAGCCTGACTATGGTCTGGAATCATGCCGTGACGTTCGGTATGTTGGGCGGCCACACACGCTGGCTTTTTATCGTTGTTTCACTTCTGGCTGTCATGGCGCTCCTGTTTGTTCTGATGAAGAGCAGGCGTTGGCTGGTCAGTATTGCCTGTGGCGGTATCATCGGAGGCGCTATCGGTAATGTGATTGACCGTTTCAATTATGGTGCCGTTGTCGATTTTCTGCATTTTCACGTAGGAAACTGGTCCTGGTATGTTTTTAACATTGCGGATTCTGCTATTGTTTGCGGCGTCGGGCTTTGGGTGATTGACACACTTTTTCTCGATTCAGAAGCCAAGGCACCATGAAAGAAAGAGTATCGGTCTTTTTTCTTCATGATAAAGTGCATTAGTTTACTTGCCCAAAATCATCAGGGACGGTAGGACAAGGGGAAATTAATATGAATGCAGTGCGGGAAGTGATCATGCGGCGTGTAGCTCCTTTTATTCTGACCTGTAGTGCGCGGGTGGGCCTTGTTGCTTTGTGCGGGGTGACTCTGGCAGCCTGTTCGGGTGAGGATGTTTCTCGCGCCTTTGGTCTGAAGCGTCCTACGCCTGATGAATATACGGTTACGACGCGGACGCCCCTCTCCATGCCACCTTCTGAGGTTCTGGTCACGCCAGGTTCTCCCCAGGCTCACCGTCCTGAGGAAAGTCCCCGCATGCAGGCTCTGGAAACATTATCTCCCGATATTGCATTGCATGAGGTGCAGGCTGCTCCTAGTGATGGACAATCTGCGCTGGTCAAGGAGGCCAAAGCGGCAGCGCAGGGGCCACAAAATGCCGAGCTGGGTGATACTGAGGCTGGTTTCGTCGATCATATCATGTTCTGGCAGGCTGGTCGTTCAGGCTCTGTCGTTGATGGCGTATCAGAGAATCAGCGTATTCAGAAAAACATGGCCCTGGGTCGGAATGTTGCTGAGGGGGCGACGCCGACCATGGCAGGGAAATGACAGCATCCCCATCGAACAGGCGGGGTGGGGAAGGGATGCCGGAGCATCCTGCGATTCATCGTCTGTCCGATCATGTTGTTGACCTGATTGCTGCAGGCGAAGTTGTTGAGCGGCCTGCATCGGCTCTGAAAGAGCTGGTTGAAAACGCCCTGGATGCAGGGGCAACTCGCCTTGAGGTGAACCTCTCTGGCGGCGGGTGCGAAAGCATCGAAGTTATTGATAATGGGTGGGGCATCCCGCCAGATGAGTTGTCTCTTGCTGTTGAGCGTCATTGTACCTCGAAGCTGTCTGATCAACAGCTGGTGCAGATTCGTACGCTTGGATTCCGTGGGGAGGCCTTGCCCTCTATTGGAGCCAGTGCACGCCTTTTTCTGACATCGCGCCTTAAAGGTGCTGACACAGCTTGGAAGATTACTGTCGAGGGCGGGGTGAAAACAGATCCTGTGCCGTCATCTGGTGCTGAGGGTACCACGGTTATTGTGCGGGATTTGTTTTTCGCTACTCCTGCGCGGCGGAAATTTCTTAAAAGCCCTCGTGTAGAGGGCAGTCATGCCGAGATGGTCATGCGTCGTGTGGCGTTAAGCGCGCCAGATTGTACCATCATATTTCGTCTTGATGGCAAGGACGTTCTTAATCTTCCGGCTCAAAGTCTTCATGAACGTGTAGCGACCATTTTGGGCGTCAAACCTGACAGTCTGTTGCCACTTGATGAGCAGAGGGGCTGCATGAGGTTGACAGGTTATCTGTGTAATCCGGCTCATACCAGAGCAACGGGGGCAGGGCAGTTTCTGCTGGTCAATAACCGCCCCGTGACAGATCCGGTCCTGCGTACTGCCGTGCGTGTTGGATACCGTCCCGTTATTGAGCGTGGCCGTTTCCCTGTTCTGTTGCTTCATTTGCATCTTCCTTGCGAGAAGGTGGATGTTAATGTTCACCCGGCAAAAACAGAATTGCGTTTTGCTGATGAAGCCGAAGTCCGGGCTTTTGTGATCGGCGCTATTGGGCGTGTCCTGACCCGGGGGGCTAGCCAGCAAGGGGGAATTGAGGCCGATCTTACAAATCTTGTGTCGCACTCCCATGTGAGGGAACAGGGTTCGCTACAGGAGTCTCCTTCTCCATTGGTTCAGCCTGCACGTTATAAAGGCACTGGATCTGATCTGACGGTTGGTCTGGGATTTGAGACGTCTTACAGGCGCTTTCCTGCAGCCACTCCAGTGCCAGTGCAGTGTTTGAGGGAAACACAGAAAGTTTACGGAAGTACAGGTACAGGGCCTTGTGGGGTCAGTGATGAGGGGGAGATAGCCAAGTCTGAAGAGATTTCTCATCCTCTTGGTGTACCAATCGGGCAGATTCACGCAACCTATATCCTCTCTGTTGCGCCTGATGGGGATCTTATTTTGGTGGATCAGCATGCCGCGCATGAGCGTCTGACACATGAACGCCTAAGGGCACGCTTCGAGGAAGGGGCTGTTCCGGCGCAAGCTCTTCTCTTGCCTGATGTGGTTGATCTGCCCAAAAATGCACTGGAGATTCTTCTGACCTGTCGGGGGGAGTTGGCTAGGCTGGGGCTTGAAGTTGAATCGTTTGGCGAGGGAAGTCTTCTGGTCCGCACGGTTCCGGCCCCTCTTAAAGGAGGCGATGTCGCGGAACTGATTCGTGATATCGCCGATGAACTGGTAGCAGAAGAAAGTGCTTCAGCCCGACAGACAGACAGTCTTGATCATCGTTTTGAGGGCATTATGGCACGTATGGCCTGTCATGGCAGTATCCGGGCGGGGCGAAAACTCAATTTTGAGGAAATGGACGCCCTGTTGCGTGATATGGAGCGTAATCCTCGTGCTAATAGCTGTTCTCATGGCCGCCCTACCTGGTTGCGGTTGAGTAAAGAAGGGCTCGAGAAGTTATTTGGTCGATCGAAATAATTGAAATAAGGGCATATTTCATAGACTGGACCTATAATTAACATAAAATAAATATACCTCCACAAGAAAAGCTTTATGATATCGTGAGAAATCACATAATAGTGGTCGTGGTCCTGTTTTGGTAAGGATCGTGGCTGACAGAAGAGGCTTTGATGGACGATTTTATTTCCGGTCTGGTGCAGATTGTTGGGCAACAGCATGTGTTGACACATGCCAGTCAAACTTTCCGCTATCAAAAGGGGTTCCGTTTTGGCGATGGGCCGGTAGAAGCTGTCGTCGTACCTGGAAGCCTTGTCGAGTTATGGCGTGTTGCCAGGCTTTGTGTTCAACAGAAGCGCATCCTGATTATGCAGGCGGCCAATACGGGGCTCACTGGTGGCTCAACCCCTGATGGTGACCATTATGACAACCCTGTTATCATCATCAGCACGAGGCGTCTGAAAGGTATTCATATTCTGGGGCAGGGCAAGCAGGTTGTCTGTCTGCCGGGTTCCACGCTTAATGAGCTTGAGAAACGTCTTAAACCTCTGGGGCGTGATCCGCATTCTGTCATTGGGTCTTCCTGCATCGGGGCGTCTGTCCTGGGGGGCATCAGCAATAATTCAGGTGGTGCGCTTGTGCAGCGTGGTCCTGCCTTCACGGAAATGGCTCTCTATGGGCGCGTTAATGAGGCAGGTGAGCTTGAGCTGGTCAATCATCTGGGAATCGACCTGGGACAAGATCCGGAAAATATTCTCAGGACGGTCGAGACAGGCGTCTTTAAAGGCGATGATGTCAGCTGGTCAGCTGGGCGCGGTCATGATGACGATTACATAAACCGCGTCAAGGACGTGGAAGCTGATACGCCTGCCCGTTTCAATGCTGATCCTGATCGTCTTTACGAAGCTTCCGGTTGCGCGGGCAAGCTGGTCGTGTTTGCGGTCAGGCTGGATACTTTCCCGAAGGAAAATAACAGCCACGTTTTCTATCTGGGCACGAATGATAAAATGGTGCTCGAAAAAGTGCGTCGTGCCCTTTTGACAGAATTTGATGAGCTGCCTGTTTGCGGTGAGTATATGCACCGTGATGCCTTTGATATTGCCGACCAGTATGGTCGTGACACAGTGGCCATGATTCGCCTTTTGGGCACGGATCACCTTCCGTTCTTTTTTGGCGTAAAGGCATGGCTTGATCTTTTGCCGCACCGTTTTAAATGGATGCCCGCGTCACTGGGCGACAGGATCTTGCAGTTTGTGAGCCGGTTTTTGCCTTCACAAGTGCCTGCGCGTCTGAGAGCTTGTCGTGATCGTTACGAGCATCATCTCATTATCCAGACTTCTGATTTTCTGGCCGAGAAACTTTCTTCCTGGTTCTCAAAGACATTGCCACACCTTGGAGAGGGTGGCGTTTTTGAATGTACTCCCAAGGAGGGGAAACTTGCCCTTCTGCACCGTTTTGCTGCTGCCGGCGCGGCAGGCCGTTATAACGCGATTCATCGTGACGAGACAGGCGGTCTGCTTGCACTGGATGTGGGGTTGCGGCGTAATGATTGGGACTGGTTCGAGAAACTCCCCTCAGAGATTGAGGAGAAACTGGTGCTCAAACTCTATTATGGTCATTTTCTCTGTCATGTGCTCCATCAGGACTATGTGGTGAAAAAGGGCGTCGATCCCATGGAGGTCGAGCATGCCATGTGGCCACTGCTGGATCGTCGTGGAGCGCGTTATCCGGCCGAGCATAATGTCGGACATCTTTATAATGCGCCTGAAACGATGGTGGATCATTATAAGAAGCTTGATCCCTGCAACTGTATGAATCCCGGTATCGGCAATACGACGAAGCGTCGTAACTGGGCGGCAGAAGGCGTTTCTGCTGGTTCCTAAAGGAAAAGGGCGGGATCCAGCGTGATAGGGACCAGGTCCGAGGGAAGATAAAGCGGATGCTCGGGGCGTCCGCCTTTCCGGCTCAGGCGCATGGCCTTGAGGGTGACGCCCGCTTTGGAAAGCTGGCGGGCTACGTCGGTTCCCCTTTGTTGCAGGGTTTTGGCCTGGGGTGTTCCGTAGGCCAGAATGACATATTCAGCCTTCTGGGCCATTTCCAGAAGATAATGGTCATTTTTGGGCCCGACGGGATCAGGCACTTCGAGAAGGCGTTTTTGCTCTGTGCAGCGATAGGCGAAACTGTTCCCGACAAAAATGCCCCCATATCCCCAAGCGCGCGCATAACGCTGGCATTTGGCTACAGTGCGGTCATCGCCATATTCAGTCGCGACGGAAGGATTCATCATCAGCCACATGATGAGGGGGCGTTTTTCATCCCACACGCGCTTCAGACAGTAACGGTAACAGTCATCAGGGCCATCATAGAGAGCGGTACTGACTACATCGTCCGTGAGGGCCAGAGGCTTTGAGGCGCCAACAAAATGACGTGAGGAACAGGCATGGTGTTTCAAGGTCTGTGTCTTTTGGAAGTCAGGGTGAAACCGTAAAGCAAGGCGTAATGGAAGAAAGTTTCTGACAGCTTCGGCTTGCCTGTGCTTTCGTAAGTCCGGTGTAGCGGGTGCGGTAAAGTGTGTGTCCCTTGACTGTAACCGGCGTAATGCTTGTCGAAGCCCTGCCGCCGGAATGTGTGACGAAATGCTGGAGCTTTTCGGCGACGACGCTGGCTTGTTGCCGGCTGGCATAGCTGCCGATCT
The DNA here is from genome assembly GCA_029433415.1 of Acetobacteraceae bacterium ESL0709. Taxonomy (GTDB): domain Bacteria; phylum Pseudomonadota; class Alphaproteobacteria; order Acetobacterales; family Acetobacteraceae; genus Aristophania. Next base: position 813,903 of record JAQTIA010000003.1, on the reverse strand, counting down.
GGACTTCCCATCCGGGTTGATCCGAACTGACCATGTCTGTCACCTGCCCACGCCTGCTGTACGTCGGGTGTGCCAGCGGAATGGAGCGTACCCGCACGAGTTCGTCCTCTCCTTCGCCATTTTCCTCTGTAGGGACAGCGGGGCGGTGCAGGGCCGGGCGTGGGCGTGATGGTGCTGGAGTGGGTGCAAATCCCCGTGCGGCCCATGCGGCACTGACAGACTGGCTGCCTGACAAGGGCGGAGAGGGTGGTGGTTCTGAAATGGCGTCAGCCTGTGCGACCTGCGTGGCGGCTGTGGCTCCATCATCCAGGGATGTATTATTCAGGGCGTCTGTATCGGTTGAGGAATAACGCTGGGCAGTCTGGTCATAGCGCGAAACCATAAGATCAGCCCGCGAGCGGTTTTGGGGCCAGATTCCCATGATCTGTGGTCCGATAGACGCCACATAACGGCGTGTTTCGCGCGGGAGGGGCCTGTTCTGTCTCAGATAGTGATCAACATTGCCAGGGCCGTCATTATAGGCTGCGAGAAAGCCAGGTGTGCCATAAATATCGTACATCTGCCTGATATAAGCTGTTCCCGCCATGATGTTGTCATGCGGATCATAGGGATCAGGTCCCAGATTATATTGTTGTCTCAGGTCGTCATAGGCTGGAGGCATGACTTGCATCAGCCCCATGGCGCCTGGGGCAGACGTAATCAGTCCTCCGTTGCTGTCGTAAAGATGCCCGCCCGATTCCTGCTTCATGACAGCCCTGATCCAGACGTCAGGCACATCAAAGCGCTCCGAGGCCTCACGGATATAGGGTCCCCATGGATCTTCCGGCGGCCCTGGCTGCTCATAGTATGAGCGTGCATGGGCCTGGTATTCCGCCACTTCTTGCATGAGAGGGACGCCCGGCCCCGAAGGAACAGTCTGTGCGCAGGCAGCCAGTAACAGCAGGAGGCCGAAAGTCAAAAACCGAGGAAGAAAATTCCGTGATGTTTCCTGTCGGATGGCAAGGAGGAAATTGCTGCTGGTCTGCATCATTTGGGCCTGCTGTCTGTCATATTTATCAGGGGCGTGCGGAGTATAGGTCATGTCGTGGGAGAGACATATGTTTTTTATGGCGATCGTCGATAGTAGCAGGGGAAAAATTATGGATAAACAAAACCGTTTTAAGAATCTGTATCTTTTTCGCGAGAGAGCGCCTGATTTTGAAAGTGACATATATAAAAAATAAGAAATACATATAAAATAAATAATAGATTACACTTATTCGTTATAGAGAGGCGTTTTTATTATTAATAAGTGATTGATGATGATATTTTGACAGGAACAGAATACGAATAAGGATGGCTTGTGGGCTTGCGGATATTTTATGTCCAAAAGTTAATGCTTGAAAAGAAATGATAGTGATAAAGATTTTATTGTCATGATTTATTCTTTGAAATGCTTTGCCTGTCCATAAGTGTATTTCTGGGTGCTTTTGTAATAAAGCAAGTTTAGATACGAGGTGGATTATGTCTTATACAGTCGGCACATATTTGGCAGAGCGTTTTGCTCAGATCGGGATAAAGCATCATTTTGCTGTGGCAGGGGATTATAATCTTGTCCTCCTCGATCAGTTTCTTCTGAATAAGGAGAGCACCCAGATTTATTGCTCAAACGAGCTTAACTGTGGATTCGCCGCTGAAGGTTATGCCCGCGCCAATGGTGTTGGTGCCGCGATTGTCACTTTTAGTGTTGGCGCTCTTTCAGCCCTGAATGCCATTGGCGGCGCCTACGCTGAAAATCTGCCTGTCATTCTGGTTTCTGGTTCGCCCAATTCCAATGATTATGCCAGCGGCCATATCCTGCATCATACGATCGGCACGCCGGATTACGACTATCAGCTTCGTATTGCCAGAGAGTTGACCTGTGCGGCAGTGTCTATCATCTCTGCTGAAGATGCCCCGGAAAAGATTGATTATGCCATTGCTACGGCTCTTCGTGAGAAGAAACCTGCTTATATTGAGATTGCCTGCAATGTCGCCGGTCAGCCCTGCCGTGCACCAGGACCGATTAGCGCTGTCCTCAATGAACGCCCCTCTGATGCTGCGACACTGAAAGCGGCGGTTGCCGCTGTTGCGAAATTCATTGAAAGTCGTGAAAAACCCGTCATTCTGATTGGAAGTAAACTGCGTGCTGCTGGAGCTGAAGAGGCGGCTGTCCGTCTGGCTGATGCTCTGGGGTGCAGCGTTGCGACCATGGCGGCCGCCAAAAGCTTTTTCCCTGAAGATCATCCATGCTACGTGGGTACGTTCTGGGGAAGTGCCAGTTCGCCTAAAGTTGTGGATCTTTTCAACTGGGCGGATGGTATTCTGGCGCTGGCCTGCATTTTTAATGATTATTCGACTGAAGGCTGGAATGTCTGGCCGCGTGGCGAGACTGTTGCGAATGCAGACAAGGACATCATTACGGTCGGCAATCAGACATTCAACGGGATTCACCTGCGTGACCTCATTGAAGGGCTGACGAAGCATTTTGCGGGGAAAGCCAAAAAAGATGCTACCATGGTTGAATATAAACGCATTGGCGGTGGCGTTGCGCCAGTGGCTCCGGCCAAGGCTGACAAGGCCGCTAACCTGACGCGTGAACACATCCAGAATTCTGTTCAGTCCATCATTACACCGCAGACAACTATTTTTGGTGAGACGGGTGATTCATGGTTTAATGTCAATCGCATGAAGCTGCCTGGCGGTGCCCGCGTCGAATATGAAATGCAGTGGGGCCATATTGGCTGGTCGGTGCCTTCTATCTTCGGTTATGCCACTGCGAGGCCAGAGCGGCGCAATATCCTGATGGTTGGTGACGGCTCCTTCCAGCTTACGGCGCAGGAAGTTGCGCAGATGATCCGTAATAATCAGGAAGTGATTATCTTCCTGATCAATAATGACGGCTATACCATTGAGGTTCAGATTCACGACGGCCCGTATAATAATGTCAAGAACTGGGATTATGCCAATATCATCAACACGTTTAATGCGACTGATGGTAAAGGGAAAGGACTGCGTGCCACCACGAATGGTGAGCTGGATGAGGCCATCAAGGTGGCTCTTTCCCATAAAGGTGGTCCGATTCTGATTGAGTGTGTTATCCCGCGCGACGATTGCACGAGCGAGTTGATTTCATGGGGACGTCATGTGGCGGCGACCAATAGCCGCCCCCCAGAAAAAAAATAAAAGACCTCTTGTCGAGAGGCGCAGGCGGCTTTATGCCGCCTGTTTTTTTTAGGAATTTCAGTTGATTTGGATCAAAATTATAAGATTTTTAGGGGCTTATACTGAATAGCTTGTTGTAATTGCTTTCTATTTGCCACAATGTTATCTTTAATAACCTGTATGTTTATGCGATTATGTTCATATCAAGATTTGGGAGGAAACGTGAATGTCTTATGCAGCACTTGATGCCAAAAGAATCGAAAAAGCAGCAAAAGCAGCGCTTCATACGCTGGAATCAGCTTCTGAAACGACGGAAGCTCATCAGCGGAAGGTCCTGATGATAGAACGTATTCACGCCTTGGCTCACGCTGCTGCCGAGACAGAGGGGCAGGGCGTTATCACTCTGACTTCAGAGGAGTTCTGGCTCCTTTCAAAAAACTGGTGATTTCAGGACTATTCTTAAGCTTTGAGTTCTGGGATGTCAGGCTCTATTAACATACTGCAAGTGTTTTTGATTTCTGGATGACAGGATCGATTGGGGATAGAAAAGGATGAAGTGGTTTTTTGCGATTACGGAGCTGACGCTCTCTAACGATCCTGAACATGGTTTTATTGATTGTATCCGTGTGGCTGTTCAGTCAGCAAAGGAAAATACGACTCTCGTTCCCCATATGGTTTTTGACGGGCAGGAATGTGATTTTACCCGTGAAATGCGTGCTGCTGGTGTGAACGTGATTTTTCACAGGCTTCATTTTTATGATCGTCTGCTGGAAGCACAGAGAAAACAGAAGCCAGAATGGCCTAACTACATGCTGACAGCCGCGGGAGCTTTTATGCGGCTTGAGCTGCCCTTGCTTGAAAAAGAAGATAAGTACGTCCTCTATACAGATTGTGATGTCATGTTCCTGCGTGATCCCTGTGTAGAGTTTTGTCGCCCCGAGATCTTTGCTGCTTGTGGGCAGTTTGGTCAGCAGGATTATTACGTTGATATGAATTCTGGCGTTATGGTCATGAATCTGGAGCGTATAGGTAATGATTTACCGGCGATGGTCGAGTTTCTGTGTGATAATCTCTATCATGTTTCAGGCTATGATCAGGAACTTTTGAGAATTTTCTATAACCAGAACTGGTCTCCCCTTTCTGCCCGTTATAACTGGAAGCCTTATTGGGGCGTGAATGACGAGGCGACGATTGTCCATTTCCATGCGGGCAAGCCGCCAGCGGCGCGCCATCTCCTTGATAACCATGCGTACCGTGAACATGATCCTGTTTTCCATACATGGCGCCACTGGTTCTTTAAGAATACGGCAGGCTATGCTCATTATGTGCCATTATGGGAAGAGTTTTTACGAAAGAGCAGAACTTCGGTTGCCAGTACAACTGATCAGGTAAATGAATTTGATGCTCTTAGAGAGGGCGAAGGTTAGTTCTTCTTTCCCATTCTCTTTTTTTAGGCAGTGTTTTATTGGGAGGCTTTTTCCTGTCCATTCGGTGGACAGGGGGAAGCTTTTTTCCGTCTTGAGTGGTTTTCCAGCCATCGTCCGACTGGTTTGGCAATGAGAGGCCCGAAAGCAAGGACAGCAAGAAGCCGTGCTGTCTGGAGAGCAATAATGAAAGGAAGAGCGACCTTGACACCGGTGCTTATGATAATGATGGTGTCCAGGCCGCCAGGACTTGTTGCCATATAGGCGCTCAGAAGGTCAATATGGGCCAGTTTGGCAACAGGAAAGGCCAGCAGGGCACAAACGGTAATCATTACTGTGGAAGCAAATGCAACGGCTGGCAGGGCGCGAAAAGCATGTTGCAGGACAGGTTTTGTAAAACGTAGTCCGATTGACCAGCCGATGATCATATAGGCGGGAATACGGAGCCATTGTGGAGTTGCAATGGTGAAAAGACCGGAGAGCTGTAAAATTGCGCCGACAGCCATTGTTAGTAATAAAGGCGCTGCTGGGAACTTAAGGCGTGAGCCGATTGTTCCCGTAATGAGGATTAATCCCAGAGTAGGGAGTGTATCTCCCTTAAGCACAGGCGGGAGATAAGGAGCGTGGTGTGTATCAGTGACCAACCATGCGACGAGTGATGTGGCGAGGGCAACGAGGATGACCCTGAAATAAAGCATGAAAGCGGCCAGTCGTGGATCGGCTCCAAAAGATCCACAAATCAGCATCATGGTGGACGCGCCGCCAGGAGAAGAGCCCCATAAAGCCGTTGTTCCGGGCATGATACCGAACCAGGCCAATACAGCACCACTGAAAAAACTCACAATGATAACGGAAAACACACTGAAGAGCATGACTCCCCAATGGTGCCCGATATCCATGACAACGGACAAGGACAGACTACTGACGACGACGCTGGCCAGGACGGCCTGAGAGACGGCGAAAAGTGGGCGGCTAATCGTGGGTTGATGGCCACTTATAGCTAGGATGATCGCTGCAATCATGGGTCCTAGCATGAAACCGGCTGTCAGGTGAATGGCCAGAAAGAAACAGGTTATCAGGGCAGAAAGCCCCAAAAGAACGAGCCAGCGTAAAGCCCACCTGTAAAATTGCGCGGATTTTACCAAGGGTAGTTCCCGAAAGTGGAGATGATTCTAGGCATTATCTCTGGGAGAAGGACTGTCCGTTTCGGGGCTGCGTTTGCGGAAAGCATCAAGACTGACGACCTCGGCTTGCTGGCGATTCTCTGCAGGGGAGGCAGATTTTTTTTCTTCATTTCCAGAAGGGAGAACAAGATCGTACAGCGTGCTTATCGTGGCGTCATGGGGGAGACTCTCCTCCTCGGCGGGGAGATCGTCAGAAAAAGTGGGTCCTGTAAATCTGAGACCAAACTGGATATGTGGGTCAGCAAAGGCAATGATAGCGTTGACTGGAATTACCAGAGTGGTGGGGATACCTCCAAAAGAAAGTCCGACAGACACGAGTTTTTTCTGATGATCGACGACTAGATCACGAAACTGGTGCTGTAGCACAATAGTCATTTCCTGCGGGTAGCGCTCTTTGAGACGCTGCGGGATTTCGACTCCCGTTACTGTGGTCAGAAACGTCAGATAAAAATGATGCTCTCCAGGCAGACCGTTTTTACTGGCATAGTCAAGAGCCTTTAGCATGACGTCCCGATGGGCATCCTGTAGCCAGGCATCATAGGGAATCAGGCTTGCAGGAAGGATAGAGTCAAAATCATCTGGCCCATTACCGTTAAAATCGTCGCTCATAACCTAACCGCTATCGTTGAATAAATAATATGCCTGAATTTCGCGTCAGAGAAGGTATCCGAAACTGCTGGAGGTTGCAGTCTGAAAAGGTGGGGGGATTCTGTTGCCCGGTTCCCCCCGGACCGCGCTTATCGCTTATGCCGCGACAGCGAGCACCTCTGAATTATCGTTGGCACTTGTAAGTTTAGCCCGATAACGGTGGTACAATGCCGGGCAAAAGATAGATCTTTACCGTGCGTGTCGAGCCTGTTTCGTCCCCAAAGGCCTTCCTGAAACTCAGGAGGGAAATGGTGGAGACGCCGGGTACCGCCCCCGGGTCCACAACACTTATTCCATCTACCGTTTATCACCATAGCCGGGAAAACTCCCAAGCAAGATGAAGGATAGGTGTAGAGAGGGTCTTTTGCAAGCTTATAAAGCTGCCTTTCATGTTAACAATCTGCAATCCTTTATAAATGTGCTAGAAAGGCAAACACTATATTGAGTGATAGAATGAGGAGATGGTCACGTGGCTTTGACCCCAGAACAACGTGCCGAGATCGCGGCCCAGCGCAATATTCCCCAGCAGACTTCACGTCCGACCGTAGCCGCAATGGAAGCGTTGCTTTTTGAGCCGATTGATGTGCTGGATCATGGTTTTATCCGCGTGGTTGATTATATGGGCAATGACGGGGCTATCGTACAGGCAGCGAGAGTCTCTTATGGGACGGGCACCAGACGCGTTTCGGAAGATGCAGGGCTGATCCGCTATCTGATGCGCCACCGTCATTCGTCGCCTTTTGAAATGTGTGAAATCAAATTTCATATTAAACTGCCGCTCTTTGTTGCGCGTCAGTGGATTCGCCATCGTATGGCCAATGTGAATGAATATTCAGCCCGTTATTCCGTGCTGGATAAGGAGTTCTATCTCCCTGATCTTTCGCAGATTGCGACCCAGAGTGCGACGAATAACCAGGGACGAGGGGAAGTAATCAATCCCGTTCAGGCACAGGAGGTGCTGGAGATCTTCCGGCGGGATGCCACGAAATGCTACCAGGATTATGAAGAGCTGCTTTCTCCTGAGCAGGGAAGCGTTGCACGCGAGTTGGCGCGAATCAATTTGACACTGAATATGTATACGCAGTGGTATTGGAAAATAGACCTGCATAATTTCATGCATTTTCTGGCGTTGCGGGCTGATCCACATGCCCAATATGAGATTCGTGTTTACGCTGAAAAAATGATTGAAATCCTCAAGGCATGGGTACCTCATACAGCTGCAGCCTTTGAGGAATATCGTTTGGGGGCCTATAATTTTTCCGCCGGTATGCTGAAAGTGTTGCGTCGTCTTCTGGAAGGTGAAGCTGTGACACAGGAAAACTCTTCTCTGACGAAAAGGGAATGGAACGAAATGATGGCTGTTCTGGGCAGGTCATCTTCCTGAAGTGGTTCTTGGAAGAGTTTCAGAGAAAAGAGTGGGGGGGGGTATAATGGGTGACCTCAGGAAGGTTCTGGACGAAGGCAGGATTTTACAGTCTGAGCAGCATATACCCCCAATGACCGGGAAGCTGCCTTCTCTTTGGCCATGGGCTGTTTTGGCACTGTTTCTTATTCTTGTCTCAGTGGGGATAGAGCTGTTCTGGCCCCTTCGCGAACATGGGCCTTTGCCCCTTTGTGGAAAAGAGGGGCAGAAGGTGACCTCTTGTCAAAAAGAGTCGTCGCCCTCTGCCCCTGTACAAAAGAGTCTTCAAAAAACGTAAAAATTAACGGGCAATGCTTTTACCGTGTGAACCGAGAATTTCGAAAGATTCTTTCACGCGTTCAGCCACACCGAGCTCACCTTTACGTAACCAGGCGCGCGGATCGTAGATTTTCTTGAATGGTTTGCCGGTTTTAGGGCAAATCTGATGTTCGAACGCTTCTTGATGTTCCATGATGAAGGCGGCGACCTTGTGAGCATAGGCGAACTGGGTATCTGTATCCAGATTCATCTTGAAGACGCCGTAGGAAATAGCCTGCCTGATTTTGTCGATTTCAGAGCCCGAGCCACCGTGGAAAACAAGATGCAGGGGATTATGGTCTGTTTTAGCTGTTTTCTGTACGAGTTCCTGCGAGTCTTTCAGGATTTCCGGATGCAGTTTGACATTTCCCGGTTTGTAGACGCCATGCACATTCCCAAAGCTTGCTGCAATGGAAAGCATGCCCAGCGGGTTCAGGCGCTGCCATGCCTTCAGCACGTCTTCAGGCTGCGTATAGAGGTGGGAGTTTTCGGTCGAATCTTCATCAAATTCGTGGCCGATCCCGTCTTCTTCTCCTCCTGTAATGCCGAGCTCAATTTCCAGTCCGATATCAAGCGGGGCTAGACGTTTGAGCATGTCAGCACATGTGTCGATATTAGCATCCAGTGGTTCTGCCGACAGATCCAGCATATGCGAGGAAAAAAGCGGACGACCGGTTCTTTCATGGTGGCGAGCACTATGGGTGATCAGATCGTCGAGCCAGGGAATAAGAGGCCGATTTGCGTGATCTGTGTGCAGAACAACGGCCACGCCGTAAGACTGGGCCAGAAGATGCACATGATGTGCCATGGAGAGAGCGCCGAAGACGGCGGCATTGTGGGTATTCTCCAGCCCGTTCCCGCCATAAAAACGGGCTCCGCTATGGGAGACCTGAATAATGACGTCAGAATGTGACTGTGAAGCGGCTTCGAGAACGGCGTTGACCATGCTGGAGCTTGTTACATTGACCGCAGGGAGGGCGTATCCGCCTGCGCGGCATGCCTCCAGAAGAGTCCGGTAATCAGCCCCGGTGACAACACCTGCAGGAACAGAGGAATTTGAGGAAGAAAGATGCTTGTTCATAAGTGATACAGCCATATTGAAAGGACTTGACTATCTGATGATAGACTATAAATAAAATTTTACCCAAGAGATTAAATTCAGTCTTGGTAAAATTTTTGCAATCTGTGGTCGTTCCTAGCAGGGTGAAAGGCTTCCTGTTTCTTTCTCTTGTATGATATGGCTGAATCCCCCATCTGATAAGTACCAGAGAATAGTTAAGAGTTCGGAACAGACAGAACGTTATGCTAATTGAAATTGAGAATACCCCAAATCCTGCGACGCTCAAATTTTTGCCCGGGCGCTCAGTCATGGGAAGCCATCCTCCCCTTAATTTTGCTTCTTGCGAAGATGTTGCTGGTCGGTCTGCACTGGCAGAAAGTCTCTTTGGACTGTCTGATGTCAAACATGTTTTTCTGGGACATGATTTTATTTCAGTGACAAAAACAGACGATGCTGACTGGGCGTCCTTGCGTCCGGTCGTTTTGGCCTCCTTGACGTCGTTCTTGCAATCAGGTCAGCCCCTCCACAGCTCACTGTCTTTGGAAGAAGTAATTGAGGAAACAGGGGGCTCTCCAGAAGATCGGGACATTATCGCCCAGATTCGGGAACTTCTTGATGAACGCGTGCGCCCTGCTGTTGCTGGCGATGGCGGTGATATTGTGTTCAGAGGCTATAAAGAGGGAGTCGTCTACCTGACCATGCACGGAGCCTGCTCTGGTTGTCCCTCCTCCAAGGCGACGTTACGTCATGGTGTTGAATCGATGCTGCGTCACTATATTCCTGAAATAGTGGCTGTTGAGCAAATAGAAGAGTAATACGTTTTTATGACCGAGGTTCCTTCCGTCCCGTTTGAGCGTCTCTTTACTGATTATCATACACCACATGAGCTTTCTTCACGGCCAGTGGAAGAAGAAAAGCTGCGGGAGCTTTATGATATTCTCAAGCTCGGGCCGACCTCGGGGAATTGCCAGCCCGGTCGTTTTGCTTTTCTGACGAGTGGTGACGCGCATGAACGTCTGAAACCGTCTCTTTCGGCAGGGAATGTTGAAAAGGCCATGGCAGCTCCTGTTATTGTCATAGTCGCTCACGATCCTCTCTTCTTTGAGCAATTGCCACGCCTGAATGAAATCAAGGATTTGAGAGAATGGTTTGCCGGGGATGTCGGGTTGAGTGAGGAAACGGCTTTCCGTAATGGTACTCTTCAGGGGGCTTATCTGATTATGGCAGCGCGTGCCCTTGGGCTGGCGGTTATGCCAATGTCCGGTTTTGACAGTGTTATGGTCGAAGAGGCATTTCTGAAAAAAGAGGGCTGGCGGGCCAATTTTCTTGTTGCACTTGGTTATCCCAGTGAGACTGAAACTTCTGCGGCTTCTTTCAGTCGGGGGCCGCGCCTTTCTTTCGAAGAAACCTGTCTGTGTCTGTAAAAGCTGATGATGAAGATGATGTTGCGGGCAGATGATGCGTTCCCTGATTTTTAACGGAGCGGGTGCAGGGACCGGAGAGACCAATCTAATCGCCCTGATGGAGGGTGAAACGGTTCTTGCTGTGGAAATCCTGTCAGGCAGAGGGGCTTCAGAGCGTTTTGCTCCTGCTGTGCGGAAACTTCTTGAGCAGTGCGGGGACAGCGAACTCCCCGGTCAGGTTATAGCGGTGGTGGGGCCGGGTTCCTTTACAGGATTGCGGGCTTCTCTTTCTCTGGCGGCAGGGCTGGCGCGGGGATGGGGATGTCCGGCAAAAGGGGTGCGTCTAGGGGATGCTTTACGTGAGATGGCCCATTCACCTCAGGCGTTATGTGTGTGCCTGGCGAGGCGGGGGCGCGTTTTTATCGATTCGCCCGATCGGGAGTTGCGGGCGGCCCCTGTCGAAGATCTGAAAGAATTACAGACTTCCATCCTCTTGGGGGATGCGGTGTACGGAGCGGATTCTCTTGCGGAGTGTGTGGGGGAAGACGGTATTTTGCGACGCCCTGATATAAGGATTTTGCCTTTTGCAGCACCTGATGCACTTGGCATTTATCGTGCTGCTTGTAAGGCGATGAGTTTGCCGTTGATGCCCCTCTATGTGGATCCGCCTGAAGCTCGCCCGCCTTCCATGGGGCTGAGACCAGCGCCTGTGTGAATAGAACTATGTAAAAAATTAAGACAAGATTGTTGCAGAAGGGCCATAGTAATGCAGGCAATGATTCGTTGATTATTAGAACTATCGGTGCAGAAGGGGCACTTATGTTAGCATCCTTGCACCAGGAAGCATTCGAAAATAATGGGGAAGTCTGGGACGAGCGGTCTCTGAAAGAGCTTTTGGTCCTGCCGGGCGTTACGGCGTGGGTTGCTCTGAGAGAAAGCAAGCCAGCCGGGTTTTTGATGGTCAGGACTGTTCTTGATGAAAGTGAAGTATTGACGGTCGCCGTAAGGCCCTCGTTACAGCGAAAAGGTGTGGGGCGAGCGCTTTTTAACCATTTTTTTAGTCATATAAAGCCCGATGTCAGTTTTGTTTACCTTGAAGTCAGTATCGTTAATAGCAGCGCCACGAAGTTCTATGAAAGCTGTAATTTTCAGGAAATCGGACGCAGACCCGGCTATTATAGTGATGGAACAGAAGCCGTTGTGATGAGATATTCTTTACTTTGAGCCATTGCTTAGGGAAAATGAAAGCATAAAGGTCACCTTTCATGAGGATAAAATAATTATTTTATTTAAGAGCCTTTTAATTTCATTTTGCTAAACTATATAAGCAGGTGCTTTGCTGGAGAACAATTTTTCTGGATCGGAAGACTATAGATCTAATTTTGGTGCTTTTATTCATTAAGAGACTATAATCTTCCTGAAGAAAATAGTAAGAGATTACCCACTTTTGAGGCTTTTTCTATAAGCTTGAGACTAAACCATTTAGAGAGGACAGGTATTTCCATGTCATCAGAGACAGATCTTTCGAATCTTCGTGCGCTTACGGCTCAGATCGTAACTTCCTATGTGGGAAGTCATGATGTGGCTGCCGAAGTTGTGCCTGATCTCGTTCGTTCCGTTTATTCGGCTCTTGCGGGGGTTGGCGAACGCCCTGCTGCTGCACAGGAGAAGCCGGTTCCGGCGGTCCCACCACGCAAGTCAGTCTTCCCTGACTATATTATATGCCTGGAAGATGGTAAAAAATTGAAGCTTTTGCGGCGCCATCTGAAAACGGCCTATAATATGACACCGCAGGAATATCGTGAGCGTTGGGGTTTGCCGCCTGAATACCCGATGGTAGCTCCTAATTATGCGAATCATCGCTCATCGCTGGCGCGGCGTATCGGTTTAGGCAGGCGTCGCGGCGAGTGATTTGTCCTTGCAGGTGTAAGGGCAAATTTCGTTGAAGAGGGGTGAAGCTATGTTTTGCCTGATTTTTGGATTAGACATAACAACCTCCAATCAGCTAGGCCCCTCTATATGGTAGTCAGTTATAACGAATCCAAAAAGCGGCGTCCTCTTGAGGCAGAAGGTGTGGGTGATTCTCCTATCGCCCGCCTGTGTGTTGAAAATGGCCTGAAAATGACGGGCCAGCGTCGCGTCATAGCTTATGTCCTGTCCCAAGCTGAAGATCATCCCGACGTAGAGGAGCTCTATCGTCGGGCTTCGGCGCTCGATAGCCGTATTTCAGTAGCGACTGTTTACCGGACAGTCCGATTGTTGGAAGAGAAAGGCATTCTGGAAAAACGTGATTTCGGAGGAGGCCGCGCCCGATATGAGGCGACAGAACATGGGCGTCATTATCATTTTATTGATGTTGACACAGGCCGTGTTGTGGAGTTTGAAGGCGACGAGCTTGTTTCCCTTCTGGAGAAAATTGCCGCGAGACTGGGTTATGACCTTGTCTCAAATCATGTAGAGCTTTTCGGAAGGCGTTCTGGAAAGACGAAGAAGGGCGTTGCCGGCAAGCCGTCAGCAGCGTCAGGCAAGAGATCACAAGGGCATGGAGAGAGTGAAACGCGTGATGAAGGATGACCGGTCGTGACTGCCAAAACCCTATCAGAAGGTCATTCTCTGGAAACGCAGTCTTTTCTTTCTGAGCCAGTGCCAGAGTCGGATGATGATATCACTGTTGTCAGTAGTGATACGGCACGTGAGCAGATGGAAACACTGGCGACATTGTCTCTTGATCGTCATGGTGGTTTTCAGGAATTACGTGGTGGGTCTCTGGGGGTGCGCATTGCTCAGACGGACGCTGAACGTGAAGCGGCCCAGGCTTTGCGCTACAAGGTTTTTTTTGAAGAAATGGGCGCTCATCCCAATGAAAGGGCAATGAAAACCCATTTGGATTGTGATGAATTTGACGAGGTTGCTGACCATCTTCTGGTGATTGACCACTCGAAAGCTTCTGATGCTGCGGGGGTTGTCGGCACCTACCGTCTTTTACGCTCTGAAGCCGCACGGAAAATCGGGCGATTTTATACATCGTCGGAATATGATATTTCTCCCTTGACGGATTTTCCCGGTCACCTGCTTGAGGTCGGCCGTTCCTGCGTTGCCAGGGAGTATCGCGGGCGAGCGGCAATGCAGCTTTTATGGCGCGGGATTGCTTCTTATATATTTCTGCATCGTATTGATGTGTTGTTCGGTTGTGCCAGTTTGCCGGGGACAAATCCTGACGTCTTGAATGATGAGCTGACGTGGCTTTATCATAACCATCTGGCTCCTCCAGCCCTGCGGGTGAAGGCGCTTCCCGAACGTTATGTAACCATGCAGCGTACAGATCCGACGAAACTGGACCAACGGAACTGTCTTGCCCGTTTGCCACCCCTGATCAAGGGTTATCTTCGTCTGGGAGGGTATGTTGGTGATGGTGCCGTGGTTGACGAACAGTTCAATACAACCGATGTTGCTGTTATTGTCAAAAGTGAGCTGCTGGCAGATAAATATTATCGTCATTATGAGCGTCGCCTGAGGGATGCTCTAGACTAGGCTCAGGGAGCATTATGCCTTCCTCTTTCAAGACGTTTTGCGCCCCGTCGGGTTCTCTCCGGTCTGGCTGGCGGCTTGCGCTTTTTTTGCTGGGCACGGGAGCCTTGTCGGCTCTGGCTCTGCCTCCGGTTAATTTTTTCCCCATTCTTGTTTTAACACTGCCTGTTCTCTTTCAGAGTGCGCAGGATGCTCCTGGTTTCTGGAGGGCTGCGCTAAGAGGATTTCTTTTCGGAATGGGGTTGCATATAGCCGGATTATATTGGCTGACCAATGCAATTTTGACACGTGTGCATGAATATTGGTGGGCTGTACCTCTGGCAGCTCCTGGGGTTTCACTGATTATAGCCCCTTTAATTGCCATACCGGCGGTTCTTTGTCGTATTGTGCCGCCAGGCTGGTGCCGTATTTTCATGTTTGCAGGGTGCTGGACGCTGGCTGACATGAGTCGCGTTTTCATTTTTTCAGGTTTCCCCTGGAATCCCCTTGGGAGTGCGCTCGAACTTCCTGGCCTCGCAGGTGATGTGCTCATGCAGCCTGCCAGTCTCATCGGTGTCGATGGTCTTACGGCGTTCTTGGTTCTGGCCTCTCTGGCATTCTGGCAGGGCAGGAGGGGGAAGATTATTGTCCTGTCGGGGAGCATGTTCTGGTGCATGGCGGGTGGCTGGCTATTTATGCACCCTCATTACAGCCAGGTTTCGAATCCCGTGCTTGTTCTCGTTCAAGGTAATGTGCCTGAGAAAGAGGTTCTGGGTCATGATGATGCCGTTCGGCAGTTTCGCTCTTATCTTGCCCTGACACAGCAGGGTGTTGAGAAAGCGCGTACGCTTTTTTCAAGAAGACCTATTGTGGTGGTCTGGCCGGAATCGGCCTTTCCCGGTTTGCTGGACGAGGATGAATGGGCGCGTCGGGCGATAGCGCAAGCGGCCGAGGGGGCTATGTCATTGATCGGTTCAGACCGTCGGGCCCAGCATCGCTGGTATAATAGTCTGGAGGCGATTGATGCTGATGGAGAGGTCCGGGCGATTTATGATAAAAGTCGTCTGGTGCCTTTTGGTGAATACCAGCCCTCCATTATACCTTTTAATATATTGCCTGAGGTCATAACGGCTGGTGATGGGCTGAAAACATGGGATTTTCCTGAAACAGGACGGGTAGGACCCATGGTCTGTTATGAAATTATTTTTTCTGGCAAGGTTGTGGCCTCTCACGATCGTCCAAATTGGCTTCTGACAATTTCGAATGATGCCTGGTACGGTTATAGTGCAGGGCCTTATCAACATCTTGCCACAGGAAGGATGCGTGCCGTCGAAGAGGGGCTTCCTGTCGTTTTTGCCAATAATCGCGGGGTTTCGGCCTTATATGATGCCCGAGGTCATGAAATAGCCAGGACGAAATGGGATACAGAGCAACTTATTACTTCTATTATACCTTTCCCAAAGGGAAGAACTTTATTCTCACTATGTGGTAAATCGATTCCAGTGTTTCTATCTCTCTTTATGATCGTGGTGGCATTCATCTGTAAACTCAAGAAGTACCTATAGTTTATTTTTATTGATTCCCATTTGATTTTTAATTAATTTTAAACTATATTTACGTAGTTTCTTTTAAATGTGGTCGCTCATTTTTGTGTGATCCTTGCCAAGGGGGCCATGGGAGGGATGTCAGCTCCAACGTCGGTGGATGTCCATGTCGGGAACCGGATACGCCTGATTCGTATTTTACGAGGGTTGTCTCAGAGCAGGCTGGCCGAATCTCTCGGCATAACATTCCAGCAAATCCAGAAATATGAACGCGGGGCTAACCGTGTTGGCGCCAGCCGTCTGTACGAGATTGCCAGAGTGCTGGACGTGCCTGTCAGTTTCTTCTTTGACGATCTGCGGCGTGGCTCAGTTCAGAAAGCGGCTGTTCAGTCCTTTCAGGAAGAAGCTCGGCCTTTGAGACCTTCACAGTCCAGCGTATCTGTGCCTCAAGGCAATGTCCTTGATGATGCGAAGTTATTGACTAATGCCGAGACGCTGGAACTTGTGAATACTTATTATAATATCCAAGATTCGGCGACCAGAAAGCAGATTCTTGTTCTATTGAAAAATCTGGCTGAAAAAGAATCCTGATTAAAAGTTTTATTCACGGCGTAAAATATAATCTGTTATTATGTGGGCGAAGGGCTTTGTTTTGAAAGATTGACGAAGGTTCTGTTCGTTATAATAATGTGTGACCCAGTCTATAAAAGGGATCTTCCCTTCTGCTTCTTGTTGATACAATTTAAAGAATGCATCAAGAATGCCTGTACGCGATCCCTTGAAATGCAGAAATTTCCAATGGAGCTGCTGAAGGGCTTCACTGGCAGTTCCGCCTTCAAAAAGTATGACCAGTCCGCTGGCCAGTCCGGCTCTGTCAGCGCCTGATTTGCAGTGGAGCAGGGCGGGCGTGGGCAAAGTCTGGTAGATCTCGTAAAATTTCAGAATACGATCACGATGAGGAGCATTGCGGCTTTCAAAAGCCATATCAATATAAGGTAGGTCATGAGTTTCGCAGTAGGCGCGTCCCAGAGCGTCCGAGCCACATTGGCGATGACCACGAAGATTGATGATACTGCGCAGTCCTAGTTCTTTTTGCAGGAATTTGATGCGGCGCGGGGTCGGATGGTTACAGCGCCATATCTTGCCCTTGATAACGGGAGCCAGATTGCTCCAGGCAAGTCTGAAAATGGCATGATCGACAAAGAGACTGTCACACCATGCCTTGAAATAACGACCAGGAGAATTTGGACTGCCTTTAAACATGTCCCCTCTCTTTTCATGTCGGAGAAGATGCGTCAATGATGGATATGAAGAGGGAAGATAATGATGAATAAATTTTTTCTGTTGGTAATAATATGCCCTTTGGGATTCGTGGCCTGTTCAGATGACGGTCCTCAGTTCAGCGGGCCGAAAGCAGATATGACGGAGAAATATCCTGCGGGCTCCTTGGCTTTGGGGCGATCACATCATAAGAAGTCTGCTGACAGGGTACCTTTCCTGTCAATGCCAGCCAATTTGCCGCCTTCGGAGGAAGGTGAGGTTCAGAGCGGCGATGCTGGTGGGGGTGCCAACAGGGTCGATGCGGCGCCACATCCTGTCCAGACGGATACGGAAGTTTCTTATGGGCCCAATAAATAAGGGCTGATGGAGCGGCTTAAGGTTTCTGTAACAGGGATTTACGAGTCCCGGGCATGATCTTCCTCCAGAACTTCGTCAGCCTTTTCGTCAATGGCTTTTTCTTCGCTGACAGGTATACGTCCTTCTTCGGCGGCCTGTGTCGCGCGCGCCTTGGCGTTGGCGGCGTGAGTGCGGTCAGGAACAGGGTAGGTCCTGTTGGGACCAGCGAACGCACTGTCGGGGAGAGCACGTCTTTCCTTGGCTGTCAGTCTTGTCATTATGTTGTCCTTCCAGTCGGCTTAAAGAGTATCTGAAAAAAATATACAGAAAATGAAAAAACTTGTTTTTTAGGGCTTGCGTCGGAGCATGATTTCGAGCATAACCCACCTACCGGAAACGGAGTGCGGGCGTAGCTCAGGGGTAGAGCACAACCTTGCCAAGGTTGGGGTCGTGGGTTCGAATCCCATCGCCCGCTCCATCCGGTTAATCATAAAATTAATACAGGCGACTATAAAGCGTTTCCTCTTAAGAGTGCTTTAAGACCTTTTCCCTGAGCAGGACTGTTTCCCTTATGAGGTTGAATCGGTTTTAGGTAAGGGGCCAGACCTTGCGTGTCAGCAAGAAATGGTTATCGACCATATAAGTCTGGAAGAATTCATAATGTCCAAATAGGCTTTCCAGGCCTGGCTGATAGCCGGTCATATGGGTCATTTTATCGAAAATGCAGGAGAGCCATCTGACGACTGAAAGCGTGTAAAGGCGCCCGTACTTTTGTGCCCATTTTGTTTGTCCAGTTCGTTCGGAAGCAGTTGACATGTCTGATAGCATGTTACCGGTTTCATCTGTAAATCTTACAAACGTATAGCGACCGCTCAGAGTCTCTAATTGAGCTGCGCGCCTTTTTGTAACAGCCTCACTTTTCTTGTCCCGATAATGTTTTCTGAGAATAGGCTCAACGACTTCGTTCCACCATTTGTTGACGGGCTCATTTGCCGGATCAAATGAGGGATTGCCTATGGCCTCGAAGTTGGCGTAGCGGCCTTTGGAGGCATCCGAAAATGCGTCAAGACAGTTTATAACAGCGGCACAGATAGGATGGTCGGGGCCTATATGGGGCACAGTTATGTTGCGTTTTTCGGCAATTATACTGGTTTGCGCAATTAAGGCCTTTAAGTTGTGGCCATATTTGCGAATGACTGGTTGTAATGGAAGTTTTCCGTCATTCTCCATTACGTAATCGGCAACCAATATAAGTTTTGCCAGCCGTTCGATTCCAACAGAGAGTCCGAAGAAAGCTGTATAATATTCGCCAAATCCATCACCATAGCTCGCATGGCTTAATGCGGTTGCACCAGAGCCAATTATCTGACTGACCAAGGAGGATTCTCGGTGTAATGCTTGCCATTCAGGCATCGTAAAGGGATCGGGATGCATCATCTCCTACTTATAATAATATTGCAGATGTTTTGGGTGAGCGTTCACGTTATGCTTTCCGCTCATAAGGAAGGTGCTTCCTTACGAGCGTGCCTTGATGTTGATTCCCTCTATTGCCTCCTTTTTTCGAATCGCCGCGATCTGCCTAATAAAGGTGGTTATTTGTAACGTCGAGCGTTTGGACGGCTGATCAAGCATCGTCACGATGTGGAGCGTTTTTCAGGATGTTTTAACCTGACACAGAGCATATGAAAACGCCCACAAGAGTTGGTTTGTGGGCATTTCTTGCTTCAGAAAAGCTGGATATGGGATTTGAAACCCAGCATGGCGGCGTCTTTTAGCCCTCTCTGACCACCGGGATGGATATAATACTGAAAATCTGGTGCGAAGGTCACGCCTTGTATGACGTGAATGCGATACATGACTTCGAGAGTGCTGCCGCTTCTCTGAAGGTCGTAGGAGCCATTCATAAGGGCGGGGCCGCCAATGGGCGTGACGTGGCCATGCTGCGCCAGCTGGAGCCGCTGGGTGCGTTTTACGCTGCCGCTCACACTGGTATAGCCGTAATTGACGCCAAAGGCATCAAGCGGGCGTGCTGGCCAGAATCCTGTGTCAATAAAGCCGAACTGGAATTCATTTTTACGTGTGGAGGCACGGGGCTGATTGAAATAGGCACCAGCAACGATGGAAAGCCCGCCTTCCATCGTGTCAGGCGTATTATTGCGAATGAGCATCTGGTCAATAATGACCCAACTGGCCCAGGCATTGTGGTTGACCCTTTTTTTAGCGCCGGTGATAGCCCATGGTCTGCCGCTGACATCGTAATAATTATCATCATGTTCCGAGGTGTCTTCAGCAAATCCGACCTTGTAGTTGCCCGGGAGTCTGTCCTTGCCAAATTCGGGAGACCAGCCAAATTCGACCGGAAAAACCTGTCCACTGATATCAGAGCCGTTAAATTTGAATCCTGTCCTGTTTTGTATAGGCTTGTAAATCCCTTTTTGGGGGAAATATATGCCAAGCTGGAGATAGGTATGGTTTGTCGGACGCATGCGGATCCGGTAGGCCCAGCTTGAACCTGGATAGGATGAATGGGCGTAATTGTCAGATGACGGCTTCAGATTGCCGCAAAAGGCATTATTCATGAAGTTGCAGTAAAGTCCGTCAGCCGAAAAGTCCGAGAGAAAGGACATGCGGCCTGCTGCCATGTCGAGATGCCCTTTCATGAGTGTCTCTTCGGCATAGAAATAAACCATATGAACGAAAACGTTCCCGCCACCGCCGTAAATTTCTGAACTTGGATTCAGATTATCGCCAAACATGTTGCTGCCTGGGGTGCCGTAGCGGCCAACGGTTACGGTGTGTGTGGCAAGACCTGTAATGCCGGCAAGTTTTTCCCAGTCAATATCTGTCTCAAGGCCATATTGCCCGGCATTTGCGCCTCCCAGGCGCAGGCTGCCCCCATGTTTCTGGTTAAATCGTTTTGTCGGGCTGGTAATGGCATTGGCAAACTCGTTGGTATTGTCAAGCATGATTGCTACGCCACGGTCACGCAGATAACTGTTCCAGCCAAAAGGATCGGGAAAGATGGCTTCAGGTCGTGGCAAGGCAGGGACAGAACTGTCTTTGTCAAAAGCGATATTATTAAGGGGCAACGTGACACGCTCAATCGTGTCCATAGCGTTCTGACCATAGACACCGTATTGAATGGGCTCGTAGCCGTAATTCAGGTGGGAAGGCGAGGCGTTGATGTGAATGGGCGCTAGGTCACGCAACATTTCAGGAGTTGCGGACTGGACAGTCTCCCCCTTGGCAGGTGCAGCTGGGGCAAGAGTGGCAGGAGCAGCTTTGGAAAATTTCGCCGGAACATTAGGCGGATTTATCTCGGCAGGAGCGGCTTTTGCGTCGAGGATGCCAAGGGCAAGTGCGGCTATTGAAGCCGAAATTGCAAAAATCTGTCTGAAAGAGGGAGAAAATTTGGCCGAAAGCGTGCGCTCCATAGATGTTCCGATCAATGGTTCAAGGGGTTACCGGTGGCCGTATCCTATAAATTTTTCCAATGATTGCCATAGGGACTGTTGTACACAACTTCATGAGTTCGTTTTTTTTAATATTCCGGTTTTTTTAATACTCCGGCGTATTGCATAACCGACCAGTCTCAAGCTGTCGCTAAGAGCGGCCGGTTATACATGTCTGTTATTAGTTTATTTACTTTTGAGCAGCTTTTAGAGCGTCCAGGATGATTTTCCCGGCTTCCTCCTTATTGCCCCAGCCGGAAACCTTGACCCATTTATTAGGTTCCAAATCTTTGTAACGTTCAAAGAAATGGGAAATAGCTTTCAGGGTGATTTCCGGCAGATCTTCGATTTTAGTGACATTGTGAAACTGAGGGTGGATCTTGTCGTGAGGGACGCAGATGATTTTCTCATCACGCCCGCTTTCATCTTCCATTTTCAGAACCCCGATCGGACGGGCACGGATCACACATCCTGGTACAACAGCGTCGGGAGCCAGGACGAGAGCGTCAACCGGGTCACCATCAGCCGCTAGCGTGTTGGGAATAAAGCCATAAGCCGTGGGATAGGCCATGGGTGTGAAGAGGAAACGATCGACAAAAATGGCGCCGCTTTCCTTGTCCACTTCGTATTTGACCTGCGAACCCTGCGGAATCTCGATAACGACATTGACGTCATGAGGAATATCCTTGCCGGGGGAGATTTTGGAAATATCCATAAAACCATACTCACTGGTAGTTGCGAAAATATCTGGCGTAACAGAAGGGTCCTTCCCGGAAATTTGGCCGATCAATGCGATCATTTTTCCTTCGTAGGCACCTTCCCTGCCGATCAATTCTATAGAATTTAGAGATTATTTATAGCTGATGGGGTTGAAAAAAAGATAAATTTGAGCAATTTGCATCTTCACCTGGGCGCCTGTAGCTCAATTGGTTAGAGCTGGCCGCTCATAACGGCTAGGTTGCGGGTTCGAGTCCTGCCGGGCGCAGGGTGTCCTTCTGTGGCACCTTGCAACCAGGTTAACCTCAAGGGTTATAGTGTGTTTCTCTGTCACCTGTTCGGCTTGCGTTAAAGGAGACCTCCCATGGCCGCCTATCAGTATGTCTATGTCATGAAGGATCTCACCAAGGCTTATCCTGGTGGAAGAGAGGTCTTCAAGGGCATTACGCTTTCTTTCCTTCCTGGCGTAAAGATCGGGGTGCTGGGCGTCAATGGCGCCGGTAAATCGACCCTACTCAAGATCATGGCCGGTATAGACAAGGAATTTGGCGGCGAGGCCTGGGCCGCTGACGGCGTGCGCATTGGTTATCTGGAACAGGAACCACAGCTTGATCCTACACTGACAGTTGGCGAGAATGCTGCCATTGGTTTTGGTGCGATCAAGCACGCTGTTGATCGTTTTAACGAGATCTCTGCAAAATTCGCCGAGCCAATGTCTGATGATGAAATGACAGCTCTCCTTGCGGAACAGGCAGAGCTTCAGGAAAAGATTGATGCTGGTGATGGATGGGAGCTTGATCGCAAACTCGATATCGCTCTTGACGCCCTGCGTTGCCCGCCTGCTGATAGTCCCGTAACCCATCTTTCTGGTGGGGAGCGTCGGCGCGTGGCATTATGTCGTCTTCTGTTGGAAAAACCCGACCTTTTGCTCCTTGACGAACCGACGAACCATCTTGATGCCGAGAGTGTAGCCTGGCTTGAAAAGACATTGCGTGACTATCCCGGGACAGTGATGGTTATTACGCATGACCGCTACTTCCTCGATAATGTCACGAACTGGATTCTGGAAATTGAGCGTGGTCGTGGCTATCCGTTTGAGGGGAATTATTCTTCCTGGCTGGTGCAGAAACGCAAACGTCTGGCGCAGGAAGAAAAAGAGGAAAGCGCTCGCCAGCGTGCCCTTGCGGCCGAGCAGGACTGGATCGCAAGCTCTCCCAAGGCTCGTCAGGCCAAGAGCAAGGCTCGTATTACCCGCTATGAGGAAATGCTGGCTGCTGAGCAGGAACGCGTTGGCGGTACAGCTGAAATCATGATTACACCCGGCCCGCGTCTTGGGGGGACAGTCATTGAGGCCGAGCATCTTTCCAAGGGGTTTGGAGAGCGTCAGCTGATTGATGACCTGAACTTCAAGCTGCCGCCGGGTGGCATTGTCGGGGTAATCGGGCCGAATGGCGCAGGTAAGTCCACACTTTTCAAGATGATTACGGGGCAGGAACATCCTGATTCGGGGTCTTTGATTATCGGTGACACGGTCAAGCTTGGTTATGTTGATCAGTCCCGTCATACGCTGGATGACAATAAGACCGTCTGGGAAGAAATTTCCGGTGGCACGGACGTGATTTATCTTGGTAAGCGTGCGGTTCCGTCGCGTGCCTATGTTGGTGCTTTCAATTTCAAGGGATCTGACCAGCAGAAACGTGTTGGTGTGCTTTCCGGGGGTGAGCGCAACCGCGTGCATCTGGCGAAGATGCTGAAGCAGGATAATAACGTCATTCTCCTTGACGAGCCGACCAATGACCTTGATGTCGATACATTGCGTGCACTTGAAGAGGCCCTTGAAGCATTCGCGGGCTGTGCGGTGGTGATCACCCATGACCGCTGGTTCCTTGACCGTCTGGCAACGCATATTCTGGCCTTCGAGGGGGATAGTCACGTCGAATGGTTTGAAGGCAATTTCCAGGATTATGAAGAAGATAAACGCCGTCGTCTGGGGCCGGATGCGACTGAACCTGGCCGTATCCGCTACCGTCCCATTGCCCGCTAGGGATAGTGCTGTAACTACAGGCCGCTGTGCTGGGTCATGAACTACGTACAGCGCGCCTTGTCCTCCGTCCTGTCAATTGGCGTGATATGGAGGATATGGCCCGGCTGAAAAGTAATATAGGCGCTTTTGGCGCCATGCTTGGTGGCGTCCGCACGCGCGACCAGGCTGAGCGGGATATGGCTGAGGATATCGCTTTCTGGGCCAGACGCGGTGTGGGTATTTTTTCCGTTTTTGAAAAAGATGCCTTTGTCGGCATGACGGGCGTGCATGATCGCCCTGATGGACGCGGCTTAGGGCTGAGGATTGCTCTTTTCCCGCAGGTTTCTGGTCGTGGCATTGCTCGTGAGGCCGCGGGGCGTGCCTTGTCTTTTACGCTGGATGCTGGAGAAGAGCGTGTCGTTGCCGTGACGCGTGAGGATAATATTGCGTCCCGGATTGTTCTGGGCAGTATTGGCATGAGCCTGGTCGGGCAGTTCCCGCGTGACGGCCAGATCATGCTGCTTTATGAAAAGAGGCAGAAAGTTCTGCAATGGTAAAGGCAAGAGGGAAAAGAGCATGACGACTCGAATCTTTATCGACGGAGAAGCTGGTACTACCGGTCTGGGAATCCGTCAGAGGTTGGAAGCACTGCCTGCTCATTACGGATTCGAGCTTTTGCAGATTGAACCGACCTTGCGCAAGGATCTGCAAGCGCGCCATGCTCTCATGGAACAGGCCGATATTACCGTCTTATGCCTGCCTGATGACGCAGCGCGTGAGGCTGTGGCTCTGGGCAGGGGCGTTACGCGCTTTCTGGATGCCAGCACGGCCCACAGGGTGGATCCAGACTGGGTTTATGGCCTGCCGGAGCTGGACGCACAGCAGAGTGAGCTGATACGCACATCCGATTATGTCAGTAATCCTGGTTGCTATGCTACAGGGGCTATTGCCCTGTTGCGTCCTCTGGTCAAGGCAGGATTGTTGCCAGCGAATTATCCAGTCTCCATCAATGCTGTTTCGGGCTATAGCGGTGGTGGGCGGAGTATGATTGAGGCTCACGAACGTGATGGTGGTCCGGCTTTCATGCTGTACGGATTAACTCTCTCCCACAAACATCTTCCCGAAATCACGCATTATAGTGGGTTGTTGCAGAAGCCCCTGTTTGTACCGTCAGTAGGGCATTTTCCACAGGGAATGATTGTTTCTATCCCGTTGCATTTACTGAGCCTTCCCGGGTTCCCCTCCAAGGAATCTGTCCGCAATGTGCTGGAAGAGGCCTATAAGGATGCAGAGACGATTCGCGTTTGCGATGAGGAAGCGACCCTTCTGGCCGATCATCTGGCTGGTCGTGATGATATGGAACTGCGTGTCCATGGTCATGAAGGACAGGTTGTGCTGACGGCAACGCTTGATAATCTCGGCAAGGGAGCTTCTGGTGCTGCTGTTCGAAATCTTATCCTTATGAGTGGTCGGTCCTGAATCTCTCTGGTTAAGGGACTTATTCAGTTTGTTATGGCGGTAAAATTTCTTTTTTAAGGATTCCCTCTGGCTCTTTTAAAAAAGATGGATTATTTAGCGCTTCACGGGTCTCTCTTACTGAGCCCATGAGATAGGCGAGAGTGGCGGAACTGGTAGACGCAGTCGGCTCAAAATCGACCGCCGCAAGGCTTAGGGGTTCGAGTCCCCTCTCTCGCACCATCTTTTCATTTTCCGTTAAAATCTGTTTTTCCTTCTGAGCCCGTTTTGTGGTGCCATGACAGAAGGGGCGCCTTATGGTAAGGTCCCGGTCGGCAGCAAAGTTGCCTGAAAGCAGGGCTTGAAGGCAAAATTTTCTGTTATCTGGCAGTCTGGTTCCTGACATTGTGATGTTTTTGGCCAGTCAACCTGATCTCTTTAATCATGTTTCTCCTGCTGATGGATCGATCCTTGGCCATGTCCCATTCCAAGCCTACCTCCCGTCCTGCACGTCCCTTCTTTTCTTCCGGTCCCTGCGTCAAACGCCCCGGCTGGTCTCCTGACGTTCTGAAAGAGGCCCTGCTGGGGCGCTCTCATCGGGCCGCAGAGGGGAGAGCGCGCCTCAAGGAGGTCATTACGCGTTCCAAAAATCTTCTGGAGATTCCTGAAGACTGGCGCCTTGGGATCGTGCCTGCTTCTGATACAGGGGCGGTTGAGATGATTCTCTGGGCACTGGGCGGACAGAGAGGCATAGATGTCCTTTCTTTTGAGAGTTTTTCCGAGACGTGGGCTAAAGACCTCAAAAATGAGCTAAAGCTCGAAGATTTGCGCATTTTGGAGGCTCCTTACGGCCAGCTTCCCGATCTGTCTCATGTTGATTGGTCCCGTGATGTCGTTCTGACATGGAATGGTACGACGTCTGGTGTCTGCGTGCCTTCACCGGAGTCAGTGCCAGCCACTCATGAGGGGTTGGTGATTTGTGACGCAACATCGGCCGCGTTTGCGATGGATCTGCCATGGGACAGGCTTGATATCGTTACATGGTCCTGGCAGAAGGCTCTGGGGGGCGAGGCCGCTCACGGCATGCTCGCTCTCAGTCCGCGCGCTGTGGCGCGTCTGGAGCAAGGTGCTCCGCGCGCGTTGCCGAAAATCTTTCGATTGACCAACAAAAAGGGTTTGATTGAGGCAATTTTCGAGGGCGATACGATTAACACGCCCTCCATGCTGTGTGTGGAAGATGCGCTGGACAGCCTGAAATGGGCCGAGCAAGTCGGTGGGCTTCCTGCCCTGAAAGCCCGCTCGCAGAAAAATCTGGCAACGGTGACTCCTTGGGTAGAGGCATCGGATTGGGTTGCTTTCCTGAGTGCTGATCCTGCAACGCGGTCCTGTACGTCCATCTGCCTGAAAATCATTGCGCCGTGGTTTGAGGCCCTTTCTGAGGAACAGCGCGGCAAGGTTGTAAAACATCTGACCGGGCTGGTGGCCAAAGAGGGAGCCGGTTACGACCTAGCCTCTTACCGCGATGCTCCAGCAGGCCTGCGTATCTGGGGGGGAGCCACAGTTGAGGCTGAGGATATTGCTCTTCTGCTTCCTTGGCTGGACTGGGCCATGGAACAGACCAAAAAGGAATTTGCGGTATGATGGGTCCCTCAGACGCGACAAATCCTTCCCTTCTGCCAATGGGATTTGTCGATCTGCTTCCTGGTGAGGCTGAAGCTGAGGCACGTGGTATCGCTACAGTGATGGATGTATTCGCAGCTTATGGCTATGAGCGTGTTCGTCCTCCCCTGCTGGAATTCGAGACCTCTCTTCTCAGCGGAGCAGGAGAGGCCTTGGCGGAGCAGAGTTTTCGTCTGCTGGATCCGTCTTCTCATCGTATGATGGCGCTGAGACCGGATATGACAACGCAGATCGCGCGTATCGCTCAGGTGCGTCTTCAGGATATGCCGCGGCCTTTACGTCTTTCCTATGCAGGGGACTGCGTCGTGATCGGCACGCCGGGGAGAGAATCAGACCGCCAGATCCTCCAGACAGGGATTGAGCTTATTGGCCCTGATAGCGCGCAGGCCGATGCCGAGGTCATTGCTTTGGGGGCTGAAGCGTTGACGGCCTTGGGAATCAAGGGGGTCTCATTTGATCTTTCCATGCCGGTCATGATCTGGACTCTAATTGATCAGGCCTTTGAAGGAACGAAGAGGGAAGTTCTCATTCACGCACTTGACCGCAGGGATGTGGCTGCTGTGGCTGAGGAGGGCGGCGCTCTGGCCCCTCTTCTGTCTGGTCTTATGGATGCGGCAGGTCCGGCTGATCAGGCTCTGGAGCGTCTTAGGGCACTTTCTTTTCCGGCTTCATTAAAGCCTTATCTGGATCGTCTTCAGGAAAGCGTTGCTGCTTTGAAAAAGCGTCTTCCTTCCTTGCGATTGACCATTGATCCGGTTGATTTCAGGGGGTGGCGTTATCATACTGGTCTCTGTGTTACGGTTTTTGCCCTGAAGTCACGTGATGAATTGGGGCGTGGCGGGCGTTATCTGGCCGGAGATGAGCCTGCCTGCGGCCTTACATTGCACCCCGAGGCGCTCCTGAAGGTAGCGCCACTGCCTTTACGTCGCCCGCGCTGTCTGGTGCCATCAGGGCTGGCGCATGAGACTCTGTCGACACTGCATAAAGAGGGTTTCGCCACGATTGAGGCGTTGGGGGAGGCTCATCTTTCTGCCGAAGTGGCGCGACGTCTGCGGTGCAGTCATCTCTGGCATAATGGTTGTGCCGAAGCTCTCTGATTTCTTGATTTTATTCTTGCTGTAAGGAAAATCGTTTTTATGTCCAACGTAACCGTAATCGGCACCCAGTGGGGGGATGAAGGAAAAGGCAAGATCGTTGACTGGCTCGCCAGTCGCGCTGATATCGTTGTCCGCTTTCAGGGGGGACATAATGCAGGACATACCCTTGTTGTGGGCGATCAGGTCTATAAGCTGTCACTGCTGCCATCAGGTCTGGTAAGCGGCAAGATCGGCGTTATCGGCAATGGCGTTGTCGTGGATCCACAGGCCCTGCTTGATGAGATTGGTCGCGTTACGGGGCAGGGTCTTTCCGTGACGCCAGAGACATTATGGGTGGCCGAAACTGTGCCTCTCATCCTGCCTCTTCATGGCGCACTGGATCGCGCTCGTGAGGCAGCCCGTGGCGCGCATAAAATTGGCACGACGGGCCGTGGGATTGGTCCCGCCTATGAAGACAAGGTGGCTCGTCGCGCTATCCGCCTTTGTGATCTTCGTGAGCCTGAGACGTTGGACTGGAAGATTGATGAGCTTCTGCTTCATCATAATGCGCTGCTGGCAGGTCTGGGCGCTGAGACGTTTACGAAGGAACAGGTTCTGGCCTATCTTAACGAAGTGGCGCCGAAAGTGCTCCCTTTTGCCTGCCCCGTCTGGGACCGTCTTGATGAGGCTGTAAGGGCCGGAAAGCGTGTCCTTTTTGAAGGCGCGCAAGCTGTAATGCTGGATGTCGATCACGGGACTTATCCTTTTGTTACAAGCTCTAATACCATTGCTGCCATTGCGGCTTCAGGCAGTGGGGTTGGGCCAAAATCAGTCGGTTTTGTACTGGGTATTGCCAAGGCCTATACCACGCGTGTTGGCGAGGGGCCTTTCCCGACTGAACTTCATGATGATGTTGGCAAAGGGCTCGGCAAGCGCGGGCATGAATTTGGCACGGTTACAGGACGCCCGCGTCGTTGTGGCTGGTTTGATACTACGTTGGTGCGTCATGCCGTGAGGGTCGGCGGTGTGGATGGCATCGCCCTGACCAAGCTGGATGTTCTGGACGGCATGAAAGAAGTCTCTCTCTGCGTGGGGTACGAGCTGGATGGTCAGAAAATTGACCGTTTCCCATCATCTCCAGCGGCGCAGGCACGGGTGAGGCCTGTTTTGGAAACCATGCCCGGTTGGGATGAGACGACAGCCGGTGCACGTTCATGGGCAGAACTTCCCGCACAGGCCATCAAATATGTCCGCCGTATTGAAGAGCTGATCGGCGCTCCCGTTACGCTGCTATCCACCAGCCCAGAGCGTGACGACACGATTTTAATGAAAGATCCTTTTGAGGGATAAAAGTCCTTCATGAAAGCTTTCAAGGAGAACCGCGGAAGTCTGTTTCCGCGGTTCTTTTGCGAGGGCGAGAGCGTTACATCAACCCTTTCAGCGTAAAAACAGGGATGATGAGGCAGGTGAAAATCAGGAGTGCTGCTTTCAGGCCAAAGCTGAGCAAATGATGTTCCTTGGTGTTTTTCTCAGCTTCATCGTCATGGGTGATCTCTCCGGCCAGTCCGAGGATCATGACAATGCCGGGGATAGAGGTAAAAAGCGCATCGCCGGCTCCCGCATTCTGGGCGGCGCTGAAAAGGGCATTAAGGCCGAGCGTTCCGCCTATATGGCTTTGCAAGGACATGGTTAAGGCGTTGCCTCCCATATTGGAGCCTGTCATAAAGCCACTGATCATGCCGATCAGAGGTGAGCAGAAGATCAGGATGCTATCGGGAAGCCCGCTGAGCATTTGTGAAAATGCCTCTATCATACCGCTTCGTACCATGATCTGGGCGAGAAGAATAAAGAGAAAAAGCGGGGCCGTTGTGCGGACCCAGCGTGTCAGAAGGTCTTTATGATTCAGCGTCACTTGCTTGATGCTGAACAAAAGAAGGACGACAAGTCCCAACACTATACCAGGGCTGGTCAGCAGGCTGAATGAAGTATGGGGACTGGTGAAGACGACCAGATGGGCAAGCGTGTCATACAGGCCGGGGATCAGTCGTTCCATAAGAATCAGGAGCAGAATGAGGCCGTAAAATGAAAAAGCCACTAACAGGTTTTTATGGTTCTGTGGTGCTGGTGAAATGCTTCTTTTTGAAAAGCAGATGAAACCCAGGATAAAGACACCAGCACCGCTCAGCACGCCTGAAATTTCAACGAGGTTTATGGCATTGAACAAGGCGAGAAGTCCCATCAAGGCAAGGCTTAGCCCCAGAGCCGGAAGAAAAGAGTGCTTGAGCGTGGGAAATCCGCCAATGAGATAAAGGGCGATAAAGCCGAAAGCGGGATAGGCCAGGCTATTGAGTAGTACACTATTGACTCCGAGACTGGCAGCATCCTGCCCTGAAAGGGTAGCGCCCATCAGGGTCGCAATTCCCAACGTGCCCCACGGCCTTGTCATCATGCTGAGCATGGAAAGACGATAGGCAGTTCTGGAGGGAAAAATATGAAAAAAGAGTGGAATTGTGATGAGGAGGGAAATGCCAAACCCGATAAGAGATTCAATAATTGGTGCGAGACCGAAAAGAATCAGCAGAGCCTTGCGTTCCGGGGAGAAAGAGAGGGCGGCGACCCAGTTCTGTATGGTTGCAAGAGAGCCGTTTTCTTTCAGGATGGCGCTGAAATACAGCCCGGGAAGAATCACAAGGGCAGCATTCAGGCTGAGTAAAATACTATCAAGTGCACTGCCGCCTATGTGAGCAAGAGACAAGGTAAAAGGCGTGGGAGAGAGAATCAGCAGAAAGGCTGTTATGAGGCCGATAAGGGCGCCTGCCAAAGCTGAAAGCCTGGCGATAAGAATGACGCAGGCACAGAGTAGAATCGGCAGAATGGCAAATGCGTTGATCAAAATTCTTCTCCTTTCGGGCTATCAGAAAGGAGCGTGAATAAATTATTGCGATATTGCAACAAAAAATATAAAACCCTGAATATAGGGTCCGACCTTCTGCGAAGGGATGAGGACTTCAGCTCCCCACCAGCCCTTTGGCAAATTCTTCGGCAGAGAAGGGGCGTAAATCTTCGGCTTGTTCGCCAACGCCAACCAGATGGACTGGCAGTTTGAATTGTTCGGCCAGAGCGACGACAATACCGCCACGGGCAGATCCGTCAAGTTTGGTCACGACCAACCCGGTGACATTGACCAGCTCGCGGAAAATGCGCACTTGTTCCAGTGCGTTCTGGCCGGTAGTGGCGTCCAGCACAAGCAGCACACTATGGGGGGCGGTCTCGTCAAATTTCTTCATGACGCGGATGATTTTGGCAAGTTCTTCCATCAGGGCAGATTTGTTATGCAGGCGTCCGGCTGTATCAATAAGCAGCAGGTCCGCTTTTTCTTCAGCAGCACGTTTCAGCCCGTCATAGACCAGTCCAGCGGCATCAGCACCAGTCTTGCTGGCAATAACAGGCGCTCCGACGCGCTGGCCCCATATCTGGAGCTGCTCAACGGCGGCAGCACGAAAGGTATCGCCTGCCACCATCATGACGGATTTGCCTTCTTGCCGGTAATGATGCGCCATTTTGCCAATTGTTGTGGTTTTGCCGGTACCATTGACACCGACAACCAGCACAACATGTGGTTTAAGCGTTGGGTCAGGCGTGAAAGGGATGGCAACAGGTTCCAGAACCTGCGCAATTTCCTTTGCCAGGGTCGCCTTGATTTCCTCGCTCGTAACATCCTGGCCAAAACTTGTGTTACGGAATTGCGCAATAATGCGTCCCGCCACCGCAGGGCCAAGATCCGCGGCGATCAGCTCGTCTTCGAGCTCTTCCAATGTCTCATTATCCAGCTTTCGCTTGGTAAAGAGCGCGGTAAGACGTTCATTGGAACGGGAGAGACCCGCCTTGAGTCGTGAAAAAAATCCAGCCATAAAGCTGGAATGTGACGAAGAAGCGTCTTGCGTCAAGCCTCAGGCAGCAATTTCCGCATTAATTTTGCGATCTTCAATGCCAAGCAGACGCATTCGGTACGTTTTTCCTGTCGTGATGGGAGGAGAGTTCACGAGGGTAACGACCGCAAATTCCGGCGTATGACCGCTGGTTTGTGTTTCCAGAAGGACGTCTTTTTCCTGTCCGATAAAGCGGGAGAGGAAAGCTGCATGAATTCTCTCGCCAAGGTTTCGCAACCGTGCAGCGCGTTCCTGTCTTACGATTTTGGGAAGAGAGGGCATGCGTGCAGCAGGTGTGCCGGGACGTTCGCTGTAAGGGAACACATGAAGGAAAGGCAGGGCATTTTCCTCAATAAAATGATAAGTTTCCTCAAAGAGTTCGTCTGTTTCGGTCGGGAAGCCGGCAATCAGATCAGCCCCGATTCCGATATCAGGGCGCAATTTACGGATGGCTTCGAGAGACTGGCTGACGTCTTTGGTCAGGTGACGGCGTTTCATTCTTTTCAGAATAAGATCAGAACCCGCCTGAAGAGATAAATGAAGATGCGGCATGAGGCGTTGTTCATCAGTCAGCAGGTCCCAGAAGTCCCTGTCACCGTTTCTGGCGTCCAGCAGGACGGGATCCAATGATGAAAGCCTCAGCCTTTTGATGGCTGGCACATGCTTCAGCAATGCTTTGCAAAGAGACCCAAGACCATACGATCCTTCCTGCCAGGAGGCGATGTCCACGCCTGTCAGGACGATTTCTTCATGTCCGGCTTCAGTAAGGGTGCGGGCACGGGAGATAATGTCAAAAAGAGGCAGGGATTTTGAGGCGCCCCGGCCATAAGGTATGACGCAAAATGTGCAGCGGTGGTCACATCCCTGTTGCACTTGCAAGAGCGCGCGAGTATGGCGCGATGGTGGCGGGGGAAGATTGGCTTTCGGGCTGACGCCCCAGCTGGCTGGGGAAAGCTTTTCCCCATTGGGTACGAGATGATCCACGCCATCCAGAGCGGCCCATTTTTCCGGTTCCCGTTCGGAGGCGCATCCTGTCACAATGATTCTGGCTCCGGGATTCTCCCGGTGGGCCTTGCGGATGGCCTGTCTTGCCTGCCGTTCTGCCTCAGCCGTAACAGTGCAGGTGTTGACGATAATGGTTTTCTGCTTGCTCCCCGTGTCCTGGTCGTTCCCTTCTCTGGCGTAATGCAGCATGGCGTCGCTCTCATGGGCATTAAGACGACAGCCAAATGTGACGATGGAAACGCTCATGGAATCTGGCCAGTGAAGCTTAATGCGGCAGGGCCTGTCATATGGACAGGACCGTTTTCTTCCCAGAAAATCGTGAGATCGCCCTTTTCCATCGTGACCGTGCATTCTCTTTTCACCAGACCGCGCCGGACGGCATTGACAACGGTGGCACAGGCCCCAGAACCACAGGCGAGCGTCAACCCCGCTCCACGCTCCCAGACACGCAGGCGCATATGGTCAGGGGAGAGAATTTCTGCAAAGCCGATATTGGCCCGTTCGGGGAAAAGGGGATCGCGTTCAAGCTCCGGTCCCAGAGTGGAGGCGTCCTCAATGGAGCGGAAAAGCGTGAGATGGGGATTACCCATGGAGCAGGCAGCCCCGTCATAAAGAGGCATATGCGCCGTATCGCAGGCGCGGGCGAGGGGAATTTCCTGCCAGTCCAGTTTGGGGACGCCCATTATGACGCGGTAGAGAGAGCCTTCCTGAAAGCTGGGAAGGAGGCCATTTTGTGTTTGCAGGACAGGACTATTTCCGATCAGTCTGGCGATGCAGCGCGAGGCATTGCCACAAGCTCCCGCTTCTGAACCATCGGGATTGAAAAACTGCGCCCTTACGTCGGCTCCGACCCGTGTTGGCGGAGAGAGGAGGACGAGCTGATCGCATCCAATGCCTGTATGCCGGTCGCAAAGGGCACGAATCAGGTCTTTTGTCAGGGATAGTGTGTTATCGCGGTTATCAAGGACAACAAAATCATTGCCCAGCCCGTGCATTTTCGTAAAGCTCAGATTCATGGATATTTCTTATAAAGGATAAAATGCTTGATGTCTTGTTGTTCATACGTAACTTTACAGCGCAAGAACGTAGTTTTGTCCTTAAAATTTCCTGAATAAAAATTTTAAAAAGAGGTTAATCCGTGCAAGGACTTCATGAAAAAGCCTTTTTACAGGCCAGCGATATGGCAGATGACGTTTTCTTTCATCGGCAGGGTTCCACCTCTCTGATGGATCAGGGAGCGCGAACAGCCGTGACAGCCCTTTATCGTACGACCCTGCCTGTAGGAGGGCGCACGCTTGACCTTATGGCGGGAATGGACAGTCACATGCCCGAGGACGCCACATTTCAGGAGTTTGTGGGACTGGATGTCAATCAGAAGGCGCTGGATGAAAATGGAGAGCTGACACGGTCGGTCGTGCAGAATCTCAACAGGGAAACGCACCTGCCTTTTGAGGAGGACTATTTCGATGGTGCCGTTCTCTGCGATGGTCTAGCCTATCTGACACAGCCGCAGAAAATACTGGAAGAAACGCTTCGTGTGCTCAAGCCTGGAGCGCCTCTGATTGTCAGTTTCTCCGACCAGTTTGTTTCTGCCAAGGCTGTGGCACTCTGGCAGGCCCTTGAACCCGCTGACCGCGTTCGCCTGGTCAGCAGCCTTATGCATAGTGCCGGTTTCGTTGATCTTGATACGGGGGACGTCGTGCCACCAGAAGATCTGACGGCCTGGAAAGACAGCGTTCATGCCGTTATCGGACGTGCACCTCATAAGACATGATGCGAGAAAGATGAAAAAGTTGGGATGCTTTTTCAAGTATTATCTGGCTTTTTTCTCGATAAGCCGTTATGGACGCTCTTCTTGCGCCTGTTTTCTCTAGCAGGCTTCCCTGATTGACCGAGTATTTGCTGACAATGCCCTTTCCCGATACTTATCCTGCCCTGACTCGCGCCCTGCAAGCACGTGGCTATGAACAGCCTACCCCCGTTCAGGAGGCTGTGCTTGAACCGGGGCACGAAGATCAGGACCTTCTGGTTTCGGCACAGACAGGGTCTGGAAAGACAGTGGCGTTCGGTATGGCTTTTGCGCCGAGCCTGCTTGAGGGGGGTGAAAGGCTGGCGCCCGTTTCAGCGCCTTCTATTCTTATCATTACACCGACACGCGAGCTTGCCCTTCAGGTTCAGTCCGAACTGACCTGGCTTTATGCCGAAACGGGTGCGAAGATTGCGAGTTGCATTGGCGGTACTGACGCCCGTCGTGAGGCACGCGCTCTAGAGCGCGGTGTGCATATTGTTGTTGGTACGCCGGGTCGTCTCTGCGACCATCTATCGCGTGGCAAGCTTGATCTTTCTGGCCTGCGTGTTGTGGTGCTTGATGAAGCTGATGAAATGCTGGATATGGGCTTCCGCGAGGAGCTGGAGCAGATTCTTGATGCGTCGCCGCAGGATAGACGCACTTTGCTGTTTTCTGCGACGATTGCGCGAGAGATTGCCTCTCTGGCCAAGCGTTATCAGAAAAATGCCAAGCGTATTGATATGGGCGCAGGGCAGAAGCAGCACTCCGATATTACCTATCGTTGTGTCATAACAGCCCCCCATGAGATGGAACGCTCTCTGGTTAATGTGCTGCGTTATTATGACAGTCCGACGGCTATGGTGTTCTGTAATACACGTGCCCTTGTTGGACAGGTTCAGGCAGAGTTGCTGGAAAGAGGGTTTGCGTCGGTCGCCATTTCTGGCGAAATGGGACAGAATGAACGTTCCCGTGCTATTGAAAGCCTGCGTTCCGGGATTGCCCGTGTTTGTGTCGCAACGGACGTGGCTGCTCGCGGAATTGATGTTCCTGCTCTCGGGTTGGTGATTCATGCAAGTATTCCCTCATCGTCTGAGACATTATTGCATCGTTCCGGTCGTACGGGGCGTGCAGGGCGTAAAGGGACAAGCGTTCTGATGGTGCCTTATAACCAGCGCCGCCGTGCAGAGCGTCTGTTGGGTTTGGCCAAGATCAAGGCGGAATGGGAATCCGTGCCGACGGCTGAGGTTATTGCCCGGCAGGATGCCGAACGCCTCCTTGAAGATCCCGTTCTTGCCGAAGGCGAAGTCTCTTCCAATTCGCTGGTAAGCAGTCTTGTCGAACGCTACGACGCCCAGCGACTGGCCACGGCTCTTGTTTCTTTCTATACAGCCAAATTACCAAAGGTTGAGGATATAAGACCCGTTTCCATTGAGCCTCCCTCACGTCGTGAGAGAGGGGAGCGGAGCGAAAAAGGCGAGCGTGCCAGAAGTGAGCCTCGTTCTTACGAAAGTAACGGAGCGTGGTTCCGTCTCAGTGTCGGGAGAAAGGACAAGGCTGATCCGAAATGGCTTGTGCCGCTGATCTGCCGTCTGGGTGGCGTGCAGAAACGTGACATTGGTAGCATCCGCATCCAGCAAGACCAGTCCTTTTTCCAGATTTCAGAGGATAAGGTCGAGCGCTTTAATTCCTGTCGTGCAGGAGCTGAGCATGACGAGGTCTCTATAGAACCGGCTTCAGCGCCGCCTGCCGAGGGGGAAAGAACTGGCGGAAGGTCGTCTCGCAGACCCTCCCGTGGCGATGCGCCGCGCAGGGAGCGTGCCCCTCGTTCAGAAGGTCGTTTCGGCAAAGGCGCCAAAACTGGCGAAAAAGAAAGTGAAAGAAGCGGCGCTCCACGAAAACGCAACGCTGGCGGTAGCCGTTCAGGGGAAAGATCCAGCCGCCGCCGTTCGTAAGGTTAATGTTTTTGGGGCCTTTCCTATTCGAGAGGCCCACGATGCACGGCCAGTCCCCCGGATGCCTGACAGACGGGCATTATTTCTATTCGGTTGACGTTCATGCGGGGTGGCAGGCTCAGAAGCCACGAAACAGTCTCGGCGATATCTTCAGGTAGAAGGGGTTCTGTCCCCTGATAGACTGCTTCGGCCTGTTGTGCGTTTTTCAGCCGGATTTGACTGAATTCGCTGCCGCCGCAAAGTCCAGGCTCAATATTCGTGACCCGAATGGGGGTGCCCAGAAGGTCTGTACGCAAATTCTGCATGAATTGTTTGACGAAGGCTTTTGTGGCGCCATAAATATTCCCTCCTTTATAAGGGTATGTACCAGCTGTGCTGCCCAGGGAAATGATATAGCCTTTATTACGACTGACCATGGAAGGCAGCAATGCCCGGGTGATTTCCACCATACCGGAAATATTAGTCGAGATCATGGTTTCCCATTCATCGACATTGGCATCCTGTGCAGGAGTCATGCCAAGAGCCAGTCCAGCATTATTGATGAGAACGTCAATATTGCGCCAGCTCTCGGGGAGGGAAGAAGGGAGGGCCCTCAGGGCACCCTTGTCGCGCATGTCAAGCGGAAAGGGTAGGCAATGCTCGCCCAGATGATGGTGCAGTGCGTCAAGACGCTCCTTGCGCCGGCCAGCAGCAATGACGCGATGCCCTTCATGGACGAGCCTTTCGGCAATGGCCTTGCCGAATCCGGATGTGGCTCCGGTCACAAAAACCGTCATTAGAGGTTCATTTTCCATAAAGCTGATTTAATCCTTCATAGTTCTTGTCTTCTGACCACCAAATCTGTCATCATCAGAGAAATGACGAAGATATTGACGCCTTCTTTCTCCGATCTTACTGGATTTCTTCTGATTGCGTCCCCGCAATTGGTGGAGTCGTTTTTCGCGCAGTCAGTGGTTTATATTTCGGCCTATTCGAAACGTGACGGTGCATCAGGCGTTATTATTAACAGACGCTTATCTCAGATGAAACTGGAAGATCTTTTTGACAAGAATGAAGTCAAAAAATTTTCCGCCTTACCACAGCTTTTTCTCGGACTGGGCGGTCCTGTCGAGATGAAGCGGGCTTTTATTTTGCATACTCCACTGCCTGATGAGGATGAGGTAGAAAAAATTCCCGGACCGGCGCGTCTGACGGCCAGTCTGGATATGCTGCATGATTTTGCCGCGGGTACAGGGCCGGACCATGCGTTCATCGTGATTGGTCATGCGGGTTGGGCACCGGGGCAGCTTGAAGAAGAGCTTCTGCGCAATCATTATTGGCTTTTGGCACCAGCGACGAAAAAACTGGTTTTTGAAACGGAAGCGTCCATGGTTTGGGAAAAGGCGCTCGCGTCTCTGGGAATGTCTCCTGCTTTTCTTTCCAACGAACGCGGTGAAAGCTGATTCCAATTTTTGTTTGTGGTGTTTCGAAAGTAAACAGTTCAGAAATTATGAAATAAAAATAATCTGTCTTTAAGGAGATAGTGCTTTTTTGATGGTCATAATGGATGGCTTTTTTTATTATCGGGTTGAGATTATTTCAGATGTTCCCCTTGACTGAAAAAAAATACATCCCAAATGAACATAGACGACTGTTGCCTTTGGGGACAGTTGACACGCCCCAAGTTGCCATAATGGGACTTTAAGGAGGATTTTATGGATATTCAGAAATTTACGGAACGTTGTCAGGGTTTTTTGCAGGCTGCGCAGACCATTGCGTTGCGCGATTATCATCAGCAATTAACACCTGAGCACTTGCTCAAGGCTCTTCTTGATGATGATCAGGGTGCTGCTGCTGGCTTGATTCGCGCGGCAGGGGGAGATCCCAAGCTGGTCCAGCAAGCCAATGATGAGGCGCTGGCGAAACTCCCCAAAGTGCAAGGTGGTGGGGCTGGTCAGCCCCAGACAACGCCCGATCTTGTCAGGGTGCTGGATCAGGCTGAGCAGACTGCCAGTGCCGCAGGTGACAGTTTTGTTGCGCAGGATCGGCTGCTGGTGGCAATTAGCCAGAGCCAGACGCCGGCAGGAAATGCGCTCCGCACCGGGAAAGCAACGCCTCAGGCGCTTGAGCAGGCCATAACGGCCTTGCGCAAGGGGCGTAAGGTTGATTCGGCATCGGCTGAAAGCACGTTCGATGCTCTCAAGAAGTATGCACGTGATGTAACGGCCATAGCACAGGCGGGGAAGCTTGATCCCGTCATTGGTCGTGATGAGGAAATCAGGCGCGCCATTCAGGTTCTGGCCCGTCGGAGCAAGAATAACCCTGTGCTTATCGGTGAGCCGGGCGTGGGTAAAACGGCGATCGTTGAAGGGTTGGCACTTAGGATCGTTAATGGTGACGTGCCTGAGGCCTTGCGCAATAAGAAGCTCCTCTCGCTTGACCTTGGGGCGCTCGTAGCCGGGGCGAAATATCGTGGTGAGTTTGAAGAGCGCCTGAAAGCCATTCTGAAAGAGATTGAAGGCGCTGAAGGTGAGATCATTCTCTTTATTGACGAGATGCATACACTTGTTGGTGCTGGTCGTTCAGATGGCGCGATGGATGCTTCCAATCTTATCAAGCCGGAGTTGGCACGTGGTGTGTTGCATTGTATTGGCGCGACCACGTTGGATGAATATCGCAAATATATTGAAAAAGATGCGGCTCTGGCCCGTCGTTTTCAACCGGTTTTCGTTGGTGAGCCAAGTGTCTCTGATACTATTTCCATTTTGCGTGGTATCAAGGAAAAATACGAGCTCCATCATGGCGTCCGCATTACTGATAATGCCTTGGTAGCGGCAGCGACTCTTTCCAATCGTTATATTACGGATCGTTTCCTGCCTGATAAGGCGATTGATCTGATTGACGAGGCAGCGAGCCGTCTGCGTATGCAGATTGACAGCAAGCCTGAAGAGCTGGATGAGCTTGACCGTCGGATCATACAGCTCAAGATTGAACGTGAAGCTATTCGCAAGGAAGAGGATTCAGCTTCTAGGGAGCGGCTTGCTGCTCTTGAGGCTGAGCTTGCCGAGCTTCAGGAAAAATCCGACACGATGAGTGTTGCCTGGCACGCCGAAAAAGACCGTGTCAATGCGATCCAGAAGCTTAAGGAGCAACTTGATAATGCTCGCTCCGAGGTTGAGGTGGCACAGCGTCAGGGGAATCTTCAGAAGGCCTCAGAGCTCCTCTATGGCAAAATTCCACAACTGGAGCAGGACATCGTCAAGGCTCAGTCTGAAGAGGAACGCGCTGGTAAGGAGGGCCTCTTTGCTGATTCCGTGACGGAGCAAGGCATTGCTGCTGTCGTATCTCGCTGGACGGGCGTGCCAGTGGATCGGATGCTTGAAGGCGAGCGGGCGAAACTTCTGCATATGGAAGAAAATCTCCGTCAGCGCGTGATTGGTCAGGAGGTGGCTCTTGTGGCTGTTTCCAACGCTGTTCGCAGGGCGCGTGCTGGCTTACAGGATCCCAATCGTCCGATCGGCTCATTCCTTTTCCTTGGCCCGACGGGCGTTGGCAAGACCGAGCTTACCAAGGCGCTGGCTCAGTTCCTGTTTGATGATGACCGTGCCATGCTGCGTATTGACATGAGCGAGTTTATGGAAAAACACGCTGTATCACGTCTGATTGGTGCGCCTCCCGGTTATGTTGGGTACGATGAGGGTGGTGTGCTGACGGAAGCAGTGCGTCGCCGGCCTTATCAGGTCATTCTTTTTGATGAGGTTGAGAAAGCACATGAGGATATTTTCAATATCCTGTTGCAGGTTCTTGATGATGGACGTCTGACAGATGGTCAGGGGCGAGTTGTTGATTTCCGCAATACGATCATTGTGCTGACCAGTAATCTGGGTTCGGATGTGCTGGCCAATCAGAAGGATGGCGAGTCGCCTGATCTGGTGCAGGCGCAGGTGATGGCGGTTGTGCGTAATCACTTCCGGCCGGAATTTCTCAATCGTCTGGATGAAATTATTCTGTTCTCGCGTTTGCAGCGGGCCGATATGAACCAGATTGTCGAAATTCAGCTTGATCGTCTGCGGCAACTGCTGGAAGACCGTAAATTGGGGCTTGAGTTGGACGAAAAGGCGCGCGAATGGCTGGCTAATGCCGGTTATGACCCGGTTTATGGTGCACGTCCGCTCAAGAGAGTCATACAGCGCGAGTTGCAGAACACTCTTGCCGGACAGCTGCTTGAGGGCAAGTTCCATGATGGTCAGACCATTATGGTTTCAGCCGATGAGGATGGATTGAAAATCAGTTAAGATTGACGTCGTTTTTTTTAATGATGCGAGGCCTCTCTGTTTTTTACAGGGAGGCCTTTATTGTCGGCGGGCTAGAAAAATTCTGTAGTTTTTTTTGATAAAAGAGGCGCCTTGAAGGGTTTGTAACAGGGCAGGTTGTCTTGAGAGATATGAGGGACGGTGCACGGCCATGCTGGATTATTTTCGCAGCTCTGCAATATTTACGCTGATCTGTCTTATTCTGGCTTTTTTGACAGGCTATCTATCGACTCACTCTGTTTCTCTGGCTTTTTCAGGCGTTCTGACATGTCTGATTCTGGCACTGCTTGAAATATCGCTTTCTTTTGATAATGCGGTTGTCAATGCGAGTGTGCTGCAGAAAATGAGTGCGCTCTGGCAAAAACGTTTTCTGACATGGGGTATGGTCATTGCTGTTTTCGGCATGAGACTTGTGTTCCCCTTACTGATTGTCGCTGTTTCTGCTCATTTAGGTCCAGTAGAGACATTGAAGCTGGCTCTGTCTCAGCCGGATCGTTATGCACTTATTTTAAGCAAGGCCCATACGGGCATTATGGGATTTGGCGGCGCTTTCCTTCTGATGGTGGGGTTGGGCTTTTTCTTTGATGAAGAAAAGAAAACGCACTGGCTTGCTGTTATCGAAAGACCCTTGCAAAAATTATCCGCCTGTAAGGGATCGGAAACCGTCATCGTCCTTATGGTTGTTTTCGTTATCGCCCGGTTTTTGCCAGAGTTTGAATCCTTTACTTTTCTGAGCGCTGCTG
>JAQTIA010000003.1:0-770000 GCA_029433415.1 Acetobacteraceae bacterium ESL0709 | reverse complement strand
GAAGGTTCTGGTGAGTGTTTTATGTTCTGGACTGGAAGATGATAGAGAAAGAGGGAAGAGAGATACTTGTCCTTGTTGTTATGGGGATGAGTTGTTTGGTCTTTTGAGAGTGAATAGGTTAGTGCACCATGTGGGTGACTTGCGAAAGTCTGACCACCTGGAGGTTATAGAGATGGAAGTAGCCTGAGAGGGTTATGGTCTGTTGTTATGACTGAAGGGGGTTTCGTGAGGGTAATCTCATATGGTGAGAAGAGAAGAAAGAGAAGATGACGCATTATATGCGAGTTATTTTCTGCTGTTGGGTGGGAGATGACTGTGCATGTGGTGTGAGAAAGAGAAGGGCATTTGGTGGATGCCTTGGCACCAGGAGGCGACGAAGGACGTGGCACACTGCGAAAAGCCATGGGGAGCCGTGAGCAGGCATTGATCCGTGGATATCCGAATGGGGCAACCCCCCTCGCGAGAGGATCGTAATCTGAATTCATAGGATTACGAGGCGAACCCGGGGAACTGAAACATCTCAGTACTGGAGGAAAAGACATCAACAGAGATTCTGCGAGTAGTGGCGAGCGAAAGCGGAGGAGGCCAGTGCCTTTATTGGGAAGTAGAAGAACGGAATGGAAAGTCCGGCCATAGAGGGTGATAGCCCCGTAATTGAATATCCTGCTAAAGGACTTGAGTAGGGCGGGGCACGTGAAACCCTGTCTGAACATGGGGGGACCACCCTCCAAGCCTAAATACTCCCTGGTGACCGATAGTGAACAAGTACCGTGAGGGAAAGGTGAAAAGCACCCCGATAAGGGGAGTGAAAGAGACCTGAAACCAAATGCCTACAAGCAGTCGGAGCCTCGAATGGGGTGACGGCGTACCTTTTGTATAATGGGTCAGCGAGTTTCTGTCCGTAGCGAGCTTAAGCCGATAGGTGTAGGCGCAGCGAAAGCGAGTCTGAATAGGGCGCGTTAGTTACTGGTAGAAGACCCGAAACCGAGTGATCTAGCCATGGCCAGGCTGAAGGTGCGGTAACACGTACTGGAGGGCCGAACCCACGCCTGTTGAAAAAGTCGGGGATGAGCTGTGGCTAGGGGTGAAAGGCCAATCAAACTCGGAGATAGCTGGTTCTCCGCGAAATCTATTGAGGTAGAACGTTGCGTATTACCCACGGGGGTAGAGCACTGGATGGGCTAGGGGGGGCCCAAAGCCTTACCAAACCTAACCAAACTCCGAATACCGTTGGAGTAGAGCGCAGCAGACAGACAGTGGGTGCTAAGGTCCATTGTCGAGAGGGAAACAGCCCAGACCACCAGCTAAGGCCCCTAAATCGTGGCTAAGTGGGAAAGGATGTGGGGATTCCAAAACAACCAGGAGGTTGGCTTAGAAGCAGCCATCCTTTAAAGAAAGCGTAATAGCTCACTGGTCTAATAGAAACCCTGCGCCGAAAATGTAACGGGGCTCAAGCCACGTGCCGAAGCTGTGGGTGTATGATTTTATCATACGCGGTAGCGGAGCGTTCTGTAAGCCTGCGAAGGAGACGGGGTGACCCTCTCTGGAGGTATCAGAAGCGAGAATGCTGACATAAGTAGCGACAAACAGTGCGAGAAACACTGTCGCCGAAAGTCCAAGGGTTCCTGCGCAAGGTTAATCCACGCAGGGTGAGCCGGCCCCTAAGGCGAGGGCGAAAGCCGTAGTCGATGGGAACCAGGTAAATATTCCTGGG
Organism: Acetobacteraceae bacterium ESL0709; assembly: GCA_029433415.1. Classification (GTDB taxonomy): domain Bacteria; phylum Pseudomonadota; class Alphaproteobacteria; order Acetobacterales; family Acetobacteraceae; genus Aristophania. The sequence continues at coordinate 768,286 of JAQTIA010000003.1, read as the reverse complement.
CCTGCCAGAAGTGACGAATGAGAAATGTTGTCAGGTCTTAACGGATTGACCTGGCTTTTGGACCATTCCAGGAAACAGCTCTGGCGCATAGACCGTACCCGAAACCGACACAGGTGGACTGGTAGAGTATACCCAGGCGCTTGAGAGAACGATACTGAAGGAACTAGGCAAATTGCTCGTGTAACTTCGGGATAAACGAGACCTGTCATTGGGCAACCATTGATGGGTGGCACAGACCAGGGGGTAGCGACTGTTTAGTAAAAACACAGGGCTCTGCGAAATCGAAAGATGACGTATAGGGCCTGACGCCTGCCCGGTGCCGGAAGGTTAAGAGGAGATGTGAGAGCATTGAATTGAAGCCCCGGTAAACGGCGGCCGTAACTATAACGGTCCTAAGGTAGCGAAATTCCTTGTCGGGTAAGTTCCGACCTGCACGAATGGCGTAACGACTTCCCCGCTGTCTCCAGTATCGGCTCAGCGAAATTGAATTCCCCGTGAAGATGCGGGGGCACCCCGCGGTCAGACGGAAAGACCCTATGAACCTTTACTGCAGCTTTGCAGTGGCATCAGGAAAATTCTGTGTAGGATAGGTGGGAGGCATCGAAGCATGGGCGCCAGTCCGTGTGGAGCCGTCCTTGAAATACCACCCTGACTTTTCTGATGTCTAACCGAGGCCCATTAGCTGGGTCCGGGACCCTGCATGGCAGGCAGTTTGACTGGGGCGGTCGCCTCCTAAAGGATAACGGAGGCGCGCGATGGTGGGCTCAGGTCGGTCGGAAACCGACTGTCGAGTGCAATGGCATAAGCCCGCCTGACTGCGAGAGTGACAGCTCGAGCAGAGACGAAAGTCGGCCATAGTGATCCGGTGGTTCCACGTGGACGGGCCATCGCTCAACGGATAAAAGGTACTCTAGGGATAACAGGCTGATCTCCCCAAGAGTCCACATCGACGGGGAGGTTTGGCACCTCGATGTCGGCTCATCACATCCTGGGGCTGGAGCAGGTCCCAAGGGTTCGGCTGTTCGCCGATTAAAGTGGTATGTGAGCTGGGTTTAGAACGTCGTGAGACAGTTCGGTCCCTATCTGCCGTGGGTGTAAGAGACTTGAGAGGATTTGTCCCTAGTGCGAGAGGACCGGGATGAACGAACCTCTGGTGCACCGGTTGTCACGCCAGTGGCATAGCCGGGTAGCTAAGTTCGGAATGGATAACCGCTGAAAGCATCTAAGCGGGAAACCAGCCTCAAAACCAGGTCTCATAGAGCCGTCCAAGACCAGGACGTTAATAGGTCAGGTGTGTAAGTGAGGTAACTCACTCAGCTAACTGATACTAATCGCTCATATCTCTCACACATAAAACACATGCACAGTCATCTCCTACTCTGCCCTTCACTTCTCAACGCACTGACCCCCTCACTCCCAGATCACTCGGGGTGAGCGGGAAGACCTGGTGGCTATGGCAAGGGGACAAGACCCGATCCCATCCCGAACTCGGCCGTAAAAACCCTTAGCGCCTATGATACTGCACCAAAAGGTGCGGAAAAGTCGGTCGCCGCCAGGTCCCCTCGCTCACCCCCCCCTCTTTACCACCCACTAACGCGGGGTGGAGCAGCCCGGTAGCTCGTCAGGCTCATAACCTGAAGGCCGCAGGTTCAAATCCTGCCCCCGCTTCCATATCCAACATTACACATCAAGACCACTCACCCATACCCATGGGGCTGCTTAAGCCAGACGCGATCCCTCCAATAAAAACCCTCCCCACCATGCCTTATAACACAGGACGCCTATGCTAAGCCGTGTCCGCAATTATAGTCTATGTCAGATTATTTACATAACCTGACATAGGAGCCGCCGGTCTTTCGCGTCCTTAAAAATAATATCCAAATATAATTAAGAACGACTTCTTGTATTTGTTATCGCCCCCATGTGCCGCTCCATTCGAAAACTGTCCAGCACCGACATATGGATCATTCTTACTCAGATTGACTTCCGACCAGATCCGTAATCTTTTGGACTGGTTATGCCAATAGATTCCAAGTGTGGCACGCTGGGAGTTTTTATAGCCTGCCATATCTTTCAGAAAGACATTATAATCTGCGAAAACGTCCATATCGAAAGGGAACCAGCGGCCCGTATGGATGGTGCGGCCAATCTCGACAAAAAACAGATTTCCTTTTCCTGCGATATTATAGGCTGAGTCGTAATCACCGACTGTAACTGTGTGCCTATAGCCTCTGGGATTAGCTGTGCCGATATCCTGTCGTGCATACAGGAGTTTCGAATACCACAGACCATGTGTGCCTTTTAGACTGAAGGAAAAAGCCCGACGTAATCCGTTGCCATGTGTATCAAGATTATGAACTTGCGAGAGCCAGAATGATCCTGTCGCTGTTATGTCTCCTTCCTTCCATTTGAGCAGCTGGTAGCGCGTTCGTCCAATCAGCATATTGCGTTCCACATTATGTGTTCCACCTGGCACGGAAGAATCCGCATTGACAATATTGACAGAATAGCGCGCACTATCGCGGCTTATACCGAAAGCATTGGGGGCTGTCTGGGGGAAATATCCTATTTCGGCGCTGTATCTTTTGCCTGTATAGGCATAATCAATACCAACATTATAGGTTTCTTCCAGTCCAAAAACGAATCCCATACTATTGAGGAAGGAAGAGCCATAAAACTGATCATCAAAGGCCACAGGTTGCAGACCGATGGTTATTTTATTGGCAGCGTTTATTTTGGCTCCGACATAGGCATAAAGAGGGAAACTGATTTCGCCTGGGTAGTCCTTGTAGCCACCTCTTTTTCCATACATGAAGTTGCCGCCATAAAGGCGATATTGCGTCGCACCGAAAATAACGGGAGAGTCGTAATCCATCGTAAAGATGAACGTGTCATAGGAAAGGTGTTTGGAGGTTTTCCGTTTTTGGGGAGTGGTGTTATGAGTGACGTCATTAAAGCGAAGGTCATAGCGGCCACGGATAGCACCGCCGATCTTGAGCTGCCCCGAAGGAATTATAGGGTAATCAGACTCCGGCATTCTGTCTTCTGCCGAAGGCGAGACATAAGCGGGATCAAATTGTGGAATGGATTTGGCGATCTGTCCAGGCCAGACAATTTTTACGGGACCATGGGTACCTGTAGCGGCATCGGCTTCGCAGGAGGTTATGATAACTCCTCCAATGAGTGAAACGAGAGTGAAAGATAAAGGAGAGGATTTTCTTTTATCAATCGTAATCGAAGTAGGGGCTTTCATTGGAGGGTATACTTTAAAAGGAGCACCAAGTCAGGCGGCGTCAACAGAAACTGTCACGGAGCATGACTTGGTACTATGGTTGCTACTGTGTTGATGCATCCAGCCAGATCGTTTTGATCTCTGTATATTGATCATGCGCCCAGGCAGATTTGTCGCGTCCTCCGAAGCCGGACTGATTATATCCGCCAAAGGGCGTACTGACGTCGCCTTCGCCGAAACAGTTTACAGTCACGACGCCCGCGCGGATCTCGCGTGACAAACGTAATGCATTGCGCAGACTGCCTGTATAGGCAGAGCCAGCCAGCCCATAAACTGTGTTATTGGCAAGGGAAATGGCCTCCTCAATGGTCTCGAAGGTTGTGACACCAATCATGGGACCAAAGATCTCTTCCTGGAAAAGACGGCTTTGGGGCGTGACACCATCAATAATGGTTGGCTCGACATAGATGCCTTTATGTGTCTTGCCTCCTGTGACGATGGTCAGTTTTTCAGCTTTGGCCTGCTTCAAGTAAGAATCTACCTTCTCGAAATGTGTTTTGCTGACCAGCGATCCCAGCTTGTTTTTGGGGTCAAGAGGATCGCCCATTTTCCAGGCGTCCAGCTTGTCGCACATATGATCAAGAAGAGCATTCTTGATGCTGCTATGAACGATCAGGCGAGAAGAGGCTGAACAGTTTTCTCCCATATTCCAGAAAGCCCCATTGAGAAGCTGTTCGGCAACGCTTGCAATATCGACAATGTCGTTCATGACAACCGCAGGGTTTTTACCGCCGCATTCCAGTACAATCCGCTTCAGATTGGACTCAGCTGCGTAATGCAGGAAACGCCGTCCCGTAGCGGTAGAGCCGGTAAAGCTGACCATGGAGACGTCATTATGGCGTCCGATAGGTTCACCGACTTCTGCACCACCGCCAGGAACAACATTAAACACGCCGGCCGGAATTCCCGCCTGATGCGCAAGCTCGGCGGCTCTCAGGGCTGTTAGTGTTGTCTCAAGAGCTGGCTTGACAATAATCGAACAGCCAGCCGCTAGAGAGGGAGCGATTTTCCAGGCCAGCATAAGGAGCGGGAAGTTCCAGGGAAGGACCAGCCCGACAACACCGATTGGCTCGCGCACCACCATTGAAACGGCTCCGGTACCAACGGGGGCCGTGCTGTCATAGATCTTGTCGATCAACTCGGCATGCCAGCGTATGGTATGGATCGTTTCAGGGACATCAGTCAGCTCACATTCACTGACGGGCTTTCCGCTATCAAGACTTTCCATAACGGCGAGTTCATGGGCGTTTTCTTCAAGTAAAGAGGCAAAACGCAACAGGGTGTTTTTCCGCTCCGTTGGATGAAGACGCCACCATCTTCCGTCATCAAAAGCGGCCTTGGCGGCTTTCACAGCGTCATCCACGTCGCTTGCATCGCAGGCGGCGACATGTCCCAGAAATGCGCCTGTAGCCGGATTGACCGTCTCAAACACATCGCCCGAACGAGCGGGGCGGAACGCCCCGTCAATGAACGCCTTGTCAGGGAAAGTGAGTTTCTCTGCGATTGCCTTATATTCGGCAGCAGTAAGCAGTGTGGCCATTATCTCTTTCCTCCTGTAACAGCGGCGACTTCTTTTTTCAGCGTCTGGATAATGGCTTTGAGCTGCTCTTCTTCAGCGCCCGTCAGGGGCTGGAGCGGAGCGCGCACGCCGCCGGGATTCAGACCTGCCAGTTTGCAGCCTGACTTGATCGATTGTACGAATTTGCCGAGTTCAAGGAAGTCCATGAGCGGCATCAGGGCCTTCATGATTCCGCGTGCCTTGTCGAAATCCTTTTCCAGGACAGCCGCTTTATAAAGGGCGATATGCTCTTCAGGAATAAAGTTGGAGCCAGCACAGATCCAGCTCCGTGCACCCCACGCAAAGAATTCGAGAGCCTGATCGTCCCAGCCACAGGAAAGCTGAAGCTGCGGGAATTCGCATCCCAGAAGATGGAGCTGACCGGGGAGGCCAGAGCTTTCCTTGATACCGATGACATTCTTTGATTTTTTGGTTACGATGCTCAGGAATTCCTTATCCATCATTACGCATTGCCGGCCAGGGTAGTCATAAAGAATAATCGGGAGACCGGCAGCCTTGTCGACTGTCAGCACGTGGTGAGCGTTTTCTTCAGATGTCGGTAGTGCATAAGGGGAAGAGCCAATCAGGATGCCGTCTGCCTTGATGTCCTTGGCTGCTTTTGCAAAAATTACGGAATCTTCCGTGCGGATAGCGCCAACGCCAATTACAAGAGGAACTCTATTGCCGATGACGTCTTTGGCGTAAGCGGCAAGTTCAAGGCGTTCTTCATTTGTATGGGCGTAATATTCACCCGTGGAGCCGGCAACAATGATGCCATTGACCTTGGCGGCGACCAGGAATTCCAGCACTTCGCCATAAGCTTTTTTATTGATCTCGCTATGGGAGTTCAGGGGGACGATTGCGGGGGTAAAGATACCATCAATGTTCATTTAAAAATCTCCTGAGAAGAGTGTAAAAAAGGTTAGAGGAATCTCCCCTCTCTCATCATGAGAGGGAGGAGGCCTGTTCCAGGCTCATTGAGCGGGTTTCCGGGGCCAGCATGTAAGAGATTGCAAAGCCTGCAAACGTAATCCCGGCCGCAACGAGCATGGTGTTGCCAATGCCAATGGTGTTCAGCGCGATGGGGACGAGCCACGTGCCAATGGCAGAACTGAAAGAAGAAGTTGAGGAACCTATTCCGACGGCAGAGGCCCTGATTTCTGTCGGGAAGAGTTCATTGGGGTAAACAAACTCTAACACTTGCGCACCGCCTGTCATGACAGCGTAGAAGCAGAAGAAAATCAGGATAATCCAGGCCGGCGCAGTCGGGAAGATACCCAGTGCCAGAAGCGCGATGCCAGACCAGAACAGACTGTGGAGCAACATGGTTCTACGGCCAATATAATCAATGAGCTTTGTCGCGCCCCAGCATCCCACAACGAAGGTGGCCGTAACGCCAACAGAGCCATAGACTGTCATGGAGCCTGTCAGCTTCAGGCTTTCAAGCAGTTCAGGCACGAAGGCATAAACGGCAAAAACCGGGATGACGGCGCTGGCCCAGAATGCCATGACAAAAAATATTCTCTTTCCGTAGCCTTTTTTGATGGCTTCGCCGAGTGAAAGGGATTTGCCGCTGGAGGCACCCGTTTCAAGGTTGCGGAGGGAAAATTCTTCCCCAAAGACGCTTTTGATGGTCTGTTCGGCTTCAGCAGGACGGTTCTTGCTTATCAGCCAGCGTGCCGATTCTGGAGCGCCAACGCGGAAGAGCAGTGTTATGGCACCGATAATGGCAGGGCTTGCGAGTATGAAGCGCCAAGCCTGCGGACTGTGTGTGCCTAAAATAAGGTATCCTACGACATAGGCTAATGCTGCTCCACCGAACCACAGGATGGAAAGCATGGAGACGCGTGAGCCGCGATAGGCCTTGGGCAAAAATTCGGTCAGAAGCGATCCGGCGGCTGTATATTCAATGCCGACCGTCAATCCTGTGATAATACGCAGGATCAAAAGTGTAGCCCCATTTTGCACGACAAACATGAGGAGCGAACAGATGATAACGACAGTGGGGAAAACGAAATAAAGTTTCTGGCGTCCAAAACGATCTGTCAGCGTGCCTCCAATAAAACCGCCCATAAACATGCCTATGAGCGCAGAACCGCCAATAATGCCGGACCATGATTCGCTGAGGTGCAGAGCCTGCTTTAACTGGATGCTTGCAACGCCGATAATGCTTACGACATAACCAACCAGGAGCCAGCCTAGGGCGCAGCTGATTGTGAGGCGCTGGTGAAAGCTGTTGAGGGGCACATCCTCAATTGAAACAGGCTTTGTGTTCGTTTCCATAGAAAACACTCACACTTGATTGACCGGCCTATTTGTCGTAAGGCCTCGGCCAAGAAGAAAAAACGTCCTTCCCTTCCTCCCGGAGTAAGCGTGCAGGCTTTTGATGCAGGAGGAGGGGAAAGGTAACTTGCCTGAAAAAGATTAACTCTCCAGACCAGCGCGATAGCCATCCCACATAAGGGTCGCGTTAACACCTATTGAGAGGAATGGCTCAGGTGGCAGTTTGTTGGGGCCAGGTGAGGCGAGCAGCATGTCAATTAGATCGTTGCGCTGTCCTGCAAGCCAGTCTGCCAAAAGCGTGCCAGTGGCTGTGCCACGTGTAATCCCCAGCCCATTACAGCAGAGAGCACCATAAACATTGGGGGCGAACTGGCCAAAATAGCCCTCATGGTTGCGCGACATGGCCAGATAACCGCTCCAGCTATGCTCAAACTCCACATTTTCCAGCATGGGGAAGCGACGGAGGAAAGAGCGGCGGTGGTTTTTAATGAAGCGATCCAGGCAATCGGCTTTTGGACGTCCATTGGGGTTGAAGCTGAAGCTGTTACGGATGAGGATGCGGTTATCAACTGTACGCCGCACCGTGCTGCCATACGGGCTTCCAGGAATGACGCCCCAGTAGGGTTTGCCACCCAGTCGTTTCTGTTCCTCTTCGGTCAGTTGACGTGTCAGGCTCCCATAAAGGAAGAGAGGAATCATGGTATGTTTCAGTCGGTCAATACCGAAATTCTGTCCAAAGCCGTTATTGGCAAGAATGAGCTTATCGGTGACAATCCGTCCTTGCTTGTGGAAGAGGGTGATCTTCTCTCCATATTCAACGCCACGGATGGCAGTATTTTCGTAAAGCGTCACATTGGAGGGGAGGGTATCAGCCATTCCCTTGACCATCGCTGAGGGCTGAATCAAGATTGTACTGGGCGTATAAAGCGCGCGGCGGTAGAAGGACGTGCCAATATGATCGGGAAGATCCTTGCCTTCAATCAGTTCCGAACCTTCGCCGATTTTTTCCAGCCCTCTCTGATAAGCTTCAAGAACGGCAATGCCTTTGGGCTCAATAGCGGCCTGATATTTACCACAAGCACGCATCTGGCACTCAATCTTGTTCTCTTCCACAGTCTGGCGCATGATTGACTGGCCAGTCCTGTTGAGTTTCAGAATCATCTTGGCAACTTGTGGGTCGCCGACATAGTCTTTGGCACCGATATCATGAGGCAGATCAATGGCGAAGCCCGCATTGCGTCCTGCGGTGCCATAGCCGACTTCCTGCGCTTCAATCAGAACGATTTGGTCGCTTGGAAAATTCTTTGCGAGCTGCCGCGCGGCGGCAAGGCCTGTCAGCCCTGCACCGATGATGGCCCAACGTGTCTTTATGTCACCAGTTGCGGCAGGTGCGGGCTGCCTGTGTCGGCTGGTACGGAACCATCCACAGCTGGGATCATCGGCGGGGAGAGCGTTTACTTTATGCATTCTGTTTTTCTTTACCGTTTTGGGAGACAGGCAAAGACTCCATGAAAGATTTTAACGATAATTTCATGAATCATTGAGAATTATTTTTTGTAAATAAACATTTATGTGATGATGTTTCTCGATGGGAACTCTGTTTAATTTATAATAATTCAGAGAAATATAACAAAACACGAGGAATTATCTTTAATTTTATTATGTATTGATGCCATGTTGTCAGAATAATATCATATCACATAAAAGAGATACTTATGTGCCAAAAAATCAATTAATATATATTTTGAATATATGATAATATACACATATTTTATATAGACTGCGTTTTTCTTAATAAAATGAATAACGACTTGAATTTTTTGATCGGTTGTTCTGTTTTTTATGAAAAAATTATAAATTTATTTTTAATTTGTCGCTATTACGACAATGTTACCTCGCTTTTCCTTTATTGAGGATTGCCTAAAATCCCAATAGGTCATTAGATCGGCGCTATTTTTTGAAATGTTTTTTTGTAATTCATAATTCTGAGAGCGAGGTAAAATGACGTTACGAAAAATCTTGAGTCATCGTTATGCGACGAAATCCTATGACAGGACGAAGCGTATTCCCGAGTGTGTGTTCGCCGAGCTTCTGGAAGCGTTGCGTCTCAGTCCATCTTCGGTGAATTGCCAACCGTGGCATTTTATTGTCGCTGATGATGAGAAGGGTAAGGCGCGTATCGGCAAATCGACAGAGGCGGCTTTCAGGAGCAATCATACAAAGATTATGGATTCGTCGCACACGATCGTTTTGTGTGCCCGAACGGCCTTGCCAGAGACTTTTCTGGAAACTGTTCTGGAGCAAGAGCAGGAAGATGGACGATTTCCAACGGAAGAATCACGTCTTATGACCCATAAAGTGCGGAGCGGCTTTGTAAAGTTGCACCAGCAATATGGGAGTGTCTCGGCATGGAGTCAGAAACAGCTTTATATTGCTTTAGGATTTCTGTTGCTTTCAGCCGGTTTCCTGAAAATTGATGCTACACCGATTGAAGGGTTTGACGAAGACCTTCTCAATGAAGAATTGGGGCTGAAAGAAAAGAATCTGACAGCCTGCGTGATCGTTACGCTAGGCTACCGTGACGCCTGTGACGTCAATGCAACTTTGCCAAAATCCAGACTGTCAGAAGAGGTACTGATTTCCCGCGCTTGAAACAGATTTTGCATGATGGGATCAGTCAGAGGAAAGGACTGATCCGTTTCTGCGAACATTAAAGAACACATAGTCTCTTATTTCTTCATTGCAATTGAGATTTATTCTCATTTAATGTGGGGCGTCACCATTATGTGGAGTCGTTCCATGAGTGTTTTTTCCCTGTCCGCCCAGCCTTCTTTTCAATGTTTCCCCTTTTTGCATGGCGTGCCTGTTTGCCTGTCTTATAGCGAGCTGATTTATGAAGAGCGTTTGGCATTATGGGGGGTACGACATCTTTTTGGTAATCCCGTCGTAACAACGCGTGGACAATGTGTCTTGCGCAGTTTTTTCGGTTCCTCCATCGATCCTGTTCTTGATCTGGCGAGAAGGATTTTTCTTGAAGGGCTTCACCTTCCGGAAACAGTCTGCTGTAATCATGAAGAACTGGAACTGCTCTGTATTATGGAGAGATTGCAAACTGATGATTATGTTCGACTTCAGGGTACGAAAAGAGATGTGACACTGGCTTATTTCAGTGCTGTATTAGCAGGCCAGGGATACTGGTTGCCTCGGCGCTTTTCCGATATTGGCCAGAGGAGGGGGGATCTGGCGTTTTCCAGTGAGATCAAGCAGGATAGCCACCTGATGCTGGATGATAATTTTTTGCAGGCGGCTGAATAGCGTCCGGTCACCCTGATTGTAATGAAGAACTCTCAATAAAATGCTTGCCTTCTGGTCATTCTCTTTTAAATAGGGCACAGGGTTGCAGGCAGGATTGTAAAAAGAGAGACAAGGTTGGACCACCAGATTTATACTGTAACAGAAGGATTGGCCCTGCAATGTGGGCAGACGCTGGCTCCACTGGATATTGCCTACCGGACTTATGGAACACTTTCGTCTCGTCGTGATAATGCCATCCTTATCTGTCATGCCCTGACAGGTGATCAATATGTGGCTGAAACGCATCCCGTAACCGGCAAGCCGGGTTGGTGGGAGCGTATGGTTGGTCCTGGCCTACCCATTGATACGGATCGTTTCTTTGTGATTTGCAGCAATGTTCTGGGAGGATGCATGGGCACCACCGGGCCGTTGTCGCTTTGCCCTGAGACGGGAAAGCCATGGGGGCGCGACTTCCCGAGCATTACCATGCAGGATATTACGGAGGTTCAGCTCAAACTTGTTGACCATCTGGGGATTAAACGCCTTTTTGCTGTAATCGGGGGTTCAATGGGAGGAATGCAGGTGCTTTCATGGGCTGCCCTGCATCCAGAGCGTGTTTTTGCGGCCATGCCTATTGCGACATCAGCCTATCAGTCGGCGCAGAATATCGCTTTTAACGAAGTCAGTCGTCAGGCTATTTTTGCTGATCCTGATTGGCATGATGGCCAATATAAAGCCTTTGGGACGATACCGGCTCGTGGTCTGGGCGTTGCCCGTATGATGGCCCATATTACCTATCTTTCCGAAAAGGCGCTGACACGTAAATTTGGTCGTCGCATAAGAGAAGGCACTGACGCGAGGCAGCCGGAAGGAATGCCGCTGCTTTTTAAAGGCATGTTTGAGGTAGAAAGCTATTTGCGGCATCAGGGATCAAGTTTTGTCCAGCGTTTTGACGCCAATTCCTATCTGACCATTTCCCGCGCGATGGACTATTTCGATCTGGCAGCAGACTATAATGATGATCTTTCTGAAGCATTTCCTCATTCCCCGATCCGCTTTTGTGTGGTGTCCTTCAGTTCCGACTGGCTCTTCCCGACATCGCAGTCCCGCAGTCTGGTGAGGGCGCTGAATCGTGCCGGTGCGAATGTTTCTTTCGTCGAGATTGAGACAGACCGTGGGCACGACGCCTTCCTTCTCGAAGAGCCTGATTTTGACCGGACAATCAGAGGTTTCCTGAAAGGAGCTGCTGATCACGCTGGCTTGCAGGGCGGCAAAAATCAAGATGAAAGGCAAAAGGGGGCTGTCCGTCATGCGGTTTGATCAGAAACTGATTGCAGACATGATTCCAGATCGGAGCCGTGTGCTTGATGTTGGTAGCGGAGACGGAACGCTGATTGATCACCTTTTTCATGAAAAAGGTTGTGATGCGCAGGGTATCGAAATTGATATGCGTTCTGTCACGCGTTCCGTCGCGCATGGCTTGCCTGTCATGCAGGGCGATGCTGACCATGATCTGGCTGATTACCCTGCTAACAGATTTGATTATGTCGTTCTCCAGCGTACCTTGCAGGCCGTTGAAAAACCAAGAGAGGTTCTTAACCAGCTTCTCCGGATAGGACGTTATGCGATCGTGTCTTTTCCCAATTTCGGGCATTGGCGGTTGCGCTGGCAACTTCTGCGTACCGGGCGTATGCCCATGACGCCAGTGTGGAATACACCCTGGTATATGACGCCCAACATTCATCCATGCACAATTTATGATTTTATTGCCCTGTGTGAAGCAGAAAATTACAAGGTTGAGAAATGGCTGGCCGTGCGGGAAGATGGTTGTGCCGCTCCTTTCAGCCGGTCTCTGGCCTTGGCCAATCTTTTCGGAGAGCAGGCTCTTTTTCTGCTTAGAAAAGCCTGATTTACAACAGGTTATTCATAATAATGGCTTTACCTTTCTCGTTTGATGTGAAAGAGAGGGGAGACCGTCACGACTTAAAAAAATTATTATTTTTTAATGTCTTGCGATTTTGTCTGTTTTAACTAAATAAAAACAGACTATTTTGGTACTATATAATAACGCTGACAGCGTTGCTGCCTTCACATCAGTCAACGCGTTCAAGGGAGTGAACATGACTGATTTTGCAACATTGGGTCTTGCAGAGCCAATCCTGAAGGCACTGAAGCAACAGGGCTATGAGACTCCGACACCCATACAGGAACAGGCCATCCCCTATTTGCTGGAGGGACGTGACCTGCTGGGGCTGGCACAGACGGGAACGGGCAAGACGGCAGCGTTCGCCTTGCCTATCCTCCATCACATTGCGACCAGACCGAAAAAAATGCAGCGTTATGAGGTGCGTGCGCTTGTATTGGCCCCTACGCGAGAACTTGTATCGCAAATTGGTGACAGCTTTGCGGAATATGGGCGTTATCTGAGGTTCCGGCATGCTGTAATTTTTGGCGGTGTTGGCCAGAACCGTCAGGTTGAGGCTCTTAAGAATGGCGTCGAAGTTCTTGTGGCAGCTCCAGGCCGCCTTCTTGACCTGATGGCGCAGGGTTTTATCGATCTTTCAGTTACGGAGTTTGTCGTTCTGGATGAAGCGGACCGTATGCTTGATATGGGTTTTATTCATGATATCCGTAAAATCATGGCAGTCCTGCCAGAAGCACGTCAGACTCATCTTTTCTCGGCTACCATGCCATCCTCAATTGATGAGCTGGCGCGTTCTCTGCTGAAGGAGCCTGCGCTTGTACAGGTCACACCTGAGTCGAGTACTGTTGAACGTATCCGTCAGGCTGTGCTGTTTGTTAATGGCGATAAGAAAAAAGACGCTCTTCTCATGCTGGTTGATAATGACCGCGTGGAGCGCGCTGTTGTCTTCACCCTCATGAAACATGAAGCCAATAAGGTGGCGGATTATCTCAATGAAAACGGGATTAGCGCGGCGGCTATTCATGGCAATAAATCGCAGGGAGCACGTGAGCGGGCCATGAAAGGTTTCCGCGATGGCAGTGTCAAAGTGCTGGTGGCCACAGATATTGCTGCGCGTGGCATTGATGTTGATGATGTTTCGCATGTCTTTAATTATGACCTGCCCAATGTCCCGGAATCGTACGTGCATCGTATAGGGCGTACGGCTCGCGCCGGGCGTGAAGGCTGGGCCATCTCTCTCTGTGAAGCCGAACAGAGAGCTTGGCTGCATGATATTGAGCGGCGTATTGGTAAGGCTGTGCCTGCCGTTACCAATCATCCCTATCATTCAGAAGAATCACGTCTTTCGACTATGCCGCCTCCTGTCCTCGGAGGCGGGCGGCGACAGGGCAGACGTTCTGAAAAGGGGCAGGGAAGAGGGCGTCCGTCCGCCGGTAGGTCAGAGGGTAATGCTCAACAGAAAATGCGTCGTCGGTTTTCGCGCTAAGAGGAAGTATATGTTATAATCATTCCCTACGTAACGTGATCAGGGACTGATTTTATGAGCAAGCCTGTCAAACCATGCTCTTTGCTATGGGGGAAGGGGCCCGTGAAGCTTGATGTGTTTATTGAGCCGACATGTCCCTTCTGTGTGAAGACATTGAATAAACTCATGCCTCTTCTTGCTCTGGTGGGTGAATCCAGAATGACGCTTGAGATTCACCTGCACTCCCAGCCATGGCATATTTTTTCACCTGTGGTCGTTCGTGCTGTTCTGGCCGCTGCCTCTTTGCAAGGTGGGAAGGAACAAGCATGGCGGGTACTGAAAGCTGTAGCAGATCATTACGAGGAATTTGAACCGACAGATCATGCTTCCGGCCCTGATATGGATGTGACGCCTCGGCAGATTCTTCAGAGAGTCGAGGACTATAGTGGGGTGGACGTTAAAAAAGAATTTGAATCTGATGAAGTGACACAAGCCATCAAACGCCATGCAAGATTTTCCCGTCAGAACGGGGTCCATGTTTCTCCGACCTTTATGGTCAATGGTCTGATAGATGGCCGTTTCAGCAGTGGGGAAGAGATTGAAAAATGGGCTGAACGGCTGGTATGAAACGCGCAAAGAACAGGCGGTTTTCAGGGCTTCCTGTTTTTCCCCGGGTATTTCTTCTTATTGGTGGTTTCGTAATATACTGAACCGGTACATTATTGAAATAGCCTGGATAATGTTATTGTGAGTGATGAGCTGGCAGTTGTTCTTTGTGTTGACGTAGCTTACGCGCGTTATGCTTTTGTGACGATCCAGTCAGTGTTGGATAATCTTGACGTTGGCACATATGTAAAATTTTATATTTTCCATGAAAAGATAAATGAGAGCTGCATTTTTATGGGGCAGACTCTTTTTAATACGAAGTTCTCGTCCATAGAGTTTGTGGATCTCTCGCCTCTTATAGGCGGTCGTCGGTTTAATGAACTGCATCATTGGAATCGGACAGTTTATTATTCTGGGCTGATCCCCGAAATTTTGAGGGGACGTCATCGTTACGCGCTTTATCTTGATGCTGATGTGCTTGTTTGTCATGACGTTACGGAACTGCCCGGATTGATGGATATCTCGAAAGGGGTAGGCGCAGTGGCAGGCTATCCGCTCGTTTCTTACCAAATAGATAATGACCCTGTTTATTCTGGTATGAACAGACAGGATTACGAGCGTGAGATTATTGGCCTTCAGGGGAATCAAAAACGCTTTAACTCTGGTGTTATGCTTTTTAATCTTGACGTGATTGATAAGGATTTTACGCGGAAATATCTTTCCGCGGCCGAAAGGCATTTCGCCTATACAGATGAGGATGTTGCCAATTTTCTTCTGAAAGGTCGTGTTTGTTATCTTGATCTGGCATGGAATGTCATGCTGGATTATGACAGAAGCATTTTTGCTATTGACGCAAATGATCCACACTTGAAATATTGTCTGCAACATCCCAAGATTCTGCATTATCTTAATAATCCCAAACCATGGGACGGGCTTAAAGGATCTTTTGCAGATTTATATCGTCAGAAGCTGGCTTATATTGATTTGCTGATTTCAGAAATATAAACCGGCAATATTCAGGCTCGCCGTGTTGTAGTCTACTTGTTGTCAGGGGGCACGGCATCAGCATGGCCTTGGAGGGCTATAAGGAATTTTTGAAGGTAAGGACGCTCCACACATGGCGGAGAGGGTGGGATTCGAACCCACGGTACGCTATTAACGTACGGCGGTTTTCAAGACCGCTGCCTTCAACCACTCGGCCACCTCTCCTTACTCGCGGGGAGTGAAAGTGCATAAACCCTAAAATAAGGCTTTCGTCAAGTGCTATATTAACGCTTGACCCCAAAGATTTCTCTCTTTAAAAGCATGACCAGTTTTCGGACACGTCACTCCGCGAGGGTTCGCGCAGTGGCGCGTTTGTTGTGGGATAAAGGTCAGGTCGTGTTCGAGCAACTTTCCAGCAGAATGTCACGCGTTTTCGAAGGTCTTTCCCGTGGAGGGAAACTTTCGGAGGCTGACGTTGCCGAGGCCATGCGCGAGGTCCGTCTTGCCATGCTGGAGGCGGACGTGGCTCTGCCGGTTGTTCGCTCCTTTGTCGCCAAGGTCAAGGATAAGGCCGTTGGCGCGCAGGTGCTTGAAGGCGTGTCTCCGGGGCAGGCTGTTGCCAAAATCGTCAATGATGCGCTGATTGAGGCACTTGGCGGCGCTGGTGCCGTCCCACTTAATCTTTCTGCGCCTGCGCCAGTCCCGCTTCTTATGGTGGGGTTGCAAGGGGCCGGCAAGACCACAACAGCCGGCAAACTGGCTCTTCGTCTTGCTGGGCGCGAGCGCAGGAAAGTGCTTCTTGCCAGTCTTGATGTGCAGCGTCCTGCCGCCCAGCTTCAATTACAGCAACTGGCCCAGCAGGCAGCAGCCTTGACAGAGGGGCGCGTTGTCTCGCTCCCGATTGTTGCTGGCCAGCAGCCAGTTGATATTGCCCGTCGCGCACTTGATAGTGCGAAGCGGGAAGGTTTTGACGTCGTTATTCTTGATACGGCGGGTCGCCTGGCTATTGATGAAGCCCTGATGAATGAAGTTCGTCAGGTGCGTGATGTTGCTAATCCTGCGGATACATTGCTGGTTGTGGATGCGATGACCGGGCAGGATGCGGTCAATACGGCACAAGCTTTTAAAGATCAGGTCGGTATTACCGGCGTCGTGATGAGCCGTATGGATGGCGATGCCCGTGGTGGTGCTGCCCTTTCCATGAAGGCGGTGACAGGCGCGCCCATTAAATTTACCGGCTCAGGGGAGAAGCTGGACGCGCTGGAGGAGTTTTACCCCGAACGTGTGGCCAGTCGCATTCTGGGTCTTGGTGATATTGCCGGGCTGGTTGAAAAGGCGTCCGAGCAGCTGGATCAGGAAGAAGGCGAGCGTGTCGCCAAAAAGATGCTCGCTGGCAAGTTCGACCTTGATGATTATGTTTCGCAGCTTAACCAGATCAGTCGGCTCGGGTCTATTTCAGGAATTCTGGGTATGTTGCCCGGGATGGGGAAATTGAAAGAGAAGCTGGAGGGGAAGAATATTGATATGTCGATCTTCAACCGCCACAAGGCCATGATCTCTTCCATGACCCAAGAGGAACGCAAAACGCCAGGTATCATCAAAGCCTCGCGTAAAAAGCGTATAGCGGCAGGTTCCGGCACGACAGTGCCAGAAGTAAACCGCCTGCTCAAGCAGTTTGATGAGATGTCCACCATGATGAAGCGTATCAATAAAATGGGTCTTTCCGGGCTGATGCGTGGCATGGGTGGCGCTGGCGGACTGGGTAATCTGATGAAAGGTATGGGACAGCAAGGTGGCCGTCCCCCCTTTTAATGAGAGCCGGGTGAGCCTGTGAGTGAAGTTTTTCGTTAGTCAGGAGTAATTATGAGCCTAAAAATCAGACTGGCCCGTGCCGGGGCCAAGAAGCGTCCTTATTACCATATCGTCGTGGCTGACAGCCGCAGTCCGCGTGATGGACGTTTTATTGAAAAGGTTGGCGCCTATAACCCGATGCTCCCTTCCGATCATGCTGACCGCGTGAAACTGGATGGTGAACGCATTAAACACTGGCTGTCACAGGGTGCCCAGGCGACTGATCGTGTGGCCCGTTTCCTTGGTCATGCAGGTCTTGCACCTAAATTTACCTATAGTGAACAGCCCAAGAAATCAGCTCCTGGCAAGAAAGCCCAGGAGCGTGCTGCGGCAGCCGCTGCTGCCAAGGACGCTGCTGCGTAAAGCACCTCGTCCCAGACGCCTGAATGGAGCATAAATTCTTGTCGCGTTCGCCCTCCGAACAGAAGATTCATATCGCTACGATTGGTCGCCCGCATGGGGTGAAAGGTCTTGTGCGCCTTCATGCCGTGCTGGAGGATCCTGATCTCCTGGAAGAGCTTGTCCCTGTCTTTGATGATCAGGGTCATAGATGGGACGTGACATGGGTATCTCAGGGTGTTGCGGCATTAAGTGATGAACAGGGGAATGTCCTGGCTGATCGTACGGCGGCAGAAAGGGTTGTCAACAGGCGGCTCTATACGTTGAGATCCTCTCTTCCCGCCGTGGGAGGAGATGATTTTTACCATATTGATCTGATTGGTCTTAAAGCGCTTTCTCCAGAAGGAGAGACGCTTGGGCAGGTGGTGCTCGTTCATGATTACGGAGCAGGGACAAGCCTCGAGCTTGATTCCGGTTCTCTCGTGCCTTTTACAAAAGCCTGTGTGCCGGCCGTCAATCTGGAAAAGGGGGAACTGATTGTTGTTCTGCCCGAAGAGATTGAAGTTGAAGGCGATCTGGCTGGCGATGTTCAGGTGCGATCATGACGTGGCGGGCTGACATTCTTACCCTGCTTCCCGGTATTTTTCCAGGGCCCTTGGGCTTTTCTCTCGCGGGGCGCGCCTTGCAGGAGGAAGTCTGGTCCTGCAGGGTGCATGATCTCCGTCCTTATGGACTGGGTCGGCATCGCGCTCTTGATGATACCCCTTTCGGGGGCGGTGCAGGCATGGTCATGCGTCCAGATGTCCTTGATCATGCTCTCAGCGATATCACGAGCGGAGATGAGACAGGGCGGCCCGTAATCTATCCTACGCCCCGAGGCAGGCGCGCTACACAGAAAGATGTGGTTCGTCTGGCAGAAGGGGCTGGTGTGGTCATGCTTTGTGGGCGTTTTGAAGGTGTTGATGAACGCGTATTGGAAAAATATGATGTTCAGCAACTCTGTCTTGGCGATTTCGTCCTTTCAGGGGGTGAGATACCGGCTCTGGCCTTGCTGGATGGATGTGTTCGCCTCCTTCCGGGCGTGATGGGATCGTCTTTGAGCGGGGAAGAGGAAAGTTTCTCTGACGGGTTATTGGAGTATCCCCAATATACACGTCCAGCGGAATGGGAAGGGCGGTCTGTTCCATCAGTTTTGCTGTCAGGGCACCATGGGGATATTGCCCGGTGGCGTCAAAAAGAATCAGAGGTTGTTACGCGTGAGCGTCGTCCCGATCTATGGGCGGCTTATTGCCAGCAATCCTTATCATGAGTGAGTGTTAGGAGTTAGGTTGATGAATATTGTGCAAGAGTTTGAGGCACGCGAGATAGAGCGTCTTTCTGCCCTTCGTCCAGTGCCGGAGTTTGAGGCTGGCGATACGGTGCGTGTTGGTGTACGCGTTGTTGAAGGTACACGTGAACGTGTCCAGTCCTATGAGGGGGTTGTGATTGCCCGTTCGAACCGTGGTCTGAACAGCAATTTCACTGTTCGTAAGATCTCCAATGGTGAAGGTGTCGAGCGCGTTTTTCCGCTTTATTCCCCTGCCGTTGCTGAAATTGAAGTGGTCCGTCGCGGTAAGGTCCGCCGCGCAAAGCTGTATTATCTGCGCGGTCGCTCTGGTAAATCTGCCCGTATTGCAGAACGTCCCAGAGATGTTAATAAAACAGACGCCAATAAAGGTGGAGAAGCCTCCGCTTCTTGATATGGGAGATATTTGAGAATGCAGAATCCGTCATCCCCCCGGACACTCTACGATAAAGTCTGGGACGATCATGTTATCGAAACTTTTGAGGATGGGACCTGCCTTCTCTATATTGACCGCCACCTCCTTCATGAGGTGACGAGCCCGCAGGCTTTCGATGGCTTGCGGGCTGCCCATCGTCAGGTGCGGCGCCCTGATGCGACAATGGCTGTGGCGGATCACAATGTGCCGACCACAGATCGCTCTCTGCCGATCGAAGATCCCAAAAGTCGCTTTCAGATTGAGACACTCGAAAAGAATGTCAAAGAATTTCACGTCCCCTATTTCGCGTTGAGCTCTGAGGATCAGGGTATCGTGCATGTTGTCGGTCCAGAGCAGGGAATCAGCCTGCCGGGCATGACGATCGTGTGTGGAGACAGTCATACATCCACCCATGGTGCTCTGGGGTCGCTTGCTTTTGGTATTGGTACTTCAGAAGTTGAGCATGTTCTGGCGACACAGACCCTTCAGCAGAAACACGCTAAAAATATGCGCGTCAATGTTGAAGGGGAAGTGAGGCCGGGGGTAACAGCCAAGGATATCATGCTGGCCATTATCGGCAGGCTCGGCACGGCAGGTGGTACGGGGCATGTCATTGAATATGCAGGTTCAGCTGTCAGGGCTCTGGATATGGCGGGGCGTATGACGCTCTGCAACATGTCTATTGAGGCTGGTGCGCGTGCAGGCATGATCGCCCCCGACGAGACAACTTTTGCCTATGTCCAGGGTCGTCCTTTCGCTCCCAAGGGAAAGGAGTTTGAAGAAGCCGTCGCTTACTGGAAGACGCTTTCCACAGATGAGGGTGCTGTTTTCGACAGTGAAATCACGCTAGATGCTGCTGAAATCCAGCCATCTCTTACATGGGGGACGAGTCCTGAGGATGTGCTGCCCATTAGTGGAAACGTGCCGCGTCCTGAGGACTTTGCCGATCCGGCCAAAGCGGAACGTACACGCCGTGCCCTGAAATATATGGGGCTTGAGCCGGGGCAGCCTATTGCGGGCACGCCTGTTGATGTCGTGTTTATCGGGTCCTGCACGAATAGTCGTATAGAAGATCTACGCGCGGCGGCCGCTATTGTGAAAGGTCACAAGGTTGCTGACAGCGTGAGGGCTATGGTCGTGCCGGGTTCCGGTCATGTGCGCAAACAAGCTGAGTCCGAAGGGCTGGATAAAATTTTCCTTGATGCGGGCTTTGAGTGGCGTGAAGCTGGCTGCTCCATGTGTCTGGGTATGAATCCAGACAGGCTTGAACCTTTCCAGCGTTGTGCCTCAACGTCGAACCGAAATTTTGAGGGGCGACAAGGGCCTAATGGTCGCACTCATCTTTGTTCGCCCGCGATGGCAGCTGCCGCAGCCATTACAGGGACTCTCTGTGACGTGCGGAAATTTCAGCAGGAGGCTGCATAATGGAAAAATTTACCACTCTGACAGCCATTGCAGCGCCTCTGCCTCAGGAAAATATTGATACAGACCAGATCATTCCGGCCCATTTTCTGAAGACGACCCAGCGTACGGGTTTGGGGAAGCATCTGTTTGACGCGCAGCGTTACCAGAGCGATGGGAGCGAGAATCCTGATTTTGTGCTGAACAAGTCGGCTTATCGCCACGCGGAAATATTGATTACACTTGATAATCTGGGATGTGGCTCTTCGCGTGAACATGCCCCGTGGGCCTTGCTTGATTTTGGCATTAAATGTGTCATTGCACCCAGCTTTGCCGATATCTTTCATAATAACTGTTTTAAAAATGGTATCCTGCCCATAAAGCTTCCTCGTGACGTATGCGAAACACTGATGAGGGATGCTGAGGCTGGGGCCAATGCGCGTCTGACGGTTGACCTTGAAAGGCAGGTCATTATCCGTCCTGATGGCGAGAAAGTCAGTTTTGAAATTGATCCTTTCCGTCGCCAGATTCTGCTTGAGGGGCTGGATGATATTTCCCAGACCTTGCAGTTTGGTAAAGACATTACACGTTTTGAAGAGCGCTCTTCGCGACGCTGGATTCCTTCAACCCTGAAGAAAGAGGTCTGATCGTGGCTTATAAATTACTGCTTTTGCCGGGTGATGGTATCGGCCCTGAAGTCATGGTGCAGGCTCTGAGCATAATACGTTGGCTGCAAGACCATCGTGATCTTGATGTGGAGCTGGATAAGGATCTTGTTGGTGGCGCTTCTCTGGCTGTGCATGAAGTGCCCATTCGTGATGAAGTCATAGAAAAAGCCAAAGAGGCCGATGCTGTGCTGTTCGGCTCTGTGGGCGATCCGAAATGGAAAGATGTTTCCTTTGACCGTCGCCCGGAAGTGGCCATTCTGCGTCTGCGCAAGGATTTGGGACTTTATGCCAATCTGCGTCCTGTTCGACTTTTTGATCCGCTTCTTTCAGCTTCGGCGCTGAAGCCTGAAGTCGTAAAAGGTCTGGACCTCATGATTGTGCGTGAGACAGTCGGAGGTGTGTATTTTGGTGAACCGAGAGGTATTGAGACTCTCCCAGATGGTACGCGTAAGGGCGTCAATACTGAAGTTTACACCACACCAGAGATTGAGCGCGTCGCCCGCGTGGCCTTTGAGATGGCGCGCCTGAGGGATGGGCGTGTCTGTTCAGTCGAAAAATGTAACGTAATGGAGAGTGGTCTTCTTTGGAAAGAGGTCGTAACTGATCTTCATCGGCGCGATTATCAGGATGTTGAGTTGTCTCATATGCTTGCCGATAATTGCGCCATGCAACTTGTCAGGGCTCCCCGTCAGTTTGATGTGATTGTTACGGGTAATCTTTTTGGTGATATTCTGTCAGATCTTGCTTCCATGTTGACTGGTTCGTTGGGCATGCTTCCTTCCGCAACATTGGGAAGTGATAATGGAAGCGGCAAGAGGGCGGCGCTCTATGAGCCGATTCATGGCAGCGCTCCTGATATCGCCGGAAAGGGGATTGCCAATCCTCTTGCGCAAATCCTATCTCTGGCTATGTTACTGCGTTATTCTCTCCAAAGAACTGGAGATGCTGACCTGATTGAAATGGCGGTTACCCGGGTTCTTGAAGATGGGTTGCGGACAGCTGATATCGCTACGAAAGGCGAGGCGATGGTCAGTACTGAGGAAATGGGACAGGCTGTCGTTAAAAAAATGAGTGAATTGGCCTGAATTTTTAACTTGTTATAATTTTGTCGGAATCTGATTGTCAGAGGTTATGATGTCTATTGTTGCAGAGCGGATGAACCGTATCCTTCCCAGCCAGACAATCGCGATTACGCAGAAGGCTCGACAGCTTAAGGCTGAAGGAAAGGATATCATCAGTCTTTCGGCCGGTGAGCCTGATTTTGATACGCCTGATTTTATTAAACAGGCTGCTATTGAGGCCTTGGCAAAAGGTGAGACGAGATATACGGATGTTGCGGGGACGTCGGCTGTCAGGCAGGCTGTGGCTGATCGTCTCAATGCTGATTTCGGCCTTGATTATCGAAAGGAAGAGATCTGTGTTTCTACTGGTGGCAAGCAGGTTATTTACAATGCATTGATGGCCAGTCTCAATGCTGGTGATGAGGTGATTATTCCCGCACCTGCGTGGGTTTCTTATCCTGATATTGTTCGTCTGGCTGACGGTGTGCCTGTGATCGTGCAGACCAGCCCAGAAAATGGTTTTCGCCTGACTGCGGAGCAGTTGCGTGGTGCCATTACCGAGCGGACAAAGTGGTTCATGATCAATTCACCCTGTAACCCGACAGGAGCCGCCTATTCTGAGCAGGAGCTGAGAGCTCTGACAGATGTTCTGCTTGATTATCCGGATATCTGGATTTTTGCAGACGATATTTATGCAAAGCTGATTTACGATGGGCGTGTGTCGAAAACGATTGTGCAGGTTGAGCCGCGTTTGAGGGACCGGACTGTGACTATGAACGGCGTCAGCAAGGCTTATGCTATGACAGGCTGGCGTATCGGCTTTTCTGCTGCACCTGAGGCTTTTACGAAGCAGCTGATCAAGTTGCAGAGTCAGAGTACGAGTAATCCCTGTTCCATTGCTCAGGCAGCGACGGTTGCGGCGATGTCGGGGCCACAGAATTGTGTCAGTGAGATGCGGGAGGTTTATCAGACCAGACGTGATCTGGTCGTTTCCAGACTCTCGCAGGTTGATGGACTGGAATGTGGCCGGCCAGACGGTGCTTTCTATGCTTTTGTGTCTGTCAGGAGCCTGATCGGGAAGAAGACAAGTACTGGCAGGAAAATCGCAAGCTGCGAGGATTTTGTGACGTCTCTCCTGGAAGAGACAGGTGTTGCGGCCGTACATGGGGCTGCGTTCCTGACGCCGGGATATTTCCGTGTGTCTTACGCGACCAGTACGGAACTTCTGGAGGAAGCTTGTCGGCGTATCAAGAGATTCTGTGAAAGTCTGAGTTGATGTTTCGTCCTGCTTCCCGTATTGCTTCTCTTCCGTCTCCGGCAACGATCGCCATGGCGGCGCGTGCCAGGGAACTGAAGGCAGAAGGGAAGCCCGTCATTTCCCTCGCACTGGGGCAGCCTGATTTTGCTTCTCCCGAAGAGGCTCTGGAAGGGGCGATTGAAGAGGTAAGGGACGGCCATACGGGTTATCCCCCTCTGGCGGGTCAGAAAACGCTTCTGGAAGCTGTTGCTTATAAGTTCAGGCGCGATAACGCGCTTGATGTGCCTTTGTCGCGGTTGATGGTAGCCAATGGTGGCAAGCAGATTATTTTTAATGCTTTTATGGCCTCAATAGAGGCAGGTGATGAGGTGATCGTCCCTGCGCCTTATTGGGTGAGTTATCCGCTGATCGTGCAGATGTTTGGTGGGTGTCCTGTTGAAGTGTCTTGCCTGGAGGAGAATAACTTCCGTCTCAAGGCAGAAGATCTGGCGAAAGCTATCACGCCAAGGACGCGCTGGCTTGTGTTGAATTTTCCCAATAATCCGACGGGCGCCATTATGGAGCGCGCTGATCTTGAGGCGTTGGCGGAAGTTTTGCGAAAAGCGCCTCATGTGATGATCATGAGCGACGAGATTTATGAACATCTGACATTCTCCGGCAAGAAACATGTTTCTTTAGCACAGATTGCGCCTGATCTTGCGGATCGTATTCTGATCGTCAATGGAGTGAGCAAGGCTTATGCCATGACGGGCTGGCGTGTAGGTTTTGCCTGTGGACCAGAAGCTTTGATAAAGGCCATGGTCAAGGTGCAGGGTAATATTTCTTCGGGGATTTGTACTCTGGCGCAAGGTGGAGCGCGGGCTGTTCTTTCAGGTCCTATGGAAGGCGTGGAGGCAATGAAGCGCGTTTATGAGGAAAGGCGCGATCGTGTCGTGGGATTTTTGCGGAATATCCCAGGCGTCAGCTGTGCAATGCCACAGGGTGCATTTTATGCTTTCCCGGGTTTTACAGCACTGATAGGCAAAAAGACTCCTTCCGGGCGCATGTTGGATAATGATGTGGATCTTGCGGAAGCTTTGCTGGAGGAGCAGCATCTGGCGACAGTGCCGGGTTCCTCTTTTGGAAAAGGCTCTCATTTGCGCCTTTCATTCGCGGCTTCAGATGAAGAACTGGCGGAAGCTTGCCGGCGGCTGGAGCGGTTTGTTCTGGGCTGTTCATGAAGCGATATAATCTGTCCTTGCAGGGTGTTACGCCTCTGGCGACGTTGTTAAGGACGATTTCCCTTGTTTCGTTGACATTGCTTATGGTGGTGGCGGTGCGGTTTTGCTCTCCCGCGCGGTCTATGGTGCAGAGACTGGTCGCAGCTGAAATCTGGCCACGCCTTTATGGGGTTTTTCATATAGAAACGGCCTTGGGGCGAGAGCAGATTCTTTTGGTGGCAATTATTACAGGATGTTTTGTTCTTGCCCTGATTATGCAGATTTTATTTTTGTTTATTAAAGACGTTTGTCTTGCCAAAAGCAGCGCTCGCCATAATTAGCCAGGACAAAATCAGTAAACTACCGCCAAAGGGTGCGGATACAGCATGCTGTATCATGTTCAGTCCTAACAGGATGACAGGGATGGAGAACAGGAGCGTTCCTATACTCATGAGACAGCAGGCAATGAGCTGACGCATGGGGTTGAGATATCCTTGTAATGGAGACAATGCGCATAAGGCGATGCCGTGCCAGAGCAGGATATCGGCGGCACTATGTAAAAATTCCCGTCCTCGTGGCTGAGCTAGTGTATCTGCTGGAAGATGTGTCGCCATAGCTTGAAGAATAACGCCACCTGCTGCAAATAGGGCGCCGAGGATAAAGCAGCTTTTAAGGATATATTCTTTTTTCATGATTATGCTCGCTTTTTACTGTGAAAGAGGAATGGGTAAATGAAAATTCAAAAATTTGCTGTTGTAATATCCAGCCTCTTTTTATATGGCTGCGCAGCACCGTCTCCTCCTCCTCCACCAGCATTGCCTATAGCTGGAACGGAAAAACCAATTTCCCTTACAATGGCGGATCTGATGGTCCTTGACCAGATGAATCGTTACTCAGCCTGGATGGTTTCCTTGGGAACACTCGTTGCGACGCATAGTAACCAGCCTGTGGTTCTGGCTTACGGGACGCGACTTGTAACGGATTATAAAAACCAGCAGGACTCCTTCAAGAAAGTATCTCAAAAACATCTCATAGCGTTAACAGATGCATTATCTGATTCTCAAGTGAAGAAACTGTCTTCTTTGAGCAGGCTTTATGGAAGGTCATTCGATCGGGCTTTTATGCGCGAAACAGTGAAAAAACTCCCGGTTACCATTCTGGAGCTGCAGGAAAACTCTCAGAAAGTAAATTTCTCGAAGGATATTAAGGCATTATGGGATGGTTTTATGATTACAGCAGGACGTTTTCAGAAACAGTCTCATGATTTACTGACCTCTGAATAGAAAAGATAAAAAGTTAATATTGTATAAATTTTTCCGGCATAAATTTATTTTATCATGTTCTGCTGATGACAAGACCAGTTATAGTCGTTATAACGCAGACGCGGTGACTGAATGTTATCTTGCGTGATGGGATCATGCGGCGTGGTCGTGAGTCGGTGATTGCTGTGTCCTTTCCTTGTGGCAAGGTTCTGTAAAAAGGGGTCGTGGGAACATTCGTCTTTCAAAAATGGAATATAGAACTGTCATTATGCCCGAAGATACACAATTCACGGAGCAGTCTCTCAGAGAAGCTCTGGAAAGATTGGGATCACGATCAGATAGAAGTCCTTCCCACAAGTCAGGCGGTGAAGTGAGTGGGCGTCAGCCTTATGCGGGGAACCCGTTTATGAGCGGTCCCTCGGTCAAGAGACGTCGTTTTGTTAATGATGGCAGTGTTGTTGTCGAACATCGTAATGATCTTGGCCGTCACAGTCGGAAAGCCGTTCTTTCAGCAAAAACAGTGGCTGATCGGTCTGACAATAGTGGGTCGGAAGAGGTTGCACAGCTTCAGCAGGTTCTTACGCAGGAGAAACAGCGCACTCTGGCTGCCGAAAGCGAAGTTGAAAGGCTGAAGATAAAACTTCGTGCTCTTGAGACGCGTCTGGCACATTACCAGCTTCAGCTTGAAGAACGGGAAAAAAAGCTTACTCTACTTAAAGACGATAATGTTCGTCTGAAAATGATGCGAGATAAGAGGGCCATTAGCGCAAATGAGGAAGCAGCACGCAGAGCTCGGGTCAGAAGACTGACGCTCCCTTTGTCAGAGAGTGGCGAAGAGCAGGAACCTGTTAAATGGTGGAGTGGGGATTAACTTCTTTTTTAGGGAAGTTCTCCCGCCAAGATAATATTTTTATATAATGACTCTGTCCTCATTGAAAATCTTGCATGTGGGGGATTTTTTTACGTCATTGAAGGAACGCTCTCCCGGGCTATTCAGTGTGGGCGGGAAGCTTTCCAACGGTTTTATTCGTAATGGCCATTACGTTCTTAATTTTTCGTACAGGGATGTAGCGCGTCATTACGGCTTTTTTAACAGTCGCTTATTGGGGCGGAAGGCCATGTGGCATGCCCTGAAAAAGACGGTGGCCTCTTTCCGCCCGGATGTTCTGATTCTTGGGCATGGCTATATGATCCCGCCTGAGATTATTTCTGAAATCCGGCAGGTTCTGCCAGATATGAAAGCGATTCAATGGAATATTGATGCACTTTTCGTGGAGCAGAACCGTCTGGATGTTGTGGCGCGTCATGAAGTTGTGGATGCAAGCTTTGTCTCAACAGGGGAACGTCATCTTTATGGTCTCCTGGGAGATACAAAAATTGTTGGGTTTTTGCCTAACCCTGTAGATCTTTCCGTTGAACGGGGGCGAAATTTCGAATCAAAGCATTTGCCTTATGACGTTTTCTATTCCTGTGGAAATCCAGATCGTTTGAGGGAAATATGCGGACGTTATTGGCAGATGGACGAATTTTGCGTCATGCTGGAAGGCAGACTTCCAGCAGAAACCAGATTTGCCTATGCGGGGGTGAGGCAACAGCCTTACAGAAGTGGTTATCATTATGTCGAGTTGCTTGAGAATTCTGCAATTGGGTTGAATATCAGCCGACGCTCTGACTATGCTTTATATAGTTCTGACCGTTTGGCTCATATGATAGGTAATGGCCAGCTTGTCGCTATTGAGAGGGCAATTGGTTACGACAGGTTTTTCTCAGAAGATGAGATGATTTTCTTCAGTTCTGTTGAGGAGCTTTGTGACCGTATCCGTTACTATATCCGGAACCCGGAAGAGCTTCAGAAAAGCGCCTATAAGGGCTGGGAGCACTATAGCAGGTTATTTAATGAGGTCAGTGTCTCTGATTACATGCTCCGAAAGACATTCGGGATATTGAAAACGGATGAATATCCGTGGAATTTTTTTTACTGAGCACAATAATATTGCTGGTTATGTGCGAGAGGGTGTTCTTAACGCAGAGTTTAATCTTTTGCAGAGGAGTGATATACTCCTGCGCTGCTGAGTTATAGGAGAATTCTCGCGTGCCTCTTCAGATTATTATGACTCCTGAGTGCCAGGTTCTTCACGTGGGTGAGGATGGAAACCTTCATACTTCTTTTATTGGCAGAGGCTTGCCAAAAGACAGGATTCTCTGTGCATATAAACAGGGAGGGAAGTATTTCCTGCGTACATTGGGTGGTGCTGTAAAGTGGTATGATGTGAAAAAGAAGGCAGTGAGCGATTTGATGCCTCTTGATGGTGTTACGGTAATCGCCCATGCTCCGAATATATATAATATCCTTATAGACCAGAAATATCTTGAAGTTGACTGGAGTGGTAATCCCGATTTTGCTGATCATGAGGGAAGTCAGTTCAGGTTTCTTTCAGAAGGAGATTTTGATCTTTTGGTGAGAGCCGTAAGTGGCAGGTGGGTTTGTGGGCCCAAAGGCGACGTTGTAACGGTGGATCTGCGAAGAAGTAGCGTCAGCGACGTCCTTATTGGAGGCATAAAGGTCAGTTTTGAACAGCTCCTGCAGGCGCTGCCTGAAGCTTTTAAAACAGGTGAGTTATTATTGAATGAGGATTGGAAGGTCTGGCGCTTTGTGCGCTATAATCCTCTTCTGGTGATTGAGGCTTATGGTCCAGATGCTCCAGATGAGCTGGCTCTCGTTCTGGATAGTTTGCTGGAAAATGCTCGTTATCAGGACAAGATTTTTATTTTGACTGATTATAATATTGCACAGCTTGAAAAAAGCGGAAGTCTGGCTTCTTTTTCGGGAAGAGTGACGTTTCTGGATGTAACGGAAACCAGAAAGCGACATGATTATCTCCCGAGGGCGCGCCTGCTGAGAGAGCAGTCCCTTCTTGAGGGGTATGGTCCCGTTTTATTCTGTTCTTCCGGGGTCGTTTTTGGCAGTGAAATAGAAACCTTGTTGGCCAAGGGTGCGCTTTCCAGGCAGGTTGAATCACTGGAATATTTTTATCATCCGGGATTTGCTGATAAAGACCAGGAGAGAGACGAAGCCTTGTCCCTTCCCTCTGAAGGAAGTGGGAATATTATGCTTGTTCCGGGTATGCAGGCGCATCAACTTTATCTTGAAGGTGCAGCGGCATTATTTGAACATTGCCTGACGGCCTATCCACAAGAATCCTTGCGACCAGATGGTCAGATGATCATTAATTATGCTTTAAGGCGCGTAAGGGACTTTTCTTCTTTTCTTTTGTCAGGGCGTGTTCTGTCTGGTCAATATGCCCAGACCTTGTACGGCAGGGATGCTGAGATGGTTTGTTTTCCTATAACCGGGGAAGCACGGTCAGGGCAGATGAAAGCCTATTTGAGTACAGTGCGTGACATAAGGTCAGGTAATATTGCATGACGGACTCAGTTGTTCTTTCCTATGATCTGCATGTTTTATGTGCTGATCGGGGACGGTTGGTAACGCAATCACTAGATAGGCTTGATGATTTTTCCTCGCTCGTTTTTTTGTCCTCAGTGGGAAAAGGGGTCGGTTTTCGTAAGGGTGCGACAGAGTCTCAATGGTTGGATCTGGGGACTCTTTCTTTTGGCCGTTCATTACCAAGAGGATGGATCGAGCTTGAGGAGCGTCGTAATGATCCAGGTGTCGTTCGACTGAAACCCTGTGGAGTAGGAAGCCAGAATGCCTATCTATATACGACGCATTCCGGTGCTATCGACAGTTCAGAACGGAATGTCCATGATAAGACGAGAGTGTTCAGATGTGTGACGCTGGATGAGCTTAAGGCACTGAGAGAGTTTGTCAGGACACCGTGGCTTGGTGAGAATGCAAGGGTTCCTTCTTTTACAGAGGCTTCTTCCAGTAATATTTGGGATATTACATTAGGAGAAACGATTTTCGCTTTCGACATTGTATTGAGAGCGGCGTTAGCCTATTCAGAACGTACGGATGCATTTGATATTGTCCTGTATAACTCAGGAAATATCTGGCGGTTTGTGAAATTCAATCCTGCCTTGCTTTTTATTATAACGAATGTGGAGGATCTGCCGAAATTCTCCTGTGCATTGAGGTGGATTGCAAGGCAAGGTAAGTTTGACAATAAACTGATTATAGCGTCTGTGCTTGATTATGAAAGCGTTATATCTTTTATCCCGCAGGAATGGCGGGCTTATATAAAGTTTGTTCCTATAATACAAAAAGACATTAAAGACAGATGCGTTCCTTTATTATCGGTCTTGGCCTCCATTGACATAAAAGAGTTTTATCCTCTTGTTGTGATGTCGCATGATGTATTGATTACAGGAAATTTTAGGTCATATTTGCTGGAGGCGGCGCTTTGCCGGCAGGTTTCTGATGAATCTGTCACAGGAAGAGAGTCAGTATCCGTTGAAGAGAGAGAAAATCCTTTTATTAAGGATGATGTTTCCTGCGAGCCAAGTGTCAGCCTGTTTCCTGGCGGTCGTATAAGAGGGGCCATCGCGTTCCTGCAAAATAAATCTTTTCTGAAAACAGCTTTATTTTCTTTCCGTGCCCTCGTCATGAAAGGGGGGTATTTCCCTGTTGAGGGGTCTGAAGCTGATTTTCTGGCCTATCTTGCGAATAAATACTCGTTATGTCTGTCGCTGGACGGAAAAGAATCAGCGAGGGAGGAGCGGCAGTCCTTTTCCTATATGGATGTGTCTGGCTGGTCCCTTGAGCAGTGTAACCAGTTTATTGATGCTTCCAATTCGATACAGGATGTTTGATTCTCATGGAACGCTTTGCTCTTCTGACGTCAGATTATAAGATTGTAAAATCTGACAGCCGTGGGTGTCTCCATACTGTTGCATTATCGTCATTATCATCACTGGATAATGTACTATATGTGACGAAGAGAGTGGATGATTACACCCTTCAGGTTATATCTCCAGCGCTGCTCTGGTGGGATGTGGAAAAAAAGCGGGTTAACCGCGCTTTTGCAAATGGATATGTCACCATAGAAAATATATCCGGTTTTTTCTCAGTTAAGACAGATGATGGGAAGTATCTTCAGGCTCGTGAGTGCGGGATGGTCGCATATAATTCTTTTTCTGAAGGAGTATTGGAACGTAATTGTCTCTTCCGTTTCCTGAGTGAGCAAGAGCTGGATTTTTTATGGTATTTGACCCGTAATGAGTGGGTTATTGATCCCTGTCTGTTACGAGCCAGAGTGAATGAAGCGGACAGCAGCTCCGAGTTTCTTTCATTCGGGTCTTTTACATTGTCGCTGGAAACCATTCTGGAGAATTTTGGCAGATTCCATAATAAGAACGAATTTATTTTTCTGAGCGATGATAATATTTACCGGGTCGTCTTATATCGTCCTGTCCTGTTTTACGCGGCATTTGGTGAAACTGTTATCAATCAGTTGGTCACCTCTCTGGAGAGCCTAGTCGATCCGGGTTTTTATACAGGCGATATTATTATCATAACCAATATAGACCATGCTTCTTTTAAATCAGTATGTCCGCGTCAATTATATCCGAAATGCCATATCGTCCGTATGGAAGCTTTCGATTATGCTGACTTTGTGGCGATAAGACAGACGGTTCTGGCTTCAGGACTTCTGGATAAATACTCGCCGATTATTTATATTGATACAGACGTTGTCGTTAATTGCTCTTTGAATAAAATTATGACCGAAGGTGCACCAGAGAGGTTTCTTAGTGCCCAGTTTGAATATTGGCATGATGATTTCCGTTATACTGAGAGTTCAGGTCAGCTCCTTTACGGTCTGGATCCTTTTCCCGTGGATCGGAAGTGCGGTGGGTTTAATGGTGGTGTCCTACTAATTCCGCAGATACTAAAAAACAAACCTTATCTTGATTTGGCTTTTTATTCACACATTGTCTATTCGACCCGTCACGGACGTTCGGCAATTCCCTTCAGGGAGCAGCATGTAATGAACTACGCATTACAGAAGTTGCAGGCGGTGGATCTGACGTTCATAACAGCCAGAACTGACGTAGGTGGAAATCTTGATTCGGATATTGTGCAGCATTATGGCAGCATGGATGTCAGGAAGCCACGAGGTTTTATCCATTTCTGGTGCACGGCGGTAGCTGAACGGGCATGGCCCATGTCAGATTATATAAGGAAGATTCGGGATTATAGGAAAAGGGACCATTGACGGATACCCATCCGGGTATCCTTCTTTCCTTTTCACCCATGTCGTCTTCTCACTCGCAGGATGTTTTCCTTGGGAGCGAGAAGAGGGGCGGGAAGTTGGGGTTTACCGACCGACTTTCTCGAAGGGCACAGGTCTCAGATGAGAGCGGTTATACTCAAGCTGGCCGCGTGTGAGCTGAAACCCGACTTCAAGGGTATAGGGAGTCTGTAGCGGATCAGCCCCAGTGGGGAGATCTATAAAGCGCAGAGTGGAATGGCTTTCTGTTGTGCCCATAGCGGGGTGAAGTTTGAACTTCTCGGTAAAGATCTGTTTATCAACAATCTTCCCATCTTTCATGACAACGACGAAGTAAGGTAGTTCAAGTGATTTCTGGTCAGCGACGGCGCCTTCTTTGAATTGGATCTCAAGACCAATCCGTACGCGGGTTAAGGGGCGCTTTCTGGAATCGTTCGGCCCTGTCCGGCAATCACCATTTACGGCCAAAATTTGGGCGTGATAGGCTGTGTGGGAAATATCTATCCCCTTGCCATCAAAGAGATAGAGGTCAGCTGTTGCCGGTGGAACCTCAACTTTGGGGCAGGCCGGGGCGTAATGGGCGATATCTGAAGAAGGGTTGGTGCATCCGTTCAGAAAGCCCAGACCAAGGAGTGAGAAAAGACTTCCGGCAGCCAGGCGAGAACGAAAAAGGCGTGTGGTCATCAAAGAGGAAACTCCACAAGAAAAAAGTCTGGGCATTGCGATAATCATCAATAGATCCGATATAGGCGGGTAGGGAAGCTTTCTGGTAGGGATAAAAGATGAATATCCTTGGCTGAAAGTCCTTTTCCGTCTGTATCGATTGATGACTGCCAGGGAAACACTATGTCAGAAGAGACACAATCTGCAAACTCTCAACCTGCGAATCCCGCGGCAGACCGCGTCAGGGCCTCTGAAAATAATGCACGGACACTGCGTCTGCTTCTGGCGGGGCCGCGAGGGTTTTGTGCCGGCGTTGATCGTGCGATTCGCGTAGTGGAAGAGGCTTTGCGCCGCTATGGAGCGCCTGTCTATGTGCGCCATGAAATTGTTCACAACCGAACGGTGGTAGAAGGTCTTGAAGCCAAGGGCGCAATTTTTGTTGAAGAGCTTGATGAAGTACCAGAAGACGCGCATGTTGTTTTCTCTGCTCACGGCGTGCCAAAATCCGTTCCTGTTGAAGCAGAGCGCCGCAACCTTCTTTATCTGGATGCCACTTGTCCGCTTGTGTCCAAAGTACACAGAGAGGCAGAACGTCATTTTGCTGGAGGTAGTGAGAATCAGCGCCATATATTGATGATAGGTCATGCGGGCCACCCTGAAGTGGTCGGTACGATGGGACAGCTTCCGCCGGGAGCTGTGACGCTCATTAATGATGCGCATGAGGCCAGCACTGTGGAGCCGGAAAATCCTGATAAGCTTGCCTTTATCACCCAGACCACGCTTTCTGTTGATGATACGGCTGAAATTGTCGAGATATTGCGCCGTCGTTTTCCCAAAATTGAAGGGCCACGCCGGGAAGATATCTGTTATGCGACGACAAACAGGCAGATGGCTGTCAAGGAACTGGCGCCAGAATGCGATCTGGTTGTCGTTATAGGTTCCCCCAACTCTTCCAATTCCCAGAGGCTGAGAGAGGTTGCAGAACGGTCAGGAGCCAAAAAGGCGCTTCTCGTGCCTAAGGTTTCTGATATGGACTGGAGCGAGCTTAAAGGAGTGGAAACGCTGGGCATGAGTGCCGGAGCATCGGCTCCTGAAAGTCTTGTGCAGGAAATGATAGCAGAGCTTTCGAAACGGTACGATCTCCATATTGAGGAGAGAATCGTTAAGGAAGAAAACATCAATTTCCGTCTGCCTCATCCGCTTACTGACGAATAACAGGTTTTTATGGCCGTCTATACGGATATCGAAGAGAAAGCCCTTAAAGAGTTCCTCGGTGGCTATGAGCTGGGGACTTTGGTGGGTTTTGAAGGGATTACAGAAGGGATTGAGAATAGCAATTTCCGACTCACAACGAGTTCTGGAAGTTATATTCTTACGCTCTTTGAGAAGAGAATGAATCCCGCAGAGTTGCCGTGGTTTCTGGGCTATATGGACCATCTGGCGCATGAGGGGGTGTCCTGTCCCTTGCCTGTCAAGGACAGGGATGGTCGGGCCCTGCGTACGTTGGCGGGGCGGCCTGCTGTTATTGTGACGTTTCTTCCCGGGAAAGCTGTTTCAGTCATTACGCCTGATGTTTGCGAGGAACTCGGGCGGGCCATGGCTCTTCTGCATCAGAAAGGCGAGGGATACAGGACAGAACGCCCAAACAGCCTTGATGCGGCGAGCTGGAAGCCGCTTCTGGCACAATGTCGCAGCAACGGAGATGAAGCGATAGAGGCGCTGATTGCACAGACTTCGCAAAATCTGGATAGAATTCTGGAGCATTGGCCGACCCAAAACACTTTGCCACGCGGGCAGATACATGCTGACCTCTTTCCCGATAATGTCTTTTTCAGGGATGGGAAGGTGAGTGGTCTTATTGATTTCTATTTCGCCTGCACGGATTTTCTGGCTTATGATTTGGCGATTTGCCTGAACGCCTGGTGTTTCGAGGCAGAAAGGCAGTATCGCCCTGAGCGTGCAGCAGGCCTTATAAAAGGCTATGAAACGGTCAGACCCCTTACCAGGGAAGAAAAAGCGGTTTTGCCCGTTCTTTGTCAGGGTGCGGCGGTGCGCTTTCTTCTGACGCGCCTGTATGACTGGGTGCATACACCTGAAGGCGCCAATGTCGTCAGGAAAGATCCATGGGCGTATCAGATTCGGCTGAAACATTTTATGGGATCGGACTGTGTCTGAGATAGCCGAGACAGGACGGGATGATTCAGTGGTCGAGATCTGGACGGATGGGGGTTGTAAACCCAATCCGGGGCCGGGTGGTTGGGGTGTGCTCCTTCGTTATCGTGGGCGCGAGCGTACCCTCTCTGGTAATGATCCAGAGACGACCAATAACCGTATGGAACTGACGGCAGCGGCAGAGGCGTTGGAGACTCTCACGCGTCCTTGCGTCGTGCGGCTTTATACAGACAGCGAATATGTCAAAAACGGCATTACGCGCTGGCATGAAGGGTGGGTGCGCC
This sequence comes from Acetobacteraceae bacterium ESL0709, assembly GCA_029433415.1. Lineage (GTDB taxonomy): Bacteria > Pseudomonadota > Alphaproteobacteria > Acetobacterales > Acetobacteraceae > Aristophania. The sequence continues at coordinate 732,771 of JAQTIA010000003.1, read as the reverse complement.
GTAACTGGCGCAATGCTTCGGGCGATCCAGTAGCAAATATGGATCTTTGGCAGCGTGTCCTTGAGGCGTCTCGCCGTCATAAGATTGAGTGGCTCTGGGTAAAAGGCCATGCAGGAATTGCTGAAAACGAGCAGGTTGATGCGCTGGCGACGCAGGCCCGGCAAGAGCTTGAAACATAATTTTTTCAAAAACTTTTAAAAAATGCTTTCCGGGGGCTTTACTGTACGAAAGTTTTTGGATAGATAGAGCCTCACTGGTCCCGAATAGCTCAGTCGGTAGAGCAAGCGACTGTTAATCGCTGGGTCGTAGGTTCGAGTCCTACTTCGGGAGCCAGTTTTAACCCGCCAGAGAGCGGGTTTTTTTATGATTTTTGAGTCAATTCCTGCGCAATCGGTTGAATTTTTTTTTAAGTGAGTGCAGAGACATATTCATGACAGCATCACAGAATAACACGCCCCAGAGCGTGACTTACGCTACCGTTACATGGGATCAGCTTCACAGGGATGCCCGCGCGCTGGCTTCGACTCTTATGAATGAGTATCCATCTTTTAAAGGAATTGTCGCCATTACACGGGGCGGGCTTATCCCGGCGGCGATTTTGGCGCGCGAATTGGGGTGCAGAGTGGTCGAATCCGTTTCGGTCGCCAGTTATGAGGGCGAGGAAGGCACCCAGAAAGAGCCCAAAACTCTTAAGGCGCCTCTGGCGGCGGGAGATGGAGAGGGGTTCCTTATTGTTGATGATCTTGTGGATTCAGGAGTTACAGCGCGTTATGTGCGTGACATGCTGCCAAAGGGTCTTTTCGTCTGTCTTTATGCCAAGCCTGAAGGGCGCCCCTATACAGATCACTACGTGACGGAAGTTCCTCAGGATACGTGGGTGCTGTTTCCCTGGGATACAGCGCCTCTTTTTGTGCCGCCTTTAAGCCGTTCCCGATAGATAGGCTTCAAAAGGGGAGAAAGAAGGGCAAATTACAAAAAAAGAGATAAATTTGCTTTTTGCCCTCTTGCGTGATCGGGCCTGTCAGACTAGTGTGCCGCACATGGTGAACGGGGCGTGGCGCAGCCTGGTAGCGCGCTTGTTTTGGGTACAAGAGGCCCCCGGTTCGAGTCCGGGCGCCCCGACCACCTCCTCTTTCGAATAAGAGCTTTAAAATCAGGCGCCCTTAGCTCAGCTGGATAGAGCAACAGCCTTCTAAGCTGTGGGTCGCTGGTTCGAATCCAGCAGGGCGCACCAGTGACTTTCTGCGGTTTTCCGGATTTTTTCTCTCATAAAGCAGATGTTTCTCTCTAGCGAGAAAAAGCGTGAACCTGTTTTGGGGTCATAAAAGTTTTTTTATGATTAAGCAGGGATCGACTGAGAGGGCCTTGCAAAGGTCGATAAACTCTACAACATCAAGGCGTCTTTCTCCCGATTCATATTTTGAGACGAAGGATTGTGGTTTATTAAGACCCTGTGCCAGTTCGACCTGAGTGAGAGATTTTTCTTTGCGCGCCAGAATCAGCAATCTCAGCATTTTCGTATAGCGTTCTGAAAAAATGGATTTCATGAGAGCCTCTGCAAAAGGCTCTGTAGAAGTGATATTGAAAAATATCCCAAAACAGGATATTTTCTCTTTTAAGACATAGCTACAGGTTGTGGTTCAGGGGAGAGGAGAATGTCCATAATGACTTTGAGGGGCAGCGTAACAGTGGCCTTTTGCTGTATCACTCTGCTCCAGGGGAGTATTGCTTTTTGTCAGGCTAACTCTTCCGCGGAAGATAGTTCGGTTTCCTCCATTTCTGAACAGAGGCTTCCGGCATGGATAAACCATGGTGATGGATTGCGTCAGATCGAAGAGGTTCATGACATCGAATTAGAAATGCTTCGGGCTGTGAGAGAACGTCTCGCCAATCAGGATCGCATCGCAGAAGAACAGGCGCAGGAAATAGCTTTGGCCTTGCTGCGTGAGCAACAGGCTCGTCGTGAGCAGCTTGCCCGGACTGTTATGATGGCGGCGTAGGATATTGGCGGCATGCGCTCGGCCTATGGTTAAGAGGGATTTCTGGTTTGGTTGGTGTCATCCCTGAAGAGAGGGTTTCATCATGGGACTTATCAGGCCCTGATGCACTCTTACGAGTTTGGGCGCCTTGTACAGTCTTTTCGCGCTAGCTACCCTGATGATGTGGCTGCCGCTCTGGCCAGAGTGAGTCTTATGAAAGCTCATCCGGATGTTTTGATAAATTATCAGCGTGATTCTCTTTCAGAGCAGGATCAGGCCTGTTTGCAGGGTTATATACCCACTCAGGAGATAGTTCCATGAAAGAGGTATGTCCGTTGAGGGACGTGAGATGTATCGTCACAATCACTGTTTCCATAATATTGCTATTAAGCACGGCAGGTTGTGCATTATTCAGAAAACCATCGCCTGTTTCTCATAATAATTCTCCCGCTCAATTTAAGCAGACTGTGCAGGCTCAACCTGCTCAGCCATCAGGGACGCATGAAAACGTCAATGGTCCCTGGTACAATAATGTTTCGCCTGCTGCCCAATTAGGGTTTGCCATATTGGGCTGGAACCCGGCAGCTACCCAGAGACAGGTGGATATGGCTGCCTTTGAGGAAGCTCTTCGGTCACCACAATTTGCACGGCCCTATCAGTCATATCTGCTGAGGGGTTTCCCGTCTGATGTGGCCATGGCAATGGCAAGGAGGCAGTTTGTGACAGATAATCCCCGCTTTATGGGTCTTTATCAGGGTGACCCGATAGCCATTCAGGATGCCCAGGCCTTGCAGGATTATCAATCAAATAATGCACCGTCATTTCAATATGGAAGCGGCTATGAAGGTTATTAGAGTGGACCTCCCGTTTTCTAGGACATTGAATCAATAAAATGAGGAAACGACCATGAAGATTTCAAAGAAATACCTCGTTATTTTAATGTCAGGATCAGGTGTGTTTTTACCATCATTGGCCTTGGCCAATAATTTTTCTTCTGGCCCGACTGCCCCTTATGGGTGGGGCATGCCGCGTATGGGAGGAAGTATGGCCCGGTCGATGGAAAGAGCAAATCGGTTAAGTGATGCCCTTAATCACTATGACCACCCACAGCCATCGCCGCCGGAACATTATACGCAGGGTTATATCAGGCGAAATGGTCAGTATGTGCAGGGCCATTATTCCACCATACCGAATCATACCAAACTGGATAACTGGAGTACGAGGGGAAATATCAACCCTCATACTGGCCGGAGAGGTTATCGTAGCCCTTATTAGATCTGGCCCACACTTTTATAAAAAGGGTTTTGCCCCATGCCGCAATTACTTATGTTTGGCTCAATGGGTTTGGGTCTTTTTGAACTTTATCTGAGCGTTATAGGGTTGCAAGCCAGCTGGGGAAGCGTTGTGGCTGTTATTGCCTTGGCAACTGGCTTCTTTCTGTGCACGTCTTTGGTTGTCATGATTGGCAGTTACATGGGAGCGGTGAATGTCCTGGGTTGGCCTTGGTGGGGTGGCGTTCTGATTGCCTGTCCGGGGCTTCTGTTTCTTATACCATCTATCGTGACTACGCTCTGGCAAAGATGGTCGTAAAATTAAGGGAAGGTATGAATCATTCTGACTGATCTCTTTTATCCTTTGAGTATAAGGAACATTACGACCATTTATGGGATAGCTTGAAGGCGCTTCAGGATATGTCAGCTTATGAAGCCTATGCCTATTGTTCCTGTCATGTGCGATCGGCAATGAAGATTTATAGCGTGATTATAAGGTCCTACGGGAAATTGATCATCAGATGGACATATCGTTACTGGCAGATTATGGGCGTTCATTGAATGGGTAGAGCGGGCCGAGAGAGCGCAGACGCGCTGATTGAAATTTTGGACTATTTATAATGCCTGCTGCGAGATCGAAGATGTTTTTTCTGCACACGCAGATTTTAGTGCCGCGTTTGTTGAGTGTACAAAGAAGTGTCTCTCATTTTTACAGCAATCCCGCACTCTGCACTGGTCGCTTTATCGGATGGAAGAACAGCAGAGGGGACGGAAGGGAAGAAAGCTGCCGTTAAAGCTTGTTTCTATAGGATCCTAAATAATAAATTACGAGGCGTAAAATTTATGAAGAAGAAGGTCGAGGGCGTCTGTGCACTCAATGACTGCTTTAGGCGCTAACAGAGTCCAGCCCTGCCCGATGTCACCGCCACTATTGGGATGATGATATGGGGGTGATTCTCATATATGAAAATATTTTTAATTTTTTCTTCTATTCATAAAGGGAGATTTCTTTCTCAAATCAACCTGCTTTACGAAACTGTGTGGCAGTCCATCATGGGAGTAAAGATTTTCCGTTATTAAATATATGGAACTACGTTTTGGCGAAGCAAGAGTAACAGAAAAATGTTCTCGTCAAATGGATCAGATTTTTTACACTGATTAAATTAGGGCAAAAAAGAGGCATAAATATGTTTATTATGGGTAAATTTAATAAATGAAAAATTATTTCTTTTAATGAATAAAAATTTTGAAGTATTTTTTTATTTAAGATGATAATAATCTGTAATTATGTGGTGTATACGTAAAATAATGTTGTCAAAAATATTATTTCTGATTTAGCATCAAGAGACACAGAAACAGAATTGAATTAATTTTCGCGGAGGCAGAATTATGAATGCCGAGCAATGCCTGTTAGGTATATCTTCATATTGCCAGTTTCAGCGTATGACAGCTGGGGTAGAAAGGCATGGCTGCCTCTTTCGGCGAGTGCATACCCTGATTGAGCACGACCTTGCTGTGTATAAACTGGCCGAAAATAGCGGGGCGACTTGCCTTTTAAAGATGTGCAATAACACGCTTCAGAACGTGTTGCGCATTCTTGAGGATTACGTCCGGCACTCACGTTATAAGGATCTCCTGTCACTTGTGAAACAGGCTTATTCCGATGTGAGGAAGATGCTGTCGAAGCATGATGGCGCGTGTAATTGTCCGCAGGCTACAATGGAATCACAGATGTTTATGGCGGTGTCCGCCTGATTTTACAGGATACGATCATTCAGGAATTAATTTACCTTTTAATAAGGAACAGAGTCTGTATTAAGGGTAAATTAACTTTTGGTGTTCCAGGGTCACAGCATGTGCATTTTGACGCTTTTTGTCTTAACAAAGCAGATAGGGTACGAAGCTGGCTTTTCTGAGAGGCTTAGTGGATAATTGTAACAGGTTTTAACATTATATAAAATTATTGAGAGTTTTCGCCTTTTAGGGTAAAATCGCGTCGTTGATACAGGTTCATCTGAGTTGGTTTTGATCTTTCCTGTAAGGTTAATGGTCGTGGATGCTGAACAAAGTTTGTTAAAGTTGGATGCTTATTGCCATTTTCGTCAGATGGCTGCGGCCTATGAGCCGAGGGAATCCTCTTATTTCCTTGAGAATGTCATAGAGTTGACATCTGAGGCCCTGGCGAGTTTCAAACTTGCTTTTGATCGGTCTGATATATGCCCGCTGAAGATCTGCAGTAACATCCTTAATAATATTATCAGCTATATTAAACACTCTCCTCTTTCAGAGAAGTTTCGCGATCTTTTCGTCGTTGTTGAGGAGGCCTATGCCAATGTGGCAGGGCTTCTGAAACATGATGATAAGGATTTGGTTGACATTTTGTCCCAAGGGGAGGGTGCCTCCGCATAAGGCTGTCCCGGGGCGAGTATTTTATTCCATAATTTTGTTTGTGGGGGCGGTTGAATTTAATGCTCCCGTCCTTTTGCTCGTTCATTTCGGAGGAAAGGTGGGGCCTTTCCGCGACATGGGTCGGGCACGTTTGGGGTATGATTACGGAATAATCCCGGGAAAATAAGGAAAAACAAATCGGGAGAATCTTTTTGCTTGGAAATGCGTTTTCTAGACAATCCCACAGAAGGAATATGTTTCATTATCTTTCCTTTTTGCTTTTGGGAGCGGTCGTCACTTTTACGGTTTTGAATTCTCCTTCTCATGCTTTGGAAATGGCGAATATGACGACATCTTCACAGAGTGGAGGGGATGAAAAGACTCAAAATTTGAGTGAAGATGACAGGATTTTTCTTGATGATCTTGAGCATCGGACGTTTGACTGGTTCTGGGATAATGCAAATTCGCAAAATGGTCTTATCCCGGACCGTACGCCTGTGCCAGACGGCGCGGCCAGTATTGCGAGTGTCGGGTTTGGGCTTACGTCTTATGGAATCGGCGTGCAGAGAGGGTATATTACCCGCAAGCAGGCTGTTGATCGCACATTAACGACACTGCGTTTCCTTGATAGGTTGCCACAGAATGACAAACCGGTCGGTGCGGCGGGTTTCCATGGGTTCTATTATCATTTTCTTGACCCAAAAACGGGTCTGCGTGTGGCAGAATGGTCCGAACTTTCCAGTGTGGATACCGCCTTGTTGATGGGAGGTGTGCTTTTTACCCAGTCCTATTATGATCGCGCAACACCGCAGGAAAAGGAAATCAGAACGATTGCTAACCGTCTTTACCGCCGGGTGGATTGGCAATGGATGCGCCATAATGGCCAATGGCTCAGCATGGGGTGGTTCCCGCCTGATAAATTTATTCCTGTTGACTGGAAGGGCTATAATGAGGGGCTAATCATCTATCTTCTGGCCCTCGCCTCGCCAACACATCCCCTGCCGTCGGCCTTATGGAAAGATTGGACGCAAACCTATAATAACCAGTGGGGGCAGTTTCAGGGACATACATTCCTGAATTTTGCGCCGCTATTTGGGCATCAATATACAGAATCGTGGATTGATTTTCGGGAGATCAAGGATTCTTTCAATCGTAGACATGAAACGGATTATTTCAAAAATAGCCGCGAGGCAGTCTACGCACAGCGTGAATATGCCAAGGCCAATCCGGGAAATTGGTCAGATTACAGCCAGGATGTCTGGGGGCTGACAGCCAGCGATGGTCCTGGCGATATCACGAAAGAGCAGGATGGCATTAAAAGACATTTTCTTTCTTATAGTGCCCGTGGTGCGGGGCGTGATTATATCAATGATGATGGGACCATTGCGCCGACTGCGGCAGGAGGCTCTGTTGCCATTGCGCCTGAAATTGCCCTGCCGGCACTAAAGGAAATGAAACGTCGTTACGGCGATAGAATCTATAATCGCTATGGCTTTGTTGATGCGTTTAATCCGACTTTCAAGACGGAAAATGGTTTCTGGGCTGATGGACAGCAAATCGGCATTGATCAGGGGCCGATCTTGCTTATGATTGAGAATTATCGCAGTCAATTTGTCTGGAATGTCATGAAGAAAAATCCTGTTATCCGTACGGCGCTAAATAAAGCTGGTTTCAGAGGAGGGTGGCTGGGGGAGAGACGTTCTCATTAATTCTCCCCCATGATAATCTCAGGAACTGGGAAGAGGTATTTTCTTTTCAGTTCGCAGTGTTGCTTCAAGTTGCAGAAGAACATGATCCAATAATTCCAGATCATGCTGGCGCAACATTAGTCCCATGGAAGAATTAATAATTTTGTCCTGGAGGGTCAGAAGTGGGGGATTGAAGCGTGTCAGCTCTGTCCCGGCTCCCGATAATGCTATGAGAGCGTCAAGAAAGGCTGAAAACGCCCTGAGTTCCTGCCGGTTAAGAAAATAGCATACTGGGTAGCGGTCTATACAAGAGCGCATAGCAGAAATGAGGGTTGAGGCGTCGTGCGACGTCTGTAAATCAGGACCTTGAAAAGCCCTGCTCCATTGTCGCACGACGCTTCTCACAAACTGAGAGTACATATAATTATTAATTATTTCAGCAGAAGTGGAATGTACGACGAGACGCTAGCTTCTCGCCCGGTCCGACGTTCAGATGATACGTAATAATGTGTACCGTCTGACACCTCTTTTCAGTGAAAAAAGAGGTTATTTCACCCTGTTTTATCGCAGAGTAAATTACGGGCTGAGTGCCAGGGGAAACAGTTCCTTCCCCTGGACCGCCCCTAGCAGTAACACGGTCGCCCATGTTAAATACATTCATAGCCATAGCTGAGTGCCTCTCAGTTTGTGGTTAGGACTGGGCAGAGAGGTTCCAGCTCTCGCTCGGTCCGACGTCGACACGCTTCCATATCCTGGAAGAGAAGTCAAGGAGAATGTTAACGGAAAGTATTGGTGGAATGCAACTCTGAAAATAGTCTAGTTTGATTAAATGTTTGTTAGTCATTTTCTGTCTAAATTATTTAAAAATGGTTAGATTAACTTTATCTGACAAGAAAATTACGATACGGAAATATTGCATATAAAAAATAATATGACGTAGAAACAGCTTCTTGCTGATTATGAGTCAAGTTTTAGCACAAAAATTACGATCTCATTTCTCACGATAACGAGGAGAGAGCGGCCCATAGGGGAGACCGTCCTTCTGACCGATGGCTAGTGCCTTTTCCGTAAGGGGCCCTGCGGCCAGATAGGTTTTATCCGGTGTTGTAAAAGTGGCTATGTCACCCAGCAGCGTCAGGGACATATTGACTTCTCCCCAGAAGCTCTTGTTCTTGTTTGTGTCACTCCCGGCGATAAAGGACTTTTTCTCCCATAAAGTCTGTCCCGTTTTCAGATCAACGAGCGTTTCTGTAATATCGCAAGTCCTGTAGACGTCATAAGCGGGAAAGTCGCCATTAATCCCATAAGAACGCCACACTTTTACAAGGGCATTATATACGGCCATGTGAGTGTAAAGCGCTGTGTCCGCACTAAAAATATTATAAAGTTCTTGGGCAGGGAGTTTGTTAATGACGTCGGGTGTCCGGGCGCTGCTATGACGAAATGTTTCCAGCTCATTAACAATAGGAGTGACATAATAGCCCCCTTCTGCCAAGGGCTGAACTATTTGTGACATAAAAGCACTTGCGATTTTGCCATCCGTATCGCTGGAAACGCCGGAAATGGTGATTACGGGAGGCATAACAAGAATAGAACGCGGTGTCGCCTTCCTGAACGCTTCTTCATTCAGTTCTGCTCTGGCAGAAGAGAATGTCACAAGGGATAGTGCCAATAGGGTAGAAAGATGTAGAATCTGTCTCATTCAATCCTCACATCATGTCCCCATAAAAATTCCAGCGTATCCATGGCCTTGCCAATAGAACGTGTCAGATCGGGCAGAAGATGCGTCTCAAACCCTGCCTTTACACTATCCAGGGCACTTGCTTTGACACAATAATCAAGGGCAACTCCACAGAGAAATACACGTCTGATTGAATATGACCTTAGAGATCCCTCAAGACCGGTCGACGTTCCGTTTTCATCCTTGAAGGCGGAATAACTTTCACACTCAGGGTAAGTGCCTTTACTAAGTATATGAGTTCCGGGTGGCAACAGGAGAGAGGGAGCGAACGCAGCACCATTTGTTTCTTTAACGCAATGAGGTGGCCATTTCCCGCCCGAGCCAATGAAGGAACAGTGATTTTCAGGGTGCCAGTCCCGGCTGGCAACAACGGTCGTAAATCCCAACGTGGCCTGCTTGTTAATCAGAGGAATGAGTTCATTCCCACCGGGGACAGGCAATGCCCCGCCAGGGAGAAAATCGTTCTGCATGTCAATAATCAGCAGGGCATCTCCGGGACGTGGCATGATGAACATTCAGCTTTTCCTTTGCTCTTTTTCTCGGCTATCAAGTGCCGAAATCCGCGTGACCAGAAGCTGATTGATGCGGAAACCCTCGACATCCACCACTTCAAAACAGAAGCCGGAAGCCTTTACGCGATCCGCCTTGCGGGCCATGCGCCGCAGGCGGTGCATGACAAAACCACCAATCGTATCGACATTATGGCCATCCTCAAAAAGCGGTATATCAAGCTCGCGTACAACATCGCCAATTGGAGCAGCCCCATCAATCAGCCATGAATCCTTGTCGCGCGGCACGATGGCCTGTTCTTCAAAGGGGTTCGCCAGCCCGTCCATCAGCGCACCCATAATATCCTTATAGGTGGTCAATCCGACAACAAGTCCATATTCATTGATGATCAAGGCAAAGCCGGCGCCATGTGTATCAAATTGCGCCAGAGTCTCCCACAAATTAAGCGTATCAGGCAGTGACAGCACGTCCCGCCGCATCTGGAAGATCTGGCTTGTTTGTGTAGTCTTATCCGTTTTGCTGGCAGCGGGTTCGTCAACCATGGCCACCAGAACATCCTCCGCCCTGATAGAACCAATGACATGATCAAGCCCGCCATCGCAAAGCGGATAGCGCGAATAGGGACGCACGCGCACCTTGTCGCGCTGGCTTTCCAGACTTTCGCTGACTTCCAGATAGACAATCTCGTCACGCGGGGTCATGGCAGAAGTCACAGAGCGGTCCTGTAGTGCCATGACGTTCTGGATCATCTGATGTTCTTGCTCCAGCAACACACCTGATGCTGTGCCCGCAGCGAGAACGGCGCGAAGATCTTCCGGCGTCATGCGTTCAACCATAGGGGCAGCGGGAATGTGCAGGACGCGTAAAAGGGCATCCGAAATATGGGAAAATATCCAGACAGCTGGATAGAGCAGTTTCAGCGTCAGAGCAGGAAACCACGAGACCTTAAGTGCAACCTGATTAGGCGCATTCATCGCAACCCTTTTGGGAAGCAGATCAGCGAAGAGCACAAATAGCCCTGTGACCAGAAAGAAGGCAATCAGCGAGCCGAACTCCTGTGCCAGAACGGGTGCCATCCCCCACTCTCTAAGCATGTGCCCGAGGGGATGACCCAGCATGGAATCTCCTACGATACCCCCCAATATGCCCATAGCGTTCAGGCAGATCTGAATGGCTGTCATGACCTTGCCGCTATTACGGCGCAGGGCCAGAAAGGCTTTGGCGCGCTTGTCGCCTTCTTCGGCGAGGCCGCGCATACGTGATTCACGGGCCGCCGCAAAGGAAATTTCAGACAGTGAGATCAGAATGGAAATCCCGATCAGCACCAGTGTACAGAAAGTCCCTACGGCAAAAAGCCAATAGGGATGGAGATTCGCAGATAAAAAAGACATACAGCCTTATTTTAGCCTGTTTTGTACCCATAAATCCATCCCTGCTCATGTTTCTTTGCAGCAAATGGAGAGCAGGCTGGGAGTAAAACAGATCAGGAATAAGGAAGACTCAGTCCTTTAATGTGCTACGGGAAGGTAGAATTATAGTCTGTCACGAAAATAAGTTCCTGCAATCAATAGGTGTCGATCTGGTCACTGTTTGTTTGTGACAAATCGCTTTCATAGTCTTTCCTGGCAAACGGCTTTTGATGAATCCAGTTAAAGCTTTAACGAATTTTGATCATTAGTGATAAAGTTTATTTCGGTATATTAATGATATGATGATAGATCCTCTTATAAAAAACACACTTTGGGGTTGTTTTTTGTAGTGTTATTGCTCAGTGCTGGTTCTGAAGGAGCATGAGGGCGCCTACGGCGTTGTTGTCGGCGGAGACTTGGCCTATGCTGCGGCCTCTGTCGTCATAAACGCTGCCTTGGCTATCCACGCGACCAGCTTGGCGACCATCAATAACAACATTACCGTTGGAGCCGCTGCTGGTAACGACACGACCGCGATCATCATGGATATCACCATTGGCGTCAACGTAACCAGCCTGACGGCCATTATAGATGATGGTGCCGTCCTTAGGATCGATAAGACCTACTGAACGGCCCCTGTCATCATAAACCTCGCCATGCTGGTCAATTCGTCCCACCTGACGACCGTTGGTAAAGATCGGTTCCGAATGAGGAACAGACAGATCATGTCGCTTATATCTTTCAGGATCGTAGTTTTTCGTCCCCATATCAGCTGCAGGTTTACCTGTTGCCAAATCTATTTCCTCTGAAGAACCGGCGGGTGTATACCATTGGGCCTGAGATGGCCGTATGAGACTACCAGAGACCAGGATTACGGCTCCCAGAAGCAAAATCTTACGTTTCATAACTTTATCCTCAAAGAGAATTATCTATGACTTGTGTTATCTCCGGCCGTTCTAGTCCTTGAGGGGCCGGAGATCTATAAATTTCAGGCGCTTTTTTGATCGGTATTCTTGCTGAGATCGGGAGGAATAAAAGGCTGGACCGAATAGGTGACGTTCCAGTCTTTTTCTTCTGGTTGTCCGTTATCGTTACTTTTTTATTGAGATCGACATCTTCCTTGTCGCTGCTCGCTATATGGGGTTTTACGTAAAGCGTCAGGGAGGTGTCTGGTTCCGTCCAGCTTGCCGCGCCTGTTACCACAGTAACGTAAAGGGCAGGGTTGTTTAAGGGAAAGTCTTTCCCGTGCCACGACGCGGCCTTCCATGATGTCGGCCTGATTAAGAACGTCACTATCAACACCCAATATCGTAATAGAGGCCAGAGTGTAATTATCCAGTGCGTCCCCGTCATAGCGGCCATAAGGATTGCCCGTGGGCAGAAAGTCAAAATTATCAGGGGCAATGTCATAATAGCTGGTATAAATCAGTGTCTCGAGTTCATCCTGCTCGGCCAGTCCTTCTTCATAGCTTTTGACACATAGCCTATAATATTACGGGCTTTGGGAAGTATTCCAAGAAAATAACAGCGCATGATACGCGCTGTTTCTGTTAGAATATAACGTGAATAAGGACATAATCTTCAGGAAGTTTTGATAACGTGCCTGAAAGTTTTACGTCTTATGCGTCATAACCGCTTATATGAGCGGACAGAGGAAGGAGAGTTTTACTCTACCCATCGCAAGCTTCTTAGAGCCCTTTTGGAAAATTGCTCTGAATGCTTTTGAAGAGTGATAATGCGTGTTTCAAATGGTGGATGTGGACACCATAACAACGTGGCCGAATGGCCACCATTACGCGCCAGACGAAACGTTATCCCTCTGACCTGACCGACGAGGAATGGGAACGGATAGTTCCCCTGATGCCGCCTGCGCACAGGCGTGGTCGAAAACGGACAACTGACTTTCGTGAGATCATCAATGCGCTGCGTTATCTTGTCCGCTCAGGTTGTGGTTGGGAAATGTTGCCGGTTCATTTTGGTCCGTGGCAGACCGTCTATTGGTGGTCCCGCAGGCTGATGCGTCGTTTTCTGTTTCAGACCATTCATGATGTCTGTCTGATGCTTGATCGTGAAGCAGGGGAGCGCGAAGCCCGTCCTTCAGGAGGCATTATAGACCGTCAGAGTATCAAGGTACCTAATGCGAAAGAACGTGGTTATGACGCTGGAAAGAAGATCGTTGGCTGCAAGCAGCATATTGCGGTTGATACGGATGGCCGACTGCTTCTGGTCCGGCTGACACCAGCCGATATTTCAGATAGTGCGGAAGGACAGATGATCCTGGATGCCATCCGCAAACGTTGGCCGTGGGTGAAGCATCTATTCGCCGATGGGGCTTATGATCACTTACAGTTGATGGACGAAGCTGCTTTTCTCGACTTCACGATTGAGATTATCCGACGCTCAGATACGGCAAAAGGGTTCAAAATCCTTTTGAGGCGTTGGGTTGTTGAACGAACATTCGGCTGGATGATCCGCCGGCGCCGACTGGTAAAAGATTACGAGCAGCGTATCGACGTAGCAGAGGACATGATCCACATCGCCATGGGAAGCCTTATGCTGCGCCGAAATGTTCAGTCCTGATTTCCCAAAAGGGCTCTTAGAGAATCTCTCAAAATAAGAATAAGTCTTGGCGTTTATTGTCTGGTTAATTTTATCAAGAATAGACACAGTTTCCATTTTATGGATATCCTGTAACTGTTTCAGATATAGTGTCATTACTATGATAAGTCACAAAGTGACCAAATGGCATGAAAATGTGTCATATCAAAACATATATCTCAAGTATTTTTTGTCCTGTTTTTCAGATTTTATAAAAAAACCCACCTGCATGTTTATAATATGCAGGTGGGTCTCTTTCAGACAGGTGCTATGTTATGGATTGTTTAGTTTGCGCTGTCAGTCAGTTCATGACCATCATATTTGCCAGTCAGGGTTTTCAGGAATTCCACAATGTCTGCCACGTCCTGATCGGACGGGTTGGCATCCGGTGTCTGGTAACGCGCCATCTTGCGCACGGCTTCATCCAGCGTCTTGACGCTGCCATCATGGAAATAGGGCGCTGTCAGGGCGATATTACGCAGGTTCGGCACTACAAAGCGGTTGAGATCCGCTTCCTTATGGTCCATGGCGTAAATGCCCTTGTCAGCATCGGTCTCCTTGCCGCCACGATCCTTGAAGTAATTGCCCTCAAGCCCCATGACCTCGTAGGCGCCGCCGCCAACACCAATGCCACTATGGCACCCTGAGCAGCCAATGGCCTTGAAGCGTTCATAACCGCGTTTGGCCTGATCGCTAATCGCGTTCTTATCGCCCTTCAGATAGTCATCAAAGGGGCTGTCAGGAGTGATTAATGTCTTCTCAAACTCAGCAATCGCGTCTGTAATGGTCTGCTGGTTGATCTGTGCGTCTGCGCCAAAAGCTGACTGGAACATCGGTACATAGTCAGGATCTGCCATCAGTTTGCTGGCGACGGTAGGCCAGTCGTGAGACCCCATTTCGACCGGATTCATGACAGGGCCTGCCGCTTGTGCCGCCAGATCAGGTGCGCGAGCGTTCCAGAACTGGGCGATCTTGAAATAGGCGTCATAGACGGTCGGGACGTTGATCGGCCCTTTCTGGCCGCCAATCCCCGTTGCCGTGACCAGATGATCCACCCCGCCCTTGTCCAGACCGTGGCAGCTTGCGCAGTTCAGCGTGTTATCACCCGAAAGTTTCTTGTCAAAAAAAAGCTTGCGCCCCAGAGCGACTTTTGCCGGGTCAACTGGCACACTTTCGGGAACAGGGCGTATAGGCTCGGCGGCCAGAGCGGCAATTGCGCCTGTATTGGCGTAATATTTACGGCGTGTGTCCTGTACCCAGTCCAGAATGGCCTTGCGCTCGGCCTCGGACAGGCGTGCATGCCAGTGCATCAGCACATAGAGGGAGGGTGGCATGCGGTTTTGCGTAATGACTTCCTCAATACGCGAGAGCTGTTCTTCCGAAGGGGGTCTGCCTTCTTCAAACGCGGTCAGGACAGGCTCAACGCGGAAATGGCGCAGACCCTGATGAAGGTCTTTCCCCATAATCGTGCTGGCAATGGGAAGGTGGAAATAGAAGGGCAGCTCGCGGCCTGTAGCGTGGCAATAATCGCAGCGCGCATTATCCATTGACTTGAAAGCGGCCAAGGCGACGGGGTCCTTGTTCGTGGGGGAATTTGCGGATAGGCCCGGTGCCGTCGCATGGTCAAAATGCTGTAGAAAGGCGACAGTGCCACCATATGCCAGCACGCCTGCGCCCACCAGCGAGATCACTATACGTTTCAAGCCCACTTCCTCCACTTTATTATTTTATCGCAATTATTCTACCTGTTTTTTTATTGCTTGTGTTTGATGAACATCAAATTGTCAAAAAGGTTATGTCTATCGTAATGATCGACAAAGCCGATGAAGGAAGTGGTAACGCTTTTATAGACCTGCCAGTTCCCGCCATTCTTCCTCATTCATTGTGCGGACGCCAAGTTCCTGAGCCTTTTTGGCCTTGGAGCCGGCTTTTTCTCCCAGAATGACGAGGGTAGTTTTTTTTGAGACAGTTTCCGTCACATGGGCGCCGAGGCGTTCAGCAATGGCTTTGGCTTCCGGGCGGGACATGGTGCCGAGGGAGCCGGTAAAGACCAGAGTTTCTCCCGCCAGTTTACGCCCCTCTGCGCCTTCAGCGGCAGGGGAGGTGATGTCTTCAACGACAAGCTGTACTGCCAGATCATTCAGAACAGTTTCGTTATGAGGCTCATGGAAGAAAGCAGCAAGCTCGTCAGCGATGGCGGGGCCAATGCCCATAATGGCGCTTAATGTCTCATATTCATCGCGTTTTTCATCATTAAGGGCACGCATGGAGGTCAGCCAGTTCTGGAAGGAGCCGTAATGACGCGCCAAAAGGGCGGCGTTGCGTTCTCCAATCATTCTGATGCCCAGCGCATAGATAAAGCGCGAAAGCGTGATTGTGCGTTTTTCCTCAATGGCTGTCAGGAGGTTGGTTACGGATTGGGGGCCCCATCCTTCCAGTTTCAGGAGAGCTTCCTTGTGCTGGCTGAGGCGGAAAATATCGCCGGGTTGTCTGATAAAGCCAAGCTCGTAAAAAGCCCTGATGCTGCGTTGTCCCAGCCCTTCAATATCGAAAGCATTGCGGGAGACGAAATGAATCAACCGCTCAACAGTCTGCGCCTCGCAAGTCAGGCCACCTGTGCAGCGGCGTACAGCCTCGCCTTGCAGGCGCTCGGCATAGGCGCCGCAGACGGGGCAGTGATCGGGGAAAATGAATTTCGGTGCGCGCTGTGACTCAGGCTGCCCTTCCGAAGGGGGCACAATCTCCAGAATTTGCGGGATGACATCGCCCGCGCGTTGCAGGCGCACGAGGTCGCCCACTCTTATATCCAGCCTGTTTATTTCATCTTCGTTATGAAGTGTGGCGCGTGAAACGATCACACCGCCGACATTGACGGGTTCAAGATGGGCGACCGGTGTCAGTGCGCCCGTGCGGCCCACCTGTATCTCAATTTCTTCCAGTCTCGTAATGGCTTTTTCCGCCGGGAACTTCCAGGCAATGGCCCAGCGTGGCGCACGCCCCACAAAACCAAGTCTTTGTTGGAGGGCGATGTCGTTGATTTTGAAGACGATACCGTCAATATCGTAATTCAGGTGAGAGCGGTCCCGTGCCAGTTGCTCGACATAGGCCGGAATATCACGGGCATGGTCCAGCAGGCGGGAGAGGGGATTGACCTCGAACCCCCATTGGCGGAGCTGTTCCAGAAATTCCAGATGCGTTGGGGCCACGGGGGCAGAGCTGGCTCCCATATTATAGGCAAAAAGCCCAAGGTGCCTTCTTGCCGTGACTTTGGGGTCGAGCTGGCGAAGAGAGCCGGCGGCGGCATTGCGGGGATTGGCGAAAATTTTCTCCCCACGTTTTTCCTGTTCTTCATTCAGTTCGAAAAAGCGATCCTTCTCCATGAAGACTTCGCCTCTTATTTCGATAAAATCAGGTGCGTTTTGGCCGAGTGTCAAAGGAAGGGCCTTCAGGGTGCGGATATTTTCCGTTACATCCTCGCCTTCAGTGCCATCTCCGCGTGTTGTACCGCGCACCAGTTTGCCCTGTTCGTAGGTCAGGCTGATGGAGAGACCGTCAATTTTGGGTTCAGCTACAAAGCTGAGATTCTGAGCTTCTTCTTCCGTCAGGCCGAGGAAATTGCCTGCGCGGCTGACGAACTGGTTAAATTCTTCAGCATCAAATACATTGCCCAGGGACAGCATGGGCGCGCGGTGTCTGATCTTGCCAAAGGCAGGGTTTGGTTTTGCGCCGACCTTTTCGCTGGGGTTATCCTGGTGTTTGAGCTCGGGGTGAAGTTTCTCAAGTCGTGAGAGTTCCAGGCGCGCATGGTCATAGTCTGAGTCAGGAACCTCAGGTTCATCGCGGCCATGATAGGCTTCATCCCAGCGCGCTATCCTGTCTTGAAGCTCTCGATAATGTTCAGCGGGGGAAAGGGGAATTTTATTATTTTTGTTCATTATGTGCAGAGTTTCCAAGAAGACTGTCTGCCGCGGCACGTGCGGCATCCGTAACACTGTCGCCTGCCAGCATACGCGCAAGTTCCTCGCGCCGTTCGGTCGGGGAAAGAGGCTCGGCAATGGTGACGGTTTTCTGGTTGAGGAGTTTTTTGGCAATGCGATATTGATGCTCAGCCGCCGCAGCTACTTGCGGGCTGTGCGTAATGGCCAGGACCTGCACATCCTGTGCCACACGGTGAAGACGCTCGCCGATGGCCGAGGCTGTCGCGCCGCCCACGCCTGAATCGACTTCGTCAAAGACCAGGGTGGTCAAGCTGGAGCGTCCGGCCAGAACGACCTTGAGAGCCAGCATAAGGCGTGACAGTTCTCCACCAGAGGCCACCTTGCCCAATGGGCCCGCTGGCTGGCCGGGATTGGCGGCAATGAGGAAAGAGGCTGTTTCCATCCCGCGCTGGGACCAGTTTTCAGGAGGGAGTTCCGTCAGTTCGACAATAAAGCGCGCCCGCTCCAGTTTTAGCGGTTTCAGCTCTGTCATAATGGCTTTTTCAAGTTCAAGGGCGGCTTTGTGACGGGCTTTTCCTAATGTTCTGGCGCTGGTCTCATAAAGGATCTGGCTCTCTTGTGCTCTTTGTTCCAGCTGGTGAAGGGTTTCGATGCCTGTTTCAAGTTGTGAGAGTTTTTCTTTCAGTTTTCTGAGCAGGTCAGGGAGTTCAGCTACAGTAATATGATGTTTGCGCGCTTCAGCACGGAGAGTAAAAAGTCGTTCTTCTGTTTCTTCAAGAAGACGATTATCTATGGCTGTGTCCGCTGCCAGCCTTGTCAGCAGCATTTCGGCATCAGACAGAGCCTCTTCCGCTCGCTCAAGGGCTGTAAGAGCTTCCTGCGCCTGTTGTTGATGGGCCGTGGGTTCTGTCAGCGCCTCGTCTTCTGGTCGGGCAAGCGGGGAAGGGAGCAGGCGCGCCAATGCACGGCTGGCTGAACGCAGGGCATGGCCCGGGTGGGCGTTGCGCCGATCACGTGGGTTAAGTTCGGCAAGTGCGGCAGCAACGGCTTCCTGCCGGCGTTCTTCCTGCTGTAATTGCGTGCGAAGGCTGACGAGGTGGTCTTCTTCACCTTCCTGGGGAGCGAGAGTGGCAAGATCATCAATGGTCTGACGCAGCCAGCTTTCTTCTTTCTCAGCTTCTTCGATGGTTGTGCGGGCTTCTGTCAGGTCGGCCAAAGCCTGTTGCCAGTTTTTCCAGTCCTGTTTGACCTTGCCTGTCAAGGTTTCCAGAGTGCCAAAAGAATCGAGCAGATCAAGGTGCAATCGCTGGTCAGCGAGCCCCATTTGTTCATGCTGACCCTGAATTTCGACAAGCTGTGATGCGATTTTGCGCAGTACGGAAATGCCGATCAGCTGATCGCCACAATAAGCGCGGGAGCGTCCATCTTTGGTGATAAGGCGCCGTAGGATAAGGGCCTCGCCTTTTTCCTGGGAGGGAAGATCAAGTTCGCTCAGGAGTTGATGGATATTATGGCCAGGAGGCAAGTCGAAAACGGCTGTGACGCTGCTCTGTTCAGCGCCATTGCGAATGATGTTCCCTGTAGCTCGCTCCCCCAGTGCCAGACCGAGACTGTCCAGCAGAATGGACTTTCCTGCGCCCGTTTCTCCTGTGAAAACGGTGAGTCCGTTCTGGAACTGGAGGTCCAGCTTTTCGATAAGGACAATATCCCGGATAGAGAGTTGTGTCAGCATAGGATTTACCCTAAAGCGCAGAGACCAGCCCCGTCCAGCAGGAATGTCGGGTCAGGGCCAGAAAATGCTGTCCCTTTCCGTTTCAGGACTTTAGAAAATCCGGTTCCACATATTGGAGAAGAAATCGCCCACGGGATCGAAGAAGGAGAAGAAACCGCCTCCACCTTTCTTCTTCGGTATTTCTTTCCTTTGAGAGGTGGGAGGCAGGCTGGATGATTTTTTCGCAGTCGCCGGAATTTGCTGTTGCATAGAGGATGTTCTGGAAGACCGCATGACAGGGGACATGGCCGCTTTATTGGTTCCCGAATGCATGATGACAGGTGTCGCCGATTTCTGACCGGGAGCCGGAATGTCAATCTGGGCTACAGGTGTGGTTTTTGCTGCGGCAAGCTGCTCTGAAGGAAGCATGGGGCCAGTGGCCTTGCGTCCATCATCAGATTTGCCCCCATTATAGGAGGGCTTGCGTGTGTCCCTGGTCATCAGACCGTTATATTTGAGCTTGTTATAGGCGTAACGGTACCATTTGCTGTCAGGATAGTTATATCCCAGAATAAGGGCATTCTGGCGGGCTTCGTCCTTCAGACCCAGACGAAGGCTGACTTCGACGATACGTTCAAGGGCTTCAGGAACGTGATTGGTTGTCTGGAAGTCCTGCACGACACGCTGATAGCGACCAAGGGCCGCCTGATAATCCTTCTCACGCTCGTAAAAACGCCCGACGAGCATTTCCTTGCCGGCCAGATGGTCGCGGCAGAGGTCGATCTTGAGCTGGGCATCACGAGCGTAGGAACTCTGGGGGAAACGTGTGACGACTTCCTGCAGGGCGTCCATGGCTTCCAGCGTACCAAGCTGGTCACGGGAGACAATGCCAATCTGTTCGTAATAGCACAGGCCGCGCAGATAATAGGCGTAAGCAGCATCCGGGCTGGTAGGATGAAGCTGAAGGTAGCGTTCAAGCTGCTGGACAGCCAGCGCATATTCCCCCTGGAGGTAATAGGCATAGCCCTCAAGAAGCTCAGCATTCCCTGTATAGCCTGAATAAGGGAAGTTCTGCTGTAACGACTCGAATTCAGCACTGGCGAGCTTGTAATCGCCGCCATGGAGGGAATCCACGCCATAGTTATAAAGCGTTTCAGCATCAGTTGTTTTGGGAACGCGTTTGTCCGCATCATCGGCACAGCCGCTGAGCAGTGACAGCCCCATCAGACCGCTTAAACCAAGGGTCAGGGCACGAAAGGAGGGGTTCTTTGCAGCGTGATGCTTGATGATGCTAACCATAACTGCCTTATAGCATGGAAGGTAACTGGAGGAAGAGGGACTCAGTCATTATAAAAACGCCTCTATCATTAGAATAACGACCTTTCCAGACTCAAGAGTTCATTTTCAGGAAATGAACTGCCACGTTTCTTTATGCATTGCCAGAGCCTTTATAAGACGATTATTCAATTCGTGACCAGATTTAAAGCCGTCGAATTTTCCAATGATCTGGTAGCCCATACAATAGCTGTCACCGATCGCATCCAGCAGCTTGTGGCGGACGAATTCATCAGCGCTTCTCAAGCCTTCGGGATTAAGGACATGATCGCCTTCTACCACAAGGGCATTTTCCAAGGAGCCGCCGAGGGCGAGGCCCTGTTTGTGCAATGTTTCTATTTCATCACGACTGACAAAAGTTCGGCTGGAAGCGATATTTTTCAGAAAATCTTCACGTTTGAGTACAAAAGCGATTTTTTGTGAGCCAATGACTGTTTCGCTGAACTCTATGGCCATTTTGAGAGAAAATTCCCGTTTCTTGCTTGCGCTAAGGGACACAAAAGCGCCGTTCTCCCCCCGGATGATGAGAGGATGGAGAATTTTGATAAATCGTCTGGGAGCAGGAAGTTCTTTCTGTCCTGCGCAACTGAGCAGAAAAGCAAAATCCTGGGCGCTTCCATCAAAGATGGGCGTTTCCGGGCCGTCAAGCTGAATGAGGATATTGTCAATGGCAAGAGCGTGCAGTGATGCCATAAGATGTTCGATCGTGGCAATCTGTATTTCCGGTCTGTCAGGATCAGCGATAATGGTTGAAAGCCGGGCTCCTTTCAGGGATTCAGGCGTGAGACGAAATGGAGGAGTATGACTGATATCCACCCTCTGGAAAAGAATGCCGCTATTGGCGGGTTGTGGAACCAGTTTCAGTGTGATGTCACGCCCGCTATGGAGCCCTGTGCCACGACAGAAAATAGGGTTTCTGATCGTTGTTTGGGGACAAGCGGGTATGGCCGTCTTTCCGGCAGGCAAAGAGAGCCCGGGAGTGGTTTTTTCAATTTTTTGTCCCACTTGTCAAAGTCCCTTCCGGGGACGCCGCCTGACGCGGCTTTTCCCGATTACAAGCCCTGCGGAGACGATATTGCTCACCGAAATCCGGCTGTTTGGCAATTCGTCGCGTATCCCAAGGCAGGGCAAGCCTGGAATATTATTTGCATTCTGGAGGCAGAATTATCGCTTATTTCTGAGGGCGTCTCAGGTAAGCGGGGATATCCAGATTGGACTCATCAGACTGGCCGTCTTGTGATTGTCCTGACTGCCGGAGAGGATGATTATCGTAAGTTTGTGACTCGGGAACGTTATTTTGCCTCGGATTCACAAAAGGGGCCGAGCGTTGTGCCCGTTGGTCCGTTGTGGCGGGGCGGCTGCGGAAGAAGCGACTGAAAAATCCGCCACCCTCATTGGACTCAGGTTCTGGTTCATAACGGGGTTGTTCCACTGGCCGGGGGGTGAATGGCTGGGACGCGGCAGTGGCGGTGGGTACCTCGTGGCGCGGAGCGGTAACATTTTGTAATTCTTCAGCCTTGCTTTCGGCAACATGCGGAGGTTGTGTTTCAGCTTTAGGGGCTTCTTCCACAGGAGGGGCACTGCTGTAAGGAGCGTTCTGGAAATTGTCCATTTCATTGCGCGTGGAAATGCCCGTGGCAACGACGGAAACCTGAATCGTACCGCTCATTTCTTCACGAACAAGCAGGCCTCCAATAATTTCGGCATCCTCGTGTGCTTCCTCGCGGATGCGTTCCATGACATTGGTGTAATCATGCAGGCCGAGATCAGGGCCGCCTGTAACATTGATCAGCAGCCCTCTTGCACCGCGAATGGAGGTCTCTTCCAGGAGCGGGTTGGAAATGGCACGTTCTGCGGCCAGTGTAGCCCAGTCCTGACCATCAACAGCGCTTTCGGCGACGCCCGTGCCCATCATGGCCTTGCCCATTTCGCCCATGACAGTCTTGACATCGGCAAAGTCCAGATTGATTTTGCCGGGGACGACCATCAGGTCAGTAATGCTTCGTACGCCCTGATACAGCACATCATCGGCCATTTTGAAGGCTTCGATCAAGGTCGTGGTCTGGGTGGCGCAGCTGAAAAGATTCTGGTTAGGAATGACGATCAGTGTATCGACATATTTCTGGAGCTCAGAAATTCCAGCATCAGCAGAACGGCAACGCCGCATGCCTTCAAATTGAAAAGGCTTTGAGACAACGCCAATGGTCAGAGCCCCGTTCTCGCGCGCGATACGGGCAATCACAGGCGCTGCGCCTGTGCCTGTGCCGCCACCCATGCCTGCCGTGATAAAAACAAGATCAGAACCCGTCAGATGGTGACGAATTTCTTCTTCAACTTCTTCGGCTGACTTGCGTCCAATTTCAGGTTTTGCACCAGCTCCCAGCCCGCGCGTCAGGGTCGGACCGAGTTGCAGGCGAATATCCGCATGGGAGTTGGCCAGCTGCTGGGCGTCTGTATTAGCGACGATGAACTCTACGCTCTTCAGGTCGGTAGAGATCATGTTATCGACAGCATTTCCGCCGCCACCGCCGACACCAACAACAGTAATACGAGGTGGGCTGACTGCGCTCACGCCAAGTGTCGTTGGGGTAAGGTTCAGTGTCATAAGGGCGGCTCCGAACGGTAAGGACAGGGAGACTGACCGACTCAGTCTTGCGATTCAGCCTCAAGGGGCATAAGACTATACATGCTTGCCGATGAAATTAACAAGGCGTCTCATCCAGTTTCGTCCCTGTTGACTGGTTTCGGCGAAACAGAATTGGCTATCAGCTCCTACAGCCCATGCCAGTAAGCCTGATGCGGTGGAGAATCCGGCTGAGATGGCAGAATTTTCGGGCAGATTCTTTACATTTAGAGGTTGGCCAAGTCGCAACTGGCGTCCAAAAATACGGGCAGCAACAGGTGCGATATCGTTGAGAAGAGAGGCTCCCCCGGTCAGGACGATCCGTCCCTCAGCCAGTCTCCCCAGTCCCGCGCTGTCAAGGGCATGGCGGGTCATTTCCAGAATTTCCTCCACACGTGGGGCAATAACGGCGATCAGGCGTGAGCGAGAGATCCGTTCTGCCGTGCCATCTGGCCCGGCGGGCAGGCGGATGATGTAATCCTCATGATCCGAGACATACTGGGCGGCACCATGCATGGTCTTGAGCCATTCGGCTGTATCGGTGTGTACATTCAGTGCAGAGGCAATATCGCGCGTGATATGGTGCCCGCCAATGCGTAACTGAGCCGTGTGAAGCAACTTGCCATGGGAGAATACGGCCAGCGAAGTTGTGCCAGCCCCCATTTCAACAATAGTTACTCCCAGATCGCGTTCATCATAATCCAGTGCGGCAAGACCTGCGGCGAAAGGGCTTGAGACGAGCCCGGCCAGGCGTAATTCAGCCTTGTTCAGGACGGTGCTGAGTGTACGCAGTGCACTGGCATTGGCGTCAATCAGGTGAAACTTGCCCATCAGGTTCTGGCATAAATGTCCGCACGGATTGGGTACGGCGTGCGTTTCGTCGACATTAAAGCCCAAAGGCAGGGTGTGGACGATTTCGCGTCCTTCCCGATAGACGGAATCCCGTGCGTCTTCCATCAGGTCGCGGACATCATTATCCACGACTTCCCGATTTCCTACGGTCATGGAAACGTCACTATGCAGGCTGAGGGGGTTACCACCCGAAAGATTGACGATCAAATCATCAATATGGCGTCCGGTCTGTTTTTCTGCATCGCCTACGGTGGCCCGAATGACGGCTTCAGCCAATTTGGTGTCAACGATTGAACCTGACTGTATGCCTTCAGAACGTCGCCATCCCCAGCCCAGAACCTGTAATGCGCCATTTTGCAGGCCGCGTCCAATCAGACAGGTTGTTTTTGTTGAGCCCAGATCCAGGACAGCCCTGACGCCCGGGCGCCATTCGAAACCAGGACGCTTCTCGGTTGGCAGGATTGGCAGAACAGCCCTGTTTTCCCTTTCAGAGGAAGAAAGGGAAAGAGAGTTCAGGGGCTGTCGTGCGGGAAGGGTAGGCATCAGGGTTGGTTTCCAGCAGAGGCCGGGTGAGGAGGCGGTAAGGGCTCTTTTTCTATCTTTAAAGGAGAATCAGGCTTGGGTGAAGCATTGGTTGCAACTGGAGGGCGAGGCGCCTGGGGCGATTGTGCTGGGGAATTTGCCTGTTGCGGAGGCTGGACGGTCGGAGCAGGAGATGGCTCTGGAGACAGGTGAATGACCATTCTGTCAGGCAGGCGCATATCAATGGCTGAAAGGGGACGCTCCAGAAGATGAAAGTTCTGCTGGTAGATTTTAAGGCGTCGTAGGGCGGCATCCTCAGCGCCTTCAGGCAGCAGGATGGTGGTACCGTTACGCATCATCATATTCCACCGTCTGTTCCCGATACGGACCAGGGCCAGAGTACGAGAGGCAATTTCCGGCTGGAGGCTGAGTGCCTCAATGAGAGGACCCGCATTTTCATTGGCGCCATCGCCGACAACGAGAGGCAGCTTGCGGAAGATATCGGCGTCAGCTGTTGTAAATTGCTGCTCGGATACGGTTTTTCCTTCCTTATTGATGAGTACGAAATGCCCATGTGTCTGCCAGATTGCTGCAGGGACGCGCTCTTTGATGGTAACGATCACCGTATCCGGTAGACGTCTCTCTACGGTTGACTGTTCGATAAAAGGAAGATTATTGAGCTTCTGCCGCGCTTTTTCGACCGAGAAGCCGAACAGGTTGCGTCCTATATCCGTATCAAGTTGTGCCATGATCGTGGCCCTGTCTGTCAGGGTGGTACCATGAATGGTGATTCTTTTGATCTTGAGCGGGTCGAGTGATTCCAGATGGGTTCGGATTGTATCCATCTGTGAATCAGAGAGCATGTTATAGAGCGTCCAACCGCCACCTGCCGAAAGTCCCAGAATAGCGAGCAAAAGCACTGTGCGCCCCAGTCCTGTCCTGTGGCGTTGCCAAAAAAGAGACAGGCGTGAGGGGCGATCTCCTTCAATAGGGCGCCTTGGCCGGTTGGGTGGGGGAGGGCTTGCATACATGGAAGGAATGTTTAGCCCTTCTGACCGGTTTTCAACAGATCCGATACAGGAGATGAATTGAGAGACAGGGCTTCCTTCACCAGCCAGTCACAGAGCTGAGCGTAGGAAAGCCCTCGATAGGCCGCTTGTTCCGGCAGGAGAGACGTTGGCGTCATGCCTGGCTGGGTGTTGACTTCCAGAATGGCGATGCGGCCTGTTTCCGGGTCGTGGCGGAAATCGGTCCGACTTGCACCTGCGCATCCCAGTACCATGTGTGCCTTGACGGCAAGGTCGCATAATGTCTGGCTCAGGGAAACGGGTAATGAGGCAGGTACGATATGGCGAGAACCACCAGATTGATATTTGGCGCCGAAATCATAAAATTTACCCGTCAGGGGAAGAATTTCTGTTACGGCAAGAGGTGTATCGCGCATGACACTGACGGTCAGTTCCTGTCCCGGAATATAATCCTCAACAAGAATCTGTTTTCCGTAGCGCCATGAGCGTGCAATCTTGGCGCGCGCTGGATCATCAGGCCGCATGATCGTCACGCCGACAGAAGACCCTTCAAGGAGGGGTTTGATAACGTAGGGACGTGGAAAAGGATCGGCCTTTTCCAGTTCTTCGGGTGTAATGACAAGTCCTTTGGCGACGGGCAGGTCATGTGCTTTGAAAATAATCCGGCTTGTGGCCTTGTTCATGGCAATAGCAGAGGCATGAACGTCGGAATGGGTATAAGGTAGTCCCATCCAATGCAGGACGCCCTGTATGGTGCCGTCTTCGCCGCCGGGTCCGTGCAGGGCATTGAAAACGACATCTGGTTTGAACTGCCCCAGCGCTTCTATGGTGCGTTCAATGTCAGCCCCAACGTCAATAGCCTGCACTTGATGTCCAAAAGATGCCAAAGCCTGACTGACAGCCTTCCCGCTGGAAAGACTGACATCCCTCTCATTTGAGGTTCCCCCCATTATTATGGCGATTTTCAGACGGGAAGACTGTTTTTTGTCCTGCGTGACATGATTCATGAAGGGGTCAGTCCTGAGAAAGAAAGGTCGAGGCAGTTTCTGTGGCTGGGCGACCGAGACGTTTGATCTCCCATTGCAGAAGAATGCCTGACTGATCAAATACTTTTTTGCGCACTGTTTCTCCCAGTATTTCAAGGTCAGTGCTGCGGGCATGTCCCAGATTCAGCATGAAATTGCAATGTTTTTCGCTGATCTGTGCATTTCCGATTTGTAGTCCCCGGCATCCGGCCTGGTCAATCAGGGACCAGGCTTTATAGCCTTCAGGATTACGGAATGTTGAGCCTCCTGTGCGGGCTCGCAGGGGTTGACTGGCTTCACGTGAGGCGCGTATCCCGGAAATATGCTGGCGTATGAGGGCGGGATCTTCCGGTGTGGCTTTCAGACGCAGCCTGGTGACGATAAAACCTGCGGGAAGTTCGCTGTGCCGGTAGCTCATATGCAAATCGCGCGCCTGTATCCTGAGCGTTTGCCCTGTGGGATCAAGACCTTCTATCCAGTCGAGGCAATCGACCATTTCACTGCCATAGGCGCCGGCGTTCATGGCGACAGCTCCTCCCAGGGAGCCGGGAATTCCTGCCAGGAATTCCAGTCCTCCCAAACCCAGAGAGGCTGCCTTTTCCGCCACAGTGACATCAAGTGCCGCGGATCCTGCTATGAGTCCGTTCTGATCCTGTTCGATAGAGGCGAAGCCTCCGGCCAGTCTTATGACGGTACCTTCAATTCCGCCATCGCGGATAATAACATTAGAACAGGCACCCAGCACTGTGCGCGGCATATCTGGGGAGCAGTGAGTGAGAAAGTGAGCCAAATCTTCCTCATCTTCTGGTACAAACAGCCAGTCAGCGGCTCCGCCACAGCGAAACCAGGTGCGTGGTCCCAAAGGGACATTGGACTTCAGACGACCGCGAACAGAAGGAAAGGGAAAGGTCTGGATCATGGAAATACGTTCTGAAAAGACGTGTCAGGGAGCGTCGGCCAGTTGCTGGGGAAGTTGTTGCGCCCATTGTGTAATATTTCCGGCACCCAGACAAATGACATAATCGCCGGGGTGAGCGTTTTCTCTGATAATTTCGGGCAGATCCTCGGGCGAGGAGAGACTGATAACATGGCGATGTCCATGGTCACGTAGCCCCTGTACCAAGGTTTCTTTTGTAATGCCTTCAACAGGATCTTCGCCTGCGGCGTAAATGTCACTGACGATAACAATATCTGCGTCATTCATGCAGCCACAGAACTCATTGAAGAGATCCTTGACTCTCGAATAGCGGTGAGGCTGCACAACAGCGATAACGTGACCGGCACCTGCCTGACGGGCTGCTTTCAGCACGGCTGCGATCTCGACCGGGTGGTGGCCGTAATCGTCAATGACGGTCACGCCCTTCCACATGCCTGTGCGGGTAAAGCGTCTTTTAACACCTCTGAAACCGGCGAGCGCTTCGGCAATGACATCATCGGAAATTTCCATTTCACTAGCGACGGCGATAGCGGCCAGGGCATTAAGGACATTATGGTTCCCGAACATGGGCAGGGTAAATGGACCTGCCTTGCGGTGAGTATTTTGTGTACGGTTGGTGATAACGACATCGAAACAGGCCCCTTTGGGACTCATCACGATATTTTCAGCCCTTACATCTGCCTGTGGGCTAAAACCGTATGTAACGACGCGATGGTCCGAAAGCTGGGGAATCATTTGCTGCACACGGGGGTGGTCAACACAGAGTACAGCAAAACCGTAAAAAGGGATGTTGGAGACAAACTGGCGATAGCCCGCCTCCATGGCTTCATCCGTTCCCCAATGGTCGAGATGTTCAGGATCCATATTGGTGACAACGGCAATGACGGCAGGCAACCGCAGAAAGGAACCGTCGCTCTCATCAGCCTCGACAACCATCCAGTCACCTGAGCCCATGCGCGTATTGGTACCATAAGCTTCGATAATGCCGCCATTAATGACGGTGGGGTCGAGGGCAGCCTGTTCAAGGACACAGGAAACGAGGCTGGTCGTTGTTGTTTTGCCATGAGTGCCGCCAATGGCGATGGCCCAGCGCAGGCGCATAAGCTCGGCTAGCATTTCTGCCCGGCGGACGACAGGAATCAGGCGAGAACGTGCTGCGACGACTTCGGGATTGTCTCTCTTGACGGCCGTTGAAATGACGACAACCTGTGCATCGCCCAGATTGGCGGCGTCATGACCGATATGAATGGTGATGCCGATCTTGCGCAGACGCTGGACATTGCTGTTTTCGCTCAGATCGGACCCTTGCACTTTATAGCCCAGCATATGCAGTACTTCAGCAATGCCGGACATGCCGATACCACCAATACCGACGAAATGGAGTGTTCCGATATTGAGAGGCAAGGCGCGCATGGGGGCAATCTCCGAAAAAAACAAGCAATAAGGAAAGAAAGATCTTTAGGGAAGGTATTTTTCAATCAGGTCGGCCAGTTTTTCAGCGGCTTTCTGATGACGAAGTGTGGCAGAGGCCTGGGCTGCCCGGACGAGTTGTTCCGGGTAGGTGAAAAGATCTGTCAGTCTGTTGGCCAAATTCTCTTTCGTAAAGTCTTTCTGGCGGATCATCCACCCAGCTCCGGCTTCTTCAAGAGCTTTGGCATTGGCACCCTGTTCGTCTGAGGCGGCAATAGGGAGGGGAACCATAATGGCGGGTTTTCCGGCCATGGTCAGTTCAGCGACGGAAGAGCCTCCCGCCCGACCGATAACCAGGTGGGCCTTGCCCAGAACAGAAGCAACGTCCTTGATGAAAGGAAGGAGATCGGCCCTGATACCGGCTTTATCATAGCGGGTTTGTATGGCGGGAATGAGTTCCGACTTGAGTTGCTGGGTAATGTGAAGGCGTTTTCTGATGGAGTCTGGAAGAGCAATCAGTGCGTCTGGCACGACCTGACTGAAAATCTGCGCTCCCAGTGAGCCTCCCCAAATCAGAAGTTCCAGAGGGCTTTCTCCCTCATTTTCGGGAGGAGAATAGGGAGAGGCAGCCAGGGCTTCTATTTCGGCCCGGACGGGCATACCGGTCAGGGTGACGGCGGAACCGGGAGGCAGACGGGCAACGTCAGCATAGGACGTGGCAATGGCTGTAGCGAAACGGGCAATCAGGGCATTGGCCTTTCCCAAAACAGCGTTGCCTTCATGAATGATGAGCACAGGGCGCCTTCTGCGCGGAAACAGGGCTCCTCCCAGTAAGGGAGGGATGGAAGGATAGCCCCCAAAACCAATAATGGCGGCGGGATGTATGGCTTTAACGAGAGTGCGGGCTCCGATTGTGCCTTTCAGGAGAGAAAAGATTCCTCTCAGCTTGTCTTTCAGTCCTTTCCCCGCTACGCCAGAGCCTGATAGTACATATTGTGGCGACGTGGCAAAGGCTCCGATGGCACGGTGCGTGTTGCGTTCATCAGTCATCAGAATGAGGTTGTGGCCTCGTTTGAGGAGGCAGTCTGCCAAGGCCTCAGCAGGAAAGAAATGTCCGCCCGTACCACCGGCGGCGATGATGATGGGAGCTTTCATGTCAGCGAACCTTCGGGCCGGGAGAACCCAGCCTTAATGAAATGGAGGAAACAGGGGTTGTCGTAG
The DNA here is from genome assembly GCA_029433415.1 of Acetobacteraceae bacterium ESL0709. Lineage (GTDB taxonomy): Bacteria > Pseudomonadota > Alphaproteobacteria > Acetobacterales > Acetobacteraceae > Aristophania. Next base: position 702,585 of record JAQTIA010000003.1, on the reverse strand, counting down.
CGGAAGGTGGGGAAAAAAGCCCCGGATCGACACGGTGTCGTGTCAAGGCCAGGACCATCCCCAATGTCAGGGCAATGGAAATAGCGGAACTGCCCCCATAGGAAATAAGCGGCAGTGTCATGCCTTTTGTGGGGATAAGATGCAGGGTGGATCCCATATTGATGAAGGCCTGAAGCCCAAACCCGGCAACCAGTCCACTGGTCGCAAGAATGATATAGGGATTTTTGTCACGCGTCAGGCGCAGCAGGGTCCGCAGCACAATGATGACATAGACGGCGATGATGAAGAGACAGAGAAACAACCCATATTCTTCTCCCGCTACGGCAAAAATGAAATCGGCATGGGCGTCAGGCAGCAGATCCTTGACGTGTCCTTCTCCGGGGCCGCGTCCCAGAAGCCCGCCATTACCAAATGCGCGCAGGGACGTATCAATCTGGTAATGATCTCCGACATCGGGATGGAGAAAACGTTCCACGCGCGAGCGTACATGGTTGAACTTGACAAAGGCAATCCCGAAAGCGCCCAGCATGGCGCCTACAAGAGCAACAAAAAAGGTAATGGGCAGGCCATCAATAAAAAGTTGTATGACAAAAACGGCTGTTATGACCGAGAGCATGCCAATATCAGGCTGTGCCTGTAATAATACGGCGATAAGAAGAAAAATCAGGAAAGAGACCAGCCGTCCCGGGAATTTCAGGCCATTGGGAAGTTTAACCGTCTGGCGCAACCCCAGCAGCCAGCCCGTGACGACAGCAAAAAAAGGCTTCAGGAATTCAGAAGGTTGAACGGACATGATGGGCAGGGCGATCCATCGTCTGGCTCCCTTGATCTCCATGCCGTGGACGAGAGTGAGGAAAGTTGCTCCCAGAGCGATAAGCCCCCCCCCAATGGCGAGCCGGCGGATATTACGCGGGCTCAGCATTGAGGTGAACACGAGTACAAGCGCTGCTATACCGAGGAAGATGACCTGCTTGAGAATAAACATGTTGCGCGAGGCCCCGATACGGTGGGCCACAGCGGGACTTGCCGCAAGCATCAATATATAACCCAGCGCCATAAGGATACCGACGCATGTCAAGGTTACATGGTCGATATTGCGCCACCAGCGGCCATAGACAGAAGCATCGGAACGGCCCAGCTCTTTCATAGTGCTGGCACCTCAGGACGTTTGCGCGAGTGAGTGGACATAATGGGCAAATCGTGCCCCACGTTCTTCAAAACTCTGGAACTGGTCAAAACTGGCACAGGCCGGAGAGAGAAGGACCGTATCAACCCCGAGTGTTTTTGCCAGTTGGTAAGCTTTTGTGACCGCTGTTTCAAGGGTTTTGCAGGGTGTGTAACTGACCTGATGGGCGGCTAATGTTTCGGCCAGCATATCGCTGTCCTGTCCGATCAGGCAGGCATGAGCGATGTGAGGGAAAAGAGGAGCGAGGCTTTCAATACCACCGGCCTTGGCGATGCCGCCGGCGATCCATATGACTTTATCATAAGCTTTCAGGGCATGTGATGCGGCTTCGGCGTTCGTAGCCTTGCTGTCATTGACAAAACGTATAGTGCCGATTACGGCGACTGTCTTGAGGCGGTGTTCAAGGCCTGGAAAAGTTTTTATGGCAGAGGCTATGACATCTTCTTTCACGCTGCAAAAGAGTGCAGTCTCCCGGCTTGCCATGATATTCTGTGCATTGTGCAGTCCAGGCAGATAAGGGGCTTCGTCGGGAGAAAAACTTTCCTGAACAGAGAGTACTTTGACGGGTACATTCTGACGTTCAAGCCCAGACATGATGGTCTCGACCCAAGGCGCCCGTTCTCCCAAAATGGCCAGGTCATGTTCATCCATATTATCAAAGACATGTGCCTTGGCCTCACTATAGCCTCCCATTGTACCGTGACGTTCCATATGGTCGGGCGTCATGTTCAGCCATATGGCGCAATGGGCGTGGAACTTGTCCAGCCTTTCCAGCATATAGGAGGACATTTCGATGACATAAATGCCTTCATCACCGAGCAGGGGTAAAGCGAGAGAAGCGGTCCCCAGATTGCCACCGGCAGCGACTGGACGTCCTGCTTCGTGGAAGATATGGGCCAGAAGTGATGTAGTTGTGGATTTTCCGTTTGTCCCGGTTACGGAGATGAATTGCGCTCTGGAGCCCGCCTTGCGGACGGCCTGCCACAAAATTTCAGCATCGGAGAGAATAGGGATGGATTGTGAGCGAGCCAGAATGGCTGTTGGATGAGGATGAGGCAAAAGATGGGGAATACCGGGAGAAAGAATCAAGGCCTCAAAACCGCGCAGGTCCGTAATGGGAGCAAGGGTCAGACCAGGCATTTCTTCCACGATCGGTGAACGGTCGTCCCATGCATGCACTGTTGCCCCCATGGCAAGAAGGGCTCGAACAACGGCTGTGCCATTACGTCCGAGTCCGCAAACGGCAAACTGCTTGCCATCAAGGAGATCAGAGGGCCAGGGGAAAGACGGGCACGGGGAGGAGGCAAAAGATATCATCTCAGTTTCAACGTCGCTAAACCAAAGAGTCCCAGCACAAAGGCTATGATCCAGAACCGTACGACAATTTTCGGTTCCTGCCAGCCTTTTTTCTCAAAATGATGATGCAGGGGTGCCATGAGGAAGACACGCCTGCCCGTCCGGCGGAACCAGAACACCTGAATGATAACCGATAATGTTTCAGCGACAAACAGCCCGCCGACAATGCAGAGAACTAATTCATGCTTGACGGCCACAGCTACGGCTCCCAGCGCTCCGCCGAGCGCAAGGGAGCCTGTGTCTCCCATAAAAACTTCCGCTGGAGGGGCATTAAACCATAGAAAACCCAGTGCAGCGCCAATCAGTGCGGCGCAAAAGACGCTGACCTCGCCTGTGCCAGGAATATGGTGAAGTTGCAGATAGTCGGCAAAAACGTGATTCCCGACCATATAGGCGATCAGGGCAAAAACCAGTGCGGCAATGATGACAGGCACTGTTGCCAGTCCGTCAAGCCCGTCAGTCAGGTTGACGGCGTTGCCAAAGCCACTGATGGTAATCATGGCAAAGAGCGGAAAGGCATAACCTAAAGGCAGAATAAGGGATTTGGCGAAAGGAAAAGCCAGTGCATTGCGTAATTCCGGCGGAGTAAGGGCTTGAAGCCAGATTCCAGCCAGAAGAGAGACTAGAAATTCGCAGCCAAGACGCGTTTTTTTGCTCAATCCTGCGGAGTTATGGCGGGCGAGTTTCTCATAATCATCGACAAAACCGACGGCACCAAAGGAAAGCGTTGTCAGGAGGACAGCCCAGACAAACCCGTTATGGAGATCAGCCCATAAGAGGGTCGAGAGGGTCAGCCCAGCTAGGATGAGCATGCCGCCCATTGTTGGAGTACCTGCTTTTTCGAGGATATGGCGCTCGGGGCCAACGGCCCTGATGGGTTGTCCATCACGCTGGATGCGTTTGAGATGAGCGATGAAAGGGCGCCCCAGAAAAAGCGTAAAGACCAGAGCCGTCAGACAAGCGCAGCCCGCCCGGAAAGTGATGTAGTGGAAGAGGTTGAAAAAACCGCCATGATGCAGGTTATGGGCAGCGATAAGGTTGTAGAGCATGGATTAGACTCGGTTCAGCTTTTCTCAATGATGGCGGAAAGTGGTCTCAAGACCCTCTATCAGTTTTTTCATCTGGCTGCCCAGACTACCCTTGACGAGAAGGATATCTCCAGGATGAAGGGTTTCGGCAATAAGTGGAATCAAGCCTGTCGAGTTCTCGGCGTAACCTCCTTTAAGTTCTGGAGGGAGGCTCTCGAAAAGGGCTTTCATATGGGGGCCGCAACAGAAACAAAGAGCTTCACAGGCGCATATGTCAGGGGCGAGGGATTCATGTTCCGAGCGTGCAAATTCACCAAGTTCAAGCATGTCACCCAGAGCAGCAATCCTGCGTGTTGCGGGGCGCAGGGCAAGCGTTTTCAGGGCGGCGCGGATGCTGTCAGAAGAGGCGTTATAGCTTTCGTCAATGAGCGTAATGTCCTTACCCAGACAAACTGTTGCACCTCGTCCCCTGTCAGGAGCGAAGTTTTTAAGAGCTTGTACTGATGGTTCCAGTTCTAGCCCAAGGCCGGCGATGCAGCCCAGTGTCAGGGCTGCGTTACGAATATGATGCAGTCCTGGCAGCGTTAGCGTGACAGAAATGGTTTTCTGGCGGATATGAAGGTGAAACCGGCTTCCTGTATCCGAAAGAACGGGATTTTCGATATGTATGGTGGCTTCGCCCGAAAATCCGACAAGCCATAAAAGAGCGTGGGATGGAAGATAATGCCGTGCCAGTTCTTCATACCCTGTATTATCTGGCATGAGCGCGAAAGAATGTTCGGGGTTCAGACCAGCGAAAAGAGACGCCTTCTCGTGTGCGATGGCTTCGTGGCTGCCCATAAGGCCGAGATGGGCTGTTCCTATGGCCGTGATAATGGCACAGTCAGGCCTTACCTGCGCCACGAGAGGAGCAATTTCGCCCGTGTGATTCATGCCAATCTCATTAATGCAGAAATCAGCATCACGGGGCAGGCGCGCCAGTGTCAGGGGCACACCCCAGTGATTATTGAAAGACGCGACGGAAGCATGCACCTTTCCGTGGGGTGCGAGGGCATGGCGCAGCATCTCTTTTGTCGTGGTCTTCCCGACGCTGCCACTGATGGCGATGGCTTTTCCCTTGAAACGCTGTCGTGCGAAGCGACCAAGCTCCTCAAGGCCTTTCATGGTGTCAGAAACCAGAAGGATGCGGGGGTCGTTCTGTAATTTCTGTGCCTCCAGGGCAGAATTATCATGTGCCATGACGGCTCCGGCACCTTGCTCAAGAGCCTGGCGGATAAAACGGTGTCCGTCTGAATGATCCCCCTTCAGGGCGATGAAAAGATCATTTTTCTGGAGGGTGCGCGTGTCTATGGAAACGCCTGTAATGTCACATTCTGTGGTCAGCACGCCTTTTGTTGCCGCACGTAGTTCAGGGCTGGTCCATAAAGGGGAAGAGAATTTCATGCGTAAATTTCTTTCGCCAGAGTACGTGTGACGTCGCGGTCGTCAAAGGGAAGAACTTCATCGCCTGTGATTTGACCTTTTTCATGGCCTTTACCGGCAACAAGGAGAATGTCACCTTCCTGAAGAGAGTGCAGCCCTTCGGCGATGGCATCATGACGGGAGGGAATTTCCTGTGCCTGTGGACAGGTATTTTTGATTTCCTGTCTGATCAGTGCGGGGTCTTCACGGCGTGGATTGTCGTCAGTGATGATAATCCTGTCGGCCAGTCGTGCAGCAATCTGTCCCATAAGCGGACGTTTACCCTTGTCACGATCTCCACCGGCTCCGAAAACCAGGGTAATTTTTCCTTTTGTATGGGCGCGCAGGCTAAGGAGGATATGTTCCAGAGCATCGGGTGTATGGGCGTAATCAATATAGGCTGTGGCATTATGGGGTAATGTGGCGACGAGTTCGCACCGGCCGGGTACGTTTTCAAGTTGCGAAAGAAGTGAGAGTATTTCGGGAGCGTCTTCGTCATCTTTCCAGCATAAGGCAGCAGCCATCAGGGCATTCTCAACCTGAAAACTGCCGACCAAGGGAATGCTCAAGGGTGGAAGAGTCCTGCCTGAAAAAGCAATTGTAACAATCTGCCCGGTGGGTGTGGGCTGGATAGACTTGATTGTAAGAAGACCATTTTTTCGGCCGATATCACGTATTTTTAGATGACGCTTCTCGGCGATGACGCGAAGGGCGGAGACGGTTTCCGTGTCCATATCGGCATTAAAAACAGAGATGCCGCCTTCAGTCAGGATCTCTCTAAAAAGGCGTAATTTAGCGTCCCTATAGGCGGAGAGCGTACCGTGATAATCCAGATGATCCCGTGTCAGATTGGAAAAGCCGGCGGCTCCAATGGTCAGGCCATCAAGTCGGGATTGTATGATACCATGAGAAGAAGCTTCTAACGCGACATGTTCGATACCGGCTTTTTTTAGACCGGCCAAAGCCTTGGCGAGGCTGACGGAATCAGGTGTTGTCAAAGGAGGGAGGGGTGGAAGGTCGGCGTCAGTGATGAGGCCAAGCGTGCCAATACTGGCGGCGGGAACATTCTGTTTCTGCCAGATTTGCCTGACAAAATCCACCGTGCTGCTCTTGCCATTCGTGCCCGTAACGGCTGCGATCATGTCGGGCGAAGAACCTGCAAGTTTCATGGCGGCAAGAGCAAGAAAGCGGGCTGGATTTTCAACGGCGATCATGGGAATGGCTTGGCCATTCTCATAATGGTCGAGAATGGTGGGGGTGCCTTCTTTCTTGTGGCGGATAATAGCGACGGCTCCTTCGAAAATGGCGTGAGGAATATAGGCTGCTCCATCATGCTGGCTGCCCTTCAGGGCAACGAACAGACTTCCCGGCTGTACAGTCCTGCTATCAGCAGTAATGTCTGTGATGATTACATCGTGTTGCAGGACAGAGGAGATGCCGAGATGGTGAAGGAGAGCGGAAAGGAGCATGATGGAGCCTTACAGAAAAAGGAAGAGAAAAGAGAACGCGCCGGGTTTTAATGCCCTTTCGGATGAGAGGATGTTGTGCGGGGTTGTGGTGCCCCGGGGTCGTTGCCGGGTCCCAGCGGGCGGACACCTCGTGGAACGGGAGGATTGAGTGATATGGTCATGTCCTGATCAATCTTTTCGACCTGATCTGGTGGAGGAGGGAAAAGACCGAGCATGGGGGCCGTTCTTGTGACAATGCGTGAGAATGTCGGGGCGGCAATCCAGCCCGCTGTTGTCCACCCGTGTGTCTCGGCTGTCGGATGTGGCGCATCCAGCATGACGTAAAGGGCGTAATGAGGGTCATTCATAGGAAAAACCCCCGTGAAGGCTGTAATATTGACATGCTTCAGATAAGCGCCGTGAGCGCCCACTTTTTCGGCTGTACCTGTTTTCCCGCCAACAAAATAGCCAGGACTTTCTGCATTTTTCCCTGTGCCTTTTGTGACGTCCAGGCGCAATATGCGGCGTAATATGTCGGCATTTTCTGGTGAAATAAGTCGCGGTCCCTTGGGGGTTGGTTCCGTGTTTTCATCATGGGGTTGTGCAAGGAGGGTTGGCGTAATCAGAAACCCGCCATTGGCGGCTGCAGCTGTGCCACGTACGATGGCCAGGGGGGACTCAGCAACGCCGTGACCGAACCCGACCGTCATGACGGTTGTCAGACCCCAATTTCTTTTTGAAGGGACAATGGGTCGTGCGGCTTCAGGGAGTTCGACGGGAACACGGTCCAGAAAACCCATTTGTCCCAGCCATTCCCTCTGTCTCTTGGCACCGACATCAAGAGCAATATGCGCCGAGGCGGGGTTGGAGGAATAAGCCATGACAGATGTGAGAGGAAGCCAGGGTGCAAAATGGTCTGATTTTAGATCCGAGATCTTGAAGCGCCCGACATGGATGGGGATGGTCGAAAAACGGTCCCAGATATGAGCAACCCCCAGCTGAAGCGCCATGGCAGCTGTCTGGAGCTTGAAAGTGGAGCCGGGTTCGTACATGCCTGTAACAGCGCGGTTGAAGCGTGCATCAGCTGGCACATGGGAAAAATCATTGGCGTCAAAATCAGGCAGGCTGACCATGGCGAGAATCTCGCCAGTGCGTACATCCATCAGAATGGAGCTGGCTCCGATGGCACTGAAATGTTCCTTGGCGTTATAAAGCTCTTCGCGGATGGCAGCCTGCACTCTGGTATCAATAGAGAGACGCAAGGGAGTGGGGTCACTCATCAGGCGCTTGTCAAAATAACGTTCAACGCCAGCAATCCCGTGATCGTCAATATCGACGCTGCCCAATATATGAGCGGCTATATTACCCAGAGGGTAACGGCGTTTTTCACTATTTTCGAAATAGAGTCCCGGTATACCGAGATTATTAATGGCGAGTTCCTGTGTAGGGGAAATATCGCGCGAGAGATAAACGAATTGTCTGTTCTGATGGAGCCTTTTCAGGACCAGATCTTTCTTGAGATCAGGCAAAATCGCGCTCAGTTTCTCCACAACGTCTTCAGGGTCAATAATTTCCCGCGGATTGGCGTAGACCTGTACCATAGGCAGGGAAAGCGCGAGAGGCTGGCCGTTACGGTCCGTGATGGAAGCGCGTTTGACGTTAGGCAGGGTAAAGACACCGCTCATCAGGGCTTTGGGATCAGGCTTGGGAATTTCCGGCAGTGTTGCGGCAACCTGGTTGGGCAGAGGCGGCATGGGGGCCAGCACAGTTGCCAGAATGGCTTTAAAACTGACAGCACCAAAGAGGACCAGGAATCCGAGACCGACATACACAAGACGTCCCTGACAACGTTCTTCATCAGTCAGTTTCGGTTTTACGTTTTTTGGTTTGGGAGGAGCTTTTTTATTTTCAGTCTTTTCTTTTTTCCTGTCTTTTTTTTTGCGGGCAAAAAAGCCGGGCGAACGGTTTCCGAGAATCCGGTCGGAGGAGTCAGGAGAATGGGGGGGAGGAGGTGTCTCTGCCATGAGGTCGTTTCAGCCGGGAGCGTTAAGCCGCCACTTAAAGTGAGAAAAGGGCAGACTGTCAAACGCCGTTTTGGCTATCAGTTTGTCAGGGGGACTGGGGGCGGCAGAGGTTCCTGCATAGTCATGGAGGCTCTTGCATTATGTCCGCCTGAAGAGTTTCTCTGGGGAGATTTTTCCTGTGGTCTGGACCATGAAACTGCCTCAACCTTGGGGGTGGGTGAGGCATCATCCACATCCGGTAATCTGTGTCGTACTTTTTTGGATTCCGGTTTTTGGGTGGTGGTTTTCAGAAGTGACTGTTCCCGGAAGGTTTTTTCCTGTGCATGTTTCTCCTTTGTATGCTGCGCCATCATGGCGATGGTCTGATCCAGACTGGAAATTTTATGAGCAGCAGGACGGGAAACTGGTTTCGCTGTACTATTATCATGCGCGGCATGATTTCCCGTCAAGGAAGGGGTAACGGCTGCGTCTTCATGACGGATGGAAGGAAAGGGGTTACCCTGTTTCGCAGTAGCAATGGCTTTTTCCAGATCCGTGGTTTCATGGGACTCTGTTGCTGAAGTATTTCCGGCGTTATTATGGGCGCTAGCGTCGGTCTGTGTAGCAGGTTGCGGCTGTGTGGTTGGCCCTGCATGTTGCTCTGTAGTCTGGGCTATGGAAACCTGGACGGGTTTATGGCTGATGGCAGGCAGGACAGAAGCAAGTTTGTCCATTTTAACAAACTGGCGCGGTTGTACGGATTCCAATTGGGGAAGAAAACGTTCCGAGAGAGCGGTTAGCCTGTCCGGCTGGTTTAGCAGGGCCCATTCCGTCCGCAGCATGACGGTCTGCTCCTGGACTCTGCGTGTATCATGAACGAGCTGTGTGATTTTTTCGTCAAGGAGCAGCGTATTATGTTTTTTGGTATAGAGAAATAACCCCGACAAGGCCGCCATGAGAGCACAAAGGAAGGTAACAGGTCTGATCATTGTAACGCTCCAGCATTAGTGAGGCGGCGAAGTGCCCTCAAATGTGCGCTTCTTGAACGGGGATTTTGACGAAGTTCCTCTTCTCCAGGATGAAGTGCGCGCGCATGGAGAAGGGCAAAATCTTCCGTTTCTGTCGTAAGACTGGCAGGAAGATAACGGGAGTTCTGCGTCTTTTTGCCGCTCAGGCGCGCCATTGAGCGTTTGACAAGACGGTCTTCCAGAGAGTGGAATGTGACGACGACGAACACGCCTTTTGGGGCGAGTTTCGCGGGAGCTGTCTCCAGGGCGCGTTCGATTTCACCGAGCTCATCATTGACGGCTATACGCAAAGCCTGAAAACTTCTGGTTGCGGGGTCAAAGCCTGCCCGTTCACGCGGGACACAACTCCGGACAATATCAGCCAGGGCAAAAGTGGTTGTGATTGGGGCTTCTGTCCTTGCCTTGACGAGAGCACGGGCGATGGAGCGGGCCTTTTTCTCTTCTCCATAATGATAGAGAATATCAGCCAGCGTTTCTTCGCTTTCCTGATTAACGAGATCAGCAGCTGATGGTCCCTGCGCACTCATGCGCATGTCAAGCGGAGCATCAAAGCGGAATGAGAACCCTCTCTCGGCCTCATCAAGCTGAAAGGAGGAAACGCCCAGGTCAAGTACAATGCCGTCAAAGAGCATGTCATGCTGCAGTAATGTCCCCATATTGCCAAAGGTGCCATGATGGAGGAAAAGTCTGCCCGGAAAGTCTTCGAGGAGGGTACGTCCGCGCGCAATGGCGTCAGGGTCACGGTCGATGGCGTGAACCGTCGTTCCTTCTGTGGAGAGGATGGCACGACTATAACCTCCGCCACCAAAAGTTCCGTCCAGGTAGCAGCCACCCTTTTTTACATCAAGGGCCGCGAGGACTTCAGGCAGCATAACAGGGAAATGACCCTTACTCATGGTCATCCCCCTTTTTGGGCAATATGCGTGCAGCAGGTCTTGCGGTACTCAGTTCCTTGGCGCGCTGGCGAGCCTGGAGTCTGCGCTCAAGGGCCGCTTCAGGGGTCCAGATCTGAAAAATCTTCCCTAGCCCCATGAAGGTGGCCTCCTTGTCAAGGCCCGCATGTTGCCTAAGAACGTCAGGCAGGATGATCCGGCCTTCCTTGTCGCTATCAAGCGGGTAAGCATCGGCATAAAGACTTGCAGCGAGATCCTCATGTTCTTCCGAGAAGGGATCATATTCATCAAGCGGCGCTGCGAGCGAGGCGAAGCCGTCGGCTGTCCAGCCCTCGATACAGGGATGCAGGTGCGACGGGCGGAGGATGACAAGAGCCTCCCCCGGGTGTGCCTGTTCTTTCAGTGCGATTCTAAAGGGTGCGGGAATGGAAACGCGGCCTTTGGCGTCGAAACGATTACAATGAGTGCCCAAAAACATGCTCATTGCAGCCAACGCCTCCTTTCCTGTCTGTATGGCCTTGTCGCCAATGTGAAAATCGAGAGTTCTGGAATTTCTCGCGAAAGGGATTCTTCGTGGGAGAATTCTGTCATGCTTGGGATAACATGGGAAAATATGGGCGTCAAAAAAAATATAAAAAAACAGGCAGAATCTTTTGAGAGGAGCGGGGGAAAATTATTGGGAGAAATGCCAGGGGCACTATATTGAATGTTACGATTATTTGAATAACTTAAGAATATATTGAAAATAAGAGGGTTTTAACTGATACAAGATTGCTTTCATGCTGTCATATGCATGAAGATTTGGTATAAGTTCTGGAAGAAAACGACGTAATACAACGAGAGCCAGATGGTCTGTAAGCCGGGTTCTGTTCTCCTGAGTTAATACAGGAGAGGTGATCATTCATCTGGGACAGGTTTTGCAACCTGCCTCACGCAACCAACCCGGACGGCGAGGCAGAAACCCCAGACATAAAATGTCAGCCGTCCCTATTCGGTTTTGCTCCCGGTGGGGTTTACCATGTCCGTCCCTGTTGCCAGGGACGCGGTGTGCTTTTACCACACCGTTTCACCTTTACCTGCGCATCGCAGAAAACCGCAACGCCGGCAGGAAGTCCTGTTTCTGTGGCACTTTCCCTGAGGTCGCCCTCGCCGGCTGTTAGCCGGCACCGTCTTTCTGTGGAGCCCGGACTTTCCTCCAGGACATAACTGTCCCGGCGATCACCCGACCATCTGGCGGAGGGAAGAGTGCCTGTCTTGTAAGGTAAGGTCAAGGGTGTTTAACAAAATACTACTGGGTGGCGAGTGGATGGAATTCTCCTGGCGTACCAGCATCTGTGGCCAGATAACGCGCCAGACGATTGACCTTGATGTTGAAAAGATTTTCTGAAGAAACAGTATCGCCCGGGCAACCATTCCCATGCCGTCCCAAAACGTTGATTGTGGGTTCGTTATTGGCAACGTCTCCGTTAATGACAAAAACAAGACAGTGGCGCGGCAGAGTCGAGAGTTTTTTCTGACGGATAACAGTGCGAAGATGCTCAACAAGGGCGCTATTATCGAACCAGCTCATTTTTTTGAAGGTAAACTGGTCATAAAGAGCATCAAGCGTGCCGTTTTTTGCCAGGAAAAACATGATGAGGAAAAGAGGAACCATAATAATCAGCCGTCTGATAACGTGCTGCCTTATGGTGCGTCCTTTATTGGGAATGGAAGCAAATAGTGAACGTCTGGGAGAAGGTTTCTGAGGCAAAAGGGGCGCTCCGCAAAAATGAAAAAGGAGACAGTATCCCTGTCTCCTTTCAATAACAATATGAAGCCCGAAATGAGGAATTCAGGGATTAACTCTGCATGTTTTCATGCCAGTAATCACCTGTTTTATGGATAAAGGCCTTGGCGGCCGTGGGGCCGCGTGTCCCGGCGACATAATGTTCCATCGGAACCTGATTTTCTGCCCAGGCATTTAGAATAGGTTCTACCCATTTCCATGCGGCTTCAACCTCATCGCGGCGAATGAACAGCGTCGGATTTTCACGAACGACATCAAGCATCAGGCGCTCATAGGAATCAGGGATTGTGGAGCCATCGGTCGTGCCGAAATTGCTGCCGAGATTGAGCTGTTGGAATGTAAAGCCGGAGGACGATGGATCTTTGGCATTGAGAGTGAGATCAACGCCTTCATCGGGCTGGATACGAATAACAAGTTTATTGGCTCTTGGGTGATCGTCGAAAAGTCCATGTCGCCTTTTCTTGAAGGTGATAACAACCTCGCTGACCTTGAGCTTGGAGCGTTTGAGCGTGCGGATGTAGAAAGGCACCCCTTTCCAGCGTGGGGTATCGACATAGGCACGCAGGGCAGCGTAGGTCTCTGTATTGCTTGGTTTTCCCAGTTCTTCCAGATAGCCGGAAACAGGCAGATCTCCTATGCCGCCTTTTGTATATTGGGCGCGCAATGTTTCCGTGCGTACGGCTTCTCCTGTGATGGGGCGTAATGAGGTAAGAACGGCGAGTTTCGCATTTCTTATAGCGTCCGCATCAAGCACGTCTGGCTCTTCCATGGCGCAAAAGCTCAGAATTTGCAGAAGATGGTTCTGGATCATGTCGCGCAGGGCACCAGATTTATCGTAATAGCCTGCACGCCCTTCCACACCCACTGTTTCAGCCGCTGTGATCTGAATGGACTGGATATATTCATGTGACCAGATGGCATTGATAACAGGGTTGGCAAAACGTAGTGCCATAATATTCTGGACTGTTTCCTTGCCGAGATAATGATCAATGCGGTAGATCTGGTGCTCATCAAAAAAGCGGCAGACACTTTCATTGATTTCGTTGGCCGTTTTGCTGTCCGTGCCGATAGGCTTTTCCAGTACGACACGTGACTGCTCGGTAATCAGGTTATGTTTTGAAAGATTTTCACTGATGGCGCCAAAGAGTTGCGGGGCTGTTGAATAGTAAAAGACCCTGACTCTGTCTGGTGGAGACTGGTCAAGTTTTTCCCGTAATTCAGTCCAGTTACTGTTGCTGTCTGTGCCGTCAAGCTGCACATAATCAAGTTTGTCAAGGAAATGCCTGACGACTGAATCACGCTTGTTTACGTCAGGTACGAAACGTTCCAGGGCCTGTTGGGCAAGCTCAATAAATTCTTCCCGTGTATGGGAAGAACGCGCCGTACCTATAATGCGTGCGTCTTTGGGGATATGGCCGAGGCGGAGCTGATTATAAAGACTTGGGAGGAGCTTACGCATTGTAAGATCACCCGTAGCGCCGAAAATAACATAATCAAATGGAACAGTTTGCTGGGAACCTACCATAACAGATAACAGCCTTTCCTGATTCTGCGCACTCCATAGGAAAGGAGTGCTTCTCAGAGTATCTTTCCCCCCTTAGAACGGTCCTTATGTCCATTCTGTCAAGTGCAGGGGAAGCTGATATGGTTTCCCTGGAGAAGGCTGGAGAATTCTTCAAGAAACTTTTACTTTACAGGAGTCAAGACCATGAATTTTTGGGATTTCTCCTGATTTTTCTTGGAGAATATTCATGTTTTTTCGGCTGTTGGGCGGTAAGTTCATTGACCGTGGGGAAGCGACGCGATAAGCCGCGATGCGTTACAACAGACTCGTAATGTGAGAGAGGATCAAAAGCCAATGGATTCAGAAACTGCGACAACAGGGGGCATTGCTGCTGATCGTTTACGTTCTATCATTGAACGGGTTGAAAGGCTTGAGGAGGAGCGTAAAGCCCTTGGTGGAGATATCCGGGATATTTTTGCCGAAGCCAAATCAGCAGGCTTCGATGTCAAGGTCATCAAGCAGATCATCAGACTGCGCAAACAGGAGCCAGCTGAGGTTGAGGAGCAGGAGACCCTTCTTGACATCTATCGTCGTGCGCTGGGGATGTAAATAAATAATTTTTTAGCGCAATAGGCCTCATCATACGGGGCCATAAAGGCTTTGTTCACCGAATCACAGTTGGTGAACAAAGCCTTTTTTTGTGATGTGATTATGCTCCTGAACAGACTTTTCTGAGCAGGTTCCCAAAATCATGTACCAAAGGCCTGTTAGGAGCACGGCGCATGGCGATGGCGAGATTGGAGTAAGGGGCAGGATCTTCAATTTCGTGGTACGTAATGCCCTCAGTGTGAAGCTGACGGAGCGATTCAGGCACGACGGAAACACCCAACCCGGCGGCGACAAGGGGTATGGTCCCGGCGATCTGCGGTGCCTGCTGCCCTAATGGTGGTGTAGCGCCAGCGTTCTGGTAGGCGGCCAGTATTGAGTCGTAAAATCCTGGCCCCAATTCCCGTGGAAAAATAATTAGAGGATCTTCACCAATTTCATTAAGGCGAATTTTCTTTTTTTCTGACAGGCGATGCCCACTGGGCAGTGCCGCCAGAGTAGGCTCCTTGAGCAGGGGAATGACCTCAATCTGTTCAGGGTCTGTTACCGGGGGACGGACAACAGCAATATCAAGCTGATAATTCATCAGTGAAGCACATAAAGCCGGTGTATTGCTTTCCTCAAGGGAAAGGACAACATCGGGCGCCATCGTCCTGAATTGCCGGATAGCAAAAGGAATGGCCGGGAGCAGGGGGACAGACCCGGCAAGTCCGATGCGCAGACGTCCTTTTTTCCCCTCGGCCAGGCTTTGGGCGTTTTCGATAAATTGCTGTTTCAGTTCAAGAATAAGGCGTGCCTGGGGGAGAAGCATCCTCCCGGCTTCCGTCAAGGCTACGCCACGGGTCTGACGGATGAAAAGAGTGACGCCGAGTAATTCTTCCATTTTTCGCAGCTGTTGGCTGAGAGGAGGTTGTTCCATGGAAAGGTTCTTGGCTGCCAGCGTGATGCTTCCGGCATCGGCGACAGCGGTAAAATATTGGAAATGCCTTATATCCATTTTTTGCGTACTTTGCGTCACTGTGAATTCACTAACCGTTATGGACCAACCCTTTGGGTCATAGTTAAATTATCACGAAGGGAAAATCCATATATTTTTGATATGCAATTTTCCCTAAAAGAGTTTTTGGACATACATATTTATTTTATATACACACACTCTTAACTATATATTTGTAATAGGGTTTAGGACGTTATATCTTTCTTTCATATTCTGGAATGGGAGGTTATATGACCGAACAATTAAACAAAAAGACAGCAACATCCCGTGTAACAAACCGTCTTTATCAGACGTCCACCATGTCTGCCCTGTTGGATGCCGTCTATGATGGTGAGACAACGCTTGATGATCTTCTTCAGCATGGTGATTTCGGTCTAGGTACATTCAATGCTCTTGATGGAGAGATGATTGTTGCCGACGGAGTCGTGAAACAGTTTCGCGCGGAAGGGATCGCGTCTCAGGCTCATGGGGGACTGAAAACTCCTTTCGCTTGTGTAACTTTCTTTGAGCCGGAACAGACTATTACGCTTGACAGACCTCATAATAAAGAAGAGTTCGAGGCGAAGGTGGATGAGCTGATCGGTAATCCAAATCTTTTTGCGGCTGTCCGCTTCACCGGTGAGTTTGAGCTTGCTGATACGCGCACGGTTTTTTGTCAGTGCAGACCTTATCCTCATATGTTGGATGTTGTGGCACGGCAGCCGACGTTTACGATGAAGAATATTTCGGGACAGATGCTTGGTTTCCGTACCCCCCATTATATGCAGGGGATCAATGTTGCCGGATATCACCTTCATATATTGAGCGATGATGCCCAGCATGGTGGTCATGTGACGGATTACGTTGTCAAACGCGGTAAACTTGAGGTGGCCAGTATTTCTGATCTGGAAATAGAGCTGCCTCGTACGAAAGATTTTGCAGAGGCCAACCTGAATCCAGAAGGTTTGAGTGATTCAATCAGGGTTGCTGAAGGAGGCTGAAGTCTTTTTGCAAGACGTCAGGCCGTAATTTCAATTTTTTTGCAGGTATTTTAATGACAAAGAAACAGGATGGATCAGCCGTGCAGAATGCGGCCGAGCTGATCGTACGCAATCTGGAAGCTCATGGCACCAAACACGTTTTTGGAATTCCTGGAGCCAAAATTGATCGCCTTTTTGAGGCTCTGGAAGATTCGCCTATTGAGACGATTGCTGTCCGTCATGAACAAAATGCGGCTTTTATTGCGGCAGGTATCGGGCGTCTTACTGGCAAGGCAGGTGTTGCACTGGTGACTTCAGGCCCAGGGGTCTCCAACCTGACAACGGGTCTGGCAACGGCGACGTCAGAGGGTGATCCCGTACTTGCCATCGGTGGTGCCGTAGGGCGTGCTGATCTGGTCAAACTGACTCATCAGAGCATGGATACAGTCAGCATGCTCCGGCCGGTTACGAAATACAGTGTTGAGATTGGTGCACCAGAAGCAACATCTGAAATTATCACGAATGCTTTTCGCGCCGCTGAGTCAGGTCGCCCGGGTGCTTCTTTTGTAAGCGTGCCGATGGATGTCCTTTCTCTTCCAGCTCCTCAGCGTGTCCTGACGCCTTGTGTGGTGCCTAAAACAGGGCCAGCACCAGAGGATTATATTAATGAAGCGGTGGTTGCGCTAAAGAAAGCGAAAAAGCCCGTTATTCTACTGGGTATGCTGGCCAGCACGCCTGAAAATGCGGAAGCAGTGCGGCATTTTGCAGCTCATACGGGGATGGCCGTTGTGGGGTCATATCAGGCCGCGGGTGCAATTTCTCATGAGCTTTTGCCGCAGTTCGGCGGGCGCGTTGGTCTGTTCCATAACCAGCATGGGGATCATCTGCTCAATGAAGCTGATCTGATACTGGCTATCGGCTATAATGCTATCGAATATGACCCGGTTTTGTGGAATTTGAAAGCAGATCGTCCATTGATTAATGTGGATGTCGTACCTGCGCAGATTGATAACGCTTTCGCACCAACCTGTGAGCTGGTTGGCGACATTGCCCAGACTTTGACGCATCTGGAACGCAAAGTCGGCAAGATCGGTCTGGCACCGGATCTGTCGAAAATCCTCGAGGATTACAGGGCTGACCTGAAACGCAGTTTTGCCGAAGCCAAGAGCCATCATAAAGGAATGTTGCATCCTCTGGAAATCGTCAAGACGCTGGAGGCTTTCATTCAGCAGGATATTACGCTTTGTCTTGATATGGGGTCTTTCCATATTTGGCTTGCGCGTTATCTTCATGCGTTCCGTGCTCGTCAGATTCTCATGACCAATGGTCAGCAGACAATGGGTGTTGGTCTCCCATGGGCTATGGCGGCAAGCATTGTGAATCCGAGTCAGAAAGTCATTTCTGTTTCCGGTGATGGCGGCTTCATGATGTCGTCAATGGATCTTGAGACAGCAGTACGCCTGAAATCCAATATTATTCATCTGATCTGGGTGGACCATCATTATAATATGGTCAAAATTCAGGAAGAGAAGAAATATGGGCGCGAGGCGGCTGTTTCTTTCGGTGATATTGATTTTGCTCTTTATGCCCAGTCTTTCGGAGCAAAAGGCATTAACGTGACTTCAGTTCATGAACTTAAACAGGCCTTGCATGACGCCATGGATGTAGAGGGACCAGTCGTGATCGCCATTCCGGTTGATTACACTGACAATCATAAACTTCTGGAACCTCTGCCGGCTTTGGGTGGGTCTCCAAAAGCTTCAGCCTGACGGCTTGGCGATTTTTGTGGGGTTTTACCTGTCTAGATAACGTAATTGCTATTTTGACGGGTGGCCCCACTGCTATAGTAGTGGCCGTTAATGGTTACATAGCCGGAAGTTTTACTTAATCACGAATGGTCCTTTCTGACGAAACAGTATTGGGCCGCACTTTGGAGTGACTGAGCGTGAAAATAGGTCTGTTTATTCCCTGTTATATGGATGCCTTTTATCCAAAAACAGCGATTGCTACCCTGGAGTTGCTGGAAAAGCTGGGTCAGACAGTTGAATATCCTTTGGACCAGACATGTTGTGGCCAGCCTATGGTGAATTCGGGCTGTAACAGGGATGCCAAAGAGACGGAAGAATTATTTGTCAAAAATTTTGCCGAATATGATGTTATTGTCGCTCCTTCAGGAAGCTGTGTGCATAATATTCGTGATAATTTCGACGCTCTTGAGCAGACGCCGGCTGTGAAGCATGTGCGGGAAAATATTTATGAACTCGTTGAATTTATTTATGACGTGTTAAAGGTCAGGGAATTTCCCTGGGCAGAGTTTCCTCACAAGGTCGGCATTCATAATAGTTGTGCGACACTGAGGTCACTCCGGACAGCCAGCATGTCAGAGTTGGGTGAACCTTTCTTCTCAAAACCGAAGACCTTGCTTTCCGCGGTCAAGGGCATAAGCTTTGCCCAGCCGCAACGTCCGGATGAGTGTTGCGGGTTTGGCGGGACTTATTCTGTTACCGAAGAGGCTATTTCCGCCAAAATGGGCCTTGATAAGGTTATGGATCATAGTACGGCAGGAGCGGAGTATATTGTCTCGGCTGATACATCCTGCATGATGCATCAGCAGGGTTGTGCTGAGCGCAATCACGTGCCGATCAAGTTCATCCATATTGCGGAAATTCTGAATGGAGCAAGAGCATGAGCACAAAACCCGTCCCGCATGCAAAGGCAGGAGCCGAGTTTCTGCAGGAGAAGGCCCATCTGCAGTTTCATGATGAGCGCCTTTGGGATATTCGTCAGAAGCGCGACCACCAGATGCATATTCTGCCGGAATGGCAGGAACTTCGTCAGAAAGCGTCTGAAATCAAGGAACATACGCTGGCGAACCTGCCGGAATATCTTGAGCAGTTTGAACGTAACGCAAAAGCAAACGGGATTCATGTTCACTGGGCACGTGATGGTCAGGAGCATAATCGCATTGTAGGAGAGATCCTCAGTGAGCATAAGGCAAAGTCGCTGATCAAAAGCAAGTCCATGATCACTGATGAATGCGAAATGCGTGAATATCTTGAGCCGCGCGGCGTCACAGTGACAGAGACGGATCTGGGTGAACGCATCCAGCAGCTTGATGACCAGTTGCCCAGTCATGTGGTGTTGCCGGCTGTTCAGAAACTGACAGGTGACGTGGCAGCTCTTTTTGCCAAATATTATCATACAGATCCCAACGATCATGACCCTCATTCACTTGCGGAAGCGCAAAGGCAGGCAGCGCGTCCTGTTATATTGGGGGCGGATGCAGGTATGACGGGTGGCAACTTTCTTGTTGCGGAAACGGGAACATTCGTTGTCTGCACCAATGAAGGCAATGCGGATTTGAGCGCCAATGTTTCCGGTCTGCATATTGCGACACTGGGTATTGAACGGCTTGTTCCGCGCATGTCTGATCTTGGCGTCTTTATACGCCTTCTGTCACGCAGTGCGCTGGGTTCGCCTATTACGCAATATACGACGCATTTTCGTAAGCCCAAGAAAGGCGGGGAAATGCACATTATCCTCGTTGATAATGGGCGCTCGGACCGTCTCGCTATGGAGCAGTTCTGGTCATCGCTCAAATGTATCCGTTGCGGGGCCTGCATGAATACGTGCCCTGTTTATCGGCGTTCGGGCGGACAGTCTTATGGGGCGGTCTATTCAGGGCCTATTGGGGCGATTATTGATCCGACCTTTAATAAAGAGAAATACAGCACCCTTCCTTTTGCCTCAACGTTAAATGGGAGCTGCTCCAATGTCTGTCCGGTGAAGATTAATATTCACGAACAGCTTTTTGAGTGGCGGCGCGTCCTGGCAGAAGAAAATGAAATTCCTTTTGTTAAGAAGGAAATCATGAAAATGGCCGGGAAGCTTCTTTCAAGTCCCCGCATGTACAGGGCAGCTATTTCCAGCACGAATATTGCACTGAAGACCATGCCGCGCTTTGTGCTTTATAATGCGTTCAATCAATGGGGTAAACACCGTGAATTGCCTCATCCTGTCTCTGAAACATTTAATCACTGGTACCGCAAAAATCGGCTCAAACAGTCAGGTCAGACGTCTCAACAGACCGGGGCAGGAGGGCAGTCATAATGGCAACGCATGAACCATCAGCCAGAGATGTTATTCTGGGGAAACTGCGAGAAAAAAGAGTACCAAGGCCGACGGATTACCCTTTACCCGGCATTGTTACTCTGGGTGATATGGATCGTTCAGTAAAACGCTTCGAAGACGCTCTTCAGTTGCTTGGTGGCGATATATGGGCACCTCAGTCAGGTGAAACGCTTGAGGATGCGGTTCGTCGTAAATTTCCTGATGCGGGTTCCATTTGCTCAGCGACAGATGAGTTTAAAGGGACGCTGAAAATCACTGATCTCAAGACTCTTCAGGAAGCTGACAAAGTTGACGTCATGGTCGTGCGGTCTCCTTTCGGGATTGCCGAAATGGGCTCTATTTTCCTGAGCGAAGTGGAACTGCATGATCATCTGGCTGATGTGCATCTGGCGCAGCATCTGATAGTTCTTCTTTCCAGAACAGCTCTGACGGCCAATATGCATACGGCTTATCAGGAGCGTCAGGAATTTAAAACTGCAGGTTACGGTGTGCTTATGAGCGGTCCTTCGGCAACGGCAGATATTCAGGGTGTACTCATTCGTGGTGCGCAGGGTGTCCGTAGCCTGACTGTTATCTGGACAGACTAGCTCTCCGGTCAGCGGTTCAGGGAGTCTTGGACCGTTTTGATTCTTGTCGGTGGTGGCGTATACTGACATATAGCCACCATCAACAGGGTAGAGGTCTCCTGTACAATGGCAGTGTGCGAAGTTTTCTTTTATTTTTCAGGATCGTCTTTCTGACCTGCTCTGGATCTGAGATATCACATTCCAGCTCTAGGAATTTTTGATCTTTGCAGGATGATGCGGATGATAAGGCATTGATTTTTCGTGCAATAGAGCTTTCTGAACGCGAGACGATCACGATATTGGCCCCATGGCGACATAATAGATCTGCAACTGCCTCGCCTATTCCCGTCGTGCTATCTGTGACAAGGGCTGTCTTCCCATGAAAAGTCATAAGTGTTTCCCCCTGCGAGACGAGATAGGTTATCTTGCTATAAGAGACTATTTGTTATGGTTCACCTTGTCCTGAAGCAGGCGTAGCAGGCTGTCCACTCCGTCGCGGCTGACAGAAGAGAGCAGGTGGACGTCCTGCCCTGACATGTGTGCCAAAGCGGCCTGTTTTTCTTTGATTTCTTCTTCTGTCAAGGCATCACATTTATTAAGAGCCAGAATTTCTTCCTTGCTGGCCAAATCAGGATCATAAGCTTCCAGCTCATGTCTTATCATCTGCCAGTTGGCTGCAGGGTCTTCCTGGGTACCATCGACAAGGTGCAGAAGAACGGCACAGCGTTCGACATGACCTAGGAAACGATCTCCCAGCCCAAGTCCTTCGCTCGCTCCCTCAATCAGACCAGGAATATCGGCGATGACAAATTCTTCACTGTTATTAAGGCGCACAACGCCCAGTTGTGGATGGAGCGTGGTGAAAGGATAATCGGCAATTTTGGGCTTTGCCCGTGAAACGACAGACAGGAACGTGGATTTCCCGGCATTGGGGAGCCCAACAAGTCCGACATCGGCAATGAGTTTCAGTCTTAGCCATACCCAGCGTTCTTCCCCGGGATATCCTTTGTCGGCGCGTCGGGGTGCTCTGTTCGTGCTGCTTTTATAATGGCTGTTTCCATGTCCGCCATCGCCACCACGGCAGAGCAGAATTATCTTTCCGTCTTCGTCCAGATCGGCAAGGAGTGTCTCACGGTCTTCACCAAGGATTTGTGTGCCTATGGGGACGTCAATAATGATATCTTGAGCCGCAGCGCCTGTGCGGTTTGAGCCTGCGCCATTACCGCCTTTCCGTGCCCGGAAATGCTGTGTATAGCGGAAATCAATCAAGGTATTGAGGCTTGGGACAGCACGAAAATAAATATGACCACCACGTCCGCCATCGCCGCCATCAGGCCCGCCAAATTCGATATATTTTTCGCGACGAAAAGCGGTCACCCCATCTCCACCATCACCAGAGCGGAGATAAATTTTGGCCTGATCAAGAAATTTCATAAATTTTACCGCAAATTGGAGAGAGGGCAAGAGAAAGGGGACGACCTCCCTTGATAGGAAATCGCCCCCTCATGACTCATAACAGGTGTTAGAGCCTATTTATTCAGCAGCTTCAGCCAAGGCAACGGATACATGAACCTTGCCTTGGGCGCGGCGCTGGAATTTGACATGGCCTTCGACCAGCGCGAAAAGCGTATGGTCGCGTCCCATGCCGACATTCTCGCCGGGATGTACTTTGGTGCCACGCTGACGGACGATGATGTTGCCAGCCAAAACATGCTGACCACCAAACTTTTTGACGCCCAGACGACGTCCGGCGCTATCGCGTCCGTTACGACTGGATCCGCCTGCCTTTTTTTGTGCCATTTTTGTCTCTCCTTAAAATGGTCCTTAAACGGTGCCTTGAAAACAGGGGCCGCTTAGGCGGCGTTGACAGCCGTAATACGTACGACAGTCACATGCTGGCGATGACCATTTTTGCGACGGCTATTCTGACGGCGACGCTTTTTGAAAATGATGACCTTGGCCAGACGGTCTTGTGCAATGACGGTCGCTGTTACTGTTGCACCGGCAACGGCCGGCGCTCCAACCTGGAGGTTGCCTTCACTGCCGACCATCAGGACGTCTGAAAACGTTATGGTGCTGCCCGGTTGGGCTTCCAGCTTTTCAATCTTGAGAACGGCGTCTTTTGCGACGCGGTACTGTTTCCCGCCTGTGCGGATGACTGCAAACATGCAAAATTCTTCCTGTTACCGAAGTCTGAAATATCGCATTATTCTGGGAATAATCCGTGATATCCACTGCGCTTTTTATCGTTGGCCCAGTCACGATCGCCGCCGTTTAAAGGAGGCGAAAAACAACTAAAAGGCATGTGCGCATATATCGTTTCCCTTTGTTTGAGTCAAGATAAAATTAAGAAAGAAAAAGTTAACAAAAACTTAAAAACAGGAATTATTATAATTTTGTTAAAAATTAGTTCATTAAGATTGTTTTTCGAACTTTTTTCTCTTGCACCCACGATAAAAGATCGTCATAAGCGAAAGGACGACTCAACTTGTGGTGAATAATTGCAGGTTGCATTTTGTGGAGAGGTGCCAGAGTGGTCGATTGGGGCGGTCTCGAAAACCGTTGTGCGCGCGAGCGTACCGTGGGTTCGAATCCCACCCTCTCCGCCATGCTCGTGATTAGAAGCGCCCTCTGCGTAATTGTGGTGCAAGACTATTTACTATTTAAACTTGAAATAGTTTAAAATTAGAAGTTAAGATTTGCAGATAGATTTTAGAGATGTTTTCTCTTCACGATCAATAATAAATATTTAAGGGTTGGACTATGCATCCTGATTATGACATTTCAGACGAGCAACTTGAGAAACAGCGCGATTTTTTAAGAAGTGAGCTTTCACGCTTATTTTCCAAAGGGCGTGTTACTATCCTTATTGATCATGCCAATCTTGAATTTGCTCTCAAGAAATTGCGTTTCCGGTTTGATTACGAGAAATTTTTGCATGATTTTCAGGAGGTTGCCAACCTGAAGGGTGTTTATTGTTTCATTTCCTATATTCCTAATGACTATAAAAGAGGTGGTTTTATCTCTTTTCTGGAATATAATGGTTATCGTGTCATTCGGAAGGAAACTAAAGGGCACTTTAACTTTGATGCGCCTGAGAATGCCGAAGTCATTGAGGACGCGGAAGTGCTTGGTGATGCCAGTGGACGCGTTCCGGCCGAGCCTTTTCGTCGGATCAAGGGTAATGTTGATGTTGAATTAACTATTTATGCCCTTGAATATTGCCGTCATGCAGATCATATCGTCCTTGTATCAGGTGACGGCGATTTCCGTATGCTCATAGAGCAGCTTCAGAAAAACGGAAAAGAGGTAAGTGTTATTTCAACGGCGCGTACCTATCCGCCTGTCGTTGCTGATGAAGTCAGGCGTCAGGCGGACAATTTCCTTGATCTGGATGATTTAAGGGTTCTTTTTGAAAAAGAATGACCAATTGTGACGTTGCTTGGCGAAGGGACGGGGCCCCTCTCCTGTGAAGGGTCTGCTCTCGTCGAGGAAGTTCATATTGGTTTTGAGCGTATGAGCGATGACGACCAGATAGGTTAAGGCGCGGGTCATTTCGAGGCGTGTTATGATATCGTGGTCGGGAGTATCAAGCCCTCTGAGTCGTCTGACTGCGGCACGTGCCACGCGGGCAGCGCGATTATGGTGCTTTGTCGATCGTTCAATGTAATGCAGTACTAAAATAATAGGCCGTCTCGCGCTTTCTGGCAGGTATTCACGGTCCATCAGAGTACGCAGACGGATAATATTTAGCCCCAGTGTTAATGTTGCCAGTGTCCCTTGGATTGCTGCTTCCGTCATGGGAGAGCCGGCGGGGTCAGAATGGGCAATTAGACGAGAGAAACGGTCCGTGCTGTGGCTGATCCATTTTCCGATTTGCGGAACGATCATGGGGTCGGTAAGGGTACGCAATTCTTTGAGCATCATTTTGCGGATTCTGAAGCGCTCATCATCTCTGTCGAAGGGCAGGATACTACGGAAAACAACAACACTGACAACGCCCGCCATCATAACTGCTAGATTGGTGTTGTGGTAAGCAAGTTCGTTCATGACAGACTGGTTATGCAGTCCGGTCATAAGAGGCAGAAGTATACAATAAGCGGCAGCTGCCTTGGCTGTAGAAGGATTGGCTTTCGCCAGTCCTCCGATGAACATGGCAACGCTAAGGACAAGAGCCAGGGGTTCGTATGTTTTGACCATGGGAATAAAGCCAAATACAAGGAACCATGCGACGACCCAGCAAACAAACATTCCTTTAAGAAAGTTCGTTGTGCCAAGTACAGGATTCTCCTGTGTTGCATAAATACCGCAGATTAGAGTGGTAATACTAATGAAGGTCGTACCATTGGGCCAAGCTGTTACTTCATAAATAAGAGCCGTAATAATAACAGCCAAAGCACCTCTGATTCCGTTATGAAAAGCGATCTTGAGATCATGTGAGGGTTGGCGGTTAAAACGAAAATGGTCACCAAAAACAGGGTGTATGCTGGCGTGATATTGAGTAATGGCCTGTTCAAGATCGCCCAGTAATTCTCCCATGGAAATGAAGAGAACACGTTCATCAAGTTCAGGAATCGTAATTTCTGCACCTTCTTCCTGAGACAGGCGCTCGACGTCAGCCATGGTCAGGACAGCGGGGCCACTATAGGAAGAATCTATTGAGACGCGTAGGGGAGAGGCATATTGCCGGCACGTGTCGCGTAAATGCAGTAATTCTTCAAGAAGTCCAGGAATTTCATCTTCCTGAACAAGCCGTTCGGGAAAACTGTTCAGAAATTTCAGTACTTCCTGAGTTATGATTTCAAAGTCCTTGTGTTCGCTTGTCAGGAGCTGCAAACGGGTCGCCATACCAAAAGCGCGTGATAGAAGAGCTGAAACAGATGCGAGTGCGGCACGGGCATGATCACCTTCATGACCATAAGCGCCCATTTCGACTTCAGCGAACTCAATTTCATCATTCAGTTTCAGGACCGTGCCAAATTGCTGTCGTGCCGAGGTTAGGGCTGAGCGGTCCTGACTTAAAACAGATTTAAGCGTTTGTGAAACAAGAAGGAGAGCCGCCTGGAGCTTTTTGCGCATTTTGAGGTGGGCATGTTGTTCTTGATCCGTCGAGAAGATTGTGGCCACGACCGTTTCGCACACAATGCCGAGAATAATATAGCTCGTTCGTGAAACGGCGAGCATGAAAAGCTTGTTACCATCCGGCACGGCATCCATACAGATAATGGAGCAGGTATAGCCCGCCAGTACAAAAGCATAGGAGCGGAAATTACTGAAGAACGTGGCACAGCCACTACAGACAGCAATCCAGAGAGCGATTGTTGGATAATAAAGCCAAGGCGATTGCGGCATCAGCCCCGTAATAACAATCGCAGCGAATGCGCCAAAAAACGTGCCAATAATACGCCAGCGTGCTTTGGAAAGCGATTCACCACGGTTGAGCTGTGCGACTGTCCAGACCGTTATAGCTGACCATGTTGGGTTATCGAGCTCCATCCAAAAGGCGATTCCCAAGGCGACACAGGTCGCGACGGTCGTGCGGAAGGCGAACAGGAATCCTTCAGGAGTAGGTGCAAAAATCCAGGAGAGAGGCAGAGGCCTCGGAGTAGCCGCTTTCTCCGGGAAGGCAAGACGTTTGATGGCGGCATTGATCAGGGCCATAGGATTCCTGCCCTTTCAGAGGTGTCTTCAGGATAAGGCTGAGTAAGCAAGTCTGAGGTCAGCAACAAAATGGTCATATTCCCTGGCCCGGGAATCCTCGTCTGGTTGACGGAGTAAAAAGGACGGATGGACAGTCACTAGACCTATAGAGCCGTCCTGCAAAGTCAAAATTTTTGATCTTTCGCGTGAAACTGTAATGGGGCGACCTAAAACAGCCGTCCCGCCTGTGACCCCCATCATGATGGTGACTTTTGGTTTTAGCAGTTCCCTTTCCCGCTGGAGCCAGGGAGAACAGGCTCTTATATGTTCAGCCTCCGGTTTTTGATGAAGGCGTTTTCCATTACCATAAGGCGTGAAGCGGAAATGCTTGACGGCATTCGTAACCCAGCTTTTTTCACGCTCAATGCCACATTCCTGTAGAGCCCTGTCAAAAAGCTGTCCTGCTGGTCCCACAAAAGGACGGCCCTGGAGATCTTCCTGATCCCCAGGCTGTTCTCCGACAAACATAAGTTTGGCCTCGTGACTACCCTCTCCTGTAACGGTGCGGGAGGCTGCCTTACAGAGAGGGCAGAGCTGACAGTCGGTGGCGTAGGCTTTTAGAACCGTTAGGGAAGGAATTTTCTGTACAAATTCGACCGCAGGTGTGACATGAAAAGGCACGACAGAGTGCCAGAAAGAACTTTTTTCGGGAGAAATACCGTTTTTGCAGGCGAAGTCAAAAAGGGCTTCTGTTTCCAGAGTGGCCGTTTGGGGGGGAGCGGGAGCGAAAAAAAGCTTCCCCTGATGGGCGCAGAGAATACGATGTTCTGTTCTTATCAGCCAGTTATCCGGCCTTAATGCCAAGAGTGCATCGGCTTGACTGTCAAGGAGAGCGGTCGGTATTGCCAGATGCAAAACGACTTGTCCGGTCATGGAGGCAGGTGGGAGACTTTCCCGCAACAAAAGGGCTGCCTTTTTGGCTTCGTGACTGATTGCTTTCATCCTTATGAGAAGAGGATCTGTCTCCGGTTCCAGATCAGCCTTGTCTCTTATTTTTTCGAGAAACGCGTAAAGGAGGCAGAAGCGATCCGGGCGTCCTGATGAAAAGACTGCAATAACAAGAGAGATAAATTTACGAGGGATCATAAGAGCAGAAGAAAAATCGGTTTTGCTCCTGCTATACCCCTCTTTATAAAGACTATCGGATGGACTAGTAACAAAACGAATCTCGTTAAAAGGGGTATACGCTTCAAGGATGGGAATGATTTGATATCGCCATCCCTGAAAATCACTATCTGTTTCGAGTGTTACGGTTTTCATAAAAATTATTACCAATAATTTAGTGAAGGTGAATGTGAGAATTAACCTTTTCTTTATCCAGTATTTAATTTACATATCTGCACGTAAATTAAACAAGATTATTAAAGAATAAAGGTTACGATGATGACAGACCCTATCGAACATGGACAGTTGCTGCGATTGACAGCGGATATTGTGACTGCGAAAATTTCAAATTCTCCTTTATCGTCAGAAGATCTTTCCACACTTATTAGCAATGTTTACGCTGCCTTGGCTGATCAAGGCGCACCCGCGAAGGTCGAGCCTGCAGCTGCGCAGCAGCCGGCGGTTCCTGTACGTAAATCTGTTTTTCCCGACTATATCATATGTCTGGAAGATGGAAAGAAACTGAAAATGCTTAAAAGACATCTTCAGAGTGCGTATGGAATGACACCCGAGCAGTACCGTGAAAAATGGTCCCTTCCACCTGAGTATCCGTTGGTTGCTCCCAATTATGCCAAGCGCCGTTCGGCTCTGGCGAGGGAAATAGGGTTGGGGCGCAACATTGGTTCTGCGTCTGAAGGGCAGCGTGGTGCCAATAAACGGACTCCCGATAACGAAGACTGAAGAAGCAGCTTTCTGGCTGACCGTCAGAAGCAGAGATGAGAAAGGCCCGAATTTTTTGCGGGCCTTTTTTTGTGCCTTCTGTGCTTAATTGGAACTAAAAATGGGCCGTTATTTTAGCCTCGCTGAGGGAAAATTGGGGTAATTGTACGCGTCAGGAGAAGCTTTGTTTTCAGTGCGATGGCATCCGCCTGGGTGTATAAATTTGACGGTGTGAGACCCATTCACGGACTTTGAGATTGCTTTTCCACGAAGAGCTTGGTTATGAGGAGTAACATCCATATTGATTTGTTTCTGGCGTAGCTCGCTAATGATATTCGCTATAAATTCGTCTTCGGAATGAATATCTATACTGAGCCTTCGTGCCTTTATGGTTTTTCTGATATTTCCATAGTCATGTTCATAAGAAGGTAGGATTCTTCTTCACGCGGAAGCGTGTTACGTATTTTTGTGGCTGTAAACTTGGAAACTGCGTCAGTGTTTCGAGGATATTTTTGTGTTGTCAGGCTCTTTCTTCGAATAATTTCTTGCATATTAGGAATTACTCTCGCAAGATCTTCTAATTTGTTATGGAACCGTAATATATAAACCTCATAGAAAATATAAGAGGGAAAGCAGGGAGCTCAGGCAGGAATATTAAATGGAGAGATTTTCGTATTTTAAGGTACGTATGTAAAAATAAGGTATGATCAGAGTTGAGAGAGATAATTTTATTAATTCACTACCATAAAATGGCGTAAAAGAGAGGCTGGCAGAGGTAAAAAGTTTTTGTTTAAAATTTATTTTAGAGCTATACTGCATAAAGTATGAGACATCATTGACGGTGTGACCATCAGAAGCTCGTCAGAGCACGGGAAAGAGGTAAAAATGACGAAGGCGGAATTAATTGCCAGGCTGATCGCCATGATGCCAGAGATGGACCCACGTATGGTGGAGGCTTCCTTTCAGAAAGTTATGGATCATATCTCAGAATCCCTGGCAGATGAGCGGCGGGTCGAATTGCGCAATTTCGGTATTTTCGATCTCAAGCAGCATTCAGCTCATGAGGGTCGTAATCCTCGTACAGGTGAGGCCGTACAGGTTAGTCAGAAAAAAGTCCCTTACTTCAAGGCAGGGAAAAAACTGAAGGAAAGTGTTAACCTGCTGCATGGGAGCGAATGAAAATGCTATGGGAAAACAGGCTTTTCTTCTGAAAGTTCGCTTAATTCCTCAATCAGAAAGTCCCTGAAGACGGCAATCCGCTTGGACGTTCTCAATTCTTCTGGATAGACAAAAAAAGCATCCATTTTTGGAGAATGTATGTCAGGGAGAATGCGTATAAGATCGGGATATGCCTGTGCCGTATATTGTGGGAGGACTCCGATTCCGATATTGGAGGAAATGGCATGCCCGATGGCGGAGATGTTATTGACCGCCAAGCGGACATTCAGTTTGGAAATGGTCTTGTCTTTAAGAAGATGCTCAACCAGCCAGTTGACGTGAGGCAAGGGTAAATGTTGCCCGGCGAAACCAATGAGATCATGGTGAGCCAGATCATGTAACGTCTGTGGTTCACCTTTCATTTCCAGGTAAGCCTTGCCAGCGTAGATGGGCAGGCTGAAGCTTGCCAGATGGCGCTGTACGAGATCAGGCTGGGTAGGGGGGTGTAGCCTTATGGCAACGTCAGCTTCTCTCATGCTGAGGTCCAGGTCATTATCCTCAAGCAACAAGGTAATCGTCACGTCGGGATGTTGCGTCATGAAACGCTTGAGTCGGGGCATCAGCCACGAAAAGCCGAAGCCTGTCGTGGTCGTGATCTTGATATTTCCTTTTGCACGTTCCCGACTTTCAGAAAGCGAAGCCTGGGCCAGTGCCAGCTTGGAAAACACTTCCTTTGTTGTGCGGTGCAGCAATTCCCCCTGTTCGGTCAGGATGAGACCACGCGCGTGACGATGGAAGAGGGGGACGCGCAGAACCTCTTCCAGTGCTGAAATTTGCCGCGATACGGCGGACTGACTGAGTTTCAGTCGGTCCCCTGCATGTGTGAAGGAGCCTGCTTCTGCAACATTATGAAAAATACGGAGCTTGTCCCAATCCATGGTCGGACTGTCATAAAGTCCTCCACAGCAGCTTTCGTCAGATTTGCTCATAAATTCATCCTGGCGTTGCGCTTAACGAGGGCTCCGCTAAGTTGTTTATTGACTTGGTGCCGCTTCCGTAACTAATCCACTGCAGGATTTGTTTCAAGCCTGATCTGGAGAGCTGCGACTGGAGAAGTGATTTCAGCCAAAGGTTGCCAGAAAGCGTTCAGCCTCAAGAGCTGCCATGCAGCCAGTCCCTGCGGCTGTTACAGCCTGGCGGTAAATCTTGTCCTGAATGTCACCCGCGGCAAAAACACCTTCGATGGAGGTTTGAGTCGTGCCGGGCGTAGTGATGATATAGCCTTCGTCATCACAGGTGACTTCATGACGGAACGGCCCGATACTCGGTTGATGTCCGATGGCGATGAAAACGCCGTCAACAGGGAGGGTTTCAGTCCTGGTGGGGGCGAGTGTATCTTTAAGCACAAGGGCCGTAACGACTTCGGGTGTTCCTTCTCCCAGGATTTCGGCAATTTCCCGATTCCAGTGTACCTTGATTTTAGGGTTGGAAAAAAGCCGCTCCTGCAGGATCCGTTCTGCTCTTAGCCCTTCGCGGCGATGGATAAGGTGGACGATGTTGGCATGATGAGTCAGATAGAGAGCTTCCTCAACGGCGGTGTTACCGCCACCTATGACGGCTACTGTCTTGCCGCGGTAGAAAAATCCGTCACATGTGGCACAGGCTGAGACGCCGTGCCCCTGAAATTTTTCTTCAGAAGGAATATTCAGCCATCGCGCTTGTGCGCCCGTGGCGATAATGATCGTTTGGGCGAGGTAAACATCGCCGCTATCACCTTTCAGATGGAAATATCCTTCAGAATCACGTCCTTTTTTGAGAGAGGCCTGTGAGATCAGATCATAAATCAGTTGTGTGCCGACATGCTGGGCTTGCTCCCGCATCTGTTCCATAAGCCATGGGCCTTGCACAGGGGTTGCAAAACCGGGGTAATTTTCAATCTCATCAGTGATAGTCAATTGTCCACCTGGCTGTAATCCAGTGACGAGAATGGGTTTAAGGCCTGCGCGAGCCGCGTAGATCGCGGCTGTATAGCCGGCCGGCCCAGCGCCGATAATCAGTACTTTCGTGCGGTGGGTGTTCTGCATATTGGTATCCAGCTCTCTCTTAAAATGATTTGCTAAAAGTAAAATGTAAGGCAGATAAGGGTAGATGAAGAGAGTATGATGCGCCATATAAATTTGTGCGTAATTTTCTTGCGCAAAACGGGACATATTCTATAATAAACTTCTTTATTTTTTGTCAGAGACGATCTGATTCAACTTTTCGTAAAATTTTGAGAGCCCCAATGAAAAAGATAGAGTTGGATGAAATTGATCGTCATATTCTCTTTGAGTTGCAGCGTGATGGGCGCATGACCAATGTCGAGCTGGCGCGGCGCGTCAATATATCAGCCCCGCCCTGCCTGAGGCGTGTAAGGCGGTTGGAAGATCTCGGGATTATAAAGGGATTTTCGGTTCATATTGCGGCAGAACGTCTGGGTTGGCCGATCAGCTTTTATGCGCTGGTGGGGCTGGTGAGTCAAAAGGGTACAGTTCTCGAATCGTTTGAACATGAAATAGGTGCATGGCCCGAAACACGTGAATGTCACATGATTCGTGGTGGGGAGGATTTTCTGCTGAGGCTGATTGCTCGTGATGTGGAACATCAGAATCAGCTGACCCGAAACCTCATTGATCATCCTTCTGTTGCACGTGTGCAGAGTTTTCAGACTATCAGGACAAGTTGTGACCGCTCGGGAATTCCCTTTGAGTTATGAGAAACGGTGAGAGGAGAGTGTTTTTCTCCATCGTTATTCTGTTCATCCTGATAGTGCTGCGTTTTATCCTTGCGGCATTCCTACCTCTAAGTCCTGATGAGGCTTATTACTGGTTGTGGTCGAAATCACTTCAGACGAGTTATTTTGACCATCCCTTTATGGTTGCTTTATGGATAAGGTTGGGCACGATCCTGTGGGGGGATAGTCCTTTCGGGATAAGGTTTTTTGGACCCCTGAGTGCTGTGCTGGGCACGATTATCCTTTCAATGACAGCGCGCCAGCTCTATGGGACTGCCAACAGGCAGCCTGTTTACGCGGCTTTACTGCTTAATGGTACGATCATGTTTGGCTTCGGCATGATTATCATGACGCCTGACACTCCGCTGCTTTTTTTTACGATTCTGACGCTCTGGGCTTTTGTGAAAGCTTTGAGGATGCACACGGCAAAAGCCGCCTGCTTCTGGTGGGCTTTGACGGGCCTATGTGCTGGATTGGCGTTCGACTCAAAATATACAGCCTGTTTCCTGGTCGTTGGTATGGGGCTCTATATTTTGATTCGGGAACGCCGCCTTTTGCAGCAGGGTGCCGTTTGGTTCGGAGCGGCAATAACCTTATTGACGACCAGTCCGGTCGTACTGTGGAATGCCCATCATCACTGGGCGGGGCTTTTAAAGCAGGGCGCTCGTATGGGAGATTGGCACCCGGAACGGGCATTGACGTTTATTGCTGAGTTGGCAGGAGGGCAGATAGGGCTCGCTACACCGCTTGTTGCGCTGGTGTGTTTTTGTGGTTTCCTGAAGGCAAGAAGGGAAAAGCCTGTCCTGTTCTGGCTTATTCTGCCTGGAGTGGCGGTTCTTCTTTTTCATGCCTGTGGAGGGCGCGTGCAGGCTAACTGGCCTGCCGTTCTTTACCCGGCTTTTATGCTGGCAGGAGCGCTTGTTTCATGGGGACGGAACTGGGCAGTAGGAACAGCATGGTTCTGCATGCTGGTTTTGGCTGTGCAGGGATTGTACGCCCCTCTACCGCTGGGGGCACATTGGGATCCGGTAGCGCGACAGACGCGGGGATGGGCAGCTCTGACCGACCATCTGATTCACGAGGCCAAAGCGGAACATTGTCAGGCACTGTTCGTCCCAGATTACGCATTGGCGTCAATTCTTGCCTATCATGACCGCGAAAAATTTCCCATCATCAGCCCGGATCAACGCTGGTCTTATTTGCGAGGTCATAACAGGATTCATGGAGCCAAAGCATTGATTGTTTCTGAAAAACGTTCAGAGATTCAGCAAGGCGAGAAAATAGCGGACCGATATTTTAGCCAGCGTATAGTGCGCTCCTATCATTTGGAAGAAACCGTTTCTGGAGAGGGCTATCGCGTTCAGTGAATGCTGATTACAAGGGCTGGGTACAGAAAAAAGCCGCCTGAAGAAAGGCGGCTTCCAGAAGCAGGTTCTTGCGGCGGGGCCTTAGAAGCCTTCACGCTCAACGCGCTTGCGCTCCATTTT
The DNA here is from genome assembly GCA_029433415.1 of Acetobacteraceae bacterium ESL0709. Classification (GTDB taxonomy): domain Bacteria; phylum Pseudomonadota; class Alphaproteobacteria; order Acetobacterales; family Acetobacteraceae; genus Aristophania. The sequence continues at coordinate 668,691 of JAQTIA010000003.1, read as the reverse complement.
GCGGGCGCGACGAACGGCTTCGGCAGCCTCGCGAGCGCGGCGTTCCGAGGGTTTCTCAAAATGGCGGCGCAGTTTCATTTCACGAAACACACCTTCGCGCTGCATTTTTTTCTTGAGGGCTTTGAGAGCCTGATCGACATTGTTATCACGAACGAGAACCTGCACGGTGGCGTCATCTCCTTTAAACAGGCTGGTGTCTGGCAGACAGGACTGCAACCTGAAAGACAAAATAATTACTGGGGAAGACCGCTACCATATTCTTGTCTTAGAAACAACACTTTCTGCGTTTATATATTTCCGGCCTGTCAGGATTCAGTCGATATTGTCCTGTCTGTGATCTGAATTTGTCGCTAAAGTCGTGTGAGTTTGAGTGTGACTGTAAGAACCATGAAAGAAAGGCCCTATGGGGCTGAAAGTCAGCTTTATTTGCGTGAAGAAGCTGTACGCGCCTCTTTCGAGGCTTTTTTGCTGGCATGGCGAAAATTAAGCGCGGATTGTGATGCTCATATGATGCAACTTGATATCGGGTCGGCGCATTATCGTATATTGTTCCTTGTCAAGAGCCACCCGGATCTTACACCAGGGCGGTTGCAGGCCATGTTGGGGATTACAAAACAGTCTCTGGGAAGGGCACTGAGCGACCTGAAAGAAAGGAATCTCGTCGAACAGTTTTATGATCGGCGAGATCGGCGGAAGCGTCCCTTAAGGCTGACGCCTGCGGGAGAAACGCTTGAAAGGGAACTTTTTTCCTTAATTCGTGATCATCTCACGATTGCTTACAAACAGGTGGATGGCGCTGCTGTTGATGGCTTCCGCAGAGTACTCAAGGAGCTTTCTCCCCCGGCAGAGTGAAAGCTCCTTTCGGTGATTATGTTCTAGGCAAAAGCGGTTATTGGATAGAGTTGCCTACGCCACCATTGCCAGTGCCCTGACCGAGGCCGCCCATATTGTTTCCCGCATTGCCGCCAAAGGTGTTACCCATATTGTTCATAGGGTTGTATTTACCCACATTACCCAAAAGTTCCTGAATGATGGAGATATCTGTCCCTGGTGTCGGCGTGGCTCCATTGGCCATGGAAACTTGAATCCCATCTTTTTTGTGAAGGACGTGCATATCCTTCAATACGCCGCCCTGAGTAAAATTCAGGACGAGAACTTCCTGTTTTCGGGTTACAGGGAAGTCGAGGGGGACAAGGTTTTTCGTGAGGGTAATATAGTACCACGAATCGTCATTAAATGTGCCACGCGCTGTGGGCGAGCCAATGAGATTCAGAACGTCATCACGCGTACTCGTACCAGGAACGAGTTTTTTATACTCATATTCTTCCACAAGCGAACCACGTGGGATCTTGGGAGGAGACACGACGGAACACCCCCCTGCGACAAGGAGCGACGCCAGCAAAAGCACAGAGCGTGTCCGCTTCCTGCATCTGGTGAGGCGCCCTGTCTGATAGGTGATGCAGGACTCGTTTTTCCTGCCTGAAGTCACGTAAGGAGATTCGCTGGTCATAAGGGGGTACGCTTCCTGCCACTATCTATAAAGCGATCATTCTGTTCTTCGGGGTGCATCAGGAACGGCTTTATGTCAATCTTTTTTCGCGCTAGAACGGTTTGGTAACGTAGCTTTTGGACTACAAAAAAGTTTTTTCATTTTGGCGGGGGCAGGACCTGGTAAGCTTATGGCGTCAAAAGACACTTCATCACGGTCGCAGGACGTAAAAAGGACAATGGAGATTGAGCCGGAATTCTCGCGCAGACGTTCTCTCTTGCAGATTAATCGAGGTCTTGAGGAATTACTGGAGGCAACACCTTCGGAAAGGGAGGCGCTGGCCCGGCGGTTCCATCTGGTGGAAATCAGGAGTCTCGTCTGTTCCTTTGCCTTGGTCGCATTACCTGAGGATCGTGTGGCGGCAGAAGGGAAGTTGCAGGCGGATGTTGTGCAACGCTGTGTCATCACGAATGAACCGGTAGATGAACGGGTGGATGAAATTTTCAGTCTTCGTTTTGTTCCTCGGCGTGAAATGATACCCGATGAGGCGCTTGATATAGAAGCACTCCTGGCAGCAGATTATGATGAGGTCCCCTATGATGGACACGTCATTGATTTGGGTGAGGCGGCGGCAGAGCAGCTTGCTCTTGCTCTTGATCCCTATCCCCGCAAGGCGGGTGAGGGGCTGGATAATTTTGTTGAAGTTGTGCCTGAAGAGGACAAAATCCCTTCAGAGGAGGTAAAAACACCGTTTTCTGTGTTAAGTCAGTTGAAAGATATTGGTAAAAAAGGCTAGAAGGAAGCCCAAGACAGTCAGCGGCATTTGCGCTATCTCTTGCGTGAGAGGGATGTTTCTGCTAGAGCCGCCGGCTTGAGCGCAGCTTTGTTTACAGGCATGCGAGAGAGTGTTTATTGTCAGGTCCGGCCTTGCTATGTCGGAGAGGGCAGTTCCAAAAGGTGCGGGTTGAGAGACCCCAGTGAGAGAGGCAGAAAAACATGGCCGTTCCTAAAAGAAAGACGTCACCATCCCGTCGTGGCATGCGCCGCAGCCATCTGGCATTGCGCACGGAGGCTCATGCAGAATGTTCAAATTGTGGCGAAGTGAAACGCCCGCATCATGTATGCAGTCATTGCGGTCATTATGATGGACGTGAGGTAGTCGCAAGCGAAGGCAAGGCTCTGAAAACGGCTGTACGCGCCTGAAGAGGAACCGTTCCTGCCTGGACTATAATGCAGGCAGGACGAGAAGCTGTATAAAGAGTTGGGGACTGTGTTCATGAATGAGGTGTCTGCTGTCGGGTCGCAAGCTGGCGCAGTTGATAAAAATTCCTCCTCATCGCAGCCTTATACTCTCGCTGTTGATGCCATGGGGGGGGATCATGCCCCCGAGATTGTTCTTGGTGGTCTTGAGATCATGGCATTGCGTCACCCTGGTGTGCGCGTTCTCCTGATTGGTGATGAGGCGGTCTTGAGACCGTCGCTGGAGCGCTATAAAAAAGCGGCAACCATCTGTGATGTCAGGCATGCTTCTGACAGTATCCCTATGGATATGAAACCGACGGCTGCCTTGCGGATGCGTAAATCCTCCCTTCGTCTTGCTATGGATGCTGTAGCGAGTGGAGAGGCCCGGGGCGTCGTGTCAGCAGGTAATAGTGGTGCCATGCTGGCTTTGGCCAAAATTATTGTAAAAACGCTTCCTGGCATTTCACGCCCTGCTATGGCGGCGGTGCAACCTTCAGCGCGTGGCGATGTCATCATGCTGGATCTGGGGGCTAATATCGCTTGTGACGCTCGTAATCTTGTCGAGTTTGCCGTCATGGGTGAAGCTTTTGCACAGGCGGCGCTTGGTTTGCGTGAGCCGACAATTGGGTTGCTTAATGTCGGTGCGGAGGAACTAAAGGGCGATGAGCGGCTCAGAGAGGCCTCTGAACGTCTGAAACAGAGTGTCCTGGCTTCTAATTATTATGGATTTATTGAAGGTCACGACATTACAGCTGGAACGACGGATGTCGTCGTGACTGACGGATTTACCGGTAATATTGCTCTCAAGACGGGTGAAGGGGCCTTGAAACTGGCTTTTGGGCTTTTGCGCTCCGTTTTTCAGACATCCTGGGTCACAAAACTGGGTTACCTCCTCGTGCGGCCGGGATTGCGTCGGATGAGGGAGTGGATTGATCCACGTCGTTATAACGGGGCTCTTTTTGTTGGTCTCAACGGAATTGTCGTGAAGTCGCATGGTGGTGCTGATGCTGAAGGTTTTGCCGCAGCGCTTGATGTGGCGGTTGATGCGGTTTTGAGTGACATTAACCATAAAATCCGTTCAAGACTTGAACAGGTTGGGGCTCTGGCAGCCTCTGAAAAAAGCGATAAAGAGTAGGGCGGATCTCGTCATGACAGAGGGTGCAAGGGCAAGAAACGCCAGAATATGCGGCATAGGGGCCTATCTGCCTCGCACGATCATCACCAATGATGAACTGGCCCAGCGTATTGAAACTTCGGATGAGTGGATTCGTGCCCGTACGGGAATCAGGCAACGTCATATAGCGTCTGAGGATGAAAGTTGCGTCTTTATGGCGACAAAGGCAGCTGAAGACGCCCTGGTTCATGCTGGTCTCAAGGCTGGTGATCTGGATGGTGTTATTGTTGCAACCTCGACACCGGATCAGGTTTTTCCGTCAGTGGCCGTGCGTGTGCAGGCGGCTCTGGCGATGGATCATGGCTTCGGGTTTGACGTGAGCGCGGCCTGTTCCGGTTTTATCTATGCCCTTTCGACGGCTAATGCTTTTATCCGATCTGGGCAGGCTGGCCGCCTTCTGGTGATCGGGGTTGAGGCTTTTTCGCGCCTTCTGGACTGGAATGACCGTACAACCTGCGTGCTGTTTGGCGATGGAGCTGGTGCCGTTATTCTGGAGGGCGGGGCTTCTGAAAAGGAAGGTATTCTTTCAACGAAACTCCACTCAGATGGCCAGTTTGGCGATATCCTTTATGTGGATGGCGCCGTTGGAAAGCAGGCGGACAAGGCGGTCCTCAAAATGAATGGCCGTGAGGTTTTTCGTCATGCTGTGACCCACCTTGCCGATGCTGTGGAAGAAGCCTTGCGCGATCAGGGGCTGAGTGAAAGTGATATTCAGTGGCTTGTGCCTCATCAGGCTAATCAGCGCATTATTGATGGCGTGGCGCGCAAGCTGAAACTGGGTTCCGATCAGGTCGTTGTGACTGTTGACCGTCACGCCAATACATCTGCGGCTTCTATCCCGCTGGCTCTCGCCGAGGCGGTCAAGGACGGGCGAATCAAGAAAAATGACCTCATTTTGATGGAAGCTCTTGGTGGTGGTTTGACCTGGGGATCAGCACTGGTCAGATTGTAAAGGTAAATATTTCTTCAAAAGGTTTATTTAATAGTTGACAGTTATGCGGAGCATGCTAGCCATATTTCATGGCAAGTATTACGCGACAATCCCTGATTGAACTATTACAGAAAGAAGTAGGCTTGAGTCGTTCTCAGGCTGCGGCTTTTCTAGGAAACATGTTCGGAACGTTTATCGAAGTTCTGGCACGTGGCGGGACTCTTAAAATTAGTGGTTTTGGGACTTTTGGTACGCGCAAGAAAGCGGCCAGAATAGGGCGTAATCCTAAAAATGGGAAAGAGGCCGTCATAACAGCGCGCTGTGTTCCCTTTTTTCGCCCTTCACAGACATTACGTGATAGAGTCAATAAAAACAGATAAATGGGATTTTTATCATGAGCGATGCTTCTGGTCGTGAGCGTACTTATTCTCTTTCAGAAGTGGCGGAAGGATTGGGGATCCCAACCTATCGTCTGCGTTCATGGGAGAATTTCTATCCTGTTTTCAAGTCAGTTCGCTCTGAAAATGGTCAGCCTTATTATACCGAAAGCGATATTGCCGTTATAAGGCGTATTGCTGAGCTCCTTTATAAGGATGGGCGCAAGAGTCATGAGATCATGCCGATTCTGCGTGAAGAGCTGGGTCATATAGTGACTGATTCAAAATTCAAGCCCGGTGAGAAGGCTCAGCTGACAGAAGAGCTGGCCAAGGAGAATGAGCAACTCCGTCAGGAGATTGAAAAACTTCAGACCAGACTGAATGAAGTTCAGCAGAATCAGACGACTATAGAATCGGAACTTTCGGAAACCGTTTCTATCCTGGGGCAGGAAAATGCACGGCTTCAGGCATTGGTCAAGGAAGGTGAGAAAACGCAGGAAGCATTTCATCAGGCTGGAGAGGAAATCGCTCGCCTGAAGGATGATCTGGGCTACGCCAATGAAGTTCATGCTCATGATGAGGAAAAGCTCGCGCATTACCAGACAATCGAGTCTGAGAATGAGCAGCTGAAACAGGAAATTGCGAAACTTTCGTCGCATCAGGATCAGAAAAGAGCTGTGGCCCAGGATCAGGAAATTGAAAGATTGCGTCTGGGCTTTAAAATGATTCTGGCTGAGCTTGACGGGCTGAAAAAAACTTTCATTTCCGGCTAGAAAATCTTTTATGGTCCTTGCAGCACGGACGTGGTCCTGCTAAACAGCATTTCACCGCAGGACGGGCAGTAGCGCAGCCTGGTAGCGCATCAGTCTGGGGGACTGGGGGTCGTGGGTTCGAATCCCGCCTGCCCGACCAGTCCTGCGGTTTTATATTTCCCCCTTTAATGTCCTAATTTGCGGCCTACATTTTCTCTCGTGGCTCCGTCTGTCCAGAGCGACCAGAAAAGATGGAGTGATGCCATAATGGCCGGGCCGAGAAACAGACCGAGAATACCCCAGAGCTCGGCGCCCCCCAGAATCCCCAAGAGAACCCAGAGGAACGGCATTTTGGTGCTACCCCCAATCAGGGCAGGCCTGATGAAATGGTCTGCCAGGAACAGGACAACCGCTCCGATACACCAGACAATGGCGGCAGAAATCATGCTACCCTGTGCGGCGATCAGCAGGGCCACGAGTGTGACAGCAACCCATCCCAGAAATGGGATCATGGCGCAGACAGCTGTTATCAGACCAAAAATTAGTGGCTGAGGGGCATCGGCAATCACATAAGCGATTCCCATAATCGTACCTTCGCCCAGTCCGACCAGTACGAGGCCAGAGAGTGTGCCGTGAACGGAAGAAACAACCTGCGCGGCGATTGTCTCACCTTGAGAGCCAAAGAGACGCTGGGACGCGCGCAGGCATTGTTCGATAACCGTGTCTCCATCCTTGAGAAGGAAGAATAATGTCAAAAGAGAGAAGATAAAGAGTATTGAGCGGTGCGCCAGTTGCGAGCCAACCTGTTTGGTCAACTGTAAACTGTGACCAAGATCAAAAGAATGGAGGAAATTCCTGATTCTATCAGGTTGGGAGAGGTTTTTTTGCCACCAGTTATGAATCTGCATTTCGCCAAAGGGTAGTCTGTCGATAATGGCCGGCATGGGCAGACCATTATTGCGGACCTGATCGATCCAGACCAAAGCGCCATGAACTTCATCAACAATCTTGAAGCCGATGAATGTGACGGGTACCAGAAAAATCAATGCCAGAACGGCTGTAAAAATTAAGGGTAGCCAGATTGTGGAGCCGAGTTTCCTTTCAGCCTTGTAATAAAGCGGCCAGAGGGAAATGGCAAAAATCCCCCCCCATAACAGGGCTGGCAGGAAATTCTTGATGGTGTAAAGCCCAGCCAGAACGAAGCAGAGTCCTAAAATGCCCCGTGCTCGCCTTTGAATCCTTACAGGCGGGATGGGAATTTCTACATCCTGTTTGGTCAGGGAATCGAGATGATCGCGCATGATGAGATACTTTGCATTGGGAAAGGAGGAAGGAGGGAAGTAATGTCAGGGCGCACTATTGTCCATGGCATCACGCAGAAGAGTTTCATCCTCAGGCTGAAAGAATTTATGACGGAGGAACAAATCTATAAGAACAAGGTTAACATTGAACTTAAATGAATCACTGTCTCTTACGGTTTCAAAAACCTGTGGCAGGGGACAGAGCTGGAAAGATTCCACTTCGCCATCAGCGGCGAGGGGAATGAAGTCTTCCGGCAGGTAAAGATCAAAACAGTGGAGAAGGTCACGTCTCAACCCTTCAGGTCGGTCCATAGCGTAGCGGATTGTGCTGACTTTTTGTGCCTGAGCCGACAAGGCAGGTGGTACGGAGGCTTCTTCCCCAGCTTCTTTCTGGATTGTTTCTTCGGGCGTCAGGCCACTGCTCATGCCGCCAGCGACAATATGGTCCAGTTTGCCGGGATCCAGCCTTTTATGGGGGCTGCGTCTGGCAACCCAGAGAAAGAGCTCCTTCTGTTTCCGAACCAGCCCATTCATATGTACGCCTTGTGCTTCAAGCCCGAAAAGAGGGATCAGGGCGCGATCGACCTGACCAATCACACGTCCTTCCGGGGTGCGAACATCGAAAAGCTCGTGAAAGGGGAGATAAAGATTTTTCTGTTTCAGAGCGTTGCTGATCGTGAGGAAAACAGAACCATCTTTTAAAGTGACAGAATGTTCTTTTATGCTGAGCAGAGAGGCGAAGTCCTGATCGGACAGGAGCTTCAGGAAGGCAGGATCACAATAGCCTATAACATCATGGGCGATATAAAGCGGCCAGCGTGTTCCGGGCAGGCGGGCATTGTGGCAGCGCATAATATGGCGGAGAAAAGGTTGAGCCTGTTCAGAAAGTTTATGAGGCATGACATTTATTTATCTCTGATTAAAAAGAATGACAAAAGAACTTTGCACGATTGAGCGCCGGATTACAGGGCAAAATGCTGTAAAAAAACTTCCCCTTATGACACTGGGGCGATGGCTTGTCCCCGAAAAATGGGGAAAGGAGGCCTCTCGCCTTATTCTGGCACTCATTCTCCTTTTTCTCGAGAGTGGCACGTCTGTTGCAACGCCATGGCTTTTTAGTCGGATGGTGGCGCAGCTTTCCGGCACGGAGCGCGTTGTCAGCGCCTTTGTCATGCTCGTGGCCCAATATGGCGTGATGTCTCTCTTGAGCGGGATTCTGGCCCCCCTGCGTGATAGTCTTGTCGCCCCGGTAAGGTTTCGCCTTAAAAGGCGTGTTGCCGTTCTGGGACTTGCGCAGATTCATCGTCAAAGTGCACGTTTCCATGTCAATCGACAGACGGGCGCCCTGACGCGTGTTCTGGATCGTGGGGCGGATGCGGTCAGTACGATTCTTGACCTGCTTTTTTCCAATGTCCTGCCTAATATTATCAGTTTGATTCTGACATTTGCCGTGATTGTGCAGGTGTTCAGTATAGCCTACAGCGCTCTTTTGGTCGCGGCGCTGGGGATTTACGGCTTTATTTCTTTCCTTTTCACCAAATGGCGCATGAAGGCGCGGCGGGAAAAAAACAGACTGAACGGACAGGCCCATCATCATCTTGTGGATAGCCTTTTGAATGCTGAAATGGTGAGGGCTTTCGGTAATCAGGACTATGAAGTCAGTCAGCATGACGATGTAAGGCAGAAATTGCAGAAAGCTGAGCTGAAGCTGCAAAATCTTATCAACAGCTCCCAGCTTGTCAGAAATGGTCTTATTGCGTTGACAAGCACAGCCCTTCTTGGCTGGGCGGGATGGGATATAGAGCGTGGAACGCTGGATGTCGCCCAGTTTGTGCTGATTGGTACGTATCTGAGAACAGTCTATGCCTCGGTTGGTTCCCTGAATTTCGTTGGGGCCGGATGGCGCAATGCGCGTGTGGATCTGGAAAATTATCTCGAACTCATGGCTTTGAAGCCTGAAATTATCGAGAGCGCAGAACCACGTACCCTGCCGGTATCTTTCAGCGAGGCAGGCGGAATAGCGGTTCAATGCCGTGATCTCAGTTTCGCCTATAATGGAGACAGACTGATTTTGAAAAATATCAGTTTTGATATTCCAGCAGGGAAGACAGTGGCTGTTGTTGGTCATACAGGGTCGGGCAAATCCACATTGGGACGGCTTTTATCGCGTGCCTATGACCCTACTGAAGGCGTTATTACCTATGATGGGGTTGATTGCCGGGAGCTGGCTCTGGCTAACCTTCATAAGCTGATGGGCATTGTACCGCAGGACACACCGCTTTTTAACAGTTCCATTGGCGAAAATATTGCCTTCGGGCGGATTGGCGCTACGGATGAGGAGATCAGGGATGCTGCCCGCAAGGCGCATATTGACCGGTTTATCAACGCACTTCCTGATGGATATGAGACGATCGTGGGAGAGAGAGGGGTCAAGCTCTCCGGGGGGGAAAAGCAGCGTGTGGCCATTGCCCGGGTTATTTTGCGGGACCCGCGCTTTCTCATTCTGGATGAAGCCAGCAGTGCACTGGATACGAGAACGGAGCTTGCCATCCAGCAAGAGCTGAAATCCCTTTCCGTGCAGCGTACGACCTTTATCATCGCTCACCGTCTTTCCACGATACAGGATGCTGACCAGATCATTGTGCTGGACAAAGGGGAGATAAAGGAGCAGGGCACGCATGGCGAGCTTTTGGCAAGAGGCGGGCTCTATAGGGGATTATGGGAGGCCCAATCCAGCCAAGAGTCCAGCCATGAGGTCGTGAGCGCCGGGAGTGTGTGAGGAGCCTTTTGAGGGGCTTTTCGCACGGACAGGATGCGGTTTTGCTTCCTCAAGGCCATGAAAGGGCTTGACCTTCGGGCTGATCTGAGCCATAAGCCGCCAGATATTGATTTTAGGAATACGTCGGGTTTCTGGCCCTGCGTTTCACAGCACCGAGGAAATTCTATGTCTCGCCGTTGCCATGTCACGGGCAAAGGAGTGCTGACGGGCAACAACGTCAGCCATGCCAATAACAAAACCCGTCGTCGTTTTCTTCCTAACCTTCAGGAGACGACACTTCTTTCCGATATTCTCGGGGAGCCAGTGCGTATGCGCGTCACCACGAATGGTCTGCGCACGATTGAGCATAATGGCGGGCTGGATTCTTTCCTTCTCGGCACGTCTGACCGCAAGCTTCCTCCCGAAGCGCTGGTGGTCAAGCGCCGTATTCTGAAAGCTCAGGAACGCAAGGCTGCTTCCTGAACTCTCTGAGAAAAACTCTTCAGTTTCCTGTCATGGCAGGCTGGTCTCCCGGACAATCCCTGCCGGGGGAATTGAGTTTCAAGTGATTTAATAACAGGGTTTACAAGGGTGTTTCAGTTAAGGCTGGGACGCCTTTCCTTGCATTTTGGAGATCCCCGTGACCGACGATACCGTCCAGGGCGCGAAGTCCGCTCTCTCGAAGATCCGTAATATTGGTATTACCGCGCATATTGATGCCGGCAAGACAACAACGACAGAGCGTATTCTGTACTATACCGGCATGTCCCATCGTATCGGTGAAGTGCATGATGGCAACACCACGACCGACTATATGGCTCAGGAACGTGAGCGTGGTATTACCATCACCTCTGCGGCGGTAACATGCGTGTGGAATGATCACCGCATCAATATCATCGACACTCCTGGCCATATTGACTTCAATATTGAAGTCAATCGTTCCCTGCGTGTGCTCGACGGGGCGATTTTCGTGATTGAAGGCGTGGCCGGTGTGCAGCCCCAGTCTGAAACGAACTGGCGTCTGGCTGACCGCTATAATGTCCCCCGCATCATCTTTATCAACAAGCTTGATCGTACGGGCGCTGACTTCTACTACGCTTTCGATACTCTGAAAGAGAAATTGGACATTGTTGCCGTTCCTCTTCAGCTTCCTATCGGTGCTGAAGACAATTTCGAAGGGGTTGTTGACCTCGTCGAAATGCGCGCCATTATTTGGGAAGGCGGTGAGCTGGGCGCGAAATTCCATTATGAGGAAATTCCGGCCGAGCTTCAGGAGCGTGCGGCTGAAGCTCGTCAGAACCTCCTTGATATTGCTCTTTCCGTGGATGAAAAAGCCATGGAAGAATATTTCGAGAAGGGCGATGTTGATGTTGCGACACTGAAACGCTGCATCAAGAAGGGTACCATCTCTGGTGAATTCCGTCCCGTTTTGTGCGGAACAGCCTTCAAGAACAAGGGCGTTCAGCCTCTGCTTGATGCGGTTATTGACTATCTTCCCGCTCCTGATGAAGTTGAGGGCATCCGTATTGCACCACCTGAAGATGAGGATGTGGATGAAAACTTCCTGCCCATCATTCCGGTGGACCCGGAAGGCAAGTTCGCTGGTCTGGCCTTCAAGATCATTTCCGATAAATATGGCACGCTGACCTTCGTGCGCGTCTATCGTGGCGTGCTGAATTCAGGCGATACTGTTCTGAACACGACGAATGGCACGAAAGAGCGTGTCGGCCGCATGTTCCAGATGCACGCTGACAAGCGTCAGGAAGTGAAATCCGTTGCCGCTGGCGATATTGCCGCTTTCGTTGGTCTGAAAGACACGGTGACAGGCGACACGCTGGCTGATCCGTCTGATCCGGTTGTGTTGGAACGTATGCAGTTCCCTGTGCCTGTTATCGACATCTCTGTTGAGCCGAAGACAAAAGACGCTGTTGAGAAAATGACTTTGGCACTCCAGAAGCTGGCTGCCGAAGATCCTTCCTTGCATCTCCGCACGGATCAGGAAACAGGCCAGACCATCCTTTCCGGTATGGGCGAGCTGCATCTCGACATTATCATTGACCGTCTGCGCCGCGAATATGGCGTGGATGCCGATGTTGGTGCGCCTCAGGTGGCTTATCGCGAGACCATCACTCAGGAACATACAGAGACTTATACCCACAAGAAGCAGTCTGGTGGTTCGGGTCAGTTCGCTGAAGTGACGATCAAGTTCGAGCCTTCCGGCAAGAAAGACGAGATCATCTTTGAGAACAAGATCGTCGGTGGTGCTGTTCCCAAGGAATATATCCCGGCTGTCGAAAAAGGTATCCGCAATCAGGCTTCCACTGGTGTTCTGGCTGGCTTTGAAACGGTTGACTTCAAATTTACTCTCCTTGACGGTAAATATCATGATGTTGACTCATCAGCACTGGCCTTCGAAATCGCTGCCAAGGCCTGCTTCCGTGAAGGTATGAAGAAAGCCGGTCCGGTTATTCTTGAGCCGATCATGGATGTGGAAATCACCACACCAAACGACCATGTTGGTGACGTTGTGGGCGATCTTAACCGTCGTCGCGGCATTATCCAGAATCAGGAAACAGCCGGTTCGACCGTTTTGATTCGCGCTCAGGTGCCTTTGAAAGAAATGTTTGGTTACATTTCCCATCTGCGTTCTGCAACAAAGGGTCGTGCATCCTTTACCATGCAGTTCCACCATTATGATCCCGTGCCTCGTAACGTGGCTGAAGAGATCATGGCGGCACGCAACTAACTCTTTTACAAAAGAGCGCTCTTATGGACCCCCTGCCAGTAATGGCAGGGGGTCTTTTTTTAAGGCCGATTCTACAGTTTGAGGATGGAAAGCCAGATGAGCGGATACTCCTTTATTTCCCATTAGCTCATGGCGTTCCGCGCGTAGATGACCGTCATGTTCTGAGTGGGATTATTTATGGGATCCGCAATGACCTTCAGTGGAAGGATGCGCCTAAAGAGTATGGTCCCCACAAGACGCTGTATAATTGCTTTTTTCGCTGGAACCTACGCGGCGTTTTGACAGGATATTTACGGCTTTGGTGGAACAGGCAGGATCTTCTGGACGACTTATGATTGACGCAGCGCATTTTAAGGCACGCCATCATGTTGAAAACATGTTTGGCAAACTTTAAGGACTGGCGACGCATTGTAACCAGATAGCCCCTATCTTTATGGCTGCAATTCACATCGCTGCCTCTTTCATCTTAAATAAGTAATAGGGAATGTAACTAATTAATTTTTTATAAGAGGGTCATATGAAAGTAAAAGATGATACAGACATCGTTACAAGAATAATAAATCTGTGTTTCATAATGTTCTCCCTATGAAAATTATTTAAGTGGAAATTGATCTATTATAGGACAACCCCGGGATGTGTTGTCCGGGGTTGGTTTGGTCGTGTTATATTATAGGGGAGAGAGGATTATTATTTATTCTGGTTCTGAAGGAGCATGAGGGCGCCTACGGCGTTGCTACCGGCGGGGACCTGGCCTATGGCGCTGCCGGAGCTGTCATATACAGTGCCTTGACTGTCCACGCGGCCAGCTTGATCGCCATTAATAATGACATTGCCACTGGAGCCAGTGCTGGCGATGATACGGCCGCTGCTATCATGGATATCCCCACCAGAATCAATACGGCCAACCATCCCGTTATTATAGATGAACGTGCCATTCTTCGGGTCAACAATCCCAACGGAATCACCCGAACGGTTATAAACCTCACCATTCTGGTCAATCCGTCCCGCCTGATCCCCATTGATAATGATCGGATCCCAATGGGGGTAGGTGCTGGCTTCAGGGGGATGGCTCTCGGGACGATAATTTTTCGTCCCCATATCATCTGCTGGTTTGCCGGTTGCTTCCCTCACTACTTCTGAAGAGCCTGGGTAACTAACCCATTGTGCATAAGAAGGCGATACAGGGCTACCAGAGACCAGGATTACAGCTCCCAAGAGTAAAAATCTGTGTTTCATAATTTTCTCCTCAAAGAGAATTATCTATGACTTGCATTATCTCCGGCCATTTTAATCCTTGAATAGCCAGAGATCTATAATGTTAACGGCTCGTTTATTGCTGTCTTTGCTGAGATCAGGAAGAATAAAAGATATCGTGAACTCTTATGATAAAGAAATAAGCTTGCCACTCTCTGCTGCCTATAAGAACAACCCCGGGATGCGTGTCCGGGGTTGGTTTGGTCGTGTTATATTATAGGAAAGGGAGAATTATTATTTATTCTGGTTCTGGAGGATCATAAGGGCGCCTACGGCGTTGCTACCGGCGGGGACCTGGCCTATGACGCGGCCGGAATTGTCGTGTACGGTGCCTTGGCTGTCCACACTGCCAGCCTGATCGCCATTAATAATGACATTACCGCCGGAGCCAGTACTGGCGATTATCTTGCCACTGTTATCATGGACGTCCCCGCCGGAATCAATACGGCCAACCTGTCCGTTATTATAGATGAACGTGCCATTCTTCGGATCGACAATCCCCAGTGAGCGGCCACCATTGTCAAAAACCTCACCATGCTGGTCAATTCGGCCCGCCTGATCACCATTGACAAAGATCGGTTCCCAAGGGGAAGAACTCTCATTTAGACTCCTCGTCATCCTTTCGTCGTAGTCCTTGTCTAGATCCGTTCTAGGTTTCCCAGTCGACAAGTCTATCGTTTGCGAGGAACCGGGATATCTAATGAATTGAGCATAAGACGTCTGTATAAAGCTACCAGAGACTAGGATTGCAGCTCCCAAAAGAAAAAATTTATGTTTCATGATGTTCTACGTCTCCGTATGAAAATTATTAGGAAGGTATGGGGCACCTATGAAACAACCCCGGAGTGTGTTGTCCGGGGTCAGTTTGATCGTGTTATATTATAGGAAAGAGAGGATTATTATTTATTCTGGTTCTGAAGGAGCATGAGGGCACCGGCGGCGTTGTTGCCGGCGGGGACCTGTCCTATGGCGCTGCCGGAGCTATCATAGACGCTGCCTTGACTGTCCACGCGACCGGCCTGACGACCATTAATGATGACATTGCCGTTGGAGCCGCTGCTGGCGACGATATCGCCATGTTCACCATGAATGTCGCCATTAGCATCAACATGTCCTGCGCGGCGGCCATTATAGATGATGGTGCCGTCCTTGGGGTCAATAAGACCTACGGAATCACCCGATTCATTATAAACCTCGCCATGCTGGTCAATTCGTCCCACCTGACGACCATTGGCAAAGATCGGTTCCCAATGGGGGTAGGTGTCGGCTTGTTGTGGGTGGTCCTCGGGATGATAATATTTCGTACCTATCCCCATATCCGGCTTTCCAGTAGCTGTACTGACGGCCTCTGAAGAACCCGGATACATAACCCATTGTGCATAAGAAGACTGCACGGAGCTTGCTGATGTTAGAAGCATTGTGCCCAGCAGCAAAAATTTACGTTTCATAATTTTTTCCTCAAAGAGAATTATCTATGACTTGCATTATCTCCGGCCATTTTAATCCTTGAATATCCGGTGATCTATAATGTTAACGGCTCGTTTATTTCTACCTTTGCTGAGATCAGGAAGAATAAAAGATATCGTGAATTATTATGATAAAGAAATAAGCTTGCCACTCTCTGCTGCCTATAAGAACAACCCCGGAGTGTGTTGTCCGGGGTTGTTTTAGTCGTGTTATATTATAGGAAAGGGAGGATTATTATTTATTCTGGTTCTGGAGGAGCATGAGGGCGCCTACGGCGTTGCTGCCGGCGGGGACTTGGCCTATGTTGTTGCCGGAGCTGTCATAGACGCTGCCTTGACTGTCCACGCGGCCAGCCTGACGGCCATTAATGATGATATTGCCGTTGGAGCCGCTGCTGGCGACGATATCGCCATGTTCACCATGGATGTCACCATTGGCATCAACATGTCCTGCGCGGCGGCCATTATAGATGATGGTGCCATCCTTGGGGTCAATAAGACCTACGGAATCACCCGATTCATTATAAACCTCGCCATGCTGGTCAATACGCCCCACCTGACGGCCATTGGCAAAGATCGGTTCCCAAGGGGAAGAACTCTCATTTAGACTCCTCGTTATCCTTTCGTCGTAGTCTTTGTCTTGGTCCGGTGAGGGCTTACCGGTAGCTGTATTAACGAATCCAGACGAACCTGGATAACTAATCAATTGTGCACATGAAGGCTGAACGAAAACACCAGACGCTACTAACATCGTTCCCAGAAGCAAAAATTTATGTTTCATAATGTTCCTCGTCCAAGAGAATTATCTATGACTTGTGTTATTTCCGGCCGTTCTAGTCCTTGAGGGGCCGGAGATCTATAAGTTTCAGGCGCTTTTTTGATCGGTATTCTTGCTGAGATCGGGAGGAATAAAAGGCTGAACCGAATAGGTGACGTCCCAGTCTTTTTCTTCTGGTCATTCGCTATCGTGACTCTTTTTTATTAAGATCAACATCTTCCTTGTCACTTTCAGCTACGTGCGGTTTTACGTAGAGCGTCAGAGACGTATCCGGTCCGGTCCTGTCCAGCTCGCCGCACCTGTCACCACCGTTCCATAAAGAATTTGGCCATAGAGGGCCGGATTACAGATAGAATAACCTTTCCCCAATCCTGCACGCAGTTCCACGACGCGACCTTCCATGCTGTCAGCCATATTCAGTACGTAACTCTCGACGCCATAAATTGTAATGGAAGCCAGCGTGTAATTATCCAGCGAGACTTGATCAACCTTGAATTCAATATCCAGCGCCCCGGAATCATAACGGCCATAAGGATTACCCGTGGGCAGAAAATCAAAATTGTCAGGGTCAATATCGTAATAGCTGGTGTAAATCAGTGTTTCAGCTTCATCCTGCTCGGCCAGTTCCTTCTCCATGGCCTTTGATACATAACCCACCATATTACGGGCTTTGGGAAGTATTCTAAGAAAATAACAATGCATGATACTCTCTTTATGTTTCTGTTAGAACATAACGTGAATAAGGATATAATCTTCAGGAGTTTTATTATAATGTACCTGAAAGTTTTACGTCTTATGTGTCCTAACCGCCTCTATAATCGGATACGGGAAAGAGAGCTTTATTTTACCTGTCACGAGATTTTTATAGAATTTCTCGGAACAAGGAGAAATCAGGGATTTTATTGTCTGGTTAATTTTATCAAGAATAGACACAGTTTCCATTTTATGGATATCCTGTAACTGTTTCAGATAGAGTGTCATTACTATAATGAGTCACAAAGTGACTAAATGACATGAAAAATGTGTCATATCAAAACATATATTTCAAGGGTCTTTTACATTATTTTGATAATTTATTCTAAAAATGTGATTGCCTGTCATCTGTAGCTGTAAAATTCAGAAACAACCGAACTTCAGCTTTCCTAAAATCACTGGCGGCTGTAATCACATCTTTAAAAGACTCAAAATTAATAAGGCCTGGGCCTAAAGAGTGAGGTGCTTTTATCGCCTGATATTATATTCAAAATTCGATAAAGATGGTGCCATGCGGGCAAAATTCGGGGCTTTTGGCAAAGAAAGCACGCTGTCGGGCGGGATGGACTGAAAAGCCGCTTGACTTATCCCTATTGAAGCGCGATCAATAGGGCAGGTCATAGAGATGTTAGCGCATCCCCATGACCCTAACCACTAACCGAAAGGAAGTTCGGCAATGGCTATCCATGCTGTTAGCACGTTTGCGTGCGCCAAATCCAGCCGCGAGGGGCTGGAAGAAGCAGTAGATCATTTTCATGACATTCTGCTTCCACTTTTTGCAATTTTTTTCCTATTTGTATTTTATCCCATGAGAGTCTTTCGCAGGTTTTGCGTCAGTCTGGTTGACCCTGTAGTTGGTCATATAAGTGTGGTGCCGTGTGTGGGTGAGTTGGCCGGTTACCACCTTAAACCGGACAGAGGCGGCACGAGAGACAAGGCAGGCGCTCTCCTTTAAAAAGATGCCATGAGAATGATCGGCCATGAAGGCAGGTGTGCCTGCTCTCATGGTCTGGATGGCGTCTTTGTGACAGGGGCTTGATTCCAGAAAGGGAATCGGCTCTATTATCTCTACGGTGATGGATTTCCGCCGGGCTTTATGCCGAACCGCCTTTTCTGTTTTTAGCGAGAAGGGCTGATGATTCCTGATGAACGTTACGCGTCAATGCCGAGCGGGAGGGATCATGTCTTCATTAAAATTCAGGTTTTCAGTGCTGCATCTGCGGGATATCGGGTTTAAAAATCTGGCTCTGTGGGTTTGTGCTCTTATCTGTCTTTCGGCTTTGGTGGGCAGTTTTTGCGCTCTTTTCCTCTGGTGTCTGGAGGAGGTGACACATCTGCGTCTTGTCTATCCTTTCCTTCTTTATTGTCTTCCCGCTACAGGGGCCGTCATTGGTCTGCTTTATGCTAAATGGGGTGGTGCGTCAGAGCGTGGAAATAATCTTCTGCTTGAGGAGATTCACAAGCCTGACAAAGGCGTGCCCCTGCGTATGGCACCGCTTGTTTTTATTGGCACAGTCAGCAGCCATCTCTGCGGTGCTTCTGTCGGGAGGGAGGGTACAGCCCTTCAGATTGGCGGCGCCATTGCCAGTTCGCTGGCGCGCCTTTTCAGACTGACGCCCGAGCTGCAACGTCTTTACCTTATTGCCGGTCTGGCCGCAGGGTTTGGCGCGGTTTTCGGCACGCCAATAGCAGGAGCTGTTTTTGCGCTGGAAGTTCTGGCCATTGGTCGGCTGGATTATAGCGCCCTTTTCCCCAGCCTTCTGGCTTCCATCATGGCGGACTGGGTGTGCCAGAAATGGGGTATTCACCATACAGTCTATCATGTCATGTTTGATGATATGGGGCTGCATACAGGGGGCTATTACGCAGTCAATGCCGCGCTTATGGTCAAGATTTGTCTGGCGTCTATTGTCTTTGGCCTTATAAGTCGTTTTTTTGCTGAAAGCGTGCATCGCCTGACGCCTGTTTTAAAGCGTCTCTTCCCTTCTTTCTGGCTGCGCCCTTTCATGGGCGGTGTGGCAACTATCCTGCTCGTCTGGCTTCTGGGAACGCGTGATTATCTGGGATTGGGGATTATTCCGCCGGAGCCAGCCGGGGCGTCACTGGTGACGTTTTTTTCGACACATCATTATGACTGGGCCTGGGCGCTCAAAATGCTTTTTACAGTTCTGGCTCTGGCCAGCGGCTTTAAAGGAGGAGAGGTTACGCCGCTCTTTTTCATAGGGGCAGCCTTGGGGAATGCGCTGGCTCCCCTTCTTGGCGTGCCGCCAGAGCTTCTGGCCGCTGTCGGTTTCATTTCCGTCTTCGCCGCAGCGGCCAATACCCCGCTGGCCTGTACTTTTATGGGGGTGGAACTTTTCGGCAGTGCTGGGCTGATTTATTACGCTCTGGGCTGCTGGCTCGCCTATCTCTGTTCCGGTCATAAAGGCATTTACACGGCACAGAAGATCATGACGCCAAAGGCGCTTCTTTGCAGGCATTCTGGAGGGGCGTTCCCGAAATAAATTTTTCCGTCAGTATAATATGTAAAGAGAGTTGGCTCTCGGAAGATAAAAGACATAAACCAGAAAATTTCGAGTGCTTTTCACGGTCAAAATTTCTGCTCAAGGATGATTGTTTTTCTGCCAAACAGGATGTGTCAGGAGATATAGAATGCTGTGGCTGACTGTAAAATATATCATTACAGCGGGAATAGTGGTCCTGATTTCTGAAGTCGCAAAGCGCAGTGACCGTCTCGGCGGTCTGATTGCTGCATTACCTTTAGTGACGATCATGGTGTTGATCTGGATGAAAATTGAAGGACAAAGCGAGTTAAAAATTGCAAATCATGCATGGTATACTTTTCTTTATGTAGTTCCTACGCTTCCTATGTTTTTATTATTCCCTTTATTATATCAGAATTTAGGATTTGGGCCTACATTGCTGGTGAGTTGTATCATAACTATTTTTGGTTTTATAATCTGGGCACTGTTACTGAACCGATTTGGGATAAAGCTAATATAGCCATTACGGGTTTATAGTCCTCCCTGAAGCTTGGCACAAATGCGGATATAGACGGTGAGCGACCATGCTTTTAATGAGTCTGCTGTTGCCTCGGCATCATGGGTTTAATCAGGGTTCATGCTTCATCACGTAAATCACTTGCCTGTTATCAGATCATCGTAGCAATATTGCCGGTGAGTGATTTCGGTCAGACCTTTATAGGTGTAGAAGCAGAGTGCTCTATAATTCTCAATAGTTTGTTAAAAGGATTTTATCGTAATGTCTGCGCCGGAAGGAACGGTTCTCCCTCTCACGGCTTTTAAAAACGGTGTGATTGCGTGCGCGCCGACCATTCTGGGGTATTGGTGCATTGGTTTTGCCTGTGGCGCTATTGGCATTATCAGCGGTTTCAGTCTTTCGGCAGAAATGGCGCTGACGGTTTTTCTCTATGCCGGGGGAGCGCATTTCCTCTTTTATTCGCTTTGGCTGGCCGGAGCTGAAACGCTGGCGATTGTGACAGGCGTTTTTCTGATTAACGTGCGCTACGTGCTGATGAGTTCCTATCTGGCCCGTTTCTTCAAGGGAACACTCTTATGGGAGCGTTTTATCCATGGTGCGTTATTGACAGATGAGACATTCGGCGTGGCCGTGCAACAGGCCCGGGAAAAGGGGGTGCTTGGTTTCTGGTGGTTTTTCGGGTTGAATCTTTCCGCCTATCTTAACTGGGTGATCGCCAATTTCGTAGGGTGTCTTTTTGCCCGGTTGATTCCTGTCCAGTTCTCGCAAGGGCTGATGTTCAGCCTGACTGCCATGTTTATTGGTCTCCTGACGCTTAATTATTTTGGCAGTTCCTACAAGAAATATGAGATTCTGGCAGTCATTCTGTCCTGTGCGCTTTTTTCTCTGGGGCTTCTTTTCGTTAATGCCAATGTGTCTCTCCTGCTGGCGACTTTGGGTGCGACAAGCCTTGTGACAGCTTTCTTTACGAAACGCGTGCAGGGGAGTGCGGTCCTGTGAGTTCCCATCTTTTGACGGTCATTATGATCTGTAGCCTTGTGAGTTTTCTGTTGCGGGCTGTGCCTATTCTCACTCTGGCCAACAGAAATTTCCCGCCTCTGGTGCAAAACTGGCTGAGTTTTATTCCCTCAACCATTATCGCGGCCATTATTGCCAGCGAAGTCAGCCATCATCTACAAAACCGGACGGACGCCCTCACTATGGTGTCCGCCACGATTATTTCCTTTATCGTTTGTTTTATCAGCCGCAGCCTGTTCCTGACGGTCATCGCCGGAATGGGGATTTACCTGGCCGCCTGGTATTTCCTGTAAAAAAATCTCCCCCGGTGGCTGACCGGGGAATCGGAAGATTATTCTACCCGAAAGAATGATTGGCGTGCATGATCGCAACGCCGACTTCGCGCAGAAGATCGAAGCATTTCTGCAAGGGCTGGAAGATATTTTCATGCTCGCGTGCAAAGCCCTGTGCGATGGCGGCATCTCCCTCTTCCCCGAAATCCAGATCAGCAATGCTGGGCGCTGTGACGGGGAAGAGGTCATCAAGCAGTCTTAGGGCTCTGGGCACATTCAGGCACAGGATAAGTGTGGTGATTGCCTCTCTGGTCAAGGAACCACGTGGACCGAAATAAGGAATCTGCGTTGAGAGAAGCCAGATTCGCTCAATAAGGGCGAAGCGTATGGCGTGGAGAAGCTTTTCCTCAGTCGCCATACGCGGCGCTTCCGGCCAGACGGAGAGAAGGTCAATATGCTCACGCTGTATGTTGCGGAACATGGCGGGTGCGCTTTTCCAGAATTCCAGATCTTCAAGCCCCTGGGCAATCTGGATGAAACGCGTCCTTACATCATCCGTCTCGCTTTCGGCAGCGCGGTCAAGCCATGTGCCAGGGTCGAGGAAATGGATGGTCTCGCGCAATATATCAATGTCAGAATGGGCCAGTGCTTGCGAGGCAAAATCCATTAACTGCCTGAAGCGCGGGGAATCCTTCCTTAACTGCTCGAAGGTTTCCTGATTACGATTTACCGCCGTGCCAAGGCCATGCAGGATATTGGCCCACCAGCCAAGTTGTTGCAGGATGGCATTATTGGGAATGGCCCTGATCTGGCTTGGGTGCGTAATGCGCGACACGCGGGCTGTGTCGCTTTGGCGGGCAGAAGGACGGGAGCCTGTCTTGTCAATCAATGACAGACCAAAGGCGCTCAGAAGTGCTGTATAGCCGGGGTTATTGACCAGATCACCCATTTTGAGAGCAATTGTGCCAAAGAAATCCTGATGGAAGTTGGGATGGTGATAGAGCGGGTCCAGCTCTTCAGTAAGGGATGCGGGGTCGAGGTGGGCAGCAATCTGCTCGGCCATGATGGCAATGGTCGAGGTAGCCAAAGCGTCTGTCCCGAAGAGCGTATAGCCGTCAGCACCCTGAAAGGCTGTTTCAAACCGGCAAGGCAGATTGGCTTCATGCAGTGCCTTGTAGGTTCGGGGTGGCGAGAAATAGTTCAGGCGCTTCCGAAAGCTGAAAGGATGGGCCCCGCGACCTATGCTCTCGCCATGCGTATCGAACATGGTCAGGGCTACATGTCCAAGATCATATTCCTTGAGGAGGGCAATGGCTTTCAGGCGCAGTCTTTCAACCAATGTTCCTGCGGCAAGCTGGCCGACATAACGGCCGGAGTCAGAATAGCCAAATTGCAAAGAGAGGCGGCCATTGGCTTTCAGATAATTGCGCCAATGTCTGGAGCGCATGGCTTCGCGCAGAATGGTTTCGCCATTTTCAAGTGCGCTTTCCGTCTCGAAAAGCGGTGAAATTTCAATCTGGTCATCCCTGATCCCGAAGAGACGGGCCAGCCATAATGTCGCCAGAAGCGTATAGCCACTTTCCGTTTCGGCAATCAGGAAACGGATAGGCGTGCCAGCATCAATATGCTTGAGAATCTGCGCCATGGTCATCATCAGGCGTGCTGCTGCGCTGGGCTCGATCAGCAAGCTGCCAAAGCTTACGGAAAGAGGCTCAAGCTCGTCCATGGCCTGATCAATGCGTGAAAGCAATACGCGGCGATGGGCAGGCAGGGTGGGGTCGTCCGTCAGCCCGAGGCGCGTACGGGCGATATTATAGATCTGTGCGGCGTTAAGGCGGGTGTGGATATGTGAAATTCCCAGTCCATGCGCCATAAAGCCCGTGCGTATGACATCCAGAGCCCGTCGATGCCCTGCTGAAAGGCCAGCTCTGGCCTGTGCAAACAGGGGAATCAGCTCATCAGCGCGGAGGATGGTGCCTTTTTCCAGAGCGAGCAGTTCCTGAGAGAACTCTGCTGTCTGACGCGGATCAGGTTGTTGTCCCTGTGAGTTGGCGGGGCAGAGATCATGTTGCCTGATGGTTGCCTCAAGGGCTTGTGTCACTCTTTTTCCCAAAGGGGTTTCGCTCAGGGAAAGACCGTCCAGCCCTGTCTGAAGCCGCGTTAACTGTGCAATCTTCAGTTCAAGGCGGATACGGAATGTATCATGCCAGTTAATGTCATTGCGTCCGTCTGTATCGAATCCAACCCAGCTTGCCAGCAAAATAGGTGCGGGGCTGAACGAGGCGTTATCGCCCCATTTCTTTTCGGCTTCGTGGAAAATATGTGCGTTAAGCTTGTCCAAAGCGTCCCGCCCGCGCCTGATGGCCGTCATGGCCAGTTTCTGTTCCTCTTCCAGAGTGGGGGGTGCTGCGCGGCGATGTGTTACGAGAGTTTCCAGTGTCTGGACAGTTCCTTCAGCACATTGGGCCAGAAGGTCATAGACGTGATTATCGAGCGCAAAGGTCGGGTGAGCTGTAAACACTCCGGCCATGGACGGAATGGCAAGCGCTTCTGGAGTGGGAGCAAGGGCCACAAGGCGTGCAGCAATCAGGGCGAGACACTCTTCGAGCTTGGCCTCCGTTGCAGAATCAGGTAATTCCACGTAATCTTTCAGGGCCTTGGCGCGTGTCATAAAGTTGCGGTCCCGCAGGATAAGGACCATTTCTTCAAGGAGATCAAAGCCTTTTTCTGAAGTAGTTTCCCTTGCGAGAGCTGTCGTCAGATCTGCCAATGTGTGATCCTGTTTTTCCAGCATGGTCTGGAGGATATGGAGCAGTTCGGCAGCGTTTACTTCAGGCACGGCAAGGCGAGCGGTCATAAGGCTTTATCCCGGTCAGGGTTGATGATGGACAGACGGAATGCTGCGTAATCATTACTGAAACGTGGCTTGTAATGCCAGTGGTAAAAATAAAATTACCCTTTGTCGGCAAGGCAGGAGAGCAGATGTTACCAGTGCGGGAAGAGCAATGAATAAAGCGCCTGAATCAAGACAGGAAGAGACGCATAAACACTCTCTTTCAGCCTGGGCGACGTCGCTGCTTGTTGGCATGGGGGCTGTGGCGGTAACGGCAAGCCTGCCTCTTTGGCAACGTCTTTACGGGTCCAGTCTGATGCTGGATGTCATACAGGCTGGCAGCAGGGCCGGTGTTGTAGGCGGCATTGCCGACTGGTTTGCGGTGACAGCGCTTTTTCGCCACCCTCTGGGGCTTCCCATTCCCCATACGGCGATCCTGCCGCGCAAGAAGGAACAGCTGGGTATTACGCTGGGTCGTTTTGTGGCTGATCATTTCTTTTCAGATGAGGATGTTGCTGCTGTTCTGGAGCGTTTTGACTTTGCCAGAACACTGGCGGAGACGCTTGATAGGCCGGAAAATTTCAATTCTGTTTCCCAGCAGTTGAGAATCAGCATACCCGGTCTTCTGGAAAGCCTGAGCGACGGGCGCGGAGCTAATTTTC
This sequence comes from Acetobacteraceae bacterium ESL0709, assembly GCA_029433415.1. Lineage (GTDB taxonomy): Bacteria > Pseudomonadota > Alphaproteobacteria > Acetobacterales > Acetobacteraceae > Aristophania. The sequence goes on along the minus strand of JAQTIA010000003.1, from coordinate 643,886 downwards.
TGGCGCGTGTTCTGGATGTTTTTGTCAAGAGAGAGGACATAGCTCCCCTTTTATTGCGCATCTGTCAGGCCATGGTGAAAAATGATGTTCATCAGGAGGTCTTTTCGTTTCTGCTGTCCCAGTTCCGCGGCATGGTCATGACGAAAGAGGCTGACTTGCGTCATTTCGTTGAATCAAGGGTCAGGGAGCAGGGCGGGAGGCTGATTGGCTGGGCTATTGGCCCGTCAGTGGCCAATCAGGTCCTTCAGGCGCTCAAACTTGAGCTGGAACGTATTGACCCGATGGATTCCGAGCTTAGACAGGGCTTTACCGCCTGGGTCAGAAACGAGCTTGACGAGATAGAACAGGATCCTGTCAGGACAGAACAGGCTATCAGGCGGTTGAGGCGTTTCTTTACTCATGAAAGTCTCCGTTTGTGGGCGGGGAGTTTGTGGGTCAGGCTCCGTGAAATGGTGGAAGAAGACAGCATGAAGGAAGATGGCTGGAGCGCCCAATCTTTTGATGCCCTTCTGCGCCAGATGATTATGGCTCTCAAAACGCAGGAAGGACTGAGTTCAAAACTTAACAGCACCATAGAGGCTGTCATTTTAGGGTTGCTGCCGCGCATCCGTAAGGAAATTGCCGAACTTATTCCGAAAGTGGTGAAAAATTGGGACGGAGCCACCCTGTCAGAAAAGCTTGAAAAAGGTGTGGGGAAGGACTTGGCCTTTATTCGCATTAACGGCACCGTAGTCGGCTGCCTTATCGGAGCAGTGCTGGAGTTTTTCCTGAGTTTGATTGGTCGTTTATGAAGCAGGTGCTGCTTTTGTGGAGTATGCTTTTTTTGGGGCTACCCGGCCCTTGACTAAGCGTAGTATATGACACATTTTTTAATAAGGACCAAATCAGTTCCATTTTAGAGTCTGCCCATATTTCAGAGAACAGAGTGCTTAGATTATCAAAACTTGCGGATTATGCGATTTTTATCCTTGTCAAACTGGGACGGATGGATGGCTTGACGACGGCGTCGTCTTTGGCAGTGGAAACCGGCATACCTGAACCGACGGTTGCAAAACTCCTCAAGACTTTGGCAGCCCATAAGATCGTCCGGTCCTCGCGTGGGGCGCGTGGAGGCTATAGCCTGATTAATGATCTGGGTGATGTCTCTGTGGCCAGCGTGATTATGGCGGTTGATGGTCCTGTCATGGTGACGGCCTGTTGCGATGGAAATTCTTGCCTGCATGAGGAAAAATGCGGTCTTTCCGTGCAGTGGGACCGGATCAATGATAGTCTTAAGGAGGTTCTCGAAAAAGTCAGTCTTGCTGATATGGGAGACCCGCAATTTGTGCGTCTGCCTCCCGCATGTTGTGGTGGCGGAACGACGGTCAAGGCCGTATTATGAGCGCTCGGTAGAAAAGTAGGGAAGCAGGATGGCGGCCACGACGGAAACAAGAAAGACAGTGGAGACTCTGGCCCATTCAACATATGAATGGGGGTTTGAGACCGATATCGAAATGGATATCGCGCCCAAAGGTCTTGATGAAGGAATAGTCAGGCTTATTTCCAGCAAGAAGAATGAGCCGCAATGGATGCTGGACTGGCGCCTGAAAGCGTTTGCGCTCTGGAAAACGATGGAAGAGCCGCACTGGGCCAAATTGCGTTACCCTGTCATTGATTATCAGGACGCCCATTATTTTGCCCAGCCCAGGAAAAAACCGGGACCAAAAAGCCTTGAGGAGGTTGATCCCGAACTCCTGCGCACTTACGAAAAACTCGGTATTCCCTTGCATGAGCAGGCGCTTCTTGCTGGTGTTGAGGGCGCGGAGCAGCCCAGGGTGCCCGTAGCGGTTGATGCCGTTTTTGACAGTGTTTCAGTAGCGACGACGTTCCGGAAAACGCTACAGGAAGCGGGTGTGATTTTCTGCCCGATTTCCGAGGCGATTATTGAGCATCCTGATCTGGTACAGAAATATCTGGGCAGGGTTGTTCCTGTGGGTGATAATTTCTTTTCAGCGCTGAATTCTGCTGTTTTTACCGATGGGTCTTTTGTCTATATTCCCAAGGGCGTGCGGTGCCCGATGGAGCTTTCGACCTATTTCCGTATCAATGCCCGCAATACAGGGCAGTTTGAGCGCACTTTGATTATCGCTGAGGAAGGAGCTTACGTTTCCTATCTTGAGGGGTGTACGGCACCCCAGCGTGATGAAAACCAGCTTCATGCCGCTGTGGTCGAACTGGTAGCGATGGATGATGCGGCAATCAAATATTCGACTGTCCAAAACTGGTATCCCGGCGATGAAAATGGCAAGGGCGGTATCTATAATTTTGTAACCAAGCGGGGTTTGTGTCAGGGAGAGCGCTCGCGCATTTCGTGGACGCAGGTTGAGACTGGTTCTGCTATTACCTGGAAATACCCGTCCTGCATTCTGGCAGGCAGGGGATCGGTGGGAGAGTTTTACTCTGTTGCGGTGACCAACAAGCACCAGCAGGCCGATACGGGTACCAAGATGATCCATCTGGCGCCGGATACAAAATCGACCATCATTGCCAAAACCATTTCAGCCGGGAAGTCGGACAGCACCTATCGCGGTTTGGTCAGGATGCAGCCAAAGGCTTCTAATGGGCGTAATTTTACGCAATGTGACAGTCTGCTGATTGGCGATCAGTGTGGGGCGCATACCGTGCCTTATATTGAAAGTCGCAATATGAGTGCACGGGTCGAGCATGAGGCGACGACCTCGAAAATTTCAGAGGACCAGCTTTTCTATTGCCGCTCCAGAGGGCTTTCGGATGAGGAGGCTGTGGGGTTGATCGTCAACGGGTTCTGCCGGGAAGTATTGAAGGAACTCCCGATGGAATTTGCCGTAGAGGCACAAAAATTACTGCAAATCAGCCTTGAAGGAAGTGTAGGGTAGTTCATGACCAGTTTTCTCGACATTCGCGATCTTGAGGCGCAGATTGAGGCAGATGAGGGGACAAAACCCATCCTGAAAGGGCTGAGTCTTTCCGTCCCCAAAGGTGAGGTTCATGCCATTATGGGGCCGAATGGTTCCGGGAAGTCGACGCTTTCCTATGTTCTGGCCGGGCGCGAGGATTATGAGGTTACAGGTGGTAGCGTCGTGTTCAAGGGCGAGGATCTTCTGGCTCTGGCGCCGGAAGAACGCGCTGCTCTTGGGGTGTTTCTGGCTTTTCAGGCGCCTGTTGAGCTACCGGGAGTCAATAACGCCAATTTTCTTCGTACGGCCGTAAATGCCATCCGTAAGGCCCGCGAGGAAACGGAGCTTGATGCCGTGGCGTTTCTGAAGCTGGTACGTGAAGAAATGCGCCACCTTTCCATGTCGCCTGAAATGCTGAAGCGTGCCGTTAATGTTGGTTTTTCGGGCGGGGAAAAGAAGCGTAACGAAGTCCTTCAGATGCGCCTGCTAAAACCGTCACTTGCCATTCTGGATGAGACAGATAGCGGACTGGATATTGACGCGCTGCGTATCGTGGCGGAGGGGGTTAACTCACTCCGGGGGCCAGAATTTTCCGCCCTTGTGATTACCCATCACCAGCGCCTTCTGGATTACATTGTGCCTGACAAAGTGCATGTGATGGCTATGGGGCGGATTATCCATAGTGGCGGTCCTGAAATCGCCCTGCAACTTGAGAAGGAAGGTTATAAGGCCTTTCTTGAGGCGGCAGCGTGACGGAAAGAACCTCATCATTGCAGGATATTTTTTCGGGGAGGGGCGGTAATGGCGCTTCCTTTCTGAAAGAAAACAGCCTCCCGACCCGCAAGAACGAGGCCTGGCATTATACCTCCCTGCGGGGATTGGCCAAAACGATATGGCAGGCAGCGCCAGCATTGGACCAAGGGCGGATTGATGTCTGGCTTGCAAGGCTTGCACTGCCTCCGGCACAGGGGGTGGTTGTGTTTGCCAATGGGCGTTTTGTGCCTTCATGCAGTTCCCTGCCAGAAGGCGTTATCCTGCAGGCGGATTTGACACCTGAAGATGGCGTAAACACCACGTCTTTTTCCGGTATGCTTAATGAGGCTCTGGAGCAGAAGGGCCTTGAGCTGCATGTGCCGGATGGGCAGGATGCCGGGCTCCTTGTCATGCTTGTTCTCAATGAGGGCGAAGGGGTTTCGACTCATTTGCGTCATAAAATCTCTCTTGGCGTAAAAGCATCGCTGACTATACTGGAAGTCAGTGTCGGGCGTGGTCGGTACCTGAATAATCCGGTGTTTGAGATTGAATGTGCGGATCGTGCTCATCTGACTCACGTCAAACAGCAAAATGAGAGTCTGGAGGCGTATCATCTGGCTTTCGTGTCAGCCATGATCGGGAAAAAGGCTGTGTATGAAAGTTTTACCCTTCAGCAAGGGGGTAAGATTGCCCGTCATGAGGTCAGGACGGACCTTCAGAATGAACAGGCTATAGCCCATGTGAACGCCATTCAGGTTGTGAGTGGGCAATCCCATCATGATCTGACATCGTTTATCCATCATATTGCGCCTCATTGCCAGTCCAGACAGACGGTCAGGACCGTAATGGATCAGGAAGGGACAGGCGTTTTTCAGGGCAAGATCCTTGTTGATCAAAAAGCCCAGAAAACTGACGGTTACCAGATGAATCAAGCTCTGCTTCTCTCTGATTCCGCGCAAATGAACAGCAAGCCTGAACTTGAGATCTACGCTGATGATGTGCGCTGCTCTCATGGGGCGACCGTTGGGGCGCTGGATGAGGAGCAGCTTTTTTACCTGCGTTCGCGCGGTATTGCAGAGGCCCAGGCGCGCGCTATGCTGATCCGGGCCTTTCTGAATGAGAGTCTCGAACTTCTGGGAGACCAGACGATAGTGCGCGATTATTTGCTCGGGAGTATGAATCTCCATGATTGAATCAGTTCGCAGGGAATTCCCCATTCTCTCGGAGACAGTACGCGGCAAGCCGTTCGTTTTTCTTGATAGCGCGGCTTCTGCCCAGAAGCCGGAATGCGTTCTTCAGGCGATTGCGCAATCCGTGCATCATTGTTACGCCAATATTCACCGTGGGCTTTACGCCATGAGTGAAAAAGCGACCGAGGCCTATGAGGATGTACGTCACAAGATTGCACGTTTTATCAATGCCTATGACGCCAGAGAGGTCATTTATACGTCCAATAGTACGGCGGCTTTCAATCTGCTGGCCTACACTTTTGGTTCCCGGGTAAAACCGGGGCAGAAAATTATGATTTCCGAGCTGGAACATCATGCCAATCTTGTGCCCTGGCTCATGCTGCGTGACCGTTGCGGTGTGGAGCTGGAGGTGGCCCCGATTGATGAGCATGGCGATATTGATCTTGAAGCCTATGAGGCTTTGCTGGCCAGGGGGGATATTGCGCTTGTGGCTGTGACGCATATGTCCAACGTGCTGGGGACTGTCACGCCGGCGAAAGAACTGGCCAGACTCGCTCATCAGTACGGGGCGCGACTTCTGCTCGATGCCTCTCAGTCTATCGTGCATTATCCTGTCGATGTGCAGGAGCTTGATATCGATTATATGGCCTTTACGGGGCACAAGCTTTACGGCCCGACCGGGATTGGCGTGCTGTGGGGGCGTTATGACTATCTGAATGAGTTGCCGCCTTTCATGGGGGGGGGAGACATGATCAAATCAGTCTCTTTCACAGGGGCGAGCTATGCCGATGTGCCGCATCGTTTTGAAGCAGGTACGCCGCCCATTCTGGAAGTGATTGGTCTCGGAGCGGCAATTGATTTTGTCGAACGTATTGGCCGGGATGTTATCTTGAAACATGAGCAGCATCTGGTTGACGTCGCGTCCCGCTCATTGAGCGAGGTCAAGGGCCTGCGCATTCTGGGGAACCCGCGCGAACGGGGGGGGGTGTTCTCTTTTGTGATGGAAGGTGCTCACCCGCATGATCTGGCGGTCCTGCTGGACCAGCAAGGAATCGCCGTGCGTGCCGGCCAGCATTGTGCCGAACCGCTGATGGACAGGCTGGGCGTCAAGGCAACAGCGAGAGCCAGTTTTGCCGTTTATACGACTGAAGAGGAAATCGGCGCTCTTATCAAGGGACTTGAAACAGCCCGCGCTCTTCTGGCGTGAGGGGAGATTATGAGCGAGCAGGACATAAGGGAAACGCCCGCTTCCGGGGCCGGTAATCAGGGAGACAACCTGGAGAACAGTGCCCGGCAAAATGGTGCTGAATTGCCGGGAGATATAGCTGCCCCCGGTGCGGCAGAGCCAGAAGCGCATTCCAGAGAGACAGAACCCAAGGAAATAGGGTTGCCAGATCAGGATGAGGTTATTGCCGCCATTGCGACGGTGTATGATCCCGAAATACCGGTTAATATCTACGAGTTGGGGCTGATCTACGCGATTGACCTGCATGATGACGGGCGCGTTGATATAGAAATGTCACTGACCGCGCCGAACTGCCCCAGTGCGCAGGAATTGCCTGAAATGATTAAAAAGGCTGTGCTGGCTGCACCGAAGGTGGCTTCAGTCGAGGTAAAAATTGTCTGGGATCCGCCATGGGATATGAGCCGCATGAGTGACGATGCCCGTCTGGCCTTGAATCTTTTTTGAGGGTGCTATGACTGAACAGACCAAAAAACGCTCCTTGCCTCCTGTTATGACTTTGACAGAACGCGCTGCTGCGCGGCTGGGGAGGCTTTATGAAGGGTCGGAGAAAGGGAAAGTCCTGCGTATTACGGTCGGGACGCGGGGCTGCTCAGGTCATTCCTATGAAATGAATTTCGTAACTGAGCTTCAACCTGGCGACGAGATTGTCAAGGATAAAGGCCAATGTCTTTATATTGACCGGAAAGCAACGCTTTTTCTGATCGGCACCGTGATGGATTATGAAGTCAAGGAGCTTGAATCAGGCTTTACCTTTACCAATCCCAATGAAAAAGGCCGCTGTGGCTGCGGCGAAAGCTTTTTTGTCTAGATCTATCATCTAAAGAGACGCCATCCAGACCATGAGAGCAGGCACACCTGCCTTCATGGCCGATCATTCTCATGGCATCTTTTTAAGGGAGATCGCCTGCCTTGTCTCTCGTGCCGCTTCTGTCCGGTTTAAGGTGGTAACCGGCCAACTCACCCACACACGGCACCACACTTATATGACCAACTACAGGGTCAACCAGACTGACGCAAAACCTGCGAAAGACTCTCATGGGATAAAATACAAATAGGAAAAAAATTGCAAAAAGTGGAAGCAGAATGTCATGAAAATGATCTACTGCTTCTTCCAGCCCCTCGCGGCTGGATTTGGCGCACGCAAACGTGCTAACAGCATGGATAGCCATTGCCGAACTTCCTTTCGGTTAGTGGTTAGGGTCATGGAGGTGTTGCTAGCGCCTCTGTGACCTGCCCATTGATTGCGCTTCATCAGGCTAAAGTCAAGCATAGTGATGTGTTTTTTTTCGGAGACTGATTCTTAAAGATCGGCTTGGCGACTAGCGCTTCCGGGACTTCCGGATGCGTTTTGTATCCCGGCTGAGGGCAAGGACCGTTTCGGAATCGGCAGACCATAAAAACTGGTCGACCAGGTCATAGCGCACAATTTCAAACCCCATTTGTTGCAGCGGTTTTAGATCCTTGGCCAGCATGGCCGGGTTGCAGCTTATATAAATCACATCCTGCACGTTCGATTGAGCGAGAAACTCCATCTGTCTGCCTGCGCCGGCAAAAGGTGGGTCCAGAACGACGACTCGGGCGTGTTTCAGATCAGCAGCAATAAGGGGCTGACGTTTGAGGTCACGGTGAAAAGGCGCAACTTTTGTGCCATGAGAAGACGCTTTCAGGGCTTCGAAAGCCGGTTTATGGCCTTCATAGGCCTGCACGCGATTCGCTTCTCCCAAAGGGTAAGAGAAGGTGCCATTGCCAGCGTAAAGCTCTTCAATCACATCTTTTTTATTGAGAGAGGGTAACCCATTCAATACCGCATTAACCAGTATCTGTTCGGACTGGAGCGTCGCCTGCATAAAAGCTCCCGGCGGAGGCGTGACCTTGACCGTGCCGAAATGATGAAAAACCGGCTTCCATTGCACGATGGTTTCAGGCTCTTCAAGGGACGAAGAACGCCATGCGATGCGAGGAATATTCTGTGCGCGGGCAAAATCGGCCAGCTTGGCTTTATCCGTGGCGGATAGGGGAGCCTTTGTTTCCAGAACGAGGTCGGGGCCGGTTTCCAGCAGATTGATCAGGAGTCCGCCCCGTCCGGTCAGGGCACCAATATGGGAAAGGCAGAGTCGCAGGGCAGGAAGCAGGGAAAAGAGACGTTTATCAAGAAGGGAACATTCCGTCATGTCGACGGGATCGCCCCCGCGTTGATGAAGCCCCACTATGACGCCGCCTTCCTTGCGCTGAAGGACAAAATCCATTCTTCTGCGGGAGTAAGGCTCTATTTGTGTGCAGTGAGCCTCTGGAATGTTGGAAAAACCTGCATGATGCAGCGCCTGTGTGACGCGTTCCTGCTTCCATGAAAGGAGCTTTTCCAGATTTATATGCTGAAGGGAACATCCCCCACACTGATCAGAAAGTGCACAGGGAGGCTCAACACGGTCAGGAGAAATATTCCTGACTTCCTCAAGGGTGAGATCATGGTCACGGCCCGACAGTCGCACTTCCTCTCCCGGCAGTGTACCGGGGATGAAAAGAGGCTGACCATTGATAAAAACGAGACCATCACCTGATGAGCCAAGCTGCTCAACAGCGTACCACGAGGAAAGATGAGCCACTCTTATTTGCCGTCAGACAGAAGGCTGGAATCCAGACTAAAGCGCACATTCATAAAGGCCGGAACAGCGCTCCCAAATCCTTCCTGACTCTCGTCTGTATCAGGCATGGGGGGGAGGAGATTACGCTGATTCTGCCCGCGGGGAATCCTTCTGTCAAAAGATTTGTCCGTGCGGTTTTCCTGAGGTGACGCCTCACGATTTTCCTGAACATTATCCTTCTGACTATTAATGTTGCGGCCTTTATAGTTGTTATCTCTTTTCCCGTTATCGCGTCTGTTATCTTTGGCCTGCCCGCCGCGTCTGGAGCGCCCCCCGGAAGAGGAACCAGAAGAAGGATCCCGTTCATCCAGCCATTCAGCGGTAGGTATCCCGTCAAGGGCTATATAGTCGATGACCTTTCCTGTCAGCTTTTCAATGGCTTCCAGAAGATTATGTTCATCAGGTGTGGCAAAGCTCAGGGCGTGCCCTTCCTTGCCAGCGCGGCCTGTGCGGCCGATACGGTGGACGTAATCTTCCGCGTTGAAAGGAAGGTCGTAATTAAAGACGTGGGACAGCCCATCAATATCAATGCCGCGAGCTGCAACATCCGAACAGACCAGAACTTTCAGCTCACCGGAACGGAATTTTTCCAGAGTTGAAAAACGCAGGGGCTGTGTCAGGTCGCCGTGAAGATGCCCGACTGAAAAACGGCCTCGGCTGAGATAGGCCTGCAACTCATCAACGTCGCGCTTGCGATTACAGAAGATGATTGCATTTTCGACATCACCATGTTCCAGAGCCTTTTTAAGGGCGCGCTTTTTGTCAGCCCGTTCAACAAGACAGAGGCGTTCTGTAATCGTTGTAGCGACTGAAGATTGCCGTGCAACGGTGATTTCCCGGGGATTGGTAAGAAATGCATCAGCCAGACGCTTGATTTCCGGCGCCATGGTCGCCGAGAAGAACAAAGTCTGGCGGTTACGGGGCAGCAGTGAAACGATGCGCTCAATATCCGGGATAAAGCCCATATCCAGCATGCGGTCTGCTTCATCAATGACCAGAAGATCCGTCTGCATCAGAAGCAGGCCGCCACGATCAAAGAGGTCAAGAAGCCGCCCGGGTGTGGCAATCAGCACATCGACGCCACGATTGAGCAGGTCGCGCTGCTCGTTCATGCTGTTTCCGCCAATAAGGAGGGCATGGTTCAGGCGCAGATTTTTGCCATAGAGCTTGAAATTATCCGCAACCTGCAAGGCGAGCTCACGTGTTGGTTCCAGAATCAGCGAGCGCGGCATCCTGGCGCGTGCGCGCGAATTGGAAAGCTTTTCAAGCAAGGGCAGGGTAAAGGAAGCTGTCTTGCCCGTTCCTGTCTGGGCAACGCCCAGCACGTCATGTCCGGCCAGAACTTCGGGGATCGCCTGAGCCTGAATGGGAGTCGGCGTCGTGTAGCCAAGCTCCTCAATAGCGTCCAGAACAGGGCGGGAAAGACCGAGACTGTCAAAGCGTGGAGCCTTTTCCGTTTCAGCGAGTGCGCTTTCTGTAACGGGATCAGCAATTTTTTCATCAGAAGGAGATTCGTCAGACGCGAGTTCTGGCGCTTCTGAAGCATTTTCAGCTTCTTTATGCGTTTTTGCCGCAATAGACTTTTTGGTAACTGTTTTGCGTTTTGCCGCAGGTTTTTTGGACTTCGTTTTGTCCTGCTTGTCCTGCGCTTCGATTTCTGGTTCCTCGACCGCTTCAGTGGATTTGGCGGCAGCCTTTTTTGTTGCTGTTTTCTGTCTGGTCATGCGGTGCTTTTTGGCCGACTCTGCCTTCACGGGCACGATCTCTTCGTCATCATCACTAAAGCCCGGAATTCTGATGGGCTGATCGGGCGGCGCATCGGGATCGACCTTCAGGGCGGAGGACGTTTTTTTGCGCTGTCCCGCCGTTTTAGCAGAAACCGTTTTTGTGGACGTGCGCTTTCTGGGGGTCTTGGAAGCAGGTTCAGTCACATCCTCGGGAGAGGGCGTTGTTTTTTCGTCCGTCATGGGTAATGTCGCGTCAAGGTTCGAAACGGTTTTTTTCTTCCGGGAAGAAGGGGTTTTGGGAGAATCTTTCTTGTCCGCAGGTAAAAGTTCCGCTTCCAAAGAATCCTCCTGAGCCATTGTAACCTCCGTATCAGACGCCTTTTTGCGTGTGGAAGAGGGACGAGGGCGTTTTACCGTGGGAGTGGAGGATTTTTTTGCGCTCAAAAGACTCTCAAAATATTTCTTGATAAACGCACCATTCCAACCAGAACAGAATGATGCGTTATTATGGTGATAGAAGTTACTTCATCGTGACTTCATTACGGCCTGTCTGAATACACTAAATCTACTTAATTTGCAAGTAGATGGCAGGAGCAAAAAGCGCGTCTCATCAGGCGAAATGACCGATTGCTCCCATAGCAGCAGCAACCAGTCCCAGAATAGTCATAGAGAGAATACGGCGGTGACTGGCGGTAAAAAGGTCAGGCTGGGGACGGAGTGCGCGGCGGAGTTTCTGAAAAGGACCGAAAAAGGTCACAAGGAATAGAATCGCCATCAGGGCAGCGCAGAGTGCCATGACGTGATAAGGCCAGCTTATGCCGACGCCACCATCATGGATGAAGAGAATCACTCCTGTCACCAGTGCTACGGGAACGACGTGGCACAAGGCCCTGAAATAACGCGTCATGGCCTGAAGCTGAATGGCTGACTTCTGCGTTGGTTCAAGCAGACGGGTAATGCGTCCCATTTGAAGGGAGAAAATGCCACCACCGACCCAGTAAATAATGCTCAGGAGGTGGAGGACCAGCACGGCACTCCATAAAACAGACATCCACATAGTGACCTCAAAATAGTGTTAGAATGACTGGGTCTTTATATAGAGGGAATATTGTCTCATGTCTCATTCTCTATCCTTTTCCCCAGAATTTTCTTCCGGGTCGTTTCTTCATCCACAGGCTCTTCTCTCTCCTGAGGAGACGCGAATTATGGATCAGAGTGTGCCTTCTGATATTGAGCAGCTCATGATCAATGCAGGGACGATGGTCGGCCGCGTCATCAGGGAGAGATTTGCGCCCTGCAAGGTGCTGGTGGCCTGCGGCCTTGGTAATAATGGAGGAGATGGACTGGTTCTGGCACGTTTCCTCCAAGGGTGTGGCTGGCCCGTAGTTGTGGCTCTTCTGAAGAATCCGCCTGTTTCTCCTCTGGCTCAGACGATGCTTGCCCAATGGGAAGGACCTGTTGTGCCTTTTATCCCTGAGGAAGCTGGACGTTTCGATCTCGTTGTTGATGCTCTTTTCGGGGCAGGGATGAATCGTCCTCTCTCTTCCGAGGTGGAAGATTTTCTAGCGGCTGCCAGACGGATCGTGGCTATTGATCTGCCCTCTGGCGTTGAGGGGGGAAGTGGTATGTTGCTGGGGAAAGTGGCTCCCTGTGTCATGAGTGTATGCTTTGTCAGGCCTCGTGCAGGGCACTATCTTTCTCCCGGTGCAGTTTATTGTGGCGAGATTGTCTGTCGGGATATTGGCTCTTCGCCAGAGGCGTTGGCCAGCGTTCACCCGACTCAGTGGCATAATGGTCCGGGTCTTTGGTGTCTGCCCGCGCAGAAGGCTGGCGATCACAAATATAAGAGGGGTGTTGTCAGTCTGGCGGGCGGTCACGAAATGCCCGGTGCTGCGCGCCTTTCCGCTGGGTCAGCCCGGCGTACGGGGGCTGGAATGGTCAGAATCGTGACATCGCCGGAAGACGCTCCCTTTTACAGACTCGGCGATCCCGGTCTGATTATTGATGATGATCTGGGTCTGTCTTTAAAAGATCCGCGCAGGATGGTTTGGATTTGTGGTCCCGGTCTTTTGCCTGAGGAAGCTGGGCGCGTTTTGCCAGAGCTGCTTGCCAGCGGGAAAAAGGTCATCGCTGATGCCGGTGCCCTGAGCTGGGCTTCTGAAGACTTGTCCCGCCTGAAAGGAGTAAGCATTATCACGCCACATGCTGGCGAGTTTGCACGCCTTTTTCCTGACAAGGCGCCATCTCGCCTGAAAGCAGCACAACAGGCGGCCAGTCTGCTGGATGTCGTCGTGGTGCTTAAGGGGGAAGACACGATCATTGCATCTCCTGACGGGCGCGTGGCCATTAACACCCATGCGACGCCCGCGCTCGCAACAGCCGGAACGGGCGACGTACTGACCGGTGTTATTGGCGCCTTGTACGCGGCGGGTATGCCCTCCTGGGAGGCTGCTTGTGCAGGGGTGTGGATTCACGGTCAAGCGGGAATAATGGCAGCTGAAAAGCATGGCGGCTGGATACTCGCAGAAGATGTGGTTTCTTGTCTCGGTCTGGCGCGTCAGGTTGCTGAAGCAGGAAAGGCTGGTGAGGTGGAGAGAACAGGGGGGTGAATTTCCACCTTTCTCTGCGCGATGGCTTGCCGAATGTCTCATCATGCGCTAAAGCCGCTTTTACCACGAAACGATCCGGGTTATGCTCGGATCAGGAAGGTCTTAGGCCATTGGTTATGCGGGCGTGGTGGAATTGGTAGACACGCCAGATTTAGGTTCTGGTGACGCAAGTTGTGGGGGTTCAAGTCCCTCCGCCCGTACCAAGGTTGATTTTCCGTTCTTTACATTCATTACTTTTCGCCGAGAGGATCGCCTGGACCATGCAGGTTACGCCCACGCTCAATGAAGGATTAAAGCGCGCCTTCACCGTCGTTGTTCCGTCTGCTGACCTGCAGGCTCGTAGAGACGCCCGCCTGAAAGAAATTTCAAAAGAAATCCGTCTCCCCGGTTTCCGTCCCGGCAAAGTGCCGCTTTCGGTCGTAAAACAGCGTTATAGTGAGTCCGTGCAGGGCGAGATTCTCGAAAAAATTGTTCAGGACAGCCTTTCCAAACTTTTGGAAGAGCAGAAGCTTCGTCCCGCCATGCAGCCGCATATCAAGCTTGTGCAGCAGGGTGATGAAGGCAAGGATCTTGAATTCACGGTTGAGATGGAAATTCTCCCGGAATTTGAAGTACCGAATCTGTCTGGATTGAAACTGACGCGCCTGACAAGCAAGGCTGCCGACGAAGAGATTGAAAAGTCACTTCAATCCATTGCCAAGCGCAATCAGACGTTCGCAACCCTTGAGGAGAAGCGTCCTGCCGTGAAGGGTGATGTCCTCTGTGTTGATTTTGTTGGTAAGCTTAATGGCGAGCCCTTTGAAGGCGGTACAGCACAGGATGTGAATGTCGAAATCGGCGGAGAAGGCTTTATCCCGGGTTTTGCCGAGCAGATTGAAGGGATGTCTCCTGGTGAAGAGCGCGTCATTACAGTGACCTTCCCCGAGAATTATCAGGCGAGCGAACTTGCCGGCAAGGAAGCTACTTTTGATATCAAGGCAAAAGAGCTGAAGCTGGCGACGGTGCCTGAAATCAATGATGAATTCGCCAAGACGCTGGGTCTCGAAAATCTGGAACAGCTCCGCAAGATTCTGAAAGAGCAGATTGAGGGCGAATATAACCAGCTTTCACGCATGCGTATCAAACGTGATTTGCTTGATCAGCTGGTTGATAAGGTTGATTTTGAGGTTCCCGCTTCGCTGGTTGATGCTGAATTTGCCCAGATCTGGGCCCGTATTGAGGAAGAGCGCAAGGCAGGTCGTCTGGATGCGGAAGAAGCCGCTAAAGATGAAGAAACATTGCGTGCTGAATATCGCAAGATCGCCGTGCGTCGCGTCAAGTTGGGGCTGCTTCTGGCTGAAATTGGTCGCAAGCAGGATATTCAGGTTTCCCGTGATGAGCTTATGGCTGCCATGCAGCAGGAGATCCGTCGCTTCCCTGGGCAGGAGAGGATGGTTTACGAGTTCTTCTCACGTAATCCGCAGGCTGTCGAAAATCTGAGAGGTCCGATCCTGGAGAACAAGGTCGTAGATTATCTCATTGAGCTTGCCGATGTAACTGAAAAGGAAGTTACTCCAGAAGAGCTGGCTGATATGCCAGACGCCGAGTAACTATATCTTTAAGGGAGTTCCTTTCCGAAGGGATTCCCTTTATTCCTTTTTTTTGACCGATTCCCCTTTGACGGAAGATGTTTCCTGCCCCATTCTATATGGACAGAAGTCTGCCCCGCCCATAATACGAGGGGAGGCATAAAGGAAATAAATAATGGATATTGGGGACCGTAACCCTGTTGATATTTTTAATAATAACCTCGTGCCCATGGTTGTCGAACAGACTGCGCGTGGTGAGCGGGCTTTTGACATCTTCTCACGTCTTTTGCAGGAGAGAATTATTTTCCTGACGGGCGCTGTTTACGATCAGGTTTCTTCGCTGATATGTGCCCAGCTTCTCTATCTGGAAAGCGTAAATCCCACCAAAGAGATTTCATTCTACATCAATAGCCCTGGTGGTGTCGTCTCTGCTGGTTTGGCGATGTATGATACGATGCAATATATACGTTGCCCCGTCAGTACGGTCTGTATTGGTCAGGCAGCCTCCATGGGCTCCCTGCTTCTGGCTGGTGGTGAAAAAGGGCGGCGGTTTTGTCTTCCCAATGCACGCGTTATGGTGCATCAGCCGTCAGGTGGGGCGCAGGGTCAGGCTTCTGATATTGAAATTCAGGCGCGTGAGATCCTTGTTATTCGCAAACGCCTTAACGAAATATATAAAGAGCACACAGGGCGCTCGCTTGAAGAAATTGAGCAGGCTCTGGAGCGCGACCGCTATATGTCCGCTGATGAGGCACGGGATTTTGGTCTCGTTGACGAAGTGGTCCGTCGCCATCCTTCCGTGAAGACGGATAAGGCGGACTAGTTTTTGCCCAACCGGTCGTAATGGATTTGAAGTGGCCTGTTATCTGACCTTTGGGGTTGCGTGGCCATAAGGGAACTGTGATGAGCGAAAAAGAGAACGACTCCAAGAATACTTTATATTGTTCGTTCTGTGGCAAGTCCCAGCACGAAGTGAGCAAGCTGATCGCAGGGCCGACGGTTTTTATCTGCAATGAGTGCGTTGAACTGTGTACGGATATTATCAAGGCCGAACACGGGACTGATCCGATCAAGCCGAAAGAAGGCGTGCCAACGCCGAGGGAAATCTGCAAGGTTCTTGACGATTATGTAATTGGCCAGACAGAGGCGAAAAAAGCGCTCTCTGTGGCTGTGCATAATCATTATAAGAGACTTGGTATTAATGATAAGTCTTCGGATGTGGAGATCGGCAAGTCGAATATCCTGCTGATCGGACCGACAGGTTCGGGCAAGACGCTGTTGGCCCAGACATTGGCGCGTATTCTTGATGTGCCCTTTACCATGGCTGATGCCACGACGCTGACCGAAGCTGGTTATGTGGGTGAGGATGTCGAGAATATCATTCTCAAATTGCTTCAGTCCGCCAATTATGACGTCGAGAAGGCCCAGAGGGGAATTGTCTATATTGATGAGATAGACAAGATTTCTCGCAAGTCTGAGAATCCTTCCATTACGCGCGATGTATCGGGTGAGGGCGTGCAGCAGGCTCTTCTCAAACTCATGGAGGGCACGGTTGCCTCAGTGCCCCCGCAGGGAGGGCGCAAACATCCCCAGCAGGAGTTCCTGCAGGTTGATACGACTAATATGCTTTTTATCTGCGGCGGTGCTTTTGCCGGGCTGGATAAGATCATTATGGCGCGTGGTAAGGGATCTGCTATGGGGTTCGGCGCTGATGTGCGTTCGGAAGATGAACGTCGTCTTGGTGACGTGTTGCGTGATATAGAGCCGGAAGACCTGATGAAATTTGGACTGATTCCAGAATTTATCGGCCGCTTGCCCGTTATTGCAACGCTTGATGATCTTGATGAGGCTATGCTGGTGCAGATTCTCAGCGAGCCACGTAATGCGTTAACCAAGCAATATGCTCGTCTTTTCCAGATGGAAAATGTGGAACTTTCTTTCACTACGGACGCTCTTGCGGCCATTGCGGCACGGGCTATTGAGCGTAAGACGGGTGCCAGAGGTTTGCGTTCCATATTGGAAAAAATCCTGCTTGACACCATGTACGATTTGCCTGGTCGCAATACGGTTGAGGAAGTTGTCGTCAATCGCGACGTGGCAGAAGGCAAGACACCACCAGTGTATGTCTATGGGCCAGGAGCAGAAGAAGAGGTTGCCGAAAAATCGGCCTGATCTTTTTAAATATTGAAAAATAGTCCTTTTTATCTGAGAGTGGTGAAGGGGCTATTTTTAATTCATTGAAGAATGTGTTTTTAGAAATCCTGGGCTTTGTGCCCATTCCGGGGCAAAGTCTGGATGATCGTCCTGTCTGGAGATCCTGATAAATGAGTGAAGAGAAAAAGTCTAAACCGCGCGTGCGCAAAAGTACGGCGAAGAGCGAGAGTAAGGTGGTTGGCGCTAAGGCAGAGGATGGAGCCAGGCGTAAGACACGAACCAAAAAGGAAACCTCTGAAGCCAAGGTAACGGTAAACAGGCATGGCCGGACTTATCCGGTGTTGCCCTTGCGTAATATTGTCGTGTTTCCCAATATGATTGTGCCGCTTTTTGTGGGGCGGAATAAATCTGTCAATGCGCTGGAAGCTCTTGATAACGAGCATAACGAAATCCTGCTTGTGGCACAGAAAGACATCGCGCAGGATGATCCTCAGAGTGAGGATATTTACAGAGTTGGCACTGTCGCCAATATCCTTCAGCTTCTGAAGTTGCCTGATGGAACGGTTAAGGTTCTTGTTGAGGGAGTCAAACGTGTTCGTCTGACCAGGCTTCATGACAAGGAGGAGTATTTCGTTGCAGAAACGGAGGATCTGGAGGATCGTTACACAGGGCCCAAAAGTGATCTGACGGGTCTGGCGCGTTCTGTTGCCTCGCGTTTTGAGGACTACGCAGCGCTGAACAAGAAGATCGCTCCGGAGATTCTGGCCTCCATCAGTCAGCTTGAAGATCCATCCCAGCAGGCGGATACGATCGCCAGTCACCTTAATCTTAAAATCGCCGAGAAACAGGCTCTGCTAGAAACCTCATCCGTAGAAGATCGTCTGGAAATGGTTTTTGCTTCTATGGAAGCAGAAATTGATATTCTGGAAGTCGAAAAGCGTATTCGTGGCCGTGTCAAAAAGCAGATGGAAAAGACACAGCGCGAATATTACCTTAATGAGCAGATCAAGGCGATTCAGAAGGAGCTTGGTGATGGGGATGAGGGTGGCGATGAGCTGAGCGAGCTTGAAGAGAAAATCAAGCAGACGCGTCTTTCAAAGGAAGCACGCGACAAGGCTTATTCCGAGCTGAAGAAACTTAAAAGCATGAGTCCTTCTTCGGCGGAGAGTTCCGTCGTCAGGAACTATCTGGAGTGGCTTGTAGAGTTGCCTTGGGATAAACACTCTAAAATCACGAAGTCCCTGGAAAAGGCTGAAGCCATTCTTGATAACGACCATTATGGTTTGGAAAAAGTCAAGGAACGTATCCTGGAATATCTGGCCGTTCAAAGCCGGTCGCGTAAACTCAAAGGGCCAATCTTGTGTCTCGTGGGCCCTCCAGGTGTAGGCAAGACCTCGCTCGCACGTTCCATTGCCCATGCAACGGGGCGTAAATATGTCCGCATGGCTCTGGGGGGCATGCGTGATGAGTCGGAAATAAGAGGTCACAGGCGCACTTATATTGGTGCTATGCCCGGCAAGATTCTTCAGAGTATGAAGAAAGTTGGCGTCTCAAATCCACTCTTCCTGCTTGATGAGGTCGACAAGCTGGGTTCAGACTGGAGGGGGGATCCTTCTTCGGCGCTGCTGGAGGTACTGGATCCAGAGCAGAATAAAAGTTTCAATGATCATTATCTAGAAGTAGATTATGATCTTTCTGATGTCATGTTCGTGGCGACAGCCAATACGCTTGATATGCCTCAGCCCTTGCTGGACCGTATGGAGGTGATTCGTCTTTCCGGTTATACGGAAGAGGAGAAGCTGGAAATTGCCAAGCGGCATCTGATCAAGAAACAGACTGAAGAGCATAATCTCAAACCGACCGAATGGGAGGTGACGGATGATGCTCTTGTCATGCTTATTCGCCGTTATACCCGTGAGGCCGGGGTGCGAGATCTTGAGCGTTTTATTGCCCGTCTGGCACGCAAGACCGTGCGCGAGATTCTCACGACGAAGGCAAAGCACGTCACAATTACGGCCAAGAGTCTTGAGAAATACGCTGGTATTCCGAGATTCCATCATGGTGAGATCGATCCAGACGATCAGGTCGGCATTGTGACCGGATTGGCATGGACGCAGGTCGGGGGTGAGATTCTGACGATTGAGAGCCTCCTGATCCCGGGTAAAGGGCAGATAAAGCAGACCGGGAAACTCGGCGATGTAATGAAAGAAAGTGTCTCGGCAGCTTTTTCTTACGTGCGGTCGCGTGCTGATGATTTTGGAATCAGCGATGATGTCCTGGAGAAAAAGGATGTTCACGTCCATCTTCCTGAGGGGGCTGTTCCCAAGGATGGTCCCTCTGCGGGTATTGCTCTTGTGACGTCTTTGGTCAGTGTCATGACGCGCATTCCTGTCAAGCATGATGTGGCAATGACGGGCGAGGTGACCTTGCGTGGCCATGTGCTTGAAATCGGGGGGCTTAAGGAAAAACTTCTTGCGGCTCTGCGTGCTGGCATCAAGACGGTGATGATTCCTGAAGCCAATATGAAGGATCTCCCTGATATTCCGGAGCGTGTGCGCCAGGAATTGAAGATTCTCCCTGTGCGTCATGTTGATGAGGTGCTAGATATCGCTCTAGTGAGAAAACCGGAGCCAATCCTTACAGAAACCTTGTTGAACAAGGCTGTAGAGAGTGGTGAGACTGTGCTTTCTCAGCCGCTTCAACACTAAGTCGGTTATTCTGTGCGATTCACCAGTTGACGTAGAGAAAAACCGCTTCATAGTGCATGCGTGATACTAATATTTGTTTCCGCTCTTTCCCTCTCAGTGGGGAAGGAAAGAGGGGTGACGCAAAACCAGAAAGGCTTACCATGGAGAAACCACTTAACAAGCAGGAACTGATTGCCGCCGTTGCAGAATCTGTTGACCTGCCGAAAGCGAAAACGGGTGAAGTGCTTGATGCCATTTTCGCAACTATTGAGAAAACACTTTCTCACGGGCAGGAAGTTCGCCTTGTCGGGTTTGGTAGCTTTGTTACAGCAACCCGTAAGGCTGCAAAGGGTCGTAACCCTCGTACAGGTGAAGAAATTGACATTCCTGCTTCTACCTCTGTCCGTTTCAAACCGGGCAAAGGTCTTAAAGAGGCTGTAAGCCGCTAATTTTGAATCGGGCTGTATAACTTTTTGAAAATATTATGCAGTTCCTGTTGCGCAGGGGAACGTTTTACCGTATACCCTGCTGCGGGCAATTAGCTCAGAGGTAGAGCGTCTCGTTTACACCGAGAGGGTCGGCGGTTCGATCCCGTCATTGCCCACCATCTGACAAATTCAGTTTTTACATTTGGTCCATGTGGCGTTTCGAAATCCATGACGTCCTGACATCCACGCTGGATTATTGTCGTCAGAGAGCTTCCCTGAATGAAGAATCCGGCTTGGTGGTTATTGCTCATGAGCAGAGTGCCGGAAGAGGTACGCGCGGACGCAAATGGTCCGGCAGTCGAGATAATCTGGCGCTGACATTTCTGCTTTATGGTGATGAAGAGGGTCGCTTCCTTTCGTCTCTTCCCTTCATGACGGCTTTGGCTCTCTACGATTCGTGTATGGCCTGTCTCGCGTCTGTTGCGCGGGAGATGGATGTTGGAATATCGCCTTTCCAGCTGAAATGGCCTAACGACCTCCTGCTGAATGGAGGAAAGCTATCAGGGATTCTGATTGAATCGGGTCATAATGAGAGAGGACAGTGGATTTCAGTCGGTACTGGCGTCAATCTGGCGTCAGCTCCACAGATTGAAGGGCGCAGGACAAGTTTTCTGGGAGAGGTTTGCCACCCTCCCCATCCAGTCATTTTTGCGAGAATCCTGACAAAAATGATGACAAAATGGCTGACCCATTGGCAAAAAGAAGGAAATGACGTTATCTATAAAGCGTGGCTGAAGCGGGCTCATCCTGTCGGAACGAGACTGAGCATAGCCAGTGCCCATAATGTTATGAGTGGGCTGTTTGACGGCATTGATTCATATGGACGATTGTTGCTGCGGCAGGATGACGGAATGGTCGTATCCGTGGCAACAGGTGACGTATTCTGTTTGTGAAGGGTAAAAAGTGCTTCTCGTCATCGACGCTGGCAATACCAATGTGGTCTTTGCGCTTCATGACGGGCAGTCATGGTTAGGGCGGTGGCGCATTGCGACTGAAGATAGGCGGACTTCGGATGAATATGCTGTCTGGTTCCTGTCTCTTATGGAGCGCAGAGGGTTGGACGCAGCAAAAATTGATCGTGCCATTATCAGCACGGTCGTTCCTGCCATTCTGCATGATTTACG
The DNA here is from genome assembly GCA_029433415.1 of Acetobacteraceae bacterium ESL0709. Taxonomy (GTDB): domain Bacteria; phylum Pseudomonadota; class Alphaproteobacteria; order Acetobacterales; family Acetobacteraceae; genus Aristophania. The sequence continues at coordinate 622,783 of JAQTIA010000003.1, read as the reverse complement.
TCATTTTTGCCGTGACTGGCTTCATAGGGAGCCGCTTATAGCCAATACTCAGCTGGAATGGGGGCTTGATGTCTTCATTGATAATCCCGAAGAGCTGGGGGCGGACCGCAGGTTGAATGGACTTGCGGCGCACCATCTTTATGGCGGTCCACTGATTGTTGTGGACTTTGGTACGGCGACAACATTTGACGTTGTTGATGCGGCCGGGAATTATTGCGGCGGTGCTATTGCTCCTGGCGTGAATTTATCAATGGATGCCCTGCACAGGGCTGCGGCGCGTCTGCCGCGAATCAGTATTGGCCGTCCTGTAGTCGCCATAGGGCGTAATACACATAGTGCCATGCGCTCCGGTCTCTATTGGGGTTATGTAGGGCTGGTTGAAAATCTGATAACTCATATCAGAAACGAAATGATAAATCCGGAGAAAAGGCCGGTAAAAATTATTGCAACAGGTGGGCTGGCTCCGCTCTTTTCGGAAGGGACAGAGTGTTTTGATGTGCTGGCGCCTGATCTGACTCTTGAGGGACTGCGTATCCTTGCGGATCGTAACAGGACAGAAATAGTGGAAAATTTTTCGGAGACCGGAAAGGTCCCGAACAGTGGCTAGAAAGTGTTTTTTGACGTTATGAAAGTATGAATATGACAAAAGAAAAGGACGGTTTGGCTTTCCTCCCTTTGGGGGGGACGGGCGAAATCGGTATGAATTTCAATCTTTATCGTCTGCGTCAGAATGGTCAGGAAAGCTGGCTTGCTGTCGATTGCGGGATTGGGTTTTCAGGCAATGATACGCCTGAGGCTGATATTCTTGTCGCTGATCCCGGCTATATTGAGGAGCGGGCGCAAAATCTTTGCGGTTTGGTTGTTACTCATGCGCATGAGGATCATTTGGGCGCAATCGCCTATCTCTGGCCGCGTCTGCAATGCCCGATTTATACCACGCCTTTTGCCGCAGCAGTGCTGCGGCGCAAGTTGGGTGAGGCCAGATTAAGCAATCGGGTTATCCTTCATGTGGTGCGCCCCGGGTCATATTTTGATGTCGGTCCCTTTGATCTGCAATTTATCCCTGTGACCCACTCCGTGGTGGAGGCGCAGTCTCTGGTGCTGCACTCTCCCTTCGGGAAGGTTGTGCACACAGGGGACTGGAAGATCGACACTAATCCGCTGGTGGGGCCGCTGACGGATTTCGAGGCTTTTAAGGAATTGGGACAGAAAGGTGTGCTGGCCATGATTGGCGATAGCACTAATGCCTTGAAGGAAGGCCCATCTGAATCTGAATCCGAAGTCAGGAAAAGTCTTTTCGAACTGATTGGCGGTTTGAAGGGGCGTGTTGCTGTTACCTGCTTTGCCAGTAATGTCGCACGTATCGAAAGCATTGCCCTTGCGGCTCAGGCGTCTGGACGTCAGGTTATGATCGTGGGGCGTTCTCTTAAAAATCTTGAAATTGCGGCGCGTGAATGTGGTTATCTGGCTGATGTGCCTTATTTCCTGACGGAACAGGATGCTCAGGATATCACCGATGACAATCTTCTGATGATCGTCACGGGCAGTCAGGGTGAGCCGCGCTCAGCCCTGTCACGTATCGCGGCTGATGTACATCAGAGCATTGCTTTTGGGGAAGGAGACACGGTTATCTACAGTTCGCGTGTGATTCCAGGCAATGAACAGGCTGTGATGAATGTGCAGGATAACCTGACACGGCGTGGTGTGAGGGTTATTACGGACAGGGACGCCTTTGTTCATACGTCAGGTCATGCAACCAGCGAGGATATTCGTTACCTCTATAGCCTGGTAAAGCCGCAATATAGCATCCCGACACATGGAGAGTGGCGTCATATGACAGCCCACGCCGCACTGGCTCATGAAGCTGGTTCGGAGGTCGTTCTTTTGGAAGATGGCGATATTCTCAATCTGGCACCCGGCAAGGTCGAAGTGATTGATACAGCGCCTACGGGACGCTGGGCCGTGGATGCCGGGCGCCTTCTCCCTCTTTCAGGTGATGTTCTGTCCGCCAGACGGCGTATGCTCTTTAATGGTATGGTGCTGGCCAGTTTCGCTGTGGATGATGAGGGCTATGTGATCGGAGAGCCTCGCATCAGTGCTCCCGGCTTACTGGATGATCAGGATCCCGTAACGGAGCGTATCAAGGACGAGTTCGCGCAGGCTATTGACGAAATTCCTGACGAGCTGCGTCAGGATGACCATGCTTTCCATGAGGCAGCCTGTACGGCCCTACGTCATGCCTTGGGGCGCAAATTGCAGAAACGTCCCCTTGTCGATGTTCATCTCCTGCGTGTTTGAGGATAGACCTTCATGCGTTTAACTAAAGCTTATCAGCCTACATTGAAAGAAGTGCCTGCCGAGGCGCAGATCGCTTCGCATCGTCTTATGCTGCGCGCGGGGCTGGTTCGTCAGACCTCGGCAGGCATTTATGCCTGGTTACCTGCCGGGCTGCGTGTGTTGCGCAATATCGCTCAGATTGTGCGTGAAGAGCAGGATGCTATTGGGGCGGAAGAAATTCTGATGCCCACATTACAATCGGCTGATTTATGGAAGCGTTCGGGGCGTTATGATGCTTACGGTCCCGAAATGCTGCGTATTCAGGATCGTCACAAGCGTGAAATGCTCTATGGCCCGACCAATGAGGAAATGATTACCGATATTTTCGGAGCAACGGTCAAATCCTATAAAGAACTTCCCAAAATGCTCTATCACATTCAGTGGAAGTTTCGTGATGAGATCCGTCCACGCTTTGGTGTTATGCGCGGGCGCGAATTCTATATGAAAGATGGCTATTCTTTTGATGTGTCCTATGAGGAGGCTGAGAAAAGCTATTATAGGGTTATGCTTTCATATTTGCGTATTTTCCGTCGTCTTGGTGTACAGGCAGTGCCTATGGCAGCCGATACAGGGCCAATTGGCGGTGAACTCAGCCATGAATTCCTAGTTCTGGCTCCGACAGGTGAGAGTGGCGTTTTCTACGACAGTGACTGGGAAGCAATGGATTGGCAGGATATGTCACTTGATCCCGGAAAAGATGAAGATCTTGAAACGCTGAAATCTCTTGTGGCGAAAACTTATTCGGCCACGGATGAAAAGCATGATGACGGTGCCTGGCAGCTTATTCCTGCGGAAAAACGCCGGGAAGGACGTGGTATCGAGGTTGGCCATATTTTCTATTTTGGCACGAAATATACCGAATCCATGGGCGTTGAGGTCAGCGGACCTGATGGCACACCGTTCTACCCTCATATGGGCTCCTACGGCATAGGTGTGTCCCGTCTTGTGGGAGCCATTATTGAGGCCTCTCATGACGACGCAGGGATTATCTGGCCAAAGGAAGTGGCACCCTATAAGGCAGCGCTCCTTAATCTTCGTCCCGGTGACGAAGCATGTGATCAGCTTTGTGAAGAAATCTATGCGCTTGATCCCGAGGCCATTCTTTATGATGACCGCGCGGAGCGTGCGGGCGTCAAATTCAATGATGCTGATCTGATGGGGCATCCCTGGCAGGCTATTATCGGGCCGCGTGGTGCCAAGACGCGTACAATTGAACTTAAGGATCGTGCAACGGGTGAGCGTTTTGAACTGCCTTTTGACGAGGCTGTCAGTAAAATCGGACTTCGTTAGATGTTTGGTCGCTTCGAGCGTCTTGTAGCCCTGCGTTATCTTCGTGCCCGCAAGGGGGAACGTTTTGCTTCAATCATTGCGTTCTTCTCCCTGATTGGTATCGCCCTTGGAGTGGCGACGCTCATCATTGTCATGGCGGTGATGAACGGCTTCAAGGCTGATTTAATGGGACGGATATTGGGGTTGCATGGCGATCTGAGCGTCTATGGTTATGGGCAGCCTCTCAAGAACTATTCTGATGATACGTTGATTATCCGTCAGGTCCCCGGCGTGACGCAGGCTATCCCCATGACACAGGGGACGGTGCTGGTTGAGGCTCCTCATTATTCCACAGGAGCTGAATTGCAGGGTGTTGAACCTTCTGATCTGAAATCCTGGACCGCGTTAAGCAGCGGTATTGTTGAGGGCAGTTTCGATCAACTTGGGGATGACGATTCTGTGGCCATCGGCATTACCATGGCCGAACGTGCCGGGGTGCATGTAGGTTCGACCCTGACGATCCTTTCTCCAAATGGGCAGGCGACGCCTTTTGGAACGATGCCGCGTGTGCGGAGCGTAAAAGTTGCGGCCATTTTTGATGCCAACTGGAATGATTATAACAGCAATATCATTATTATGCCGTTAGCGGCTTCACAAAAGTTTCTGCTGATGGGTGACAGTGTTTCCCTCATTCAGGTCAATACGTCTGATCCCCTTCATGTGCAGACTGTAACACATCGGATTGTGGACATGCTCAATGATCCTCGTTTGAATGTCATGGACTGGACGCAAAGCGCCAATGGCTTTCTGGATGCAGTGAATGTCGAGCAGAATGTGATGTTCCTGATCCTTACGCTTATCATTCTTGTAGCGGCTTTTAACGTCATCTCTTCGCTGATTATGATGGTGAAAGACAAGACGCGTGATATCGCTGTTTTGCGGACATTTGGTGTCAGCCGCGGGGCGGTGATGCGCATTTTCCTGATGTGTGGCGCATCTGTTGGTGTTGTGGGGACGGCTTTGGGGGCGATTCTGGGAATTTCATTCTCGCTGAATATCGAACGTATCCGACATGCACTGGAATCGCTGACCGGGACGAATCTCTTTAACCCTGAGGTCTATTTTTTGTCCCGTCTGCCTGCCCATCTGGTCTGGTCGCAGGTGACGGAGGTCCTGGTCCTGTCTCTTCTGCTTTCCCTGTTGGCGACTCTCTATCCTTCATGGCGGGCTGCAAAGACAGATCCGGTAGAGGCATTGCGCAATGAGTGAGTTTCCTGTCGTTCTTGAGCTTAAAAAGCTCGTCAGGCGCTTTACCTCAGGTGAAGAGACGATAGAGGTTTTGTCAGGGGCAGACTTTGCTTTAAAAAAGGGTGAAATCGTTGCTCTTGTGGCCCCTAGTGGGACGGGAAAATCGACCCTGCTTCATCTGGCTGGCCTGCTTGAGGCACCGGATGAAGGTGAGGTTATCATTGAAGGATTTTCGACCCATAAGCTAGGAGATAAAGGGCGTACGGCCTTACGGCGGGATGAAATCGGATTTGTCTATCAGTTCCATCATCTTCTTGGTGAATTTACAGCGCGCGAAAATGTGATGCTGCCTCTCATGGCGGCTGGTACAAGCCGCTATAAGGCGCAGGAACGCGCTGATGATCTGTTGGCCCGTTTTGGTCTCCAACATCGTCTCGACTTTCTGCCGGGTCAGATGTCAGGAGGAGAAAAGCAGCGTACGGCCATTGCACGCGCTCTGGCGAACAGGCCCTCCATTCTTCTGGCAGATGAACCAACCGGGAATCTGGACGTTCATACAGCCGAGCTTGTCTTCAAAGAGCTGATGCGCGCTGTGCGTGAAGAAGGTGTTGCAGCTTTGATAGCCACACATAACGAATCGTTGGCAGCTGCAATGGATCGTACAGTTACTTTAAAAAGTGGTAAGATTGTCCTAGGTAATTTTTAGAGTCTCCTGACCGAGACTGAAGAGGACAAACATAATGCGTACCGTCAGCGAAGTAATGCATACAAATGTACTGCATATAGGGCCTACTGAGCCGCTCACCTCTGCTATTAACATTATGGATGAGAAAGGAATCGGGGCCCTTCCAGTGGTTACGGATGAAGGAGAGCTCGTTGGCGTTGTCAGTTCAACGGATCTTCTCTGGCGTTCCGAGCTGGATACGGGAGCGGTGCCTGAGGGATTTTTCTCACGTTTTACGCATGAGGATAATGCCCGTATTTTCATCCATCTTTATGGTCGTCAGGTGTGCGATGTCATGACGCGCGGGCCGATTTCCATTCCTCCAGAGACACCTCTGAACGAGGCCATTGAGATCATGCGTCACAAGGCGATTCATCGCCTTTATGTTACACAGGATTCACGTCTGGTGGGTGTCATCAGTGGGCGTGATGTCATGAGAGTCCTGCGCGAGAAGCTTGAGGAGAAAAAAGAGCCGTTAAGTGATGAACAGATTACGCAGCGGCTTCATGACGTTCTGGGTACGGTCAAATGGGCAGCAGATGTGACATTCAAGGTTGAAAATGGCTGTGTGACTTGGGAAGGTGCTTCACGTGATATGGTGGATATTCACGCCATGCGTGTGCTGTCAGAAAATATTCCCGGTGTTACCTCCGTACAGGACCGCACTTATCTTCTCAAGCCCGGAGTAGGTTATGCACGTCCCAAGGAATTGTTGGCTCAGCAATGGTATTAAGGCAATTCCCTTAACGGAAGAGAGAGGGGCATGATATAACGGGGCCATGACAAAGCCCCGTTTCCTCCATCTTCGTAATCATTCCGCATATTCCCTAAGTCAGGGGGCGATCCGGGTCGCTGATCTGGTTGCCCTTGCCGTTAAAAACGAGATGCCGGCACTCGCCTTGACTGATAGCGGCAATCTGTTTGGTGCGCTTGAATTTTCCCTCGCCTGCAAGAAGGCTGGCGTACAACCGGTCATAGGCTGTCAGCTGGCTCTGCCGTCTCACAGCGAAAAAGTGGGCGCTCTGGGCGAGCCCCTTGTCGTCCTGGCGCAGACAGAAGAGGGGCTGGAAAATCTTCAATATTTGTCTTCAGCAGGTTTTCTGGAGGGTGACCCTGCTGATCCGACCGTTTCTGTCGAGCTTTTATGTAAGCGGGCTCAGGGTCTGTTTCTGCTGACAGGAGGAAATCGAGGCACCCTGAATCGCCTTTTACAATCTGAGCAGGAAGACAAGGCGCGTCAGCTTCTCATTCGCCTGAATGAGAGTTTCAGGGGGCGCGTAGCTATTGAACTTAATCGCCTGAATGAACAGGGAGAGGCGATTACGGAGCCAGCCTTGGTCCGTCTTGCCGACGAAATGGGTTTGCCGCTTGTTGCGACAAATGAATGTTTTTTTCCGACTCCTGCTCTCCATGAAGCTCATGATGCTCTGCTCTGTATTGCGCAGGGCCGTACAATGGCGGAAGGGGATCGCTGGCGCGTTTCTCCAGAGGCATGGTTTAAAAGCCAGCAGACTATGTGTGATCTGTTCGGTGATTTGCCAGATGCGTGCGAAAATACCGTCACGATTGCCAAAATGTGCGCTGTGGCAGCTTCAACCCGTAAGCCTCTTCTGCCGGTTTGTCCCAAAGTGCGGGAAGGCAGTACGGAAGAGGAAACACTGCGGGCCATGGCATGGGAAGGGCTGGAGAAACGCCTTGCCGTCATGCAGGATGGAGAGGAAAAACGAGCAGAGTATGAAGAGCGCCTCAAGACTGAGCTCGATATTATTGCCCGTATGGGATTCCCTGGCTACTTCCTGATCGTTGCTGATTTTATTCAGTGGGCAAAATCGCAAAATATTCCCGTAGGGCCGGGGCGTGGTTCGGGGGCAGGTTCCCTTGTGGCTTATGCCTTGACAATCACTGATATTGACCCTCTGCCTTTTGGTCTTCTGTTCGAGCGTTTTCTCAATCCCGAGCGCGTGTCTATGCCGGATTTCGATATTGATTTCTGCCAGGACAGGCGCGATGAGGTCATTCGCTACGTCCGGCGGGAATATGGCGCCAGTCAGGTCGCGCAAATTATCACTTTTGGTAAATTGCAGGCCAAGGCAGCGGTTCGTGATGTCGGCCGCGTGTTGGGTCTGCCCTACGGCCAGGTTAATAAAGTGGCTGAGCTGATTCCCAATAATCCAGCCAAGCCTACGCCTCTTGCCAAGGCGATTGAGGAGGAGCCACGCCTTCAGCAGATGCGCGATGATGATGAGACGATCAGACGTCTTCTTGAAATCGCGCTTCAGCTTGAAGGGCTTTATCGTCATGCTTCGACCCATGCCGCAGGTGTGGTGATTGGCGACAGGGAACTTGTCAAGCTGGTGCCGCTCTACCGAGATCCGCGCAGTGACATGCTGGTGACGCAATATAATATGAAATATGTGGAGCAGGCTGGTCTCGTCAAATTCGATTTTCTGGGGCTAACGACCCTGACTATTCTGAAAAGGGGCGTTGATTTTCTCAAGGAGATGGGCACGGAAGTTGACCTCTCCCATATCCCGCTCAATGATAAAAAAACCTTCGATATGCTGGCACGTGGCGATACGGCTGGTGTGTTTCAGTTTGAAGGTGCCGGTATGCGGGACATGCTCAAGCAGATGGAGGCAAGTCGGCTGGAAGATCTGATTGCCGGGGTGTCGCTCTATCGTCCCGGTCCGATGGCCAATATCCCGGAATATTGCCGCCGCAAACATGGTGAACCATGGGCGCCACCTCATGAAGAGATCCGCCCTATTCTTGAAGAGACCTATGGTATCATGGTCTATCAGGAACAGGTTATGCAGATTGCCCAGAAAATGGCAGGATATAGTCTGGGCGGCGCAGATCTTTTGCGGCGTGCCATGGGCAAGAAAATCGCATCCGAGATGGAAAAACAGCGCGCCATTTTTTGTGAAGGGGCGACCAAAAGAGGCATCCCTTCAGAGAAAGCTGAAGAAGTTTTTGATCTGATGGCCAAATTTGCTGATTACGGCTTTAATAAATCCCACGCGGCAGCTTATGCGCTGGTTTCCTATCAGACAGCCTGGATGAAGGCGAATTACCCTGTGGCCTTTCTGGCAGGCTGTATGTCTCTGGCGCGTGAAAAGACCGAGAAGCTGGCTGCTCTTTGTCAGGAAGCAAAAAGAATGGAAATTCCCATTTTGCCTGTCGATATTAACCGTTCACAGGCCGACTTCTCTATTGAAAAGCTTGAAGATGGTCGTCTGGCAATTCGTTACGCGCTTTCTGCCATCAAACGTGTCGGCGCTACAGCGATGGAAGGGCTGGTCAGAGACAGGGGCGATAAGCCTTTCAGGGATATTACCGATTTTGCGGAACGCTGTCAGGCGAAAAATCTGAATAAAATCCAGATTGAAAGTCTTGCTAAAGCAGGAGCTTTTGAGACTTTGGTCAGTGATCGTCACATAGTGTTTGCCAATGCGGAGTTAATCATGCGCCGCGCACAGGAGAAAGCGCGGGAACGTCAGGCAGGGCAGGCAGGACTTTTTGGTAGCGCCGAGGGACCCATGCGCGAGATTTTGCATCTGAAGTCGGTAAAGCCCTGGCCCGATTTTGAACGCCTGTCGCAGGAATCTTCAGTGGTTGGTTTTCACATGAGTGCTCATCCCCTTGATGCCTATCGCCCTGTCCTGCGTCGTATGGGCAGTACTCCTGCGGCCACTCTTGAAAGACTTGCCGAGACAGGTGCGACAAGGGTCAAGATTGCCGGTTGCGTCGTTGATAAAAAGGAACGTCCCACTCGTACAGGCAAGAAAATGGCTTGGGTGACGTTGACAGACAGTAGCGGGAGCTGCGAGGTCACGCTGTTCTCGGAAACGCTTGAAGCTTGTCGTGATCTTTTGGTTACAGGTCAGGCCGTGATGGTGACAGCCGATCTGAAACTTGATGGGGACGCGCTACGTATTACCGCTCAGTCCGTTATGGATCTGGAGAAAGCGGCCGAGGCTGAAAAAGCTGAAATCCGTCTCTGGTTTGATGATGAAGCAGCCCTTGATGAGCTGGATGATGTGCTGAAAGACTGCGTTGGTGGCAAGGGACGCATCGTGCTTATGCCTGCCATGGAAGAGACAAGGGACGTCGAGATTATCCTGCCCCAGCATTACAAAGTCACGCCACGTCTGGCAGAGAAACTGGCAACACTGGGCAGGATAAGCCGCTTGGAACATCATTAAGTGGGGTTTAGTGCTGGAAATTTATTGGCAATGTCTTGCCATTGACGCGTACTTTTGAATTATCCAGCGTGACGGTCCAGCCGGTGCGATGGTTGGGTTCGCGGTCGCCCATCAGACGGGCCACCAGGAAGGCCGCAGTAACCTTCACGGGTGCCACGCGACTGAGATGGTCAATCAACTTGCCAATTTCAGTGATGCTCAGGTGAATCTTGGCAAAGGAATTGGGCAGGTCGCCCGCTGCATGGACAATGCCGCTGCCATCAATCTGGCTGTCATCTATGGCGGTATGCAGACTATTGATAGTGAAATTGAAAGGCAGCCTTGTTGAGGGGTCCATGGAGATATCAGCAGAGGCATTTTGCGGGAAAAGCGGGTAAATCGTATCGTGCAGCCCCTTGGCGATGATCTGTGCACGAATTTGCGGGGAGGTGCTGATAATCCTAAAATAGACCGACTTGACATGGAAACTGTGGTCGGGTTTTGTCATGGTAATATTGGACCAAGTTGCTTCCGGCAAAGTGTCCTTGACCTCATTGATTTCAGGGATAGCTGTGTTTTTGCAATTTTCGGGCAGGTCGTGATGATAGGCCACCAGAACGCCATAGGCTGCCGCAGCGTTTACGCGGATAAGAGCGTCACTATCAAGCTTGTTTTTATGATCTTTCAATACTGATGTGCTGACATCGACTGAATATCCCGTGCCAACCAGCTCGGCATGGAAGTGGGTTGTTGTCAGATTATTTCCCGTACCCTTGTCCTGCTCTGACGAGAAACGGAAACAGCTTTCTGGCAGGGGGTCCAAAGTCCGCCCATAAGACTGGGAAACAGAAAAGTAGCTTACGAAAAGTGATGCTCCCAGAAAAAACGGGCGCGATATAACCTTTAGCAAAGGGAGCCCTGAGAGAGAAAAAACAGTCATGACAGAACGGTAACGCTCCCTGAAAAGGATGTTTTGGCAACAAAGATTGCGGGATTTTACGGTAAATAATCTGATAATTCTAGTTCATTACTGTGCGGCGCCGTTTTGTCGAAGGCGTAAAGAGCGCACTCAGCTGACTGACCATCGTATCTCCCAGATCAGCGGCAGAGCTTATAGTGACGCTATTGGCGTAATAACGTGTTACGTCATGCCCTATGCCAATGGCCAGCAATTCAAGGCCAAGATCAGCCTCTAACCGGGCAATGACCTTGTGAAGATGGTCATCAAGATAATCAGGTGTATTGGCTGATGAAGTACTGTCATCAACGGGGGCGCCGTCCGAAATGACCATCAGGATGCGTCTGTGCTCAGGGCGACTCCTGAGGCGGCGTGAAGCCCATAAGAGAGCTTCACCATCAATATTCTCTTTCAGCAAACCGTCCCGCAACATCAGTCCCAGATTGAGGCGTGCCCGTCTCCAGGGAATGTCGGCCGATTTATAGATAATATGACGCAGGTCATTCAGCCTTCCAGGTTTCGGAGGTTTGCCGTTTTCTGTCCATTTATAGCGGCTTTGTCCGCCCTTCCAGGCACGTGTTGTAAAACCGAGGAGTTCTACCTTAACGCCGCACCGTTCCAGTGTGCGGGCCAGTATGTCGCTGCACAGGGCTGCAGTTGTAATAGGAGTGCCGCGCATGGAACCCGAATTATCAATGAGTAATGTGACGATTGTTTCCTTGAAATCAATATTGCTTTCCAGCTTGTATGAAAGAGGCAGGGAGGGGTTGCTGACGATGCGGGGCAGACGCGCTGCATCAAGGATACCCTCTTCCTCATCAAAGCTCCAATGGCGCTGTTGCTGGGCGAGAAGGCGCCTTTGCAGCCTGTGTGCCAGACGAGAGACAAATTCTTTTGTCTGTTCAAGCTGGCGGTCAAGCTGTTCTCTCAGAAAATGGAGTTCTTCCGCATCACATAATTCGTCAGCGGGAATAATCTCATCAAACTCGCGCGTATAGATCTTATAGCCATCAGGAAATATGGCTGAGTCCAGGGCGCAGTTTTCTTCTTTTTCATGGGAAGGGCCAGCAGCTTCTTCGTTTCCCTGCTCTCCCTCGGTCAGGAGCGCCTCCATTTCATCAGAGCCGGGCGAGGCACTTTCAGTATTGGCGTCGTCTTCCTGTTCTGTCGCAACAGCTTGCTGCCCGCTTTCTTCCGAGGCGGTATCGTCAGAACCTTCCTGTGACTGTGATTCGCCGGTCTCGTCCTGTGTTTGCTGTAGAGGATTATCCGTACCGGCTTCATGGGCTGCTTTTTTTACGAGTCCCAGAGATGCGAGAAGTTCCTGCCCCGCCTGCATGAATTTTTTCTGATCGGATTGTGTTTCTGCCAGATGGCGCAGGGCCAGTTTGGCCTGTGGTGAGAGTGATTTGCGCCATTGCTGTAAGGCAGTTTCGCCAAGCTCTGGTCCGAATTCATATCCAAGCATGCTTTCTCTGGCCAGAAGTTCAAGAGCCAGCGATGAAGGCATATCCTTACGCGTGGTCATTTCAGGTGCTTTGAGGATTTTTCCCCTTTCGACAAGGCGGTGATGCAGGTTGGCCCTGACTCCGTCGAGATGACGCGATCCGTAAATTTCACATCGTGCCTGTTCCAGCGTATCGAAAATATGCCGTGCTTCCGGTGACATCACGGGAACGGGCAGGTCGGGATCATGATAACGTGTTTTTAGCGCGTACGCGTCTGTAAGGCCGCGCGTCTTGAGGCGTTGTGCCTCATCCATGTCTGCCTCGTTATCAAAGGTCAGACCGGCAGGAGGCGTGAGAGTGGCGTCGCCGCTTAACGTGCGTAATGTCGCCAGAGTGGCTTTACGAAAACGCTCTGTCCGCGAGGTCATGATGCCGGGGATAATGGCGAGTTGCCAAAGCAGCGTTGATAATATTCTGCGACGATATCAAGTTCTGTTTCATCGCATTTATTGAGGAAGGTCAAACGGAAGGAAAAGGCTATATCCTTGAAAATAAGATAATTCTCGGACCAGCTTATAACCGTGCGGGGTGACATGACGGTTGAAATATCACCCTGTATGAAGCCTGTACGTGTCAGATTGGCCAGGGTGACCATTTTCTCAATGAGGTCAGTTTCAATCTCACCGCCCATTCGTGCTTTCATGATTTTTACTTCCTGCCCGAATGGCAGATAATTCAGGGCTGCGACGATATTCCAGCGATCCATTTGTCCCTGGTTGATCTGTTGCGTTCCGTGATAAAGCCCCGTTGTATCACCGAGACCGATCGTATTGGCTGTGGCAAAGAGGCGGAAGGAAGGATGAGGCTTGATGACGCGATTTTGATCCAGAAGGGTCAGGGCGCCATTCGCTTCCAGAACGCGCTGTATGACGAACATCACGTCAGGCCGTCCAGCGTCATATTCATCAAAAATCAGGGCACAAGGATTTTGCAGACACCAGGGCAGGAGTCCTTCCTTGAATTCCGTAATCTGCAATCCATCGCGCAGAGTGATGGCATCTTTGCCAATCAGGTCGATGCGGGAAATGTGACTGTCGAGATTGATACGTACGCAAGGCCAGTTCAGGCGGGCTGCAATCTGGTCGATATGAGAGGATTTTCCCGTGCCGTGAAAGCCTTGTACCATGACTCGACGATTGTACATGAAGCCCGCCAGAATGGCCCGTGTTGTGTCACGGTCAAAGCAATAGGAGAGATCCGTTTCCGGGACATAAGCTGTGCGTTCGGACCAGACAGGCACGTCAAAATCAAGATCAAGGCCGAAAAGCTCTTTTGCTGGTTTCAGACTGTCAGGCTGGAGAGGGAGGCTGTCTGCCAGAGAGGAATTAGTTGAAAAAGTCACAGCAGCACTCCTGCGTTTTGAGATGGTGTTGTTACATTCATCATAGAATCACGCCCAGGATCGCCTTCATCCTTGAGCTCTTGCCTTCTGGGTAAGGGTTGTAAAGTGGGTCTTGAGGGTCATATAGGCTGTTCCGATGGCTTTGAAACGTTCTTCGGCCTGCGGATCGCCTTTATTGGCGTCAGGATGATGGCGTCGGGCCAGAAGGCGATATTTTATCTTAACATCGTCGAAACTGAGTGGCCATTCAAGGTCGAGCGTGGCAAGAGCCTTTCTGAGCGGTTCTGCAAGGGGAGGCTGAGGGGCTTTTGGGGGTGATTTGTGGCGGAATTCGCGCAGCAGATCATGGGGATCATGTAAATCATTGATGGTGAAGTCGGGTTTGGCTCCTCCCCCGATTGAACCCAGCTTCCAGGTAGGGCGCTGCCATGACGTATCGGCCCTGAGCTGGGCTTCAATTTGTCCGGGCGTCATACCCTTATAATAATCCCACCCTGCGTTATATTGACGGACATGTTCGAGACAGAACCAATAATAATCGCGCAGATGCGTCCGACCCTTGGGGGCTCTGTAACCCGCAGGCTCGTTACAGTCCGGGTGGTCACACACGCGGTCAGGTGCTTTGGGGTCAGGGGAAAAAGCTTTCGTTCTGGACGTTTTACGTTGCATAAAGCTGAATATGGATCTCTGTTTTTCCGACTTGCAAGGGCATTTACGATATTTTTGAGAAAAATGGCGACAGGATGGTTCGCTCTTTTTTATCGGGGAGGTGTTTAATCATGACTATTCATGACCGTGCGGAGCGTATGCGTCTCGTTCTGGAGAAAGCCCTGCAACCAACAGAATTGACCATTATTGATGATAGTCGCCGTCATGCACGGCATGTGGAGCGCATGGCCGTTGCGGATAAGGTCAAGGTTCCTGGTGCCGAGGGGCAGACTCATTATAAGATGGAAATCAGAAGCGCGAAATTTGATGGGTTAGGGCGTCTGGCACGGCATCGTCTTGTGCAGGATCTTCTGAAAACGGAATTTGATACTGGCCTTCATGCCCTGACGCTGGTGTTAAAGGGGGCGACTGAAAAATGAGGGTAACCCGGTATGCAAAATTTCTGTCGGTCTTTCTGAGTGTTGCGATTCCCTGTACGGCGCCCTTACTGCTTGTGGGGTGTGCGACACGTGGTTACAGCGAGCTTTCGGCTGGTAAACAGGCTGATGTCAAACGCATAGAATCCTATCTTAATAATCTTCAGTCACTTCAGGCAGGTTTTGCCCAGAACGGATTCGGAGGTAATCAGCAGGGGGATGGGCATTTCACCTATATTCCGGGGGCCTTGAGGATGGATTATGAGATTCCGATGGGCCGATTAGTGGTTGCTCATGATGAAAAACTTATGCTGATTGATCGGTCCTCAGAGTCCGTCACGCAGCTTTCCCTGAAAAAAAATCCCCTAGGCTATCTTCTGCGTCGTCCTATCAGTTTTAGCAAGGAAGTACAGGTTACGGACGTGCGCTATGGAAGCGAGTATATTCAGCTCTCATTGGCGCAGGCTGACAACCCTTCTCAGGGGCTTCTGACATTGCAATTTTCAGACATACAGGGGAAGTTGACTTTGGTGGGGCTTAAGGGAGTCGATGCACAAAGACACCGTTTCGGACTGGCGTTTTTTGAGGTGAAGGAGAATCTGCCTGTCTCGAAAGAGATTTTTACCTTTCCGGCCCATTAACCTCTGATAACTCTGTGCCAAAAATACGGGACCAGCTTGTGAGCAATGCCGAATCGGTTTTTGTCATTGAGCAGGCTGGATCGAACCGTGCGAGACTCGTGACGCCATATTCACGGATGCCACAGGGAATGATGCCTTCAAAATCGGTAAGCTCCGGCATGACGTTAAGGGCGATCCCGTGCCAGCTTACCCACCGGCTGATGCGGATTCCGATGGCGGCAATCTTGGATTCCTGTCTTGTGAGGGAATCGATACACCAGACGCCGACCCGTCCTTCACGTGTAAAGGCATCAATATTAAGGAGATTCAGGGCGGAAATAAGCCAGTTTTCCAGCCCTTGCACGTAAGAGCGTATGTCTCGCGGGGCGATGAGACCGTGCGGACGGGAAAGATCCAGCATCAGATAGACAATACGCTGCCCTGGGCCGTGATAGGTCCATTGTCCACCGCGACCAGCCTTGTAAGTGGGATAGTTTTGGGGGTTGATCAAATCATCAGGTCGGGCGGAGGTCCCAGCGGTATAAAGGGGTGGGTGTTCGGTAAACCATAAGGTCTGGCAGCCTGTCCCCTGCTGTATATCCAGAACAGTTGCCTGCATTTTTTCCAATGCCTTTTCATAGGGGCAGAGTTCTTTGTCGCGTTTGAAAATTATTTCGTCAGAAAAGTGAATCATATGGTTGCTCTATCAGTTTGTATGGGCTATACGCCGTCCCACCAGAGCGGTCACGCCTAAATTATCGTGACGCTTACACACGGAGCGGCCGTGGCGGAATGGTAGACGCGCAAGCTTGAGGTGCTTGTGGGAGAAATCCCGTGGAAGTTCGAGTCTTCTCGGCCGCACCAGTCTTCTGGTTCTCTTATTACCAGTGATAATGACGCTAGGTTTCTATAGGTAACAGAGGCTTGAGGGGTCCCTGTGGCTTCGCAGGACGTATGCTTTAGCGCAAATGGTGGATAAGATTAAGAAACGATCATTTGCGCTTTTTTAAATGAGCTTTTATCATTTTGACAGTTTTTACATTGGTTTCCCCGAGGTCGCATAGTTTGTGTAGCCGTTCTGGATGGAAAGCATGGTGTTATTAAGAAAGGTCAGGGCACGTTTATGATTAAACCCTTACGCAAGGCTGTTTTACCTGTAGGTGGGCTTGGTACGCGCTTTCTTCCCGCTACAAAGGCTATGCCCAAGGAGATGCTGCCGGTCGTTGACAAGCCTCTCATACAATATGCCATTGACGAAGCCCGAGCTGCCGGGATCGAAGAGTTCTGTCTCGTAACAGCACGCGGCAAGGATAATCTTATTGATTATTTTGACGCTGCGCCCGAGCTTGAGCATACATTGCGTGAGAGAGGGAAGACGTCCACTCTGGCGGCCCTTGAGGCCAGTAGTATGAACGCTGGTTCCCTGGTTGCTGTGCGGCAGAATATGCCCTTGGGACTTGGTCACGCCATATGGTGTGCGCGTTCCTTCATCGGGGATGATCCCTTTGCCATTCTGTTGCCGGATGATATCGTGAAAAGCGAAAAAAGCTGCATTGCACAGCTTGCCGAAGTCTATCGTAAAACAGGTGGCAATGTGGTCGCGGTCAATGAAGTTCCCCGCGAAATGACCAAGCAATATGGCGTCCTTGCTACAGGTGAAGATGACGGCAGACTTGTTGAAGTTAAGGGTCTGGTTGAGAAACCTGAACCAGCCGATGCGCCTTCCAACCTGACTATCATTGGCCGTTATGTCCTGACGGCAGAGGTATTAAAGCCCCTGTCTCAGTTAAGGACGGGCGTAGGAGGGGAAGTGCAGCTGACAGATGCCATGGCCCAGCTTATTGGCAAGCAGCCTTTCCATGGGTTGCGTTATGAAGGTACGCGCTTTGACTGCGGTAGCAAGATCGGTTTCCTTGAGGCGCAGATCGCCATGTCTATTGAGCGGCCGGATCTGAAAGATGATGTTCGTGCTTTCCTGAAGAAATATGTCTAGGAGGCTGCCATGACGTTTAAATATAATTTTGAGCCGACAAATCTCCGTGAATATGACATTCGGGGCATTGTTGATAAGACACTTCATCTTGAAGATGCATATGCCGTCGGTCGTGTGTTCGGCAGTATCATAATTCGTAATGGGGGGAAAACGCTCATTATTGGTTATGACGGGCGCATTTCGTCTCCATCGCTGGAAGAGGCACTGGTGCGTGGCGCAGCGGCTTCAGGCGTCGATGTTCGTCGCATTGGACGTGGTCCGACCCCTATGCTCTATTTTGCTGCTGTGACAGATCATGCAGACGGAGCCATCATGATCACAGGGAGTCATAATCCGCCGGATCATAATGGTTTCAAGATGACTCTTAAAGGGAAACCCTTCTTTGGGGAGCAGATTCGCGAGCTGGGACGTTTGGCTGCTTGCGGTGATGTTGTGCCGCAGGCTGAGGGCACAATCAGTTCTTACGATCCGTCGGAAGCGTATATCACGCGTCTTTTGCAGGATTATGACAGTGGGCGCCCTTTGAAAGTTGTGTGGGATAATGGCAATTCGGCAGCGGGCGAGGTTCTTCAACGGCTGGTAAAAAAAATGCCGGGTGAACATATCGTTCTTTACCCAGAGATTGATGGTCACTTTCCCAATCACCATCCTGACCCCACTGTCGAGGCGAATTTGCAGGATCTCATAGCTGAGGTCAAAAAGCAGAAAGCTGATGTGGGTATCGCCTTTGATGGTGATGCTGATCGCGTAGGCGTGGTTGATGATAAAGGCCACATTCTCTGGGGGGATCAGATTCTGGTTCTGCTGGCACGTGATGTACTGAAACACCATCCAGGTGCGACGATTATCGCAGACGTGAAAGCCAGTCAGGTCCTTTTTGATGAGGTTGAAAAGGCTGGCGGCAAAGCCCTCATGTGGAAAACAGGTCATTCATTGATCAAAAGCAAAATGGCCGAGACGAAATCGCCTCTTGCCGGTGAAATGTCGGGGCATATTTTCTTCGCCGATAAATGGTATGGCTTTGATGATGCGATTTACGGCGCTATCCGCATTCTGAGTGTCATTAGTCATCTTGGTGGCAAGCTGTCCCAGACCCGTGAGGCCCTGCCTGTTATGGTCAGCACGCCGGAGCTGCGTTTCCCCTGTGATGATAACCGGAAGTTTGATGTTATCCGGGAAGTGGCGACGCGTCTGAAAAAAGAGGGTGCCCGTGTTTCAGAAATTGATGGGGTGCGTGTCTCAACTGACGATGGCTGGTGGCTGCTGAGGGCCTCAAATACACAAGCTGTTCTAGTGGCACGTGCTGAATCTTACAGCCTTGAAGGGCTTGAGCGCCTGAAAGCGGCTCTTGTAAAGCAGCTTGGGGCATCAGGGCTGGAAGCGCCTGATTTTTCAGAGCCGGCTTCTCACAGTCACTGATATTCATTGAGTCGCAGACTCCTCAACTTCCTCTTTCCCTCTGTCTGTCTCCTTTGTCATGAGGAGATAGCGGAGGGGGGAGGATTTTTTTGTGCCTCGTGTTTTTCCACTCTGCGCTTTATTACAAAGCCATTCTGCCGACACTGTGGGGAACCGTTCCCTTACGAAATTACGGAAGAAAAAAGGACGATCTGCCTCTCCTGTCAGGAAAATCCGCCTTTATGGCACGAAGCGCGGGCGGTATTTGTTTATAATGATGCCTCCAGAAAGCTTGTTCTGCCGTTAAAATACGCTGACAGGCTGGCGAACGTTGTCCCCCTTGCGTCTCTTATGAAACATTATGGTCATGATTTGCTGTCCGAAGAAGTGCTTCTGGTGCCAGTTCCGTTGCATTTTACGAAATTATGGTCCCGTCGTTATAATCAGGCAGCTCTTTTGGCGCAGGCTCTCGGCAGAATATGCGGGATTGCGGTCGTTCCTGATGCTTTGCGCCGTTGCCGTCGGACCAGAGCTCTTGCCCATTTATCTGTCGAACAGCGTCGAGATGAGCTAAAAGACGCTTTTCAGGTGAATGAAAATAGGCTTATGTCTTTAAAAGACCGCCACGTTATCCTGGTCGACGATATACTGACGACTGGCGCTACGGCTGAATCCTGTGTTACCGCTCTGAAAAAGGCGGGTTGCCGGCGGGTTGATCTGTTTGTCGTCGCCAGGGCTTGTGAATTGGAATTCTAGAAAAGGATGATGACTTTAATGAACGTGCCTCTGATCGAAGTTTATACGCAATATGGCTGTCCTTACTGTGTTCGGGCCGTTGCCTTGCTGGAGAGCAAGAAGGTTGCGTTTAAGGAGATTGACGCACCTCATGGGACGTCCGAGCGGGAAGATTCTATCCGTCGTTCTGGTGGAAAGCGGACCGTTCCGCAAATTTTTGTCAATGGTCGGGGTCTTGGTGGCTGTGACGACATTATGCAACTTGATAGGGAAGGAAAGCTGGATGCTCTTTTGCGCGGAGAAAAAAGCTAGAGGTGTCGGAACGGTTCTCAGTCGTTTCTGTCTGGGGGTTTTTCTGGGGTTATCTGTCCTGGTTGGTAGCTTCTCCTGCGGAGGGGTAGCTTCCGCGGCTCCTTCCGTGATTCCCGAAGAGGGCTATTGGCTCGTAGAGTCCAAAGACGGCATTTTTTATTTGGCACCTTGCGATCCCAGAGTGAAACCTGAGGAGATGCGTCTTTGCGGTTGGCTTGTTGGGCTTGATTATACGGGAGCCAAGGCGCCTGTTGATCACTGGGGACGCTCACAATGCGGTTTAACCATGATGCAGAATATGACCCGCGATGATGAGGGAGCATGGCATGGTGATATTCTCGATCCCAGGACAGGGAGGCAATATGGGGCACGCGTAAAGCTGGGCGCTGATGGTATATTGCGCTTGCATGGTTTTATGATTCTGCCCTTTTTTGGTCAGACGCAAGAGTGGACGCGCTATAATGGTCCTCCCATTGGGCCGCAATGTCGTATGGTGATGGAGAAACAGTAAATCTTCCTGCAATATAGGGTCCTTCGTCGTCAGCTGTCGTGCAGGTAAAGAGGAAATGGTGTGATTTCCTTCTGGTTCTGGACTCTATCTGTCATTCATTTATGACGGACAGGGCAGATTATCGGGTTTCGTCTGTAGATGTGTGTGGGAGATGGCTGGATCCGTTTTTTTACTTAAGAAAACAAAAAAGAGAGTACGGAGATTATGGCAGACCAGATTTCAAGACGTTATTTTTCTATGGGAATGACAGCTCTAGGAGCGGCAGCCGTTGGTGGTCTGTTCAGGAGTAACATTGCCAGTGCGGCGGGAAATGGTGGCAGGACTTTATGTTTTGTCGGTGGTTATACCAAACATGGCCCCCCTGGCGGAGAAGGGCATGGCGCTGGTATTTCTGTTTTTGAGATGAATCCAGATACTGGTCTGCTTAATCTCGTTACCAATTTTACGGATATTGCCAGCCCCTCTTTTATTACCCTCTCCAAGGATTATAGATTTCTGTATGCGCTGAGTGAAATTGATGATTTCAATAAGGAAGGTCATGGCTGTGTTACAGCTTTTGCTGTTGACAAGCGTACCGGTGCATTGGCGAAACTGAACAGTGTCAGTTCTGGAGGAGCCATCCCAGCGCATTTGAGTATTCATCCTTCAGGAAAATATGTTCTGGTTGCCAATTATGTGGGGGGATCTGTCGGAGTGCTTCCGATAAGACCAGATGGTTCACTGGGGCCAGCGACTGATGTGGTGCATAATACCGGTCCGCGTCAGCCAGACCGGGCAGTGGACAATCCACCGGGCAATTTTGCGATTTCTGATCATAGCGGGGCACATCCCCATATGGTTGATACGGATCCGAGTGGTAGTTATGTAATTGTTGATGATGCAGGGCTGGATCGCGTTTATGTCTGGACGCTTGATCTCAAGGCAGGAAAGCTGGTTCCTGCAAAAATACCTTATTTTGACATGACTCCTGGTTCAGCGCCGAGGCATTTCGTTTTCGATCATTCCGGGCGTATTATGTACAATCTGTGCGAGCAGAATTCAAAGGTGGATGTCTGCCGCTTTGATCCGGCAACGGGGGCGCTGTCAGTCGTGCAGACGGTCAGCACAGTCAGTCCTCATTTCAAAGGATCGACATTGGCAGCGGAAATTCTGCTTTCCGGCGATGGCAAGCATGTTTATGTCTCAAATCGTCTGGGGGATTCGCTTGCGGTATTTGATGTTGGTCTGGATGGCACATTGAGCCTGAAGGATGAGGTCTGGATGCATGCTGATTATGGCCGTGCCATGATGTTTGATCCTAGTGGGGATTTCCTCTTTTGCGCCAATCAGCGTTCGGATGCAGTGACGTCTTTTCGTGTTAACCGGGAGCAGGGGACGTTGACTTTTACCGACCACTTTACGGCTGTAGGCAGCCCTACGACTTTTGCCTTTATGGTCACTGATTCCTGAATGTGATGCTGGTCTGTTAGTTGTGCTTTAAATGGAGAGATAGTTATCTCTCCATTTTTCTTGGGCTTACGGCGTTTTAGTCGCGTGCAAAAAGAGCGATGTAATTGATGCTGAGATCCCGGCTTTCCTGCCAGCGTGGAGGGTAGTAGGAAAGTCCGCTGATGTGGGTCAGGCGCAGCCCGGCCAGTTGCGCCATGCGGTCGAGTTCAACGGGTTTGATGAATTTTTGCCATTGATGCGTACCGATCGGTAACATACGGAGTATGTATTCCGCGCCAAGTTTTGCCATCAGGAAAGACCTGATCGTCCGGTTCATCGTTGAGATAACAACATGTCCGTTCGGTTTGGTTAAATGGAACAGCAGATGAAGAAACTCTTCAGGGTCTCTGACATGCTCAATAATTTCCAAGGCACAGACGACATCAAACTGTTTTCTTTCCTCTACGAGCACTTCAGCATTGCCGCAGCGATATGAAAGAGAGGCCGAAGAAGGAGGAAGCGGGCATAGTTTTTGGTGGGATCGGGCGGCTTCAATAGCCTTCTCGCTGGCATCAACGCCCATGGTGTCAAATCCCAGACGTGCGAAACTTTCGCTGGCAAGACCGGCGCCACAGCCGATATCAAGTAGTGTCGGGTGGTCGGGAATTCCAGAACACGACGAATCCAGTGTTTTGCGAACCCACTCCGTACGAACAGGATTCATGGCATGAAGAGGCGCCATGGGGCCTTTCGGGTTCCACCATTCTTCAGCCAATGCGCTGAAACGCTCGATTTCTTCATGGATGACTGAAGAATCAGCAGAGGGGGAGGCCGTGCGCGAATTGGCTCGGGGCGTATCATTCATGGCTCATTCTTTCAATAAAATTCAAAATGCTTGAGAGCATTGCTGGACGGCGCCTGACAAGATGGGTATGTCATAACTCTTTCTGTGCAGAAAATCTGTATGTATCGGAGCTAATGTCCTAATGTCCACGCTTGATCCCTCTCAGGGTGATCCTGGCAGCCTCACGGATCATAATCTTTCACGCCGTTCCCGTACAATCGTCATGAAATTTGGCGGCACCTCCGTTGGGGATCTGGATCGTATTCGCAATGTTGCCCAGAAAATAAAAATGGAGCATGAGCGTGGTAACCGTGTAGCCGTTGTTGTTTCGGCCATGGCGGGCGTTACAAACCAGATGGTGAAATATTGTCATGATCTTAATCCCATGCCCGTGCTGGAAGAATATGATGCTGTTGTCGCGACAGGTGAGCAGGTCACAAGCGGGCTGGTTGCCATTGCCCTGAACGGACTGGGGCTGAGGGCACGTTCCTTTCAGGGCTGGCAGGTTCCTCTTGTAACCGATGATTCTCATGGTAAGGCTGCCATTGAGAGTGTCGATGGACAGGCGATTCTTTCATGTCTTGAGGCAGGGATTATACCTGTGATTGCAGGATTTCAGGGTGTTGATCGTGCCGGACGCATTGCGACATTGGGTAGAGGTGGCTCTGATACATCGGCTGTCGCTTTTGCCGCTGCCATTGATGCGGATCAGTGTGATATCTATACGGATGTGGATGGTGTCTATACAACCGATCCGCGCATTGTGACAAAAGCCAAAAAACTTGACCGGATCACCTATGAGGAAATGCTAGAGCTTGCTTCTGTCGGGGCAAAAGTTTTGCAGACCCGCAGTGTTGCTTTGGCGATGAGGGAAAAAGTACGTGTACGCGTCCTGTCATCATTTGACCAGACAGACGATCAGAGTGGTACAATTGTTGTTGATGAGGATGAAGGCATGGAAAAAGAGCTGGTTGCAGGGATTGCCTATTCACGTGATGAAGCGAAAATCAGTCTTCGGAATGTTCCTGATAGACCGGGTGTGGCAGCGGCGATTTTCGGCGGTCTGGCAGGTAATGGTGTTAATGTCGATATGATCGTGCAGAGTATTGGCGTTGATCAGACGACAAATATGACGTTTACGGTCAGTAAAGGCGATGAGAGACGGGCTCGCCAGATTCTTGATGAACTGCGTGAGGAGATTCCTTATGGGGAGCTGGCAACATCTCACGATGTTGTGAAGATCAGTGTTGTAGGGGTTGGAATGCGCTCTAATACAGGCGTTGCAGCAACAATGTTCAGGACATTGGCTGAACGTGGTATAAATGTTCAGGTTATTTCGACAAGTGAAATCAAAATTTCTGTATTAATAGATGCAGAATACACAGAACTGGCCATGAGAGCGTTGCACACAGCTTACGGGCTTGATGCCGGAAAGGAAGATTATTCATGAATGACTCACCGATGAATAAACGGGAAAAAGCTTGTCAGACTTTCGCGGAATTATCAAAACGTGGATGTGACTTTCTGGGAAGCGAAGTCGCTATTCTCGGTGGAGCTATGTCCTGGGTCAGTGAGCGTAATCTGGTTTCTGCTATTTCCAATGCGGGCGGTTTTGGCGTCATAGCCTGTGGTGCCATGACGCCTGAACGTTTGGAAGAAGAAATTATCGCGACCCAGGCTCTGACAGATCGTCCATTTGGAGTGAATCTGATCACGATGCATCCAAAGCTGGATCAGCTTGTGGATGTGTGTATTGCCCAGAATGTCTCCCATATCGTCCTTGCTGGTGGTGTGCCGACCGGTGCCACGATCCGTCAGGTGCGTGATGGTGGCGCGCGTGCCATCGGTTTTGCGCCGGCCCTGGCTTTGGGGAAACGTCTGGTCAAACTGGGGATTGAGGCCCTTATTATCGAAGGGTCCGAGGCTGGTGGGCATGTAGGTCCAGTGTCGCTTAATGTACTGGCTCAGGAAATCCTGCCTTATATTAAGGATGTTCCAGTCTTTGTGGCTGGTGGTCTGGGCCGTGGTGATGCCATTCTCTCCTATATGGAAATGGGTGCTGCTGGTGCCCAGCTGGGGACTCTGTTTGCAGCTTCAGCAGAGAGTATTGCCCATCCTAATTTCAAAGCGGCTTTCAAGCGTGCCAATGCGCGTGATGCTGCTGTTTCTGTGCAGTTGGATGAACGTTTTCCTGTCATTCCTGTTCGGGGGTTGATCAATACGGCCAGTCGTCATTTCATGCAGCACCAAGCTGATACTCTCGAGAAATTCAGGAAGGGCGAGATTGAAAGAGAAGCAGCTCAGCTGGAAATTGAACATTTCTGGGCAGGGGCTCTCAGAAAAGCTGTGATTGAAGGTGATGTTGAAAATGGTTCCATGATGGCAGGTCAGTCTGTCGGCATGGTCCGGGAGATCAGACCAGTTGCTGAAACTATTACCATGCTGGTCGAGCAGGCCATAGAGGCCTTGGAAGAAAGAGAATCCCGTTCCTGAAGGTATTTGAGAGTATTATCGTTTCTTTTCTTTGATCGTCGTTCGTTCTTCACCCTGTTTTATGGAAGGCCGTATGTATGCCCATGTCCGAATCAGAAGAACAGACTGCCCTGTCGCCAAGTATAGGTTCGACTTTACGTGCCCGTCGTAAGGAGTTGGGCTGGACAGAACAGGATGTAGCCGATCATTTGCGGATTCGCATTTCTCTCCTGCAGGCTCTTGAGTGTGACGATTATAAAGCTTTACCTGGTCAGGCTTATGTGGTTGGTTTTCTTAAAAGCTATGCGGGTCTGCTGGGTCTTGATTCTGACAGAATGGTTCAGTCGTTCAGACAGCTTGCCGAGGCAACACAACTTCAGGGGCTTGAAAAACCCGAGTTAAGCTTTCCGCAGACTGTCGATGACAGGGCGTTACCCAAATGGCTGCTTATTACCATTGGTCTGGCTGTCGTTCTGGCTGCTTATGCCGGATGGTATCATTTTTCTTCGCATGACGACGAGATCCAGAAGAGTGTCAATTCATCTGTTCTGACCGAAGAAAAAAGCAGCGATGTTTCTACATCATCCTTGCTGGAATCTCCTTCGGCGGGATCAGTCTCCCGGAACTCCGAGACCCAGGGGGGTGATCCCTCATCTGACGATACAAATCCTTTCTCTGATGGCGGTGCTGTTCCTGTTCAGCAGGATGCTGTTTCTTCCTCTCCCTTGTCTTCTCCAGGAAGGCAGGATGCCGCTCCGAAATCTCCTTTTGAGGCCCCTACGCCGCAACCGAAAGTGGAAAATAGCGTGGTATCCTCAGATCAGGACGCAGAAGCAAAAGAACTGCCGCCTCATGTCATTGAGCTTTACTTCATGAAAGACAGCTGGACGAAAATTACCGATCAGAGCGGCAAGATCGTAGATTCCAAAATCTTTAAGGCCGGAGAAACATGGCGGGGCGATGGAAGTGCTGCTCCTTATAAAGTGACAGCGGGAAATGCTTCGGGCGTGATTCTGAAGGCGGGTAATGTCGTAAGTGCCCCCTTGGGACCGGTAGGGCAAGTTAAAAGGAATGTTGCCATCAGTGCTGATGCTGTTTTGCAAGGTGCTTTTGGTCACGCTGACTCAGCCTTGCTGGAGCAGATATCATCAGTCAAAACAGGGAATAACCCGCTGCCAACACCAAAAGCTCTGGAACAAAGTGGCGGGACGCACTAAATGAATGGGGAATTGGAGAGTTTTCTCCCTTACTCCTGTCGGTTTATGAGTTTTTTAGCGTGACTCAGAAAGGTTGTTCATGAGCAGTTATCGTCCCTACCAACATATTGAACGTCGCAAATCGCGTCAGATACATGTCGGTAAAGTCGCCGTGGGAGGAGATGCACCGATCTCTGTCCAGACCATGACGAACACGCTTACAACGGATATTGAGGCGACGATCGCGCAAATTCGCAAGGCTGAGATGGCAGGCGTTGATATCGTGCGCGTATCATGCCCTGATGAGGCCAGCACACAGGCTCTGAAAACAATTATTGAGGAAGTGAATGTGCCCATCGTGGCTGATATTCACTTTCATTATAAAAGGGCGATTGAAGCAGCGCAGGCAGGCGCTTCATGTCTGCGTATTAATCCGGGTAATATTGGCAGTGCCGAGCGTGTGCGCGAAGTGGTCAATGCGGCACGGGAACATGGCTGCTCTATCCGCATTGGTGTGAATGCTGGATCACTGGAAAAACATCTGCTTGAGAAATATGGTGAACCCAATCCTGATGCTCTAGTCGAGAGTGCCCTGGAGCATGCAAAAATCCTTCAGGATCACGATTTTCATGAATTCAAGATCAGCGTAAAGGCGTCCGATGTTTTCATGGCGGTGGCGGCCTATCAGCAGCTTGCTGACTGCTGCGATCATCCCCTGCATATCGGCATTACGGAAGCGGGCTCAAAGCGCGCAGGGACGGTCAAATCCTCCATCGGTTTGGGTAATCTGCTCTGGGCTGGCGTGGGTGACACGATGCGCGTCTCCCTTTCGGCTCCCCCTGAAGAAGAAGTGCTGGTTGGCTGGGATATTCTGAAATCCCTGGGGCTGAGACATCGTGGCGTGAAAATCATTTCTTGCCCTTCATGCGCTCGCCAAGGGTTTAATGTCGTCGAGACAGTTCAGACTCTTGAGGATCGCCTCCAGCATATAAAGACTCCGCTTACTCTCTCTATTATTGGCTGTGTCGTAAATGGCCCCGGTGAGGCGCTGATGACTGATGTCGGCGTAACGGGGGGTGGCCAGGGGCGCCATATGGTTTATATGGCGGGCAAGCAGGACCATACCATTCCCGCAGTCGATATGATTGAGCATGTGGTGGAACTGGTTGAGCAGCGCGTGGCTGCGCTGGAAAAGGAAAAAGCTGCACAAGGTGAAGCTGGAACGGTAGCAGGTCACTGATGTCACGTTTACAGCCTCCGCGTGGGACGCATGATCTTTTGGGCGAAGAAATGCGCCGTTACGTCCATATTGTCGATACGGCAAGGGACGTGCTGCGTCGTTACGGTTTTGCAGAATGGGCAACGCCCATTTTTGAGGATACGCGTGTTTTTGCGCGCTCTCTGGGTGAGACATCAGACGTTGTTTCCAAGGAAATGTATAATTTTCAGGACAGGGGTGGCGACAGTCTGACCTTGCGCCCGGAAGGTACAGCAGCGATCTGTCGTGCGCTGGTTTCGAATGCGCTTACCCAGTCTTTGCCTCAGAAGGTTTTTTATCACGGTCCGATGTTTCGTTACGAACGCCCCCAGAAAGGGCGCTTTCGTCAGTTTCATCAGATCGGGGCTGAGTTTATTGGTTCGGATGGTCCGTTGAGAGACGCCGAGACTATTGTCATGGCACAGGACTTTCTTTCCTCTCTGGGGCTGAGCGGGAATGTTACGCTGGAGCTGAACACGCTGGGAGATCTTGAAAGTCGCCATGCATGGAGAGAGGCCCTGATTTCTTATTTCCGCCAGCATAAGGACGCGCTTTCGGAAGAGAGCCAGACCAGACTCGAGCTTAATCCTCTGCGTATTCTTGATAGCAAGTCGGAAAAAGATAAAAAATTTCTCTCTGAAGCGCCGCTCTATGCAGAGTATCTTAATGACAGCTCAAAGCAGTTTTGGGATGAGCTGAGAGATTATCTTACAATTTTTGGCGTCAGTTTTATTGAAAATCCCCGTATTGTGCGCGGCCTTGATTATTACAGCCACACAGCCTTCGAATTTGTAACGACAGAACTTGGTGCGCAGGGAACGGTTCTGGCAGGTGGTCGTTATGAAGGGCTGGTGGAGGAAATGGGCGGTCCGTCCATTCCTGCTATTGGCTGGGCTGCTGGCATTGAACGTCTCTCGTCCCTGATGACACTGCCGGAAGGAGAGAGAGAGGGTATAGTTCTCCTCCCTCTGGGGGATGAGGCATTGAGGGAGGCGGTCTCCCTGACTCACCAACTTCGTCAGGCTGGCTTTGTCACGGCTCTCGAAGTTAAGGGGGCGATGAAAAAGCGCATGGATCGTGCCCTGCAATCTGGTGCCACGCACGTCATCTTTATCGGTGATGAAGATTTGGGTCGCAGGGTCGTGCAACTTCGCGACCTCAGACAGCGTGAGCAAGTGGAAGTGCCTATGGCCCAGCTTGTCGAGACCTTGAAGCGGGCATAAAGGGTATTCACACCGTGTCAGTCGATCACCGGCTTGAGCAGATTATTGCTCGTTTTGAAGAGTTACAGGCCCTCATGTCCTCAAGCCAAGGGGCGGGGGAGAATTTTGCGCGTCTGTCACGTGATTATGCCGCTCTGGAGGGACCAGTAGAGGCGATCAGGGCCTGGCAGGAGGCAATCAGGAGTCGCGATGAAGCGCGTGCGCTTCTGGCTGATCCTGAAATGAAAGATCTGGCTGCAGCTGAACTTAGCGAAGTTGAAGAAAGCCTTCCGGCGCTTGAACATGCCATGCATCTGGCTCTTCTTCCCAAGGATGCTGCCGATGAGCGCAGTGCTATCCTTGAAATTCGTCCCGCTGCGGGTGGCGATGAGGCTGCCCTTTTTGCTTCCGAGCTTTTTGAGGCTTACAGGCGCTATTCGGAGAAGCATGGCTGGCGTTTTGAGGTCATGAGCCTCGTTGAAAGTGAGCTTGCCGGCTTGAAAGAGGGTGTGGCGACTATTTCCGG
This sequence comes from Acetobacteraceae bacterium ESL0709, assembly GCA_029433415.1. Classification (GTDB taxonomy): domain Bacteria; phylum Pseudomonadota; class Alphaproteobacteria; order Acetobacterales; family Acetobacteraceae; genus Aristophania. The sequence continues at coordinate 593,633 of JAQTIA010000003.1, read as the reverse complement.
TTCAGGGGTTTTTGCGCGATTGAAATATGAGTCAGGCGTGCATCGAGTCCAGCGTGTTCCGGCGACAGAAAGTCAGGGCCGAATTCATACCTCGACTGTGACGGTAGCGGTTCTGCCTGAAGCGGAAGAGGTCGATGTCACGATTAATGAGGAAGATCTCCGTATTGATGTCTATCGCGCCTCCGGTGCGGGTGGTCAGCACGTGAATAAGACAGAAAGCGCTGTGCGCATCACTCACATGCCGACAGGCGTGGTCGTGGCCATGCAGGAAGAACGTAGCCAGCACCGCAACCGTGAAAAGGCAATGAAGATCTTGCGTTCCCGTCTTTATGAGCAGGAACGGCAAAGAGCTCATGATGACCGTGCGGCCAATCGTAAGGCGCAGGTCGGGACGGGGGACAGGTCCGAACGTATCCGGACCTATAATTTCCCGCAAGGGCGTGTGACCGATCACCGCATCAATCTCACTCTTTACAAAATCGCCCAGATTATGGCGGGGGATTTTGACGAGATCGTCGATGCCCTGACACAGCATGAACAGACGGAGTTATTGGCCGCTGAAGGATTCAGGGCCTGATCCTGGTTTCAGCTGGTTGGAAGCGAACAGAGCGACGACCGGCCGCTTTTATGCGTGGCGGCGTCAGGGTCGTCATAATCAATGAGGTAAAAATCATTGAAATTATCTGTACCGACGGCCTCGTAGGAATGACCGGCAGGATTATGGAGCTTGCCTTCGCTGCTGACGCGGTGGGTTTCGATATGGCCATTGCGGTTGATTGTGATTTCTCCGCACAGCACATAGGGGACATCAACCCGTCCCAGAGGAACAGGGATGACGACTTGCTGGCTATCGTGATTCATGGAGAGTACAAAGGTTGTGGCAAGCGTTCCGTTGACATAAAGGCGGGACACTTCGGAAACCTCATCATCAGCTCGTCGGTCAAGGACCGTAAAGCTGCCTCCCGTCGGGCCATCAATCTGCGTGACGGCCTGAAGAGGGGCTGAGACAGACAGGGCAGTGCCAGTGACAATAAGAGCGGAGATGACAAGATTGCGTAATTTCATAGCGTTCCTCACCATATCCTGTGATTATGGGGCAAATGACCAGTAAAAGACAACTCATGAATTGGGCCGCCGGGGAATTGTCCCGTGCAGGGATTGAAAGCCCGGAGCAGGATATCGCCCTGCTTCTGAAATGGGTTCTGGATTGTGACGCTCTGGCTCTGTGGCAACGTGAAACCCTGACGGAAAGCGAGGAGTTGTCTTTCAAGGAGGCGCTGGAACGTCGCAGACAGCGTGAACCTCTGGCGTTTATCACGGGCAAACAGGGTTTCTGGACGCTGGATTTTGAAGTCTCGCCTGCAACACTTATCCCGCGCGGTGACAGCGAAGCGCTTATTGAAGCCCTTCTTGATGTCAGGCCGGAACGGCAGGCGGTAAGGAGACTTCTTGATCTGGGCACGGGCACGGGTTGTCTTCTTCTTTCGGCGCTGAGCGAGTATAAAGGGGCAACAGGATTGGGAGTCGATATCGATCCCGACGCTGTTTTGCTGGCAAAACGTAATGCGGTTCTGAACGGTCTTGAAGGACGCGTGGACTTTATGGTTTCGTGCTGGACAGAGCAGGTGAAGGGTCGTTTTGACGTTATTCTTTCCAACCCGCCTTATATAGAACATGATGTTATTGCTGGCCTGATGCCGGAAGTGACCCTTTATGAGCCGCATCGCGCCCTTGATGGCGGTACAGACGGGCTTGAGGCCTACAGACTTTTATGTGCCCTGCTGCCAGATTATCTTGAAGACACAGGCTGTATCATTTTTGAATTGGGGCAGGGACAGGAAGAGGCTGTTACGGAGATAGCAGCGCGCCATGGGCTGAAAAAGCGTCTCTGCAAGACCGATCTCGGCGGGATTACGCGTGCATTAGTTCTTGAGAAAGACAAGAAACATATTGGCGAACAGCTCCAAAATTGGTAATAGGGCCGGAGGCAAGCAGGTGAAAGATTTTCTCCTATCCTTCTCTCTTGGAAAAAGTGAGATTTGCAGCCTGAAGAGTGAGAAATGCTCTGAGAGGTCGAGAGAGACTTCATGATGAAAAGACCAATAAACCAGACATTAGCGGGTAAGAACGATATGAAGCGTATGAGAAGCCGTCACCACCGTACAGGAAGCGGCGGAGGAACGTCGCGCAATGGGGGCGGCCAGGTACCGCTGAATCGGAATCATGTTTTCGACAGTAATGGTCCTGATCTGCGCGTGCGTGGTACAGCTCAACAGCTTTTTGAAAAATATCTGCAACTGGGGCGCGATGCGACGGGAACGGGAGACCGCATTCAGGCTGAAGCTTATTTCCAGCATGCGGAGCATTATTTCCGTACACTGAACGCTATGAATCTTGCCGCCCAGTCTGCGCAGCAGGAGCGCCTTGAGCGTCAGCGTTCTTACGAGCAGGCTCGTCAGGGGCGGCGTGAGGCTCCCATGCGTGATGGTCGTGACCGGCGTGAGGAATCATCAGAGGGAGAGGAGTCTGAAGCTGAGCAGGACGAAGTGGAAGATGAGGAAGAGGACGAAGAAGAGCAGACTGAACACTGAAACTTACTCAGTCTGGACTGGTGAAGGGAAGCCGCTCTGCTTCCCTTTAATTTTTGTCTGTTCAAAGAGTTGGAATAAAAGGACGTAATTGTTCTGTGTGCAAAATCACGTGCATAAATATATCAATATGATTTCCGGAAAATTTGGTAGCGGCGGACGGATTTGAACCGCCGACCAAGGGATTATGATTCCCCTGCTCTACCACTGAGCTACGCCGCCTTACTTCCTCCGGCAATTTCGCCAAAGGTGTTGGATGGCTTTCTAGGACACTGGGGCGGGAGTGTCAACGGCTATAAGGCAAGGAATTCAGGTTTTTTTACCCCTTTGATTTTTCTTTCCTTACAAGCTCTTGCAGCGCTCCGGTGACTCTTTTTTTAACAGTGTGCAGGAGTGACCCGGTAGGGGCAGCGGATCTATTCCAGAGTTCCGGAAACCCTGTTTTCAGGGGCCATGGTTGAGTGTTTCCGACCGTAAAAAATATAGGTTACCAGTCCCAGTGAACAGTAAATAAGCAGCAGGATTACCGGGACAGGATTTCCTCCCGTCAGTGAGTGGACCATATTTGCCAGGAGAGGGAAGGTCATCACACCACAAAACGCGATTCCCAAAGCGGGGACAGTGCCAATCCACACGCCTTTTATGGAAATCCCACCTAAAGGCACCTTGAAAGGACGGGGCGTTTCAGGGTCCTTGTTGCGTTGCCATATGACTGTAAAACAAACGATGGCAAAGGCAGAAGCTGTACCGATAGAGACCAGATCACTGATAATATCAATGGGCATGGTGGCGGTCATCAACCCGATAAGCAGTCCGATAATGATGGTTCCGATCCATGGTGTACGGTAACGGGGGTGGATTTTACAGAAAATCTTCGGAATAAGACGGTCATGTCCTATGGTCAGCAGGACGCGGGATTGTGCATACATCAGTCCCAGCAGGACTGAACACAGCCCGATTGTAGCGCCTATAGTGACCAGAAGCGCGAGCCAGGTGTTTTTCATCAAGCGTGTGGCTACGGCTATGGGATCGGCCACATCAAGTTGCTGATAAGGCACGATACCGAGCAGCACCGCAGCAACCGCAACATAGATCATGGTGCAAATGATGAGGCTGCCAATAATGCCGAGCGGAATGTCACGTGTCGGGTTTTTGGCTTCACAGGAGGCTGTGGAAACCGCCTCAAATCCTGCATAGGCGTAAAAAATGGTCGAGGCGGCGCGGAAAATACCGGCGACGCCGAAATGAAAATTCCCTTTTGAAGGTGGAATGAAGGGATGCCAGTTTTCCGGGTGAATGGCCTTGAAGCCTACAATCATGAAGAGAAACAGCACCCCGACCTTGATGAAAACGACGATCGTGTTAAAGCGCGCGGTCTCTTCTATCCCCCGGACCAGAAGCCACGTGATAAGCAGCGTTGCGGCAAGCCCGATAGCGTCAAAACGCCAGCCGAAGGACAAGGCAGTACCGTCAGAGCCGGGAACGGGCTGTATAGTGGAATGATGCAACCAGTCAGGCACATGAATGCCTATCGTATCAAGAAGAGAGGTTGCATAACCTGATAGCCCGGAAGCTACAGCCGTGCAGGAAATGCCATATTCAAGCAGAAGCAGCCACCCGACGGTCCAGGCAGCTTTTTCTCCCATGGAGATATAGGCATAGGAATAGGCCGAGCCGGAAACCGGAAAGGTCGAAGCCAGCTCGCCATAGGAAAAAGCCGTAAAGAGACAAGCGAGTGCGGCTACGAGAAAGGAAAGCAACACGGAAGGGCCGGCATATTCAGCCGCGGCTGTCCCGGTCATGACATAAATTCCGGCCCCGACTGTGGTCCCCACGCCAATGAGCAGGAGTTGCAGGGCGGTCAGCTTCTTTTTCAGGCCGTGACTTTGTGCTTCTGCCGTCAGTTGGGCCAGTGTTTTGCGCCGTGGGCTATTTCCTGGGGGCATGGGAGAAGCAGGTGAGGTCATGAATTATTACGACTCAATAATGAAAAAAAGCCTTCCTGTTTCAGAAGGCGAGCGGAAATTATGCGGGTGATCTCCCCCTTGTTAGCGATGAAATGGCCTGAAGGAAAGGGGCAGGAGATAGGGAAAGGTCAGAATGAGAGGAAAAGAATGGACCCAACCCCGAGGCACAGACAGTAAATTCCGAAAGGTGTCAGGGTCTTCTGGTCCGTTTTATGAAAGAAATGCAGCAGGAGCTTTGAGCAGACGAGGGCCGCAATGCCTGCGACGACAGCCCCGAGGAGAGATTGGTAGACGATGGTGGAGTGAAGGCTCACATGCCGCATTTCCCATATTTCTTTTGCCGTGGCTGCCAGAATGACTGGCTGTGCCATAAGGAGCGAAAAGCGCGCCGCATTGAAATGATTGAACCCGCGCAGGAGTCCCCCATTCATGGTCGCGCCAGAACGTGAGAAACCGGGCAGGAGCGCAATACATTGCCATAAACCGATAATCAGGGCGTCCCTGAAAGTAATATGGCTCAGCTCCTGATCAGCGCGTTCCTTATGGCGGCGCTGGACCTGTTCGGTCACGATCAGCAGGACACCATTCAGGGAGAGAAAACAGGCGACGATGACGGGACTTGCAAACAGGATCCGAAGCTTATGCTCAAAAAGCCCGCCTATAATGACTGCCGGAATGGTGGCGATAATCAGGGCGAGGCAGAGTTTGAGGGCAATCTGGCGTCCCTGTGGACCTGTCTGACCAAGCAACCCTTTGAGGATACCCATCCAGTCAGACCAGAACACGCCTGCCAGTGCGATGAGTGTGCCAACATGCAGCATGGTGAGGAAGGGCAGGAAAAAATCGTGATTCTTGTCAAAGGACCAGTGAAACAGGCCGGGCAGGAGAACGGCATGACCCAGACTACTGACGGGAAAAGGTTCGGTCACACCTTGTATGAGTGCCAGAATGAAAGCCTGAAAATAGGTCATGCTCCGAACGTCTCCCTGATATATCCTGATATGACAGAATGGTCCCGGCAAGCTTGACCCGCTTTAGGGACAGCTCTACCCTGTAAGCCCCTCCATAACAGAGCCTGGGCAGAAATTCGAGGTTATCATGCAAAGCATTATCAAAGGCCGTGTCAGTGCGTTTATTGCCAGTGCCGGCGTTGTGGTGCTGACTCTGGGCTTTGTTTTTTATTGTGTGAAGCAGGGTCACATAAACCGCCATAATCTGACACCCTATAAGGCGGATTTTATATCAGCCAACGGGCTGGCGGCAGGGGCTGATGTGATGCTGAATGGCGTTGCGGTCGGGCGTGTCTATGCGATTACCCTGAATCCGGTTCTGGGCAAGGCGATTGTTTCTTTTGGCGTCGATCAGAAGTTGCATCTGCCGAGTGATACGGCCGTGACCATCGCAGCCCCGAGCATGACAGGTAATAATGCGCTGATTGTGCTGGTGGGACAGAGTCACGATATTCTGCCCCCCAATGGCATGATCAATGATGCACGTCCGCCGCTTTCTCTGGAGCAACAGATCAGCAATTATATTTTTGGGGCGGGGAAGTTGTAATCAGGCAGGGCCAAAGTCTCGAAACCGGACTTGCCTCGCGGGGCGATCAGGCGTAAGGATTGGGAACGGACCGAACAAGTTTTAGCCCCTTGTCCGATCCTGACCATCAACTGAGCACCCTTTAGAAAGTCTCAGCCAATGACTGCTTATATGTATATCATGGGGTTTGCAGCCCCATCCAGTGGTGCGCGCACGCAAATTCCTCCCGGGATAGGCGGCGTTTCTGTGCGCCTTTTTCTCTTCAGGAAATACCGAAAACGGATCCTTTCCGCGCTTCTGTCATTGTGAGCGCTGCGGCAAGTGGGAACGGACCGATAACAGCATTGCCATTCCTCACATTACAGAACTGCCTGTACCAAGGGCAGCAGACGCCGGGCCCCCACAAGGTCCCTTCAAAGTGTTTTTCTCCGGTAACACGACCCCAAAACCGGAGGCGACGGATCAACCGGAAGTAAGGGAGGCCTGAATCTTCCTGAGGTTTTTATGTGGTGTGTCCTTGAAAAGACGATACCCGAAAGACCAGTCCTGTATGCCCCTGTCATCCCTCCTGTGGAGAGCGGTGACAGGGCTTTTTTTGTGCCTGTATTTTAGGCAAATAATCGGTAGATTTCTTGACACGCTTTTTTTGATGGAATAACAATCACTTCCAACAAGAGTGTTCCCCGCACGCGCGGGGATGAACCGAGCAATTTGGACACGATATACATCAAAGCAGCGTGTTCCCCGCACGCGCGGGGATGAACCTGTCAGGTGTTGCAATGCAGCGATCGAAGTTGATGTGTTCCCCGCACGCGTGGGGATAAACCTTACACAATAGTCTCTACAGGTCTTCTGAGACTCTCTTCAGTCATTCATCGGGTAAGACGCCAGCAGGCGGCGTTGTTTCAGCCATGAGCGCAGCAGGGGGAAGAGACCTGAGCTTTTCCAGCCTCTTTTTTTCATTTCCGCACCGATGAGGAAAGTCTGGCGGTAATGATAGAACTGGGCGCGATAGGCTTCCCAGATTGTGGTCTTGTAGTCCCAGATATGGATCGCTTCGGAACCCACACCATTAATTTCGATAATCTGGAAGTCTTCGCCTTTTTGTAACGCCTCGATAGAAGCAAACTTGACGTCAATCCGCCCGAAATGAAAATCGGGAATATCGGTCATGATTTCATTGATTCGTTTGCTGAGTTCCGGTGTGATGTCGCTTCTGGCATCGCGGAACACGGAGCCCTTGCAGTGATTGCCCGCAAAGACAAGGGCAAGGGATTCCCCTTTGGGCAGCACGTCCTCTGCACGTTGTTGAAGCCGCGGCAGATAAATATGGGGGATCAGGCCCATGCGGGCATCCTGACAGATCAGATCCCGGATGGTGGAAACCCCGTCACCGGTAATAATGGGGGATTCCTTATAGGTCAGCGAGGTGATTCGGCCTTCTTTTTCTCCGGGGTGCCGGATGTAAAAAATGCCGGCTTCATGTGGGTAGGTCACTAATGCTTGCGCCAGCAGCGTTACATTATCAGGGAAGAGTGGCAGGATTTTTGCAAGATCTTCTTCGGTTTTGACGAGCTTTATACCTGTCCCGTTACAGCCAATATCGGGCTTGATGACGACCGGAAAGGAAATTTTTCCGGTGTTCATGGCGCTTAATGCATTTTTTAAAGCGGAAGAACCGCTTCTGAAAATGACGTAAGGGGCGATGAATTTCCTTGCTGTCGGCCCTGCATCATCAAGGATTGAGCTCTTGCTTTCGCCGCATAGTCCGCCTGTTTCAATACGGGGGTTAGCGGCTGTAGGGGTTGTGAAGTCACCATATTTCAGCCCCATGAAGATCCAGTACAGCACAATAGGGGTATAAAAAATCGTGTCAGGCCAGAATTCAAACAAAGAAAGGGATTTGACCGGGGCGGTCGCAGAAGAAAGCGGTGCGGACATGTTGGTTTAACGACTTACTTTCTGGAAATGGGCGATGAGACGCCCCATGACGAAAATACACAGGACAAACCCGATCAGCCCGGCCCAGCGCCAGCCTCCCTTATGGGCAAGCAGCCATCCGCCTACATGAAGTGAAAGCAGGAAGAGAAGTGATGTCCAGATCAGGGTGGCAACGACGGCCGTCAGTGCAAAGGGCAGAAAGGGTGCATGGTAAAAGCCGCATGCCGTATAGAGTGGCAGTCTGGCTCCGGGCACGAAGCGCGAAATGCCGACGATCTTGATCACATTCTGCCCGAACCATTTTTTCGCCTGTTCCTGGCTGGGAAGGGTGAGGAATTTTTTGACGTAAGGCCACTTCGCACCGGCCCAGCCCATGCCGTACAATCCCATATCGCCAACCGCAATACCAATATAGAGGGAAATCAAGGCCAGAGGGATGGAAATCTCGTGGTCTTGTGTGGCTATTGCCGTAAGTACCGTTGTGACATCTTCAAGAATGAAGGTACCAATAATCACGGAAAAAGCTTTGACCCAAGGGGACTGCGAGGCGATAAAGGCTGAGAAATTAAACACCAGGTCGTGACATTCCAGTTGCTAGGGTCGTGAAGGGGCCAGTTACAGGATCGGCTGTGTTGAAGGGCAATGTTTATTCTATCTAGCGGTTAACATGTCATACGGCTAGATGTTACTGGTTATTTCGCTGTATATTTCATCGCACTGATTCTGATGGCCTGAAAGGGCGGGATTTATGGAAAGACGCAATTTTCTCTCTCTTCTTGCAGCAGGGAGCCTGTCTCTTCCGGCATGGGCGAAGGCAGCCTCCCCAAAAGGGGTAATGCGGCAGGGCAGTGCCGCCTATGGCAACTTCCTCAAGGCCATTCGCGCTCTGGCCATTGAGCAGGGCGTGCCGGAAACTGTCCTGAGTCAGGCTCTTGGCGGGCTGCGTGCGCCCAATGAGCAGGTCCTTGCCCGTCAGCGTCATCAGCCGGAATTTACGCTTACATGGGCGCAGTACAGGGCTCGCGTCCTGGGGGATGCGCGCTTTGCCACAGGCGTTACGACCTATAGTCAGGTCCAGTCTGTCATGGATCCGATTGCGGCGCGCTATCGGTGTGACAGCTCTATCATTATGGGCATATGGGGGCTGGAGTCTTCCTTCGGCACGACGCAGGGTAAATTCAATGTGATTGATGCTCTGGCGACGCTGGCCTTTGCCAGTCATCGCACAGGTTTTTTCCGTAACGAGCTTCTCAAGGCCCTGAAGATTCTGGGGCGTGGTGATATTTCGCCTGATATGATGCTGGGCAGCTATGCCGGAGCTATGGGACAACCCCAGTTCATGCCGAGCGCCTATCTGCGTTATGGCGTTGATGGGGATGGAGACGGTAAGTGCGATATATGGAATTCCCAGCCGGACGTTTTTGCCTCAATCGCCCATTATATCAGCGGTTCAGGCTGGCATTATGGTCAGCCCTGGGGCGAGGAAGTTGCTGTGCCTCTGGGAGAAAATGGCCAGTTTTTTGATGGTGCAGCCAGAAATTATCGTCAGTCCCAGTCGCGCTCCGTAAGTGAGTGGGCCTCTCTTGGTATCACAAGGCCAGATGGTTCTGCTCTGGATATGACGCTTCCTGCTGCTCGTCTGATTCAGCCGGATGGGCCAGGGACGGAGGCCTTTCTTGTCTATCCCAATTTCAAGGCGATCAGGGCTTATAATCCTTCTGATTTTTATGCGTTGGCTGTGGGTATTCTGGGCCAGAGATCAACAGAGGCACGGTAGTCGTCAGGGTAACAAGCTGCCAGAGCGGTATGGACAGGGTAAAATCATGTTGCAGAGAGTGAGGTTTTAGCGTGCAGACAAGACGGTCTCTTATGAGTGGGGCTGCCGCACTGGCAGTCGGGCTGGGGGCAGGGCAGGCTGTTATAGGGAGCGGGGCTCTTGCTGCCGCCCGGAAGAAAAAACACCCGGCTGCCGGAAAGTCTCCTTCCGCTCCGAAGGCTCTGCCTTCAGCCGATGACAATGCCCAAACCCTGTTGGGGCCACTCCCGACTCCGGCACGCTGGGCTTATATCCTGAATGCTACAACCAACACTGTCCTGCTGGAAAAAGCGGCCAATGAGCATATGGTGCCCTCATCTCTGACAAAGATGATGACGACCTATATTGTCTTTGCCTTTCTGGCGTCTGGACGACTTCATCTGGATCAGCAGCTTCCGGTGAGCGAGAAAGCCTGGCGTATGCAGGGCTCCAAAATGTTCGTCCCCTTGGGGCAGACAGTTTCGGTGCAGGATCTCATACAGGGCATGGTCATTCAGTCCGGTAATGATGCCTGTATCGTGCTCGCTGAGCATATTGCCGGTTCTGAAGAGCGTTTCGCGGTCATGATGAATGAAATGGGTGCACGCCTGGGCCTTTCCGGTTCTCATTTCATGAACGCCACAGGCTGGCCGGTCGATGGACATTACATGACAGCTCGCGATGTCGGCGTGCTGGCTTCCCGTCTGGTGCATGATTTCCCACAATATTATCATTTCTTTGGCGAGAAGGAATTTCTCTTTAACGGCATCCGGCAGGGCAATCGCAATGTGCTGGTGGATAAGGGGCTGGCTGATGGTTTGAAAACGGGCCATACGGATGCTGGTGGCTTTGGCCTCTGTGCCAGTTCGCTCAGGAATGGAACGCGCGTTGTTGTGGTCGTGAACGGTCTGGCTTCAAGCAACCAGCGTGCACAGGAAGGCGAGCGTCTCATGTCATGGGCGTTCGCCAATTTCGAGACTGTGACCTTCTTCCGCAAAGGGCAGATTGTTGAGGAAAATGTACCTGTCTGGATGGGTTCTCGCAAGACAGTGTCTCTGGTGGCCGTGCAGGAAGTCCGCATGACCCTGCCTATGGGGGCCCGCAGTCAGGTCACGCTTAGCACTGACTATCAGTCTCCCCTCATTCCGCCTCTGCAACAGGGACAGTCTTATGGCACGGTGACCCTGACTTTTCCCAAAAGGGCAGGTTTGCCTTCCGAGATGCACTATCCCCTGGCGATCGGGGAAAGTGTGAGTAAACTGGGCTTTGTTGGCCGCGTGTTGGCGCGTGTTGGTTATGCTCCTTCACCCTAAAGAGCTGGAAAGAGGCTTCTTGATTACCTTTGAGGGTAATGAAGGGGTTGGGAAATCAACACAAAGCCGCCTGCTTGCCGAAAAACTCGGGCAGGAAGGGTATGATGTGGTTCTCACGCGTGAGCCGGGCGGAACGAAGGGCGCGGAAGAGCTGAGGAATATCCTTCTTTTTGGAGAGGCGGAGTTTTCATCCTGTTCCGAAATCCTGCTTCATATGGCGGCTCGCCTTGACCATGTTGAGAAAATGATCAAGCCTGCCCTGGCTGAAGGGAAAGTCGTTATTTGTGACCGCTTCCATGATTCGACCATTGCATATCAGGTCTATGGAGCCTGTTTCCGCGATGCGAAAGCGATGGAGCTGGTCACGTTTCTGCGTCACTTTATTCATTGTGAGGCCGATTTGACCTTCTGGCTTGATATGGAGCTGAAGGCGGCTTTCCAACGTGTCCAGACACGCGGCGGTAAAACTGATCAGTACGAGGGGCAGGGGCAGGTTTTTCACGAAAGAGTCAGGACAGGTTTTGCCGAGCTTGCCCGGACTGAGCCGGGGCGTATGATACGGATTGACGCTTCCTCTTCAGAAAAGGATGTACAGGAGCAGATTTATCGGAAAGTCAAAGTGCTTCTGTCGCATAAAATGGCATGACCTTATTGCCTGAGCCGCGTTCTGTAAGAAAAATTATCGGTCATCAGGAGGCTCTGAAAGAATTCCGGGCGGCTTTTTCTTCAGGTCGGCTTCATCATGGCTGGCTTATTACAGGGCCAGAGGGGATAGGAAAGGCCAGTCTTGCCTTCCATCTTGCGCGTGTCCTGCTGAATGGGGAGGATTTTTCTGCCCCTGCCGGACGGCGTATCACGGTCGGGACGCATGGTGACCTGCTTGAGATCGCGCGCGCCTATGACGCCAAGAAAGAACAGTTCAAAAAGGAAATTACGGTTGCGGATGTGCAGCCAGTGCAGTCTTTTTTTCATCAGACGGCCATGGATGGGGGCTGGCGCGTCGTTATTATTGATGGCGCGGAATATCTGAACCGTTTTGCCGCGAATGCCCTGTTGAAAGTTCTTGAAGAACCTCCAGCCAAAACGGTTATGCTTCTCACAACATCAGCGCCGGGCAGGCTTCTTCCGACGTTGCGGAGCCGCTGTCGTCTTCTTTCTCTCTCGCCGCTTTCCGATCAGGAAATGAAAACTCTTTTGCCAGCCATGGATGGTGCCTTGCTCAGAAAGGCTGGTGGTTCTCCCGGGCGAGCTCTTTTCCTGTCGCAGGATAAGAAGGGGGAGATTGCTTCCCTTCTTGACTGTATTTTCTCGCCTCATTTCAGAATGGATAATGATTTCTGGCAGAAAATTTCTTCCATGACACGAGATGAGCGACTCTTCGCCCTTTTCTGCGACGGTATGAGCGCGATTGTGGCGCAGAAAGCGAGAGAGATTCTGGCAGAGGGGAATTTGGCGCAATCAGCCATGTGGGCGGAAAAATACACGGCACTTTCCGGTCTGTGGCAGAAGCTTGAGCAGTTCAATCTCGATAAAATGGTGACGTTGCGAGAAGCTTTTGCGCTTGTTACGCCATAAGAGTATAGACTGGACATCATGTCTGACAATTTGACGGAAAGAATTATGACGCGGCGTTTTACCATCACAACCCCCATTTTCTATGTGAATGGAGCGCCTCATATCGGGCACGCCTATACGTCTATCGCCTGCGACGTGATTGCGCGGTTTCATCGTCTCTGTGGAGAAGATGTTCTGTTTGTGACGGGCACAGACGAACATGGACAGAAAGTCGAGCAAAGTGCGGTTGCGCAGAATATGGCCCCGCAGGAATTTGCTGATCGCGTCTCGGCCCAATTCCGGCAGATGCAGAAAGAAATGGCTGTTTCTGCTGATGATTTTGTGCGCACGACAGAACCGCGTCATAAAAAGGCGGCGCAGGCCCTGTGGGAAAAAGTTGCGGAAAACGGCTATATTTACCTGGGCGCTTATGAGGGCTGGTACTCCACTCGTGATGAGGCTTTTATCGGTGAAGAGGAGGTCACCCTTCATGAAGATGGTCGCCGGACCGCGCCTTCAGGGGCGCCGGTCGAATGGGTGCGTGAGCCTTCCTATTTCTTCAAACTCTCGGAGTTTCAGGACAGGCTTCTGAAATTTTATGAGGATAATCCCGATTTTATTGGTCCGCAGGGCCCAAAGAGGGAGGTCGAGTCTTTTGTCAGACAAGGACTACGTGACCTTTCCATCAGCCGTACGAGCTTTAAATGGGGCATTGAGGTGCCCAATGATCCTGAGCATGTCATGTATGTCTGGTTTGATGCGCTGGCTAATTACCTGACGGCTGTCGGTTATCCTGATCCCCATGCCGCGAAAGCGGCGTACTGGCCCGCTAATGTGCATGTTGTCGGTAAGGAGATCGTCCGCTTCCACTGTATTTACTGGCCCGCTTTCCTGATGGCGGCTGGTTTGCCCCTGCCTAAAAGAGTCTTTGCCCATGGCTGGTGGACCGTTGAAGGCGAGAAAATGAGCAAGTCCCTCGGTAATGTGCTGGATCCAAAGGCTCTTGCTGATGAGTTTGGCCTGGATCAATTGCGCTTTTTCCTGATGAGGGAAGTCCCTTTCGGGGGAGATTCAAATTTCAGTCGTCGCTCCATGATTACGCGCATGAATGTTGAACTTGCGAATGATCTGGGAAATCTGGCCCAGAGAACACTAAGCCTTATTGCCCGTAATCTGGAAGGAATTTTGCCTGCGCGCGGGCAAATGACCGGAGATGATGAAGCCATTATGGCGCAAGCATCCCTTTTGCCTGATCTGATGGCTGAGCAGATTGAGCGGATGGGTATCAGTGATGCTCTCGAAGAAGTCTGGAAATTGATCCGTGCAGCCAATGCCTATATTGACCGTCAGGCTCCGTGGGCCTTGAAAAAGACGGATCCCAAACGAATGGGTGAGGTATTGCGTGTGCTTTATGACGTGATTCGCACGATTGCGACCATGTTGCAGCCTTATATGCCAGACACAATGGGCAGGATGCTTGATCAGCTTGCCATTACTGAAAATGAACGAAGCTTTGAGGCGCTGAAGATGCCTGTTGAGGCGGCCCGGATCCTGCCAAAACCTGAAGGGCTTTTCCCACGTTTTGTGGAAGAGGAAAAAGCGTGAAAGGCCTGATCGACACTCATTGTCATCTTGACCGTCTTGATGCTGTGGAGCCTGCTTTGTCTCAGGCCCGGGAAGCCGGGTTAAGCGGTATGATTACCATCGGTACGAGATGGTCTGAGCGCAGGAAACAGCTTGATCTTCTGGCTTGTGACGGGCCGTCCATGCGTGTCTGGTGTGCCTTGGGAACTCACCCGGATCATGTCGGAGAGGAAGAATTGCCCGGATGTGACGAGATGGTCGCAGTTTTGGATCACCCGGGTGTTGTGGCAATTGGGGAGACAGGGCTTGATTATTTTCATGGTGGCGAAGAGACACGATCTGCCCAGAAAGCGTCCTTTCGCCGTCACATAGAAGCATCGCGTAAAACGGGTCTGCCTGTGGCCATTCATTCGCGTATGGCTGATGAAGATATGGTGACCCTGTTACAGGAGGAATCAGAAAAAGGTGCTTTTCCTTTCCTGATTCATTGTTTTGCTTCTGGTCCTTATCTGGCAAAAGCGGTTCTGGAACTGGGGGGGTATCTGAGTTTCTCCGGTCTTCTGACCTTCCCAAAATGCGAAGAGATTCGTGCTGTGGCCAGGGATGCTCCTTCAGAGCGCCTTCTGGTTGAGACAGACAGTCCTTTTCTTGCGCCTGTTCCCAAAAGGGGAAAGCCCAACACGCCGGCTTTTGTGGCCTATACAGCCGAGCGTCTTGCGCAGGAGCGTGGTGTAAGCATGGAGCGGATTATTGATCAGACAAGAGCAAATACGGCCAGATTATTTACAGAACTCGTTTTATGAAAATAACGATTCTGGGGTGTGGCAGCTCTCCGGGCGTGCCGATGATCGGGGGAGAAAATTTTCAGCCGTCGGGTTTGTGGGGAGACTGCGATCCCTTAGAACCACGTAACCGTCGCACGCGTTCTTCTGCCGTGATTGAAAAGGACGGATACAGGCTTCTGATTGATTGTGGGCCTGATTTCCGTTCCCAGATGCTGGCCAATAATCTGGGATCCATTGATGCTGTGATCATTACTCACGCGCATAGTGATCATATAGCAGGGCTTGATGAACTTAGGGCCGTAAACCGTGTAATAGAACGCCCTATCCCTTTATTTGCGACAGAAGAGACGATGGCGGAGCTGAAGAGCCGGTTTGCCTATGCTTTCCAGCCCTGGAAAGGGGGAGGGTTTTTCAGGCCTGTTTTCGAGGAAACACTGATTGAATATGATAGTGTTTTCAAAATAGGGCCGTTGAAACTTTATGGTTTTAGACAATTTCATGGCCGTTTCCTCTCCTTGGGCTTGCGCTGTGGGGACTTTGCCTATTCAACGGATGTCCATGAATTACCCGTATCTTCCCTGGAGAGGCTGGGTGGGCTGGCAAGCTGGGTTGTCGGGTGTCTGCAATATGATTCACACCCCTCTCATGCCTCGCTGGAGCAGGTCATGAAATGGCGTGAGCTTTTGTCTCCTTCCGAGATTATTCTTACCCATATGGGAGAGGGGCTTGATTATCAGACATTACGGAACATCCTTCCTCCCGATATCAGGCCGGCATGGGATGGACAAATCCTTAGAGTGGGGGCTGACTGATGAAAATAGTGATAGAGCCGGGTGAAGTAGAATCTGACATTCGGGAAACATTTGAGAATCTGGAAGATTTTAGGGATTGGTTCTTTGCGGCTTCCGAGGCGGGAGAGTTTACGCAAATTCCGCTGAAGGACTTTTCCTTTCTGATGGATGGCCTGACAGCTTTTACATTATATCGCCGGGGAGACTATCAGGCGGAAATTCTGGTTGGCAGGCCGGGATACTGGTATGTCGGCACGGTTGTTCCAGGGCAGACATGGTATGTGACCTAT
The DNA here is from genome assembly GCA_029433415.1 of Acetobacteraceae bacterium ESL0709. Taxonomy (GTDB): domain Bacteria; phylum Pseudomonadota; class Alphaproteobacteria; order Acetobacterales; family Acetobacteraceae; genus Aristophania. The sequence continues at coordinate 577,489 of JAQTIA010000003.1, read as the reverse complement.
CGCGGTGGGCACGTTCTCATGAAGCTGGATGATGGGGGAATTCGGGACTGGAATCCTGAACTTTATCTTCAGGACTCTTCGGTAAGGAATGCAAGGGAGGAATCCTCTTCATGGTGCGGAGAAGGAGGACTCTATGAAGAAGGGAGAGAGTTCCACTTCTCTTTTGGCGAGGGTGGGGGGGTTATTCTGGCCTTCTCCCACAGGGATGTGCCGTACAGATCCTGCTTGGAACAGGTGAAGATTGTTGATGAAGTGCCTGCAACAGCGGAGTAATATACAGTTTGCAGGGTCGTTCTGACGAAATTGTCTATGGTACCCTACAGGACGCGTTTTGCCCCCAGCCCGACAGGTTATCTGCATTTGGGTCATGTTGTCTCAGCTCTTTATGCGCGGCTGATGGCAGGATCGGATGGACAGTTTTATGTGCGGATTGAGGATTGTGATCAGGTCCGTTGCACGGACTTTTTCAGGACAGCCTTGATTGATGACGTGCAATGGCTTGGTTTGTGGCCAGATCAAGATGTGCGTATTCAGTCTGCGCATAAAGCTGAATATGAAGGGATTCTGGCCATTTTGCGCCGGAGGGGACTGATTTACCCGTGCTGGTGCAGCAGGCGTGAGGTTGCGGAGAACGCCCTTCACAGGGCGCCGGATGGCGGTTTTGTCTATAATGGACGTTGTCGTTCTGGGGCGAGGAGTTGTGAAAGCTCTGAATCTCCCCAGTGGCGTCTGGATATGCAGAGAGCATTGTCCCTGTTGGGCGGGGAACCCGGCTGGATGGAAATAGGGCCTTGCGCCGGGAGAGGACTTCATAAAGGTCAGGCGGCTGCATTTGGTGATGTTGTTCTAGCCCGTCGCGATACTGGCCTGTCTTATCATCTGTGCGTGACGTACGATGATGCGGTGCAGGATATTAATTGCGTGACGAGGGGGATGGATATTGAACCATTGACGTCCATTCATCGCGTATTGCAAAAACTCATGGGCTGGCCTGAGCCGGTTTATGCTCATCACGCTCTCATTATGGATCCTCAAAGTGGAAAGAAACTTTCCAAACGTGAGGGAGCCGAAGGATTACGTTATTTAAAAACAAAAGAGTGGTCTGCCGATCAGGTCAGGAACCACCCTCTTGTGAGACAGGCTCTTGCTGCTTCTTTTGCTCCCTGATGGATTATGCAGGGGGATAGGAATGAGGGTAGGTTATATCTTTTGCTGGTCCTGGTGGCTGGGGATTACCCCTGATACCGCAGCCTGCGAGAAAAATAGGTGACAAAAAGACTGTTAAAAGTAAAAGGGCACGACGGAATTTCATAAATCATCCTTCAAGATTTTTGTTCTGGGTAAGGGTGGATATCCACCGTTCAGCTTGCGATTTTACGTTTTGTGGCGCGGTTCCCCCTTCACTGGTGCGGGAAGCGAGAGACGCTTCTACGGTCAGAACCGAGAAAATGTCGCTGGTAATGCCCGGTTCGACTTTCTGCATGTCAGACAGACTCAATTCGGCAAGATCGCAATTCTTCTTTTCTGCGAGGCTGACAAGCGTGCCTGTGATGTGATGGGCTGTGCGGAACGGAACGCGCAGCACGCGTACCAGCCAGTCCGCTAGGTCGGTTGCCGTGGAAAAACCGGCTCCAGCGAGTTCTCTCATGCGCTTTTCATTGGGCTTGAGGTCACGGATCATACCTTCCATTACAGCGAGGGAAAGCGTAATGGCGCGTGTTGCGTCAAAGACAGGCTCCTTATCTTCTTGCGTGTCTTTGGCGTAAGCAAGGGGGAGGCCTTTCATAACTGTCAGGAGGCCAACAAAATCGCCCATAATCCGGCCGATCTTGGCTCTGACAAGCTCGGCAGCGTCCGGATTGCGTTTTTGTGGCATGATGGAAGAGCCTGTGGTGAAACCATCAGACAGGCTGATGAAATTAAAGGCTGCTGATGCCCATTGCACAATTTCTTCTGCCAGACGTGAAAGATGCATCGCCTCGATGGAGAGGGTGGAAAGGTAATCAAGCGCGAAATCACGGTCAGAAACGGCATCCAGGGAGTTGGCAGACGGGCGGTCAAATCCAAGAGCCTGGGCTGTCATTTTACGGTCGATGGGGAAAGAGGTGCCTGCCAGTGCAGCAGAGCCCAGAGGGCATTCATTGAGCCGTCTGCGTCCATCTTTCAGACGCGAAATATCACGATTGAGCATTTCGACATAGGCCAGGAGGTGATGACCAAATGTGACGGGCTGAGCCACCTGGAGGTGCGTGAAACCCGGCATGGGCAGGGCATGATAGGCCAAGGCCTGGCGTGCCAGAGTGAGCATAAGGCTTTCTGTCTGGGCGATAATGCCGTCAATGGCCTGGCGGACCCAGAGGCGGAAATCAGTAGCGACCTGGTCATTGCGTGAACGTGCTGTATGAAGTCTCTTGCCAGCTTCGCCAATTTTTTCGGCGAGGCGCGCTTCGATGTTCATATGGATATCTTCAAGCGCTTCAGAAAACTCAAAATGGCCTGCTTCAATTTCATGGGCAATTTGGGACAGACCATGACGAATTTCTTCTTCTTCTTCTTCTGTCAGAAGTCCAACCTTGCAGAGCATGGCGGCATGGGCTAGCGATCCCTGAATGTCCTGACGCCATAATTGCTGGTCAAAACCAATTGACGCGTTGATTTCTGCCATAATGGCCGCAGGGCCGCCAGAAAATCGCCCTCCCCATTGGGTATTTGCCGGCTTGGAGGAAGAAGAGGGATTATTTTCGTTTTTTTTGTGCGTCATGGTGCCTGTAATGCTGACAGAAAAGAATGAAAGAAGACTATAATACCCCCAAGCAGGATGTCGGCCAAGTTGAGGCCACCATAAATCGGCCTCATATCCTTTCTCATTAGGGGAAAGAAGCGAAAATTTTGTGAAGGAAACAGGATGAGTTTTTTAACCGATCAGGATCCAGCACCTTTTCGGAAGAAGCCGGCTCTGGTGCCATGTGCCTTTCTTCTGGTCAGTGATCATGCCGGTTTGCAGGTACCGCAAAGGCTCGGGCGGATGGGAGTGAGTGATGCTGACTGGCAACGTCATATTGCCTGCGATATCGGTATCAGGGAGGTGGGGCATTTCCTGCATCAGCTTCTCGGTGCTTCCCTGATCGAACAGGTCTATTCGCGGTTGGTTATTGACTGTAATCGTTCGCCGGGGCATCGGACGTCGATTCCGTCTGTGAGCGATCATACGGTCATAGAGGCCAATCAGTCTCTTTCAGACAGAGAGCGCCGGGAGCGTGAAGAAACTATCCTGCACCCTTATCACGAGGCTATTGAAGAAGAGCTGGCAGGGATGAATCCAGATGCAACCGTTCTGGTCTCGCTTCATAGCTTTACACCGGTTATGAATGGTTTTCAAAGGCCCTGGCATGTAGGGCTTCTGCATGATCATGATTCCGGCAGTGCGCAGATCATGATAGAGCTTATGCGTAGGGAAGGTTTATGCGTTGGCGATAATGAACCTTATGTACTGAATAGTCTGAATGATTATACAGTGCCTTTTCATGCGGCCAGACGTAATCTTCCGGCTCTCGAAATTGAGATCAGGCAGGATCTTATAGCCGAAGAGGCCGGGCAAAGAGAGTGGGCTGGCCGTCTGGCGCGCCTGCTTCCCGCATATTGGATAGAAAGACAGAAAAGAGGAGTTCTTTGAATGGATGGAAAAACAGAACTGGCAGGACTGGTCGGCTGGCCGGTTTCCCATTCGCGTTCTCCCCTGATTCATAATTATTGGTGTGAGAAATATAAGGTTAATGCAGCCTACGTGCCGTTGCCTGTACCATCAGGTGAGGTCCAGACGGCCTTGCGTGGTTTGGCAGCGGCAGGATTTAAGGGTGTCAATGTCACGATTCCCCATAAGGAAGCGGCCTTTGCGGTCTGCGACGAACTGACATCCACGGCTCAGAGGGCGGGAGCCGCCAATACGCTCAGATTTGAAAAAGGGCGCATTATTGGTGATTGCACGGATGGTACGGGATTTTGTGAAAATGTCCTGACTCATGGGGGAAGGCTTGAAGGGAAAGTCGTTATTCTGGGTGCAGGAGGTGCGGCGCGCGCGGTTATTGCGGCCCTGCTGGATAGAGGGATGAAAGTCATGATCGCGAATCGTTCCCGCGAGAGAGCGGAGGTTCTTACAGAGGCTCTGAAGGGAGGAGAGGTGATCAGGTGGGATGAATGGCCCGACCACCTTGCCGGAACACAATTGCTTGTCAATGCGACGTCATTGGGTATGCATGGTGCTGCCTCTCTTGACTGGGACAAGGCTCTTGAAAAAGCGTCTTCAGAACTTTGCGTGGCTGATATTGTCTATACACCGAGAGAAACGCCTTTGATCCAGGCAGCACAGAGACGGTCCCTGAAAACAGTTGATGGTTTGGGGATGCTGGTTTGTCAGGCCGTAGAAGGGTTCCGTCTCTGGTTTGACGTGAAACCGGAGGTGGATGATGTCCTTCTCGGACGCCTTGATGATGACCTGAACAGGGAAAAATAAGGTTCCCTTTCTGATGCGTGTGATCGGGCTTACAGGCGGAATGGCAGCGGGAAAAAGCACAGTAGCCGGATATTTCCGTCGGTTCAGTGTACCCGTTTTTGATGCTGATCTTTGTGTAAGGTCCCTTCAGGGGCCTTATGGAAAAGCACTGCCTTTACTGGAAAAAGAATTTCCCGGCATTGTCCGTGATCATCATCTTGATCGCGCAGCGTTGCGAAGTCATCTTCTTGAACATCCACGGGATCTGAAAAAGCTGGAGGCCATCATGCATCCTCTGGTAAAGCGTGAACGCAGGGCTTTTATACGGTCATGCAGACGGCAGGGGCGGAAATTCTGTGTGCTTGACATCCCCCTTCTCTGGGAAACAGGGGCGGACAGGGATTGTGATGCGGTTCTTGTTGTTCATGCTCCTTTGAGGACACGTCTCGCCCGTCTTGAGGCACGTTTTGCAAAAGAAGGGAAAATGTCAGTCAGAACAGCCAGGCAGCTTATGAAACGTCAGTTGCCTGAAGAGGTTAAATGTAGAAGGGCCGATTTTGTTATTCGAACAGGCCTTTCCCGTTTTAATGCTCTTCGTCAGGTGGTGCCGCTGGACAAACAGTTTCAGGCGTCCCGATTGCATGGTTCTGGAAAGGTTTAATTATGGTGCGTTCCATACTTTTCGATACAGAAACGACAGGTCTTGATCCTGAACAGGGAGATCGCGTTATAGAAATTGCGGCTCTGGAGCTGGAAAATGACCTGCGTACGGATCGCTATTTTCATGTTTTAATTGATCCTGAACGCGATATTCCTCCAGAAGCGACGAGAGTTCACGGTTTTACGCGTGAGGATTTACTGGGCAAACCGAGATTTGCTGATATTGCTGACGAGTTTCTCGCCTTTATAGGCGATGACAAAATGATTGCTCATAATGCGAAATTCGATTTTGGCTTTATCAATGCTGAACTCAGGCGATGCGGGCGGGAGCCCCTTGATTATCAGGGCCGTGCGATTGATACGGTGGCTATGGCTCGCAGGAAGTTTCCGGGTATGCCGGTAAGTCTTGATGCACTTTGCCGCCGTTTTGGAATTGATCTTTCAGAACGTGGTACGCATAACGCCCTGCTGGATTGTCGCCTGTTGGCTGAAGTTTATGTCGAGCTTATGGGGGGGCGTCAAAGAGGACTGGGCCTGAGTGGAAGTGAGAGGCAGGAAAACACGGGCGGCAGGGTTTCAGTCGAACGTCCGCGTTATGATCGGAAGCCTCGTCCGATGGTACAGCCAGAGGGAGAGGTTCTTGCCAGATGGGTGGCGTTTACGAAAACTCTGGATAACCCTCTCTGGGTCCAGGAAGGGTGAAAATCCTTTTTATCGGGTCGCATCGCCTGGGAGATACCGTGATTTCGACGGCTCTGCTGGCGGCTTTGCTGGAACGTTATCCTCACGCGCGTTTCACCATCGTCTGTGGCCCTCATAACGCGTCTCTTTTTGAGGCTTTCCCGCGTTGTGACAGGCTGATTGTGCTGGAAAAGAAAAAACATAATGCCCATTGGGTGTCGTTGTGGCGCAAAACAGTTCTGCACAGATGGTCCATGGTCGTGGATTTGCGTTCTTCTCTGATCAGCCTGGCCCTATGGAGCCGGAAGCGTTTTCTCGTCAAGGGAGGACGCAGGCCAAGGTTGAAAATTACCCAGCAGGCACGTGCGTTGGGTTTCAGTCAGGCCGCGTTACCCCGTGCCTGGCTCTGTGAGGAAACGTTCCGTAAGGCCCGCTCTCTTTTTCCATTGTCAGAAAAATGGCTGGCGCTGGCGCCGACAGCGGGAACGGCCTATAAAATGTGGCCTTCCGACTCTTTTATAAATCTTGGCGCGCTCTTTTTGCAAAAGGGCTATAAAATTATCGTTCTTTATGGGAGCGGGGAGACGGAAAGAGAGGGAGCCATGCCTCTTCTGACTCATTTACCCTGTTACGATTATGGTGGCGGCAGAGAACTTTCTGAGGTGGCGGCGTGTCTGTCGTGCTGCGCGTTGTTTATTGGTAATGATTCGGGACTTATGCACCTGGCCGGTGCGATGGATATTCCCGCTGTGGGGTTGTTTGGCCCCAGTAAAGCCTCACAATACGCACCTTCAGGCCGCTTTGTGATGGCGCTTTCAGCTCCCGGCAAGGAAGGTGAAGGCGCTATGGCGGATATAAGCGTTGACAGGGTCTTTCGCTCTGCCCAGCTTCTGTTAGAACAATCTTATGAAAAGACCAGTGCCCCCACGGGGGAAGGAGAGCCGATTTATGCATTATGATCTGATCCTGCGTAATGGAACCTGTGTGTTTCCATGGGGAGAAGCCAAAGCCGATATTGGCGTCAAGGACCAGCATATAGCGTCCCTGAACGTAACAATGCAGGACGAGGCAGATCAGGTTATTGATGCTACGCACCTTCATATCCTGCCGGGGTTGATTGATTCTCATGTACACCTTCGCGATCCCGGCAAGCCTGACGTCGAGACGATTGAGACCGGCACGCGGGCGGCTGCTCTTGGCGGGATAGCCAGTGTCCTTGATATGCCCAATACCAGTCCGGCTGTTACGGATTCGGCCATGCTGGAGTGGAAGCGCAATCATATTAACGATGTCGCCAGTGTTGACGTTGGGATTTATATCGGAGCGACGCGTGAAAATACGCCTCATCTGGCAAGGCTGGAAGAAGAGGAAGGCGTCTGTGCCATCAAGGTCTTTGCTGGCTCGTCAACTGGTAATCTCATGATTGAGGATGATAAGGGCATTGAGGCTGTCTTGCGTTCCGGGCATCGTCGTGTCGCTTTTCATGCCGAAGATGAATATCGCCTGCGTGAACGGAAATGCCTTTTCCATAAAGGACAGCCTTATGAAACGCATGCGCAATGGCGTGATGCTGAATGTGCGTTCCGGGGAACAGAACGTGTCGTGACGCTGGCCCATAAAACAGGGCGTCCGGTCCACATCCTCCATGTCTCCACAGCAGAGGAAATGGAATTTCTGGCTCGGCATCGTGAGGTTGCTTCTGTAGAAGTTCTGGCCAATCATTTAACGCAGGTCGGGCCGGAATGTTATGAGCGTTTGGGCGGTCTGGCTGTCATGAATCCGCCCATTCGTAATGAATATCACCATAAGGCAATCTGGGCAGCCCTTCTGGACGGACGTGTTGATGTTGTATCATCGGATCATGCACCTCATCCTTTGGGGGCCAAAAAGCTTCCATGGATGGAATGTCCCTCTGGTCTGACTGGTGTACAGACGCTAGTACCCCTGATGCTGAATCATGTGAATGCGGGGCGTCTGTCCTTGTCTCATCTGGTTGATGTCATGGCGGCGGGGCCAGCGCGGATTTATGGTATTCCCAATAAGGGGCGCCTGGCTGTCGGATTTGATGCTGACTTTACATTGGTCGATCTCGGTAAAGAACGTACTATTACCAATGACTGGATCGCTTCACCTGTAGGATGGACACCATATGACGGCACATCTGTAAAAGGCTGGCCTGTGGCTACAATTGTCCGTGGCCATATCGTCATGAGGGAGGATGAGATTGTTTCAGCCCGTCAGGGAAAAATCATTTCTTTCCTTCCCTGACGCCGTCAGGGAAGTTCCCGGCCTTCTGTAAAGCCATGCATGAGATAATGGCAGAGTGGGCCTGGAGCATAAGCCTGCGTGTCAGGATGGCGCATGAGATAGCGTTTGGCATCCCACAGGCGCAGGCCGTGCGGTGTGCGTAACATGACGCCATTTCCTTCGAAATAGAGCTGTACATCGTTATCATAAATCTGACTATAGCCTTTCTCATCCAGCAGGAGAGAACGGACCAGATGACCGCCGGGGCGTGCATGAAGCTCATGGTCGCGCAGTTTTTCAATGTCCGTCACATCGTCAATCTCAAGGCTCAGTTTGGCGCGGCAATAAGCCTGCATTTCCTCGTACGGGCGGTTATGGAAATGGAGATAGGTGAATTTCGTCGCTACCTGGCCAGCGATTTCCATGGAAGCGGGGAAATGCTGCCCATCATCAATGACAGCTCCGCAACGTGAGGGTACAAAACCTTTCGGGAAATGTCTGTTGGGTGAAAACCACCCCTGCTGGAGAGGTACATTAAAAAGCGAAGGGGCAATGGCAAAACCGCTACGTTGTCCTTTCAGGGTTTCGAATTCCGCCAGGATTTTCTCCTTACCGATAGAAAGTCCGGTATTGGTAAAGACAGCAATCAATTCATCACAATCGACGGGAAGGGCGAAATCATATTCATCATCCTGATCAAGCGCACTGATCAGGGAGGTGAAATGACGGCCTTTATGCTGGAAATCCTCTGGTTTTGTGAGACTTCTCTCAATAATGGCACCACGATATTCAGCTTCATTCAGCAGAGCGAGTGTATAGGGGTCAGTCGAACCATTATCAAGGATGATAAGGTTATTCATGTCGAAAATGAAACCGTAATGGGCAAGCCAGCGGGCCAGAAACGGACCTTCATTTTTCTGCATCATGATGACTTTGATCACTGACATGTCATAAAACCCGTTTTTATCGACGAAATCACTCTCTAGGTTGTTTGCTGAAAGCAAATTGTCACGTATGCTTGCACCAATTTGACAGATGATCCAGCGGGAAAGCAGCGTGACCGACGATTTTATTCAGGAAATGCAAGAAGAACAACGCAGAGAACGCCTTATGGGGGCAGCACGTCGTTTTGGTGTTGCGGCGGTAGTGATTGTGATTCTGGGTCTTGTTGGCGGGGGTATGTGGTACTGGAGGCATCATGCTGCGATTGTCTCGCAACAGAAAGCTTCTGTGCGCTATTTTGCGGCATTGAGATCTCTGGAAGCCGCTTCTGCCGGGCAGGATGCCCAGTCGCAGAGGAAAGAAGCCGATTCTATTCTGGCTGATCTTTCTGCGACGGCGCCAGAAGGCATCAGGACCTATGCCAGAATGAGGCTGGCTGATCTCAGGCTGCAGGCAGGAGACAAAAAAGCTGCTCTTGATCTCTGGTCCAAGGTCGAATCAGATCATAAGGCAGAGTCCTCGCTGAGAGATCTGGCGCTCTATCTGTCTCTCAATGCGCAAAGCGGAGAGAAGTCCGACGCCGAATTACGGAAAGGCTATGACAGTCTCATTCAGAAAGGGGGAAGTTTTGCGCCTTTGGCACGTGAGGGGCTGGTGGCTCTTGACCTGAAGCCGAATAATACGGCAGATCAGCGCAAGGAAGCAAAAAGGTTGCTGATTGAAATTCAGTCTTCAGCTGATTCGAGTGAGGCGTTACGTCAGAGGGCTGGGTTGCTCTTGAAGACTCTGGGAGATGTCAAATGATGCGTGATTTTTTCCATCAGGCTGTCAATGAGGAGCCATCTCTCACAGAGGGCGATTCTGAGAAGAAAGCAGCCCTTTTTAGCAGGCGTAATCTCCTGAAGCTCACAGCTTCCGCTGGTGTTTTGACCGGCCTCGGAGGGTGCGGGATATTCGAGACAGGTGACAAGAAGCCTGAAGTGATCGGTCGCCGTTTTGATGTGCTCTCGACGGGGGCCGGGTTGCGTGTTGCTCATCATGAACATTCTTCCATTGTGACCTTGCCGCCCATTGAAGATGTTACTGAATGGTCAATGGATGGGCGTACACCTTCGCATGAAGCGGTTAACGCGCGCTGGAATGTGGTGACGAAGCCCGGTTGGAGCCGTTCGATCGGAGCGGAAGTTGATCCTGCCAATTTCCTTTCACTGGTCCTGTTTTTTCCTAATAATCGTGGCGCGCTGCAATCCCCTCCTGTCATAGGTGGTGGGCGGCTCTTTGTGGCTGATGCCCAGGGGGCAATCCGGGCCTTTAGCTGGCCAAAAAGACAGTTTCTCTGGAAACGTCAGCCAGCCAAGCATACGCGGTCGACTAATCTGGGGGGAGGAGTCGCTCTGGTTGGCGATACGCTCTATGTGGTTGATGGCGTTGCCCAGGCTATGGCACTGGATGCTGCGACAGGCCATATCAAATGGAGCATCTCGACCGTTACGCCAGGGCGCTCTGCGCCTGTCGTGCAGGATGGGTTGATGATCTTCACCACGATTGATCAGCGTCTTTACGCTCTGGATGCCCAGACGGGCCATCAGGTCTGGACCTATCAGGCGACTGACGTCAATACAGGCCTGTTTGGTGCTGCAACACCTGCTTTTGTAGACGGGATCGTCCTTGCAGGATTTGGTAGCGGTGAGCTTGTTGCCCTTCGTGCTACATCAGGCGAGCTGGTGTGGAGTGACAGCCTTGGTGGCGGGAATGGCCGTGGAGGTACTCTTGACTTTGCCTGCATTCGTGGTGCTCCGGTTATCAAGGATGGGACAGCCTATGCCGTGTCCATGTCTCAGGTTCTTGTGGCGATTGATGTGCGTTCAGGCCGCCGCCTGTGGGAGCGTGAAGTGAGCGGTCAGAATCCGCTTTGTGTCTGTGGGGACTGGCTTTTTGTCCTTTCTCTTGATCAGCAACTGGCGTGTCTTGATCGTATTTCAGGTCGCGTTCGCTGGATACAGCAGCTTCGCCGCTTTCAGCATCAGAAAAAGCAGAAGGGTCAGATTGAGTGGGTTGGGCCGCTTTTGGTCAGTAATAAGCTCGTCTGTTTCTCTTCTTTGCCTAAAGAGGGGATGGTTATTGTCGATGCGCTTACGGGCGAGATTGAGCAAATCAGGAATATTCCTGCTTCTTGTCAGGTTCAGCCGATTGTATGTAATGGAAGCGTGCTGACGTTAAGTCAGGATGGTGTGTTGCGCGCCTATGGCTGATGGAATGAGACGGACGGCAAAACGTCCGGTTGTGGTTATTGCGGGGCGTCCCAATGTTGGTAAATCCACCCTGTTCAATCGACTCGTTGGCCGTCGTCAGGCCATCGTATCTGATGAGCCTGGTGTCACACGTGACCGCAAAGAGGGTGAGGCCCTTTTACGGGGACGTACGGTCTGCCTGATTGATACGGCTGGGCTCGAGGAAGCAGCTCCTGAGACTTTATTTGGCCGGATGCGCTCTTCTTCGGAGCAGGGTGTCTCACAGGCTGATCTGGTTGTTTTCTGTATTGATGCGCGGGCCGGCATTACACCGGCTGATGCGCATTTTGCCAGCTGGTTGCGCAAGCAGAATCGTCCTGTATTGCTGGTCGCCAACAAGGCAGAAGGCCGTGCGGGAACAGAAGCGGCTTTGGAGGCCTATTCTCTGGGGTTGGGAACGCCTTTGGCACTGTCTGCCGAGCACGGCGAGGGTATTGCTGATCTCATGAGCGAGATTGTGGATCGGCTACCGCCAGAAGAGGAAGAAGCAGGGGAAGAGGAACGTCCTTTGCGCATGGCTATTGTGGGACGTCCCAATGCCGGGAAATCGACCCTGCTTAACAGCCTTCTCGGTGAAGAGCGTATGATTACAGGGCCGGAAGCAGGTCTTACGCGTGATGCGGTCAGTGCCTTCATTGAGGATGGACATGGCAGGATCGAGGTTGTTGATACGGCCGGGATGAGGAAAAGAGCCCGCGTTGACCAGGGCCTTGAACGCATGTCTGTTTCAGCCTCTATTGAAGCTTTGAAAATGGCCGAGGTTGTGGTGCTTGTGCTTGATGCCACCAGAGGAGTGGATGAGCAGGATCTTCAGATCGCGCGGTTAATTGAACGCGAAGGACGTGCCTGCGTGCTGGCGCTGAACAAGTGGGACGCAGTAGAAGATCGCAAGAAGACTCGTGAGTTCATTATGGATCGCATCGAGTCTTCTTTGGCTCAAATGCGGGGCATTACGGTTGTGCCTTTCTCTGCACTGACGGGAGAAGGACTTTCGCGCCTGCTTCCTGCAGTGAGGCAGGCCAGTGAAGTGTGGAATGCACGCGTTGGCACAAGTGATCTGAATCGCTGGTTTGAGGAGGCGCTGGAACGGCATCAACCTCCGCTGGTTGATGGGAAGCGCCTGAAACTGCGTTATATCACCCAGGTTAAATCACGTCCCCCGACTTTCGTTATTTTTGGTACGAGAGTCGAACAGTTGCCCGAGGGGTATAAGCGCTATCTGATTAATGGGATTCGTGAGGTTTTTCATCTTCCGGGTGTGCCCATCAGAATGCAGCTGAGAGGAACGCGTAATCCTTATACGACCCAGGACAAGAAATAGCTTCTGTTAGAAGGAGTAGCAGGGATGGTGAGTGAGGTCGGGTAAAGATACAGGCAGTTGTAATATCATTTGCTTTGGGAGACAAGAATATGATCGGCGTGAAAACGTCTCTCCATCAGGATGAGACACCCCAAAGCGGAAAAGGACGAGGTATCGCTCTTGCACTGATAGCCAGCATGGCCGGCTTGATGTTTGGTCTTGATACGGGCGTCATTTCAGGCGCTCTTCCCTTTATAGCTGCAGATTTTCATGCAAGTGATGCGGTGCAGGGCTGGATCGTTGGCACCATGATGGGCGGGGCTGTTGTCGGTTCTGCCATTGCGGGTAAGGTTTCTCTCAGATTTGGTCGCACAGGAGCTATGTTCCTGGCGGCCATTTTGTTTGTTGTCGGCACGTTACTTTGTGCTCTGGCACCTACGGTCTTTGTGATTTTTATTGGTCGGATTTTCCTGGGTTTTGCCGTTGGTATCGCGGCATTTGCTGCACCACTTTATATATCGGAAATTACCATTGAATCGGCGCGCGGTGCCATGATCGCTTTTTACCAGCTCATGGTTACGGTGGGAATTTTTGCTGCTTTTGTTTTTGATGGTCTTCTTTCAGGAGGTGGCCATTGGCGCTGGATGCTGGGGATTATGGTTGTCCCTGCGATTTTATTTTTGATTGCCGTGCGTGTTCTGCCCCAAAGTCCCCGCTGGCTTGTTCTGAAAGGTCAGAGTGAGAGGGCGCGCAAGGTTCTGCACCTGCTGCGCTCCGACAAGGAGCTGGCAGATGATGAGTTGCGCGAGATTCAGTCGAGGCTTGAAAAGAATCACGAGCTTGGTTTTGCTCTGTTTCGCGAAAATAAAAATTTTCGCCGTTCTGTCATGCTGGGCCTGATGTTGCAGGTCATGCAGCAATTAACCGGGATTAATGCGCTGCTTTATTATGCTCCCAGAGTGTTTCAGGCTGCTCATTTCGGGACGCATGCGGCGATCTGGGCAACGACGCTTGTTGGTCTGGTAAATATGCTTTCTACAGCTGTGGCCATTATTTATTCGGATCGTTGGGGTCGTAAGCCGCTCCTGATAGCAAGCTGCGTCCTGATGGTCATTTCATTGCTGGGTGCTGCAGCCATTCTGGGGAGTGGAACAGACAGTCTGGTGTTGGAGATGGTTCTGTGTGGACTGATCCTAATTTTTGTGGCCGGATTTGCCATTGGGGCGGGGCCGCTCGTCTGGACGCTCTGTTCCGAAGTGCAGCCCACCAGTGGTCGTGATTTTGGCATTGGCTGTTCTACCTTGATGAACTGGGCTGCGAATATGGTGATTTCGGCAATTTTCCCCGTGGTTATGGGCATGGTGGGCGGAAGTCTGACGTTTGTGATCTTTGCTTTCTGTAATGGTCTTTTCATTTTATTTACGATTTTCTTTGTGCCAGAAACAAAGGGGATCACGCTGGAGAGAATTGAGGCCAATTTATATGCGGGGAAAGCCTTGCGTCATTTAGGAGATTAGAACCCTCATGCAGGCAGAAGAGGCTGATCGTAATCAGGGTAAGGAATACGATCCCCGGAGGTATGCCGGACTATATGGTGCCAGGCGTTTCAAGGCTATGGCGGCCGTACTGCTGGCACTTTTGCTTTCTGTCCTTGATTATGCCATTGCCAATGTAGCGTTGCCGACGATTGCCACTGATCTTCATTCAGACGCTTCGAGGGCAATATGGGTTGTTAATGCCTATCAGCTGGCCAGTCTTTCTTTTGTGTTACCTCTGGCCTCAATAGGTACACGTATTGGTTTTGGGCGCATGTACCAGTTGGGTATAGCCCTTTTTATGGTTGCATCTGTTTTTTGCGCGCTTTCGCAGAATATGCTGGAACTGGCCCTTGCCCGTGCCCTTCAGGGAGTAGGCGGTTCGTGTATCATGAGCGTCAATATCGCTCTGATACGCTTTATCTATCCTCACAGGATTTTGGGTAAGGGAATCGCTCTTAACGGCTTTTTTGTCGGGTTGGGCGTGAGTCTGGGACCGACAATCGGTTCATTTATTCTCAGTCTCGCATCATGGAACTGGATATTCTGGGTTAATTTGCCTCTGGGTGCTGTAGCTCTATTCCTTTGCTGGATGGAGTTGCCCGAAACACCCCATAGCAACGTCAAAATAGATTATACAGGTTCATTATTGACGGTCCTCTCTTTTGCAACATTAGGGATAGGAATTGACGGGCTGATGCATCGTGAGTTCGGGATAGGTCTGTCTCTTACGTTTTTTAGCATCATGAGCTGGTACTGTCTGATACGCTGGCAGAAAGGCCGGCAGGAACCTATCGTGCCACTTGACCTCCTGAAGAGACGTCCCTTTTTTGTGGCATGCGCAGTCAGCTATTGCGGTTTTATTGCTTCCAATCTTTATATTGTGGCCATGCCCTTTACCCTGAGTGAGGCTTTCCATAAGAATCCGGCCACAATCGGGCTCCTGATTGCCCCATGGGCTGTAGGAACAGCTTCCATGTCTTATGTGATAGGGCATTTTACGGACCGCTTTTCAGCCTCTTTTCTTTCGTCTCTAGGGCTGTTTGTAACAGCAGTTGGTTTTGTCCTTTTATGGAGTCTGCCACTGGACGCGTCCAATCTGGATATTGCGTGGCGTACCCTTCTGGCTGGTGGTGGGTTTGGTATATTTCAGCCTCCCAATAATCGGGCTATCATGGTTACTGCCCCTTCGGGGCGAGAAGGTGGTGCCAGTGGCATGCTGTCCGTTGCGCGTCTCGGAGGGCAGACGACGGGGGCGCTGATTGTGGCCGGCGTTTTTACGGTCTTTGCCCATCCGGCTTTTATCTGTCTCGGGGCAGCAACTTTAATGGCTGTTTTAGGGGCTGCAATGAGTGCGGGACGTTCTTTTCTTCAGGGAGGAAGATCTATTCTTCCTGCGGATTAGGCAAGACGTCCCAGTATGAAGGCCAGAGCGAGCAGTATTCCGACAGGCACGTTCTGACGGAAGGCTCTGAGGCAGGCGGGAGCATCCGCGGGATTGAGAGTCATGACCTGTTTTATCAGAATGATGGTTGCGGGTATGAAACCCAGATAAAACCAGGGATGAAGTCCTGCGCTTAAGGCGCTGAGAAAGAAAAGGAAGAGGGCAGTACCATAGCATCCTGCGATAAAGGAGTGTGCCTTATGCCGGATTTTCAGGGATGCTGACTTGACTCCGATGCGGGCGTCATCTTCCATATCCTGAAAGCCATAGACGGTGTCAAAGCCAAGCTGCCATATAATGACTCCGGCATAGAGCGTCAGGCAGACCGCATCAATTTTCCCTTCACAGGCGGCGTATCCCATGGGAGCACCAAAACCGAATGTGAATCCCATGACGAGCTGAGGCCACCATGTCAGACGTTTGGCGGCAGGATAGAAGGCTACGAGGAGCAGGGCGAGGGGAGCCATTACCCAGCATAGGGGAGGCAGGCCCAGAAGGATGAAAAATCCACCCAGTAACAGGATTGCCAGAAGTTTCAGACCCTGCTTGGTGCTCAAGGCGCCACTGGCAAGAGGTCTATGTGCGGTACGGGCAACCTGTGCATCAATTTTCCGATCCCACAGATCATTAACGACACATCCAGCGGAACGCATGACAAGCGAACCTATGGCAAAAAGAATAACGTCAAAAATACGGGTCCAAAGATCGGCATTCTGTGCGAGAAAGATCCCGAAGACGCCGGGAAGGAAAAGGAGCCATGTGCCTACTGGACGATCCAGTCTTGCTAGCAGGGCATAGGAACGCCACGGCTCTGACCATCTGGAAATAAAACCGTCCAGACGAATATCAGTATGCGGGGCATTCAAGGTCATGGTCTTTCCTCAATGATGGTCGGCGCGACAGTTTAAAAGACATCTGGTGTGTTGATAAGAGGTGCGTTATGTCTTTGCCCATGAATCATACAGATCCACGCCTCTATCTGTCTCCCGACCATGCTGTTTTTGGCGAAGGTGCAGAATTATCCCTTATGCCGCAACAGGCGCATTATCTGGGTAATGTTATGAGGCGGAAGGCTGGACAGACTGTGCGTGTCTTTAATGGTCTTGATGGCGAATGGGAAGCCCGGTTGATTTCCCTACGGAGGTCTGAGGCTGTTATTTCCCTTACGCGTCTTTTACGCTCTCAAACAGACACGCGGCCCTTGGAACTTGTTTTTTCGCTTCTTAAAAGGGAAGCGACCGAGCTGGTTATTCGTATGGGCACAGAGCTTGGTGTGACGCGTTTTCATCCTGTCATTACAGCGCGAACCAATCATCATCGCCTTAATGAAGAGCGTCTGATTCTGATTGCGCAGGAAGCTGCAGAGCAGTGTGAGCGTCTGGATATTCCGGTCATCAGCCCCCTTCAGCCTCTTTCTGACTGTCTGACAATATGGCCAGAGCAGGTTCTTCTGTTTGCGGCTCTTGAAAGGCAGGAACATACTGAAGACACGCGTTATGAAAAGGCAATGGGGTTAATTGCAGGGCCTGAAGGAGGCTTTACACCTGACGAAATGTTATTCCTCAGACATCATAAAGCTGTAAGGCCGCTTTCACTGGGGCCGCGTATTTTGCGGGCAGAAACAGCTATCTGTGCTGGGCTGGCCCTCCTTAATACTCGTTAAAGCCATTTATGGTAGAATTACCCTGCCCAGTATGGGGACGAGCAGCTTATCTGTATTTCTCTCTGCCAAAAAGTCCGATGCCAATCGAACGATAATGGGTTATAATCCCCAGCGTATCTCCATAAGTTCATTTTCCGAAGATAAGGTTTACCCATTCATGTCAAACCCTGGTCAGTCCAATCAGGCTCCCATTACGTCAAGGATGCAGCTGGTTGAAGCGCTATCACGAGGCTGTAAAGCTGCGAGTGAATGGAAAATCGGGACTGAACATGAAAAATTCGGTTTTACTTTTCCTGATGCTGCACGTGCGGGACGTGCCCTTTACAGCCCACCACCTTACAGGCCTGAAGGTATTGAGGAGTTGCTCAAATCATGTGAAGGCCCTGATTGGAAGCCAATTTTGGATCAGGGTAATCTTATTGGATTGACAGGAAAGGGGCCCCATAAAGGGAGTTCGCTTTCTCTTGAGCCGGCAGGCCAGTTTGAGCTTTCCGGGGCACCGTTAAAGACACTGCATGATACGAAAGAAGAAATGGATGCTCATTTTGAGCAGACCAGGATTTCGGCGGCTCTTCTGGGGATTGGTTTTGCCCCACTGGGTTTCCATCCTTTATGCACGCGTGACGAGATGCCTTGGATGCCCAAAAGTCGCTACGCCATAATGCGCCGCTATATGCCGGGAGTTGGCACCAGAGGGCTGGATATGATGACGCGTACCTGCACCGTGCAGGTCAATCTGGATTTCTCCAGTGAGGCTGATATGGCGCGTAAAATGCGTGTTTCGTTAGCGCTCCAGCCTGTGGCGACGGCCCTTTTTGCCAATTCACCTTTTGTGGAAGGTCAAGCCAATGGCTGGCTTTCAAACAGGGCGCGGGTCTGGCTGGATACAGATAATGACAGGAGCGGTCAGCCTTCTCTCTTTTTCGACGAAGATTTCGGGTTTGAGAAATATGTGGACTGGGTTCTGGACGTCCCTATGTATTTTGTCATGCGTTCTGGGGTTTATCACGACGTAGCAGGCTGCTCTTTCCGCAAATGGCTGGAGGGAGAGGAACAGGAGCCATTGAGAGGGTTAACGCCTCATATCGGGGATTTTGAAGATCACCTGACAACAGTATTTCCGGATGTCCGTTTGAAGCAGTTTCTGGAAATGAGAGGTGCTGATGCTGGTAGGCCGGATATGATGCTGGCCCAGTCCGCCTTCTGGGTCGGATTGCTTTATGATTCTTCTGTCCTCGTAGAGGCAGAAAAACTGGTTAAGAAACACCCTTGGACCGTTTATCAGGATCTTCGTCCCACTGTTGCTCATCTGGGGCTGGACGCCGATTTCCCTGGTGGGCTGAGGGCGTTTACCCGCCATATTCTGTCTCTTGCGGTTGAAGGGCTGCGGGCAAGGGGTCTGGGCGAAGAAAGATATCTTGATCCTCTTCTGAAAATTGGAGAAGGTGCTCCCCTCCAGGCTCAATATTGGCTAGAACGGTACAGAACCGTCTGGAACGGCGATGTACGCCCTATTTTTGAGGAAGCAGCTGTTATCTAGTGTGGTAGAGTTTCTGTGTTCGTGAGTGTTCTGTCTATGCCGAAAATCCTTTCTTTATGTCTATGCCTTTGTTGTGTCTTTATATTCGGATCCGCTTTTTCAGCGACATTGTCTCACGACCAGCAGGAATGGATCGGCAGGATTGAAAAGAATCTCGCTGAGACACATAGTTTCCAGGCGCAGTTCAGGCAAATTGCTCCTGATGGGAAAGTCAGCAAAGGGACAGTGTTTTTGGTTCGTCCGGGGCGTGTTCGCTTTAATTATGATGCTCCGAGTCCCCTGCTGCTTGTTGCCAATGATGGCAAGGTAGTGTTTCAGGATCGCAGTATTGACCAGATCACGACTCTCCCTTTGCGGCGTACACCTCTGGGGCTTTTGTTACGGCCAGACCCCAAATTTTCTGGTGATGTAACAGTAACGTCCTTTCATGAGGTGACGGGCGAGATACAGATCAGCGTCGTAAGGACAGAAGCGCCTGATGAAGGAGAGCTGACATTATTTTTTACCCGTCAGCCCTTCTCTTTTTTAGGCTGGACTGTGCATGACGCCCAAGGGGGAGTGACGCAGATTCGCCTTTCTGATGTCAGGACGAATATCCAGGTCGCTGATGATATTTTTGTCCTGCCAAAAGCAGACTGACAGAGTCGCTTATCTTTTTTGATAGGGTGATATCTTATCTGGAGAGGAAAACAGAAATCATGATTAAGCTTATTGGTATGATGGACTCTCCTTATGTAAGGCGTGTGGCGGTTTTCCCTTGAGCTTTATGGCATTGCGTTTGAAAGCCGGCCGCTTTCAGTCTTCAGTGTCTTCGATGAGTTTTCCAAAATCAACCCTGCCGTCAACGCGCCTACCCTGATTCTGGAGAATGGCGTGAGCCTGATGGATTCGTCGCCTATACTGGATTCTTTGAGGCACGAGCCGACTTTCAACGAAAACTCTTGCCTGCTTCATCAGATAAGCTTGCGAGGGACTAGCAGCTATTGGGCTTTATTCTCGCCGCTTGTGAAAAAGCCGTGCAAAATGTGTACGAACGTAAGCTTCGTCCAGCAGAAAGACAGTATAATCCGTGGACTGAACGTATTACCAACCAACTGCTGGCTGCCTGCAAGGAATGGAATACGCTGTTGGAAGCGCACCCGATCAGTAATGGTGCTGACCAGGTTATGGTGAGCAGTACGGTCGTCTGGACCTTTATTCAGTCAATGATCCCTCATATTGTCGAAGCAGGAGATTTTAATAAAATAAAATCGGTTGCGGAGTCGTTCGAAGCTCAGGCAACCTTTAAAAAATTCCCCGTTGATTACTGCCGTGCCCCTTTATGTTTGGGAGAGGGCGAGAGCGCGTTTATAGACCAGTTTGCGCGGCAGGGTCGTGCTCCCGGCAACGAGGGTTACAGCGTCCTTGAGGGAGTGTGTTTCGAGTGCCTGAGTGAGGAGCTGGTCCACATCCTGTTCTGACGCCTGTTCCTGTTTCGGTGGGGCAAGCAGAAGCGTAATTTCACCACGAGGCTCATTCTCTCTGAAATGTGCAATGAGAGAAAAGAGTGGGGCGCGAATCATTTCCTCATAGAGCTTTGTCAGTTCCCGTCCCACTGCGGCTTCGCGCTCGGGGCCAAAAATTTCTGCCAGCATTTCAAGCGTTTCGAGAAGACGCCGGGGTGATTCATACCAGGCCAGTGTGGCAGACAGCCCTGCCTGTTCAGAGGCCTTGAGCATGGCGTATTGTTTCTTGCGGGCTTCACCACGTGGCATAAAGCCCAGGAACATAAAAGGTGCGGGCGGGAAACCTGAAAGGATGAGGGCGGTGATAGCGGCATTGGCGCCGGGCAGGGCCGTGACCTTGATGGATTCAGCGTGAGCGGCCCTTACGAGTCGGTAGCCGGGGTCTGAAAAGACAGGTGTGCCTGCGTCGGAAACGACAGCCAGTGTTTTACCTTTTTTCAATTCGGACAGTAGAAAAGTAAGCTGTTCTTCTTCATTATGATCATGAAACGTCAAAAGCGTATTGGTGATGCCATAATGACGTAAAATCTTGCTGGTGACCCGTGTATCTTCACAAAGAAGCGCGTCGGCCTGTTTTAAAGTCTCAAGGGCACGCAGGGTTATATCGGCCATGTTGCCGATAGGTGTTGCTACGAGAATGAGTTGCCCGCTAGAAGTGGGGGGCTCGTTGCCTTGGAGGGGCTTATATGAATTTTCGGACATTACTTTCCCCTATGAGTCGTCTTGGGCATTATTGCCGTTTTGAGGGAGATACCCGCAAGAAACGGAATAGCGCCTGTTTTATGACAGCTTTTCTGGCTGGTGGCACGATGCTGGCGTTGTCAGGCTGTAATGTTCTTGAACCTAATCCTGATCTATCCCCCCGGAAAGCCACTTTATTGACGGGCGAGGAATTGCCGAAGCAGAAACCGCGTGTGGGACTTATCCTTCCTCTGACAGGGCCGCAGGCGTCCATCGGGTTGCGCTTGCGTGAGGCTGCGCTTCTGGCTTTGCCAAACGGAAAAGAGCCTGGGCTGGATATTTTTGATGAAACGCAGGAAGGTGGTGCTACAGGAGCTGCCTATAAGGCTCTCAAGGCTGGTGATAAAATTGTTTTGGGGCCTTTGACCTCGGGTTCAACTGAAAAAGTTGCTGAGGTTCTTCAAACCGCTGGCGTGCCGGAACTGGCCTTTACAAGTGATCTCCAGCAGGCTCGTTCTACAGTATGGATTATGGGACTGACGCCCGAGCAGCAAGTCAAGCGTCTGGTTGATGCGGCTCAGGCTGAAGGGCGGAAATCCTTTGCGGCTTTCCTGCCAGATAACGCACTTGGTCATGCCATGGGCAACGCGTTGGTGGCGCTATGCCAGCAGAGTAGTCTTGAACTTCCCAAAGTGGCCTATCACGCTGATGATGAGAACGCTATCAATACAGCTCTTGCGTCTTTCATGGGGCAGATGGGAGCCTCATCCGGTAATTCTGATGGTGCCCAGTCTTCCTCGGAGCCATCAGCGATTGATCCCTTGGGGAGTGAGGCACCTGCGCCTCCTGTTGGCGAAAAGAAGACCCCATCGGTCAAACCATCATTTGACGCCCTACTTCTGGGGGATACGGGACTGGCGCTGGGCCATGTGATCGACGCGTTGCAAGAGCGTCAGATCGGTGCGCCGCAGGTACGTATTATGGGACCGATGTTATGGAAGTCCTTTGATGGGAAACTGGGCGCTCTTCAGGGAGCCTGGTACCCGGCCTTTGATGATCGTCTGAGGGAGCGTTATGTGCAGAATTATCAGGCCGCTTACCATACCTATCCTTCGCCTGTATCAGATTTTTCCTATGATGCGGCGGCTCTGGCAGGGGCGCTTGTACGTGATAACAAGCTTGATAAAGCCAATCTTACGCGTCCGAATGGATTTGCAGGGCTTAATGGTACATTCTGGCTGAAGAGTGACGGACACGTCGAGCGCTCTCTCGTAATCTACCAAATTCTTCCAGGAGGGGGGGCCCGTATGGTTGTTCCCGGACGGGGTCGTAAGACGCAGCCAGCGGCACCCGTAGCCAGACGGTAAAATTATAAAATAAATACCGGCTTTTCAGGAAAAAGGCCGGTATTTTATTGAGAAACGTTTTTCTGCTTTATTTGTCAAAGGGGAGTGCTGGTCTTATCATGTTCAATGCTTCCCTAAGGGATAGGAATCGTCCTAACTCATATTCGTTAAGGTTATCAGTCAACACCCAGTGTCTTCCCACAGGAGTGACAATATAAGCGGGTTCAGCATTTTCCCTGACCCAGATGGTGATCTGCTCTGTCAGTGGAGAGGGTAGTTCTACCAGAGCGTCAAGGAGTCCCATGGAGTGGCCCGCCTGAAGCCATTTGGCAAGATAGGCTTTGTGACGAAGAAGAATTTTCTGACGAAAAGGAATAACATTATCGGTCCGCGTTCTGGTGGGGAAGGCGGGAGAGGACGATTCACGTAAAACAGTTCTTGCCATCATGAAATTCCTTGCGAGACGAATATCAGAAACCAGTTTTTCGTTTATTGCAATGCTGTTATGCTTATATTGCATAACGAAGGGAATTTTCAAATTAATTTTTCGTGGAAGACACTTTTTGATGTTTATAAAGCTCCTTTCCCCACCGACGATGAAACCACAGCCATTGGGAGGGATGTTTTTCAATCCAGAGTTGTAACCGATTGTTAAGGTCTTGTGTGAGAGCCTGGACGGCATCATGCTGTGTTCTGTGTGGTAAAACCGACAGGGTGAGGCTGGGGTCCAGAGGAGGATCAACCTGAAGGACAAAATGCATGGGGCCTTCACGCCATATATGTCCTGTCACAATGAGAGCATTGTAACGGATGGCAAGCGCTGCGGCGGCGGGCGCTGTCATGGTTGGACGGTTGAAAAGCATGACCTCAATGCCATCATTCATTTTCTGATCTCCCAGGACGCCCAGATGCCCTCCTTTGACAAGGTGTCTGACAGCCTGTCTGGCACCATTGGCGCCTTTGGGAAACATTTCAACGGCGTGTCCTACGGCTTTTTGGCGTAAGGCGCATAATGTGCGGTCAAGAAAGGGATTGTTGGGACTACGATAGAAAGGGGAAAATCCGAGTCCATAACGGGCTACGATGACAGGGAGTAATTCCCAGTTCCCTATATGTCCTGAAAAGAAAATAACGGGACGTTTGCTATCATAGGCATCGCGAAGATGATTTTCCCCAATGACATGCCAGCCGGGGCCGGAAGAATGGTTTGGACGAAACTCACGTAAATGGGGAAATTCAGCGAAAGTGCGACCTATATTATCCCAGGCATCCGATATCGTCTTTTTACGCCATGGTGGGTCACGATTCGGGAAGGCAATCTGTAAATTGCGGTCGGCGATTTTTGAAAGAGACAGGTAAGGTCCGATGAGGCGGCAAAAGATCCCTCCTGCCCACGACGCCATCCTGACTGGTAAATGCGTCAGGCAGAAAATAATGAGCGAAAGAAAAAAATTTTGCAGACGATAAAGAAAAAGTTTCACGTTTTCTGGCTGAATAATTTTTCCAGCAGATAATCAGCCATTTCTGGTTTCTCCCAGTAAAGATCAACCTGGACGATGGTAACGATTCGCAGGAATTCTGGAGGAAGTTTTACGGCGTCTTTTGCTGTTGTGACCAACGCAGTACCTGGTATTTTGGCTAACATGGCGAGATCATTTAGATCCGTGTTGTCGTAAGTGTGATGATCGGGAAATGGGATTGTATGGAGCAGATAGAGGCCTGCTTCACGGAGCATATCGAAGAATTTTTCCGGCCGACCAATGCCGGCAAAAGCAATGACCTGCTTTCCTAACAAGGCTCTGATTTCTGGTCTGGGGTAAAAAGCCAAATGAGCACAAGGTAGTGAAGGGGGGAATTTTTGCTCAAGTTTATGCCTGTCTGGTCCTATGATGACGGCTCCCTGTGTACGCTCCAGCGCCCCTTCCAATGTTTCGCGTAAAGGACCAGCAGGAAGAAGATGGTTGTTGCCGACACCAAATTCCCCGTCAAAGACGAGAAGGGACATATCCTTATAAAGCGAAGGATTCTGAAAACCATCATCAAGGATTAGACAGTCCGCACCCTCTGTAATCGCTTTTTGTGCATTGAGCACACGATCCAGTCCACACCATGTGGGGGCTTTAGCTGCGAGAAGGAGGGCTTCATCTCCGACGGTCGCGGCATTGTCATGTTGAAGATCAACTTTATGGAATTTGTGACGCTGTCCCCCGTACCCTCTCGTAATGACGTGGGGTGTATGGCCAAGCTTTTTGAGACGTTTTATAAAATCAAGTGTCAGAGGGGTTTTACCCGCACCACCGACTGTAATATTGCCGATACATAAGACAGGAACAGAAACATGTTCTGACGGACGCGCCAGACGTTTTTGGCCTAAATAATGCGTCAGGTAAGAGACTGGAGAAAGAAGGCGCACTGAAAAGCCTGCCCTTGAAGCACCCCAGAATCGTGGCTGACGCAATCTGTTCATCTATTACTTATTATCAGAAATTGTGGTTAGAATTTGGCAGGCAAGACGAAAAGAAAGATTTTTCTTCTCAAACACATAGGGAACAGGGGGTATTCTATCCTCCGTAATCCACTTGGCAATGGCTGCGTCTGTTTTAAGAACGGTCAGATAATCGCGAAGATGAAAACAGGAATCGTCCCAGTTGCTCATATAGGGGCCACAGGCGGTACGGCAGCCTGCTTTGAGAGGTTCGAAGGGGTTATGTCCCCCGCCGGGCAAGCAGAGTGATTTGCCAATAAAAGCCGACTGGGCCAGATTCAGAAATAGTCCCACCTCTCCGAGCGTATCTATAATCCATAATGTATCTGCTAATGTCGGGAACTCTCCAAGGGAACGCCTGGGAGCATTGAATTGGGCTGCGAGAGTCGCGCCACGTTCGGGGTGACGTGGTACGATTACACCTAAAAGTTCAGGCTCTTTTGTACGTGCCTCTTTTAGGGCTGCAATAATGATTTCTTCTTCACCTTCATGCGTAGAGAGGGCTACAAAAATGGGCCGATTCCCAAGTTTGGCCTGTAGAGAGGCCAGCTGCATGGGATCGGCCTTAAGAGGGGCAGCGTCTGCCTTCAGGTCGCCTATTGGATCCAGAACGGGGATTCCCAGTTTCTGGAATTGTCGCTGGTCACCTGTATCACGTGGGATAATCCAACGCGCAGGGGCAAGAATGGCTTGCAAAATCATCCTGAAGTGCGACCAGTTTCTAGCCGAGTGTTCTGAGAGGCGGGCATTGACCAGCATAAAAGGAATATGTCTGCGAGCGCATTCTCTGGGAATGCCCGGCCAGATTTCACTTTCAATAAAAACAGCTCCGCTGGGTGCCCAGTGATTAAGAAATAATGTGCGTCCGAGAGGTGTATCGTAGGGTAGAAATGCGTGAATTAGACGTTTCCCGTAAGCAGGGTGTGATCGTACGATCTGGTATCCTGTTATCGTCATTGTCGTAAGAATTACGTCCAGTTTCTTATCAGATTCGAGCAGGGCATCAATCAGGGGAAAGGCAGAGAGCGTTTCTCCCACGCTGGCGGCGTGCAGCCAAACTTTCTTTTGAGAGGCGGTACAGAAAAAGGCTCTCTGTTCGGGCGATAGAAATCCAAAACGCTCTTTAAGTCGGCCTGAAAGTTCCTTGCCTTTCTTTAGTCGCCAGAATCCATAGGCCATCAGACCGGGTAAGAGGCAGACTCCCGCAAGATCCCATAACGCAAAAAAGATAGCCTGACAGAATTTAAACATTCCGCGGCATGCCATGAAATAAACCTTTAACACAATCCTGAATGACAAAAGCGATCATAAAGATCACGATCTGTTTCGTTATCCCCTTGTCCAGAGAGTCTTTGTTGGCTCTGGGGAAAAGGATATCAGCGACTCATCATAATAGTCATGTCACCATTCTCAAGCATGTATCGGGTTACCCCTCCCAGAAGACGTTGTCTTAGGCGCGAATGGGAATAAGCTCCCATACTGAGGAGGTCAGCTTTAAGATCGTGGGCAGCCCGCAGAATAGTCTCTCCGATTTTGCGTTTGCTTCCTTCAATGATTTCAGAAGTGGCCGTAATTCCATGAAGTTCGAGATAATTCAGCGCGTCTTTTATGTCAGGGCCAAGGCGTTGATAATGATCGCCCGTAACTACAGTTACTTTTCCGGCTTTTCGCGCCCAGGGAAGGACATTACGCAAGGCGAGAGCCGATTCGGCCGTTCCGTTCCAGGCGATGGCAATATGCTCTCCAACATGCGTCGGCGGTTTCGGCGGGGCTATGATTACGGGCTGGCTGCCATCATACAGCATGGCGTGAAGAACGTCTGAAGCATGGGGATTACTACCGGGGATAAGGGGCGGTACCAGAATAATATCAGCCAGCCGTGACTGCCATGTCAGGATATCTTCGACTGTGCCTTCTATATATCTTACCGTAATCTGGGGTACATTTGTTTCACTGAGGGGCGGCAGGGCCAGATTCTGTTCAAGATCAGACTGATCGTACCAGATGATTTTGCCTTGCTCCTGAAGCTGATCCAGATAATTACGAAGTGTATCGAAGCTATGCCGGGACTGTTTCTGGGCCGTCTCAATCATGTCAGTCATGGCCGCGGCTGCCATGCCCTCTCCTGCCATGGCCGTAATTTCCCCCGGCCGGTCATTAAAGAGAATGCAGCTGATACGGACCCTATAGCGCCGGGCGAGCATAAGACCCGTATCAAAAACGCTTTGCAGTGAGTGGGTCGAGGTAAGGGGCAGAAGGATATTTCTGGTTTCAGGATTCATGAAAAAGCCCTTTCCCGATTCTCGGTGTTACAGACTATGGATAGAGACGTTCGACACTCCAGCGCCTGGCTTCTCTTTCCACTTCTGGATCATTCTGTGCTACCCAGCGGGCGCGATCATGCAGACGATGAGGCTGTTCCTGCCAAAACTCGAAGGCGTCAGGAACAACTCGGTAACCCGACCAGTTTTGTGGACGTGGAATTACGTCGCCTTCGCTGTATTGAGCCTGAAGATTAGTCAGTCGCTCTTCGAAGATTTCCCGTTTTTCAAGGTGGCGCGACTGATCAGAGGCGATAGCGCCCAGACGTGATATGCGTGACCGGCTGGCAAAATAGGCGTCTGCTTCGTCATTGGTTACGGATTCAACGCGGCCTTCAATGCGGATTTGGCGTCTCAGGCTTTTCCAGTAAAACAGCAGGGCGGCATAGGGATTTTGTGCTAGTTCCTCGCCTTTGCGGCTATCTTTATTTGTATAGAAAACGAAACCTCGCCGACTGACTCCTTTCAGGAGTACAATTCTGACGGAAGGACGACCGTCAGCTGTCGCCGTTGCAACACTCATGGCGTTTGGGTCATGAGGTTCGTTCGCATCGGCTTCTTTCATCCAGCGTGTGAACAGATCGAAAGGATCGGCAGTTAGATCCAGCAACATATGTTCCGGCAGTGGGGTGATCTTACCCTTGGATGGTCTGGACATAAGTGATTTCCTCAAACAAAACAGCTCAACAGCAAGGAGTATAATAAATATTGTTCCTTTCTGTCCTTCAGATAAAATCATATATCTTTGAGCAGACCCACTCTTGCCCGATAGCTGGACTTATGCAAGCAAAAAAGAAAATAGTTATCGAGCCTAATATAATCGGGATAAAAACCATGTCGGAAACAGAAGAAAATAACGGTCAGGAGCCTCTTGCTGGAACGCTTATGGCGGGCAAGAAAGGGGTTATCATGGGCGTCGCCAATAAAAATTCCATCGCCTGGGCGATTGCGAGTGCGTGTGCGGCACAGGGAGCCGAGATGGCTTTCACCTATCAAGGGGAGGCTCTGGGCAAGCGTGTGCGTCCGCTCGCGGAAAGTGTCGGTTCGGATATGGTTATTGCCTGTGATGTTGGTGATGATAAAGCAATTAATGCCACCTTTGACGCCATTGAGAAAAAATGGGGTAAAATAGATTTCGTCGTTCATGCGATTGGCTGGGCGGACAAGCAGTATTTGCGTGGGCGCTACCTTGATACGCCACGTGAGGCTTTTTTGCAGGCTCTGGATATTTCCTGTTATTCATTCACGGCTGTGGCACGTCGCGCGTCTGCGATGATGAATTCCGGTGGGTCCATTCTGACACTGACTTATCTTGGTGCGGAACGTGTCATGCCTCACTATAACGTCATGGGGGTCGCCAAGGCTGCTCTTGAAGCGTCAGTTCGTTATATGGCTGTTGATCTGGGTAAGGATAATATTCGTGTCAACGGCATTTCAGCCGGACCGATTATGACTCTGGCGGCTAATGGTATTGGCGACTTCCGCTATATCCTGCGCTGGAACCAGTTCAATTCCCCGCTGGAGCGCAATGTCGCGCTGAAAGATGTTGGTGGTTCTGGACTGTATTTGCTTTCCGATCTTTCGTCAGGCGTGACAGGTGAAATCCACCATGTTGATTGTGGCTATAACATTATTGGCATGAAAAATCCTGAAGCCCCTGATCTCACCCTTCATTCAGGAGAGTAAATCTTATGTCGGAGAACAGTTTCGGACGTCTTTTCCGTGTCACGACGTGGGGAGAAAGTCACGGCCCGGCCATAGGCTGCGTGATTGATGGTTGTCCGCCGCGTCTGGAGCTTTCCGAAAGTGACATACAGCCTTGGCTTGACAGACGCAGGCCCGGGCAGTCGAAATATACGACTCAGAGACGCGAGCCGGATCAGGTGAAGATCCTTTCAGGCGTTTTCGAGGGGAAAACGACGGGGACGCCCATTTCCCTTTTGATTGAGAATACAGACCAGCGGTCAAAGGATTATGGTAATATTGCGCAGTCCTACCGTCCGGGGCATGCTGATATCGCTTATGATCTGAAATATGGCATACGTGATTACCGCGGTGGTGGTCGCTCTTCAGCTCGTGAGACGGCTATGCGTGTGGCAGCAGGTGCTGTGGCGCGGGTGGTACTGCGCAAGCTTGTCGGACCTCAATTGACGATCAGGGGCGCCTTGACGGCTATCGGTCCGCTTTCGGTCGATCGTTGTAGGTGGGATTGGTCTGAAACAGAGAATAATCCTTTCTGGTGCCCGGATGCACAATGTGTCGAGGGTTGGACGGGACTTCTTGATTCTATACGCAAGGAAGGATCCTCCATTGGTGCACTGGTTGAGGTCGTTGCCGAGCATGTGCCCGCAGGGCTTGGAGCTCCGCTTTATGGCAAGCTTGATGCCGAGATTGCTTCCGCACTGATGGGAATCAACGGCGTCAAGGCTGTCGAGATTGGTGAAGGATTTGGAGTGGTGCCTCTGAAAGGGCAGGAAAATGCTGATCCTATCCGTCATGCGATATCTGGGACAGGGCCTCATTTTTTAAGTAATCATGCTGGTGGTATTCTGGGAGGCATTTCGACCGGGCAGCCTGTGGTTGCGCGTATGGCGGTGAAGCCGACCAGCTCAATTCTTGTTCCTGTACCCAGTATTAACTCAGCAGGGCAAGACGTAGAGGTCGTGACAAAAGGCCGTCATGATCCCTGTATAGGGATTCGCGCTGTGCCGGTTGCCGAGGCTATGCTGGCTTGTGTGTTGGCAGACCAGTTTTTGCGCAATCGTGGCCAATGTGGGTGATTTTCTTATCGGGTGGGTATTCTTAAATATAGAATGTCCACCTGAGTTTTGTGTCTGTAATTTCTGACTATGGCAGACAGGTTGAGACATTTCTTCCCTGTGGATATCAGTCGAGATCCTGGTTTTTTACCAGGTTGCACAGGGGCGATGTTTATTAAAGGTTTATAACCTGAATCGGTTGTTCCTTTTTCCGTCGTTCTTCCTTTGAAGCTGGATGCGGAATGATTCAAAATTATTTTTTCAAAATGTGAGAGGGTGCCGATTTCTGCTGTTTTTTCAGCTGGTTGTGGTCTTGGTTCGATTCTCACTGTTTACAACATATAGTAGTCAATAGAACAAATAAGAACAATATATTGATTTCGTGGCTCGTTTTGGGGGTATATTTTTCTTGCTCTAAAGCCTCTTTCGTGGGATTAGAAGCCGCAAGAAAAAGATGATTCGAAAACTCAAGCTCGAGGGTGCAGGCCATGACCTTTCAGGAAGTACAGACAATGTCTGACGGAATTACAGATGTCGCTGAACCCGATCTTTTCGAACAGAATATCCAGCTTCCTGATCATTATGCAGTCCATACAGATTCGTCGCGTGATGCTCTGCTAACGCCTTTTGGGAAAGCGACTCTTGATGATCGCTATCTTCTGGAGGGGGAAACCTATCAGGGGCTTTTTGCCCGTGTGGCGTCCCGTTATGGGGCCGATGCTGCTCATACGCAGCGTCTATATGACTATATGTCGCGTCATTGGTTTATGCCTGCGACTCCCATTCTCTCAAACGGTGGTACGAAACGTGGTCTCCCTATTTCCTGCTTTCTTAATGAGGCAGATGACAGTCTCAAGGGGATTGTCGATCTCTGGAATGAGAATGTCTGGCTGGCAGCCAAGGGAGGTGGCATAGGGTCTTATTGGGGTAATCTCCGTTCTATTGGCGAGCATATCGGGCGTAATGGCCGGACGTCAGGAGTTATTCCCTTTATTCGAGTGATGGACAGTCTGACTCTGGCGATCAGTCAGGGAAGTCTCAGGCGTGGATCTGCTGCTGTGTATCTGCCGATCTGGCATCCTGAAATTGAAGAATTTATTGAGATGCGTCGGCCTACGGGAGGGGATCCCAACCGTAAGGCGCTTAATCTTCATCACGGTGTGCTGGTTACAGACGATTTTATGCGTGCTTTGGTGGCTGACGAAGAGTGGCCACTGGTTTCGCCCAAGGATCACAGCGTGATTCGGAAGGTTTCGGCGCGGTCTCTATGGATTCGCCTGCTGACAGCTCGCATGGAGCAGGGGGAACCCTATATCGTTTTCTCAGATACGGTAAACAGGGCGCGGCCTGAACATCATCGTCTGGCAGGTCTTGAGGTCAAAACCTCCAATCTCTGCGCCGAAATTACCTTGCCGACAGGCAAGGACCATCATGGTAAGCAGCGTACGGCAGTCTGCTGTCTGTCTTCTCTCAATCTGGAATATTGGGATGAATGGAAAGACGACAAAAATTTTGTTGCTGATGTGATGCTCTTTCTCGATAACGTCCTTCAGGATTTTATTGATAATGCACCAAGCGACATGGACCATGCCCGCTACGCGGCCATGCGCGAACGCTCTGTGGGGCTTGGTGTGATGGGATTTCACTCTTTCCTTCAGGCCCGGATGATTCCTTTTGGCAGTGTGATGGCCAAGGTCTGGAACAAAAAGATTTTTGCCCATATTTCTGAACAGGCGAAGAAAGCCTCGCGTGATATTGCAGAAATTCGTGGTGCTTGCCCTGATGCAGAGGAATATGGAATAAAAGAGCGTTTCTCCAATAAACTCGCGATTGCTCCAACGGCGTCCATTTCCATTATTGCCGGCAATGCAAGCCCGGGTATCGATCCGATCAGTGCCAATGTCTTTTTGCAGAAAACGCTCTCAGGTTCCTTTACGGTCAGGAACCGGCATCTGGCGCATGTGCTGGACAAATATGGCAAAAATACTGATGAAATCTGGTCAGGTATTACGCTGAACAAGGGCTCGGTGCAAAATCTTGATTTTCTGACGCAGGAAGAAAAGGACGTTTTCAAGACGGCTTTCGAGATTGACCAGCGTTGGGTGGTTGAGCACGCAGCGGATCGAGCGCCTTTTATTTGCCAGTCGCAATCCGTCAATCTTTTCCTGCCGGCTGATGTGCATAAACGTGACTTGGTGCGCGTGCATTATGAAGCATGGAAAAAAGGTGTGAAGTCGCTTTATTATTGTCGCTCACTTTCCATCCAGCGGGCTGATGCGGTTTCCAATATGGCGGTCAAGCGTGACATTATGGATGGCGATGATAATCATCTTCCCGAGGCCACAGAGCGTACGCCTGAGCAGAAGAATAGTGATTATGAGGAATGTCTTTCCTGTCAGTAAGGCAGAAGAGACCGATTAAAACGTAATATCTGACAATATGATTTGAGGAAAAGGCCATGACAGAGGCAAAACCCCTTCCTGCGGCACCAGAGGCGGCTGTTCAATCCAATCTGATGGTTGAGAATCCTGTCTATAAGCCTTTTCGTTATCCTTGGGCCTATGATGCTTGGCTGACCCAGCAGCGCCTGCACTGGTTGCCTGAAGAAGTCCCAATGTCTGAAGATGTCAAGGATTGGCATCGTAAGCTGACAGATACGGAACGTAATCTTGTCACACAGATTTTCCGCTTTTTTACCCAGAGCGATGTCGAGGTGAATTCAGCCTACATGAAGTATTACAGTCAGGTTTTTAAACCGACTGAAGTACTGATGATGTTGTCGTGTTTCTCAAATATTGAGACGATACATATTGCAGCCTATTCTCACTTGCTTGATACAATTGGTATGCCGGAGACAGAATATTCGGCTTTTCTGAAATATAAGGAAATGAAGGACAAATATGATTTTATGCAGTCCTTCAATATTAATAATAAGCGGGAAATCGCCAAGACCATGGCGGCCTTCGGAGCATTTATGGAAGGGCTTCAGCTTTTTGCATCCTTCGCTATTTTGCTGAATTTCCCCCGCTTTAACAAATTGAAGGGTATGGGGCAAATTGTTTCCTGGTCTGTGCGTGATGAGACTTTGCACTGTCTTTCCATGATCAGGCTTTTCCGTACTTTTATTCGTGAAAATCCTGAACTCTGGACGCAGGATTTTCAGGATGAGCTGACATCAATCTGCCGTGAAACGGTTGAGCATGAAGATGCGTTTATTGATCTCGCTTTTGAAATGGGTCCAGTCGAAGGACTGAACGCTGAGCAGGTCAAACGCTATATTCGCTTTATCGCTGACCGCCGGCTGACGCAGTTGGGACTGGACCCTGTGTATGGGATTGAAGAAAATCCGCTCCCGTGGGTTGATGATATGCTCAATGCTGTTGAACATACCAACTTCTTTGAAAATCGTGCGACGGAATATTCCCGTGCCTCGACGCAAGGAAGCTGGGAAGATGCTTTTGAAAGCGGCGTCTTCAGCTGATATCAGTTCCGACAGCCTTTTAAGAGAAGAGGATGAATAATGAACGATCATGTTTTGTTCACCTCTTCTTCGTGGCTTATAATTTTGCTAGAGTTCATAATGAAGGTTGGCCTTTCCTTTCAAAGGGAGTTCAGGAGGCCTTAATATATGTATCGCATCCTGTTTTCAGGCTGCGGGTAGTGGAGTTGTGAGCCTTGGTTTCTTTCTCACCGGATCATCAAACAACAACCAGCTCTGGCTCGGGCGGAGAAAGTGCCAAAAGTGAAGATGCCCTTCACGCTCTGGCGTCCTATCTTGATGAAGACATGCAGGCTTGCAATCATGCCATACTTGAGCGGATGCAGAGTCCGGTTGCCCTGATTCCTCAGCTGGCGGCCCATCTGATTGCTGCCGGTGGCAAAAGATTGCGCCCTTTATTGACTCTGGCCTCGGCTCGTCTCTGTGGTTATCCGGCGGGACCTGATCATCAGCGCCATGTCGGGCTGGCAGCGTGCGTTGAATTTATCCATACGGCGACGCTGCTGCATGATGACGTGGTGGATGAAAGCACCCTTAGACGTGGTCTTGAATCAGCGAATGCCCTTTTCGGGAACAAGGCTTCCGTCCTGGTGGGAGATTTCCTTTTTGCACGTTCTTTCCAGTTGATGACGGCTGATGGTTCTCTCAAGGTGATGGCCATTCTTTCTGATGCGTCTGCGACGATTGCTGAAGGTGAGGTTCTTCAGATGACCACGCAGAATGATCTTTCCACGCCTATTGATCGCTATCTGGAAGTTATCCATGGCAAAACGGCAGCCTTGTTTGCGGCAGCCTGTCGTGTGGGGGCTGTCGTTGCAGGGAAAAGTGAAGAGGAAGAATTGGCTCTGGAGGCGTTCGGGACCAATTTGGGCATGGCGTTCCAGCTGGTTGATGATGCCCTTGATTATGCGGCCGATCAGCGTGTACTTGGTAAAACAGTTGGGGACGATTTCCGTGAGGGGAAAATCACTCTGCCTGTCCTGACAGCCTATGAGGCCGGAGATTCTGGAGACAGAGTCTTCTGGAAACGGGTGGTTGAGGAAAATGACCAGGCGGAGGAAGATCTTGAATATGCTCTGGGGCTTATTGATCAGACAGGCGCGATCAAGGTGACATTGGACAAGGCAAAGGAATATGCAGCGCAGGCCGTAAAATCGCTGGATATTTTCCCATCCAGCGAACTCAAGACTCTTCTGGTTAATACCGTGCTGTATACTGTTCACAGAGCCTATTAATAAAGGACGTGTGCTTCGCTTAAGGGGCGGGGAACAGGGAGCAATTTTCATAGCCCAGCCACCTGATCTGCTGAATCAGGCGGTTCTCGTCCGGTGGAGGGGCTGTAATAAAAAAGCGCGGCTCTGGTGCAGCTGGATCAACTTCAAGGGGAAAAGTCCATTTTTCTCCCAAGCGTCTCAGGGCCTGTTGGGCTACAGCGGGAGCGGGATCAAGCCATGTGATATGAGGCGGGCTGACGCGCTGAAAGCTGGAGAGCAGGAAGCTGTAATGGGTGCAGCCTAATCCGATCGTGTCTATTGTTTCCCCATCCTTTTGCTCAAAAAGCTGGTCAAGTTCATGCCGGATTGCGGCGGGATCGGGTGTTTCTCCCCGGAAGGCCTGTTCGGCCATATCTGCAAGAGCGCGGCCGCCATGTACCAGAAGCCGACAGTCAGACGCATAATCATGCCAGAGCCTGGTGATATAAGGCCGTCTTACAGTTGCCGATGTGGCCAAAAGTCCAATGGTCCGTGTCACGGAAACGCGTCCTGCCCATCGAATGGGGGGTACGCAGCCGACAATGGGCAGACTGAGGTGATCGCGCAGGGCCGTCAGTGCCAGTGTGCTGGCTGTATTGCAGGCGACGACCAGCAGATCTGGCATTAGTGTTTCATTGGCGGCCGAAAGAAGGGAGACGATTCTGTCGGTCAGAAATTGGTCTTCCTGCTCGCCATAGGGGAAGAGGGCCGTGTCAGCCAAATAATCAATACGTAATATAGGTGCTAGCTGACGCAGTGCCTGAACGGCACCCATCCCTCCAATGCCCGAATCAAACACCAGAACCCTGGGAGCGAGTTTGCAGGAAGAAGGATGGGATGCTGCCATGAGATTTCTAGCTCTTATCTTCACTCTTGAAGGCCAGAGCCTCTTCAATGCTTCCGACACCACCATGTGCTTTGGACCAGCCACAGGGGTCTTCCAGAAAACGCCGGACTTCGGCGCTGTCTTCATCGGAGAAATATTTGCCGTCAGCACAGGCCTCCAGCACATCCCACCATGTGCAGAGAGCATGAAGGTTTATGCCCATGGTGGCGAGGGATTTCTGCGCTCCTGGAAAAACGCCATAATAAAATACAACAAAGGCATGATCGACAATGGCGCCAGCTTCTCGCAATGCTTTTACGAAGCGGATTTTAGAGGCGCCGTCTGTGGTCAAATCTTCCACAAGGAGAGTGCGCATATTTTCGGGCACGTCCCCTTCAATCTGGGCATTACGGCCAAATCCCTTGGGTTTTTTACGTACATAGGCCATAGGAGTCATAAGCCGATCTGCAATCCAGGCAGAGAACGGAATGCCTGCTGTTTCTCCCCCGACGACAGCATCAAGGCTTTCATAGCCAATGTGACGCTCAATTTTTTCAACAGCGAGCTCCATGATTTTTGTACGTGCTCGCGGGAAGAAAATGATTTTGCGGCAGTCAATATAGACAGGAGATTTCCACCCGGATGTCAGGGTATAGGGTTCATTGGGACGAAAATTTATGGCCTTGATCTCAAGCAGTATGCGGGCAGTGGTAATGGCGGCGTCACGGTCCCATTGTGTTGAACGTAAAGAGGCTGCTGAAATACCATCAGCGGTCATGATTATCTCCCAAAAATAAATTCTTTTACTGACATCTAGCCTCTGGAGGTTCATAAGGGTAGCAGAAAGATGTTTATTAAGGTGACTTCCCACAAATAGTTTGAAAAAATCGGTAGCGTCGTGCCTAATGCGGCCTGAACATTATGGCTGGTTTTAGCCATACATATTGAGGAGTCGGATGTGTGGGCAGACGATTCCCTGAGGATAGAGTATATTATGGCTATTGATACGCGTCATATTGGACGGAAATGTGAAAGAGCTGTGATTACGGCCTATCAGGAGCTCAAGGAGACGGGGCATGATGAGATGGAGGCTTTCACTGCTTGCACGTCGCTCTACCGTATTTATCATCCTGAAGCGTCATTACCTGAGGCACGGTTACTTGTGTCTGAATGGATCGACCATCATCTTGTCAGGAAAAGCAAAGGCCAGACGCGCGGCTGCGACTGTTAGATCACTTCCTGCCTGCTTGGTATAAAAAACGTAAGGCCGACGGAGACGTAGCCCTCTCTCCGGTTAGAGAAAGGGCCTTTTTTTGTCAGTCTTTCAGGGTGAATTTCAACCCCTGAAGACCTGCCGCAAGACGGGCTCCACGGTTTGATGTCGTGATCTTTAAATGAACACCGTTGCTGTTGGAAACGAGTGCACCACCGACTCCTTCATCGACAGTGGCCTCTCCTGCAATGGATCCGTATTCACCGTCAAAATCGTGAAGATGTTTCAGATTAAACACGTCGCCTGAGGCATCAATACTGGCGAATCCCAGAGCCGCGATATTACCGCCACTAATGCTGAAGCGATGCGTTTTTCCGTGGAAGGTGAGGGTACCCTCACCCCAAGTATAACCGACACCAAGGTCGGCTGAATGTGTCTTGAAATGGATATGTCCAACGGGCTTGGCGGCTTCTTTCTTGTCAGCCGGTTTGTCGGAGGTTTTCGCCGTTGTCGTTGTTTTTGAAGCTGGCGTTTGAGCTTCATTTGCAAATGAGGCGGGTGCGGCGATGCTGATTGCCAGAGCTGAAACGAGGGCTAAACCATAACCAGAATATCTACGCATTTGTCACCTTTTCAATAAGGGTTTATGTGGCAGGCTCGGGTGCGTTTATTGCAAAATAAGAGCAGATTCCTTTTTGCAATGCGCCATAAACGGCCCTTTAAGGGAAGCCTAGCACCATTTAGGCGGTTACGACTTTTCTTTTTTGTAATAAAGCGGATTTAAAGAAACAGGAGCCGTTATGTCATTTTTTTAATGGCGTAACGGTCCCGTAAATATTCTGCACGATTTTACCAGATACTATCCGGGATGTAAGCAAGGGAGAGTGTTGCAGAATCCTCTTTCAGTTATCTTCGGTATTGCGAGTCTTTATGGGAACGGTTTTATACTCTTTTCGCCATAGGAATAACGTCGCGAGGTTTTTCTCCCATATAAAGCTGACGTGGTCTTGCGATACGTGTCATGGGATCCGCCATCATTTCAAGCCACTGACTGACCCATCCGGCAGTACGAGCCACGGCAAATAGGGCAGTAAACATGGATGTTGGTATCCCAAGGGCCTTGAGAATCAGGCCTGAATAAAAATCGACATTGGGGTAGAGTTTCCGGTGCACAAAATACTCGTCTTCAGTAGCGATTTTTTCCAATTCCATGGCCAGATCAAAGAAGGGATCTCTTTTGATGTTCAGTGTTTCAATGACTTCGTAATAGGTGGAGCGCATCAATTTTGCACGTGGATCAAAATTGCGGTAAACGCGATGTCCGAAGCCCATAAGCCGTATACCAGACTGCTTGTCCTTAACTTTTGCCAGAAAAGCAGGAATCCCTTCCTTCGAGCCAATATGGTCAAACATGTTCAGGACAGCCTCATTGGCGCCTCCATGAGCCGGTCCCCAGAGAGCAGCGATGCCAGCTGAAATACAGGCAAAGGGATTTGCACCTGTTGAACCGACCAAGCGGACTGCTGTGGTTGAGGCATTCTGTTCATGATCAGCATGGAGGATGAAAATTCTGTCCAAGGCGCGGGCAAGGATGGGATCAGCCTTATAATGGCGTCCAGGGCGACTGAAGAGCATGTTGAGAAAATTTTCCGAGAAAGAGAGCGATTCGTCGGGATAAACGAAGGGTTCTCCCCGGCTATATTTATAGGCCCATGCAGCAATTGTGGGTACTTTTGCAATAAGCCTGCGTGCAGAGCGGTCACGCTGGGTGGGGTCATTGATGTTCAGTCCATCACTATAAAAAGCCGAGAGGGCTGCCACAGTGCCGCATAATATAGGCATGGGATGGGCGTCGCGGCGAAATCCGTTAAAGAAGTTACGAATCTGCTCATGCAGGAGACGTTGCGTCGCCATATCAGCAGAAAAGACTTCATATTGTTCTTTGTTCGGAAGCTCTCCATAGAGGAGCAGATAAGAGGTTTCCGTATAATCAGTTTGCAGGGCAAGTTGCTCTATGGGGTAACCGCGATGGAGCAAAATACCTTTTTCGCCGTCAATAAAGGTAATTTTGCTTTCGCAGGCGGCTGTAGAACCAAAGCCGGGATCAAAGGTAAATAATCCTGCTTCTTGCGGGAGACGCCTGTGGTCGAGAACAGAGGGCCCCATTGTTCCATGAATTACCGGAAAAGTGAAAGAAAGAGATTCACTGGCTTCATCTGTCATTCTGGTGGACCCTTCTGATTCTGATGTTCAAGATACAAAGTAACTAAGTTTCGATAAAGAAACGGATAATTGCAAGTAATAAAGAATGGATTCACAAAAAAGGGATGGCAGAATTATATCTGCCATCCCTTTCATTATGCCGGTCATTGAGGAACAAAAATTTTATTTTGTGCCTTCGGGAAGGGCATAGACAACCAGTGCATCAGAAATTGGCGTCATCATGAAGTGATGCCCGCCAGCAAAAATTGCTACATACTGGCGCCCGTTAACAGCATAGGTCATGGGCGTTGCCTGCCCACCGCCTGGCAGTACGTCGCTCCAGAGAACCTTACCTGTTTTCATATCAATGGCACGGATCTGATTATCTGTTGCCGCTGCGATGAAAGCAACACCCCCGCCTGTCTGGATCGGACCACCATTATTGGGTGTCCCGATGTTAAGGGGCAGGAAGGTCGGCAGGCCGAAAGGACCATTGGCACGGGCCGTTCCCAGTGGTTTCTGCCACAGGACTTTATGCGCTTTCAGGTCGATGGCTGTGATCATGCCGAAAGGAGGCCTGTTGCACATGACTTTTGTGAAGCTGTTCCAGAAGGGGCTGACGGAAATACCATAGGGTGTATCTCCCATAGCGCCGTTGCCTTCTGCGCCGCCTCCACCGGGATGATATTCCGGGGCATCAATGGAGACATAACCCAGCTTGTCTGCCGTCCTGCGGTCAACAAGCTGGTCATACATGGGCGTATTGCTCCAGTTAGCCAGCAGGATTCCCGTTTTCGGGTCGTAGGATATGCTGCCCCAGTCACTTCCGCCATTATAGCCAGGATATTCCAGCCAGGGACGCTTGATACTGGGGGGTGTGAATTCACCGACGTAGTCGGCCTGACGATATTTGATACGACAGGCAAGCTGATCCAGTGGTGAGATACCCCACATGTCGGTTTCTTTATAAGGGGCAAATCCGAGCCTGGGTACGGTGTCAGACCATGGCTGTGTCGGTGAACGCGGATCTTCAGGGATGTTGCCGGGAGAAGGAGCCGGTTTTTCAACGACAGGAAATTCAGGCAAAGGTTTGCCTGTACGACGATCAAGGATAAAGGTCTGACCGCGTTTCGTCGGCTGTATCAAGGCTGGAATAATTGAGCCATCGTCAGC
Source organism: Acetobacteraceae bacterium ESL0709 (assembly GCA_029433415.1). Lineage (GTDB taxonomy): Bacteria > Pseudomonadota > Alphaproteobacteria > Acetobacterales > Acetobacteraceae > Aristophania. The sequence continues at coordinate 537,434 of JAQTIA010000003.1, read as the reverse complement.
ATGATAGTCGAATAACGTTGCTTGCGAGCCAATATCATAATCCCAGACGTCTTTATGTACGGTCTGGAAAACCCAGCGTTTCTCACCAGTTTTGGCGTCCAGAGCAACAACGGCAGAAGAAACTTCATTTTCTTCCGGGGTTCGCATGGCACTAAAATAGTCAGCACCGGAGTTTCCAGTTGGCACGTAAACGAGACCAAGCTGATTATCACCTGTCATGGCCGTCCATGAATTGGGCGTACCACGGCTATAGACATGTCCCGGAGTAGGCTGATGGTGGTCTGTTGGATTATTAACATCCCACGCCCAAACAAATTTTCCGGATTCAGCGTCATATCCGCGGATTACGCCAGACGGCGCCCAGCGACGCTGTCCATCCAGAACCTCGTGATTGACGACGATGACACCATTAACAACAGGGGGCGTGGCTGTGATGGAGACTTGCCCAGGGACGGCATAGCCGAGTCCCTGCATCAGATTGACCTGACCGCCATGACCAAAGGACTGGCAGAGTTTGCCATCTTCTGCGTCAACCGAGATAAGACGCATATCAAGCGTCCCTTCGATGATGCGGTTATGGCAGGGTTGCCCTTCAGGGACTGTCGAAGATGTATAGTAAACGACGCCCCTGCATGCTGCGGTATAAGGAATGCTGTCATAGGAGACACCTGACTTGTAATGCCAGATTTCTTTGCCCGTAGCAGCATCGACGCGCATCATATCGTTTGTTGCAGAACAGAGATAAAGAGAATCGCCAACCTTGATCGGTGTCGTCTCGGCAGCCCATTTATTGGTTTTCCCTTTAGGGACCAGACTGCCTGTGTGGTAAACAAAGACCTTTTGCAGCTTTGAAGCATTTTCAGGTGTGATCTGGTTTAAAGGAGAGTAACGGCTCTGATAGTCATCGCGTCCGTAAGCGGGCCAGTCTTCTGGCTTCGGGTTGGCGCTTTCCTGCGTGACCATGGCGGGAAGCTGGCTTGCGTCAATTTCACCGATATCTGGAAGATTGGCAGGATTGACGGCCGCAGGTTGTGGCGTCAGCGGGTCAGGTGACGTGAAAATTTTCGATTTAGCAGCCTCCGCAAAAGGACCGCCTTGATAAGGGTTGCCAGCATTATCCGGCCCTGGAGGGGCATCGGTTGGCGGGACCTGCGCCAAAGCAGGCACAGAACCTAGTGCCGTGCTCAGAAAGAGCGCCTTGAAAATCATGGAATTACGCATGTTATGCGCTCCTTTTCCGCCCATTCAGAATGGGCAGGCTGATAAAAACCAGAACGGCGATTATGGTAGGGCCAAGAAGACGTGGCAACCAGCCAATCCAGTCGAAACCGACTTCATAAATTGCCCAAGGGAATGTCAGAATCCATCCCAGAATATAGAGCCAGCATCCCAAAGGACGACGCATCATCATTAGTAGCCCACCGGGTGTAAGGAACAGTATTCCTTCCAGAACGTAATACCAAGAGCCGCCGTAAGAGACCAGGACGGCCCCTTCGATAATAAAAAAGAGGCCAAAGAGAAAAATAACCAAACCAACGAGCATGGCGAAAATCGCACCGACTCCTGAAGGTTGGTGTGTCGAAGTTGTAGAAGAGAGCATATGAGCACCTCATAACAGGTGTTAGACCTGTCTATCTTTGTGAAAGATTTTATGCTTTAGGGAAAGCGTCTCAAGAGTACACTTTTTCGTGCTAAGAAAACTATAATTTTTTCTTTAACGAAATGTTCATCATTGTGTTCGATTACGAGGTGATAGAGCTGTTGTTTTGTGATTATTCACAACTTCGGAAACAATCACTCTGAAAAGACGTTCTGCAAAATCAGGATCAAGAGAAGAAGCTTCCGCCAATGACCGCAGTCTTTCGGTCTGTTCTTTCTCTCGCTTTTGGTCGGTGGGGGGAAGCTTATACTGCGCTTTGAGCCGCCCTATTTCGCGTGTACATTTAAAACGTTCGGCCAGCATATAAATGATGGCTGCGTCGATATTATCAATACTCTGGCGCAGACGCCATAAAGCTTCGAGATGATTTTTATCGGTAGAATGTTCAGAAGTCATTGATATCAACCCATGCTAGATGTCCACCTTTACCGGCACCAAGATCCATAAAGATCGTCTTCCCCCCCAGTTTTCCTTCCTTGAGGTGGGGGCGGCCATCTGTTGATCTCTGGTCATGGCCAGCATAGACAGTCATACCCTGAGGCACTCTATGAATCCAGTTCAGCCGTCTTTCAGGATAACCGTCAGGTTGGATTTGCCGTGTTGTTTCTCCGAAAAGAGCACGCGAAACAGGGGCAGAAAGCTTGCCTATCCCTGTTTCTGGCGGGGATGTAGAGGTCATGAGCGTATGGAAACTGGCGTGCAGGAAAATGACCTGGTTAATGCGCTGCCAGACAGGAGCACGGGCGATCATATGATAGATTCGGGTTTCGAATCCCTCTTGGGAAACAGACCTGACCTGTTCTAGGGTCATTGCAAGAGCCTGATCGTAATGAACCTGACGCCCTTCAAGGAGACGTGCAAGCTTGCGGTCATGATTGCCGAGTACGAACATGCCTCTCTGACTTTCCAGGAGATCAAGCATCAGCCTCAGTACACCCGCACTGTCCGGTCCATGATCAACCAAGTCACCTAGCTGTATAATATAGCGTTCTGTCGCTATTGCGTGACGAAAGGCTTCAATATCGCCATGTACGTCTCCCACCACTCGTATGCCATATTGGCGGATACGTTCCAGAGTGGCTTCGTTGAGGGCGGGATCAGTAAAAATGGGACACTCTTTCAGAACGGTTTCACAATGAAGGTCCCCTATTGTGCGTCCTGAGACGGAAAAACGTCAACTCCCAATAAATTGTGAACTGTCATTAAGATTAACGGATAGAACCCTGCTAACGCCTCTTTCCTGCATGGTAACACCGTAAAGCTGGTTCATATGCGCCATGGTCACCTGGTGGTGCGTAACGACAAGAAAACGTGTCCCGGTCTGCTTATTGATGTCGATGATCAGGCGACAGAACTGCTCCACATTGGTTTCATCAAGAGGAGCGTCAATTTCGTCCAGGACGCATATCGGGGCAGGATTGCAAAAAAATGCTGCAAAAATAAGCGAGAGGGCTGTCAGAGCCTGTTCACCACCGGAAAGAAGAGAGAGGGTTGAAAGTTTTTTCCCCGGAGGCTGGGCATAGATTTCAAGACCAGCTTCCAGAGGATCATCACTGCCTACCAGAGCCAGATGGGCTTTTCCACCCCCGAATATACGCGCAAAGAGAGACTGAAAATGCTGGTCAACATCGGAGAAAACAGCATTCAGTCTCGTTCTGCCTTCGCGATTTATGGTAGCGATAACTTTTTGCTGTTTGTCTATGGCGGCGCTCAGGTCGCTCAGCTCTTTCTGAAGGGCATCAGCTTCTTTCGATGCCTGGTCGTGTTCTTCCTCGGCTTTCAGGTTCACAGTGCCGAGATTGTCGCGATCCTGCTGGAATTTGGTAATATCTTTGCGTAAGACGGTTTCGCTTTTTCCAGGAAGATCGTTTTGCAGCGTCAAATCGTCTCCAGACTGTGTGGAAAGCGGATCGTGCGCTTGTAACTGTTCAAGTTGATTCTGAGCCTGTGTGAGGCGTTCAGTCAGCCCGCTGAGTTTTTCCCTCATGGTTGTGTATTGTTCCTGAAGGGATGTTACTTCAGCCTGGCTATTTTCAGCTTCCTCGGTCAGTGAAGCGAGCTTCTGGTCACATTCATTATACTGTGATGTGAGAGATTCATAGCCTGTGTGCAGGTCTTTAACCTGTTGGGCCAGCTGTGCTGGATCCTCATAAGATTGCCTGGAGAGTTCAAAGGCCTGCTTTTTCTGACGCAAGTCATGGACTTCCTGAGAGAGGCGTGCTGTGTCATTTCCAGTCGACTGAAGCTTGAGCGTCAGGGTCTTTAACTGTTCTGTGGTTGAGCGCGTTTTCTGATCAAGGGCTTCATAAGAGGCTTTATCATTCTGAAAAGTGAGCCTGTCTTTTTCAAATTTGCTTTGAAGCTCTGCAAAAATTTGCGCCTGTTCCGCCAGAGGAGGCAGGGCCTCCATTGTAGCAAGAGACTCTTTGAGGTTCTTTTCGAGGGAAAGGCAGATATCATGCTGTGTTTTGACTTGCTGGCGTAATGTATCGCGTCTCCCGAGAGAAGCGGACTGTTCTTGTGTCAGCGTATTGACCTTGCTCCGGGTTCGCTCAGCATCAGCTTTCAGAGCCTGAGAGCGCGTTTCCATCTGTGCTAATGTGGCAAGCTTTTCATTGAGGCCTGCCTGTTTTTCAGAAAGTGTCTTTTGAACTCCAGCCAGATCCAGCTGGGAAAGCTGCTCTTCGAAATCCTGCTTTTGCTGTGAAAGCGTTTCAAAATCGCTCTCAACATGCTTAAGAGAGTTGACGAGATCCTTCAGGCGGGCAAGCATATTGTCCGAGCGCAATTGCAACTGAGTACAATCGCGTTCGGTTTTGCTGAAACTTTGGTAGAGTTCAGCCCGTTTTTTATGGGCCTGCGAGACGGCATCGCGTGCTTCCGCAGCTTTTTGCTCTTCCGTCTTGTCGTTACCTTGATCTTCGTCCAATTCCGCAAGTGTTTTTTGCAGGGCAGCGATATTATCCCGGATTTCACCGGTAGCAGCGAGATCCTTGTCAATCTGTTCCTGAGCGTATTGAATCCTTTTGTCTGTCAGTTCCAGACCATGTTCCTGTTCTCTGACCTGAAAGCGCAGGTGGGCGAGATCTTTCTCCAGGGTTGTCGCTTCATTACGCCTTTTTTCGATATTGGCCTGAAGTGTTTTATTATGATTCTGCTCATCATCGGCAAGAGCGCGCATTTTTTTTGTTGTTTGCTCCAGTGCCTCTTCCTGAATGCGTAATTCTCTCAGTTTCTGGAGGTTCTGAAGTTTTCTGGTTTCGGGTGACTGAATTTCAGCACTCTGGATGAAACCGTCCCATCGCCAGAATGAGCCATCACGGGCAATAAGAGAAACGCCCGGAGAAAGATGGGCCTGTAAGGTCGGCCCCTGGGAGGTGTCTTCAAGAATATAGACAGCGTTCAGGGCTCTTGAGAGAGCCGGAGGGGCCTTGACAAAGTCAGCAAGCGTCTGAAGACCATCAAGCGGCGAGGGAAGAGGGTCTCCATGAGAGAGTGTACGCCATGCTCGTTTATAAGGTTGTCTTTTTGACATGGAGTCATCGCTGACCAGCGTGGCATCCAGCCCTTCAGCCAAGGCAACCGCCAAGGCATTGGCGTAATCGGGCTCCACTTCAAGTGTCTGAAGGAGGGAAGGACTGTCATCGGAGGGAGAAAGCTGGAGGGAATGCTGGATCCCATCAGCCTCGCCCTTGACGCGGATGAGTTGTAACTCCTGTTCGTTGAGCTGCCTGCGCGTGTCAGTAAGCTTGCCAAAAGAACTTTTAAGCTCTTCTTGCCATGATTTCAGATCCTGCGTGGCTTCGCCAGAGAGTTTTTCCTTATCAGCGAGAGCATCACGCAATGCTTCAACTTGATCGTAAGAAGCCTTTTCGTTTTGCGCCTGTGTCAGCGCTTTTTGAGCTTGGGCAAGATGTTGGGCTGTCGTTTGCTGTACGCGCGTCAGACGTGTGATTTCCAGTGTGACAAGATTTTTTTTCTGGCTTTTTTCCTTGCAGGCGGCGCGAACCTTAAGCCAGATTTCTTCTTGTTTCTCTTTTTGGTCACGGGCAGATTTTTCTTCTGCGTCCGCTTTGGCCAGAAGAGCACGCGCCTCTTCGAGCTCTTGTTTCCTGCTGGCCAATTGTTCAGGGGAGATCAAGGAGCTTTCCAGAGACTTTTTTTCAGCAGTGCCCTGTCGGCGCCGGATATCAAGAAGTTTCAGGCGCTCAGCAAGAAGAGTTCCTTGCGATATGAGGTGCTTCTGACGGCGCAGAGTGTCTTCGAGAGCTGATTTTGCATTAGCCACGTCAATTTTCTGTTCTTGGCAAAGATCAGAATAGGCAGCCTTGTCTTGTTCGGCCTTTGTGGCGGTTTCGCGGGCCAGTTCAGCTTGATGCTCGGCTTCTTTTAGAATTGAAGAGTCAGAGCAGGCCTGTTCGACTTTCTGAAGATCAGTCTGAAGACGGTCAAGGGAATTCTGATTTTGCTTTAGTTGCTGACGCAGATTATCGCACTGTCCCTTTACTGTTTCGTAACGCAGTGTGGCTTGATGGTAGTCTTCCTTGGCTTTGTCGCAGGCGGATTTACAGTCATCAAGGGCTTTTTCCTGGGTGTCAATTTTCTGTTTCAGTACCGGAAGGTCGATAGTGGGATCATAGCCTTCCTGCAGGGCGGCTATGTCCTTTTGATAGTCGGCTTCCTGTGCGTTCAATGCCGTCAGTTGAGCGGTCTTGTCATCCAGCGTCTTGACGAGCTCATTAAAATTTTGTGTCCGTTCATCCCAGGCCTTCTGGATATGGGAGAGGTTATTCTGGGCGATCTGTAACTGGAGTTTTTGTTCCTCCATATGAGGGCGCATCTGTTCCAGATCGTTTTTGCGACGGGTCTGTTCCTGCTGGAGGGCCTCAAAGGCTGCTTTCTTATCCTTCAGTAAGGTTTCTGTTTGGGTCAAGGCATCTCTGGCCTGAGAGAGCTCTTTACGGGACGTTTCGACTTTGGCGTTGGCCTGGTTGTGTTTGAACAGAAGGAGTTGCAATTCGGAACGGCGTATGGATTCCGAAAGGGTACGATATGTTTGTGCCTGTTCGCTCTGGTCAGATAATGTACTGATACGTTTCTGCAGGTTTTCGAGATGAGTCTGTGCCTGATCCAGATTGGTCTGCGCCTGTTTCAGTTTGGTCTCGGCATCCTTGCGGCGGACATAAAGTCCCTTGATGCCTGCAGCTTCTTCGAGAAGAACACGCCTTTCCTCAGGTTTGACCTCAATGATCTGGCTAACTCGGTTCTGGCTGATAATGGCCGAACTGCGCGCTCCTGAATCCATATCTGCAAAGAGCATCTGGATATCTTTGGCACGGACGACGGTGTTATTCAGACGATATGTACTGTTGCTGCCGCGTTCAGCTTGTCGCGCAATGACAAGTTCAGCGCTATCCTGAAAAGGAGGCTGCGCCAATCCCTGTGCATCATCAAGCTGGACGGTGACTTGCGCAAGGTTACGGGCAGGGCGCGCGCTGGTGCCAGCAAAAATGAGGTCGTCGCTGTCACCACCGCGCAAGGCCTTGGCAGATGATTCTCCCATAACCCAGCGCAGGGCGTCAACAATATTGGACTTCCCGCATCCATTCGGTCCGATAATTCCCGTCAGACCGGGTAAAATCTCTACCGTGACTTCATCGGCAAAACTTTTGAAGCCGGCAATTGTCAGGCGCGAAAAATGGGCTTTATTGCTGGCCGTCATCTAGCTGTCAAAAGCTATTTTGTTGCCTGGGTGACGAGTTCGGAGAATTTTTCGAAAGTCTCTGGATCCTGGGCGTAAGCGACATCATTGAAGCGGAAATAAGGGGTGCCCTGAATGTCGTATTTTTTCATGTCGGCGTTCACTTGATCGGACAGCGCTTTGGTGAAAGCCTGATCGTTCTGGATGGCGTCAAACTGGCTTGCAGAAACTCCCGCAAGAGCAGCTTCCTGGCGGAGATGCTCCAAAGGGTTATTATCGGCAAAGGCCCATTTCATCTGGCGGGAGAAAAGCGAGCTGATAAAGGCTTCATAACGTGATTCTGGCAAGGAACGCGCTACCATAGACGCAACGAGGGCAATCCGATCCATGGGAAAATCATGAAACTGATAACGAATCTTGCCGGTTTCAATCAGTTCCTTACGGATTTTGGGGAATTCCTCAGTACCGAAATGGGCGCAGTGCGTGCAGGTCAGTGAGAACCATTCCTGCACTAGTACAGGGGCATCGGGTTTGCCGATAATACGGGGAGTTAGCCGGGGATCAGCATCTGCTGCCCGGGACAGGCCTGCAAATCCAGTGCTACCTATGGCCAGAGCTGGCACGGCCTTTAACAGGAAACGGCGAGAGAGAGACAATTTATGAGTCATAATATCGTCCTAACAATAAAATCTGTCAGAGTATCTGACAGAAGAGGCAGGAAATGAGCAAAGGTCAAGGGGTCTGATGAAAGTCACCCTGAGGGGGCGTATCATTTTTGTCCCTTTCGGTCCAATCATCGGGGATACGCATTCTTAAAGCCAGGATATGGCGGGCATCAGCATCAATAACCCTGAAAATCAGTCCGCTGGGGTGGGTAATGACTTCGTCACGGGCAGGGACATGCTCAGCCAGTCTGAAGACGAGTCCTCCCACAGTTTCAATCTCTGCTTCCCGCTCACCTTCTGTCAGGACAGGACCGAGTTTTTCCTCCAGTAATTCAATAGGCAGGCGGGGATCGAGGTCAATCGCGCCATCAGCCCTGAGGCGCCATGGCGTAGTAACAGGTTCATCATGTTCGTCAGAAATGTCGCCGACAATCGTCTCAATGAGATCTTCGATTGTGACAAGTCCGTCAATACTGCCATATTCGTCAATGACGAGCGCCATATGCGTTCGTAGCTGCCGCATCTGGAGCATAAGGTCCAGAACGGGAATGGTAGGGGCGACGAATAGGGGCTGCCTCAGAAGTTTTTTCAGGTCAAACTCTTCGACAGGCCCTTCATACGAAATCAGATCCTTGACGTGGAGCATACCCACCACTTCATCCAGCTCCTCATGATAGACTGGCAGGCGGGAATGATGTTCTGTCTTCATGAGGATGAGAGATTCCTCATAAGTGAGATCATCCGGCATGGCGACGATATCAGCACGAGGCACCATGGCGTCATCAGCCGTAATATCGCGCAGGCGCAGGACGTTGAGGATAAGCGCGCGTTCCTGGCGGTCCAGTTCCGGAAGCTCTTCGGGGTCTTTGGGCAGGGACGCAGCATCCTTGACCATAACCTCAATGGACTGGCGTAAATTTTGTGGGCGGGGCTTGCGGCTGAAAAATGTAAAAAGAGGCGTACGCTCAGGTGAGTGATGGCTCATGACGTAGTCCTCTTCACACTTTTCCAGGGATCGGCAAGTCCCATCATACGTAAAATGCGCGTCTCTTTTGCTTCCATGGCCTTGGCGTCTCCCGGATGATGGTGATCATAGCCGGCAAGGTGCAAAAGCCCATGCACAATCAGGTGAGCAGTACGAGCTTTCAGGGAGAGCTGAGCTTCGCGGGCCTCGCGCTGCACGGTTTCGAAAGCAAGAATGATGCTTCCGTTACCGCCGGGAAAGGAAGGCTCAAAAGTCAGGACGTTGGTTGGTTTGTTTTTGTCGCGGAAGCGGGCATTAAGCTTTTTGACAGAGCGGTCAGTAGAAAATACAAACTCTGGGTATCCCAGCCCCGCATCATTTCCCAGAACACGTCGTGTTGCGGTAAAAGCCATGCGGGTCAGTCTTTCAGGGTGTGTGCCATAACAGTGCCAGCGTCTGTCTTCAATCAGGATATGATTATTGGGGATAATATAATCGTCTGGGCTGTCATCTTTTGACAGGGGACTTCGGGGCACCATGATAAGCTCGTGAAAAAGAGTTATGGGGGGAAAGGGGAGTGGCCTGATCGTAGGCATCAATGATGCGGGCGACAAGGGGGTGGCGGATCACATCAGCCGAAGAAAGATGACAAAATCCAATTCCTGGCACGTTCTCAAGTGTTGAGACTGCCTCCTTAAGGCCTGACGTGATTGAGGGAGGAAGATCAATCTGGCTGAGATCGCCTGTGATGGTCATGTGCGTGCCGTTACCCATGCGGGTCAGAAACATTTTCATCTGTGCCGGGGTTGTGTTCTGTGCCTCATCAAGAATGACATAGGCGTGAGCAAGGGTACGTCCGCGCATGAAGGCAAGAGGGGCCACCTCAATTTCACCTGCTGCCATGCGTCTGGCAATCTGGTCTCCCGGCATCATGTCATGCAGGGCGTCGTAAAGCGGGCGCAGATAGGGGTCAATTTTCTCACGCATATCGCCGGGTAGAAACCCGAGCCGTTCGCCTGCTTCAACGGCAGGGCGAGAGAGGATAATGCGTTCGACCTTGCCTGAGAGAAAAAGAGAGACAGCTTGTGCGACGGCCAGGTAGGTTTTGCCCGTTCCTGCTGGCCCAAGACCGAAAACAAGCTCCTTGTCCGCAAGCTCTTTCATATAGTCGGCCTGGCCAGGCGAGCGCGGTGTGATGACGCCGCGTTTTGTCTGAAACGCGGGTAGAGTCCTGAGATCAGGACCGGACGGTTTTTCTGGACGTGAGAGACGCTGTGTCGGCATGGAAACAAGCCTTATGACGCCCATAACCTGTTCGGCATCAATCGCATTGTCCTTTTCTGCCAGATGATGCAAGGCCTCGAAGGCAGACTGTGCCTGTGAGACAGTCTCATTTGTTCCCGTGATGGCAATTCTGTTACCCCGGCAGACAAGACGGACATCAAGCCCTTGTTCAAGCTGCACGAGATGACGATCATATTCGCCCAGAATACGCTTCAGGATGGTATTATTTTCGAAACGTAGCGTTATGGAACGTTTTTCTTTGGAGGGGTGTGAGTCAGAGCGTGCTGGTTTAGGGGAAAAGGCTGTCAAAAGGCTGCTGTCTCCTTGCTTTGAATTCCACCGAGAGAGTTCGTAAACTGTTTTGTGATCTGCACCTTGACGATCTTTCCGATTAACGCCGGGTCACCTTCAAAATGAACAGGTTGCAGATAAGGAGAACGCCCGTTGAGCTGTCCTGTTTTTCGGCCTGTTCCTGTAACCAGAATATCCTGTGTCGTGCCCAGAAGTGAGGCATTGAACGCATCCTGCTGTTCGCGCAAAAGTGCCTGGAGGACCGCTAGCCTTTTATCCTTCACATCCTCGTCGACCTGAAATGCCTGGCCGGCAGCAGGCGTTCCGGGGCGAGGAGAATATTTAAAACTATAGGCGCTTGCAAAAGTAACATCACGTATAAGTTGCAAGGTCGCTTCGAAATCATCATCACTTTCTCCCGGGTGACCGACGATAAAATCGGAAGAGAGCGCAATATCGGGACGCACCTTGCGAAGATCGCGGATGATATCGCGATACTCGTCAGCGGTATGATTGCGGTTCATGGCTTTGAGGATACGGTCTGACCCGCTTTGTACGGGCAGATGCAGAAAAGGCATCAGGAGGGGATTGTCCCTGTGGGCATCAATCAGGCTCTGATCCATGTCGCGCGGATGAGACGTTGTGTAGCGGATGCGCTGCAAGCCGGGGATTGTGCCGAGCCTTTCGGCCAACCCGGCCAGAGTGACAGTTTTCTCGCCATCCAGGCCATGAAAGGCATTCACGTTCTGTCCCAGCAGAGTGATTTCCCTGACTCCGCTTTCGACAAGTCTGGAGGCTTCAGTCATGATGGAAGGGACAGGACGGCTTGTTTCTGCACCGCGCGTATAGGGGACCACGCAGAATGAGCAGAATTTATCACATCCTTCCTGAATGGTGAGAAAGGCTGTCAGATTGCCTTCTGTTTGTGGAGCAGCGTCTTCGGGTAGAAAGTCGAATTTTGTTTCAACAGGGAAGTCTGTGTCAATAATGGTCCTGCCTGCTCGGGCGACTCGCGCGACCATTTCGGGTAGACGGTGATAGGTTTGTGGCCCGAGAATCAGATCGACATAAGGTGCGCGTGCCAGAATCTCTTCCCCTTCAGCCTGTGCCACGCATCCTGCGACGGCAAGGAGTGTGTCACGGCCTTCAGCCTGACGGGCTTCGCGAATAAGGCGCAAGCGTCCGAGTTCCGAAAAGACTTTTTCAGCAGCACGTTCGCGGATGTGGCAGGTATTGAGGATGATCATGTCGGCATCTTCTGCACGATCAACGGGGCCATAACCCAAGGGTCGCAGGACATCAGCCATGCGGGCACTGTCATAGACATTCATCTGACATCCCCATGTGATGATGTGAAGGCCACGAATTATGTTAGGGGATGCTGAAGGCTGTGACATGGAATGTTAAAGAACCATCCTTGGGGAAAAATTGTTCAATAGTAAGAAGCCTGCTTCCAGATCAAGCCTCGAATCAGATCATGCACGTGTATGATCAGGTTTCAAGGCGATTTTGCCTGAGATCTTCTGTGCCCTGGGTAATAACCTGATAGGTTTTGTTTGCGAGCATTTTCCGGGAAGGAAAATCATCGGGGTCAAGCGGTGGATGAAAATAAATGCTTGCCCGCATGGAGCGCCATTTCCCCAGAGACCAGAGATGTGGTGCCAGATCCATATCACCAAACCATGAGAATACAGAAGAACGCCTGTTTTTGCCGACAGGGAGGCCTTCAAGCCGGTCATAGACGACAGAAATAGGCTGCACAAGCAGAGGAGGGGGCTGTGTGTTCTTATCTGCCCCGCCGCGTTTCTGTAAAGGTTTTGCAATGGCAAAAAGCGAGGACAGAAACGGTAAGACTCTCATACCATCAGAAGAGGTTCCCTCAGGGAAAAGTGCGATATTGTAACCCTCTTTCAGGCGGTTCATGACTTCAGTGACTTCCTGTCCGGTTTCACGACGATTGCGGCTGATATAGATCGTTCCTCCGAGACGCGTCAGTATGCCGATAAAGGGCCAGTTGCGGACTTCCTGTTTGGAAATAAACAGCGTCGGCAGCACGCATCCCAATACCAAGATATCAAGCCAGGAGCTGTGATTAGCAATAAAGAGGACTGGTTTTTTACCCTTCTGTACGTCGTTCTCGGTATAGACCCCACCTGCACGGTTTCCTATCGTGTGAACGCGAATGCCCATGATTGCGCAGACAATCTTCCAAAAAAAACATGGAAACCTGACATGCAGGCGGCCGGGCATGTAAATCAGGATGGTCTGCAGGCAGCAGGCTATAAAGCCCCATATAAAAATGGTGACGAGCCTCACCGCGCAACGGATATCACGCCCCAGAGAGTGCGGCGACGTTGGCTCATTTTTATCAAAAAGAGCTTCAGGATCGAAGACAGGACGGGCAGAGAAACCCGGTTTCTGTTTGCGCGAAAAGAATTGAGAAGCGGACATAAAATGATTGATAAGGCGTTTCAGGCGTAGAGACAATCGTAAATTCACCCATGATGCTGAGGAAACTATAAGCAATAAAACCTGTTGTGCCATATCCATCTTCATTCATGCTGTGTAAAAGGGAAAAATTCGTCATTAGGAAGAGGAATTTCGATCTGTAAGGGAGGGGCAGTGAAGCCTGTTAGGACGTTCAGTCTGTACCTGACACTTTTAATCAGCACTTTCCCTGTCTCTCAACAGGCCTGGGCTGGGAATGCGGTGCCAGAACAGAAAGAAACCACGCCAAAAGAAGTAACTTTTTCTTATGAGACAGTCATTAAACTGACATCCCATAAAATGGTTGATGATGCTCTCAAAGCTTCTTCCCAGCTTCTGACATTGCAGAAAACGCATCAGGTTGGCGCTTATGCTCTGGCAGGGCGTATCCGCAGTGACTATGATCGTCTTCAGGGGGCTCTTCAGTCGCAAGGTTATTACGGGGGGACTGTCACCTTGTCTGTCAGGATTGACGGGCATGAATTTGAGGGGCGGGATCCCGCCATGCTTGCGGCTCTTGAGCAGTCATCTGGCAGAAAGATCGTCACTATTTCAGTATCAGTTGTACTTGGCGAACTTTTTCATATAGGTCGTATAGAGCTTCTCTCTTCTGCCAAGGAAGGCAGCAAAAATATATCCAAAACTGTCGAACTCAGTGAAAAAGAAGAAGGGGCATTGAAGATAAGGCAAGGTGATGCCGCCATTGCCAAGGATATATTGGCGTCCCAGACAGGGTTGGGTGATTTTCTGCTTGAAGAAGGTTATGGTACGGCAACTGTTTCGCGCCCTCAGGCGCTGCTTCATCCAGAATTACATACAATCACGGTCAGGATTTTTGTTGATAAAGGTCCCAGACTTGTCGTTGGTCCCCTTTCATTCAAAGGGCTTGCCCATGTCAGGCAGGATTATGTGGCTAAAAGAATCATGCTGCATCAGGGAGAGCTTTATCAGCCTTCCAAGATTGAGAAGGCTCGGCTTGATCTGAGCAGCACGGGCCTGTTTTCCTCGATTCAAATTGCGAATGCACCTCCGGTCATACCGGTTGCTCCGGGGATGAGTGAGGAGAAAAATATCAGTAAGGCCATGCCCCTCAGCCTGGATTTTCAGGAGGGTAAACGCAGGCGCGTTTCTGGAGAGGTCGGTTATTCAACTGACCTTGGTGGAAGGCTGGGAGCGAGCTGGCTGCATCGTAACCTTCTGGGACGTGGTGAACAGCTGAAAGTTTCGGCACTTGCTACCGGACTTGGAGGATCAGCGCAGCAAGGGGTCGGTTATGATGGTTATGTTGATTTCACAAAGCCGGATTTTCTTGATCGCGGGCGTAATCTCAATTTCAGGGTAGAGGCTGTAAGACAGCTTCTTTATTCTTACCACCAGACAGCTTTTCTGGTGAAAGGCGGATTTTCCCAGCCTGTGGGAGATGAGTGGAACGTGAATGGGGCGCTTGCCCTGGAACAGGAAAAAATCAGGCAGTTCGGTCGTTCTCAGGATTATTTCATAGTCTCGCTTCCTATTGGGGCTGATTATGATACGACTCACCGGCCTAATGCTATTGAGCCTGCGACGCATGGGGTGAAAATATCCCTCTCAGCCACTCCGTCAGAATCCATGGAGCACCAGACTTCGTTTTTTGCCATCCTGAACGGGCAGATTTCCACATATTTCGATTTGCATAATCTGGGTCTGTCGCGTCCGGGAAGGAGCGTCATAGCCGTAAGAGGCGCAGTAGGGTCCATTCAGGGAGCCAATACATGGGATATTCCTCCAGACCAGCGTCTTTATGCGGGTGGTCAGGCGACAGTGCGTGGCTACAGATATCAGGGAGTGGGTCCACAATTCCCGCATAGCAAATATGCCATTGGAGGTAGCTCCATGGACGCGGGTACGGTGGAATATCGTCAGAGACTTTTTAAAAGTTTTGGTGCAGCCATGTTTGCTGATGCCGGACAGGTGGGACATGGTTCCATGCCTGGCCATGGAAAGTTACGCGTCGGTTATGGTGCAGGTGTGCGTTATTTTACGCCGATCGGTCCTGTACGGGTTGATGTGGCGTTGCCGATGCATCGTCCGCGCCGGGGGGATAAATGGGAGCTTTATATAGGGCTGGGAGAAACATTCTGATGCGTCTTCACCATCGGCTTTATTATGCTTTTATCCTCATTACTGGTCTGTTGATTTCCATAGTCGGAATGAGCATAACGGCTCTCGTTATTGCGCTTAACCTTCCGTCAGTGCAGCAGCTTGTGGAAGACAGGCTTCCTGCCATGACCGGCAATATGGTCCATATTGAAGGCGTATCTGGCTTTTTGCCCACTCATATACGTTTGCAGAAGTTGACCCTTGTTGATGAAAAAGGGATCTGGCTGGAGCTTGACAAGGCCGATATGAGATGGTCCCCTCTGGCGCTACTGCATATGAAGGCCAAGGTAAAATCTTTCAAAGCGGAGCGCTTTGTCTTTGAACGCCTGCCCTATTCGAGTGAACCTTCTCCTCCTCCTGCACCGGATGAAAAGCCTTTTCATCTTTCTCTGGCTGTGGATATCAGGTCACTGAGGGTGCCACATATAGAAATAGGCGCAGCATTGGCGCAAAAACGCCTGCTTCTTTCCCTGTCAGGCAAAACCAGGATTTCGACGATTGATCCCTTTATTCAGGGTGTGACATTCAAGAATTTCCCATCCATGATGATCAATGCTGTGGCGCGCCGTCTGGACGTTCCGGCCCAGCTTTCCGTTGTAATGGATAAAAGACGCAAAAGAGCGACAGGCGCGATTCTGTTCAATGAAGGACCTGACGGCTTTATAACATCCTTGCTTCATATGCCGGCTCTGGATCCTTTCATGGCCGATATCCGTTTTAGTGGCACCTACCGCAAATTTACGACGAAAGTGAAACTGAGAGCCGGTCAAGTTGACGGAGCGCAGTTGAGGATTGACCAGGCCGGAACGGTCAATCTTTATAAAAAAAGTGGCAAGGTGGCACTGAGTGCCTCATCTCCCGCCATGACAGTCAGACCGGATTTGGGCTGGGATCAGCTTGATGTCAAAATACTTCTGGATGGATTCCTTTCAGCACCTGGAGGTGAAGGGTCGGTCAGAATTGATAATCTGGCAACGCCTTCAGTAAATGCGCGTTCTATTGACCTGCATTTCAAGGGTGATCATAAAAAGCGTTTTCGTAGAGAGGGAAAGCTGGTTCTGACAGGTGCGGTGGAAGGGCTGAGGCTTCCGGGTAAAGAGCCTTTATTACTGGCGTTCTCTCCCCTGACATTGAATGCGGTTTATCATCCTTTCCAGAAAACGCAGCCATTTGATGTGTCATTACAACATGAATTGTTGCAAATTTCGTTGGAAGGTACGGTCAGGCCGGCTCTTAAGGCGCATCTGGCCCTGACATTGCCTTCTCTCGAACCGTTCGCAAAATTCGGGAATATCGTTCTTAAGGGCAAATCTCATTTTGATGCAGATCTTGCCCTGCCTATGGGCAAGGAAGCCCCTCTTAAAGCTGCTTTAAAGGGACGGGTACAGATCTCAGCAGGCTTACCACAAGCTGTCGGTCTTATAGGCGATCAGGGGGTTCTGGCGCTGAATGTGCAGCGTGATTCCAGGGGGATTATTACGCTGGCGGGGCTGGATATTTCAGGGCGTGCCTTGCAAATCAAGGGTAATGGTGTCTTCAATCCCAAAGGAAATGGTTCCGTTTCGTCAGACCTTTTGCTCTCATTATCTGATCTCAAGGCGGCTTATTCTGCACTGCAAGGCCATATGAGTGCTCGGCTCAAGGCAGAAGGTCAGATTGATGATATTAAAACATCCCTTCATCTTGAAGGGATTATGGGCGCTGAGCAGGGGACGAGACGTCTGATACCTGGCCCACTTACATTGGATGCAGCGATTGATCATCTTCCTGCTCACCCTGATGGTAAAGTGACAGTCAAGGGTGAACTGGATAAGGTTCCTCTAGCGCTGGATGTGGCTTTTCATAAGGACAAGGCCGGTAATCTGGGTGCCATTTTAAACCGGCTGGACTGGAAGAGTCTTCAGGGGCACGGAACAGTTTTGCTGCCGAAGGGAAAGAAAATTCCCAGGGGGGATCTGGATATCACCCTTTCACGTCTGGATGCTTTTGCGCCTTTAATCGGTCAGGCTGTAAAAGGGTCGCTCACTCTGGGACTCCATACGCAGAGACAGCAGGGAGCGGAGGGTGATCACGTCCATCTTGACCTCAAGTCACAATTTGCGATGGCTGATTATGCCCTCCGTTCTCTTATACTTAGTGGGACTGCCGACCAGCTTTCTGGCAATCCCGTTATTGATCTCTCAGCCCGGTTTGAGGGAATCAAGGTCAAAGACATAAAGGGTGATGTGCAGCTTTCTGTAAAAGGCCCCCAGAAAGCTCTCGGAGTTAAATTGTCTGGCAAGTTTGACAATTTGCTTGAAGCCCCTGCCAGAATAGATATGGCGGCTCTGCTTGATGTGCCAGGGTCCCAGCTTTCTCTCAACAGGCTTGAGAGTATCATCAAGGGTGAAACGCTGCATCTTCAATCACCCGCAACTATTAAATATGGAGCGCCATTTTCCATTGAACATTTTAAAGTAACGGCGGCTTCGCGTGATAGCGTTCCCGCAAGCCTGTCTGTTAATGGTGAGGTTAAGCCCAAGCTGGATCTTGCCTTTTCGCTTGATCATGTTACCCCCTCTCTGGCGACTCCTTTTATGCCGAACCTGATGGGAGATGGAGTGATTTCAGCGCAGGGGAAGCTGGGCGGAACGCTTGAGGATCCGGCAGGTTCCGTCACTGCGGAAGGGCAGAATTTACATTTAAAAACAGGATATGCAGCATCATTTCCTAAAGCTTTTTTCAAGGTTAAAGCCAATCTTGCCCGCAAGCAGGCCCAATTGTTGCTTGAGGCAGAAGCTGGAGAGAAATTGGCAGCCCAGTTAAAAGGGAATGTCCCTCTTTCCAGAGAGGGAACCATGTCTGTTCGTTCTACCGGCAAGATGGATCTCACATTGGTTAATGCCATTTTGGGTGCTTCAGGGATGGGGGTGAAAGGAATGGTGGATATGGATGTCCTGGCTCAGGGAACATTGACGCAACCCAGACTTTCAGGCGCTGTCCATCTCAGCCAAGGCGAGTTTACGCATTATGCTCAGGGCGTACACCTGACTGAAATAAAAGGTGATCTTGTTGCACAGAATGATGTTTTGATTCTCAAGGATTTTGGCCTGAAGGCAGGAAAAGGAACCATGTCGCTTTCAGGCCAGGTTGGTCTTCTCAGGTCAGGTCTGCCTCTCGACCTGACGTTCGTAATGGATAAGGCCCAGCCTGTCATCAGCGACCTGCTTGAAGAAACACTGGATTCTTCCATTCATATTCACGGTCAGGCGCGTTCTGAGATTGACCTTGATGGTGGTGTCAAAATAGTTCAGGCCAACATCAATATTCCGGATTCAATGCCTGATTCTGTTCCACAGCTCGAAATTATCAAGCCAGACAAGGAGCAGAAAGAGAGGCCGGCGCCGCCTGTGGTGGTCAAGTTGAATATGGATGTTATGTCTCCAGGGCAGATTCTTGTGCATGGTCACGGTCTTTTTGCCGAGATGAGCGGGAAGCTTCATTTGGGTGGGACGAATCTTGCTCCTGAAGTTACAGGCGGATTTGACCTGAAACAGGGGAATTTCAATCTGGCTGGTGTCAGTCTGAATTTTACCAAGGGGCGTGTTGCATTTAACGGCAGTGGTGTTGGACACCGGCTTGATCCAACCCTTGATTTCAGGGCGGACAGAGCAGCAGAAGGGATTGTGGCTAGCCTACTTGTTACGGGTTATGCCAGTGCCCCAAAGCTTGATTTTATCTCAGCGCCCCAGCGTCCCAAGGATGAAGTCCTGTCAGTGCTGCTTTTTGGCAATACGCGTGCGTCCCTGTCTCCAACCCAGCTTGCTGCTCTTGGGGCGGCCGTTGTGCAGTTGGGGGGAGGTTCTTCCTTCGATCCATTGGGGATTGTTCGTAATAATCTTGGGCTGGATGAACTTTCGATTGAAAGCAGCAGCAATAATAGGGGCGGAAAAGAAAAATCCAGTCTGGAAGCTGGGAAATATGTCATGAAAGGGGTTTATGTAGGGGCAAAGGAGGGCTTGTCAGGAAGCAATACGCAGGCTGAAGTACGTGTGGATTTGACCAAACACCTCAAATTCAACACGACTGTGGGAACAGGAGGGCAGATTACGGGGTTCACAACTCCGGAAAATGATCCCGGTTCTTCCCTTGGCTTGTCCTATGGCATTGATTATTAGGAAAGGGCCTTATTGAGAGCGCGTTCTGTGAGTTCCTTGCAAAGTCGGCGAATAACGGGCTGCCAGTCATCGAAGGAAGGTTGACGGTAAATTCGGACAGAAGGATACCATCTTGTTTCGCTCTGGTTGATGCCCCAGCGCCAGCAATTGCAGAAGCGGTCCATGAGTACGGTCTCCTTGCCAATGGAGCCTGCCAGATGGACCATGGATGTATCAACCGTAATTACAATGTCCAGGGCGTCCATAAGGGCGGCCGTATCTTCCATCGTTTCGCACTCATCCATATAGTCGAGGATATAATGGCTGTAAGGTGCCAGTTGTTTCGCTTTGGGGCCTTTTTGCAGACTAATATACTGGATAAGGGGATCACCAAAAAGTGGTTCCATTTCCTTCAGATCCATGGAGCGGTGATAGTCAATCAGCCGGGAGTTACGATCATCCTTGTGAACGCCACCTGACCAGACAAGCCCGACACGTAATAGATGCGGAGGAATGGTGCTGAGTCTCTTCTGCCATTGTGTTCGTTTCTCCAGGGAAGGAGAAAGGTAGGGCTGAGAGACCGCAAAAGGCATGGACGGGTAGGGTGTCAAAGCTCGTGGCAGGCTGATGAAGGGGCAATGATAATCGTAATCAGGACAGGTCCCGCCAACCTGCGAGACGCCAACGCCTTTCAGTTTTTCCATAAGAGGTGATAGCTGTTCACTGCCCCAGACGTGGATAAAGGCTCCTGTTTCAGCCAGTATGGGAATATAACGTGAATACATGATGGCGTCGCCCAGCCCTTCCTCATGGGTGATCAGAACTGTTTTTCCTTGCAGGGAATCTCCAGGGTTTAAAGTAGGAAGAAGTTTTCTGATGGGCAGGGGTGTGTGGAAAGGCAATTTCAGTCGCCATTCATGTTCCTGCCATCCTTGGGAAAAGCGCCCGATTTTCAGAAGGGCTATAGAATGATTTAATCTCAAAAGCGCTTCCGCCGGAGCAATGATGATGGCGTGGCGGTATATGGTCAGGGCTCTCTCGACTTCACCTGTATTATTATAAAGATAAGCGAGATTATTCATGATCTCCCAGTTACGGGGTAATTGGGTCAGGAGGTCCGTAAGTAGGGCAAGAGCTTCGCCAAAGACGCCCTGTTCACAGAGAATCTTGACAAGAACCGTTTTCAGATTATGAGACCGTCCCCCCTTATGAAGGCGTCGTCTTAAAAGAGTCTCGGCTTCATAGAGGCGGTGAAGCTGTATCAGGGACAAGCCTTTTAGCTCAATCAGAGCATCAGAGGGGCCGTACAGTTCTCCAAATTGATCAAGAAGTTTCAGGAATTGTTCTTCTTCCTCATTGGTCTGTAACTGTTTTTGAAGAGTTGTCAGGGGGTTTCTGAGACCATTTTCAATCGCGGCATGGATGCAATAGGCCGCCCGGATATAATCACCCTGCAGGAAGAAAAAGCTAGCTTCCCAAAAGGCTCGCAAATCGGCCTGTTCGAGATTTTCTATGGAAGAAAAGCAGGCCTCAGTCTGACCGGGACGCAAAAAAGATAATGATTGCAGTTCCAGAGCCGTTTTATGGTCGAGAAATGGCCCCATCAACGTTACGGCCCCTGATCCTTCCTGAAGTCCTGCTTGTTTAACGAAAATATACGACGAATACTCTGGTTTTGGAGGAGTGATGAGGGAATTCTGCGCTTTCGCGGGGTATGAAAAATGACCTTTCAGGTCAGGCGTCGAGAAAGACAGGGTCGATGTCATTCTGCAATGACAGGACCCTGGCAGGGCTTATGCCTTTTTCATGGTTTCCGTGAGTGTTTTCAGTACAGTCTCAGGATCTTTATTTTCCAGAACAGCAAGTTCGGCCACAAAGCGTTCCTGTGCCGCTTCAAAAAGTTTACGTTCCGAGAAGCTTCCATCCAGACTGTCTACATTACGCCTGAGATCACGCAGAACCTCGGCAATCTGAATCAGGTCACCAGAGTTGATTTTTTCCTGATAAGCGATGGCGCGTCGGGCCCACATTCCACGACTGATGTGAGGCTTGCCCTTTACAACAGCCATAGCCTTGTCAACAATTTCGCGTGTCGCAATCTTGCGCAAACCCGATTTACGGGCCTTCGCCAGCGGAATCCGTAATGTCATCTGATTGCCCGGGAAAGAGATTTCTATCATCTCAATCATGGTCTCGGCGACTTCGACATTGCCAATGCTTTCGACTCGTCCTACGCCGTGAGCTGCATAGACGATCGAATCGCCAACCTGAAAAGGATCATTTTTCAGGCCGGGATCTTTCTGCTGCGCTGTGCGCTCGGCGGCGGCGCGCGCCATATCTTCAGTTACACCGCCTCTTTGAGGCATTCTAAAATTGCTGTTCATTCTGTTGTCTTAGCAAAAAAAAGGCGCCGTGTCTTCAGGGGGAGTCGCTATTCTTAAGGCTGTACCCCTTGATGGGGATGTACCATATCATGAGGGATAAGCCCTATTGGCTGAAGGAGATCCCTTTCAATCGTCCGAGCCATGGTAAGCATGGGCAAGGCATGAACAGTGTCATTGAAAGGTTCCTGCAGGTCGCGCCCACTCCGGTCCAGCATCTGGAACAGCAATCCAATGATGCTGGAACCCAGCGGAGTGATCCATCCCAGTGTCTGCACTGCGGAAAGGGGCAGCATGACACAGAAAAGATGTGTCACAATATTTGGCAGCACAGAATATTGCACAGGCAAGGGTGTTTTTTGAATTCGCTCAAGTCCGCCCTGAGCGTTGGCAAGATCGGAGAGAATACGGTCAATTGTCCCATGAACAGCGCCATCAATTTTATAGAGATCGACTTCCTTGCGAACTTCCAGACCAATTTCATAAAGCAGGGCATTGGGGCGATTACCACAGGAAAAAACGCGCTTTTTCATTTCAGCACTCAAAAGTGTGTCAACTTCCGTCCCTGTGTCCGTGTTACTCAAGGCTGCCTTTAGAAGGTAAGGGTAGGCTGCCATGGCCTTGGCGAGATCGGGCCTTCCGTTCAGCAGGGAGGCGACTTCCCTGCCAAAAGAGCGGCAATTATTGGTGATGCTTCCCCATAGGGTGCGCCCTTCCCACCAGCGGGAATAGGCGGCATTATTACGAATGCCCAGGAAGAGAGCCAGGGCAGATCCCATGAGGGAAATGGGCAAGGAAGGCTGCTCCATCCATTCCTGATGATAAGTCTGGAACAGAATGACAACTATGAAATCCCACAGGGCCAATACTGTCAGGGACGGTAAGGTTTCTTTGATAAGAATTGTCAGGCCGTATCGTCTCTTAACAATCAATGGCAGTCTCCTTATTCTACATGCTCTACGGGATCTTTCTGCTAGTTTATACACAGAAGCGCTTACTCAATAGTTACATATTGGAAAGGAAAGAAATCATGGATGTAATGGCTGCCCTGGCGCTGGAAGCAGGAAAACCACTCGTTATTGATATGGTTCAGCTTGAGGGCCCCAAAGAGGGTGAAGTTTTGGTAGAGATCAAGGCTACAGGCCTTTGTCATACGGATAAATTTACTCTTTCAGGGCAGGATCCTGAGGGTCTTTTCCCGTCCATACTGGGTCATGAGGGGGCGGGGATTGTCCGTGAGGTCGGTCCAGGTGTCAAAGGTCTGAAAGCGGGGGACCACGTTATCCCGCTTTATACGCCCGAATGTCGTGAATGCCCGTCCTGTCTCTCGCGCAAGACCAATCTGTGTACGTCCATTCGCGCGACGCAGGGCAGGGGGCTCATGCCCGACGGAACCACGCGCTTTTCCTATAAAGGTCAGCCTGTCTATCATTATATGGGCTGTTCGACATTCGCCAATTATACGGTTATACCCGAAATAGCACTGGCGAAAATCCGCCCCGATGCCCCTTTTGACAAGGTTTGTTACATTGGCTGTGGCGTGACAACGGGAATTGGTGCCGTAATGTTTACGGCCAAGGTAGAGCCTATGTCCACAGTAGCTGTATTTGGCCTTGGGGGTATCGGGCTGAATGTGGTTCAGGGGGCCAGAATGGTTGGCGCCAGACGGATTATTGGTATTGACGTCAATCCTGCTCGTGAAGCAATGGGCCGCAAATTCGGCCTGACCGATTTCGTCAATCCGCGTGATCTTGGCGAGAATGGTGATCTGGTTGGTCATCTGATTGACATGACAGGTGGCGGGCTGGATTACACTTTTGAATGTGTCGGTAACGTGAAGCTGATGCGGCAGGCGCTTGAAAGTGCGCACAGGGGCTGGGGCGTTTCCTGTGTCATAGGTGTTGCCGGAGCAGGGCAGGAGATCAGTACACGTCCTTTCCAGCTTGTGACGGGTCGGCGTTGGATTGGTTCTGCCTTTGGTGGGGCCCGGGGGCGCACGGATGTCCCCAGGATTGTGGACTGGTATATGGAAGGACGCATTAATATTGATGACCTCATCACCCAGAAGATTGCTCTGGAAGATATAAATAAAGGCTTCGAAATGATGGAGCGTGGCGAAGGTATTCGTACGGTTGTGGAGTATAAATAATGGGGGATAGTTTTTTTGAGGTACGGGAATTTCATCCATGTTGTGATGGAGAGCTCCGCTTTCTCAGATTCCCCTCTGTCTCTCTGGCCAGTAAAACGACAGTGGGGTTGTATCTTCCGCCCAATGCCAGGAAGAAAGAGAAATGCCCTGTTATTTACTGTTTGTCTGGACTCACAAGCACGTATGAAAATTTTATCGTCAAGGCCAATGTAATACGTTTTGCTGCACAATGGGGTTTTGCTCTTGTTGCTCCTGATACGTCCCCACGTCAGACTGCAATTTCAGACGAAGATCGGGATCAGGATATAGGGGCTGGAGCTGGATTTTACGTTGATGCGACTGCTGCGCCATGGGCAAAATATTATAGAATGGCGCACTTTATCGGTCAGGAATTGCCGACTCTCTTGGAAGAACATTTTCCTTTGGATCCGGAGAAATGCGGCGTTATGGGCCATTCCATGGGTGGGATGGGGGCCTTGAGCCTTGCCCTTCGTAATCCTTGTAAATGGAAAAGTGTCTCAGCCTTTGCTCCCATTGGCAATCCGGCATCAGGTGAGTGGGGACGGAAAGTGACGGAGTTCTATTTTGGCGGCGATTCCAGTCAGTGGGAGCATTACGATCCCTGCCTGTTGCTTGGACAGGGGCGTAGACATCCTGCCACTATTTTGATTGATCAGGGATTGAAGGACGAATATTGGGACAGGCTTAGGCCGGAGGCTCTCGCTGCAGCGATTGAACAGGCTGCACAGCCGGCGCAATTACGCCTGCACGAATCGTACGACCATTCTTACTGGTTTGTGCAAAGTTTTATTGAGGATCATATAGCCCATCATGCTGCTATCCTGGGGTGCTAATTCCCGCCATAGAGGATAGCGGGGTCAGTAATGACCTCGGCGTTGGGGCGTAATCCTTCGGGCGTAATTTGCTGGTAAAAACAGCTCTTGCGGCCTGTATGGCAGGCGACTCCTTTTTGGTGGACGGTCATAAGGAGTGCATCTCCATCGCAATCAAGGGCAGCTGCCAGAAGGGTCTGTTCCTGCCCTGAGGTTTCCCCTTTGCGCCATAATTTTTTCCGACTGCGGGAATAATAACAGACGCGTCCTGTCATGAGGGTTTCTTTAAGGGCTTCTTTATTCATCCAGGCGAGCATCAGGACGTTTTTCTGTTCGTCCTGAGCAATAGCGGCGATCAGGCCATTGGCGTCGAATGTGACTTTTTGCAAAAGGTTATCCAGTTGGACTGGTTCTGGAGGAGTCCAGCTCATGGTAATGATTCCTGGGATGAAAAGATTTCAGTAAACTGCTCGGGAATGTCTACAGAAACGACCTTGCCTGCATATTTAAGGTCCGAATTGTTCCATAAAGTTCTTGGCAGCATAATCAGCGCCCTGTTTCCCCGACGCGACAATAATGGAAAAGAAGACTGATCACTGGCGGTTATTTCCCCTCCTGTTTCAGGGAAAATACCGTCCTGTAGCGAAACGGGCACGAGACGTCTTTTAATAAGGGTGCGGTAGTGAGATCGTGCTGTGACCTCCTGCCCCATATAGCATCCCTTTGTCCATGAAATGGCGCCAAGACAATCAAGATTGGCCTCCAGAGCAATGGTTTTATCAAGGCTGATATCGCAGATCTCTGGTATGCCGGCCTTAAGACGCCTTTCCAGCCATTTATTATCACCATCACCAGATGTAACAGGGGGAAGGGAACTTAAAGCACGCCATCCCGTCATGGGACTGGTCCGGTCTGTGGCTGTGACGAGCGTTTCTTCACAAAGGGATGTACCGGGAGGCCCAGCATAAACATTGAGAGTAGAGGTCATCAGTTCGATATCGGCTCGTAATTTGAACAAGCCAAGCTGTTTCAGCAAGGCAGGGCCCTGATCTTCAGCGCAATCAAGGTATAAAGCATCATCCGTGCAGAAAATATAAAATAAATAGCGAATTTTTCCTTGGGGGCTAAGAAGTGCGGAAAACACCATCTCTCCGGGAGAGAGGGTGATTAAATCTGCGGTGACCAGCCCTTGTAAAAAGGAAATGCGGTCCTGACCTCTGAGAGAAAGGACATTGCGACGGGAAATATGGTTGTGTTTCATGGGAGTTCCTATGATAATCAAGTTCTCTATAAGCGCAAATCATTTCATTTTTTCGTTTTGTCCGGCGTTGCGCGGGTGAACGGATGCAATCATCTTAAAGGGGGATAAGGCTCTTGCCGGTAGCGGAAATCGTCGATCCCATGTCTAGTCCGTCTAACAGACGCTGGCAGATTGCCCAGTTCCTGATTCCTATTTTCGGGGTGATCCTCGTGATCGGGGCTATCATTGTCGTATCACTGCATAATTTTCGAACGACCCGTGATGGCGCTATTGAGCTTTCCCGAAGTCTTCTGCTGAGTGACCAACGCTATATTACGCAGGAAGTGACAAATTATCTGTCGCCTGCCCGATCTTCTTCGGTAGTGGCACGGGATATGCTTAACAGTGACAATATAGACAGGAATGTCACGAATTTTGTACTGTTAGGGCGCTCTATCCTGAAAAATGTGCCCCAGGTTTCGCATTTTTACCTTGCTGATGATGAGGGGCATTTCTGGTTCGTTGGTAAATCAGGGGAAAATTATGAGGAAACTACGTATGAGGTGCAGAATGGCCAACCCGTTTTCATGCGTAAGACGACAGACGGTGAAGGACGTGTTCTCAAGACAGATGCGATAAAAAGCGGAGTTTATGATCCCCGCGTTCATAGTTGGTATCAGGGGGCCATAAGCCGGAAGGACAAGCCTAATCGGAAAAAACTTTTTTGGCGTGATCCCTATCCCTATCCTTATCGCACGAGCAGCGAATATATGATCACGGCGTCTTCAGCCTTCAAAACGGTTGATGGGCGTCAGATGGTTTTTGCTATTAATATCTCTCTCAATGATCTGACCAATTTTGTGAATGGACTTAAGGTCGGAAAAAGCGGGCGGGCAGTTATAGTTGATGTCAATGGCCATGTGATTGCCGGTCATAATATGGCGCAGCTTGGTCAGCCAGGTTTCGACGCTTCCAAGGTCCAGCTTGATCCGAAAACGCAGCCGGTTTTTGTCCGCTCTCTCAATATCTTCAGGATTAAGGGCGATGGTGCGGGGATGGTGCGGGTCAAGGAAGGTGATAAAGAGAGAAATTATGTTACGATTGCGTCGGCTATGACCGTCGCCAAAAAGTCGTGGGTGTTGTTGCTGAATGCGCCGGCGAGTGATTTTTCGAGTTTCGCACGCAAGGTGCAGAAGCAAAATATCTATTTTTCTTTTGTCGTTATTTTCCTGTCCTGTTTTCTTGCTCTGGGGCTGATCTATCAGGGAAGACGGGTGATTCATTATCAAAAGATGCTGAAGAAGGGGCGTGAGAAAATCAGGGCCGAAAGCGCGGGTCTTTTCAAAATAGCGAATACACCGGCCCTGCTTGACCCGGACAAGGAAATTCCGGTGATGACAGAGGTTCTGACAGAAAGAGGGGGAGCCAAAAGGGCCAGTATATGGCGCCTACTTCCCGATGGAAAGCGACTCTTGTGCGAGGATATGTTCGATCGGCAGAGTGATGCTCACGGTTCCGGGATGGAGCTTTCGAAACAGGTTTATCCTGGTCTGTTCGAATGTCTTAATGAGTCCCAGTTTGTTGATGTTCCCGATGCGTCTGAAGATGAACGTTTCCGCTCAGTGCAGCGTGTGCTCATGCGCAGTGTTGGCGCCTCTCATCTTCTTTTCATAAGTATCCTGGAACAGCATAATCCTGTCGGAGCGATCCTGATTGAGGATCCGACAGAGAAGGAAGGTCTTGAGCGCACAGTGGCGCTGGTCTCCTCTATTGAGGCGCTCCGTTTTGCAGAGCGTAATAAAAGGATGACAGATTCTGCTCCTGAAGAAACACAGAGTCTGGAGGAGGCAATGGCCTCCGCCTATAAACAACCCTTCCAGTCTGAGACAGGCTTCTTGCTTGATCCAGAAAAACAGGAGGATGGGCCGCCGCAGGATGGGCTTTATCTTTCGGTGCCGATTATGGTGCTCGAATTTGTTGATTCCTACACAACGCAGAGAGAGACGGCCCAGCATAATCTTGAGTTGATCAACGAACTGACGGCCAAGGTTCAGACGAAGGTGCGTGAGGCCGGGTTATTTTCCATGCAGGTTGCGGGCAACAGGGTTATTTTTCTGGGAAGCTGTCAGCAGAAACAGGATGTCGCGGCAGTACTGCGTCTTGCGGATGTGGCGGTCGATATTCGTGAAATATGCCTTAATATTATTTCTGGACTAACAACCAAACTCATGTTCAGGATTGGGATTGATGTCGGTCCTCTCATGGCTGCCCATATTGGTGATAATCCAACTATTTTTAACGTCTGGGGTACTGCTCTCAATACAGCGGACCTTATGGCGCATAATGCGCCAGATGGGGGGCAGATACAGGTCTCCGAACAGGCCTATATCATATTGAGGGGCTATTTCCTTTTTCGGCCCAGAGGAGATTTTTATCTTCCGGGTAGGGGGGTCACGCGCAGTTATATCATGGCAGGTCGTCGATGACATTTCCTGACCGCTTTTTGCTTGTGCAGCGTTCCCTGGCTGCTTTTGGCCGTGTGGCGCGTAGTCAACCCCGCTTTATGCTGATTATGATTGGGGCAGCTTGGGGTGTAGTGCGTGAGGCTATACAGCCGGTAACATGGCGCCGTTCTGTTCAGATCGAATTCTGGCGTAATCTGCGGCAGATGACGGGAGGCGGGCTTGTCAGTGTTCTTGTCGTGGCTGTCCTGACGGGGTTCGGTATTGTCGCGCAGGCAGTCTATTGGTTGGGTTTTGCCGGTATGGCCCAAATGACAGGCAGTATTCTTTCGACTGTTCTTGTGCGTGAAATTGCCCCTGTCCTGGTGGGGATTATCCTTCTGGGGCGTTCAGGTATGCTGATTGTGACTGACTTGGGCAATATTACACTTCAGAAGCAGTTGCGAGTCCTGAATGGGCAGGGGATTGATCCCTTTATTGCGCTTTTGCTCCCGCGTAGTCTGGCTATGACGGTCAGTGGGTTCACATTGGGTATGGTGTTCAGCCTGATCGCGCTGACCATGGGCTATTTCGTCTGCTGGATGAAAAATATTGTTACCATGCCCATCTGGTCTTTCATGTTCCAGGTGATCAGTTCTGTTCATCCCGAAGATTATATCAGTATCCCGCTCAAATTTCTTTTGAGTGGTTTCGCTGTGGGGTTGAGTTGCTGCCTTTCTGGAATGGATATTACGAGTGAAGACGATCTGACCACAATTCTGCCCAAGGGATTTTCCAGGGGAATCATGTCCGTTATGGCGATCAATGTTGCCTTGGATGTGATTTTTTAGGGTTGTTATGGCAGATTCAATCTCAACAGCCCAGTTTATCGGTCCCGTGCTGGAACTCAGTAATGCTCGTCCCATATTCGAAGGGGAGGGGTTATCTTACGGACGCTATAACCTGACCCTTAACGCAGGGGAGTGCGCTCTTATCCAGTGTCGCGACAAACAGCAGGCCGCGTCTTTCACAGATTTATGTTCCGGTCTGCTACCTGTCGGGGAAGGGAGCGTCCGCTGTCTGGGGCTGGACTGGAAAGAGCTGGAAGACAGACGCGCTTCTGCCTTGAGAGGGCATATTGGTCGCATTTATCAGGGCGAGGAGTGGCTTGCCCTTTACCCCATGCAGATGAATATTCTCTGGGCCAGACTCTATCACACCAGGCGCAAGCTGGATTCTCTGGTAAAAGAGGCTGTGCAGTTATCCATGCGTCTTGGTCTTCCTGGTTTACCGACGCAGTTGCCGTCTCGGCTCAGTTCCCTGGATTTGCGTCGGGCTGAGTATGTGCGGGCTTTTATCGGGCATCCAGCTCTTATGTTAATGGAAGAGCCGGTGCTGGATGAACCACAGGAACTTTATAATGCGTTTTTGGGAGAATTGACGTCTGCTCGTGAGAGAGGGGCTGCCATCGTCTGGATTTCCTCCAATCCATTATCCTGGAGGGATTACGAGCAAGGTAATATGCAAAAATTCCGTCTGAGCGATAGCGGTCTTACGACATTGAGAGGTATGTGATGCTTCATCTGCACCGGGAATCTGATACAGCGACTCCCCTGTTTCGCAATCGCTACGCTGATGAATGGGTCGGTCTTCTTGTTCTGGCTGCCATGGTCCTGTTTACGGCGGCAGTAATTGAGACAGGCCTTTTGCGGCAGTGGCTTTCTCCCTCCTTGAAGATCCATTTCGTTCTGCCACAGAGTGGGGTTGCGGGGCTTGCTGTCGGTAATGATATTGAGGTTATGGGGGTTCATGCTGGCGAAATTCGGGCGTTGGAACTTAATGACTCAGGTCGAATGTACGCAGAAGGAACAATTGAACCGCAATTCAAACGTTTTATCCGCAAGGATAGTGTAGCGACAATCAGACGGCGTTTTGTGGTCGCGGGAGCGAGCTATATTGAACTGACAAGAGGATATACCGATAATCTCGACTGGGCCTATGCTGTTGTCAAAGCCAATGTCGAGGCAAATCCGGCTGACCAGATTACGAAAATGGTCAATGAGCTCAAGGCACGTCTCGTTCCGGCCATGACCAATGTTCAATCCATTACGGAGCAGATTGACGGGCTGATCAAGGATATGCGCGCGGGTAAAGGCTCTGTTGGGGCTTTTATGACGCAGCGTGAAATCTATGACCGGGCGAATATGGTCCTGGGGACGCTCAATAATACGATTACCCAGTTGCAGCCTCTTGAAAAACAGCTTCACGCCACGTTCAGTGAAGCGAATGCGACGATGAAAAACGTCCACAAGATTTCAGGGGATCTCAAGAATTCTACGCCTGATATGAAGAAAATCATCCATAATACAGCTGTGACGTCGGATGATCTGCCCGCTCTTATTATTGAGGCTCAGGCGAGCGCTACGAGTCTGAAAAAATTGATGGATCAAATGCGCTCTCTCTGGATTTTGGGAGGAAGCGGGAGCAAACGACCTTCCCACCGTCTGCCAGCTAAGGAGGTGCGGCCATGAAGCGGCTGACTTGCCTTGTGGCGATTTTCCTCCTGGCCGGATGCAGCCATGAAACGAGCTGGGAAGACCGTGATTATGCCGAGGATATGGATGTTGCCCAGACAGTCTTTGATAATGGCCGGATGGCGCAGGCGGAATTCAAATATCGGGAGGCCTTTAAACGGGCTTTTCTCGTCAATGATCCGCAGGCCATTCATGATGCGGGGTTTAATCTGGCAACCTCGCAGGTGAGACAAAATCACGTCAAGGACGCCTTGAAGACAATTGACAGGACATTATCTGCCCTGGAAAACAGGCAATTCGCCCAGAGAGATGATCTGCATCTCATCAAGGCGGCAGCTCTTTATCGTCAGAAACACTATCAGGCCTCCATGAGAGAGGCGAGGTGGGCCCAATCATCTTCTGATAGAGCAACGGCGGATGAGGCCGTGGCTTTTGTCGGTTATAATGCTGCGGTCCTAAAAGATGATGCTACATTGTCAGCGACAATTCAGACCTTGTCTCATGCTGATAAAATGCGCAACAGGGCCAATCTTCTGGAATTGCAGACTCTGTCTGACCTTGCTCATCATCAATGGTTACAGGCTCTGGGCAAGGCGCAGACGCTGGTCGTTTATCGTCGTGAAAATGACGATTATCTTGCCATGAGGCGTGCACTGGAGCTTCAGGTTCAGGCTTATAATGGCAGCGGTCAGTGGCAGGATGCGCAGCGCGTTCGTCAGCAGATCAAGGATAGTGTGGCTCAGGAGAAAAATGGTCGGTGATATTATCACTACCTCCAGTAACTGCCCCGCTATGATAACGGGGCAGGACTTTTTAACCCTGTGATGAACAGGAAGGCAGGGTAGCCGTCATGCCCAGAAGGTCAAGAAGACGCTGATCCTTGTTTTTGACTGGGTTGGGGGTGGTTAGCAGTTTTTCTCCCCAGAAAATAGAGTTGGCCCCGGCGAGGAAGCAGAGAGCATGATCGGACTCAGACATAGTCTCGCGGCCCGCGGCGAGGCGGACATGGCTGGCGGGCATCAAAATCCGTGCTGTGGCAATGACGCGTGTAAAGGTAATCATATCAATGGGTTTAGCATCCTGCAGGGGCGTGCCTTCGACGCGCACAAGCAGATTGATGGGTACACTTTCAGGATGCTTGGGTAAATTGGCCAATGTCATGAGCAGGCCAACGCGGTCGGAATCAGTTTCACCCATGCCGATAATGCCGCCGCAGCAGACGTGAATACCTGCATCGCGGACATTGGAGAGAGTGTCCAGACGATCCTGATAGGTGCGGGTCGAAATGATGGAACCGTAAAATTCTTCAGACGTATCAAGATTATGGTTGTAGTAATCCAGCCCGGCTTCTTTTAGGCGAGCTGACTGTTCAGGTGTTAACATGCCAATGGTCAGGCAGGTTTCAAGCCCCAGTGTTTTGACGGCACTGACCATTTCGCACACAGCATCCAGATCACGGTCTTTGGGTTTTTTCCAGGCGGCTCCCATACAGAAACGTTCCGCTCCAGAGTCTTTGGCCGCTTTTGCTTCTCTTAAGACGGTTTCAAGGGGGAGTAGAGCCTCGCGCGTGACGGATTTTTCATGATGGGCGCTCTGGGGGCAATAGGCACAATCTTCCGGGCATCCTCCCGATTTTATGGAGAGCAGAGTGGAAATCTGAATTTTCGTAGGGTCAAAATAGGCGCGGTGAACGGTTTGTGCCCTGTAAATCAGTTCAGGAAAGGGAAGAGCAAGCAGGGCGGCCACTTCATCACGGCTCCAGTCGTGGCGCAGTGGTGTTTTATGGGGCGATGAAGAGAGGGAATAGTCATTCATAAAAAGATTGTCTCCATTTAAGGGCCTACACTTACCCAAAATTGATGTATCATGTCACCCGAAACTCTATGCCGGGCGCGAGATAACGACGTCATTTGTCATTTGAAGCTAGGGAGACGACTGTGAAACACTGGCGTATGGAACAGATGAACTGGGAGGGTTTTGAACCTTCGAAAGTAGATCCAGATATCGTCCCTCTTATCAAGGCGGCTTCTGTGGTTGAACGCAATGCCCGTGATTATACAGACTATCTCAAGCATGTTTTCGTCGGAGACGCTGAATTCAGTCAGGCTGCCACTTACTGGGCTGAAGAGGAAGTACAACATGGTGACGCTCTTGGCAAATGGGCCATGCTGGCTGATCCGGACTGGAATTATAAGGATGCCTTCCAGCGTTATCGGGAAGCCTATCAGATTGACACGGACGTTTCTGCTTCCATTCGTGGTTCACGGACGGGAGAGCTGATTGCCCGTTGTATGGTGGAAACCGGAACTTCCTCATTTTATACATCTTTGGCAGATGCAACGGACGAGCCTTTGCTCAAGGCAATTTGTAAACAGATTGCGGCTGATGAGTATCGTCATTTCAAGTTATTCTATGATCATATGCACCGTTATCTTGATCGTGAAAAGCTGGGCCGCTGGGCACGGCTGAAAATTGCCTTGAGTCGTGTTTTCGAGAGTGAGGATGATGAACTGGCTACGGCCTATTATATCACCAATGATTCAATGACGACGCCCTATGATCACAAGCGTTGTATTGCATCCTATATGGGGCGGGCGATGAAATTCTATCAGCAGAAACATCTCGACCGCGTTACGGCGATGATTTTCAAGACAACAGGCATTACGCCTCATTCCAGAACGCAGCAGGTGATTGCCCATATTGTTTACCATCTTATGAAATGGCAGCAGAAAGTTTTTGCCCACCGGGTTGGTCTCCCAGCCTGAACCAGACAAAGTGTTTTTTTGACAGCCTGTATACGGAGTAATTTATGACCGTTTCTCATTTTATGCGTATTCTGAGGCATAATTGCAGTTTTCTGGCTTTGGGAGCCGGACTTTCCCTGATCGCTCCCATGGCGCATGCTGCGGAAGCAACCGGAGCGAGCGATATGGCACAGCCTTACCAGAATGGCTGGGGTTTTGATCAGCATGGGATGGATTTGACCGTAAATCCCGGAGATGATTTTTATAAATTCGCCAACGGGACTTATATTAAACGTTTAAAAATTCCCGATGATATGAGCAGTTATGGTGCTTTTCACATTCTGTCAGAGCTTTCTCTTGCATGTCAGAAGACCCTGCTGGAAAATCTCGTTAAAGCACTTCCTGATCCTGTCAGTGAAACGGGCAAGCTTGGTCTTTATTATGCCGGGTTTATGAATCAGAAAGAGATAGACCGTCTGGGAAAGGCGCCTCTTGAAACTGACCTTAATCATATAAAGGCGCTTCAGACTCCGCGTGATATTGCGCGAATCTTCGGCGAATCAGCGCATTCTCTCATGTTCAGTACGTTTGCTTTTGATATAGAGCAGGATCAGCGCGATCCAGGACGTTATATGCTTCTTGTCGATCAGGGCATGAGTGTTGGTGTGAATGGGGGATTGGGTCTGCCGGATATTTCTTATTATACGGATCCGAAACTGGCTGATAAAAAAACAGCCTATCAGGCCTATATCGCTAAAATGTTCACTCTGGCAGGATGGTCGGAGCCGGTAAAGAATGCCGAGTCCGTCGTCGCTCTTGAAACGGCGTTGGCCAAGGTTGAGTTGCCGCGTGGCCAGACGCGTGATCCCATCAAGACGTTCAATCCCATGACGATAGCTCAGTTAAAGAAACTGGCTCCAGAATTTGATTGGGAAGCGGCCCTGGAGGCTATGGGGGTGCCCGGAAAGAATCTGGAAATGCGTGAGATTGATGTACGTGAGCCCCAGGCGATCAAGGCAATGAGTCATGTGTTGTCGAACACAGATGTGCAGACTCTGCGGTCATGGCTTGCTTTCCATTTGATTGATAATGCAGCGCCTTATCTGTCCCAGGATTTTTCGAAAGCGTCCTTTGATTTTAATGGAAAGACTCTTCTTGGTGTGCAGGAAGAGCCAGTGCGCTGGAAAAGGGCTGTTCGTGTCACCAATCAGGCCATGGGCTGGGCTTTGGGGCGGATTTATGTGCAGCATTATTTTCCCGCCGAAGCCAAGGCACAGATTACGACATTGGTTGCCGATCTGAAAAAAGCCTTCAAGACGCGTTTGGAACAAAATCACTGGATGGATGATGCCACGCGGGAAGCAGCTTTGATCAAGCTGGATCACTTTGCTGTGCAGGTCGGTTATCCCTCAAAATGGTGGGATTATAGCAAGCTTGTGATTCGCAGAAATGATGTTTATGGCAATGCAGTCCGTGCGGCAGCCTTTAACTGGCAGCACCGTCTTGATCGACTTGATCGGCCGGTTGATCGTGAAGAGTGGGATATGACTCCCCAGACGGTTAATGCCTATAATAGTCCCACGATGAATGAGGTTGTTTTCCCAGCGGCGATATTGCAACCGCCTTTCTTTGATCCCAAAGGAGACATGGCTGTTAATTATGGCGCTATTGGTGGCGTGATTGGTCACGAAATGAGCCATGGTTTTGACGATCAGGGCCGTCATTATGACGAAACGGGTCGTTTGCATGACTGGTGGAGTAAAGAGTCTTCCAAAGCATTTGATGGATTGGCCCAGCGGCTGGGAAAAGAATATGCAGCTCCCGAAATTTTGCCCGGCTTGCATGTTAATCCCGTTATGACGATGGGAGAAAATATCGCTGATCTTGGCGGGTTGAATCTGGCTCTCCAGGCTTACAAGGAGTCTGGACACCAACCAGCGCCTGATCTGAAATACGGTCTGACAGGCGTTCAAAGAGTTTTCCTTGGCTGGGCACAGGTCTGGCGGGAAAAAGATCGACCTGATGCTTTGCGTCGGCAGGTTATTTCTAATGAACATTCTCCCGCTATGATGCGGGTGAATATGCCCGTGCGGAATGTAAATGACTGGTATTCTGCCTTTGGCGTGGTGCCTGGTCAGAAGCTTTATCTTCCAGAATCGGAGCGGGTAACGATCTGGTAGTTCAGAAAGCAATAAGGTGGTGTCTTCCAGAAAACTGGATTATGACAGAAATTTCATGGAAGGCTTCACAAATGGGGGCAGTGTGTTTATGCCCGTGAGTGTTGTTTATTGTCAGGGGAGGCGGCTTTTATGTCCCATCTTTCAATTGGGCATTTATATACGGCTCTGCATGGGGCCTGTGCGAGTGCTGTAGCCCGGATCATAGAGGCTCACGGTGTTGACGTGTCCTATGTCGATCTGGCCATGGAAGACAGGCAGGAGGCTCTTGAAACAGCCGAGATAGATCTGCTCGTTTCTGCCTGGATGCCTCGGGACAGTAATGTGCTGGTTGAAGGAGGCGAGGTTTTTGGAGATATTTATCGCCCCCAGGCTGCTTTTGCCGCATTGACCGGGAAGAAGATTCCTTCAGGCTGGATGGGGAAGGAATTCTCCAGGATTATCGCAAGTGAAGAAGCACAAGAGCTTGTTCAGTCGGCTAGGGTGGCCCGTAGTGACCTGGGCGCCTTACCTCTTGAAATTCTGGGGGACGCTGCCCTGTTCGGGCATGTGCAGAAAGCCAGTCAGGATGGAGATAATCCCCTGATTATAGCGTGGCAGCCTCATGCCGTTTTTCATACGGACTGGCTGCAGATGTTACCTGATGATGCCGGGTTGCTAGGGGGAGAACTCAAGGCGCAATTCGTTTTGCGTTCTGGAGTGCGTCAGCAGATGGATGATGATTTATATGACGAGCTTGCTGGCATGATGCTCGGTAATCGCGTCATGAGTGCGTTGGATTATGCTGTGTCTGTTGACGGTCTTGATCCTGAAAGTGCTGCTGAATCATGGCAGCGGGGTCGCCTGATTGGGCGTTAAGGTCTTTTTTTGATTGTTGGATAGTAAAGCAAGGAACTGCATGTCACGTCACGCGTTTGTTTTCCCTGGTCAGGGGAGTCAGTCAGTCGGTATGGGACTTGAGCTTTTTGAGGCCTTCCCTGTGGCTAAAGCTGTTTTTCAGGAAGTTGATGATGCCCTTGGTCAGCATCTTTCCACACTCATGTTTGAAGGTGATCCGGCAGAGTTGACCGCGACCGAAAATGCACAGCCAGCTCTCTTTGCTGTATCGATGGCGGTGGTCAGGGTTCTGGAATCAGAGGGAGGATGCCGGCTGGCAGATAAGGCAGAATGTGTTGCAGGCCATTCATTGGGCGAGTACTCGGCCCTTGCCGCAGCTGGTGTGTTGAGTCTGTCAGATGGCGCACGCTTGCTTCGTCTGAGGGGGCAGGCCATGCAACGAGCGGTCCCGGTGGGAGAGGGAGGTATGGCGGCGCTCATAGGGGTTGAGCCTGAGAAAGCCCGCGAGCTTTGCCGTGCGGCAGCATGGGATGGCGTTCTGGAGCTGGCCAATGATAATGGTGGCGGCCAGATTGTCGTTTCCGGCTCTATGGATTCTATTGACAGGGTTATCGCCCTGGCGAAAGACACCGGCGTGAAACGTGCTGTGAAACTTCCTGTTTCAGCGCCTTTTCATTCATCTCTTATGGAGCCAGCTGCAAAAGAAATGGCCCAGGCACTGACTCGCGTTATGCTTGAGGATGCTGAGATTAATGTGATGCCCAATGTCACAGTAAAGCCGACACGTGAGGCAGAACTGTTCCGCAAGCATCTGGTTGAGCAAATAACCGGTCAGGTCAGATGGCGCGAGACGGTGTTATCTTTCGCAGAATCTGGTATAACACACCAGCATGAGCTGGGAGCGGGCAAGGTTCTGACGGGGCTTGGTCGCCGTATCGCTCCCGATCTGGTGGCTGATTTTGCCGGGACTCCTACGGAAATAGATGCAATGTTGAAGGCACTCTGAAAAATGACAGCCATGTTTTCACTTTCTGGTAAACTTGCTCTTGTTACAGGGGCGACTGGCGGCATCGGGGCGGCTATTGCTCGTATGTTTCATGCACAAGGTGCCAGCGTTGTGCTGACGGGCACGCGCGAAATTGTGTTGCAGGAGCTTGCAGCGTCACTTGGCAGTGACCGGGTTTTTTATCTGACGGCTAATCTCTCTGACCCGGAGCAGTCGGACAGCCTTATAGAGCGAGCGGAAGAGCTGGCAGGACAGAAACTCGATATCCTGATCAATAATGCCGGCTTGACGCGTGATACCCTGGCCATCAGAATGAAAGACAAAGATTGGTCTGATGTCATTAACCTCGACCTTGAAAGTCCTTTTCGTCTGGCGCGTGCAGCTCTTAAGGGGATGTTGCGTCGTCGTTCCGGGCGTATTATTTCCATTTCCTCTATTGTCGGTGTGACAGGGAACCCTGGACAGGCCAATTATGTTGCGGCCAAGGCTGGATTGATTGGCATGAGCAAGGCCTTGGCGCAGGAGGCCGGCTCAAGAGGGGTAACGGTGAATGTCGTTGCGCCTGGTTTTATCGAAACGCCAATGACGGATGTTCTGTCTGATTCGGTGAAGCAGAAGCTCCTGGACTCGATTCCTTTGGGGAAAATGGGCTCACCGGAGGATATTGCGTCAGCAGTACTTTATCTTGCTTCTGACGAGGCGGGGTGGGTCACGGGTACCACACTTCATGTTAATGGTGGCATGGCGATGGTCTGAAAAGATTGGCCTTGTCGGGCAAAGCATGCTAAGCGCGTGCAGCTTTGCCTGACGGAGCCCTTTAATGGCTCTGTCACGCAGCGATGCTATCTTTGACTGATCGATAGCGGACAGAGTTTTTCTCAGAAGCCCCTTGAGGGTAGAAGGATAAAAGGCAAATGAGCAACGAAATTGCTGATAAAGTTAAAAAAATCGTCGTAGAGCATCTCGGGGTTGAAGAGAGCAAAGTTACGCCAGAAGCATCATTTATTGATGATCTTGGTGCTGACAGTCTTGATACTGTTGAACTTGTCATGGCCTTCGAAGAAGCCTTTTCTGTCGAGATTCCGGAAGATGCGGCTGAGAAAATAGCGACAGTTTCCGACGCGATTGATTATATCAGCAAGCAGAAAGCTGCTTGATTTTCTTTCAGGGTGACAGGGAGTGCTACGCTCCCTTCAACTTGAGGGCGGGGTTTGCACTAAAAATAGCTCCGCTATTGTTAGATGAATGAGATGGGGCGTCGATGAGCGGGGCTGATACAAATAAGAAACGTGTCGTTGTTACAGGGATAGGTGTTGTCAGTCCGTTGGCAGTCGGCGCTGAATTGACCTGGAAGCGTCTTATTGAGTCTCATTCGGGAATAGGCCGTATTACCCATTTTGATCCCGACAGTCCTTCTGATTTGCCAGCAAAAATTGCAGGACAGGTTCCTGATGGTCCTACGGCAGAGGGTGGCCTGACACTTTCTGACTGGATACCCATAAAGGATCAGAAAAAGATGGATCGTTTTATCCATCTGGGCCTGGCGGCTGCCATCCAGGCTGTTGAAGATTCCGGCTGGAAACCGGAAGACGAAGAGGGGCGTTGCGCCACGGGTGTCATGATTGGTTCTGGCATTGGCGGGTTGCAAACGATTTATGAGGGTTCCCTGACCGTTTCCAGCGGCAAGGCCAGGCGCTTGTCTCCTTTTTTTATTCCCTCATCGCTTATTAATCTTATTTCCGGGCATCTTTCGATCCGTTATGGCTTCAAGGGGCCGAATCATGCTGCCGTTACAGCCTGCGCGACAGGTGTGCATGCTATTGGCGATGCATCTCGTCTTATCCAGCATGGTGACGCTGATGTGATGGTTGCAGGTGGTGCTGAAGCAGCGATCTGCGCATTAGGTATTGCCGGTTTCTGCTCTGCGCGTGCTCTTTCAACAGGATTTAATGATACGCCGGAAAAAGCATCCCGTCCCTGGGACAAGGACCGTGACGGTTTTGTCATGGGCGAAGGGGCTGGCGTTGTCGTGCTCGAAGAATATGAACATGCGCGCAAGCGTGGTGCCAAAATTTACGGCGAGATAGGAGGCTACGGACTTTCGGGTGACGCCTACCATATTACAGCCCCGGCAGAGGGGCATCAGGGGGCTTACCGGGCTATGGTTGCGGCCCTGAAAGATGCCCGTATTACGCCAGAAGATGTGCAGTATGTTAATGCACATGGGACTTCTACCATGGCTGACGATCTGGAGCTTCAGGCTACAGAGAGATTGTTTGGAGAGAGTGCCCGTAAGTTGGCCATGTCGTCCACAAAGTCTGCTATTGGTCATTTATTGGGTGCCGCTGGTGCAGTAGAGGCAATTTTTTGCTTGCAGGCTATCAGGGATGGTGTGGCGCCTCCTACGCTCAATCTGGATCATCCAGAGACTGAGAGCGTCATTGACCGTATAGCGCATGAAGCACAACAGCGTAAAATTGATGTTGCGCTGTCCAATAGCTTTGGGTTTGGCGGGACCAATGCAAGTATTATTCTCAAGCGTTTTGTTCCCTGAGAGTGGTCAGAACATTGCTTCTCATTCTGTGAGGTAGGTATATCCCGCTATGGAGCCGTCTCCTCCTGAGTCTGACTCGGGGCATGATCCTCAAAATGAGCAAAGTGACTCAGAAGAAAGACGGTTTCTCAGGCGTTTTTTAAAGCCGGGATATGCTATTATTTTTGTGGTTCTGCTGGTTGTTTCCGCCGTAATGGCGGGATACGGCCACTATACTGATCCCGGTCCGCTACCAGAAAATAAAATAATCCTTATTCCGCGTGGCAGCGTCAAAGTTGTCGGCAGAGTGTTGCAGGATAATAATGTTCTCAGTGCTGGACAGGTGTCCTCACTGTTTTTTCAGTTTATTGTCAAAATTACCGCGAAAGGAGGAGCCTTACAGGCAGCTGAATTTTCTTTCCCGTCTAGAGTCTCTATTGCTCATGTTCTTGAAATATTGCGGCATGGCAAGGCTGTCTCTCATAATATAACGATAGCCGAAGGTCTGACGGCAGCACAGATTAACAGAATTTTTCAGAATGATTCCTTGTTGAAAGGCGATATGCCTCCTTTGGTAGAAGGAACAGTTTTTCCCCAGACATATTCTTATCAAAGAGATGCCGAGCGCAGGACTGTCCTAGGGCGGATGCAGCATCTGATGACCTTAACAGTGGAAAAACAATGGGAAGAGCGCGATAAGAAAGCTTTGGAGGGGATTATAGGGACGCCTCGGCAGCTCGTCATATTGGCCTCACTTATAGAGCGCGAGACCTCCATCGCGGCTGAACGCCCGCGTGTAGCGCGTGTATTTCTTAATCGCTTGAAAAAAGGTATGAAATTACAGACGGATCCCACAGTCATTTATGCTCTGACGCACGGAGAAGGTGCTCTTGACCATCCCTTGTCACGTGAAGATTTGCAGATCGACAGCCCTTATAATACTTATCGAAACACCGGGTTGCCACCAAATCCTATTTGCAGCCCTGGTCTTTCTTCTCTTCAAGCTGCGGCTCACCCGGCGGAAGGGGCTGAACTTTATTTTGTAGCGACAGGACAGGGAGGGCACAATTTCTCAAAGACTCTGGAAGAGCATTCAGAGCATGTCAGAGCCTACCGCCGTTTTCTTATGGCCAACCCCTAAATGATATGCGACCTTCGGCTAATAATGGGTTGATTACTTGATATCTTCGCTGGGAACGTCGTCTGCACTGGAATCCAGCTTTTTACCAGTTTCGGGTTGTGAACGTGTCTCCGTATGATTTCTGTCTTTATTGTTGCGTTTCTTTTCAGTCGTCATTGTACTGTCATCGGCGCCAGGATTCATCAGAATACGGCGTAGCGGGTCAGCAGCACTATTATTAACGCGCATGGTGATGACGATATCTTCAGGTCCGACCATCTGGTTATAATAACTGTGATTGGCAGCGCTATCTATCGTCAGCTTCGTGCCACCTAACGCAGCGCCAGCAAAAACACCGTTGGCTTTTTGTACGGCATAGATGTCGCGATGGGTTGCTGTAGTCCCGCCTGCCAGGGCACTGCTGCTCATGCTGCTAAAAGAAGCACTTGCATTGGCATCAAATTTGAATTGTTGATCCAGAAGAGCCTGGATTCCTTTCTGTGTCATGATGAAAAAAATAACCTGAGAACTTTGATACCCTAATTGCAGGCCAAATGATCCCGCACTTAATTTGTAGAAAGCCGGATCAGACCATGAGTTGCGGGCGTCTTTACTGAGGAAGACGCATTTGCCATTTGAACCACCAAAGACTACGGACATATGGGTGACCGCAGGACAGATCATGACAGCTTTTGACTTTTTCAGGAATGAATGGATAGCAGAATCTGACCTTGTGGTGCCGAACATTGTCTGTACGGTGACTGTAGCCTGATCGACCAAAATTTGTTGCTGTGCCGCTGAGGTATGATTTTCTGAGGAAGAGCAGGCGCCCAGAAAAGGCATTCCTGCTATCAGCATAAAAGAAGTCTTTTTCGAATAATAGAAACGGGCCAAGGGAATCATCTCCAATATGGAATTTCAGATGCTCAATCTATATTAGACCAGTTCAATGCCAAAAGCTTGCGAAAGCTCACTAGCGACCCCAGGGGCAGTTGCCAGAATTATTGTTTTTTCTTTCAACCCTCCCATTTCAATGAAAGGCGAAACACATGCTTCGGCTTCTTTGAGAATAACCAGGGCGGCAGCAACGTCCCATATGTAAATTACCTTCTCAAGGTAACCATCTGAACGCCCACATGCGACATCAGCCAACGCCAGAGCGCCGGACCCAAGTGAGCGCGGCATTCCCCCAAGATTTAAAAGAGCCGTCGTTTTTTCTTGCCACCATTCAAGAGGGACAAAGGGAGACCAGCCTATTTCAACCATGGCTTCATCCATTACGTGGCTTTTGGCAGCTCGTATAGGAGTATCATTCAGGAAGGCGCCTTTTCCTTCAATGGCTGTAAAAATTTCTTTCAAAGCTGGAGCGTTGATAATGCCTGCGACAGGATGCTTATTTTTCATGAGGCCAAGAGAAATACACCAGCGATTACGTCCGCGTGCGAAATTTGATGTCCCGTCTATAGGATCGAGTACCCATTGGTAAAGCCCCTGAGCCTGCTCGCCGTGTTCTTCACCGATAAAGCCGTCTTCGGGAAAGAGTTTTGCAAGACGTTGGTAAATCATAGACTCGACGGCACGGTCAGCTTCAGTAACGTAATCCTGACGGCCTTTTAGCGTGGCAGAAGGGCCGCCAGGTGCAGGGCGCATGGCTAAAGCGAGTAAGGCGGCTTCTTCAAGAAGCGATTTTGCGACGTAAAAACGACGGGAAATTTCCATTTCCTCAGTTATTTGACTGTTTTTCATTAATTTACCGCTTTATTTGTTAAAATGTTATAATGACAGAAGGACACTCTGGACTATTGGTAAGCCGCGACGCACGCTGATGGTCTCTAAAATGCTTAGTTAAGGGATGCTGTTTGATGTCGTTTTACAAGGAAGATAACTGGCAGTCTGCCATTATTCATGCTCCTATGAAAGAGATTATCTCTGATTATGGGTTCGGGGGGTGTAAAGTGACTCTCTTGCCTTCAGAAGATGATGGGTGTGTTTTATCCGATCCCTTCGGGCTTTGGCGCGGCGACAGGCTGTTTATATTCGTGAAGGCCTATAACAAGCATTCCTTCAGAAGCACCATACGTGTTCTGGTTTACGATTCAGCTTTTACATTGCTTGAAACGGCTCCTGCTTTGGAAGAGGAGTGGAATCTTGGCTATCCGCAGCTTTTTGAACATGATGGCGGGATTTATATGTTGCCGGAGGCTCATGCCTCAGGGCGTCTCTCGCTTTATCGTGCTGTTAATTTCCCTACGGAATGGGAAAAGGTGCAAGGTTTTGAGTTTCCGCTAAGTGTGGTTCGCGGGACAATGTTCTATCATGCTCATCGGTGGTGGCTTTTTTGGTCTCCAGCGGATTCTGTTCGCAGGAAAGAGGATACACTTCATATTGCGGTTGCTGAGGAATTGACGGGTGTGTGGGCCGATATGGGGCCATTTCTGACGGATCGTGGGGGCGCTGTTCCCGGTGGTACGCCTTTGGTGACGGAAGGGACGGTTTTTCTGCCTGTAGTGCAAAATCGCCGTACTATGGGCGGTGGGTTAAGGCTGCTGCGTTTTGAAAGTTTTGGGGGGAGCAAGCCTCTTCTGGTTGGAGGACGTTCTCTTGATTTTCCTCCCAGCCTGGCAACAAGCTATCCTGATGGAATGCATACACTCTCTGAGGCTGGTCCGGTCAGCCTGATTGATGTCAAGAAAGAGATCCTCTCACTGGATAAACCCATTAATCTGGCTAAAGACCTTTTGAGAAGCGGTTCTAGAATTTTGACAGAAGCTGCTCGGCTAGTTTCAGATCGCTGATTTTATCGACATCGACAGCCGCCCGTCCGTCAGACATGAGAATGAAGCTGACGGATGCGCCTGTCAGATGATAAATGCGTGCTTCGATATCCTTGGTACTCAGGCGCCGTATCAGTGCTTTGAATAGGGTGGTGAATCCTAAAGTCAAAGCCATTTTGAGGGGGCGTTTGCGATTCTGCTGTAATTTCCGCCACAGGGCGGCAACTTTCAGTGCTTTCGGCGAATTCATCCAGAATAGATTGCACCCAGAAAAAGAAATATCGGATAGTTTTATATAAGTACGTTTCGTCTCAGGGACATCGCGCCTGATCGTTTTTGCACTTGCGATTCCTGCGGTGACGTCCGCATCGCTTTTACGGCTTTTCAGAATAAATTCTTCAACCCATTCAGGCCGTAACAAAGCGTGATCTGCCGTAGTAACAAGACACGGGGATCCGATCTTTTGCAGGGCCTGAAAAACGCTTTCGCTGGGAGTCGAGGCGGCCTTGA
This sequence comes from Acetobacteraceae bacterium ESL0709, assembly GCA_029433415.1. Taxonomy (GTDB): domain Bacteria; phylum Pseudomonadota; class Alphaproteobacteria; order Acetobacterales; family Acetobacteraceae; genus Aristophania. The sequence goes on along the minus strand of JAQTIA010000003.1, from coordinate 492,828 downwards.
TGATTTTTATCCTATTACCCAGAAAGGCCAGACAATCCGGTTTTTCGATTGATACCCAGAGAGGGTCCAATTCTTTTGTTTTCTCAAGCGTTCCAACCACACGCTCAATCATGGCTTTCCCTCCTACTGGAAGAAGAGCTTTATGTGATACATGCCCATAGAGCGCCAAAGGTTCACGTTCTCCCAAACGCGAACCCGCCAGAATAATAACGGGAACAGTAGTCATGCCCTTTTGGACATTTCTTCTTTACTGGGGGTACGCGCCGGATCGGGCTTGTCGCGTGGGGGAGCGCCAGTTTTTCTCATGACCCAAGGATAAAGCTTAGCCTCTTCAAGAGTATAGCCAAGATTGAAGACATAAGGACTCTTGGGGCGGTCCTTGGCGGATCTGTAAAATGTACCAAGGATACGGTCTGGAAGGTAATTGGTGATGCCGTAATTTCCGTCTTCATCATGAAAATGATGAAGGACATGAAGCTGCTTGATGTAAATTACCCAATTTGAGCGCGGTTTATAGGCGAGATGTTGGATGCAGTGGAAAAACTCATAGATACACGTCATGACCAGTGCTGTGGCCAAGGCAGCCCAAGCACCGCTCCATCCGGCTATCAGTCCACCGATAGGCATCGTAATAACCGCCATGGTCGGTATAGTATTAAAAGGCGAACCAAACAGAACCTCGAGAAGATGAGGATCCTGATGATGGTCAAAATGAACACGTTTCCATAAGGAAGCCGTGAAAGGATTCCGATAAAACAAGCGCCCATGCAGGATATATTTATGAATCAGAAACCATGCGATGGGGTAGATCAGCACCACTATAGGAACGGGAATGACAGACAACCAGAAATTGGTCATATATCTTATGCTGAGACAGGCACTGAGAATGATCAGGGCAAAATAAAGGAGGATGGTAGGATAGGTAAGATAGGCCGCCCATAACTGGACGAGATTCATCTTTCCCAGATCGTAGCTTCTTCCTTTACGCAACAGTGTTGTGTGTTGCAGGAAGGTTTTAATTTTATTCATCTTTCCTCCAGACGCAGGATCCAGGCGAGACTAAAAAGTGTGGCGATAATAGGTCCTGAGCAGACAGACAGGAAAATTGGTAAAGATCCGGCATTGCCCAGAGCAGAGATCATCCCCTGCAGAATCACAATACCCAATCCCGCAGCCATGACATAAACAGGCAAAGGATTTCTCAACCCGGCCCGGGGCGGAATATAGGTTACAGGAAAAGCTACCAGAAGCATAACAGCCATCTGCACAGGCAGAAACATCACTGAGAAGAAAGCCATCAGGTAATTTGATGGTGGCAGACTACTGGGCGACTTACCGCTAATGGCATGCCACAGCTGTGCGGGAGTATAATAGACGTCTTTCAGGGTCATATCAATAATCTGTCTGGGTGTGGCCACAATTGGCACATCGCCATCATAGCTTATAACCTGCGCTTTATTTTGATCGTGATCAAGGAAAGTTGATAATCCTTTCTGGGAAGGAAACCAATGTGCATTTTTTTGTAGCAGTTCGGTATAATGTACGCTGTTAAGTAATGTTCCGGTTTTTTTATCACGGTGGTAGATCGTGACGGATTTCAAGCGGTTTCCCCCTTCAAGCACTTCTTCGATATGAACGATGTTCTTTTGCTCCCTGAACCAGAGGCTGGGGATATCGTCATGGGCGGTGTCTGTAACATTCCACCATTTGTTCAGTGCCTGCTCACAAGGAGGAACCACCCAGAACTGCACGATAATCGTTAAAAAGCCGACGATAATAGGAGCTGGAAGAAAATGTTTATACATATCCAGAGAAGAAAGTCCGGAAGAGCGTAATATGGTGATTTCGTTAGAAAGTGCCATTTGAAGTAGGGTAAATAATGCGCCGATCATGACAGAAAGCGGCATGATTTCTGTAGCCATGGCAGGCATGTGAAGCGCGAGAAATTTTATCAGCCCACGGACGCCCAGATGGCGCCCCAGAATGTCTGAAGCCTCTTCCAGTAGGGCCAGTACTTCGAGAAGAGCTGTCAGTACGGCCCCGCAGAGTAAAATTCTTCCTAAAAGGGGTTTCAGGAAGGCTCTTGCAAGAACAAAGCGGGGGAAAGGAGATGTCACGCCGTCGCCTTCTTGCGGGGCTCTCTGGGATGCCAATGAAGTAATTGTGATCTTGATAATAGCGCAAGAACACAACCAGTGCAAAAAATAACCTCGGGGAGCCATAGTGTAAGCCAGACCGAAGCATTGCCTTCTGCGGACAGGCTGTGACCAAATAATAATATTTCATCAAAGCCAACCAATATGGCTGCAAGGAGAATCTGTCCCAGGGGAGAACGCCTTCTTTTTTGCCCAATGGCGAAAGCGGCCGCAATGAGCGGGATAAAGGGTATGGCAAGAGCGCGTGTCAGCCTGAAATCTATTTCAGCGCGCAAGGCACGGTGAGAGATTTTATCGTTGCCCGCTCTCAGATCATGAATCAGTTCAAACATTGTCAGTTCACGCTCATCCTCACCTCTCAGGCGGAAGGATTTCAGAGCCTTCGAACGTTCAATGACTTTGGTGACATGTTCAAAGTGAGTAATTGTTACAGGTGAATCAAGGGTATCAGAGATTTTAATGGTCATGATCTGACCATCCCATAAATCCAGCTCCGTAGAGCGTAGTGCTTCGGAGATTGTCAGAATTCCCTTTCTCGCCGTAATAAGTTGTGTACTTCCATCTTTTTTAAGATCACGGATAAAAACGTGATGCAGATAGGCCCCTCCATGATCGACACGATCAGCCGTCAGCATCGTCTGGTTTGAGGTCGTAGCAAACATCTTGGATTGCAGGTGCGGCGCCCAGCCCGTGTGGCGCGCAAAATAAAAACCCTGACGATAATCATATCGCGCTACAGGCTGGATATAACCATAAAGAAAGACACTTAATACGCCAAGGACGATGCCAACCTTGATATAAGGTAAGGTGACGCGGAGAAGAGGAACCTGAGCGGCCGCGAGAGCATCAATCTCATTACCCTCACTCATTTTATGAATTGTTAGAAAAACGGCGATACAGAGAGCAGCTGGGAGGGCAAGCCCCATATAATGAGGAAGAAGGTCTGTCAGGAGACTGACCAGTGTAGCCAGTGAGCTTCCTGCACTTGCCAGATGATTAAAGAGGACGAGGAGTCTCTCCAGGAGCAATGCGATAAGCATTGTTGCCAGAGCAACGACAAAGGGAGGAACAAGCTGTCGGTAAAGGTAGCGATCCAGGGTAGGCAGACGGTTCAATGGACCCACTCCGTTTGAAACAGGGCGTCACTCTGTGTGCTTTCCCATTCCTTTGTCCATAAATTTATGCCGTCTTCATCGAAACGGCAGAGTTTCATCAACCATCCCTGAGAAGACGGTTTACAGCTGATCCTGGTCCATCCTGCCTGTCGAAGCGGATTTTTGTTTTTCATGGAAACTGAGCTTGTGCCTAGCAACGGCACAGAGCATCCTTCCACGTGTGTGAAGGTCATTTTGTGGCTGTGGCCATGAAGAACAAGCTCGGCCCCTTTTTCTCTCAGAACAGCAGAGAACTCATTCATGTCTTTTAGTGCCTTCACATTATCCATGAGCCCTATTTTGGGTGGGTGATGAAGCATTACAATCCGGCAATAGCCAGCTTGTCCCAGATGCTCAAGCAAAAAAGACAGTTTTTTTAACTGGTTAGGATCGAGACGACCATAAGCCTTGAAAAGAGGGGTCGGGACGGCGGAGTTAAGTCCGATAATGGCGACACCCTCAATGAGCCTGATAAAAGGAAAGTAGGGACCCGTCCAAGGTTTCCACAGGGCGAGGGATTTTTCGAATGGCTCGGGCATCATCATGTCATGATTGCCAGGAATGATAATGGGTGAAATAAAAAATTTTTTAAGCCACTGGCACGCAAATTCAAATTCTTCTCGCGTTCCGAAATTGGTCAGGTCGCCTGTTATAAGAATGGCGTTGATCTCTTTATGTGTTTCGATGGAAGTGAGGATTTTTTCCGTAATCGCAAAAAGATGGTGATGTTTTCGGCTTGCTTTCCATAAAGCCAAACTAAAGGCGCGCTTATTGAAGAAATCCCTCGCACGAAGAGCAGGTACTGGGAGATGAGGATCAGAAATATGGGCCAGATTGACGGTAACGTCATGGCGGAAAGAGGGAAAACTGGCGGGTAACGTGTCGGACATTATGAGGTTCATCGCCACTATGGTAATTTTATTCCTTCAATAAGGATCATCCTTTCTATCCTCTTGTGGATGGTTATGATAGATCAGACTGCCAAGCTTTTGGAATATGAGGGATGCCAGTCGGCTTTCTTCTCTTTTATTCACAGAAAAAAGATCCAATATCACGTGACGACAGCCTTTATCCATAATCCTAACAGTCTCAGAAATCGTAATGATGGTGAGAGGCTTTTCTCAAAAGCGAAAGCGATTTTCGGGGAATTATGTGTTTACTCTCATCATGATGAGCAATTGCTGGATGATATAAAATTTCTGTATAACAGAGGCGTTTCCACTATTGGAATCAACGGCGGAGATGGGTCTGTCAGCTCTTGTCTGACGGCCATTGCAGCGGTCTACCCCAAAGATGCGCTGCCGGATATTGCTGTGATCCCTTCAGGTAATACAAATCTTATCGCGAGTGATGTCGGTTTTGGGAGACGCGATAGTGAGGCGATGGAGAAACTGGCTAAACCGCAGACACTTTCTCATCATCGCCGTTCCCCTATTCGTCTCTCCTGGCCTGGTGACAAAAACCGTCCAGCTGTGTTGGGTATGTTTGGCGGATGTGCAGGTTATGCGCGAGCGGTCAGAATTGCACATTCTCCAACAGTTCTGAAATTTGCCCCCCATGATCTGGCTGTGTTTCTGACGATTATTTCCAGTATTGCGAGTCTTTTCATGAAAAAGACCCGTCATCAATGGCTGAACGGAGACAGGCTTTCATGGACTGCCAAAACAGTAAATGGGGCTGTTCAGAAACGGGAGCGGAGCTTTTTGTTTCTGACGACAGGCTTGGAGAAAATATCACATAAAATCTGGCCATTCTGGGATTGCGAGAACGCAGGGAAAGGGTTGCATTTTCTTGATGTGGACAGTTTCCCCAAGGATCTTCCGCGTGCGATTTTTAATTTGTTGCGTGGGAAGGCGCCACTCTGGATACGGGAGCATCCCGATTACGCCAGCTATCGGGCGCAATCAATCAATATTGTAACAGACAGCGATTTCGTCCTTGATGGCGAAGTTTTTTCTCCGGCGCCTGATTCGCGCCTATTGCTGGAACAAGGCCCAAGCTTCAGGTTCCTTCATGACTGACATGCTTGACGGACTTCTTATTAGTGAACTGACGGCGGTCGTAGATGAGGCTATTGTGTCTTTTGCCGATTGTCTTGCGGGACAGTCGCCGAAAGCGCCGTTGGGAGTATTATTCTACGGCTCTCTATTGAGACAGTGCGATCCAGATGGCATCCTGGATTTCTATGTTATTACAGAAGATTACCGGGATTTTACCGGTAACGCTATAATTCGCCTTATGAACAGGGTTTTGCCTCCTAATGTTCGCTACGCAGAGATGGAACATAAGGGACATCTTTACAGGGCCAAGATAGCAACCTTGTCCTATAAGCAGTTCATGGCACGTACGAGATTGAAAACCCTGGATACGACGATCTGGGCGCGTTTCTGCCAGCCTGTAAGACTTGTCTGGGTGCGTGATCCTCACTCAGCAGACAAAATTCTTGCAGCGGTCAGGCAATGTGTGGTGACCGCATCAGTTTGGGCTGCTCTCTTGGGACCAGAGCGTGCCCCATCGGAAGAGTATTGGCATTCTCTTTTCTCTCATACCTACAAGGCCGAATTAAGAGTGGAGAAAAAAGGGAGGAGTTATAATATCCTTCGGAATCAGGAGGCTCGTTACACAGAGTGTCTTTTGGGCGCCTGGAGTGCGGCAGGAATTAGTGTTGAGTGCCGGGATGGTGTCCTCGAACCCAACATAGCAGAGCACATTCGCAGAAAGGCGAGGGCTCAGTGGCGTCGTATCGAAAAATGGGGCAAACCGCTCAATGTGATTCGTCTCGTCAAGGCAGCGTTCACCTTTGAGAACGGCCTGTCCTATCTCCTTTGGAAGATAGAGCGTCATACGGGCCAGAAATTACAGGTGTCAGAATTCGAGAAAAAACATCCTATTCTCGGACTCCCGCTGATTCTGTGGCATTTCAGGAAACTGGGCTTTTAGGCACGATGGTGTGCCACCTCCCGGCTTCCTGAACCATCTATAACTTAGCTGATGACACCGAGTGTCCGGCCAACTTCGCCGAACGCTTCTATAGCTTGATCAATTTGTCCAAAACTATGAGACGCCATAACTGAGCAACGCAAAAGCGGGCGATCATCTGGTGTAGCTGGTGGCAGGGAAAGATTTACGTAGACACCTGCCTCCAGCAATTTATTCCAGAAGGTGATACCCGTCGGTACATCTTCGAGGGTAACAGCAATCACAGGTGAGACAAACTGGCTTGTAGGCAGGCCTAATGACTTGAAGCCAGCATGGAGGCGTCGTGCATTCTGCTGCAACTGGTCTCTCAAGTGAGGACGCGATTGTATTTCTTCGAAATTTGCCAATGTCGCAGCGATAACCTCGGGAGGGAGAGAAGCTGTGAACATGTATGGGCGGGAACATAGACGAATCAGGTCGATCTCATCGTAATCTGTAACGCAATAGCCGCCTACAGTGCCTAGAGCCTTCGAGAAGGTCCCAACAATAAAATCAATATCTTTTTCGCAATTTTGCAGTTCAGCGACGCCACGGCCGTCTTTGCCGACAACACCGTAGGAATGCGCCTCATCAACCAGAATGGGCACGTTGTGGCGTTTCTTGACGTCAACGAATTCACGTAAAGGAGCAATATTGCCAGTCATGGAGTATATCCCTTCCACGACAATCAATTTCGCACCGGGGGTATCTTTGGCGCGTGTTAAACGACGGTCGAGATCGGCAGGGTCATTATGACGAAAACGGATGACCTGTGCCCCTGAAAGTTTGGCTCCGTCATAGATGCTGGCGTGGCTGTCGGCATCCAGAAAAAGTGTGTCATCCTTGTTGACTAAGGCTGAAATTGTCCCGAGATTGGCTTGATACCCTGTCGAAAAAACCATGGCATGGCGACGGCGGAAGACTTCCGTAAGTTTTTTCTCAAGCTTTTGATGAAGTGAGAGCGTGCCGTTGGCAATACGGGAACCTGTTGTACCGACTCCCATGGAACGTACCGTCTCTATGGCTGCTTCTTCAGCTTTGCCTGACTGACTAAGGCCAAGATAATTATTCGTGCCAAAAAGGAGGGTCTCACGTCCTTCAATCAACCCGATGGAGGCTGAAAGGGGGCGCTCAATAACAACGGCAAATGGGTTACGGGGGCTTAGAGCGCTTAGATTCTCAAATGAGGCTTTGAGTAAAGCGTGTTTGTCAAAGAGGGACGACATATTCAACCAGCCTTGATTTCATACAGACAAGCGGCAAGATCATTGATAGTGCGAATATCTGCCAGTTTGTCTAAAGGAACCGAGACATCAAGAGTGTCTTCAATTTCCATTACGAAATTCATGACAGCAAGACTGTCAAAAGCCAGATCCTCTACAATGCGGCTGTCACCGTTAATATCACGGGGTACCTTCGGATTAGCCAGAAGCTTCTGCGTAATCATCTCGGCGATATCGGCGACACTCTCTGTCATTTTTAAACCTTTGGGCTCTTTATAATCTGTTATTGCTTACGGTCTTGATGGCCATAGCGGCGGCTATGATAATGCTAATTCCGCCATTCACCAAATTCACCTGTGAGAAGCATTTTTTTTGCTTTAGCACGGGTCAATTTCCCAGATGAAGTTTGTGGCAGAGAGCGGGGAGGCACCAGAATGACACGGCAATCAACGCCATGCAGGCGGCGGAAGAGACTCACGATCTGTGCTCTAAGAGTCTCTCTGGGTTCTTCTTCGGTTAGGCGGCATTGCACGAGAGCGACGACTTCTTCGTCGGTCCCGGCAGTGTTACCGACAGAGAAAACAGCCACGTCACGAGAGCGCAGTCCAGAGATTTCATGTTCAGCGGACCATTCCAGATCCTGCGGCCAAATATTGCGACCATTAATGATAATCAGATCTTTTGCGCGTCCTGTAACGACGATCTGCCCGTCTAAACTGTAACCAAGATCACCTGTATCCAGCCAGCCATCGTCAGAAAGAACGGCCTTTGTTTCTTCGGGACGGTTGAAATAGCCACACATCAGACTGGGGCCATGGACATAAATTGTCCCGACATGGCGCTCGGGCACTACTGTGCCATTTGAGTCGCGAACTTCAATTTTATGTCCGGGCAATGCCTCGCCGCAGATTACGAAAGTGCGCGAAACTTCTTCTTCGGAGGAAACGGGACGTGCAAGATTATTTTCTTCGAGATAGCGCAGATCGACCGTATCTGTTTCGATACCCTTATTGAGAGGGGCGAAACTGATAGCCAAAGTCGTTTCGGCCATGCCGTAACTTGCAACAAAAGCGCGGCGATCAAACCCCTTGCTTTCAAAACATTCGGCAAATTGTTCGAGAATCTGTGGCCGGATCATGTCACCGCCAATACCGGCGACACGCCACGAAGAAAGATCAATGTCTTCACGCGCACCGCGCTTGGCACAAAGCTCAAAACCGAAAGACGGGCTATAGGCGAGAGTGCCTTTATTACGGGAAATCAGCTCAAGCCAAACATGGGGACGGCGAGCAAATTCGCGTGTTGGAAGGAGATCGACAGAAAGCTGGCAAGTCATAGGGGTCAGAAAGAATCCGACAAGTCCCATATCGTGATAAAGAGGAAGCCAGGAAACGCAACGATCATCATGAGGTGAATCGGAAGGGAAAACTTTCAGTCCATCATGAGCGATGCTATGGGCGTTGGCCATACCTGCTTTTTGTGTAACGCTTACGCCCATGGGAAAACGGGTACTTCCCGAAGAGAATTGCAGGTAGGAAAGATCGTCACTACTGATTGCAGGGAGGGGTATGTCAGATTCAGGTAGGGCAAGTAGGTGGGCAGGAGAGCCGCCAAAAACAAGGTCAAGTCCGGATGTAATATCGTTTGTCCAGCCCCCGATGACGTCGGGCACCACCACAGCTTTGGCACCGGCGCTTTCGATCATGCCTCTTAAGGTCTCAATATAGCCTTCCTTGCCGCCAAAAGCTACGGGCAATGGCAGGGGAACGGGGACCAGACCAGCATACTGGCAGCCAAAAAAGATACGCGCAAAGTCACCGTCACTTTCGGCAATGAGGCACAGCCTGTCACCAGGCTTTAGTCCGAGGCCAAGAAGGCACCGTGCAACGGAATGGGCCTGTTTACGCAGCAGGCTGTAGGGCAGGACTTCCAGCAGGTCGCCTTTCCCAGAATAGATATTAAAGCCTGTTTCCCCCTGGGCGGCATAGTCCAATGCCTCAGGAAAACTGGGAAAGTCCCCGTAACGGCGTACCAGCCCCGAACGGCTTGGTGTTGCACAAAGAGGACTGGTGGAACTTTGCTTAGCCTCTGTCAAACCTTGACTAGCTCCCAATTGATCCACCGGCATGGTGGTTCTCATACGATACATAACAACGGGGCTTTTACCCTTTAAGGGGAAAAGTGGACAACCCTTAAACAACGAAAACTTCAAATTTTCGTCATGCTCTCTAGACCATAATCCTATCAGACCTCAAGCTAGATTAGATGTTTTTCATACTATAAAGTTGGAAATACATGGATTCATTCTGTTACATCTGGCTTTAGGAAGCTTCGTTTTTCCTCGTTCGAATTGAAATTCGAATGGGCAATCGGGCCATATGGTCTGTTTCTTCTGTGATGGATGTTGGTCTCTGATGCGAATGTGAGGAAAAGGATTTTTTGTGTCTTACGATTACCTTCTCGGGAAAGGTCGCCTGACAGTCAATCTTAACGGGGTGAAAGAGAATTATGAAAGACTTTCCAGGCTTTCTGTGACATCGGAATGTGCCCCGGTTCTCAAAGCTGATGCTTACGGTCTCGGGCTTGAGCCTGTCGCGCGGACTCTATCAGAAGCCGGTGCTTCGACATTTTTTGTTGCTTTACCTGAAGAAGGTATCCAGCTCAGGAAAATTCTGCCTTCAGCAAGAATTTTTATTCTGCATGGTTTCATGAGCGGCGAGGCGGAAGGGATGGCACGGAAAAATCTTGTGCCTGTTATCAATAGTGTAGCGCAGGCCTATGAGTGGCTGACTTTCTGTAAAATTACTTCGAAATACTGTCCTGCTGCTCTGCAAATTGATACAGGTATGTCACGTTTTGGGCTGTCAGAGGATGACTTAAAGCATGACTGGCTGAGAGAGCTGCCATTATGCCTCGTTATGAGCCATCTTGCCTGTGCCGATACGCCGGAGCATCCGGCGAATAAAGAGCAGCTGGCATGTTTTGAGCGTTTGACAGGTTATTTTCCTTCCGTTCCCCGGTCGCTCTCTGCATCTTCTGGTATTTTCCTGGGGAAGGAGTTCCATTTTGATCTGGTTAGGCCAGGCGCGGCCCTTTATGGTATTGCGCCGCAGAAAGATATGGTTAATCCCCTTGCGCAGGTCGTTTCTCTTGAGGTTCCTGTCTGGCAGGTCAGGGACGTACGCCAGGGTGATTCTGTAGGGTATGGTTATTGCTGGCAAGCGCCCCATGACATGAGAATCGCGACTGTCGGTATTGGTTATGCTGACGGATTTTTTCGTTCATTGAGTGGCAGGGGGACCTTATGGTTCAAGGGAACTGAATTGCCTGTGTTGGGGCGTGTTTCCATGGACAGTGTAAGTGTTGATGTCAGTAATCCGGACTCAGGGACATTGAAACCAGGCGATTATGTGACAGTTCTTGGTTCTGCCCAAAGCGTGGACGATCTCGCGCAAAAAGCCGGGACGATTGGCTATGAAGTCCTGACGGCTCTGGGGCGGCGCTATAGCCGGTATTATCAGAATGGATAGTCGGACTCACATCAGGCCCAATCATGTGACCAATTTCATTAAACTTGACGTTGTTTCCAAAGCCCTGTAACCCGGTAGGTATGTTCCGGGGGGAGTCTTGTTTGCGGACAGGGCTGAGATGGCATGGTGCCGAACCCTTTGAACCTGATCCGGGTCAGGCCGGCGAAGGAACGGGAAAGCACAGGTGGCATGTTTTGTGGCGCTTGGGATTCTTTAAAATCGTCACCCAGTACCGGGTCTTTTCCTCACATTATATTGAGTGGAGAGAAGATCAATGCAGGAATTCACAGTTACCACAGGTCCAATCTGTGGCTCCCGAAAAATCTATAGTGCGGCTCCGGGGCGGAAGGATATCCTCGTTCCTTTCAGGGATGTGGCCCTCGAAGATGAAGAGCAGCCCTTTCAGCGCCTTTATGATACGTCCGGTCCTTATACTGATGAATCGGCTGTCCTGTCTCTGGAAGAAGGTTTGCCCAGGATCCGCGAAAAATGGCTGGAAAAACGTGGTTTTTCCGAGAAGTTGAAAGGGTCTCAGGCCCCGCTTGAAGGCGTGCCATTCTGTCCGGCTTCTCATGTTGTGCGAGAGGGAAAAAGCGGCGAATTTGTTACCCAGCTTGATTACGCTCGCGCCGGTATTGTGACAGAAGAGATGATCTACGTCGCGTGGCGTGAAAATCTGGGTCGGGAAGAGGCAGCGAAAAAACAGGGTTTACCCTCATCATTGCGTGGAGAGAGAGTGGGCGAGGCTATGCCTGCTTATATCACGCCGGAATATGTGCGTGATGAAATTGCGGCGGGTCGTGCGATTATCCCGAGTAATATCAATCATCCCGAAATTGAACCTATGATCATCGGGCGCAATTTTCTGGTAAAAATCAACGCCAATATCGGCAATTCGGCCGTCACGTCCGGTGTTGCGTCTGAAGTGGAGAAAATGGTCTGGGCAACTCGTTGGGGCGCCGATACTGTCATGGATCTTTCTACGGGCAAACATATCAGGCAGGTCCGTTCCTGGATTTTGCGTAACTCTCCGGTGCCCATCGGAACTGTTCCTATTTACGAGGCTCTTGAGCGTGTCGGTAATGATCCTCTGGCTCTGAGCTGGGAGGTTTTCCGCGATACGCTAATTCATCAGGCCGAGCAGGGAGTGGATTATTTCACTATTCATGCCGGGATTCGCCTGGCCCATATTCCCCTGACGGCCAAACGAGTCACAGGTATTGTCAGTCGTGGTGGTTCCATCATGGCGCGCTGGTGTCTGGATGGGCATCGTGAGAGCTTCCTTTACGAACATTTTGATGAGATTTGTGAGATCTGCCATCGTTATGACATTGCTCTCTCTCTGGGAGATGGCCTGCGGCCGGGGAGTATTGCCGATGCAAATGATGAGGCGCAGTTTGCCGAATTGAAAACCCTTGGCGAGCTGACGCAGGTTGCGTGGAAGCATGGCTGTCAGGTCATGATTGAAGGACCAGGCCATGTGCCCATGAATCTTATCCGTGAGAATATGGACAAGCAGAAGGAATTTTGTGCTGATGCACCATTCTATACGCTTGGCCCACTCACGACTGATATCGCGCCGGGTTATGATCACATTACCTCCGCTATTGGTGCGGCAATGATCGGGTGGTTTGGTACGGCTATGCTTTGCTATGTCACTCCCAAGGAACATCTTGGGCTGCCTGACAGGAATGACGTCAAAACTGGCGTAATTACCTACAAGCTGGCGGCTCACGCTGCGGATTTGGCCAAGGGTCACCCGGCAGCGCAACAACATGATGATGCGCTTTCGCGGGCACGTTTTGCTTTCCGTTGGGAAGACCAGTTTAATCTTGCACTTGATCCAGATACAGCACGGTCATTTCATGACGAAACCATGCCTAAGACGGCACATAAGACAGCGCATTTTTGTTCTATGTGCGGGCCGAAATTCTGTTCCATGAAAATCTCGCAGGATATTCGTGATGATGCTGCGCGTCAGGAAGGTATGAAGGAAAAATCAGAGGAGTTCCGTAAACAGGGAGGGGCTCTTTATGTCGAGACAGCATGAAATATTGCCTTCAATTGGAATTATAGGGGGCGGGGTCGCAGGACTTGTCACGGCCATAAGTTTGCAGGATGCCGGTTATGATGTGCATCTTTATGAAAAGACGGAGGGTCTGGGTAAGGAGACGTGCTCCTGGTTTGCAGGGGGTATGATCGCACCATGGTGTGAACGTGACGGAGCTGATGATCTCGTTCGTGACCGGGGAGTGGAATCCCTTTCATGGTGGGCACATCATTATGATGGTGTGCAGCAGCAGGGAAGTCTTGTGCTATCAGCTGCGCGGGACAGAAGCGAGATTCTCCGTTTTTCCCGTCGCACGCAGCAACATGAGACTATTGACGAGGCAAGGATTGCGGCTCTGGAGCCTGCACTTGCCGGACGCTTCAGGGAGGGGCTCTTTTATCCGAAAGAATCCCATCTTGATCCGCGTTTTGCTCTTCCGGCACTGGAGCAACATTTCCTGAAAGCTGGGGGAGCGGTAAAACGTGGGTATGAGGTTGTAGCAGATGAGCTGAAAGAGGACATTATTGTCGATTGTCGTGGCTTTGCAGCACGGGATGATTTGCCCAGATTACGCGGTGTGCGCGGAGAAATGATCCGCATTCATTCTGCCGAGGTAAATTTCACCCGTCCAGTTCGCCTGCTTCATCCACGCCAGCCCGTCTATATTGTCCCACGGGCTCATGGCGTGCTGATGGTTGGAGCCACGAGTATTGAGAGTGACAGTCATGCTCCTGTGACCGTGCGTTCCGCCTATGATCTTCTTGAGGCTGTCCAGCGCCTTCATCCGGCTTTGGGAGAAGCAAATATTATTGAGGTCAGTGCTGGCGTGCGTCCTGCCTATCCTGACAACCTGCCTGATATTGAGCAGAAAGGGCGTGTCATTTACGCTAACGGACTCTACCGCCATGGTTTCCTTCTTTCTCCCTGGTGCGCCCGTAAGGTGGTGGAACTCATCGGAAAGCAGGAAGGGAAAGCGGCGTGAATATGATCAGGGTCAATGGCGAACCTCACATCCTGGTATCGTCTGTCAGTGTCCTTCTAAAAGAGCTGGGGTTGGATAAGGCGACAGTGGCAACTGCGCTTAATGGCGTTTTTGTTCCTTCGGCCAAACGGGATACAGCCTTGTTAAAATCAGGGGATGAGGTGGAAATCCTGGCCCCTATGCAGGGAGGGTAATATGCCTCTTGGCTTATATGGTTCTGAAGTTTCATCGCGTTTTCTGCTTGGCACGGCCCGTTATCCTTCTCCCGCCATGCTGGAGGAAGCGATAAGGGAAGCGGGAGTCGATATTGTCACTGTTTCCTTAAGGCGTGAGAGTCTGGGAATTGACGGGACGCAGAAGGGGAGCGGGCAGGCTTTCTGGTCCTTAATTCGTGAAACGGGAGCGCGTATTTTGCCCAATACGGCTGGCTGTCATTCTGTTCGTGAAGCTGTAACGACGGCCCACATGGCGCGGGAAGTCATGGGCACAAACTGGATAAAACTGGAAGTTATTGCCGATGATATGGCACTGAATCCAGATGTATTCGGACTTGTTGAAGCGGCGCGTATCCTTACGGAAGAGGGTTTTTCTGTCTTTCCCTATACGACGGCTGATCTCGGAGTGGGAGAACGCCTTCTTCAGGCAGGTTGCCAGGTGCTTATGCCTTGGGCTGCGCCTATTGGAAGCGGGCAGGGGCTTTCGGACATTAATGCCCTTAAAGCGTACAGGCAGCATTTTGCAACAACGACATTGATTATTGATGCTGGTATAGGTCGTCCTTCCCAGGCAGCAGATGCTATGGAAATGGGCTATGATGCTGTCCTGCTCAATTCTGCGGTGGCGAGGGCCGGAGATCCTGTCCTGATGGCACGTGCTTTTGCGCTGGCTATTGAGGCAGGGCGTGCCGCTTATAAAGCGGATCCTATAGAACCTTATCTGGGTGCCATGCCTTCGAGTCCACTAACAGGAATGGCATCTCTCTCATGAAATCTCTGCCGGATGTCTTTTACCCGATTGCGGGGACAGCTGATGAAGTCGCTCTTGCGGTTGGGGCGGGAGCACGTTTTATCCAGTTGCGTAATAAAAGCGAAGATGAAGTCTTGTTACGGGAGGAAATCCGTTCAGCTCTGAAAGTATGCCGTTTCCATGGGGCGATATTGGTGGTGAACGATCATTGGGAGCTGGCCTTGGCAGAAAAGGCTCCCTATATTCATCTCGGGCAGGAGGATATGCAGGGCGCTGATATTGATCGTATCCATAAAGCTGGTGTGAAACTGGGTATCAGTACGCATGACCATACGGAACTGGATCGTGCTCGTGCCGTTAATCCTGCCTATATTGCCCTGGGGCCTGTTTGGAAGACGAAGCTCAAAGTTATGCCATGGGCTCCACAGGGGCTTGGGCGCGTGGGCGAATGGGCCAGGCTTATTGCGCCGGTGCCTCTGGTGGCAATCGGAGGCGTTACGGTGGAGCGGGCACGTGCTTGTATAGAGGCTGGTGCAGCGGCTGTGTCTGTTGTCAGTGACGTCTTTCGTAATGGCGATATCGCAGAGCGTGTGCATCTCTGGCGCAAGGCTCTGGATAATGGAGGCGTTTCTTAATGACGAGGCGCTATACGGCACAGTTATGCTTGCCCGAAATAGGAGAAGAGGGGCAGGAAAAGCTTTTCCGGTCTTGCGTTATCGTCGTGGGAGCTGGCGGTCTTGGGACGGCGTTATTACCGGTTCTGGCAGGTGCAGGAGTAGGTCTCATCCATATCATGGATGATGATGTGGTTGAGGAGGGAAATCTCCACAGACAGACTTTGTACCGCATGGATGATATTGGTAAAAATAAGGCTGAGTGTGCTGCGAAACATCTTGCCGGTTTAAATCCTTCTGTCAGGATTGTGCCTCATGGCGTTGGAGCACAGTCCGATACAGTTTCCTCCCTGTTGAGCAAGATGTGTGCAGAAGCAAAAGACCACTCAGGGCGTGTTATGGTGCTGGATGCGGCCGATAATTTTGCCACGACCTATATGCTGAGTGACTTGTGCCGTAAGGAAAGCGTACCGCTTGTCAGTGCTTCCGCTATTCGTTGGGGAGGGTATGCAGCTATTTTTTGCGGAACAGTTCCCAGTTACAGGGCCGTTTTTCCGGTATTGAGCGCTATGGCGCAAAATTGTCAGACGGCAGGTGTTCTTGGGTCAGTGGTCGGGTTGGTAGGTATGCTACAAGCCCAGCTTTGTCTTTCGTCGCTTCTGGATATAAAGCCTTCGCCAGCAGGGATACTTTATCGTTGGGACGCTAAAAATCTGCGTATGACTTCTTTTTCCTTTATGGAAGCCGAGGAACCGGAAGAAGCATGGCCTTTTCTTGCTTACAGTCAGTTAAGGCTTGATGACATACTGGTCGATGTGCGTCATCCTGATGAACAACCAGAAATAATACATCCTCATCTGTATCATATCCCTCTGGACCGGTTTTTGCGTTTGGAGAAATGGGATTTCCCACGAAATGAGCGAATTGTAATTTGCTGCCAGAGTGGAGTAAGAGCCAATCGTGCAGCTTCGCATCTTCATACATATGGGTATGACAGACTGGCCCTCATGGCGATGAGGCATCAGAGCATTACGTGATGAATAAAGCCGAGTCCAGAGCCGCGATACCAACCGTTTTAACTATTGCAGGGACTGATCCGACCGGAGGGGCTGGCATTCTGGCTGATGTCAAGACAGTCTCGGCACTGGGAGGATACGCTCTTGCTGTGCCGACGGCTATCATCGCGCAAAATAGCCGCTATGTAAGCGATATTTGGCCGCTATCATTTTCCATGATAATGGCGCAACTGGAATGTGTGGAAGAAGATATTCCTCCCTCTGTTATCAAAATCGGTATGCTTCCGAATTCGGAAGTTGTTTCGGCACTGGCTTCTTTCCTTGCTCGGCAAAAAAAACTGCCTCCTATTGTGATGGATCCTGTCCTGAAGGCCAGTGCTGGGCAGAGTTTGGTGCAAAGTGATCTTATTCCTGCTTTAAAAGAAAAGCTTTTTCCTTATTTGCGTGTTCTTACGCCCAATTTGGCAGAAAGTGCTGCTTTGCTTGATAGTGCAGTTGCAAGAGATCGTGATGAGATGCGTGTTCATGCAGCGTCTCTTGGAAAACTGGGGGCTTTCTGGGTATTGTTGAAAGGCGGACATCTTGAAAGTGAAATAGTGAGCCCAGATTTGCTTAGAGGACCAGAAGGGCAGGAATATTGGTTTGAATCACCTCGTATAAAGACAGAACATGGACGGGGTACTGGGTGTACGCTTTCAGCGGCACTAGCTTTTTATTTATGTTCTTGCAATATTTATGAAGCGGTTGAACGTGCCAAGTCTTATCTTTATGGAAGTTTACTCAAGGCAGATCAGTTAGGTCTTGTGGCATCACGAGGGCCACTTAATCACTTTGGATAGCAAGAAAGAAATTAGCGTGGTTTTTTCGTGTGGTTCTGCTATGAGTTGGCATAATATATATTGGGCGATTTTGATTATTGAAGAGTTTATGGGGGGAAAGTCAATCTCCGGAGACATTCTGTAAGCCCCTTCGGATATAAGTCGTATAATATATATTATGCCAACTCATAGCGGAGATAACAGACTGGAGAGTGTTTTTTCCAACGTGCGCCTATGTATGATGGTCCTCCTGCTTATGTCTATTGATAATTTCTTAAAAAATTCAAAAATCTCTTAAAAATTCTTGAGAACAATTATCAATTGCACTACTTATAAGAAAGATGGGTTTCAGTCTCAGGATGTTCCTATGATCATATGTTCATGTAATGGCTTGTCAGACCGTGATATCACGGCTGTGATTGATGATGGAGCTTCCCGTCTTACGGATCTTTATGCGCGCAAGAATTGCCAGGTACGATGCGGTAACTGCTTGAAGAACGTCAAATGTCTTTTTAGGGAAGAGTTACAAAAAAGGCGCGCCAGCATGAGCAGCGCGCCTGTGGAATTATACCCGCTACAACCCCATGACAGGGCCGCAGCCTGTATCGTCCACCAAGAGGTCAGTTAGACTTTATTCTTCTTCATGGGCTGGTGCCGAGTTTTTATGGATATAACGCTCAATACCAACCTGTTTGATAAGATCAAACTGGCGATCTATGAAGTCCTCGTGTTCTTCTTCATTTTTCAGAATGTCCAGAAGCAAATCCCTGGACACATAGTCCCTCACCTGTTCGCAATAAGCTATTCCCTCTCGTAGATCGGCAATAGCCTTTTCTTCCAGCTTCAGGTCACATTTGAGAATTTCTTCAACGGACTGACCAATTAGAATGGAATTGAGACGCTGCACATTCGGCAAGCCACCGAGATAAAGAATGCGCTCAATCAACTGGTCTGCATGTTTCATTTCTTCAATAGATTCGGCATATTCCTTTTTGCCGAGAAGCGTTACACCCCAATGTTGCAGAGTGCGAGCATGAAGAAAATACTGATTGATTGCAGTCAATTCATTGGTCAATTGCGTGTTCAGATGCTCAATGACCTTTGGGTCTTTAATAGCCATAATAGTCCCTCTTTATATAATGGATACAGCCCCAAGTCCAAGGAGGCCTTTCACATACGTATAAAACTAAATCATTTTCCTGTCCATAAAATAATCACGAATAATGAAATAATGCCAGTTAAGAATAATTATCATAACAATTCTTAACTTTGTATATTTCTTACTTTATTGTTTTAAGCTTAGTGAAAGAACAGAACCTCCGTGACCCAGACTTTTGAAGATTTACCCACTGCTGGAGAAAATCGCCTGCCTTCGGAAGTAACTTTATGGGGGCATCCCAAAGGATTATGGGTGCTTGTCCTGACAGAGGGATGGGTCGCATTCTCTCTTTACGGGATGCTGGCGCTGCTTGTGATTTATATGCAGGATTACATCCTGCGGTCTGAACATAGCGTGCATGTGTGGGGTATGACCCCTCTTCTCTCCCTTGTTAGGACAATTTATGCTCCTGTTGGCCTGCCGGCCATGGCTGCCAGTATTATGGGGCTTTTTATGGCTGTTGTTGCGGCCTTGCCTCTTTTGGGAAGCATTCTGGCCGACCGTTATATTGGAAGGACGCGCATTATTATTATAGGCGCGCTATTAATGACTCTCGGCCATGGATTGATGAGTTTTGAAAGCAGTTTTGTCGTAGCTCTTCTCTGTCTTCTTGTCGGTAATGGATGCAGTGGGAGCATGAAGGCGCAGGTAGGGGCACTTTATGCACAGGACGATAGACGACGCGCTGACGCCTATCAGCTTTATTCCCTGGGGGTACAGGTAGCCGTTATCATATCCCCTCTTCTCTGCTCTTTCCTGGGAAAAATTGCCTGGCATTGGGGGTTTCTATGCGCAGGAACCGGCATGTCGTTGGGGCTGGTCTGTTATCTGGCAGGACGACAATGGCTTCCACCTGAAACGACAAGGGTGTCTCACAGAGGGAAATCCCCTTCTCTTTCAATAATGGAGAAGAAGCGCGTTATTCTGCTGATTATTCTCGTGTTTATCTTTGCCATAGGCGCTATTCCCAATGAAGAAATTTTTGCGGGATATCTCTTATGGGGCAAGGAACATTATCAGCTCACGTTCTGGGGGTATGATTTTCCTGTCAGCACTCTTCTCTCTCTGGATGGCCTCATAAGTTCCGTAACGGCCGTTGCGGTTTTATGGTTTTGGCGCGCTTTTGAAAAACGTCATAATGCTGTTCCGGAAATCTGGAAAGTTTTCTGGGGAAGCCTGATTGCTGCTTTCGGCCCTGTTTGTCTGGCGTTGGCACAGGCGCTCTACCCGGCTCTGCATAGTATTAATTTATGGTGGGGCGTCGCTTTTCATACAATCAATGATATAGGGTTTTCCATGGTATTTGCTGTTGGGATGGCTCTCTATTCACGTATTGCGCCTATGGCGGTTAATACCCTCCTTGTATCACTTTTTACACTTCATTTGGCTTTCTCCAATCTGCTTGTTGGAAAACTGGCGACATTGGTTACCAGAATTCCCGGCACAGAATTCTGGCTTCTGCATGGTGCAGCTGCACTTCTTGCCACTCTGATTTTCCTGCTCTGTGCCTTGTTTTGCAGGCGGCTTCTTATGCCGCAGGAAGAGCGATGAAATTCGGGTTACGCGGCCTCGCTCTGTGCTATGGAGGTGGTCGTGATAGATCTTGGGATGAGTTTCCCGTTCATGCGCAGATAGTCCCGTTTGAGAATTTGACGTTTGATGATGGGATAATCTTTCATAAGCTGTTCAAAAACCGGACGTGGAATGGCCAGAAGATGCGAAAACTGCAACGAATGAATGCTTGCAGGCATGCGGTCTCCATGGAGCAGGCTGGCAGCGCCAATCAGGTCACCCGCCCCCAGTTTCAGATCTTTCCCATCAAGGTGAAACTCCATCATACCGGCAACCTGAGCATAGATAGTATTGATTTTCTGCCCCTCTCTCAAAAGAACTTCTCCTGGCGAAAGGAAGTTCATTGAGACCTTGTCGGCAAGTTTGTGCAGGGCCATGTCGGGCACTCCGTTAAAGGCATGAAAAGCCCTTAATCTTTGCTCAATGCCGCTGCGCAGATTAAAGCGTAAGGGCGTGTTCAGTCGTGCCTTGTGGCGCTCAATTGATTTATGCAGCTCGCGTAATAGCTCATCAGAAATGAGGTTTTCCTGGGCAAGAGTATTATATTCATCATCTTCGAAACGAAGAGCGACTTGCCGCAGGATACGGCTTTCCAGTGCCTCGGAATAACCTGAATAATGTAATCTCAGCGCTTCAAGGGCGTCATCAATCAGCTTTCCCTGACGACCAAGAATTTCAGACACGATCTCTGTAATACGCATTCCCAGAATAGGTTCCATTCTTTCATGGACAAAGCGTATGAGCGATGTCGAGACAAGATGGGCGATAATGAGCATTTCAAAACGTTCCATCATGCAATACATCAGAGGGCGGTCAATATGGAAATGATGATGCAGGAACTGGGCGATCTGGAAGCGCAAGGAGGGACTGAGGCGCTTTCTGCGTGCCCGGACGTAGCCATAACGTCCCTCCAGTCTGGCTCCATCAATCATGGCTTCGGCCGTGCGTAACAATGTTTCCATAACACGGCGGCTGGAAAGTCCTTGCATGCGGAAAAAATCAAGCAGGATGGAGCGTTCCTGGTTCGCAATCGTAATCAGGGCGACCGTCACGCGGTTACGGTCGCTTAACGCTGTTTCGAAGTCATTAGCGGCTTTTTCCTTTTCAGCACGACGTTCGAGCTGGCCTATGACGCCATTGGTCGTACGTTTGGGAAAACCCAGCTCTGTGGAGATTTCTCCAACCTTTTTAGCGACATGCCCTAGTCCGATACCGATAATCTGATGACGCATGGCTTCATCGACCGGAGAGAGCTGATCCAGTTTTAGGGACAGGACAAGCCATCTCAGTGTCATACCATTGACCAGCAAGGTAAACAGGACGAAACCTGTTGAGACAATCCCGATAAAATGTGTAATCGGTGCGCTTATATTGGGGTTTTCTGTGACTGCCAGCGCCAGCGCCAGAGTAATGGCCCCCCTTAACCCTCCCCATACCATTGTTGTTTTGAAACGTGTTGGGACGGGGGGAGAAAGACGCGTGAGGCTGAGAAGCGGGAGGAGACCAAAGATTACGGCAGCACGTGCGACCAAAGCGGCAATGGTCACGATCAGGATGAGAACGAAATCCCATTTGGTCAGGCCAAACATCAATTTCGGCACAAGCATTGTGGAGAGGATAAAGACGAGAGAGCTGGCCCAGAAGACGAGCTGCTCCCATAGTCCCTTGATAAAACTCCAGATTTGTGGCCTGAATGTCGAAGGGCCATAGGCCGAAATTGTCAGTCCGGCGGAGGCCGTGGCTACGACGCCCGAAAAGCCGAACATATTTTCGCATAAAATATAAACAGCGTAAGGCAGGACGACGGTCAATGTGGCTTCGGCGGCAGAAAAGCCGCTAATGGCCGAGATCACCAGCAAAGTCAGTCGTGCCATGGCAATGCCGACAATTATGGCACCAGCAAATTCGCTGAAGAAATCAATAATCGCTTCTTCAAAATGAATCTGGTGGTGCGCCGTCAGAGCCGTTACCAGGATAGAGAATATAGCGATGGCGGCAGCGTCATTGAGGAGGGCTTCCCCTTCCACCAGACGGTTCAGTCGGGCGGCAGCCCCTATTTCACGAAATATCCCAGCCACGGCAGAAGGATCGGTCGTCGCGACGATAGCTCCAAGAAGGAGGCAGACTGTCAGTGATTGCTGCGCAAATGGATAAAGCGCAAAGCCGATTGTGGCTGTTGAAACCACTACGGCGACGACGGCCAGCAACAGCACAGTAGCTGTTTCATGCGCCAGACTGCGCACATCTATGTTCATGGCTCCCTGAAATACCAGCAGGGGTAGGAAAATCAGCAGGAATCCTTCACTGTTGATCGGGAAGGAAATGAGCGTTTCTGCGGCACCCTCAAAGAGGTCGAGCCCCATGGAATTGACGATAATTGACGAGACTGTCCCAAGAACGATACCGATAATGGCGATCAACACCGTATCGGGCATATGAATTTTCTTGGAAACAGGCTGAACAAGACTGACAAGGAAAAGCAGGAAAGCAAGCGTTAAGATGATAGCCGCTAGTCCTGTTTCCATTGTGAGTTCTCTTTATACAAGTGGTTAACGATGCGAAGTCGGAATTTTATATCATAATCTTCTGTTTAAAATGGGTTAGAAAAGATTATCTTTGCGTCATTTTTCCAGACAGCTGCGCAGAACTTCGATGGGGTGTTGCAATTTGGCCCCTTTCATCCTTTTTGTCTGGCAACGGCAGGAAAATCCGGTTGCCAGAGTGTCTGGCGTGACGAGATCATTCCAGTTCAGGGAGAAAAGCTTTTTGGAAAGAGCAGCATTGTCTCGTTCATGACCGAACAGTCCGGCCATTCCGCAGCATCCTGTCTGCTTGATGCTCATTTTTAGCCCGAAGAGAGCAAAAACCTCACACCACTGTGTCCCTGTCTCGGGTGTCAGGGCCTGAGCTGTGCAATGAGGGATAAGCGTTTTTTCCTTGATGGCCGAGACTGTTTTCAGGGACACGGGTGGGTGGTCTTTCAGCTCTTTCAGCAGGAAGGCTTCCAGGCTCTGGACACAAATCTGATCATTTTTTCCAATTTCCCTATATTCTTTCTGGAACATAAGCCCTGTAGCGGCATCCAGAGAGACAATGGGAATACCGTTCTCGCTGACAGGACGGAGATTTGCGATCATGTCCCGTGCAGCATGCGCGAAAAGTGATCTGAACCCTAGGACATGACATGCTTTGCCATTGTCCCAAACTGGTGAGACTTTGACGTCATAGCCCAATGCTCGGAAGACAAAATAGCTGTCTTCTACTAACTGCCCTTCAAAACTGCTCGTATAGCTGTCTTGCAGGATAAGCAGTTTTCGCGAGTTTTCTTCGGATAGCCATGCAGTTGTCAGAAAAGCAGATTCAGGCAGTCTGACAGGAGTGAAGCGTGGAATATCGACCAGTCCTATAAGGCTGAGCAACATTTTACTGGTTTTATTGCCAAGAATTTTATTGCTTAAAGCAGGATAAACGCGTCCTATTTTCAGGAAAGTTTCCAGAAAAGCGATAGCATAATCCTTGATTGGACGCAGACGAAAACGGTAAAACTGTTGCAGGAAAAGGGAACGCAGTTGCGGAATGTCAATTTTTAGTGGGCATTGCGAGGAACAGGCCTTACAGGCAAGGCAGGTAGAGAGAGAGCGTTTCAGAGTCTTTTCAAGAGGCCTGATCTGCTTTCTGTCGGGAGATTTTTGCGGCAGTGAATTAAGGCGCAGCCATTCTTTCAGAAGTGCGGTCCGACCTTTTGGAGAGTAAAGACGGTTTTTTGTTGCCTTGTAGGAAGGGCACATGACCGAGGATGGTTCCTGATTGAAACAGGCTCCATTGCCATTACAGTTAATGGCCTTGGCAAAAATTTGCTTCCATGAAGGTTTGATTTGTTCATCAAAAGTTCCACGCAATGGCATTTCGTCAATTTTGATGACTTTATGTTCGTTCAGTGGAACGAGCTTTCCCCTGTTAAACAGATCATTGGGATCAAAGGCTGCCTTGATACGGCATAGTTCAGGAAATAATTTTTCACCGAAGAAGACAGGCAGGAATTCACCCCTGACCCCTCTTCCATGCTCTCCCCATAATACGCCACCATATTTTTTTGTCAGTGCAACCAGTTTCTCTGACATGGGCCGGATCAAAGCACGCTCTTGTGCTGAAAGCATGTTCATGAAGGGTCTGACATGCAGACAACCTACATCTGCGTGGCCAAACATGCCGTAACTCAGATGATACTGATCCAGAGTAGCACGAAATTCTTTCACATAAGCAGGAAGGGCCTGTGGAGGTACGGCAGTATCTTCGATAAAGGGAATTGCCTGTCTGTCTCCTATAGGGCGGCCCAAAAGGCCAACGGCAGAAGCTCTCAGGGACCAGAGTTTTTCAATAAGGGCTTCATCATCGACAAGCCTGAAATCAATAATATCTTTTTGTCCCTCGCAGAGTGTTTTGATTTGCGCCATACCGGCCTGTAAAGCTGCAAGATCATCACCGACGAACTCGACGAAGTTCAGTCCATTGACCGGACACGGGGACGGTCCTCCCAGAACAGGTTCGATGCTCTGCCATGAGATATCATCGCGTGCAGTATCCAGCACACGGTCGTCCAGGATTTCTATGGCGAGAGGGTCTGCCTGGAGCAAGGTCTCAATATGGGCGAGAGCTGTTTCAAACGTGCTGTACCGTATGACGACCAGGCGTTTAAAACGTGGAAGTTCCTTGACTTTCAAAGTGACTTCCTGAGTGAAGGCCAATGTCCCTTCTGAACCGGCGAGGAGCCGCATAGGGTTAAAGGAGCCGTCAGGCAGGAGAACGCGTTGCAGGTTATAGCCGGTCAGTCCTCGGTTCATTTTGGGAAAGACAGATTCAATTTCAGATTCATTGTCTCTGATGACGCGGATTATTTCCTGGCAGCATTTCCCTGCCCTGCTTTTTTCTTTCAGAAGTTGTTCTGTTTCCGCTTTGCTGAAAATTTTAGCGTCAAAAACCTCGCCGTCAGAGAGGATAATGTTCATGGATTCGAGATAGTCAGAGGTCTTGCCATAGTGGCGAGAACCCTTTCCTGATGCGTCTGTCGCGATCATACCGCCAATTGTCGCCCTGTTCGCAGTCGAAACGGTTGGCGGGAAGAAATAGCCATGGGGTTTCAGAAAAGCATTCAGGCGTGAAAGGATGACCCCAGGCTGGACCGTTACGGTTTCATGTTCGGCATTAAATGAGATAATTTTGTCAAGGTAGCGTGAAACATCCACGACGATACCGGCCGTGAGGGACTGGGCGTTTGTTCCGGTACCCCCTCCTCTCGGCGTTAATGGTAACTGGTAACGTGCGGCGATCCTGACAGCAAGAGCGAGATCCTCGCCTGTCCTGGGATAGAGAATAGCCTGGGGCTGGAGCTGATAGATGGAATTGTCCGTTGCAGCTATCAGGCGTTCGGGATAATCCGCACTATAATCACCCTGGTAGCCGGATGCGGTCAGTGTTTCGAAAAAATGAGACAATTCGCTGCTCACGACAATATGGCTCCATCAGCATGATCCGGTGGCGCGCATAGTCGGACAAATTGGCAGAGAGTTCAATTCTTTTATTAAAGAGAAAATAAAGGGCGTTTTGGCAAAACCTGCCTCCAAGTAAACAGCCCGCCTCCTGGAGGAAGGCGGGCTAGGCAGACACTTTCAGCTCGTTTGAGCAGGATACTAACGTGGCGTGGGAAGGAACCCTCGGACCTTATTAAAGTTGATCTTTATATTTTGCGATCGCAGCTTGTGCACAGGCTTCGTCTATATGGCCATCAGGGACGCCGGAGACACCGATTCCCCCGATGGATACACCGTTAGAATCCTGGAGCAGAACGCCGCCGGGAAGAGCCAGCATTTTGGCAATTGTTGTAATGGAACCATCGGCAGGACCTGTAATTTTGGCATCCTGTAGTTGGCTGGTCGTTGTCTTATGATTTGCTGTTCCCCAGGAGAAAACCGTATAGGCCTTGCGGAACGATACCGGGTCGGTGTCCATGGGAGCGCCATCTCCACGCAGGAAAGCGATACGCTGACCTGCGGCATTTACAACGGATGACGAGACAGGGAAACCTTTGGCCGCACAGACCTGAACAGCTTCAGCCACCAGTTTTGTGGCGACAGTGGAGCTGATGGTCGGGACATTGACGACGCCTGATGCAGCATAGGCTGATCCGAAAGAAGCGGCTGAAAGAAGCAACGCAAAAGCAGTTTTTTTCATGTCATTATCCTCCTTTTCTTCTTATCCAGAATAGGACTGATGTTATGAGAGACGCTAGACACATTATTGCGAGAATAATGATTATTTTTACATATTTAATGATGAAATAATCGTTATTTTCATAAAGTGATAATTTTTTAACATATTCTGCTGTGACCTGAGATGACTGGCCAGAAAATTCGTTCCGAACATAATTTGTCAGACTGGCAATTTGTGCAGAATTAAGTTTGGCGACAAAACCAGGCATGGCATGTTCCTGATCAAGACCACGGTAATGCACACCGTAAGAAATAATATTGATCAGGTTATCGGGCTGTTTCATCCTGATAGTGTCATTTGTCCATAGAGAAGGATGTTCGCCATCCTGGGAGCCTTCTCCATAAACACCATGGCAGGAGGAACAGGCGGCTTGGTAGAGACGGCTGCCATCAAGAGACTGGTCATCGAGCTGTTGTTCGGTGTTGAACTGGAGTTCAGTAACCGGTTGTGACAGGGAGGCCTTCTTAGGAGGATCTTTATCCAGATCGGGAGAATTTGTGTAAGCCGGAATAGATTTCAAGTAAAGGGCTATGGAATAGATATCATCATCCGTGAGATGAGAGAGACTTTGTTGTACAGTCAGTCCCATGTCACCACCGGCAACAGCATATTGATTATGTCCTTCTGTTAGAAAAAGTCTTATATCCTTGGTTGTCCATTCGCCAATTCCCTGCTCTGAAGGTGTGATATTCGGAGCTGTCCAGGGCCAGACTTTCCCCCCTCCCAGATAGGCATCCTGTCTTTCTGCCAACATGAAGTTGCGTGGCGTATGACATGTTGAACAATGAGCCAGATGATCGACAAGATAGCGCCCTCGTTCGAGCTGGGGAAAGCTTTTTCTGACCTTGATCTTGTAAGGCCGGTTATAGAAATAGTTCCAGACAGGCAGGGCTATCCTGAAAAAAGGGAATGGCAAATGTGTTTCTTTGGACGCATTTTCGATGGCAGGTACGCCGAGCATAAAATAGGAGTAAAGGGCATGAATATCTTTATCAATCAACCCATTATAGGCTGTATAGGGCATGGCCGGATAAAGTGATCCCCTCGTTGGGGAGATTCCACGGCGTAAGGCATCAGCAAATTGCTTCTCACTCCAGGAACCAATTCCTGTCTTTTTATCAGGTGTGATATTGGGAGCGAATATGTCACCCATAGGGCTATGCAGGGCAAGCCCTCCCGCCATAAGGCCCTTGGTTGCAGAATTATGACATCCACTACAGTCGGCGGCAATAGCAAGATACTCACCATATTTGACGAGACTTGCATCGGCTTCACTAGCATGGGCAGGGTATAGGATGGTGATTATTGCTGTAAAAGTGCTTGCCACCGTGGCCGCGAGAAGCAGGCGCATGTCAGACCTCCCCGGCAATCAGGCGGCCAGCCCTTATGGCGAGTGCCATAGCGGTGAGTGTCGGGTTTACAGAGGATGAAGAAGGAAATACGCCTGTTGTTACGAGAAAGAGATTTTCGTGATCGTGGGTGCGCAGGTTTCTGTCCACGACAGAGTCAGCTGGATTATCACCCATAATGACAGTTCCCATTATATGGTCTTCAGCGTTCCAGTTTTGAGGAGGGCTGAGACGGTCCCCCCGTATGGCCCGCAGCATATTGGCGTAATCATTTTCGATACGAAGTTTCAGGGCCCGTGTGTAATCATTCAGGCGGTAATGAATGTGAAGTCCGGGAAGTCCAAGGGAGTCCTTCCAGTTTCTGTTAATGGTTACATTGTTGCCGGGTTCAGGAAGATCTTCCGCCATACTCTGGATGAAGATATATTGTGACAGATCACGACGGATTTTCTCATCCAGGGATGTACCCAGCCATTTTTTGCGTTTCAATAGCTCTGCGGTTATCTCTGTCGTCCAGTTTATATTCAGGATATCGTAATGGAGAGAAGCGAGCTTGTCCCGGTCGGGCAGGTTACGGCGGTCCAGAATGGCGCCACTAATAAAAGGTCCCCGTCCCTGCCAGAGTTCCAATTCAGCGAGAAAACTGAAATTCAGCCCTGGATGGCACATCAGGTTACGGCCGACCATGGAAGAGCTATTGGCGATATCATTAAGGAGTAACAATTTCGGTGTTTCATAACCGTGTCCGGCAATGACGAATTTTTTCGCCGTTACTGTTTTACGTTCTCCTTCGGGAGTCTGGTAGGACAAGGCCTTGATCCGGTTTCCCTCACCTTTGATTATTCTGTCAACAACGGCATGGGTAATCAGCCGTGCACCTTTGTCTGTGGCGTCTTTCAGTGACATAATACCGGAATAGCGTGCCCCGATCGGACAGTGTGGCTGACACATATTATTGCCGATACAGCCCGGCCTGCCTTTATAAGGTTGCGAAATTCTTGTGCAGGGAGCGTGAACAACTTTCATTCCGACTTCAGCCAGTTGCATCTGGATGTACTGCGTCATATAGCTTTTGGCTTCAGGAGGAAGCGGGAAAGGTTTGGAACGAGGGGGATAATGAGAATATGGCCCTCCAGATTGGTCATCTGAGTCAACGCCATTAACGCCGATATAATATTCTGCCTCTGTAACAAAAGGTTCAAGCTCATTGTAGGTAACAGGCCAGTCTCGTCCTACGCCGTACAATGTCTTTAGCTTCATGTCTTCTGGCAGAAGGCGCCATGTTGATCCCGTCCAGTGGCGAGATGTTCCCCCTGCAATGCGCAATGTACCCCCGGGAAGGTTGCTTACATCGCCAGAATCAGAGGTAAAATATCCTTTTGTCTGGGAGTTTGGTGCCCAGGGAACCTCGCCAAAAGGATCATTAAAATTTCCCTTTCGGGGGCTGGAACGATAATTTTCAGTTACCTTCCAGTCGGCGAGTTCGGGGCCAGCCTCCAGGATGATGACGCTTTTTCCGGCATTGAGGAGCTCAAGCGCTACAAATGTCCCCAAGAAGCCGGAGCCGACAATGACGACATCAGCATCAAAATTATCCATGAGTGTTTATTGTCTTTCAGGAAGGCTTGATATCAGTCTGGCCCAGGGCATAAGCCCGCCATTCTTCATCAGCGGCGACAATATGACCATGAGCACCATTTTGCTGAACGGTCCAGTCACTGATATCATCAGGCATCTGGGCGGGTTCCATATTAGGGGGAGGCATTTTCCACCAGCCACGCGCTTTGGGGGGATAACCAGGGCGAGGTAGTTCATCCTTTACCAGTTCGTAGGATTGAGCGTGTAGATAGGTCACGAACTCCGCGTCATCATCATTAAGGGCGTCCCCTTTGGGAGTGCCGATAAATCCAAGATACCAGGGCTTGGCGATTTCAAAGGCAAAATCTGTCTGACTGGCTGTAAGTTTTCGGAGGAGGTCGTCCCGATCGCCAGATACCGAAAGAACGCTGGCCAGTGATTCCAGTCTGGAAGCAAAATCCGGGATACGTTTTTCAAGCGTGTTTTCGATTCGTTGCGCAATGGTTTTATTCAGGTGCCGGTTCCCTGTAATGACCTGACTGACTTTCAGGAATTTATCTGTCTCTGTCTTTTGTGGGGTGGCAATTGCAGGAGCAAGGAACAATGCAGATGGGGGTACAGTTGCGAGAGCGATCAACAATTGCCTACGGGAGACAGACATGACACGTTAACCTTTGGAAATCTGTATATACGATTCAGAGCGAACCCTAATACTCTTTTTGAGAAAAGTTAATCATTTTATCCTATTTTCTATGATTGTATCAGGTAAAATAATAGTGATATTTGTTTATATAGTAACATATTCGTAAGCTATGGATAGGACTCTATTTACGAATACTCTATTTACGAAATATT
This sequence comes from Acetobacteraceae bacterium ESL0709, assembly GCA_029433415.1. Classification (GTDB taxonomy): domain Bacteria; phylum Pseudomonadota; class Alphaproteobacteria; order Acetobacterales; family Acetobacteraceae; genus Aristophania. Next base: position 462,581 of record JAQTIA010000003.1, on the reverse strand, counting down.
TCCTTAATCACAATATAGTGACGCAAGGGGCCTCTTCTAAAAGAGGCTCCCGTTATGTTCAAGACGTCGGCCATTACTCCAGTGTATAAGCTATGACGTAATCACCACGGTTTTTGTTTGTGCCTGTCCGCGTGCCGCCGCCAGCAACAACAATAATATACTGTTTGCCGTTGGCTCCCATATAACTTACGGGAGCTCCCTGAGCGCCCACAGGTAGGCGCGAACGCCATACAACCTTGCCGGTCAGGTTGTCAAAAGCACGTAGATAATAATCCAGAGACCCCTCAAAGAAGGTTAATCCACCAGCAGTAACCAATGGCCCGCCCATTGTGGGCATACCGATGGGCACATCAAGGTTGGGATGAACACCATGTTTGAAAATTCCATACATTGTAGCATCCTTGATGCTGCCAATGGGAACGCTCCAGAGTTTCTTCTGCTTGTTGATATCAATAGCGGTCAGAGATCCATAAGGTGGTTTGAAGCAAGGTACTCCCAAAGGTGAAAGGAACATTCTCCTTGCGACGCCCCATGGGGTGCCCGTCTGAGTGGAATATTCGCCTTCTGTGCTGGGAGCCAGCCCGGCATGAGCGGCATCTTCCTGTTTCAGGAAGCGTCCCACCATTGCCATGCGGATGTCATTGACATAGAGAATACCGGTTTTAGGATCAAAAGCGCCACCGCCCCAGTTTTGTCCACCATAATAGCCTGGCCAGATGAGTGTATCTTTTTTGTCTGAGAGAGGGGTCCATGGTCCTTCCCAGCGAAGATTATCGAACGTGGCACGACAATAAAGCTGATCGAAAATTGTTGCTCCCCACATATCTTTACTTTTCAGGGGCGTCGCACCTACTGAGAGAGCCGAGAAGGGCTGATGATCTGCAACCTGCATACCGGGCATGACGTCAGTTGGTACAGGACGATTTTCAACAGGAACGACGGGTTCACCTGTGCGGCGGTCGAGGACAAAAATTTCGCCACGCTTGGTTCCTTGAATCAGAACAGGTCGTTTTGAGCCATCCTGTTGCGGCATATCATAGAGGATGGGCTGTGAGCTGACGTCATAGTCAAACTGGTCGATATTGGCTGTGCGGAAATGCCAATGTTCCTTACCAGTTTTGATATCAACAGCGACGATCGCGTCATTATACTCATTGGAGTATGGATGACGGTTTCCTGTCCAGAAATCCGGGGTCTGATTGCCTGTAGGGAAATAGGCCAGGCCAAGTTTGGGGTCGTACGCGGCCGTGCCCCAGAAATTGGGGGTTTCAGGTGCATAGATTTGGCCGGGAGGAAGGGGCGTGCTGTCAGAAGCGCCACGTGACGGGTCCCAGGCCCAAAGCAGCTTGCCCGATTGGACGTCGTATCCACGTACAACGCCAGAGGGTTCGCCAACCGAGAGATTGTCATTGAGCTTGCCGCCGACCATAATAACGCCATCGGCAACCAGTGGTGCAGATGTGAGATAATAAGATCCTTCTTCAGACGCGATATTCAATCCTTCTTTGAGGTCAATAAAACCATTCTCCCCAAAGTCGGTACAAAGCTGGCCATTTTCGGCATTGAGTTCGAAAAGTCTGCCGTCATTGGTCGTGCTGACTATGCGTTTGCGGCATGTGGTAACGTTGCTCCCCTGCTCCGTATTTATTCGTGAAGAAAGTTGTGTCAGGTCGACGTAGCTGACGCCACGGCAACGTTTCCAGCTTTTATTACTTTCCGTGATTTTTATATGGGGGTCATAACGCCATTTTTCCTTGCCACTGACAGGATCAAGAGCAATAACCTTGTTGAGAGGTGTACACATATAGAGTGTATCATCCACTTTAATAGGATTGACCTGATATTCACCACCATCAATGGCCAGTTCACCTGTGCGATAGGTCCATGCGACTTTAAGTTTGTTGATATTCTGGCGATTGATTTGTGTAAACGGGGCATATTTGTCACCGTTCAGTGAATGACCCCATGCAGGCCAGTCTTTCCCCAATTCTTCGCCAGCTTGAGCTTCAAGAATTTTTGGTTCCTCGCCAGTGGCTGTAATTTCTGCATGAGGCTGAAAAACTTCGTAGAGGCTGCCACCAAAAATAACGGCCAGAATAGCTGCCACCCCTCCAGCGTTTCTGTTGCTGAGAACGGGATTGCCGTTACGTTTCAACAACCATGGCGAGATGAGAGTGACAACCAGCGCGATGACGAGAAAGACATTGATACGCGGAAAAATTTGCCAGAAATTATTGCCCCCCTCCATAAACGCCCATAGGACACTGACGATAAAAACTGTCAGTGAGAGCCATAGACTCCAGTCTCTGCGAAGTATTACTCCAATCCCAGCACCTGTCAGAAGTAGTCCTAGTACAAAATAAGCCCATGTATCACCATGCGATATGATGTACAGACCTCCTGTAATCAGGGAAATACCAAGTAATGTGATTAAGAAACCAATTGCCATGATGAGCAATTGTATAACCTTGTTATTGCGCACTTTACGTTTCCTCATTGATGGATAATGACATAATACAATTCTCTTATAATGAGAATAATACATATGTCATATTCAGATAAAAATTAACAAATATAAGGCTGTGATCAAAATATTATTTATTATAGTAACATTTTTTTGTAATCTTTTAATTTTGTATTATATTTATATAGAAATTAATTATTTAAATATATTTATTTACAATTTAAATAAAAATTCAATAATACATAATTTATATAATAATATTCGCAAATTAATTATGTATTATATTCTATATGAATTTCCTATAGTGTGCGTAATGATATTGCATAATTCCATTCATAAAAAATTTGGATGGGATTATTATGTGTTTTGTAAATTAAAGAATCAGCCTTTCTGGAATAGGAAGGCTGGATCCCTACTGATGATTTTCAGGAACCTTGATATCAGACAGCGTCGAAATTAGTGGGAAGAATCACCATGTCACAGATGGTGACATTATGATTGCGCGTTCAGCATATATAGCGACGTCATTGGCTGCTTCTCTGGCTTCAATAGAGCCACTTGCTTCCTCGAATTTGCGGAGATTCTTTCCGACCACGAAGCAAGGAGTGCAGAGAAAACATGTTCCGGTGATACTTAGCCAGTACGTATGCCATGAAAGGCGAACGGGCAACGTATGATGTATATAAAAGTGGTGATGGCCCATTGGGAATCTGAATAGACAGGCCTCCACTCAATAGGAAAATGCCCTTCAACAGAATATGAGACGGAGCTTAAAGGGCAAAAGACCATTTCTTGACTTAAAAAAGTAAATTAAGACTCATCTCACCTGTACATATCTGCTTTTTATGCCTTTCTGGTGATGAGATTATCCAGCTCTTGCAGGGTGGTATTGCCTTCCATGGGGCCTTGTTTTGTCACAGCGTAAGCACCGGCGGCATTCGCATATTTCAGAGCTTGTTCTGTATCCATAAGTGCATGATGAAAATGAAGATAGGCAGCAGCAAAACAGTCCCCTGCGCCAGTAGAATCAACTTCTTCTACAGAAAATCCCGGCACATGAAGTGAATTTCCCTTGCGTCCATAATACTGGCAGCCATTTTTCCCTTGTTTGACGATAATTTCCTTCAGGTTTCTGCCGGTCGTGAAAGCTTTTTCCACAGACTGCCGTTGATCATCGCAACCAAGCAGAAGGTTGAGCTCACCTTCACTAGGCAGGAGGAGATCGGCTTGTTGCATGATTTCAATCAGGGCCCCCCATAGACCAGGAATATCAAGCATTTCCTTGCGCAAATTGGGATCGAAAGAGATTTTTTTCCCGTTGGCCTTGATAATTTCGATAGCTTTACGGGTCGCGTTGATTAACTTTGGTGAGAAAAGTGATGTCCCCGTGATATGGAGGATATCACAATCAGAGAGTGCTTCTGATGTAACCATTTCAGGGTCAAGTTGTCCGCTGGCGGTATTGGTGAGGTAATATATAAAATCGCGGCTACCATCTGTTTTGCGACTGACAAAAGCACTTCCGGTCGTATTATCAGGCACGATATTGATGAAATTGGCGTCTACGCCATCATTTTTCAGATGGTCAATGACAAGACGACCAAAATCATCGCGCCCGACACATCCAATAATCCCGCAAGGTGAGCCTAATTTTCCGATTTGGTCGATAAAAATAACAGGAGAGCCTCCAGGATAAGGGCCGATAAAATTACCTGCTTTAGCAAAGCTCTGGTCTTTTGTTTCAGCAAGGAATTCTACGAGGATTTCACCTAACGTCATGATCTTCGGCATATCGTCTACCTTATCTTTTATGATCGTTCGTTGGTTGGTATTATCTGTTCCCTATTTTACATCTCGGGTGAAGTTAGGCGCTATTTACTCTGCTGACAAGCATATGCACGATTGATTTTATCAATAGTGACGCGAAATACGCTAATAAATCCAGCAAAATTCCCGTAAGAAAGCCACTCAGGTCCATCACCGAGATGCGGGCAATATATACCCTATTCGACTGTAACTGACTTGGCCAGATTTCTCGGTTGATCGACGTCAGTCCCTTTCAGAATGGCAACCTCATAGGCCAGATATTGTACAGGCACAGCGTACAGAATAGGCGCTACGAACGCATCGACATTAGGCAATATGACGAGTTCATCGGCTATATTATCAAGCCGGTCAGCTCCTGCTTCGTCTGTAAAAGCCAGAATACGCCCTCCTCTCGCTTTTGCTTCCTGCAAATTGGAGACCATTTTATCGAACAGAATGGTCGAAGGCGCAATGGCTACGACAGGAACTGTGTGATCAATCAGGCTTATAGGGCCATGCTTTAGCTCTCCGGCGGGGTAGGCCTCTGCGTGGATATAGGTGATTTCCTTGAGCTTGAGTGCCCCTTCCTGTGCAATGGGCATACAGCTGCCACGGCCCAGATAAAGGACGTCGCGGGCTTGGGCAATATGGCGCGCCATAGCCTTCACCGGTCCGATATTGCTCAATACATCTACTATTTTCGAGGGCAGATCCAGCAACTGCTCCGTATAATGTTGCTCCTGTTTCTCCGTAATTGTGCCACGGAGACGGGCAAACTCGAGCGTTAGGGCGGCAATGACCGCTAGTTGTGCTGTAAAGGCCTTTGTCGATGCAACGGAAATTTCTGGTCCTGCATCCATGCCGAGCACGACATCGCTTTCTCGCCCCATTGTGGATTGCTCCACGTTAAGGACTGAAACGATATGCTGTTTTTGGGCCTTCAGAGAGCGTAATACGCCGAGCGTATCAGCCGTCTCGCCGGATTGGGAAATAAGCAGGGCCATTCCCTGATTGGGCTGGGGAACTTCACGATAACGCAGCTCAGAAGCGACATCGCTGTCAACAGGGAGACGCGCAATGGATTCAAGCCAGTAGCGTCCCACCAAGCCGGCATAATAGGCCGACCCGCATGCTGTGATGGTAATGCGCGGCAGCTGTGCAGGATTAAACGGCATGGACGGCAGAACAATATGCCGCGTTGCAGGGTCTGTTATGCGCTTTAATGTTTGTCCGACAGCAGCGGGATGTTCATGGAGCTCTTTTTCCATGAAATGACTGAAACCATCTTTCCCGATAGAACCGGAAGAAAGGGCCGTTATTTGCACAGGGCGTTCAACCCTGGTTCCGCTGTAGTCGAAAATCTCGACATTTTTACGTGTAAGGACACACCAGTCCCCATCGTCAAGATAAGTGATCTTGCGTGTCAGCGGTGCCAAGGCAAGACTATCCGAACCCAGGAACATTTCCCCTTCGCCGTAACCGACTGCCAGGGGCGCTCCATGACGGGCTCCGATAAGAAGGTCATTATGACCTTCAAAAATCATGGCAAGGGCGTAAGCTCCTTCGAGCCTTTTCAACGTCTGAAAAGCTGCCTTCTTGGGATCATAAGACTCTGAAAGATAAAAATCCAGAAGATGAGCAATGACTTCAGAGTCCGTTTCTGTAACGAAACGGCGTCCTTTTGCTTCCATTTCCTTTTTCAGGGTCGCAAAATTCTCAATAATCCCGTTATGGACGATCGCTACCTTGCCGGCCTTGTGAGGATGGGCATTATTTGTGGTTGGGGACCCATGCGTCGCCCATCTGGTATGGCCTATGGCCAAAGACCCTTCTAGAGGACTTTCCTCAAGAGCTCTTTGCAGATTGTCGAGCTTACCTGCTGCCCGGCATCGCATGATCTGGCCAGAAGAGGAAATTGTCGCAATACCAGCGGAATCATAACCACGATATTCGAGCCGTCTCAGAGCCTCAAACACCAGAGGAGTTGCCTGCCGATGACCAATAACGCCGCAAATACCACACATCAGTTTTGTTCCTTCTTGGCCTTGAGAGCCTGCTTATAGGCCAGTCCCCGGTCTTTTACTACGACCTGTCGTGCACGTCCAAACGCCATGGCGCCATCAGGAACATTTTCGGTTAGGACGCTACCAGCTGCTGTAACGCTATGCCTCCCAATTGCGACTGGAGCGACCATAACCGTATTTGAGCCAATAAAGCTATGAGAGCCTATAGATGTTTTATGTTTGAAAAGACCGTCGTAATTACAGGTAATTGTGCCGGCACCTATATTGGTATCGTCACCAATATCGCAATCGCCGAGATATGTAAGATGGTTGGCTTTGCTGTCTTTGCCAAGGGTTGTATTTTTCAATTCTACAAAATTACCAATATGCGTTCTTTCTTCGCAAACTGTGCCGGGGCGCAGGCGGGCATAGGGACCAACGACAGCGTCTTTCCCGATAACACAACCCTCCAGATGGGAAAAGGCCCGGATATGTGCTCCTTCTTTTATAGTGACACCAGGACCGATGAAAACATGGGGTTCAATAAGGACATCCGGTCCAATAAGGGTATCAGCGCTTAGGTAAACGCTGTCAGGATCTGTCAGACTGGCCCCATTTTCCATAGCCCTGTGGCGATAGCGGTTCTGGATAATTTGTTCGGCTTCGGCCAGTTCGGCTCGAGAGTTAATCCCTGCGAGCTCTTCAGGAGAGGCTTCAAGGCAAAAAACTGGTCCTTCCTGTGAAGCCTGAGCAACAATGTCCGTCAGATAGAGTTCGTTCTGAGCATTATTGGGAGTCAGTGTCCTGAGCCATTTTTTAAGTGAGGTCGTTTTTGCACAGATCATGCCGGCATTGCAAAGCGTAATAGCTCGTTCTTGCGGCGTTGCGTCTTTATATTCGACGATACGTTCGATAGTCCCTTTATCGTTTTTGATCAATCGTCCGTAATGTAAGGGATCCCGCAAGTTCATACCCATTACAGTTAATGGAGCGTTATGCTCGCGTCGCAATTTAACCAGAGCATTGAGAGTTTCGGCAGTCACGAGGGGGTTATCAGCATAAAGGATCAGTGCATCGCCATCATCCCCCAGATGCTCCGAAGCAACGAGGGCAGCATGACCGGTTCCTTTTCGTTCTGCCTGTATAACTGTTTTGTATGGAGCGGCAGCTTGCGCAAGTTCGGGCATGTCAGGACCGATGACAACAAGAATATCACTGGTCAGTGTCTGTACTGTATCAATCAAATGGGCAATAAGCGCTTTTCCCGCCAGAAGCTGCATGGCCTTGGGACGCGATGATTTCATACGCGTACCTTTCCCGGCAGCCAGAATAACAGCGGTTAATGAAGGCATCATATCAATCAGGTTCCGAAATAGCTGTTCAAGAAAGTTATGCGCTTAATGCGAGGGTCTATCAGTTTGAGGAGACTCTACCATTTCAGCTGTAGCTGGAGTGGATTGCATGACCATTTCGATATCGCCAACCTTGGGGTGATGAAACTCAATTTTGACGGGTACGATACCGTAGTCCTTAAGCGTCAGAAACCATGCCTTGCCCGGCTGGGGTGTACTGAGCAGCTTCTTGTGGCGAGAATCTTTAGGAAAACCGGCGATCTGATAACCGATGAAGTCACAACGCTGCGCTTCCTGCCCAGAATAGGAGGCGTCATGCAAAGTCGGTATTTTGTCAGCAACAGGACCATGCGCTTCGATATGAGTTAGACGTAGCCCGTCGTAAAGTGTGCCGGAAAGGTCACATTTCCCTGTTACGGCCAGACTTTGGAACAATGTCGCCAGCCCGCTGAGGATATCCATGGAGGACTTCAGTTTATCTTCGGGCAGCGGGTCACGTTCCCGGTCCTTTGGTGTCAGGAGAGTAAGATGTGGGCCGTCCTGATCAAACTTGATATGGGCATGACGTTCTTTTTTGCGGGAAAGACCGTGAGAGTCATATTCCAGAGGCTCAGCCCAACCTTTGTCGTCGAAATGCCCTTGTGTCTCCGCATAGATATTTATGTTCAGAAACCAGCTTGCGAGCCCGATTGTATAAAGTCTTGCCTTGCCGCCATAGCCCCACGGACGCAGTACATAGGCACCTTCGGCATCCATAACGTGAATTCCATGCACAAAAACGGCATAACGTAGGGTAACAGCACTGTCTTTCGTTTTCCCGAAACCTGCGTCAGGAACTGAAGGGGTTGCCACAGGCAGTGCCGCTTTTTTAGCCGAAGGCACAACCACCTTGGCAGGAGTCTGCGCAGCGCAGATCCCGGCTGTCCCGACCAGACATATTCCCGGCAGGGCAAGTTTCATAATCTGGCGAGTGAGAGACAGCTTCCTAGACGTCAAGATTTGCAACCTTCAGGGCATTATCGACGATAAATTCACGGCGTGGTTCAACGACATCGCCCATGAGAGTGGAAAAAACCTGTCCAGCTTCTTCAATATCTCCAATCTTGACCTGCAAGAGCGTCCTGGTTGAAGGGTCAAGAGTGGTGTGCCAGAGCTGCTCATCATTCATTTCCCCCAGACCTTTAAAGCGGTTGAAGGTCAGGCCACGGCGCCCCTGAGTCAGGATTTGCGTGATCAGGTCACCTGGTCCCGCAACCTGCGTTTCTTTTTCATCCATAACCAGAATGGCGGGTTTTTCAAAAAGTTCTGCCAAGTGTTCCCCCTGAGCGGCAAGGCGTCTGGCCTCGCCGGAACGAAGGAGAGAATTTTCAAACATATAAATTTCATTTACGCCACGGACGGAACGCGCACATGTCAGACCATGGGCGTCTGTTGTTACTTTCCAGCCTCGTTCACTTTTTGTCGAATGATCATCCAGTCTATTCTGGAAGCTCGTCAAGTGAATCTCTCTTTGTGTCAGATCAGGTGTCAGTACACCGGCATTGGCAGCCTGCTCGACCACCCAGAGAGGAATACGCGATGACAGGGCATGAAGATCATGGGAAATGACAGAAAGGCGTTTGACTTCCGCCATCAGGGCCTCGCCCGTAAAGCTCTGTCTTGTGCAGAAAGTCAGGGAACCTTTTGCAAGAGCCTTGTCGAAGAGATAGTCTTCCAGTGCAGCATCATCTTTCAGGTAGCGTTCTTCCTGCCCTCTTTTCGCGCGATAAAGAGGTGGCTGAGCAATATAGAGATACCCCTGCTCAATAAGTTCAGGCATCTGTCTGAAAAAGAAGGTCAGTAATAATGTACGGATATGGGAGCCATCCACATCGGCATCTGTCATGATGACGATCTTGTGGTAGCGGAGCTTTTCGGCTGAAAAACCTCCCTGCTCTACCTCACCGCGGCCAATTCCTGTACCAAGGGCCGTAATAAGCGTGCCGATTTCGGCAGAACCCAGCATGCGGTCAAAACGCGCTCGTTCGACATTCAGGATTTTCCCACGCAGCGGCAGAATGGCCTGAAAACGCCGGTCACGTCCCTGTTTGGCTGTACCGCCAGCGGAATCTCCCTCGACGATAAAGATTTCAGCCTTTGAAGCATCACGTTCTTGGCAGTCAGCAAGCTTCCCGGGTAATGAGGAAACATCCAGCACACCCTTGCGGCGTGTCAGCTCACGTGCCTTGCGTGCAGCTTCACGTGCGCTTGCAGCATCAACAACCTTGGAGACAATTGCTCGCGCTTCTTTAGGATGTGTTTCAAACCAATGACTGATCACATCAGCTACAACAGAATGAACGACTGGTTGCACTTCCGAGGAAACAAGCTTGTCTTTGGTCTGGGAGGAGAATTTAGGATCAGGAACCTTGACGGAAAGGACGGCTGTCATCCCTTCCCGCATATCTTCGCCTGTCAGGGCAGAGGCTTCTTTCTTGAAGTTCTCGGAAGCATATTTCCCTACAGCGCGCGTCAGGGCTTGCCGGAAGCCAGCGAGATGTGTTCCGCCATCACGCTGGGGAATATTATTGGTAAAGCACAACATTGTTTCATGGAAACTGTCATTCCATGAAAGGGCGAATTCTACCTTTATGCCACTTGTCGCTTCTTCAACCTCGCCTGTGATGGGAGGTTGAATTAATGAGTTTTTGGAGCTGTCCAGCCATTTCACAAAAGCGCTTAGGCCACCCTCATAATGGAAGGTAATTTCTTTCGGTTCGCTTCCCCGATCGTCACGCAGGATGATTCTCAGGCCGGAATTAAGGAAGGCCAGTTCCCTTACCCTTCGTTCAAGAATAGGCAGCTCGAATGTCGTTTTGGTAAAAGTACCCGAACTGGGTTTGAACGTAACCAGCGTGCCGCGTTCTTCATCAGAATCACCCACGACACACAGGGGGGCCACGCGTTCACCATGCTCAAAACGGATGAAATGCTCTTTTCCCTGCCGCCAGATACGGACTTCCATCCATTCAGACAAGGCATTGACAACAGCAGCGCCCACGCCATGAAGGCCGCCTGAAACCTTATAGGAGTTCTGGTTGAACTTACCTCCAGCATGAAGCTTGGTCAGGACCACTTCAGCAGCACTGACCCCCTCTTCCTCATGCAGGTCTGTTGGGATTCCACGTCCATTATCACGGACAGAAACCGAGCCATCTTCATTCAGTGTCAGGATGCAATAAGTCGCAAAACCAGCTTGAGCCTCATCAACTGCATTATCAATGATCTCAAAGACCATATGATGCAGGCCCGAACCATCATCGGTATCACCGATATACATACCAGGCCTTTTGCGGACAGCGTCCAGTCCTTTAAGAACGGATATGGAAGAGGCTCCATAGTCTTCAGCATCGGGTGAGCTTCCTGGCTGGTTCTGGGTCTCTGTCATGCCTGCGCACTGCTCCGGTTAACGGTCTCGAAATGTCCCCCAATATAACGGGATTATTCCAGACATGCCAGTGTCTAAATTGCCAGAGACTGAACGCTACAGCACGTATGAGTTCAGAGATTCCAGAAGACTCTGGAGGACGATTTCACGCTTTGGAACCTATAATCATTATAATGTGAGAGTCTTGCAGTCCGGGATATCTATCGGTTTTGCCTTTATACCTGACAGGATTATCTTTCTAGGAAAGAAAGTCAGAAGCTGTAACTATACAGGCAGGACATTATGAGTGTTTCTGCCTGTATGGCCCCAGAATTAATGAAATTTACGAGACCTGAAAACCATATTGGAAGACATCTTCAGGATCGATCCAGATCGTATTAAAACCTGTAGAAACAGCACGTCCTTCAATTAGTGGAATGATGGCCGTGATGGGGCCATTTTTACCTTCCAGAACGGTCTCGCTCTCTATGGTGCCCTTGAAACGACTGTGGATGTAACTTTCATGGATGAAGGAATCACCAACTTTCAGAAGTCCTTTATGGTGGAGATGGGCAAGGCGCGCTGATGTGCCTGTGCCGCACGGACTGCGGTCAATGGCATGATCACCATAGAAGACGGCATTACGTCCTGCCTTGGCTGTGACATCCTTGTCTGCCCACAGAACATGGCTCACTCCGTTAATGGCTGGATCAAGTGGGTGGACAGGGTGGTATTTTTCCCTGACCGCCTTCCTTATCAAAGGGCTGAGTTCAAGGATGCGCGCGGCTCCCAGCTCATCCAACCCTTTATAGGCTCCCTGAGGTTCGATAATGGCGTAATAATTACCGCCATAGGCGACATCAATAGTAAGGGGGCCAATCCCTGGTACGGTAATCTCAATACCAGTCTTGGCGACATAGGAGGGAATATTCCTGATCTGCACGGCCGTTACACGACCAGCCTCTTCGGTATAATTGATGTCAATCATGCCGGCAGGAACTTCAAGACGTAATTTCCCCGGCGTCCGTGGTGTCAGGTAGCCATGTTCAAGTGCGAATGTAACAAGACCGATGGTCCCATGACCGCACATGGGCAGACAGCCGGATGTTTCGATAAACAAGATGCCGCCATCACTATCCTCGCGCATTGGGGGGTATATGAATCCGCCCGACATCATGGAGTGGCCGCGCGGCTCGAAACAAAGTCCAGTCCTGATCCAGTCAAACCGTGCAAGAAAATCGAGACGTTTCTCGCCCATGGTCTTGCCGACCAGCAGAGGGGCCCCACCGGCAACAAGGCGGACGGGATTACCCGCTGTATGACCGTCAATGCAGAAAAAAGTGTGGCGCATAAAAGCTCCTTATCGCTCGCCCTGGAGAAGATTTACCAGGCTTATTCCAGAGTGTGACCAGGCTCATCACCAGGGATCTCTGGAAATTCTAGTATTTTTTCCGAGGGTGAGCACTCAACTCACTGTGAACAAGTAGTAACATATATTTTACATTGTAGATTCATATCTACTATATATATGTATACAGGAAGTTAATGCTTTGGGGAATGCGGAAAAATGGATTCGCGACTCAGCAACAGATCTGTGATTGTGATTGGCGGAGGTGTCGTGGCGCGTTGCTGCGCACTCTCCCTCCGTCGGCAGGGTGTTACTGTGACACTTCTGGCAATACCTGACGAATATCCGGCCTCTTATGGAAACGCCGGACATATTGCGACCGAGCAGGTGGACCCCTTGTCGCAATGGTCGATGTTGGCTTCCATGCCGTTCATGCTTTTTCCTAAAGGACCGATATCGCTCAATTTTCGCGATATCGGGGTCTGGCTTCCATGGTCGGTACGTTTTTTGCGTGCCTGTTTCCCTGGTCAGGCAGCGCGGGGAAGTAAGGCTTTGCGTTGGCTTCAGAGTGACGCTCTTGCCGCATGGGAAAGACTTGATCAGTGTCTTTCAGAGGGAGAAGGCGGGAAATCAGTGCTCGTCAGGGATGGGACAAAAAAAATATGGGAAGGCAAGGATTCTGCCCAGCGTGCTGAAACAGCGCTACGCGCCAATTACGGGGCTGTCACAGCGCGTCCAATGACGGCAGATGAATGTCATGCCATTACCTCTGCGCTCAATATGTCAATAGTTGCAGGTGTTTATTACGATGAAACGGCACATGTGACGTCCCCTTCTGACGTTCTGGTGCAACTGGCACGTCGCTTCAGGGAAATGGGTGGGATTTGGCGTGATGGAACGGCGACAAGAATTGCTCCAGATGAACGGGGTGTTTCGGTCTCTACTTCTGAAGGGCAGCTTCGCGCCGATGACGTCATTCTTGCCGGAGGCGTAACGTCTGGACGAATTCTGACAGGGTTGAAGATTCCGATAATCGCAGAGCGTGGATATCATATTGAGTGGGATCATGGTGGGGCCTATACCTTGCCGAACCTCGTCTTTGAAGATCGCTCCATGGTGGTGACATGTTTTGGCAAGCGTCTGAGAGCAACGTCTTTTGTGGAATTTACCAGAGCAGAGGCTCCGCCAGATGCCCGTAAATGGGTCCATCTTGAGCATCAGGTGCGTTCTCTGGGGTTGCCTGTGGCGTCATCTTTTTCCCGCTGGCATGGGTCACGTCCAACCTTGCCTGATTACTTGCCCATGATGGGCGGTATTGCCGGTATGCCACACGTTTTTGCTGCTTTTGGTCATAACCATCTTGGTTTGACCCTTGCGCCGACTACGGCCGAGCGCATGACGTCCCTCCTTTTGAAAGGAGATCTTCTTCCTGAAGCACTGTCTCCAGATCGTTTCGGAATAAGAACAGTATAGTCTCTCGTTAGTCAGAGAGGATTGAGTGTGATGAGTATGAGGAAAGCGTCGACAACGACAGAGGGTTTCCAGCGCCGCCTTGGAATCTTCGACCTTACAATGATAGGGTTTGGCTGTATTTTTGGTTCAGGATGGCTGTTTGCTGCGGCTCATGTGGGCGATATTGCAGGTCCTTCCAGCCTCATTTCCTGGGCTGTGGGAGGCGTCGCGGTCATGCTTCTTGGGTTGGTATTCTGCGAATTGGGCGCAGCACTGCCTATACCTGGGGCAATTGTTCGTTACCCGGAACTTTCTCATGGCCCGATTGCCGGCTTCCTGATTGGTGTTATTACAACTATTGCCTTCTCCAGCCTGATTTCAATTGAAATCGTGGCTGCCAGACAATATGCAGGCGCCTGGATACCGGGACTGACGCATGATGCCGCTGGTAATCCAACCTTGACAGGTTGGCTCGTTCAGGCCCTTGTTCTTGTTGCCTTGTATGTCATTAATCGCCGTGGGATCGCGACTTTCGCCTTTGTGAACAATATCGTCACATTTTTCAAATTCTGTGTGCCGGCTCTGGTGATTGTGTTGCTGCTTTCACGGCTGAGGCCTTTTAATTTCATCTCACATGGCTTTATTCCCCATGGCTTTTCCGGTGTGCAGACGGCTATCTCCACAGGTGGTATTATCTTTGCCTATCTGGGACTGACGCCTATTTTGTCTGTTGCTGGAGAAGTACGCAACCCGCAACGTACATTGCCTATCGCCTTGCTCGTCTCCATTTCCCTTTCCACTCTGGTTTATATGCTTCTGCAAGCTGCTTTCATTGGCAGTCTGCCTGAAGGATTTCTTGCTCAGGGCTGGACGGGCATTGCCGCACGCTTGCCATTGCCTTTTCATGATATTGCCATCATGCTGGGGCTGGGATTTCTGGCAGCTGTTGTTGTGATTGACGCTGTATTGTCACCGACGGGGACGGCCAATATTTATGTTTCAGCCTTGCCACGTGTGATTTATGCCTGGGCGAAGAGTGGCACGTTGCCGAAGTGTTTCCGTCAGGTCCGCAAGGATACAGGTGTTCCTGAACAGGGACTGAATCTGTCCTTCGTGCTGGCTTTGTTCTGGACGCTGCCTTTCCCGTCATGGGAAGCTCTGATTACCGTCGTCTCAGCCTCCCTCATGATGAGCTATGCTCTGGCTCCGACCAGTGCGGCTTCCTTGAGATGGAGTCATCCTGAGCTGGAGCGACCTTTTCGCCTGCGAGGCTTTTGGCTGATTGCTCCGGGTGCCTTTATCATCGCGACCCTGATTGTATTATGGACAGGTTGGAATACATTGAAGTGGTTGATGCCCATTTTGATCGTTCTCCAGGTGGTTCTGATCGCAAGTCGTAACATGCGCTGTTCTGGCCAGTGGCGCGAGGATCTTCGACATTCTGGCTGGATGCTGTTCTATTTTACGGCCATGTCTCTGATTTCATGGGCTGGCGCTTTTGACGGCCATCACTTTATCGGTGTTGCATTGACGGATCTGTTCGCTGTTGCAAATGGCCTTCTGGTCTATTTCTGGTCTGAGCGCAGCGGTCTTTCAGAGAAGTTTATTGCTGACTGACATTCTGTGCTGAAAATATTAGTCCTTTAAGGGCGGATAAGGGAGACCTTCCTTATCCGTCCTTAATATTGGGATATATTTCCCGGAAGATTTCGAGAGTGCCAGCTATTCCTTGTCGTTTCAGGTGCACCTTACGGAAAATATAGAAATATCCTGATGTCTTTTCGCGTAATCATGATAAAATATCTACTTATTATGAACGCATTATTGAGAATAACCATGAAATTCCCTTTTTCCTTTATGCATGCAGGGTTTCTGCTTCTTTCGGTTGGTATGACCGAACAATCTTATGCCGGTTATATAAGGCCTCCCGGTTCAACACAGATCATTGATGCAGAGACCGGCAAGGTTGTGCATGAGCGATGGAGTAGTCCTCTTAAAGGGCAGATGCAGGTTCCTGGCTGGAAACCTCTTCCGCTGGGGGATATCAGCGAGGGGCTTTATTACGATGATGAACGGGGTAACGTCATGAGTGGCGACAGGATCGTTGCCCATGTGTTTTTGAGCGGTTATGTGAGGCTGGCTTCTGATTCTTCCACTATAGGCCTGATAAACCAAGATCAATTTGATGCCGCAAATAGTAATCTGGCGGGACAAATAGACGTGGATGATGAAGGAGCGACCGCGCTTTATCTGGTGACGCTCTGTTCAATGGACCCACGTTGCGGGTGGCGGCAAGACTTTTTTCCTATTAATCCGGAAGAGCTTAAGCACAGGAAAATATATCCCTTAAGACCGTTAGACCCTCCGACAAACAGTGATTCCTCCAGTAGCTCATCGCATGACAGTTCTGACAGCAACAATAAGCCAGCTACCGTTTCAAATACCAATCCGAATGCCATTACCCATAATGGGAGTGAAGTAGCAACGGTTGATTCTCAGGGTAGGGTTTACAGTAATACAGGTGGAACATTAGGGACCGTTGATACCCAGAATGGCAGAATTCTGGATTCTTATGGACATCAGGCAGGCACTATTGATTCACAGGGTATTCGCGACAATAATGGCAAAGTTGTCGCGTCTTTTGATGGCTCCGATAGGGTTCTCGATTCCAATGGTCATCAGATTGGAGAAGTCGGGAGCGATGGCTCGGTTAGTAGTGGCTCACAGAATCTGGGCAAGGTTCCTGCGGGGGATAAGGCCCTTGGTGCCCTTATGATTCTTCATGACCATCATTAAATAAGCGCCGCCCTGTTATTTTATTCTGTTATCGCAATGAAATAACATCAGCAAAAAAACAGCTTGACCGATTTTGAATGAAAGGGGTAACGTCGGGGCGGATCAAAGAGGTGTTGAAGCCACCTCAATGATCCTGACCACAAATATTCCTTTAACCAAGAAAGGAACGATCATGGCTGACTCTCGCGTTAGCACGTTTACTAACGTCTCTTCCAGTGTCTTGAAGGCTCTGGGATGCGCGCAATATCGCTGTACCCTGCTCTCCATTTTCCCATTTCAAAAGGCATTTTGGCCTGCCCTTGCTTCCTGTTCTGAAAGGGCATATGCCGTGATCCCCTTCCCTTCGTACGGGAGGGCTGCTTCTGTCAGGGCGTGGGGCATCAGGGGTTATGTTTTCAGGTTGTTATCTCCTCTCTTTTGTCTGGGGACGTGCTGTCTCAGGCAAAAAATGCCTCTCATGACGTAAAACTTCCGGATAAGAGAAGGGTTGGTCGGCTTTATTGGGCCATAGGGGCTTGGGCTTTTTGTCTGTTCCTATGGTCTGAGTTTGCTGTTCCTTTTCTATTCATTACGGAATAATAATTATCTTGCAGAGACAGAAAAAAAAGGACGCAAAATCATGAGGATTATGCGCTATCGGGAGTTTTATGCCCGCATTACCCACATTGACGAGGAGCAGCTCTATATTGGCAGGCTTCTGGGGACTGAGGAACGCTTTATTTTCAGAACTCATCATAAGGATGATCTTGAAGCGGCTATGGCCAGGACAGTTGAGCATTATCTACAAACTCATGACAATAAAGAGCCTTTGCCAACGGGATATGCTCAGAAGAAAATACTTGTCCGTTGCAACCATGACTTTCTGAAGACGGTCGGGATGATCGCTTCTTACGAAAATATAAGCATCAGTCACTGGGTAAAAGGTTTGATAGAACAGGAACTTGAAAAATGGCCGGAATTTACTGGGGGCACTATGGGTGATTAAGCCAGTTTTACGGCTTAATAGTGCCTTTTACGATTTTATAAAAATCTGCCTTTCCCTTCAGAAGAGAAAAGTCATTTTCTTCTGTTCCCGTAATAAAAACGGGATGTTCCAGATCCTGAAGATTGGAGAGAAGCGCCATTCTCTTACGATCATCCAGATGAAGGAGCGGCTCATCAAGCAGGATAAAAGGTTTGTCTTCCCACAATTCGGCAACCATAACTGCATGATGTAAAACAAGGCCCAGAAGCATGAGTTTCTGCTGACCGGAACTTGAAAGACTTGCAGAGCGTTTGGTCGCGCGGTCATGGAGGGAAAAATCGCTTCGGTGAACCCCTATAGAGGTACTGCCCTTCTGGGCATCACTCTTGCGGTCCTGCCTCAGCTTCTCTTTCACCCAGTCTTCCACTGAAAGAGCAGGATATTGCTGGAGCCTGTGCGCGATTTCACAATGGATCCTGATATTTGTAGCGGGAAAATCCTTATTAAAAAGAGACAGGGTGTTCATACGCTCAATAAAGGACAACCTTGCTGCTGTGGCGGCGACAGCATGACGTGTTATTGAATCCTCAACAGCATCAAGCCAAAGCGGGTCGCAATGAGGGTCGGACAGAAGGCGGTTACGGCTCATGACGGAGCGTTCATGAGCGGCCATCTGGGAAGCATGATCGGGGTAAAGCGTCATGACCAGCCGGTCAAAAAAGCGCCGGCGGCCAGAGGCATTTTCGGTAAAAAGTCTGTCCATTTGTGGTGTGAGCCAGACGCAGCGGAATAATGAGGCAACGATGCTTTGGTTACGCACAGTCTCGCCGTCCAGAACGAAAATCCGTTTTCTGGTACGCTGATGTGCATCAGATGGGACGGATGGCAAGCCTGTTGAAAGCTGGAAAGACTGGTTCTGGCCGCTGAACTGTGCAGCCACCCCCCATAGATCGGCTCCCTCCCGGCAAAGATGAGCCGGAAGCGCATTGCGCAATCCCTTCCCGGGAGCGAGAAGAGAAAGCGCTTCAAGCAAGTTCGTCTTACCGCTCCCATTTTCTCCCGTAAGAACGGCGATGGTGCTTTGGGGCTCCCATACACAGCGTTCATAATTACGGAAATCAGTCAGGGTAAGACGGTCAAGCCTCAATAAGGGTCTCTTATACCCGGATGGGCATCAGCACAAAAAGGGCCGAAGGCTCTTGTGTATCCTGAATCAGGGTCGGCGACGCGCTATCAGCCAGGGAGAACTCTGCTTCAGCGTCAATTTGATCCGTAATATCCGTTAGATAGCGCGCCTGGAAGCCAATTTCCAAGGGTTCGGCTTCATAGGTCACGCTATTTTCATCCAGTTCTTCCTGCGCCATGCCTTGATCGGGGCTGGTGGCAGTCAAGGTAAGATGATTTTGTCCAACAGACAATTTAATAGGACGTGAGCGCTCCTGACTGATAGCTGCAACACGGCCAATGGCAACACCGAGCGCTTGTTTGGAAATGCGCAGTTTGCGCTTGTTATTGCGTGGAATCACACGTTCATATTCGGGGAACGTGCCGTCAATCAGTTTGGAGGTCAGCATGACAGAGGCGATTTTGAACTGGATGCGCGTATCAGAAAGGGCAACATTCACTTCAGCGTCATCTTCATCCAGCAGCTTGCGCAGCTCGGCAACCGTCTTGCGGGGAAGAATCACACCGGGCATAGTTTTGATTCCCGCGGGAAGCTCGGCATCGAACAATGCCAGCCTATGCCCGTCGGTTGCAACGGCGCGCAGAGTCTTTTCCTTGTCCCGGCTCCCGATGTGGAAGTAAATACCGTTGAGGTAATAACGCGTCTCTTCGTTCGACATGGCGAATTTGGTGCGGTCAATCAAGGTCCGCAGGACGTGCACGGGAAGAGTGAAGTTATGGGGTAACTCTCCGGCTACCATGGCAGGGAAATCATCCACTGGCAGGACGTTCAGCTCTGTGGCAAAGCGACCGGCTTTCAGCTTCAGAGGACTCTCAGGATCTTCCTGCTCAAACTCAATGGCTTCAGACCCTGCCAGCTTGCGCGTAATTTCATAAAGGACCGAAGCAGGGACAGTGACCGAGCCAGCGTCCCCTCCCGGTGCTGGAATTTCCTCAACGATGGCGATCTCCATGTCCGTGCCCGTCAGTTTGAGCACGTTGCCATCGTAATTCAGCAGGACATTGGCAAGAATGGGTATTGTATTGCGTTTTTCAGCAACGCCATGGATATGGGCAAGCGCACGTAAAAGAGGTGCCTGTTCAGCCTTAAATCTCATGTTGAATCCCGGATCCTTACGTAAAATAACTTTCTCGATTCTAACAGACTTTCCGAGCTATGGAAATGCCTGTCGTCCTCTCGTGTTTAACTTTCAAGCATACGTTTTAGCAGCTCGACACTCTCTGCAAAGGATGGATCCTGTTCCATAAGCTCTGCGACACGCGCCACGGCGTGCATGACCGTTGTATGATCGCGATTACCAAATTTCCGGCCGATTTCCGGCAGGCTCCGGCTTGTCAGGTTTTTGGCGAGATACATGGCCACCTGTCTTGGACGCGCGACAGCCCTGGCACGCCGTGCGGAGGACATATCAGTCAGCCTGATGTTCCAGTGTTCGGCTACTTTGCGCTGTATCTCATCAATCGTGACGCGGCGTTCATGCGCCTTCAGCATGTCCTTCAGGACATCCTGCGTTGATTCCAGCGTTACCGGACGGCCGACAAGATCAGCATGGGCGATGAGGCGGTTAAGCGCCCCTTCCAGCTCGCGGACATTGGAAGTGATTTTGTGAGCCAGATATTCCATTACTTTTTCCGGAACGTGTGTGCCGGAAGCCCTGGCCTTGGCCTCAAGGATGGAAAGGCGCAGTTCGAAAGTTGTTGCATGGATATCGGCGACCATCCCGGAGCCGAGCCTTGTACGAAGCCTGTCTTCCAGACCGGAAAGGTCAGAGGGACTTTTGTCAGCACTAACGATAATCTGTCGTCCAGCATCTACCAACGCATTAAAGGTGTGGAAAAATTCTTCCTGCGTATTGTCCTTGCCAATGAGGAATTGCACATCGTCGATCATGAGCACATCGACCGAACGCAGTTGCTTCTTGAATTCCATGGTCGATTGCGAGCGAATGGACGCAATAAAGCGGTACATGAATTTCTCGCCCGACATATAGGCAACGGACACATTTCCCGTCTTGATAAGCTCGGAGCCTATAGCGTGCATGAGGTGTGTCTTGCCAAGGCCGACGCCGCCGTAAAGGAACAGCGGGTTAAAGCCTTGACTCGAAGGCTTCTCGGCAACGCGGCGGGCACAGGCATAGGCAAATTCATTAGGCTTGCCGACGACGAAACTGTCAAAAGTGAACCGGGGATCCAGTGGCGCGGCCAGATCATTTCTGCTTTCCTGAAGATGCAGAAGCGTTGTGTCTGGCGTACTTTCCTGGGGCACTTCCTGTGCCGGGACAGACTCCCCTTCTTCTCCATCGGAAGAGGTTTCACTTGAGGAAGAGGTTTTTCTGACCTGAAGTTCAACGCGTTGTACAAGGGGAGTTTCATGGCGCCACAGACTCTGGAGGCGCTCACCATATTGTTCACGCACCCAGTCTCTCAAAAAACGCGATGGCATATAAAGGACGATTTCATTCTCATCCAATGGCCCCAACACGATCTGCTGGAGCCATGTACGATATTCGACCTCGCCGACTTCACTCTTGAGTTTGTCACGCACGCGAGTCCATGCAGCCTCCAAAAGAGACTGTGCAGAAGAGGTTCTGACTTCCTTTAGCTGAGTCTCTTCCATCTTCTGTATCTCCGCTTCCCCAATTCTTCTGACGGCAGAACACCTGACCGGTCCCCCGGGAACCGCCTTCCGCCGCCACTCCATTTCATAACTTCGATCTTGACTGGTATGATTAATCTGACCCTTTCCGGTAGGCAAGAGATTTTCCTTTTGCCAGCTTTATGAGGAAAGAGCGATAAAAAACGCCCCCGTGAAGGGGGCGCATCACATAGCTTTCACAAAGTGAGAGCATGCTTCAAAAAAACACTTGCACCAGAAAATCAGGCAGCCAGGTTCTTGATACGGAGTGAAAGGCGTGAAAGCTTGCGGCTGACCGTGTTTTTGGAGATCACACCCTTGCTTACGGCACGTTGCATTTCGGGCTGTGCAGCACGCAGTGCTTCCGCAGCAGCCGTCTTGTCGCCTGCCAGAATAGCCTTTTCGACGTTCTTCACGAAAGTACGCATGCGAGACAGTCGAGCCGTGTTACGCATACGGCGGCGTACGTTCTGACGGATGCGCTTGCGAGCCGAAGGGTTATTTGCCATGTGTCTTCCCGGTTCTTTCTAAGAAAAATTGAGCCTTAATGATGCTTGCCCTCTACTCTGAGAGAAGGGCGGCGTCAAGTATTTTTGCACTGATTTTGCCCTGGATTGAAGTTTATTGCTGTCTTTTCGGGCAATAAAAGCTTGAGCGCCCCGCCTGCATGATACGCTTGATTCCGGCGCATCCTGGCATACCAGGACATATCGGACAGGGTTTTCCCTCCTTCCCGTAAACTTGATGCAGATCCTGAAAGGCCCCTTTCTGTCCATCTGTTCTGACATAATCACGCAATGTTGAGCCACCGGCATTGATGGCTTCGCGCAGAATGGCCGGAATGACTTCACACAGAGAACTAACCTCAGGAAGACTCAGACTTATGGCAGGCCTTTCCGGGTTAATGGCTGCACGGAAAAGGGCTTCGCAGACATAGATATTGCCAAGCCCTGCGATAAGTTTCTGAGCAAGAAGGACGGATTTTATGGGAGAACGTTTCTGCTTGAAAATTTCATAAAGTTCCTGCGAAGGGAGTATATCGGCGGCGAGAGGTTCCATCCCCAAGTGACGTAATAGTGGGAACTCTTTTTCTTTTTTTGTCCTGAAAAGACTCACTATTCCGAATCGTCTTGGATCGATAAGGGCGATTTTGACGTTCTGATCAGTTACCATGCTGAAATGTTCGTGTTTTCGCAGAGTTTTCGCCAGTGGGGGATAGTCAATAAAAACCCGCCCGGACATCCCCAGATGGATGAGGAGCGTTAATCCATTATCAATATCTGCCAGAATATACTTGGCGCGACGCCGTAATTTCAGGACTTTGTGGTTGTAGAGGCTTACTTTCAGAGCGGGCGGGAAAGGCTGCCGCAGATCAGGGCGATTAACGGAAATATGTTCAAGGCGTCTTCCCTCCAAGACGGGAATCAGGCCTTGCATGATGGTTTCTACTTCTGGCAGTTCTGGCATAATGGATCAGGATAAGCTAACGATGGTTTTATGACTGACAGTGATCATTTGAATCCCCCTTCTCATTCCGCCTCTTCACAAGAAGAAATGACGGATTTCGGTTTCAGAAATGTTCCCCGCGAGGAGAAAAAGCCTCTGGTGCGGCATGTTTTTGAAAGTGTTGCCGGTAAATATGATATCATGAACGACGCAATGTCTCTTGGTATCCATCGTATCTGGAAACGTATTTTTATCACGGAACTGGGACCGGCTCCTAATCTGAAACTGCTGGATCTGGCCGGAGGGACAGGCGATATCACGTTCGGCTGGCTCAAGCGGGGCGGTGGTTCGGCGATATTGTCCGATATAAATGCGGCCATGCTGGAAGTGGGGCGTGAGCGGGCCATTAAGGAAGGGCTGATCAATAGGATCGATGTCAGGGAAGTTGATGCGGAATCTCTCCCCTTCCCCAATGCTTCCATGGACCGCGTGTCTATGGCGTTTGGCCTGCGTAATTGTACTGACAAAAATGCTGTCCTGCGGGAAGTCAGGCGCGTCCTGAAGCCGGGAGGGCGCTTTTGCTGTCTCGAATTTTCCAAAGTGGCGGTTGCTGCACTTTCCCCTGTTTATGATCTCTGGTCTTTCCAGATTCTTCCGCGCATGGGACGGATGATTGCTGGTGATTCAGAAAGTTACCAATATTTGGCCGAGAGTATCCGCATGTTTCCCGATCAGGAGACGCTTGCTGGCATGATGCGGGAAGCTGGATTGGAGCATGTCAGCTATAAAAATCTTTCAGGAGGGATTGTCGCCATTCATTCAGGCTGGCGCCTTTGAGAGTACATGACCCGCGAAGATGAAGTGAGTGGAAAAAAACGGATTCTTCTGGTGATAGGAGGCGGCATTGCTGCCTTCAAGGCGCTTGAAGTTGCCCGTCTCCTGCGAAAGAAATCTTACGGCGTGACGCCTGTCATGACAGAGGCGGCGCAGGCTTTTGTTACAAAGCTTTCAGTGGAAACGCTCTGTGGTGAAGCTGTTTATAGTGATCTTCTTTCAGCTGATCAGGAAAGTCGTATAAGCCACATTGCTCTTGCCAGATCGGCTGACATCATTCTGGTGTGTCCGGCGACAGCCAACTTGCTGGCACGTATGGCGCATGGTCTGGCAGATGATCTGGCTACCACTGTTCTTCTGGCAACGACTGCCCCTATTTATGTTGCTCCCGCGATGAATGTACGTATGTGGGAAAATCCGGCTACGCAGGCTAACAGGGTGTTACTGGAACAGAGAGGTGTCCATTTTATTGGCCCGGTCGAGGGTGAGATGGCCTGTGGCGAATTTGGTATGGGGCGTCTTGCCTCGCCAGAAATGATTACGGATATTCTGATAAACTCTTTTGCCCGGTCTCATCTTTTGCAGGGACGTCATTTTCTGGTGACAGCGGGGCCGACTTGCGAGCCGATTGACCCCGTGCGTTATATTTCCAACCATTCTTCAGGATTGCAGGGGTTCGCCATTGCCGAGGCCCTTGCACAGGCGGGAGCCGCCGTAACGCTTATAAGCGGGCCTGTTTCATTGCCGACTCCTGCGAATGTCAGGCGTATCAATGTAGTAACAGCGCGTGATATGCTTGAAGCTACACTTTCATGTCTGCCTGTTGATGGGATGATCGCTGTGGCGGCCGTCAGCGACTGGCGGACGGAAACGGAGGGGCAAGAAAAGCTCAAAAAAGGGCGACATGACCTCTCAATTCTAAAAATGGTCGAGAACCCTGATATTCTGGCGATGGTTTGTCATCATGATAAACGGCCAGCTCTTGTTGTGGGGTTTGCCGCTGAGACAGAAAAACTCCTTGAGCATGCCCGGGAAAAGCGCCTCAAAAAAGGGTGCGACTGGCTCCTGGCCAATGATGTAAAGGCGGGCGTATTTGGCAAGGATCATAATCAGGTTTCATTTCTGGATGATCATGGCGTCGAGAATTGGCCTTCCGAGAGTAAAAAAGATATTGCCTGCCGCCTTGTGCAAAAAATTTCTACCTATTTTCATCAGATATAAGTGAGATATTTCATTGATGAATGATTATTCGCGTCCTGCCGGCCCTTCTGCTGTTACCGTTGATGTCGTGCGCCTTCCGCATTTTGAGGGACTTGAACTGCCCTCTTATGCAACAGCTGGTGCAGCGGGAGTGGATTTTTTGGCAGCCATAGAAACGCCTCTCGTAATCAGGCCTGGAGAAAGAAGGATTGTGCCAACGGGCCTGAAAATTGCCATACCGGCAGGATATGAACTCCAACTTCGTCCTCGTTCGGGTTTGGCGCTCAAGCACGGCATCATGTTGCCAAATGCTCCCGGGACGATTGATGAGGATTATCGCGGCGAAATTTGTATTATCATTCTTAATGCCGGGAATGAGGCTTTTACCATTGAACGCGCCATGCGTATTGCGCAAGGTATTCTTGCGCCAGTGACACGTCTTGTCTGGAGAGAGTGTGATACCCTTGACCAGACTGACAGGGGTCATAAAGGTTTTGGCAGTACGGGATTTTAATGAAGAAACGTCCATAAGCAATTAAGGTAGAGGAAATGATCAGTCGATTATCCAGAAAAAGGACATGAGACCGTCATTGACAGTCCCTTCAGGGTTCAGACGGTTTATTGACTTTCTCATGATGAAGGTGCGCTTTTTCAGAAGTAGCCTTTTTCTGGGTTTTGCGGCCTGCATGATTGTGCTTTTCAGTGCCCGCTACTGGATGCCTGAACTGGGGCTGGCGGAGCCGTTATTTCATCTGCCTCTTTTTCTGCAAGGAGTTTTCTGGCGGGCTGGTGCGATCAGTCTTCTTGAGGTTGTTTCCACTTTATTAATGACATTTTCAGCTGTCATACTGATTTTCTTCCTTTCTGCTTTTTCGGAAACCCTGCGCATTACACTGCGTTCCTTGATGACGGTAATGGGGATTGTTCCCATTATTACCCTGACAGGAGTTATGGGCCTGATTTTTAATGACTTCTGGAATGTCAGCCTCTTGGCTTCTTCTACACTGATTGTACGTTGCGTCAGTCCAGTTTTGAATATTGCGCCTCATATCCCTCCTTTATTGCTTAAAAGTGCAAAGGCCATGCGGCTGACGCCATCGCAGCGATTTTGGAGGTTGCATATTCCTATAGCTTATCCGGCCATGGCACGTTCCATAGCTCTCGAAATGCCACATTTCTGGATTCGTTTTCTGGGAGCAGAGTGGCTTTTATCCCTTCTGGATCCGTCGAGAGAACATGGTTTGGGCGGTTATATTTTTCTCTGCTTTAAACGACATGATCCAATCGGCTTCTGCGAGGGGCTATGCGCGATTATGTTGTTTATCGTGGCGGTCCAGGCTCTTTGTATCAGGCCGTTTTTCAAGCGTATCAAACGATATGATGTTTCTTCTTCTCCTTTGATGAAAGATGTCAAGGCTGAGGGTTATGAGAGGCTATCAGGGACCATTTGGCAGAAAGGCGGAATAACGGTGCTTTTTCTGTTTTTATCCTGCGTTTGTTTTTCTTTCGGGGAGCATCGTCTACCCATAGTTTTACTTTCTGGTGCAAAAGGATTGGTTTTGTGGGGAGGCAGCTTGGGGCTGGCTCTGTTCTTCTGGAGCGTGATTGGCGGTATGACGATAAAGGAGACGTCGTCATTTCGTTTCAAGGCACGGTATACAGCTTATTTAAGCAGTATCCTTCCTGTATTCCTGTTTTTCCCGTTTCTTCGTGATATGGCTGCGGAAGTCTTGCTTCTGGCAGTGACGATACAGGGAGCCTATGGCGCCAGTGTTTTCTATCGTGATGAAGACCAGCTAAGAAATAGTCTGATTGAGGTAGCGCACAGATTACGTCTGGCTCATCATCATATCTGGCAACGTGTCAAATTACCGCTACTGGCGCCCTCCCTGGCCAGAGGGACTCTGCTAGCATCCTATCCATTATGGGATCTCCTTTTATTGGCAGGTATGATGATGGCGTCTTCCGGGGGCGTGGCTGGTTCTGATCTGGGAAAATTATTGCTGTCAGATTTGAAATCCGGACATTATGGGGATCAGCTTGGAATTTTATGTCTGGTCACAGCGTTTTCCTACGGTTTGACCTATCTGCTTCTTTTTCCGCTCTGTTCACATATTCATCGCAAATTCAGGATGCATCCATGACAGATCTTCTTAGATTGAATGACTGTACACAGGCGGCGCGCAAGTCGCGCCAGCAAAATATCGTCGTCGTGGAAAAAGTCAGTTTCAGCGTGAAAGAAGGAGAAATACTCGGCCTTCTCGGTCGTTCAGGTTCAGGAAAATCAAGCCTTCTGGACATTATGAGTGGGCTGGATAAGCCGGTTGAGGGGAAAATTTATTGGGGCGACAGAATTGCGACGACGAAGGATTTTGAAAGAGTTTCCATTGTCCTTCAGGATGACGCTCTTTTCCCCTGGCTAACGATTGGAGAAAATATCCGTCTGGCTCTGGAAGCAAGTTCTCTTGACGCAGAAGAGAAAGACGAACGTGTTGCTCATATCATTGAGATCATGGATCTGGATGGCTATGAAACCGCTTTCCCTCGCGAACTCTCTCAGACATTATGCCAACGCACGGCCCTGGCGCGTGCTTTTGTGAGGAAGCCTGATCTTGTTTTGCTGGATGAGCCTTTTCTGAATCTTGAATTACTTGGCGCTGAGAATTTACGGACGGACCTGATTGAATTATGGAGCGAGAAGCGTCTGGAGCCTCTCAAATCCATGGTTTTGGCGACGCATGCCATTGAGGAAGCTGTCCTGATGTGTGACAGGATTCTTCTTTTTTCCTCTTCTCCGGGGAAAATTTCCTTTGAAATTCCTGTGCCCTTTACTCATCCGCGTAACAGAGAAGATAAAGCCTTCAGGGCCTTTGTTGATCAGGTCTATTCTCTTATGACTCGGAGGGCGCCGTCTGTTTCGGAAGCTGACCTTTCGGAAGAATCACCGTTTCCAGAAGTGCGGGAAGAGGAGGAAGAAACCTTTATTGCTCTGCCAGATCTTTCCATTGAGGTTCTGGTTGGACTTGTGGAGGTTTTGGGAAGTGAGGCCCTTGATGGACGTGCCGATCTGCCCGAGCTGGCCCAACGTCTGCAAATGACGCTGGATGATTTGTTTCCTTTGGGAGAGACTTTGCAACTTCTTGATCTGGCGCAGCTTGAGGACGGAGACATTATCCTTACACAAACGGGTCGTGTTTTTGTTGAAGGCGATGCTGATGCACGGCGTGACATCATGCGTACAGCATTGTTACGTGCCCTGCCCCTGTTACGTGTTATCAGAAACATTCTTGACGAACGCCCCAATCACACGGTCAGTGCAGAGACTGTCAGGCATATTCTTGAAAAGACAATGTCACAGAATTACGCCCAGCAGACTTTGAATACGGCCATTGCCTGGGCACGTTACGCCGGCCTCTTCAGTTATGATGAAGAGGCCGATAGATTAATGCTTGAGAACGAGGATTAATTCTTTCAGCACTATTTTTTGTCTTTGTTGTCAGACAGGAAATAGTGCTGATAAAGCTTGCGGGCTTTGGCAACTTTGGGAGCAATGACGGCAGCACAATAGGCTGTATGAGGATTATGTTTGAAATAGTCATGATGTTTAAGCTCAGCTTCCCAGAAATGAGCTGGCCCCTCAATGGCTGTGACAATCGGAGTTGGCCATATATGCTCCTTCTCAATTTCTTCTTTGATGGTGCGGGCGGTTTTTTGTTGATCCTCATCGCCGAAAATTACGGAACGATATTGCGTGCCGATGTCATTTCCCTGTCTGTCAAGCTGGGTCGGATCATGGGTTGTAAAGAAAATTCGGAGCAGATTGCTGAGTGAAATGAGGCGCGGATCATAATCCACTTTTACAACTTCTGCGTGTCCTGTCTGCCCTGTGCAGACCTGTTCATAAGTCGGATTCTTGATATGACCGCCCGCATAGCCGGGTCTGGCTGAAGTGACTCCCCGAAGCGGGCTGAGTATAGCCTCGACACACCAGAAACAACCGCCTCCCAGCAGGATGGATGATGATTTTGTCATGTCGTTTTTCTTCTGTGCATTACAAGATTATCACGAGATATGAATTCGTTTTTGTGACTGGAATTTTAGAGTATTTTTCCATATATTGCTTAAGAATATCTTATTATCGTTAATTTGTTACCAAATTAACTGTTAGACGAAAAGGTTTCTTCCTATGCCTGCCTATCGATCACGCACCAGTACTCATGGCCGTAACATGGCTGGGGCCCGTGCGCTCTGGAGAGCAACGGGTATGAAAGAAGCCGATTTTGGCAAGCCGATTATCGCTATAGCCAATTCCTATACGCAATTTGTACCTGGCCACGTTCATCTGAAAAATCTGGGGGATCTGGTGGCGACCGCCGTTCAGGAAGCAGGTGGGATTGCGCGTGAATTTGACACAATCGCTATTGATGACGGCATAGCCATGGGACATGGAGGGATGCTTTATTCTCTTCCTTCCCGCGAGCTCATTGCTGATTCAGTCGAATATATGGTTAATGCTCATTGTGCTGATGCGCTGGTCTGTATCAGCAACTGCGACAAGATCACGCCAGGGATGTTAATGGCGGCTCTGCGCCTCAACATTCCGACTGTCTTTGTTTCTGGTGGTCCCATGGAGGCAGGACGTACAAATCTGGACGGCATTGATAAGGCTGTTGATCTTGTAACGTCGATGGTGGTGGCTGCTGATGACCGTATCAGCGAGGCGCAGTCGGAACAGATTGAGCGTTCGGCCTGCCCGACTTGTGGTTCCTGTTCAGGAATGTTTACGGCGAATTCCATGAATTGCCTGACAGAAGCGTTGGGACTTTCCCTGCCAGGGAATGGTTCTCTTCTCGCGACTCATGCAGACCGGCGTGAACTTTTCCTAGAAGCGGGTCGCCTGAGTGTGGCGCTGGCGCGTCGTTATTATGAACAGGATGATGAGAGTGTCCTGCCTCGTGCCATTGCAACAAGAGATGCTTTTGAAAATGCGATGGCGCTGGATATCGCTATGGGGGGGTCGACCAACACGGTCCTGCATTTGCTCGCCGCTGCTCATGAGGCTGGCATAGACTTCAAAATGAGCGATATTGATCACCTCTCCCGTAAAGTGCCTAATCTGTGCAAGGTTTCGCCAGCCAAGGCTAATGTCCATATGGAAGATGTGCATCGTGCCGGCGGTATTCCTGCTATTCTGGGGGAGCTGGACAGGGCTGGGTTGCTCCATAAAAATGTCTCTTCTGTTCACAGTAGAACCCTTGAGGATGCTCTAAAGGAATGGGATATTCTCAATCAGAAAGCCCCTGCCCTGCAACGTTTCAGCGCAGCTCCCGGGGGAGTGCGCACTACGGAAGCTTTCTCTCAGGCCAATCGTTACAGGGAATTGGATACAGACCGTGCGACAGGCGTCATCCGTGATAAGGAGCATGCCTTCTCGCAGGATGGAGGACTGGCCGTTTTATATGGTAATCTGGCCGAGGATGGGGCGATCGTAAAGACGGCGGGAGTTGATGAAGCAATTTTGACTTTTAGAGGACGCGCGCGCGTTTTTGATAGTCAGGAAGATGCTGTAAAAGCGATCCTCTCCAAATCCGTTATAGCCAGAGACGTTGTGGTGATCCGGTATGAAGGCCCTAAAGGAGGACCCGGCATGCAGGAAATGCTTTATCCAACCAGTTATCTGAAATCAATCGGTCTTGGAGCTGAATGCGCGCTTATCACTGATGGTCGTTTTTCAGGCGGGAGTTCCGGGCTTTCTGTCGGCCATATCTCTCCAGAAGCAGCAGAGGGCGGGTTAATAGGGCTGGTTGAGGAAGGCGATATGATTGAAATCGACATTCCCAATCGTCGTCTGCATTTGGATGTTAGCGATGATGTTATAAAAGCACGCCGTGAGATTATGAATCAAAAAGGCCAAGAAGGCTGGAAGCCTCGTAGAGATCGTCAGGTTTCACAAGCTTTGCAGGCTTATGCCGCCCTGACGACGAGTGCCGCTCACGGAGCAGTACGTGACCTGAATCAGATTATTGTCAGGAAGCGCTAGAAACATTTATCCCCTGTGTCGTGTAATTGATCACAGGGGATATTATAATTTGGCACAGACAGGCTTTAATTCCGTGGTTCGTCAGGGATAGCGTCCCAATCCAAGAGCTTTCCTTCATGGACGGATACGTTATCCTTCCACTGAAAATTAAGAATTGTATCTTGCTGCGGTATAGCCTGATTAAAGACCAGTTTTTTCTTTAGATCTTTATCATCAGGATTAATCTCAACAGGTGCCCATATAAAAGTATCGCCGCTGGCAATGGTGCTTTTTGTCGCTGGTCCCATATCCGTAGCAACGGTAATGAGCGGCATGATGCTGTTTTGCACATCAAATACGACGATCCAGTTACCAGCAGGAAGATTATCAAACTTATAAACGCACTTGTGCTGCCAATTTGTGTAACGTACTAGAGCCTGTGCTTCAGGCGATAAGGTCCTGAAAAGAGGATCCCGATCAGTTTTTATCAGGAATTTCACATATTTCTTGGCATAGTCGTCATTAGGAATGATAGCGGCTTTAAAACCCTTTTCGAAACAAGACGTATTTTTACCATCGTTAAAACTATAACCTTGTACAGTCAGCGTCTTATCTCCTTGCTGGCGAGCCCAAGCCTCTTTCTGATTGTCGGATTTCTCGTGGAACTGTGCGCAGCCTGTCAGAATGGCCAGAGATGTTGCCGCTGACAATCCCCAGAAGAGTTTGTTTCTGGAAGAAGAGTTCTTATTCATTGGTTTTGCCTCAATTCATACACTTTTGGTGCCCTAATTTGGATTGAACTATGCTCCTCTTGATATAGAAAATACACCAAAAAGTGCTCAAGGAACGGACTGTGATAAGAATTAAGAGGGGATAATGGTTTATTAAAAATATTCAGTATATATTATGCGTCGATTAAATATTTCTTTTATAATAAATATTAAAATTTGAAAAATCACCGAATAATATGTAATAAAAATAAAAAATTACTTTATATATAAATAATGATGTATTTCATCGGGAAATTTATTTTTAGATTATTTTAAAATATTGTTATAATTGTTCTTTGTCTCCTTGTCTGGAGGTACCTAAACGTTAAAAAATGGCCTCGTAGATATGACCGAGCTGTTTACACTGTAAACGATAAAAAGGTTTCGAGAACCGGAGACCATATGATCTCCGGCTGGCTCCATATTAGCTTAGGCGCATTAAAGCAGCTTTATGTTTGTTGAGATCAAGCTGAAAGCTTTCAAGCCTGTCTCGATTTTCTTGCACGATTTCAGGTTTGGCGCGGGCAATGAAATTTTCATTACCCAACTTCTTTTCGACCTTGTCAATTTCGCTTTGCAAATGAGAGATCTCCTTGCTTAAACGAGCTTTTTCAGCATCAAGATCAATCAGTCCTTCAAGGGGAATCAATATAATTGCGTTTTCAAGTACTATCTGGGCAGCTGCTTTTGGGGGATCTTCGGTTAATTCCTTAATGGACGAAGCGCGTGCCATGCGATTTAGGGTCTCTTCCCATTGTGTCGCCCAGCCAAAGCAACGCTGGCTTGTCTCTTGAAAGAGCAAAGGTGCTTTTTGAGAAGGTGGGATATTCATTTCAGAACGTACGGCTCTTACTTCAGAAATCAGGCTTATGAGCCAGTTCACTTCCTGGTTGGCTTCCTGCGTGCCAGAGATCTGTGTCAGGACAGGCCATTGTGTTTCTTCTAGCGCACCTTCATAACCGAGTTTAATCCAGAGTGCTGATGTTACGAATGGAATGATCGGGTGCATCATGCGCAGGATGACTCCCAGCACGTAAGCGCTGACTTTCTGGATCTCGACTGTTTCCGGACCATCTCCATTCAGCAGAGGCTTGGAAAGTTCGAGGAACCAGTCGCAAAAAACATCCCAGACAAAATGGTAGCAGCAGCGCGCATATTCATCAAAACGTGACGCTTCAAGAGCATTATTGGCATTATTGGCGGCCTGACGGGCTTCTTCGATAATCCAGCGGCCCAATGTTGTCTGGGCATGGGCGGGATTAAAAGAACTATCCAGCACAGCACCATTCATTTGCAGAAAACGCGCTGCGTTCCATAATTTTGTAACAAAACTGCGATGTTCTTCAACACGAGTACGTCCCAGCTTTATGTCGCGTCCTGGCCCTGCCCCTGCACATATGGCCAAGCGTGTTGCATCAGCTCCAAATTCAGCGATCAGCTCAAGAGGATCTATTCCGTTGCCACGTGATTTGGACATTTTTTGTCCTTTTTCGTCGCGGACGAGACCATGTATCAACACTTTATGGAACGGCACATCATTCATGAAATGCAGCCCCATCATCATCATGCGTGAGACCCAGAAGAAAATGATATCAAAACCCGTGACCAGTACAGAAGTAGGGTAATATCGCTCTAGTTCTTCTGTATGGTCAGGCCAGCCTAATGTTGAAAAGGGCCAGAGGGCTGAACTGAACCACGTGTCGAGAACATCTTCATCCTGCTCAAGCGTTATGTCCGCGCCAGCTTGTGTTCGCGCTTCTTCCTCCGTCTCGGCAACGTAAATTTTACCGTCAGAGCCATACCAGGCCGGGATACGATGTCCCCACCAGAGTTGGCGGCTGATACACCAGGGTTGCAAATCTCTCATCCAGGCGAAAAAGGTATTTTCCCACTGGCGTGGTTCAAAGATAATCTTGCTGGTTTCTACGGCTTTGATGGCTGGTTGCGCCAGTGTAGCAGCATCGCAATACCATTGCAGCGTCAGGCGTGGCTCTACAATTGCACCGCCCCTGTCTGCGATAGGCACTTGAAGTGTATGAGGTTCAATTTTCTCAAGCGATCCAAGATGTTTCAGTTCAGAAACGATCTTTGCTCTGGCTTCATCACGGTGCATTCCGGCAAGCGATTTGACAAAAGCTGGATCAGACAGCTCTTTAATTTCATGCAAATCATGTTCTATCTCGCCGAGCCATATACAGGCACTTTCATCCAATATGGTAATGGCTGGTAAAGAGTGACGACGTCCGACCTCGAAATCATTAAAATCGTGCGCTGGTGTAATTTTAACAGCCCCAGTACCCTTTTCAGGATCAGAGTGTTCATCTCCTACGACAGGAATTTTACGTCCAGTCAAAGGCAGGATTACCTTTTTGCCGATCAGGTCGCGATAACGCTCGTCATCAGGATTTACGGCCACAGCAACATCCCCCAGCATGGTCTCGGGCCGGGTAGTTGCTACTGTAATAGTGCCACTTCCATCTTCAAGGGGATAACGAATATACCACATGAAGCCTTTTGTTTCGCGATTATTGACCTCAAGATCTGAAATCGCAGACCGGAAATCGGGATCCCAGTTGACCAGCCTTTTGTCGCGGTAAATCAGCCCTTTATTATAAAGCTGGACAAAGACTTTCTTTACGGCGTTAGAAAGCCCTTCATCCATCGTAAAACGTTCACGGTCCCAGTCTGCCGAGATTCCAAGTTTACGGAGCTGTTGGATGATGGTGCCGCCATATTCCTTTTTCCACTCCCAGACACGCTCTGTGAATTTCTCGCGGCCAATAGCCTTGCGGCTGATTCCTTCCTTATCAAGAGCGCGCTCCACCACCATCTGGGTTGCGATGCCAGCATGATCAGTGCCAGGCTGAAAAAGAACATTGGCGCCCTTCTGGCGCTGCCAGCGTATGAGAATATCCTGAAGGGTAAAGGTCAGGGCATGACCGAGATGAAGTGTTCCCGTTACATTTGGCGGTGGGAACATAACCGAAAAAGCTTTTCCTTTTTTCGAAGGGTCAGCTCTGAAATCCCCTCGCGCTTCACTCAGTTGATAAAGTTCTGTTTCATAATCCTGAGGAACAAAATTCTTTTCCAATTGCGATGCTTGCAGCGAGGTGTGGTTCTGCTCTGACATAATCTTCCAACTTCAGGTCTCAATTTAAATATGATACCTTCATTAGCGCAGCTTCTGTCTTTAGCGAAGAGGTTCTATGCGAGAAACACTATCTTATTAGCGGCCAGGCTGATTGACGGCGTAATCTCCCGTACCCCAGATGCGGCCTTTTACAGCATCAAAATAGGCTTTTTCGTCATAGAGGGGTACATTGAGTTTAAGGTCGATGGCGGTTAATCGACCTATGGCTGCTGCTGTCGCATAAGAATTATAAACATAGCTCGCGATGCTTTGGATAAGTGTCTGTTGTGCCAATAAGAGAGTTTGTTGCTGTTGAAGAACCTCGAGCGTGCTACTGGTACCGAGAATTGCCTGGCGCTCGACCCCCGCAAGTGCTGCAATATCGGCTGAGACGGCTACTTTATTACTTTCGATGCTTTCTTTTGAAGCCATCATTTGCTGCCAGCCAGCTGACCCTTTTTGCAGAGCTGAACGCCGTTGCATATTAACTTCATGGTGAGCAGCTTCGGCATTCTGGCGTGCCTGCCGAACAGCGGCATATTCTGACCCACCCTGATAGAGGGGGATCTGGAAGGCCAGTTCGGCATATTTATTTTCTGAATTTGAATGGCTGGAACCCTGATTATGTGTTTTCTGGTATCCCAGTTCAGCCGAAATCTTGGGTAAGATGGCCGCCATTTGCACAGAAACAGAATCTTTATGCTGTGCTTCGTCAAACAGTGCTGCGATTACATCAGGATTATTGTGTACAGCCTGATAAATGACTTCCTTTTCATTCTTCACGGGTAAAACGAGGGCTTGCGGAGCCTGCAAGCTGGGCGGAGCCGGAATCCCGACCGCCTGCACGTACGCAGCTTGTGCCTGCTGTACAACGCCTTCTGCCTGTTGC
Source organism: Acetobacteraceae bacterium ESL0709 (assembly GCA_029433415.1). Classification (GTDB taxonomy): domain Bacteria; phylum Pseudomonadota; class Alphaproteobacteria; order Acetobacterales; family Acetobacteraceae; genus Aristophania. The sequence continues at coordinate 426,882 of JAQTIA010000003.1, read as the reverse complement.
CGCTGTGCTTCTGCGGTAGCAAGGGCACCCTGTGCCTGCGCAACGTCCGTACGACTGAGTTCTCCAAGACGGAATCTTTTATTTGTAGCATTCAGCTGCTGCCGCAGTACCCGTTCGTTATTCATGCTAATCTGAAGAAGCTGCTCATCCTGAACGAGAGAGATATAGGCATTAGCAACTGCCAGCAGGACAGTCTGCTCAGTCGAAATCAGTCTGGCCCTTTGCGCCATGATCTGATTACGCGCCTGACGTGTAGCAGCCATCGTCCTGCCACCCTGGTAGATCGGCTGGGTGACTGTAACGCCTGTCGTATATCCGGGAGCAGAATAATTCTGACCGCTATGGAAAGGGATACTATTTATTTTCCCCGTTGTTGGATCGGGATATGATTGCGTCGAGACACTATCGTTACTCCCGCTATAGTAGGTAAGGCCCCCTGTCCCCTGGATAGTAGGACGCCAGCCACTTTGTGCGGCAGGAAGTTGCTCATCGACTGACCTTAACTGCGCACGTGCTTCTCTTAACTGGGGATTGGTCAGATAAGCCGTAGCCATGGCCTGACGTAGCGTATGAGGGATGAAGTCAGGAGCTCCTTTCCCATCATAGGTCTGTGCCATTGTCGCCGGGGTAATAAGCGCAGAACACAACCCCAACCCAAATTTGAAAGGTATGCTGACAAAAAAGTTTTTTTGCAGGTCAGTATTCATAAGGCAACGTTAAACCCTTCTCGAGTGGGAGGAGGATACTCCATTTCCCGTGGAGTTGATAGCGCAAGTTTTGTTTGGAAAGATAAAAAATATGTCTCTTCGGACTTGACGTTATAAAAGGAAAAAGTCATACATCCCTCGCGTCCTGATGGTCTGGTGGCAGAATGGTGATGCAGCGGACTGCAAATCCGCGAACGTGGGTTCGATTCCCGCCCAGACCTCCATAAACTATTATAGGCCATTCGGGCTTTTGCTTATAGTCCTATTGGTTAACCTGAGTTTTGGAGGACAGTTCTATGCGATTCCTGATTACTGGTGGTGCCGGATATATCGGCAGCCATGTTGCACAGCGTCTTCTGGACACAGGTCACGACGTTGTTATTCTGGATAACCTCAGCACGGGCCATAAGGATGCTATTCCTCCAGAGGCGGAGTTTTACGATATCGATCTTGCTGATGGACAGGCGACCGCACAATGTGTTTCCTGTGGACCGTGGGACGCCGTAATGCACTTTGCGGCCTTATCTCTTGTTGGCGTTTCAATGGAACGCCCATATGAGTATCTGCGCAGTAACGCGGTAACATCTCTGAATCTGATTGAGGCTTGCGCCAAATATGGGGTGAAGCGTTTTGTATTTTCCTCTACAGCGGCATTGTTTGGAGGTAAGAATCTTCCCCCTGTTATTCCTGACACGGCGCCTGTTGAACCCGCCTCCCCTTATGGTGAAAGTAAGCTTATAGTAGAGCGCGCCTTAAAATGGGCCGATCGCATTCATGGCATGCGTTCCGCTTGTCTGAGATATTTTAATGCGGCTGGGGCTGACCCAGAAGGGCGCTTGGGCGAAGATCATCGTCCTGAGACACATCTGATACCTCTCGCGATTGATGCTCTTTTGGGACGCAGATCTTCTTTGAAGCTCTTTGGCAATGATTATCCCACAAAAGATGGTACGTGTGTCCGTGATTATATTCACGTTACTGATCTGGCAGATGCTCATATCTATGTTGTCAGTAAACTGGATAAAGAATCTGTAACCTATAATCTGGGAAACGGAAAAGGATTCAGTAATCTGGAGGTCATTGAAGCTTTGGAACGCGTCTCAGGGAAAAAACTTCCCTGGTCGTGGGCTCCACGTCGTATGGGGGATCCTGCTTCTTTGGTTGCTGATTCGAGCCGCTTTCGCGCCGATCTTGGCTGGAATCCACTATATTCAGACATTGACTCTATTGTAGAAACAGCACTGAGATGGCGTATTACGCATCCCAACGGGTACGCGAGCTGATCTATTTCTTATAATAGACGCGAGAACATTCGTTTCTGTGTTCGATTTTCATGACTGCGTCTTTTTCGTCGTCGGAATTACGGTCGCCGCTGCGTTCATCTGCAAGGATGCGTTCGACATGCCATGCGCAAGGACTATCTGGATGGTGCAGGACAGCCCAAGCTGCATCGTCGGCATTCTGTGATGAAATACCTGCCGCAATCAGGATCGATTTGGCACGTTGAGGCTGTGTCTGAAAAAGTGAAGATACAGGATGAGAAGGGACATAAGGGGGAGCTGAAGGCAGCCGTTTGTCCAGATGAGATTTATCGCAGAGTTCCTGTTTTGTAATGAGAGAGACCAACTGCGTGTCGGTATCTTGGTCAGAACGTCCGGTCAAATCAGGACGGACAAATTTCATGTCATGATAACCAGCGAGATGCATGGCATAAACTGCACAGCTTGATTGTGGTTTATGGGCAATAGCCCATACAGCTTTACGGGCAATATCTGGACTTAACCCTTTATCTTCCAGTCGCTTTTCATCTTTCAGACGACGTGCATATTGCTCATGAGAATAATGAGTGTGGCGTTTTTTCTGTTGGATAGAGGGAGGCATGCCAGTTGAGGCAGCAGGCAACGGAAAAAACGGAGCTTCTAATGTAACGTCATCAGCATGAGAGGAGGATGGAATAATAGCTGTAAATACGGCCGATGCCACAATGCTCCAAAATAACCTCACCGATTGTCTCTCCTCCCGTTTATTTAATATGTCTGTTTGATGGATGTCCCCGAGTAACGCCCCCTCTCACTATAGGTGGTTCCCGGTAATGCGCAACAATATCTTTATATAATCGGGGAATATCAGTCTTTTTCCAGGGTGTTTCGCAGAAAAACAACGTAATTGTCTTGGTTGCGTGATAGCGACGATTTTTTTCGGGAGATTAAAGGCGTTCTGTAAGGAAAGCCGTCTATCATAATGTTTTTTATAAAAACATCTTTGCAAGAGGACAGGTTGTAGAAGGCCCTATGCAGCTTTGACTTGTTGAAGCAGTCTTGCAAAGAATGCTGTAAGACTTTGGCGTTCTGTTTCATTCATGGCACGTAATGCTCGCAGGAAAGCCGCTTCTTCCGCTGTCTGCACGACCATAGGATGATGGTCCGATTGCCTGGAAGGCGTAAGTCCTACCAAGGAATCAAGAGAGACATTGTAGAATCCTGCAAGCTGGATGAGAGCTTCGAGGCTCAGAAGAGTGTGCCCTGATTCTGCAGCTGCCAGATGAGAGCGCGATAAACCGACCGCTCTCGCAACTTCAGCTTGCGTGACCTTGTTCTTTGTTTTTTGGCGCATGCTCTCTCGTTCAGAGCGCAATCTTTCGCTGATGATATCTTGTAATTTATCTTTATCAGTCATGCACTGCTCTGGGTTTTTGAGGGAAATACGACCAATTTATATAGCAAACAAACTCTTGAAAGAAAAATTGTTTGTGATACAAACAATTTTGGAAATCCCGACATCAGGGATGTCCTCACAGCTTATCAGAGCCTGTGATTATCGCTTGCATAGGGGAAATGTATCATGACGTTTAAAAATATTTTCAACTCGATCTTATTATTATTAATGATAATGGATTTGATTATTTTTGGCTTTATGTCAGGTATATTTTTTGCAACATGGAATATAGTTGTATTATTTATGGCAGCAAATATGCTTGGGTTTGGTTCTTTTCTGGCAATTTTTGTTAAAAGAGTGACTATAATATAGTTCTATATTGGGTAATATAAAATGAGGCATGATTATTGGAATAGTGAACGTATTAATACTTTGCGTTCATTGGTAAAGTCTGGACGAAGAAATTCTGATATTTCACGTATTCTTAAAATTCCTTGTAATGTATGTGGTGGATATTTAAGCGCAGCAATCAGCCGCTATGCCAAAGATGAGCGTATTAAACGCCAACAGATCAGTAAGGCAGAAAATGGGCGGCTCAAAGAAAAGCATAAGCACCGCTTGGCCCATAAGAGTGAAGTTGCCTGTGGAACTTTGCCACTGAGGGTGATTCCCGAAGGGATTAACTTGACTGAACGGGAAAAAGAATATGCACAGTCCGCGGAGCCGCTTCCTCCTCTGCATCCGCTAACAGGAATTTCAAAATATATCCCCTCTCCTGAGGATCTTTATTGTGAGGATAACGAATTATGAAAAAGCGCAGGTCTATTTCATTAAAAGAAAAAATGTCAGTCGATACTAGAATTGCTAAACCGACCAAAGAAAGGGTTGCGAAAAGTGATTATGAGACAATCGGCAGGAAGCGTGTCAAATTAAATGCTGTAAAGTTGTTGCATGAAAAAGGTGACATTGATGGCGACGCTTTTACGGCGGCTCAATGGTGGCTGAATGATTATATCTATGCTTATTATGGTTATGCTGATTTTCTTACAGAACCGTTAGCACCACAAAAAACCAAAGGTGATCTCGTAACTTTTTATCTCAGTCAGGCCCAGGCAGGTTTGCGTATTCAGCGTATCCGGGAGACATTGGGTCTGTGTGTGCATGAAAGACTGAAAATTTTCTTGGTTGACGAGGTTTCTTTCACAGAGCTTGGAAAAAAATTTTACCCTGAAAAAGATGAATCAACAGCGAGAAAGTCAGCCCAAGCGCAGATTGCACTTATTCTGACGCAGCTTTCGGAATTTTATCTTGAAGAGCATAAACGCAGAAAACGAGAAAAACTTCTTGCAAAAACGGACCGTATAGTTTATACCAAATGATAGATTGGATATTTTAATGATCGTTAAGGCCGTTACCTTTTTAAGAGTAACGGCCTTTTTTATTACGGGTTCCTCCCCTATCCTGTAAGATAAAAATGATTTGAGTGGGAACCATGAAGCGACATAATAAAGGAAAGTCCAGGGGCCGTCCTACGAAATATACAGACGACACACCGGACCAAGCGTATAAATTATGTCTGCTAGGGGCGACAGATAAAGAACTTGCTGATTTTTTTGATATTTCTGTACAGACGTTGAATAACTGGAAGAAGAACAAAATTGAATTTGCGATGGCCTTGCGAAAGGGGAAGGAAATTGCTGATTCGGAAATTGCTGACAGACTCTATCAGAGGGCGCTGGGTTTTTCCTGTAAAGCTGTGAAGGTTTTTAATGATAAGGGGACTCCTCTTATCGTTAATTATACAGAACATTATCCTCCCGATATGAATGCTATTATATTCTGGCTCAGGAGCCGGCAACCTCAAAAATGGCGTGATAAGCCACTGAAAGAAGCTGATATCGTATCGAAAGAGCGTTTTAAAGGCATAAGGCGGACCATTATAGCCCCTTCCAGGTCTCTGCTAAGGTGTAAGAGGCAAGATGAAAAAACGAATTCTGAAAGATTGTCTCCCCAGTTGGCTTATTCAGTGGAGCAGAAAAATGTGGCTCCGTAATTACGCCTGTCCCAGAGATGGCCATCTTTTTGTCCATTATGAGTTCGAAAACTGGGACAGAATGCCACGTCACTGTTTGATGTGTGGTACAGCAGAGCATCGGGACAAGAAAGAGCGGTAAATTCTGCCGTAACTCGGTAATGGGCGGGAGACGAAGGTGGTTTTATGTCCAGAATGGTTGATATTCCAACGGCTCGTATTTTTGAACCATTATTACGGAAAGCGCGTTATAAAGGTGCTTATGGTGGACGTTGTAGTGGGAAAAGTCACTTTTTTGCTCAACTGCTGATTGAGGAATGTCTCAGGAGACCTCCCTTGAGGGCTGTATGTATTCGTGAAGTGCAAAAATCCATGCGTTTTAGCGTCAAACAGCTGATCAGTGATTATATTATCAGGTACGATCTTTCAGCCCTTTTTGATGTGCAGCGCGAACTTATCCAGACTCCTGATGGTGGGGTAATTATTTTTCAGGGCATGCAGGACCACACAGCGGAATCAATCAAATCACTGGAAGGGTTTGATATCGCCTGGGTAGAAGAGGCACAAACCCTCTCAGATCATTCCCTTAAACTCCTTTGCCCGACAATTCGTAAAAAAGATTCAGAATTATGGTTCAGCTGGAACCCTAATCGCGAGACGGATCCTGTGGATCGCTTCTTTCGTCATAACAGAATGGAACATGATTCTGACGTGATCTGCGTTAAGGCCAATTACTCCGATAATCCCTGGTTTGACGAGACGATGGAGCGTGCTCGCCTGCGCGATAGAAAAGGAAATCTTGCAGAATATGAATGGATCTGGGAAGGGGGTTATCGCACGTCTATTGGAGCCTATTTCAAACCTGAATCTTTTTTGGAGAATGGTGAAGCTGTTCGTTTCCCGGCGCCGGTAGATTATGTATTTGCAACACTTGATACGTCCTTAAAGGGAGGTTACGGTAACGACGGGACAGCAATATGTTATTTTGCTGTCAATAAACATGCTTCTTCCCTCCCCGGCCGTTACCCACTGACCGTCCTGGACTGGGATATTGTAGAGATGGAAGCAGCCTCCCTGCCCCAGTGGCTTCCTACTATTTATGAGAAGTTACAAGAGCTTTCTTTCCTGACAAAATCCCGTGAACTCAGTCGCCCTCTTTATATTGAGGATAAGGCTGCTGGATGTGCACTTTTGCAGGCATGCCGCACAAAAGGCTGGCCGTCTCTGGCGATTGATTCAAAACTGACATCGTTAGGAAAAGATGTCAGAGCCTTCAATCTTGCTCGTTACGTCAATAAGGACATGATACGAATATCTGATCACGCATGGGAAAAGACCGCCTCTTTCTGTGGAGAAACAACAAATCATCTGCGCAAGCAGCTCTTCGACTTTGTGATGGGTGATACACATTCTCATAACCGCCACGATGACCTTCTGGATTGTCTATGTTACGGAGCGGCATTAAGTCTCGGAAACCGTCAGGGTTTTTAGAAAAAAGATATATTCTTCTAAATATAGTATTAAAATATTTTATGGGCAGTTTTTCAGGTCACGTAATGCCTTTCTATCGTTTAATTCATTTAGTGATAATCATGCATTTTTATATATTAAGCAGGGACTATATTATCTATGGCTGGAATCACTGACGAAGTCGGTCAGGGTAACTCTTTGTGGGAGGCTCTGTCGGATGATTCAATTTATCCGGGGCACAGACCTGGTTATGAATTATGCAAGCTTATTGCTGTGGCGCACCCACTGGGCCACAAAATTACAGCGGCTCCTATTGAGCAGGCCCTCCGGGAAAAGCCTGCTCATACAATAAGTACAGAACCTCATGATGATGTCGTACGTGAGTTTGAGCGAGTCTGGCAAGAACTCGGGTGTGATGAGGCTATTATGAGTTGCGCCATACAGTCACGTATCTATGGAGCAGCTACTATTACGATTGGCGGGGTTGATACTAAAGGTGACGAACTCCCGACGGATCGCATGTTGACAGCTGAAGAATTGGCACATGAGACAATCTATCTGAATGTTTATGACCCTCTTCCGACGGCAGGGAGTCTGACGATTGATCAGAATCCCAATAGCCCAGATTACCTGAAAGCTCCGAGACGGATAAAGGCTGGCAGTAAAATCTATACATCAGGCCGCTTTTGCTTGTTGATGAATCAGTCGCCTGTCTATCTTTCCTGGACATCGTCAGCTTTCGGTTTTTCCGGTCGATCTTCTTTTGCACAGATTATCTATGATCTTGGGACGTATCTTCGTGCCTTGAGAGCCATTCGTATGGTGGCAGACAAGGCCGGGATTATTGTCGCCAAGTTTGAGCAGACCGGCAGTACGACCGATCAGTTACAGGCCAGTGCGATTGATGCAGCCCGTAAAGTCCTGAAAAATGCGCGAAATGGCGATATTTTTTCAATCGGTATAAATGATTCGCTTGAATCATTGAATTTACAGAATATTGACACAGCCCTTCAGAACGCTATGGAGGAAACAATCAAATCCATTGCCGCTGGAGCGGCCATGCCAGCTCCTATGCTTAATTCTGAAGCTTTTGCTTACGGGTTCAGCGGAGGCGAGCAGGATGCCATGCGTGTGGCCTCCTATTTGATGGAAAGACGGGACTGGCTCATGCCTCTTTACCGCTTCCTTCAGCCCAATATCATGCGTCGCGCCTGGAACAGGGATTTCATTGCGTCTATGCGTGTCAAGGATCCTGTCCGTTATGGCCCCATGGGGGATGAAGCTATTTTTCAGGAGTGGCGCAATAATTTTCATATGGAGTGGCCAAGCCTGATCGAAGAACCGGAAAGTGAAAAACAGAAAACGGCCCAGCAGCTTTTTTCTGCCAGTCTGGACACATGGCGCGAGCTCTCTCCTGCCCTGTCATCACAAGATAAAAATCGTCTTCTAAATTGGGTCGTCGCGTGCGTTAATGATAGTGGATTTTTTCCAACCAGGCTGGAGCTTTCATAATAATCCAGGCAAAAATCTTTTGATTTGTCGCGTTATATGTTCCATATAATTGCTCCCTTATCTGAAGGTTTTGGCTGATTATATGAAACTTCCTACCCTGTTTCTTCTTGGTGCTTCCTGTTTCCTCACTGCATGTGGGTCCAATCAGGCCCATTATGTCAGGGCTCATAAGACTTGGCAGTGGCATAATCTGTGGGAAGCTGGTGTTATCCGTAATGATGAACATGATCTTGTGATCGGTCTTCTTGACGATGATGGCTATATTTATGATCCGCTCAGAAACCGACTGGGCCGTATCGAAACCGTCGGAACAATCAAAAGACGTAAAGCCGTTTTGGGGTATATACGAAACAGTCTTCATGTCTATGATACTCATCATCAGTTAACCGGCTATGTGGATAAAAAAGGTTATATTTTTGACCAGAATAATAACTTGAATGGTAAACTATACGAGCATGATTTTTCAAGTTCCACTATAAATTTTGCGAAACGTCCTACCATCAAGTCTAAAGGTGTCTTTCGTGGCGGGATATTGGAATATAGTGACGAGGTTTATGATATTGATAACAAGAAAGTCGGTATTATAACGTATATACCGCAGGAAACAGATTATCAGGCAATTCCTGTCTCTCATCCTGATGACCGCATGATTGTTCGCAGTCGCCCTTATGGCGCCATTCTGCTTCTTGATTACGATAGAGCGGCCATGCGTCATAAGGATCAAAGAGACAAATATGCGTATGTTTGCAAATTTGCCTACGTCGAAAATAAAAGAGAGGTTTATGACGATCAGAAAAAGCTGATCGGATATATGGATCAACGTGATGGTTTCGGTGACAGGGATGTCTATAACCTGAAGCATCAGCGTGTTGGTTTCGTCAGTTATGGCGGGACAGATACGTCTTACACTGACATTAATCTCTACGATACACGTGATCGGGCTGTAGGGAGGATCCCTTACGGGTTTGAGGATTTTGGGGCTCGTATGCTGCTGGAAGACCCCAATAATGAGCATGTGCCATGGGATGGGTTTGAGGAATGTGATGGTGGGACACTTGACCAGGATCATAATCTCCTGGACGAAAATGAGGACCGGGTGGGTCGCGTCGACCAGAATTTGAATGTGCTTGACCTGCAGGATCGGATCGTGGGTCACATCGGTCCTGATGGTGCCTTGTTCGATGAAAATAACAAGCTGATTGCCAAACGTATCGGAACCAAGGGTGATGCGGGAGAAGTCTATAAAGGCACACTGACCAGATTTGAGGAGGCTCATAAAATCCTCAAGACGTATCAGGATCGCCAGCGTGAAGCCGCAGATCAGAAAATTCGTGAGGAAAAGGCACAGGAGGCCAAACTTCAGGAAGAGAAAGAGCGTCAGGAAAGAGCCAATGTGGCAAAACAGGCACAGAGTGGGAAATCTGCTCGGAAAGATCATGAAAACGGGAAGAACCCGACAGGAAAATAATATGCTATACTTTCCAGAATATGTAACAGGTTTGAAACAGACCAGTTAGGGTCGAGGATAATATCGTGAGATCGTCCTTATTTTCTCTTGTAGGGCTTGCAGGTTTTTGTTGCGTGTCTATAGCTGGTTATGCAGCGGAGCTTCACAGCTGGCAGATGGGGACCTTGCGAGACGCCCATAATAATATCATAGGCCGGATCGACGCTGGAGGCAGGTTTTACAGCAAGGATGGTGAACGTTATGGTAGTATCGATTCAGACGGCGCTGTAAGGGATAAATACGGACAGCTGGTCGGTGATGTCACAATTAATGGGCTGATTGATCTCAATGGAGAACGTGTCGGTCATATTGATCCTGACGGGGACGTAAGAGGGACCGATGGTTCAAAACTGGGGACTATTACTCCCGAAGGTAAGGTATATGAAAATCATCCAGAACGTCAGCTTGGAACTATTCCTCCTGAAGATAAGGCAGTAGGCGCTTTGATGATTTTAAAAGCCAAAGAAAACGAGCATTAGCGTCGTAAGACTATAGTACTGACATAATATTTTTTCTTTACCGTATAGATATATTGGTTATGTGGGGTTTATTGCCTTACTTTTGTTCTATGTATCAGGTAATTCTTATAATTTTATTTTGATTATTATATACATAATTAAGGGCATGATATGGATAATGATATCTCTGGATATATAACTGATCATAATGGGAATTCTGTTGGTTCATTAGATCGTGATGGAATTTTTTATGATAGGCACGATAATTATATGGGTAATATAGATTCAGATAATGGAGAAATACGAGATTCTCATGATGACTGTCTTGGATATATAGATATTGATGGAAAAATAATTGATCGTTACGATAATTATATAGGTTTTATAGATGAAAATAGTGGCACTGTAACAGGTCATAACAATGAACCTTTAGGATCTATAGATTCGGATGGTACTGTTCGAGATATCTCTGGATGTTATATAGGATGTGTTCCTCCAGGTAATTATGAAGCTGGAGTGGTATTTCTTCTAAAAAATTATAAATAACAATAAATTATATAGACTACTATATAAAAGGCATGATTATGAGAGTATGGACGAGACAGTGGCAAAGTGATGGCTCACGCCGATGGGTTGCTGTCACTGATAACCAGGCTATTATTGCATGGGTGCAAAACCTTCTTCTTCTTCAAAAAGGTGAATGTCCCGGAGCTCCTTCATTAGGGCGATCAGTTTCAAGGAATAATCCTGATGGCGCTTTATCTGACCTGGAGATCAGGTTGATTGAACAGCAGGTAGAGCCTTATGTCGATATGATACGTATTGCACGTATTAGAAGTGCTTCTGCGCAAAGTGATCCTGTCTATAATGTCACTATCACTTTTGCTGATGGAACAAATTGGAGTTCCGGGAGAGACAAGTTTAATCAGAGTTATAGTCAGACTGGGCCTTTCAACCCAGGTCACTGATATGATTTTATTAAAAGTTGGTATTCTATTTTGTTATAAAGACAAAATACTTTTATTACAAAACAGGCAGGGCTTATGGTGCCTGCCCTCTGGAGACGCTTCTTCCAGAGAAAGTTCTCTTGCTGCGGCTCGTAAAGTTGCAATAAATACATTAGGTTGCATCTGGTCTGGACAAAAATTATGGTCCCTCGGTGTCCGTCAGGAGAGGGTAGTTTATCGTTTTTTTGCTGAAAAACTCGATAAAACTTCATCTCCCCGTCTGAGTGACGATTATAAGGATTATGGTTGGTTTTCCCCCGATAATCTCCCCTCTCCCCTTGATACCTGCGCCCAAATAGTTATTAAAAGATTAACCATGACGCAAGATGAAGTAGCCCGCTTTATGGCTGATGGTATTTTTACCAGTCCGTCATGGTTTCTTAATGGCTGCCTTTTCGCCATGAGAATTAGCGGTACAAATTTTGCCATACGTGAAGGTCCAGACGGAAAAACAGATGAGCTGGCTTTTCGCGATCCTGCTCTCTGGACAAGCCAGCGTATGCTTGAAGCCGCTAATGGTCTTCCTGTCATTATGCAACATCCTGAGACAGCCAGTCTCACTGACAGAAGTTTTGCAGAACAGATTGTTGGTACGGTTATCTACCCTTTTGTGCGGCAAAATGAGCTCTGGGGGATTGCACGGATATTGAACCGTCCTCTTGCTGAAGAGCTTGCCCATCATCAATGGTCAACGTCTCCCGGTGTTATTACAGGACGTGTGTCAGGGATAAGCCTCCGTAAAAATGGAGGCTTTTTTAATTATGAAAACATGCCTTTCCTCCTCGATCATCTTGCCATTTGTGAACAAGGGGTCTGGGACAAGGGGCAGGCACCCAGCGGTATAGATATTGATGCTGGGTTATTTGGAAATGGAGCCGATTATATGGATGATGAAATTGATCCGATCGCAGATCAAGTCATCTCACCTCATCATAACCCCGATGAAGGCGTTCAAGTTAAACATGATGATATGGATGATGCCGCTCTTGTGGCTGCCCTTGATAAAATGACTGGATTAAAAGAGCTTATGGCCAGTCTTACAAAAGATGGCAAGGGTATAAGTGACATTGACCTTGCCAGTCTGGCACGTAAGCTATTCTCAGTATTGGGAGGTCTTGATAAAGACAGAAAAGAACCTGATCACAATCCGTCTGATGACAAAAATTCCGACACAGAACGCTTGAAGCAGCTGAATGATGAGATTGAAGCGCTTCGTCAGCGTACAACACCACTGAGTGATGATGAAAATAATGAAATTTCGGAAATTACTGCCAAGGCTGATGCTGTAGCCGTTGCAACCGGGACAATTGTACCACGCCACATCGCCGGGGAAACGCCCATGGCTTTTCGTCGTCGTTTGGCAAAACAGTTTCTCCAGTTTTCCAGAACGCAACGTGGTGCAGACCTGTCCACGCTGTCAGATCAGAACTTTGAAATTGCTGAACGCCAAATTTATGCGGATGCCCTTCATTACCAACCAGCTCAAAGCAGTCTGAAACCGACTGATCCCATGATCAGAAAGACCATGACTGATCCCATTACAGGCCAACGCATTACGCGCTACCAGGGTAGTCCCCGCGCCGCTTTTGCACCTTTTCTTGCAACGCCGTTAGGGAGCTGAATCATGACACTTAATTACCCGACATATACGCAGGCTTCCCTGCCCGATGCTGCTCCATCCTCCACAGTGGCCATTTCGCCTTATGTAACCGGCACTTTTAGCGGAACTTTCTCCAGTCAGTCAGGAGGTGCCTTTATGGGGATTGCCCAAAATGGTCCAGGTTACCGTTACGAGCTATCATCAGCCTGTGTCAGTTCTCAGGAAAGCAAACCCCTTTATGGTGGCTTGCCCATTGTCAGCCTTATTTCTCAGACGCAAGGACTTCCCCGACAGATCAGGCGTGCGACGACAGTCGGAGAGGTTACAGGTTTTTCTGTTATTAATGATTGTCCCAATCTGATTGTCACAGCCAACAGCAACTGTCCATCCATAGGGGCTCCAGGTACTATCAATTTTTTCCGTCTGGGCAGTCGTGCCAAAATAGCCTTGCCAATTGATCCAGCGCTCATTGACCTCGTCGGACAGGCTGAATCCCAATCCCTCTCCTGGGATTTTAGCAAAAATATGTTAACGGCGGTTATTGGCACAGGTGATGACGGCAAAAAATCTTCCCAGCCTGTGGTCAGTCTTAATGTGACCATTCACGAAATCTGTCCCTTGGGGCGTCTGGCGACAGAAGACGGCAAGGGTAACATTAACTGGACGAATGTGCAGGATGACGCCTCTGGTCGTCTTCTGGCTCTTGTACAGATTTAAGGAGAACCTACATGCCTCTAGTTTTTCCAGGGCAGACGCTCATCTCCCCGCATTTTACTCTACCCGGCGTTATTATCCAGCAATCACAGCAGTCTGGAGCCTGGTCGCTGATTAAGGGAGGAGAGCCCACGGTTATGCTCTCTCCGTCTGATCTGGCAGTAAAGATTAACCGGATTGATCTTACCACCCTCGTTGGTGACGCACAAGGAGGCGCGAACGACCTGCCTTCAGTCAATATTGTCGGAAGTTTTGCCAGTGTGCCAACCTATTGGCAGCGCGTGCGCGGAACCTATACAAGAACAGCCCTTGCCGCTGCCGGCACTTACAAGGTTTCGGGAGCCGAAATTTACTCCCTGGCCATGAGACAGGCTCATTTCCAGCATGCTCGTAATGCCCTCCTATACGGTATCTCACCAGAAACCGGGGAAGGTATTCTGAACGGTCCAGGCACGTTTGAAACCAATTTCCCAGCAGACAGCAATGGCACTACCCTGCGGACCATGTCTCCTGGTTACGTGGCACAGACACTAAACTATATGCTTATGGATATTGTGACGCGTACCAATCAGCTTGGTAAACCGACCCGCATGGCTATTGTAGCTCCACAACGTGTGATCGGTCTTCTTCAGTCACAGATCGTCCCTTTGACAAGCTGGCAGAATATTGGAGGGGGCTCAAATACCATCGCTGGAACTGTAACGTCGTCCCTTCAGCAAGTCGTCTCTGAGATCAGCTGGCTCGCTGACGATACCCTCATTGGCAAAGGAGCCAATGGTGCTGATATGATGATCGCTTCCATTCCTGAAGTTCAACTGCGTGCCATAGGAATGCTTCCTGATACGAACATTTTTGGCAGTGATATGGCTACTCAGGAAAATGCCTGTTCCATCCAGCTTTGGGACGCAGCTGCGCCAGTGGAGTATCCTGTTCCTGTGCCAGGAGGAGATCTTGACGTCGTAACAGAACTGAAATTGACTCCTGGCTGGGTCCTGCGCCCTGAAACGGTGACGAAAATTTCTGTCTGGGTTGATGAACCGCCTGCTTCACGTAAAGGAAGCTAAAAATGGAGCTTCATTTTGCCAATGCTTCGGTCAAGAACTGGACGTTCCTCTATAGGCGCCCGGGAGTATCCGATATTGCGTCCCTGAAGCTGGAACCTGGCGTTCAGGGAGTCATTCGTGATCTGGAACCTCATGAGATCAGATCCATTATCACGCAGGCCAGACTTTATGGTGCCATAAGCGTGGATGAAGCTGTTTCTTCACGTCTTATAGCCGATCTGGTCTATTCTGACGAGGGGCCCATCAGTCACAAGCGCTTTGCCAATCGCGTGCAGGATAATGTGCACGCCCTTTCCCGTAAGGGGAAAGAATTTCTTGCACAGAATGCCGCATCTATTAATGAGGCAGTCAAAGGCAAAAGCTCGGAAGGGTTTGCACGTCCTGAAACGCTTGAGGTCGAGATTGCCGCAGCTGATGAGGCAAATTTCTTCGGGACAGCAAGGAAGTTTGCCTGATGTCGCCAACACTCATGGGGTTTATTGCCTTTGTGCGCTCTGATATGAAAATCAGTGATGATATTCTGCCCGATGATGCGCAGTGCCTCAGTGATTCTTATGAGTTGGCCTCTGCACAGGTTTTACGCTCTTTGCGTTCTTTACAACCAGTATTTTACAGATTGGCCGTCTATAATCTGGCAGCAGCTTATCTTATAGAGCTGGCACCAGATTCTGAAAACAGTCATTTTTTTGCTGATTTTCGCCGTAAATATGGTCTCAATGCTCTTATTCCTGGAATAATATCTAGTAGCAGTGACAATGGAACATCCCAAAATTGGGTTATCCCTGATTTTGTAAGAACCATGACACCCCGTGATCTCCAGCTGATGAAAACAGTCTGGGGACGATTTTATCTAGGATTATTACGCGATATTGGGCCTTATCGCGGATTAAGCCAGTTTTGAAATACTGATCACCTTCCTTGATGTTTTGTTAAAAAACGTCCGAAAGGATTATAATCATGGTCAGCGTTCAGGAAGAACAAGGCTCGCCACTCTCAGCCGCACAGAGTAGCGGTCTTCACGATATTGATTCTGGACAAACCATTACGTTCAAAAAATATAGACGAACTGTTCTCCCCTTGGATGGTTATATCTTCTGGGTTGCGACAGGTGATAGCCAATCTGTCGAGGGAAGCCTGCATATCAATACACAGAGCTTGCAGGATGTCTCAGAAAATTACGATCTTGGTCTGGTAAAATTTACATGTACCACAGAGATAGCCTCTTTTTATGACAGAGACAGGACGTTTATATGGGTCGGAGACCTAGGGAACGCCAGGTTTGTGATCGGATCACACTCATTCCAATATGAGCAGGCAGGGCTTTATCATTACGAGGGCAGGACATTAACCCCTGTTTTTGCCGCCCAGTTTATTGATGATATATCAGCCATCAATGTTGAGGAATTGATTGTCAGTAACAGTCTTCCCTTCTTTATGTCGTTACCTTACGATACGTCCCCTGCTCTTGACTGGTGCCCATGGCCGGAAAATGTTCCTGTTTTTCCGAGCTATTGCGTACCGGAAAACCAATCTCCTCCTTATGTAGCTATTCATAATGATCCAGAAACGATTAAAGAAACATCATTATCAATGGTTAATAGCTATACGGGAAGTGATAGTCAGATCATAAAGGAAACAGTCAGTCTGTCACTTTATGGCCTGACAAATCTTCAGGCAGCGAATATCAGGAATTATATCTTGCATTGGGCTCTTCTACATCCAGAAAAGTTTGGTGTTGTCAATAATCCCTTTATTCGTGATGAAAAACAGGCTTTGCCAGAAATTGGTACATTAGCCATGCATAAAACCATTAAATTTGAAGTAATGTATTGTCAAAGTGCAGCACGAAATACGGCAATACAACTTATAAAATCTGCACAAATTGCATTAAGGAAATAATAATGCCACAAATAGTTACTATTAATGAGAGCGTCATTCGTGGCGCACAGCCTAACCTCTTACAGAAAAAAGGATGCCTGATCTCTCTTGGCGCAACGTCTCTTTCTCATGGAGAAAGTCGTTTTGTAAGCAGCCTTGCTGATCTGCAATCAATTATCGATCCGTCCAGCGGGGCACAGGTTCAGGGCTTCTCAGACGGTACTACTCCCCCCTTTATTCAAGGTGAAGCCGCCAGAAACAGTCGGGGAAGCCAGTTATTGCTTTCAGATCCGCCAGTTGCAGGATATGCGGCACCTTTCAACGTCAGTAATGTTGTTTTTACGAACAAGGCGGCTATTGCTGCAGGTGATAAAACATTTGACCTGACATCAAAGTTTAATAATATTCTCTCGACTTCTGTTGATGCTTCCAGCCTTTCTTTTACAAATCTGCGTGAGGGTGATGCGGCATTTTTGTCGGATTCATTGACTTATAAAAGTAAAGACAATCAGGGTTATGTTACATTTACTGTTTCATTAGCAGCTGGCGTTGCCAGCGATATCGCGGCCGGCACAGAATTCAAGGCTGATATTGCTGGTCTGAATATTTACGACAATTCACAGGCTATTACAGAACTTATGGCCATGGGTAATTCATGGTTTGCTAATAATAACACAGGATGCTGGGTCCTTGAGCTTGGTATCATGCAGCCTAATATGATGGGGACGGCCTTTGCCAACTGGTACCAGCAGAATAATCTTCTATTCTATGGTTATGTCTTCCCGCGCAAGGCGGCGCTTGATAGCGCTATGGCGTCTTTCCTGGCCAATCAGTCTGGAAATAATACGCGCGTCTATTTCTTCCTCTGTGGCGATAAAGATGGCTATAGCTCGCTTATTACGAACGGCAATGGGCAGAAATCCACATTTTATGGTGTTGAATATACTGGTTCGGTCGTAACAGCCCAGACGACAGCGGCCAATACATCTAGCGAGCATCTGGCGGCAGCGGTCTGTGCCCAGTTCTGTTCTGCCAACCCTTCGGCTATGAACCGTCTGGCTCCAATGAGCTTCCGTGTGCTGAACGGCATTACGTCGTGGCCTGAAGCTAAAAATGCCACTTATTTTCAGACATTCAAAACTGACAATGTTGGTTTTGCTGGTACGTCAAATGAAGGTGGAATCGAGGGATCTATCCTCTTTTGGGGTAATTTCATGAATGGTGACACAATGTCCGGTTGGTACGGTGCTGACTGGTGTTCCATCAATATGGAATTGCAGCTGGCGAATGCCATTATCGAAGGCAGCCAGCCTGGTATTAACCCGCTTGTTTATGATCAGTCTGGTATTTCCCGTCTGGCAGCACGAGCCCAGCAGATGCTTGATAGCGCCGTAAGCGCAGGTTGCATCCTGCCGAACTATATCTTCGATGTAACATCATTTGAAAACTATCTGAAAAATAATCCATCTGACTATCCAGCGGGAATTTATAACGGTCTTGCAGCAACAATTACGCCGGTCCGTGGTTTCCTGAGTCTTACTTATAACCTGGCTGTCGACTTCTCCGGTCAGACAGTTACAGCCACTACACAAACAGCAGGAGTATAAAACATGGGTGTTAGTCCTTCCAATCCACAAGGTATGTTAAACCGTCTTCGCGGTTCTGTTATCGTAACGTCAAATTCCGCTCTTAATGTCACATCTGATTACCTGACACCTGATGGTATTGTCATAGAACATACTTCGGACATCACGGATATGATGGAAACAATGACAGGTTTTGTCGGCGCGCCCCACTCCAAACAGGATGTGATTGTGACGATCAATCTCTGCCGTTCCCAGAGCCTTGCCAATGAATGGTTCCGCCAGTTGGGAAAAAATACCTACATCGGGAAAGTCCGCATCGTCAGTGACAGCTCTGTGCAGGATGATCGTACAATCGAAAATTGCTACATCACCAAACAGCCTAAACAGACCCTTAATGGTGGCCAGATCAAATGGGATATCCAACTCAAAGGCTATGAGGTTGTCAATTCCGACATTTGGAGCCTCTCATAAACAGTAACTGATGGTCTGGCGGAGGAGAAGTCCCCGCCAGACTTTTTTTATTTACGTTTTTTACTCTTGTTATTGGATATATTTATGAGCATCACGATTAATGAACGCCTGAATCTCGTCGTTCCGCTTGAAAGTGGCAAAGGCTACGTTCATTGCCCTCCTCTCAGTCGGGACGCTTTTGCCCTATGCTGGAAACTTCTTGCCCGTACATGGAGCAGTCTTGAATCTGACGAGCTGGGTATTACAGCCGGTGCGGCCGTAGCAGCCTTTGCCTTGAAAGAACAGGCAGAACAGGCAGGTCCTGAGGGGGAAACCACATATACTTCCCTTCTGGCTGATATTAACCGCAATGCTACTTATATCGGCGTCTCTGATGAGGGCTTTGACCCTATCCCCCTTTCCAGTGCTCTCAAAAAAGGTTGGCTCAATGAGGAAGAACGTGCTGAAGTCGAGAATGCCCTTATTTTTTTTATTGTCGCCTCTGCGCTGCTTCCAGCAAAGAGAAAAAAGTTTATCCTGGATATGCTGAACTTGCTGAGGTCTGTGGATATGACCTCGTTAGACGCTACGGCGTACAAAGATTCATTGCCGAGCTTGACCACCGGGAAAGCTACTGGCGAGACGGAGGCGGCATAATTGCCGCCATATTTGACTGGCTGGCAGATGAAGGTTTTGCCACGTTGCTTGGGGCGGAATCTTCTTATAAATCGCGTGCAGATTATAGGTGTCGCTATACAAATCCGCAGGAGGTTCTGTCCGCCCTGTTAAGGTAAAAGTAAAAAGATGAATCCCACCCCCACAGCCCCTGTAGCACGGGAGATACCTCCTGCGCTGCAAACTTATATTGATACCTTGAACGCCTATAAGAACTATAAACAGTCTCTCACGCCAGAAAAAGGGCAGGTTTCAGGCGGAGAAGCCCTTTTGCCAAATGGCGGGATGGGGTCGAGCGGTTCTTTGGCTGTGGCGGGTACCCCTCTTGCCTCAAACCCTTACGCTACCGCCCTGCTCTCGCAGGGTCTGCTCGCCGGAGTGAAAGGAACGGATCTTTCCATGGGAGATCTGCGCCATATACTTCTTCGGGAAAGCAGAGGAGGGTTTGAGACAGGATTGTGGGACTATGGGACGAATGGGCGCCATTCCGCCTTGCCATTATCGTCTGCCGCTGCATTGTTATCACCACCTGCTTCCACCGGTGTGCGATTGCAGCCATTATCTTCCTCGGTCCCATCATTACCGGGATTATCTCCTGCAGGCGCGTCAAGGGCGATATTGGTCACATCATTGCCGGAAGAACCAGCCTCGGCTTTGAAGGCGCGCAGAAGGGAGATTTCTTCTTCGTCGCCATTATCACAATCTACGAGCTTGACGGAAGCTTCATATAATTCCCCTGAGAGTATTAACCTCACACAGGGAACAGGGCGATCCTCGCCCCTTCCCTCTGATAAGATTCAAGCTGTGCATCCTGCGGCGGCTTCTGCGTTGCAACTTGTAAGAGTGCCTGCAAGATTGAATGGGAATGAAACCATTTCCCTTTCGGGACAGAAAAGAAACAGCGTCTCTCTCGGGCTTGTTCCTGACTTGAGGGTAAAGACGGACCACACAGCCAAGGCCGTTACTCCCACTCTGCCCCAGAAAACAGAGCAGAAAAAACTGAATGATAAGATCGGGATATTCGTTAATACCCCTTTCCACGATGTAGGTTATGGGAATTTCACAAGGATCATAAATCCGTATATTTCCAAGGGTGGGTTCAGTACAAAACGAACTGATGATTTAGAGAGCAAACATATATTTGATAAAAACAATATAAAAGAATCTTCCCTTAGAGGCGTGCCTTTATATAAACAACCATTGGATAAAAAAGACAATTTTTACGTTGATGAACCACTATTAAAAGATATCGTTAATGGTCGCATTAAAAAACAAAATTATGAAGGCCCCCTTCCTTTATTATACGGCAAACCAGAGACAATTTTGAAGCACCAATTAACAGATAGAATAAATCTCGAAAGGTTGGTAGGAGCACAAGCTTATAGGGAAAGTAAGGCAGACACACGCGTAGGTTTCGAGGATGATAAGTCTGGACTTAAACAAAATCAATATGAAAAAGGTCATCATATACTGGGGCTAATGCAACTAAAATTTTCTACTGCCCACGAGAAAGCAGGTCTTGAGAGAGAAGATTTATTGGAAGATCCAGAAATCAGCTGGCAAGTCACTAAACATTATATGGCATCACTCCTGAAACGATATCATGGTAACCTAGACTACGCTCTTGCTGCCTATCACGAAGGAGAACAAGGGTTAACAAATGCAATGACGAAAGCAGCATTACATCACGATAGTGCACATTGGGAAAATTACTTACGTCCAGCAGCAAAACAGTATATCAGTAACGTCGAAAGCACTTATAACGATGGACCTGTCGTTTTGATCACTCATCCCGGAGACCGAAGGAATAATGACGAATCGAATAATAAAGCTCATCAGATTGATGACTTGAGAAGAGCTGCTGTATATTAAAGTTATGTATCTCCGGAGAGATTTCATGCTACAATGACTATGTTATCATGTAAGTAAGGGGTAGCTTTCTTGCAATGTGGTATTTTTTTGGGAAAGGACTATATCTCTTTTCTCTCTTGCTGTTTCTTTTTGCTATATCCACAGCAGAGGCCAGTGCCGCACGAGATTATCAGCTTTACATGGAACGTGCCAAGTCTGACAGCCTCACAGTGTATAAGAAGGGAGGACTTGATCTCCTTAACCAATATGTCACTCATTGTTATGGCGAAAATTTCGGAAAAAAAACGTTGGACGGTATCGTAGAAAATAGTCGCATACCCTATCAGGAGACGCCTGGTTTTAAGGTCTGTTACCTCGTAGATAGTCTTGCCTATGCGCTGGACCGGAAAAGGCGCCATTTGGTGGAAGAAGAAACAGGAACGGATCCGGGACCTGCGTCTCTCTATTTCGATGATAAAAACGCTTTTGTCAGATCTGTATTTTACGCTATGAGCTTCTTCCCGACGATCAAAGAAGGGCAGGATTTGGCCCGTGAATTCACTGACAGCATGATCGGTCAGGTTACAGAGATTCACTGAAACCTTTTGGAAACAAAGAGATGAAAGCGTTTTCTATGCCGGGAACTTTCAGGGTCATACGGATTTTCGGTCTTTTGGCGGCGATGTTTGTTTCTCCGGTTCTTCAGGCAGCTGAGTGGACTGATCCTGAGGAAGGCCCCATAGCAAAACGGGCTTATCAGGATTTTAAAAAGGCCTATATGAAAAATGGCAGCTATAGCGTGGCCTCTCAGGTTATAGACTGTTATTATCAGAATATTAAATCCCTGATGGCCCTGAAAGATGATCGGACACTTGAAGAGCGCATCAGGAACAGTCCTGAATTAAAATCATGCTATCTCGAAGATTTCGCAGCTATCGATATTTTTCAGGGGACTCTTGACTGTGTAAAAAAGAGGGACAGCGAGTATTTTTCTTATGGACAAACTACGGATGACAGGCAAACATTTTACAGGGATTTACTGTTCAAGGAGGATTCTGACGATGATAATTTTTTGGTGGAATCTTTCCCCCTTCAGCTTAAAAAATTCCTTCCCTGTTTGAAGAGCTATTACGGACCCCATTAGGATAAATCATACGAAATTGATATTTCAATCAACCAAAGAGATTTCCTTGCTCGTGACATGAGTAACCATTACAGTAATCTGCCTTGCATATCTTGAAAGTGTCTCTGAAAAACCGTAAAATTATGCTCTTTGCTCCCGTAAAAACCGGCGTAATTCTTTCAGTATTCGCGATAATATCCTGCTTTTCCATAGCAGAAGCTGTCCCTGAACAAGATTACCACATTTATGTAAAACGGGCAGAGCGCAATTTTAATATTATCTATAAAAAAGGGGGATTAGGTCTACTTAACCAATATGTGGATCGTTGTTATGGAGATTCTATAGGCAAAAAGACCTTTGATGGTGACCGGGAAAGTCATAGTCTGTCAGAAAAGGAGACGCCTGGTTTTAAGGTCTGTTACCTCGTAGATAGTCTTGCCTATGCGCTGGACCGGAAAAGGCGCCATTTGGTGGAAGAAGAAACAGGAACGGATCCGGGACCTGCGTCTCTCTATTTCGATGATAAAAACGCTTTTGTCAGATCTGTATTTTACGCTATGAGCTTCTTCCCGACGATCAAAGAAGGGCAGGATTTGGCCCGTGAATTCACTGACAGCATGATCGGTCAGGTTACAGAGATTCACTGAAACCTTTTGGAAACAAAGAGATGAAAGCGTTTTCTATGCCGGGAACTTTCAGGGTCATACGGATTTTCGGTCTTTTGGCGGCGATGTTTGTTTCTCCGGTTGTTCAGGCGGCTGAGTGGACTGATCCTGAGGAAGGCCCCATAGCAAAACGAGCTTATCAGGATTTTAAAAAGGCCTATATGAAAAATGGCAGCTATAGCGTGGCCTCTCAGGTTATAGACTGTTATTACCAGAATATTAAATCCCTGATGGCCCTGAAAGATGATCGGACACTTGAAGAGCGCATCAGGAACAGTCCCGAATTAAAATCATGTTATCTCGAAGATTTTGCAGGTATTAATATTTTTGAAACATATTTCGACTGCGTAAAAAAGAAGGACAGTGAATATTTTTCCTATGACCAAACGACAGGTGACAGACAAGAATTTTATAGAAAATTACTGTTCAAGAATAATTCCTATGAGGATGTGTCAGTGATAGTTTTCCCTCTTCAGCTTGAAAAGTTTTTACCCTGTCTGAAAGGCCATTACGGGTCTAAATAATGGTATCTTCACCCTAAGAGATCGGGGAAATGTCGCTAAAGGTTCATTATCATATAAGGCGACTTATATGTCTCTTTGGTCTTTCATTATGCGCATCTATGGCCGGAGATATTCCGGTTCAATAGACCGGTCGTAATTATCGGGGTCGTGCCCCTTTCGAAAATAAAAATCTTTTATTGAAAATAAAGGGACGCACTGTCCTGCATAAATCATGTGCAGATGATGGCGGCTATTATATAAAGCGGCCCTGTTTAGGATGAAAGCAGAAAAATGAAACCTGCCCCCACTCAGCGGGAGATATCTCCTGCGTTGCAAGCTTATAGTGATGCCCTGAACGCCTATAAGAACTATAAACAGTCTCTCACGCCGGAAAAAGGTCATGTCTCGGGCGGAGAAGCCCTCACGCCAACTGGCGGAATGGGGCCGGGTGGCGCTCTGGCTGTGGTTGGCACTCCTCTTGCCTCAAATCGTTATGCAAGTGCCCTCCTCTCACAGGGTCTTCTTGCCGGAGTGAAGGGAACAGAGCTTTCCATGGGCGATCTACGCCATGTGCTTCCATTGGATAAAACGATGGATACAGGGTTTTATCGACCGGAAAGAGAATTTGAAGCTTCCATAAACAGGAAGGCGCATATGTTAGATATGCTGCCTATGAGAGGTTCAGCTTTCATAAAGGAAAATTCTTTTACAGGAGGGATATTGCCAACAGGGGTTATGTCTCCTGCATTCCTTCCCACCGCATCTTTTGCGAACTCCGTAAATATTATCGAGACAGCATATCGGCCGGCTAAAAAAGGAACCTCATTGGCTGGCAGGAAACATGCTTCCGCAATAACCAGCCTCGGCCCTGCAGATCATAAGCAGATTCCCTTCAATAAAAAGGAAGCATCTGAAAAAAGTGAAACAGGCTATGCACCAGAAGCGAAAGAAGAGAAATTCGATCCGATAAAATTCCGTAATGACGCCAAACTGATCATGGGAAAATATCCCAATTCAGTTCTGAGGATGAATAATAACGACCTTAATCCCTATTTGTCATTGGATATGGGAGGATATGATAACAAGTTAGTGGACTTCCCGCCAAAATCACGAGGAAAATTCGAGATTTTCCCTCTGGCAGAACATTATAAAGACGACACAGGTTACGCTCACTCGGTTTTCGTCAGGGGGAGCAAGCTGACAAGTGGAACTGATGAACCTCACCAGGAATATCTGGATCGTTATGAAGCATGGAAATTCGCCCGGCAGTTAAAAAAGAAATTTGGCGATAGCCTGACAACACATCTGCTTTATTATGGATTAAATGATGTAAGGCATCATTTGCCAACCGGATATAAAAATGAGGGAGGGAAGAAATTCAAAAAGATAAATATTACCGGGAGCTATAAAAATTTCTTTTCGGATGTTCCGGTAGAATGTGATACTATTAACCCCTATATAAAAGCAGGTTCAAAAGGCCAGCTGGCTTTGTTATATGGAGCTCCAAAAGTCCCTCTGGGCAAAAGTGGGTATATTAATCTTGAACGTTATCTCCTGGCGAAAGCAATGGTTGAAAGCAACGGGAAGCCCTTGGCCGATAATAAGAAGAAACCAAAAATACAGGGGCTGATGCAAATGAGTCCTGAGACGGCAGAAGAAGTAAATGTTTGGAACAGGCACGATCCTGTCGAGAGTCTGGAAGGCGCGAGGGTCTATACAAGATTATTATTCAGACGATTTAGAGGGGATACAGATAAAGAAGATGCAGCATATAATACAGGACCAACGAAACTTGAGGGCTTGATTAGTAAAAATTCTATTACATGGAAAAGTATGGTGTCCATAGAGACGGCCAATCATAAAAAACGTATAGATGATGCGTATCAGCATGGCCCCATTCCCTATGTTTATGGGGGGAATGAAGATATGCGTGACGAGCTTATAAGGGCCTGCGTGCCCTGAATATGGTTTTTGACCGGAAGGAACAGGAAAGATGCGTTGGCCTCCATATTGTTACATGACTGCCAGTTTGGCGTTTATGTTCTTATGTTCAAGCGCTTATGCCTGTAAATCTGGTCCTTGCAATTATTGGGGAGATAATATTTTTCTCCCCAAGGCAGAGAAAGAAGTGACCGCAGCTTATGATAAAGGCGGTGTAGTCGGTATTACGGAACATATCATCAATTGTTATAATGATGAATTCCAGCGTATTATCGCCAAAAGCCGGGATCCTTATATTGTGGAACGAAATATTAAAAAAAGCATTGTTCTGCAAAAGTGCTATATTGAGGACGATGCTATATTTGAGTTTTTTAATGATCTTATTCCAGATAGTTTTCCCGGTATGAATGATAAAGTCAGGCAATATTTCTATCAATTTGATCCTGCCACTACAAGAGATGTCTTTTTTGGCGAGGTCATAAAGCCGAAAGACAATGCTGGGAGGGATATTTTCCCCGATGAAGGGCTACATGCCAGCGTCGTCTGGAAGTTGGTCGATAAGATGTCTGACAATTAAGGTGTCTGGCAATAGAGAAACGTCCTCTCAATAAGGTCATGGGAGTCGAGCTTTCATAATGAAGTGGCAGTCACGTTGTTACATAGTCGCCGGCCTGATTCTTATGTCCTTTTTTTCAGGCGCTTATGCCTGTAAGTTCAGTCCCTACAATTATTGGGGAGATAATATTTTTCTCCCCAAGGCAGAGAAAGAAGTGACTGCGGCTTATGATAAAGGCGGTGTAGTCGGCATTACGGAGCATATCATTAATTGTTATAATGATGAATTGCAGCGTATTATCGCCAGGAGCCGGGATCCCTTTATTGTGGAACGAAATATTAAAAAAAGCCACGTTCTGCAAAAATGCTATATTGAGGACGTGTCAATCGCTGAATTGTTCAATGACCTTATTTCAGATAATTTCCCTGGCATGAATGATAAAGTCAGGCAATATTTTTATCAGCTTGATCCATTAAGCATGAGGAATGTCCCTTTTTACGAAGTTCTGAAACCAAAAGATAATGCTGGAAGAGATATTGTTCCCGATGAAGGACTACATGCCAGCGTAACTTCTAAGATATTGCAAAAAATGGTGCCCTAGAACAGATTATTGACTGTGAAAGAAAGTTCCATTGAGACATATGCCCGAGTAGGCCGGTCGGTGGGGTATCGTGCCTGCAAAATTCTTTTTGTATTTTTTATAAAGAACTTCCCTTTCCAGAATATGGCTTCAGCGAAGGAAACCGCTATTATACGAAAAGTCCCTACCAGAAGAGAAGCGCCATGGGAGTCAAGCTTTCATAATGAAGTGGCAGTTACATTGTTATATGCTGATCAGCTTGGCGTTTATGTCCTTATGTTCAGGCGCTTATGCCTGTAAGTTCGGTCCCTGCAATTATTGGGGAGATAATATTTTTCTTCCCAAAGCAGAGAAAGAAGTGACGGCAGCTTATGATAAAGGCGGTGTAGCCGGCATTACGGAGCATATCATTAATTGTTATAATGATGAATTGCAGCGTATTATCGCCAGGAGCCGGGATCCCTTTATTGTGGAACGAAATATTAAAAAAAGCCACGTTCTGCAAAAATGCTATATTGAGGACGTGTCAATCGCTGAATTGTTCAATGACCTTATTTCAGATAATTTCCCTGGCATGAATGATAAAGTCAGGCAATATTTTTATCAGCTTGATCCATTAAGCATGAGGAATGTCCCTTTTTATGAAGTTCTGAAACCAAAAGATAATGCTGGAAGAGATATTGTTCCCGATGAAGGACTACATGCCAGCGTCGTCTGGAAGTTGGTCGATAAGATGTCTGACAATTAAGGTGTCTGGCAATAGAGAAACGTCCTCTCAATAAGGTCATGGGAGTCGAGCTTTCATAATGAAGTGGCAGTCACGTTGTTACATAGTCGCCGGCCTGATTCTTATGTCCTTTTTTTCAGGCGCTTATGCCTGTAAGTTCAGTCCCTACAATTATTGGGGAGATAATATTTTTCTCCCCAAGGCAGAGAAAGAAGTGACTGCGGCTTATGATAAAGGCGGTGTAGTCGGCATTACGGAGCATATCATTAATTGTTATAATGATGAATTGCAGCGTATTATCGCCAGGAGCCGGGATCCCTTTATTGTGGAACGAAATATTAAAAAAAGCCACGTTCTGCAAAAATGCTATATTGAGGACGTGTCAATCGCTGAATTGTTCAATGACCTTATTTCAGATAATTTCCCTGGCATGAATGATAAAGTCAGGCAATATTTTTATCAGCTTGATCCATTAAGCATGAGGAATGTCCCTTTTTACGAAGTTCTGAAACCAAAAGATAATGCTGGAAGAGATATTGTTCCCGATGAAGGACTACATGCCAGCGTAACTTCTAAGATATTGCAAAAAATGGTGCCCTAGAACAGATTATTGACTGTGAAAGAAAGTTCCATTGAGACATATGCCCGAGTAGGCCGGTCGGTGGGGTATCGTGCCTGCAAAATTCTTTTTGTATTTTTTATAAAGAACTTCCCTTTCCAGAATATGGCTTCAGCGAAGGAAACCGCTATTATACGAAAAGTCCCTACCAGAAGAGAAGCGCCATGGGAGTCAAGCTTTCATAATGAAGTGGCAGTTACATTGTTATATGCTGATCAGCTTGGCGTTTATGTCCTTATGTTCAGGCGCTTATGCCTGTAAGTTCGGTCCCTGCAATTATTGGGGAGATAATATTTTTCTTCCCAAAGCAGAGAAAGAAGTGACGGCAGCTTATGATAAAGGCGGTGTAGCCGGCATTACGGAGCATATCATTAATTGTTATAATGATGAATTGCAGCGTATTATCGCCAGGAGCCGGGATCCCTTTATTGTGGAACGAAATATTAAAAAAAGCCACGTTCTGCAAAAATGCTATATTGAGGACGTGTCAATCGCTGAATTGTTCAATGACCTTATTTCAGATAATTTCCCTGGCATGAATGATAAAGTCAGGCAATATTTTTATCAGCTTGATCCATTAAGCATGAGGAATGTCCCTTTTTATGAAGTTCTGAAACCAAAAGATAATGCTGGAAGAGATATTGTTCCCGATGAAGGACTACATGCCAGCGTCGTCTGGAAGTTGGTCGATAAGATGTCTGACAATTAAGGTGTCTGGCAATAGAGAAACGTCCTCTCAATAAGGCTATGGGAGTCGAGCTTTCATAATGAAGTGGCAGTCACGTTGTTATATGCTGATCGGCCTAGCGTTTATGTCTTTATGTTCAGGCGCTTATGCCTGTAAGTCTGGTCCTTGCACTTATTGGGGAGGTAATATTTTTCTCCCCAGAGCAGAGGAAGAAGTGACCGCGGCTTATGATAAAGGGGGCGAAGTTGGCGTTACGGAACATATTATTAATTGTTATAATGATGAATTCCAGCGTATTATCGCCAAGAGCCGTGATCCTTATATTGTGGAACGAAATATTAAAAAAAGCCACGTTCTGCAGAAATGCTATATTGAGGATACGTCAATTTCTGAAATATTCAATGACCTTATTCCTGATAATGACCCAGGTGTGAATGATGAGGTCAGGCAATATTTCTACCAGCTTGACCCTTCTAGCATGAGAGAGGTTTTATTTTACGAAGTCTTGAAACCAAAGAACAATGCTGGAAAAGATATTTTTCCTGACGAAGCGTTACATTCCAGCGTGGCGTATAAAATAGTGGAGAAGATCATTCCCAGAGCAGATTATTGACCGTCTAGGTAGGCTGGTTCTATGCAAAAATGCTATATTAAGGACGACGCTGTCTCTGAGTTCTTTAACGATATGATTCCCGATGGTTTTCCTGGTATGAATGATAAAGTCAGGCAATATTTCTATCAGCTTGATCCATTAAGTATGAGGAGTGTTTCTTTTTACGAAGTTCTGAAACCAAAAGATAATGCCGGAAGAGATATGGCCCCTACCCAAGGACTTCATACCAGCGTAACTTATAAGATATCGCAAAAAATCTTCCCTAGAGCAGATTATTAACTGTGAAAGAAAGCTCCATGAGACGTAAAGCCCTTTTCCCTCTTGCCGCTCTGGTTTTTCTGTGCTCAACGCCTTTTGCCTTGTCAAAAGGGCGGGCAGATCTCTCTTTTGACAAGGCAAAATCTATATTCATCAAGGCTTATAAAGAGGACAGCCCCGCGCAATTATCAGACCATGTCATCAATTGCTTCACTTATGTCGATAAAATGGATATCCATCCTCCTCTGAGTCCCAAAAACCGTGCAAGGATCTGTTATTATCTTGATGCTGTGATGTTTACGCTGGACCAGATGAGGCGTCTGTCCGAGCAGGAAAAGACTGGCAAGGACCCCGGCCCTGCTACTTTCTATTTTGATCCAAAACAGGCCCATGTGAGATTGACAATTCTGGCTATTGATATGTTTCCCTCACTGAAAAATGGGCAGGATCATACAAATAAATTCGTTAAATCCGTTATAGATGACCTCAAAGCCTCGAATTCCTTTACATATGACGTACCTCTTTCGAAAATAAAAATCTTTTATTGAAAATAAAGGGATGCGCGTTCCTGTATAAATCGCGTGCAGATGGCTGCGATTATTATATAAAGCAGCCCTGTTAAGGTGAAAGTAAAAAGATGAATCCCACCCCCACAGCCCCTGTAGCACGGGAGATCCCCCCTGCGCTGCAAACTTATATTAATGCCCTGAACGCCTATAAGAACTATAAACAGTCTCTCACGCCAGAAAAAGGACATGTTTCAGGCGGAGAAGCCCTTTTGCCAACTGGCGGGATGGGGTCGAGCGGCACTCTGGCCGTAGCGGGTACCCCTCTTGCCTCAAACCCTTATGCTACGGCCCTGCTCTCGCAGGGTCTGCTCGCCGGAGTGAAAGGAACGGATCTTTCCATGGGAGATCTGCGCCATATGCTTCCTCAAGAAAAAAGAGACAGAGTTGAGGCAGGATTATGGGATTACGGAAGAAATGAGTCTCCATCCCCTGTAACGGCACAGGGGAGGATATCATCTCCTTCAGGGATGTCGCCAAACAGAGAACCAGCTCTGGGTACATCACGATACAAAGTGGAAATTTCTCCTCCATCACCATTATCACAGCCTGTCAGCCTGACGGAAGCTTCATACAGCCCTGCTCAAGATGTCAAACTTGCGCAGGATAATGTTCTTCTGGCGCGGGTGAAAGATCTTCCAGTTCAATCAGCCATACAGGCAACGGGGCGGTCCTCGTTTCTAACCGCTGATCAGCCGCAAGCTGTGCCTCCTGCGGCGGCTCCTGCGTCACAGACTGAAAAAGTGCTTCCAAGATTAAAGGGGAATGAAACCCTCCCCCTTTCGGGACAGAAAAGAAACAGCGTCCCTCTCGGTCTTGTCCCTACCGTAAAGACAAGGGCCGGTCACTCTGCAACTGTTGGGAAAGGCAAGACGGGCAAAATTGTTACGTCCATCCTGCCCGAAGAAACGGGGCAGAAGAAGCAGGACGGCAAACCAAGCATGAAGCTGGATGAAGTTTATATCAATGGCGTGAAGGTCGAGATTGAGGATGATGTTTATCATCTGAAATACATGGATAAGACCCAAAGTACTGAGAAAAATCCGCCCCCGCAACATAACAAAGATGGAAGTCTGGCATATATTCCTAACAGGAAATATTACCATTATGACGATCCCATTCCTGATAGCAATTATTATGATAAAAAATCGGTCTTTCAAGACACTATTGATCCCAGAATTGTCGTAAATAAAGGCGACAAACGCTGGGCTCCCACTCTGACGGGTCTTCCCCGTCATAGAGTGAATAATTATTTACTGAGTTCGGATAATAAAATCAATCTCGACCGTCTGACCCGTGCTGTGTTAGAGCAAGAAAGTTCAGGCGATAATCTGGCCAGTTTCCCTGAAAATAAAAGCCGTCTGTCAACTCATAAGTATCATCCAGGCACTACCATAAGGGGAGCAACACAGAATAATTTTTACACGGCTGAGGAATTCGGCATTAAGGATATTAAGGATCTGAGCGATTATGACAAGAGTTATAACCTTACAAAACATCAGTTGGCCTATTACCTTGAGCAATTTAATGGTAACCTTGAAGTAGCTCTTCGTGCTTTTCATGATGGCTATCCGGGCATGGTTAACTTCATGAATGATCATCCTAAAGACTGGCATGAGGCTCTTAAATCTCGGTACAAGAATGAGGAAAGAAATGATGAGGCGAAGTCATATCTTCGTAACGTTATGGGACATTATAATGACGACGGAGTATCTGCCGGCTGGGGTATCGTTGCTCAAGTAGCCTCTCGTGATCTCGTTACACATTCCCTTCCCTATTATAATCCCGATACTGGTGTTTATAGCAGCTCTTCCGAGCATATAGATGAACTTAAAAGAGCGGCGCCCCCGTAAAGAAGAAATAAAACCGTTATTTCTGGAAAGATCTGAAAAAATGCGTATAAAATCATTTCTATGTGCTTTACTGATCTTTGCGTTCCCTTTGCCGGCTTTCAGTACTGTAGATAGCCTCTCAGTGGACAGACCAGATAATAACGCCGTCGCCATGGACGCTGAACAGAATTTCAGGGTCGCCTATAATAATGGCGGCTTTGAGCTTCTCCGAAAACAGATTGATGAGTGTTATTATAAAAATCTGAAACGCATTATGAATGATCATGAGAGTCCTGGAACGCCAGAAGAACGTATCAGGAAAAGCCTTGCCCTGAAGGCCTGCTATCTCGAAGATAATGGGCTCGAGGTCACTCCTCTTTATTGCGGCCACGCCGAAAAAGAGAGCGATGATATTTCACTAACCCAGTATATACGAAGAACCTCTTATCTTGTTCTTCTCTTTCCCTATAACTGGGAAGGTGAAGGAGGTGTATATCTTTCGGGAGTCGTGGTCCCTAGAGTTGCTCGAAATAATTGTCCTTATTATATCGACCATGAACCGCAAGTTCCTTGATAAAGGCTTCTATTTTTGGTCAATATAACAGGCTCTGTTTTATAATATGAGATATACCGCTCTATTAGTTATGTGTGCTTTACTGATCTCTGCATTCCCCTTACGGGTCTCCAGTGCTGTAGAGGAACGCTCTGCGGATGGACGCCCTGTGGACAGGCCAGATAATAACGCCGTCGCCATGGACGCTGAACAGAATTTCAGGGTCGCCTATAATAATGGCGGCCTTGATCTTCTCAGAAAACAAATCGATGAATGTTATTATAAAAATTTAAAACGCATTATGAACGACCACGAGAGTCCGGGAACGCCAGAGGAACGCATCAGGAAAAGCCTTGCCCTGAAGGCCTGTTATCTCGAAGATGAAGGAAGAAAACTGACACAAGCTCCTTATTGTGTCGAGACTAAGGAAGAAAATGATGATGTTACATCCGCACGAGACATAGGAAGCACCTCTTATCTCGTTCTTCTCTTTCCGTATAACTGGGAAGGTGAAGGTGGCGTATATCTTTCTACTGTAATGGTTTCTATAACAGGAGCGAATTGTCCTTATTATATTAATCCTGAAACACGATTACCTCAGTAACAGGCTCTGTTTTATAATATGAGATATGTCGTTATTTCGTTTTTATGTGCTTTACTGTTCTCTGCATTTCCCTTGCGGGCTTTCAGTACTGTAGATGGCCTCTCAGTGGACAGGCCAGACAATAATGCCGTTGCCATGGATGCCGAACAGAATTTCAGGGTCGCCTATAATAATGGCGGCCTTGATCTTCTCAGAAAACAGATTGATGAGTGTTATTATAAAAATTTAAAACGCATTATGAATGATCATGAGAGTCCGGGAACGCCAGAGGAACGTATCAGGAAAAGCCTTGCCCTGAAGGTCTGCTATCTCGAAGATAGTGGACTAGGTACTACTCCTCTTTATTGCGGCCACGCCGAAAAAGAGAGAGATGATATTTCGTTCACTCAGTATACACGGAGAACCTCTTATCTCGTTCTTCTCTTTCCTTATAACTGGGAGGGTGAAGGTGGTGTCTTCCTCTCCAGTGAAGATGCTTCTGCAGTGTCTGGAAGTAACTGTCCCTATTATATCAACCATAAACCGCAACTTCCTTGATGAGGGCTTCTACTTTTGGTCGATATAACAGGCTCTGTTTTATAATATGAGATACGTCGTTCTTTCATTTCTATGTGCTTTACTGGTCTCTGCATTTCCCTTGCGGGCTTTTGGTTCTTTGGATAAACGTCTTGTTAATGAGCCGGACAATAATGCTGTTGCTATGGACGCTGAACAGAATTTCAGGGTCGCCTATAATAATGGCGGCTTTGAGCTCCTTCGAAAACAGATTGATGAATGTTATCTCGAAGATAAGGGGCTGGATTCTATGACCCCTCTTTATTGTGGAAATGCCAAGGCCGAGGGCGAAGATATCGCATTAACACGATACGTAAGAAGCACGTCTTATCGTGTTCTTCTCTTTCCCTATAACTGGGAGGGTGAAGGTGGTGTCTTCCTCTCTAGCGTAGCAGCTCCTGAGGTGGCTAGGGCCGATTGTCCCTATTATATCAACCATAAACCGCAACTTCCTTGATAAAGGCTTCTCTTTTTGATCGATATAACAGGCTCTGTTTTATAATATGAAATATGCCGCTCTATTACTTCTGTGCGCCTTATTCGTCTCTGCATTTCCCTTGAAGGCTTTTAGTACTGTAGATAGCCTCTCAGTGGACAGGCCAGACAATAATGCCGTTGCCATGGATGCCGAACAGAATTTCAGGGTCGCCTATAATAATGGCGGCCTTGATCTTCTCAGAAAACAGATTGATGAGTGTTACTATAAAAATCTAAAACGCATTATGAATGATCATGAGAGTCCTGGAACGCCAGAGGAACGCATCAGGAAAAGCCTTTCCTTGAAGGCCTGCTATCTAGAAGATAGTGGACTAGGTACTACTCCTCTTTATTGCGGCCACGCCGAAAACGAGAGCGATGATATTTCGTTCACTCAGTATATACGGAGAACCTCTTATCTCGTTCTTCTCTTTCCTTATAACTGGGAGGGTGAAGGTGGTGTGTTCCTTTCCAGTGAAGATGTTTCTGCAGTGTCTGGAAGTAACTGTCCCTATTATATCAACCATAAACCGCAACTTCCTTGATAAGGGCTTCTACTTTTGGTCGATATAACAGGCTCTGTTTTATAATATGAGATATGTCGTTCTTTCATTTCTATGTGCTTTATTGGTCTCTGCATTCCCCTTGCGGGCTTTTGGTTCTTTGGATAAACGTCTTGTTAATGAGCCAGACAATAATGCTGTTGCCATGGATGCCGAACAGAATTTCAGGGTCGCCTATAATAATGGCGGCTTTGAGCTCCTCCGAAAACAGATTGATGAATGTTATTATAAAAATCTAAAACGCATTATGAATGATCATGAGAGTCCGGGAACGCCAGAAGAACGTATCAGGAAAAGCCTTGCCCTGAAAGCATGTTATCTCGAAGATAAAGGGCTGGATTCTGTGACCCCTCTTTATTGTGGAAATGCCAAGGCCGAGGGCGAAGATATCGCATTAACACGATACGTAAGAAGCACGTCTTATCGTGTTCTTCTCTTTCCCTATAACTGGGAGGGTGAAGGTGGTGTCTTCCTCTCTAGCGTAGCAGCTCCTGAGGTAGCTAGGGCCGATTGTCCCTATTATATCAACCATAAACCGCAACTTCCTTGATAAAGGCTTCTCTTTTTGATCGATATAACAAGCTCTGTTTTATAATATGAAATATGCCGCTCTATTACTTCTGTGCGCCTTATTCGTCTCTGCATTTCCCTTGAAGGCTTTTAGTACTGTAGATAGCCTCTCAGTGGACAGGCCAGATAATAACGCCGTTGCCATGGACGCTGAACAGAATTTCAGGGTCGCCTATAATAATGGTGGCTTTGAGCTTCTCAGAAAACAGATTGATGAGTGTTATTATAAAAATTTAAAACGCATTATGAATGATCATGAGAGTCCGGGGACGCCAGAGGAACGCATCAGGAAAAGCCTTGCCCTGAAGGCCTGTTATCTCGAAGACGAAGGAAGAAAACTGACACAAGCTCCTTATTGTGTCGAGACTAAGGAAGAAAATGATGATGTTACATCCGCACGAGACATAAGAAGCACCTCTTATCTCGTTCTTCTCTTTCCGTATAACTGGGAAGGTGAAGGTGGCGTGTATATTTCTACTGTAAGGGTTTCTATAACAGGATATAATTGCCCTTATTATATTAATCCCGAAACACGATTACCTCAGTAACAGGCTCTGTTTTATAATATGAGATACGTCGTCCTTTCGTTTTTATGTGCTTTATTGGTCTCTGCATTCCCCTTGCGGGCTTTTGGTTCTTTGGATAAACGTCTTGTGAATGAGCCAGACAATAATGCGGTCGCCATGGATGCCGAACAGAATTTCAGGGTCGCCTATAATAATGGCGGCTTTGAGCTCCTCCGAAAACAGATTGATGAGTGTTATTATAAAAATCTAAAACGCATTATGAATGATCATGAGAGTCCGGGAACGCCAGAAGAACGTATCAGGAAAAGCCTTGCCCTGAAGGCCTGTTATCTAGAAGATGAAGGAAGAAAACTGACACAAGCTCCTTATTGTGTCGAGACTAAGGAAGAAAATGATGATGTTACATCCGCACGAGACATAAGAAGCACCTCTTATCTCGTTCTTCTCTTTCCGTATAACTGGGAAGGTGAAGGTGGCGTATATCTTTCTACTGTAATGGTTTCTATAACAGGAGCAAATTGTCCTTATTATATTAATCCTGAAACACGATTACCTCAGTAACAGGCTCTTTTTTATAATATGAGATACGTCGTTCTTTCATTTCTATGTGCTTTACTGGTCTCTGCATTTCCCTTGCGGGCTTTTGGTTCTTTGGATAAACGTCTTGTTAATGAGCCGGACAATAATGCTGTTGCCATGGACGCTGAACAGAATTTCAGGGTCGCCTATAATAATGGCGGCTTTGAGCTCCTCCGAAAACAGATTGATGAGTGTTATTATAAAAATCTAAAACACATTATGAATGATCATGAGAGTCCGGGGACGCCAGAAGAACGTATCAGGAAAAGCCTTGCCCTGAAAGCATGTTATCTCGAAGATAAAGGGCTGGATTCTGTGACCCCTCTTTATTGCGGCCACGCCGAAAAAGAGAGCGATGATATTTCACTAACCCAGTATATACGAAGCACGTCTTATCGTGTTCTTCTCTTTCCCTATAACTGGGAGGGTGAAGGTGGTGTCTTCCTCTCTAGCGTAGCAGCTCCTGAAGCAGCTAGGGCCGATTGTCCCTATTATATCAACCATAAACCGCAACTTCCTTGATAAAGGCTTCTCTTTTTGATCGATATAACAGGCTCTGTTTTATAATATGAGATACATCGTTCTTTTATTTCTATGCGCTTTATTCGTCTCTGCATTTCCCTTGAAGGCTTTTAGTACTGTAGATAGCCTCTCAGTGGACAGGCCAGATAATAACGCCGTTGCCATGGACGCTGAACAGAATTTCAGGGTCGCCTATAATAATGGCGGCCTTGATCTTCTCAGAAAACAGATTGATGAGTGTTACTATAAAAACTTAAAACGCATTATGAATGATCATGAGAGTCCGGGAACGCCAGAGGAACGTATCAGGAAAAGCCTTGCCTTAAAGGCTTGTTATCTTGAAGATGAGGGAAGACATTTAACACAAGCTCTCTATTGTGCACATGCCAAGGCCCAGGGCGAAGATATCACATTAACACGATACGTAAGAAGCACGTCTTATCGTGTTCTTCTCTTTCCTTATAACTGGGAAGGTGAAGGTGGCGTCTTCCAATCTGTCGTGGATGCTTCCGAAGCTGCTGCGAATAACTGTCCCTATTATATCGACCATGAACCGCAAATCCCTTGATAAAATTACTCCTTTATGTTCGTTTTCTTCAGAAAAAATTGCCGGACAATATGGGAAAGAGCAGCGTCACGAGAAATCGCGCTTTATTTTGATGATAAAAACGCTTTTTTCAGATACATATTCCATGTCATGAATATATTTTCTTAATGGCATCAGGCAGGGAAATGAAAGCGGGTACTATGTTAAAATATATCAAAATCACGGTATTTTCTGGCCTGCTATCACTGTCACTCCTCCCCCCTTTACTTTACGCGGCAGAATGGTCCAGCCCCGAGCAGGCTGCCGTCTTTAAGGAAGCACAAAGGGATTTCGTGAGATTATATAAAAAAGGCGGCCTCTATGCCATCTCAGATCATCTTTACGATTATCATTGTTATGACATGTCCTCCGAGGAAGATGACCATATAATCGGGGCGCCACGCAAGAGGCCGGAAGGTTATTACCAACATCTTCCCCATGAAAAAGCCTGTTATCTTGAAGATGCCGCTGCTTACAAACTTGATCTTCTGAGACGCGCCGCCGTCAGGAAGAGGACGGGAAAAGATCCTGGGCCTTCCAGCTATTTCTATAGTGATAAAGTCGCTTATGTCCGCTTTATCTTCTATGCCACGCTTTTTTATCCTTCCATCAAGGAAGGACAAGAAGCGGCCGCAAAAGCGACGCCCTTGCTTATTGCCGATTTAAAATTGAAAGGAGATATGTCCCGTGTAAAATTAAAATAAAAGCTGTGTAGTAAGGAGAAAACCGCACGATAGTTTCGCAATATAATGTTGTGTGTCTTTATAGTAATCTTCCTATACAGTCTCTTTTATGCCAAGACATGCTACCTCATGAGGAAGCAGAGAATAATTTTGTAAAAGACTATAAAAAACGTGGCATAAAGGGGCTGACTGAAAACATGCTCAAGGTCCAGAATAGTGACAGAACCGCTTATCTTGAGAACGGCGCAGCTTACGAGCTTGAGCTATTGGACATGACCAGATCAAAAAACACACCGGGAAAGATTATGGTTCTGTCAAAATTTATTATGAAGAGAAAAATGCCTATGTCAGAATGATTTTGTTTGCCATAGATTTTTATCCCAATATTAAAGATGGCCAAGAGGCTATGCTCCTTCTGATTGGAAGGCGCTTTCGCATAGATTTTAAAAAGTAATTTTTTATTATATTTATAATAGTCACTCTATACTTATAAATAGTCGGAACTATCATAATAAAATTTACCCAAAACGGATTTATAAAATGTTTTTTCAATACGCAAACCGAGCGAAGACTCTGCTCGCTACATCTATTTCCAAGTCAATCACAACCATCGTAGTTGAATCCGGTACAGGCGCACTCTTTCCCGCTCTAACGCAGCCTGGAGAAGCGTTTCCTGTTACTATTATTTCAGTCGCTGATCAATCAATTTTTGAGATATGTTATGTAACACAGCGCAATACTGATACATTTACTGTAATCAGGGCACAGGAAAATACAAACGCGCAAGCCTTTGTGAGCGGCGATATTGTTTCCCTTAACATGACGGCAAAGATATTTAATCTATTCCCTCAGGCAGGGTATTTGGGTGTTTATGATCCCGATGTCGTTAATACAATTGGTGGTTACAAGAAAAATGCTATTCTGGCGGACCCTCAAGTACCGACTCAATTATGGATCAGTCTGAAAGATGATAATCGGACTCCTCCTGGTGATCAAACTACAGGCTGGTGGTCATCGGTTAATTTTTCGGAACTGGGCATAAGATTAAACGAGTTTGTGTCCGGTCGTCTTGGTCTGCGTCCTAATGACACCCAAGGTATTAGCCTGTTAACGAATGGTGATACAGGACAGGCTCACTATAAAGATAATAGCGGTAAATCATGGGACCTTGCTCCTCAAAATTACGTTGATAATGTTAATGCCGATTTGCAAGCCTTAAAGACTGATGCTGTAAGGGGCCATGGTTATAATAGCGGTGATAACCGTATCCCCAATATCTGGGCCAATAATAATAGCGACCGACAACGCCTTCAGGCCAATGTTGAAGGACGCCATGACATTACAACTGCCTGTATTGAAGATGTACAGGACGAAAAAAATCGCGCTGTAGCAACTGAAAATAACATTAATAACGACCTGCAGAATTTTAAATCCACACAAGCTATAATCAGTGCTCCCTATAGCAGTTATGACACGCGTATCACACACGCGCGCATTATGCATGATCAGCCTCATCC
Organism: Acetobacteraceae bacterium ESL0709; assembly: GCA_029433415.1. Classification (GTDB taxonomy): domain Bacteria; phylum Pseudomonadota; class Alphaproteobacteria; order Acetobacterales; family Acetobacteraceae; genus Aristophania. Next base: position 387,309 of record JAQTIA010000003.1, on the reverse strand, counting down.
TCATGTGGCTATAGAGGGAGAAGATAGTCGCTACGATCATTCATTAGCTAACCTTGCAGATATTCAGGATACGAATAATGCCTTGAACGCCTTTAAGCAGGATGCTGTGATAAGCCATGGTTATAGTAATGGCGATAACCGCACCCCCAATATCTGGGCCAATAATAATAGTGACAGACAGCGCCTTCAGGCCAATGTTGAAGGACGCGGTGATATTACAACTGCCTGTATTGAAGATGTATGGGATGAACGCAATCGGGCTATCCAGGATGTGACAAATGAACGTAACAGGGCCATTCAGGATGTTGCCAATGAACGCAACAGGGCATTAGCTGCTGAAGCAACGTTTGTGCAATCGGTTCCGGGTAGGTCCGATACACGTATTGATAACGTGGTATGGAACCATGATGCCCAGCAATATGAATTTTATGTCGAGGGTATTGGATGGAAGCAACTTTACCCTATAGAGCAGACAGCCAAGGCATTGATTTATTCAGATGCGGATGCGCGACCAACGACCATCAGAACATTGAAAAATGGCTTCGGAGGTCATCCCCAGCTTATCGTACAGAATGATGGAAGCGACGATTTTAATGGCGCTTCCATCCAGTCTGTGCAGGATGAAACCAATCGTGCCATAAATGTTGAAAATGATAAAATATCGGGCTCTTGGGGGATGGGGCCAGGCGACATACCTGGTCGTGGATTACATACCAATATTAAAACAGGCCGTGCAAATTATTGGGATGATACCAAGTCCTCCAGAGGAGATTTGGCTTATTATGATGATATCGCTAAAACATTTCCAGGTGTAAAAAGGATACAAAGTTTTTGGCAGATAGCAAAAAACGGTGATACAATAAATTTCTCCAAGCAATTATTAGATTTACAGTTTTCTGGGACTGGAAATGCACGGATTCCAAATGTAACTATTAATATGTCTGTTATGGGAAGCGCTCATATTGGATATCATTTCAATGTGTGGGGCGCTTATGTGGATTGGGATGACAATACTGGAGAGTTAATTCTAGATGAAAATGGATTTAAACTCTTATTAATATCTCATGGCTTAAAGGATAGCGATGTCGGCGCTGGCCATGAAGGTAACAGTTTAAGAGTGGCCGTAACTGTTTATGAGTACTGAAGCATAAAAATAGGTTATTATAAATATATAAATTAGCAAGAGAATCAAAATGACGGAGATAGATCCTAACGCACTACCACTGGCCATAGGCAAGCAGGCGCTTAATCATATTGTCGGCACGCAGATCAACCCGGAAGGCGTTGCTTCTTTAGCGCTTTTCCCTCTCAAGGTGCTTGGTACTTCGGGTGGAAAAGTTGCCAAAATGACAATTTCTACCACACCAGCTCAACCCGGGCATGAGCAGCCTGCTACATTGACTGTTTATACTGAAGATGGGAATTCCTACACGGTTGACTTCACAATTCCGCCGGGAGCTCAGGGTCTCTCCATCTCTGATGTCGAATATGAGCAGGATAATGTGCAACAGGGGGAGGTCAGCACTCTGAAGCTGACTCTCGGTCTTGATAGTGGCGTCAAACTTCCTCCGATAGAAGTCAGACTGCCGCCCGGCAAGGACAGCGTTACAGTAACAGATACGTCTGTAACTCAGGAGCCGGTTGAAGCCGGAAAATCCAGCAAAGTAACTGTTACGGCCACACATAGCGACGGCTCAAAAGCGGTTTATTCCTATGACGCACCGCCAGGCGCTCCGGGAACAAATGGCAGAAACGACCTGTATGCAGGTAACTTGTTGGATTACCCACTTGACCAGAATTGGGACACTACAGGCCACCTTAACGGTGGTGATGCACTTGGAGCAAGACTGGATTATGCCGGCGGGATACAGACAGCATGGGGCGTAAGGGATTCTTATGGTGGCGACAGCTATGCTTTTTATCGTTATAAAAGCGCTGGAACAAATAGAGATCCTGACAATTATCCCAATGTAGAGTTGCGTCTTAGGAGCAATCCTACAGCTGGGGAGCCTGCTACATTATCTCTTGCCCAATGGTCGAGTGACCCGTCAAAAGCAGCGGAACATGGTTTTGTCATGTCTCCTGACAATACCGAAAGTGGAAAAATCAGGGCTTTGGGCGTCGATAAAGGTAACCCTCCTGAGGGTTCCATCTATTTGGTTGATGAGAATAATGTCCGAACTTACCTGCCCCCTAATCTGATTGGAGGCGCCTGGATTGGCAACGGCCAAAAAGCCATGCACTGGCTCATTCAGGACAGTAATGGCGATTTGTTGGGCGCTCCACGAACAGGCGATGACAATGCTCCCCCAAACTGGACGCGTTATCCCAGTGAAGGGAGTCTAGAATCAAAGTTAGTACAATCTGTTCCTGCCAATCCCAGTAGTGATCTCCATCTCAATAATGCAGTCTATAATCGCGGCTTAGGATTGGCTGTATTGCCGAATGGAATGAACTGGCAGTTTTTCTATCCTACGGATCAGACTGTCCATGCCCTGACCTATTCAGACGCTGACGCACGGGCGACCACAATCAGAACACTGAAGAATGGTTTTGGAGGACATCCCCAGCTTATCGTACAGAATGATGGAAGCAACGATTTTAATGGCGCTTCCATTGAGTCTGTGCAGGATGAAATCAACAGGGCGCAGGCGGCCGAGGCACAAATAACAAATAATATATCTGGCCTCGCCAGTGCGTTACACGACGAGACAGCGCGGGCACAAAATGCGGAGTCAAGATTACTGCAATCAGTCCCTGCTAATCCTGTCAGTGACCTCCGTCTGGCTAATGCGGTGTATAACCGTGGTTCAGGGCTGGCTGTGTTGCCAGAGGGAGCAGGGAACTGGGAATTTTTCTACCCTATAGAGCAAACAGTTCACGCCCTGACCTATTCAGACGCTGACGCACGGGCGACCACAATCAGAACACTGAAGAATGGTTTTGGAGGACATCCTCAGCTTATCGTACAGAATGATGGAAGCAACGATTTTAATGGCGCATCCATTGAGTCTGTGCAGGATGAGACGGCACGTGCCCAAGCCGCTGAATCAAAGTTAGTACAATCTGTTCCTGCCAATCCCAGTAGTGATCTTTACCTCAATAATGCAGTCTATAATCGCGGCGTAGGATTGGCTGTATTGCCGAATGGAATGAACTGGCAGTTTTTCTATCCTACGGATCAGACTGTCCATGCCCTGACCTATTCAGACTTGGATGCGCGACCGACCACGATCAGGACGATCAAAAACATCTTTGATGGTCACCCCTGGTTGGCCCTTCGGCATGATGGATTTCAGGAGACATTGTTACCCACCCGTGACACGATTAACGACCTGTGGAATCAGATTAATGCCCTGCCCGGACAATATCTAAAAACCGCGAATAATACGTCTGCCCCAACAAAAATTCAGGCGTTCACGGTCACGGCGTCGCACGGGCAAGTAATTTCGTTTCCGGAGAGTTTTTCAGGGACACCCGTGGTAACTCTCTCTACGATCGGCAGTGATGGGGCGTATTTCGGAATGACTACAGCAACATTCGATTCAGGAGCGTTGCCAAATAATTCCAATTTTAAAATAAATATTGCGGGGACTAACGGTATTAAAGCTCCTTGGGGTGTCAGTAATGCGCCGGTTTACGTAATCGCAGTAGGTCCAGCTTAAAAGGAAACATTATGCCAGATACAACAAGAGAGCAGGAATACCCTGCCCGCTATTACGCGTCTTATGACGTTAAAGCGCCACAGCCCACTTCTGTTACAGGGTGGTATGACACATGGAGCCTTTCCAGTGTTGCACAGGTGCCGCCCGCTTCTGAAATGATCGCCATGACGGAGGAGGAATGGAATGATCAGACAAATTTCCGTCTTCCATGCGGAAGGGGCGTGCAGGATGGTAAGATCATTGATTATCAGGCGCCTCCTGCCCCCGTTCCCCTGAAAGATCAGGCTCAATCCACTTTGGCCTTCATCCAGTCACAGGCCCCGATGATAGTCGCTATGGGAGAAAGCTTTGGAGAGCAAACCAAGGCTTATATCAAGGCGCTTAATGCCATTATAGACGGGTCTGATACGACCATCACTGAACTTCCGGCTAAACCGGAAAAACTCACAGATTAAAATTTATATAAGAGACATATTATGACGGATACGAATACAAATACGACAATAGCAGATATCGCAAAAGAAACACATTCAATGCCTGTTCTTCAAAATTATGCCTGTTACCGCACCAAAGCACTGGGCTGGCAGGAAGCAGGCTATATCATTGTGAGTGGCTTTTATTCAGAGGCTTCACCGCCTCCTGCGCCAGACAGTGCCCCCTGGTGGAACGACACAGCATGGGTTCTGGATCCAGACAGTAAATATCAACAGAGCAATACTTACCCCGAACTTGTTTCCACGACAAAGACAGATAACGCATCCTGATATCTTTATTTTAGAAGGATTTGATATGGCCGCCTGTAACAAGGCGGCTTTTTTATGGAACCAACATGACAGACGATGTACAAGACTTTGTCACTCAGGCGGAACTTCGAGAAGCCATCAGAGATGTCAAAATCACAGATTCAGAGCATGACAGACGTCTCTCTCGTCTGGAATCACAATTATCAAGGCTGGAAACTCAGCTTACCCAATTAAATACACAGGTCGCTGCCGGTTTTGCTGAAATCAACAATTCCATCAGGCACCTTACAGAACTTAAAACATGGGCAACTGGTGTTGGTGCTGCCATTGGTACGGCCGTTGCTTATGCCCTTATCAATCTCTTTATACATGGAGGCCATTTATGATGGATGCTTTAACCATAGCTACCTCTCTCGTCAAACAGTTCGAGGGATGCTCTCTCAAGCCTTATACATGCCCGGCAGGATTTTGGACGATTGGTTATGGCAATACTGTTACGGCAGATGGCAGGCCAGTCACAGATTTTACTCCTCCCTTAACGCAGGAGGGAGCAGATGCCCTTTTGCAGCAGACTCTCCAGAACGTCCAGAAACAGGTCGCAAAACTGGTTAAAGTGCCTCTTGCGCCGCAGCAGGAAGGGGCACTGCTTTCTCTTACTTATAATATTGGTATCGGCAATCTGGATGGCTCTACCCTGCTCCGTTACCTCAATAGTGGGAAATACATGCAAGCTGCCGACCAGTTCTTGCGCTGGAATAAGGCTGGGGGGCGTGTTCTGAACGGCTTGACACGTCGCAGGCAGGCAGAGCGAAAACTTTTTATGGAGGGAATCTCATGACATTACGTCTTTTTGACCATTTCAGACATTGGCTTCAGCAACCAACGACATTAAGTGGACTTTCCATGTTTGTTGGTGCGGCAGCGGGTTTGTGGACTGGAGCTATCGCACAGGATATGGGCTACTCGCTTATGGGAGCGTCTCTTCCCTTATTACTGCCAGATAATACGACAGCACAACGGATTGGTCAGGCTGCCCTGCTCCCCCTTGTTGCGACTTTATCACGAAATACGATCATTCCCCCTCTCTCTTCGGATCCCTCGCCACTGCCAAATGAAAAATCGCCCTATACGTGACTGACCAGTTCGAAGCTGGAACTATCTCCTGAATCTTTATTATCACAACGGATATTGATCATGACTGACACGAATTTAACGACTGATACGCACGAAAACGCTCCTCTTGCGACAAATCTGGTTGCTGCTGGGGAGAATTTGTTCAAATCCCTCATGGGACGAGAAATGAACCAGAACCAACAGAAAATAAGTAATGGTATTACCCAGCTTATTGACGGTTTCATGCCAACGCTGGAACAGATGACCACATTTGATCTGGGAGATCTCATTGACGGTATGACACAGACACTTGACGGGTTGGCAAAAACAATCAACAGCGCAAGGGGAAAGCCGGTTGAAAGTGAGACCAGTGAACCCAAGAACAGCCACAACGAATAAATATCATGGTTGATCATTACATAAAATTTCCTGACATTAACGATACCGAGAATACGTTTCAATTCCAGACGTCTGTCGCTGAAGGGTTGATTACAGTAACCTTCTTATGGAATATGTCTGACGAAAGATGGTACTTTAAAGTTCTGAACAGCAAGAGCGGAGTATTGGCTTACCGACCTCTCATTGGTTCTCCCATGCTGTCAGATATTAATCTTTTTCGTAATATCAGTACATCAAAATGTATCTATCGCGAAAAAAATAAAACATTCGAGATTACAGTCTAATATTTTCATAAATTCCAGCCAACTGAAAGTTTATATATAATGGCAACTCCAAGCATTCCTTCCTCTGTTCTATCTTTATTGGAGGACCAGTATCCAGGACTTTTTACCGTCACATCCAATAGGGATATAGTGCCTACTGAACAGAGTGTATTACAGAATAATCTACAAACACTTGCGACACAGTTAAGTCCAGGCCTGACGACAAATCTCTCTTCAACCCTGATTGAGGATATTACGTCATCGGTTGTGGCGGCACTATTGCAGATGGATCAGATGAAAGTTGCCGCAGTCAATGCCATCAGTCCTCTCAATGCGCCTTCTGATATGCTTGACGGATTTGGCGAGATTTACGGTGTCAAGCGTGGACAAGGGGCGAACCCTTCAGTCTATGTCAATCTTACAGGCACAGCTGGTCTGTTTCTCGCAAAGGGATTTCAGTTTACGGATGGACAATATCTCTTTGAAACACAGGAAAATGTAACAATTCCCAGCACAGGGTTTCTGCCCAATCTCTATATTCTGGCAACAACGACAGGCGGTTACACAATTCCTCCTTACTCGGTTACGCAGGTTGTTGGTGCTATCCCCAGAGGATACACATTGAGCGTGGAAAATACGCAGTTTGGGACCATGGGTGAAGATCCCGAGAATGATGCGGATTACCGTGCACGGGTGTTACAGGCTGGAATGGCAACCTGTCAGGGAACGCCCGGATTTATAAAAACATGTCTGCAAAAAGTCCCAAACATCATTTCGCGCTCCATCGCTGTCAAGATGGTCAGGGATGTGAACGATGCGCCTGTCGGATATAGCGTCATGGCTGATGGTGGCGATCCTTCCCAGATTGCTGGCGCCATTTACGAAAGTTGCTTCGACCTTCTGAATCTCCGCAAGAGTGTCAATACCATCGCCGCAATTGAAAGGGGAAATCCATGCACCATAACGACCGAGATGACACACGGACTGAAAAGCGGGCAGAATATTACCATTAGCGGCGTTAATGGCCCAAGCATGGTCAATGGTAATTTTGTCGTTACAGTTAATGATGGCTCACACTTTACAATCCCTGTCGATACGACATCAGCACCGCTTTATACTGGCGGAGGGATTCTGGAAACAAATGCACGTGATATGTCTGCCACCATTACGGATGGTAATGATAATTATGTAATTCCCTTTATTCGTCCGCTTAAGCAGCAGGTAAGAATCATCTGTCATTGGCAGACATCGGCCATTAATATTATTGATAATGATTCAGCAACGCAGCTTTGTGCGCCATCTCTGGCAAACTATATTAACTCCATTCAGGGAGGCGACCCCATCAATCTTCTGCAATTGGGGACAGTCTTTGAGGCCGCGATCTTGCAGCTTATTCCCAGTAATCTCATTACGGAACTTTCGTTCGAGATCTATCTTGATGACGTTTTAAGCTCTCCCCCGGCAAGAAGCAATATTATCATGGGTGATCCACAAAGCTATTTCGTTACAACTCCAGATCAGATCAGTCTGAAACGCACGTAAGGGAAGAGTTCAATGCGCGACGACCTTATTTACAAGCCTCATCCCTATAACCAGTTCACTGATGACGAAGACATCGCAGCTTTTTTTACGGCTTTTTATAAAATCGCACGACAAACTATATCATGGATGGCAGAACATCCATTTGCTTTTTATGTAGGACCTCAACTAACAGGGGGCTTCCTCAATTATTGTACATATTGCCTGTATGGGCAGTTTCGTTACAAGATCAGTTATGTACAAGTGCAACACTATACAGGATCAATTAATGAAGAAGAAATCAACATAAAAAGCATTGATGAAGAAACGATTACAAAAACATATCTCGGTACAAGCATCAGTGACGATCTGCACAAACGTATTACGACATGGAATTTTTACAAAGGGGATGGCCTCAATTTTACCATTCCCTGGTTGAAAAGACGCGTTATGCGCTTTCTGACGGGCGATAACGGCCATACAGGAAAATTCAATAATTGCGTCCCTGTCAGTGTCGGAGTGAATGCCCATGAGGTTACAATTACCATATCCCCTGGAAACTGGGACAGTAATCTTGTCGATATTTTAAGTAAAATAATCAATAACGGTATATTAAATATGCCGCCAATGTTTTTATTTACCGTTGTCAAGGGAAGCTAGTCCTACCCCCCTAATAACGGATGATCAGGTTAATATCATGCCTCCTGCTTTAAGAAGTATCCCTGCCATATTGCTACAGAATGTGGCAGAACGCTCGGCCCGCAAATCGTCAGCCCTTATGTCCCGGACCATGCCAGCCTCAATTGTCAGCATGGATGGGCGTATGGCGACGGTCAGAATCGAAGCCACGAATGAAGTGCCTTTTCCTACAATAACCGTACCCGTGCTTGAAAGTGAATATGCACGAGCGCCGCTCCAGCCAGGTTGTAAAGGCCTCCTGCTCTGTTCGGATGTCAATATCGGACATCTGAGCGGCATGAATAGCGATCACCCTGATGCAAGAGCTACGCTGACTAATCTTTTCGCCGGCATTTTTATCCCTTTTTCCAATAAAAACTGGGACAGGCTTGATGGGAATGTCTTTCAGCTTTATGGCGTTACCGGCGTTCAGCTCAATGACAAACTGCATGGCAGCAGCACGATACAGATCACCAACAATAAAATTGTCATGAGCAATGGAAGCGCTACCGTGACACTTGATGGTGGCCAGATTCATCTTGATGGCCAGGTAATTATCAATGGCCAGCCCTACAAGGCACATACCCACTCCAATGGTCATAATGGTGCGCCTACGGGTGGCGTTTTGTAAACATTACTATTCCGGAATGTTTCACGCTTATTCAGAAATGGATTCAAAGATTATGAATAGTTCTTCTTCTGCCCTTGCCTTTACGATTCTTGTGACGGGTTCTTTAGGGCTTCTGATATGGTATGCCAACCGTGCCGGGCGTAATGCAGCGCGCGTCACGGATGAGGCTGATCATGCAAAATCAGCCGAACAAGCCCTCGAAACATCCCGGAACATGGCACAGGCCCAGAGCGACCGTCCCGTCGATACAGAGGCCCTCTACCAGCGTCTATCACAAGGAACAGCCTGATGAGAGGCATTATTTTATGGATTTGGCTCGGTGTCCTGCTTGGCGGCTGCACATCTCCCCGCCCGAAGACTGTCTGCCCCACTCTGGTTACATACAGTAAAACGGACCAGCAGACCCTTATGACAGAACTTATGAAAACATCCGACAAGCCACAACTTGTGCGATGGCTTGGTGATTATATCGGCTTGCGCGATCAAGTAAGAGCCTGCCAGAAAGCGACATCATAGCTCCCTTCAGCAGAAAGGGAAGACCTCCCCTCCTTTCTGAAAGAGTTTCAGTTATCTTCCGTTTCGACTTTAGGTTGAGAAGAGAGGTTCTTCCCAAGTTTTCTCAAATCCAGCGACATGAGAATAAAGGGTAGTCTCGAAAGAGACCGACCCTGATGAAATTTCGGCAGACGGTCAATTTGCGGCACAGGAACCCATAAATGCCCGTCATCCGTTATGACGGGTGCATCGCCCCAATGTAACATGGGATCAGAAAACAGTTTGACCGTCTTGCCAGAAGGAGAACGCCGGTAAATACTGTTATCTTTCAGGCTGGTATAATAGAGATTGCCTTCTTTATCCATGCACGTGCCGCCAACCGGAGGCAAATTGGCCCAAGGCCGCACAGCAGCAGCAATTTTTTTGGCCGGGGTGGAAGGATCATCAATCAGCGCGGTTGGAACCTTCGACCACGGCCCAGCTACAGGACCGTAATAGAGCCATTTTCCATCTGGACTGACTTCCAGAGGGTCTATGGGCACGACGGCTGGATGACCAGGCCGGTCCTCGAGCCTTTTTCCATCAGCTATAATGGGTCGTGACAGACTGGCCAGAGTGGAAGGATGTCCCTCAAGCACACGCCAAGCCTGCCCTGTACTTGTATTGAAAACGACAACGCCCTCACTGCCTGTATCGGTCAAATAGGCAAGGTTATTTGTGGGATTGAAACGTATGTCATTAATATAACTGTTGGGATGAATGACATCTGGTCCTAGAAGAAGGACTTGCTGCACATCACCTGTTTTGGGATCGATCTTAACCAGCTTGGGCCCGTTAGGTATGACAGGCTGCCCGAAAACCGGAGCGCCGGGATCAACCACCCACAATGCACCATCTGGCCCCAGATGGATAGCATTGACGCAGACGAAATAATGGGCGCCATCCATGCCAGTCTTCCAGCCATTCCATGTCTTGTCAGGAAATGGAATAACATCGCCCTCATCATTAATTATGCCGACGGCCGGTCCGGGAAAACCTGCCCACCGTGGACCGGAGACAAAAATCCGTCCCTGCGTAACAACCACGCCGTTCCAGTCCATAGTATCGCTTTTGGCAACAATCCTGACGGCGTCATGATCAGGTTTTACATGACTAGTTGTTGCAAAAGATGCGGGCGAAAAAGAGACAGCGGTCATAGCCGCCATGACGGCGACAGCGGTCCATAAGCGGTTGTTTTTATCTTTCTTCTGGTTACCTATGGTCAACATTGAGTCAGGCTCCCTGCCAGTCAAATGCGTCAACAGCCCCAAGAGCCATGTCGTTTGGCAAATATAGCATCCATTCAGCCAATGTCACAAACCTGTCTTATTCCATATTGGCTTTATCAATAAACCATAGAATATTGGAAATTTCCCTGAGACTGACCATAAGCAAGAGAAGTTCTTTTCGCTCAAGCGTCTCTTTTTCCATGCTCATATCCTGCAATTTTTCAAGCATGATATAATGGTCGTAAAGTCGGTCCAGCATTTCGGGACAGACCTCTTCATAGACAGGGGCTTCCCGTTTCCAGCGTTCGACCTCATAAACGTCAAATGATGTGCCAGATTGGGTCATTCTTTTGCCGACTTCTTCTTGCGGGGCTTGGCAGAATGTGACTTTGCAGCATCTGCCGTGCTGGCGTCAGGTTGCCTGAAGTCCTGGGAGCCCTCTTCTTCCGAGGCAACGAAAATTTCGGCCAGACTGTTTTTGATGATGTTAAGTGTCAAAAGCTCCTTCATTGACAGCTCGCAGGCTACTCTGTCTTCTTCAAGACTTTTGAGCAGATTCTGGCTGTGATAGTGAATTTTTTGCATCTCTCGCAAAGAGATCCGGTAATGTTTCTGAGTCATCCCAACGCCTCAATTACTTTTCTAAATCGTATATTGTGATGGGGACAAAATAAATCAATTACAGGTTGTGTTTTTTGAAGAATTTCTTCCGGATTTTTTTTATAAAGAGGACGAACCAGAGAAATTCCCTAGTCCGCCGCTCTTTAATTATGAACAAATTGCTAATTATTGATGTTTTTTAATTCAAATATTTTTCCTTTTAAGGCTGGCTGATTGCCTCCAGCTCAATAAAGGCATGCTCCATGATGAGCATTTGCTCATGATTGAGAGCAAACCCGCCACGGTGCAACTGCACTTCACGGCGCAAGCTCGCCAGAGGAGAAACGAGATCGGGATAACAGCGGAACGCCGATAACATTTCTTCCAGAGCTAGCAGAGCCCTGATGAGGGCCGCAACATCGCGGTCATTGAGCTGGAGACGCACGGGATTCTGCCGAAGCAGACACCGTAACTCGGTAATCAGACTAAGGGTGTCAGCAGACAATATTCCGGCAGACAAGTCATCCGCCCGGAAAGAAGTGCCCGCATCTCCCCCTGATGGGTGAGAAGGCATGAGCTTGCACTCTTTTCCAGCTAATGAAGGTGACTTACAGGATTTGCCAACCTCCCGGTCGACCCGTCGCCATGGAGACAGGCGTGATACCCCCTCTCCATGATGCCTTTTTTTCCTTTTGATGGGAATATTACGGCACAAGAACACCCTTCGCCTGATTCTGATGAATTAGACGCCGGAAGCCCCCTTTTGATAACATGACTGTGCATGTTATACCCCGTCATAGTCATTGGCTGAGCCTTTTTCTCAGTTGATGATCAGGATTAATCGGGAAGCGGTAACTTCCCGGTTGATCCGTCGCCTAGGCTTCCACAAAATGAAGAGACAGTCAACTTATTTCTTTCTCATGATATTTTGTGATGAAAGACAGAGGGATACATCACGCCTGTGGTAATAAGTTCCCCTTGGCAGGGTATTTATTTACAGTTTATTAATTATCGCCTCTCAATAACAAGTCATCATTACACGCACAATCCTGCCCTCTCATTGCCACAATATGGCAGCAAGACTTTGTGTATTAGATGAGAATAAGTATTATTATCAAATTTTTCTCTCGTATGACGTAACGCCTTGTAAGACGTAAGATAGTCGATCATTGTTATTTTTTGCTGCTGGACGTAACGCTCATCAAACCCGTTATCGCCCAGAAACTGGTAATCCTCCCGATTATTACTCAATTTGTCGAGGAGATAGTTCGACCCATACAGCCCCTGCATCGTGCTGTAACGCGGGTTCGTCTCAATCGCATAATGTGCCTGAGGTGAGGGATCGGGAACATACAGCGCCTTCCCCCCAGGGATGGCATTCACCACATCCGCAATACTCGCGCTCAAAAGGGTGAATTAAAGGAAAACCATGTATCAAATTTTTATGCTACTTTTTTTCTGGCAAAATAATTCCTCTAAAAAACGAAATTGCAAAAAAAGGTGTCATAATAGTATACGAAAACATAATTATATTTAAAATAAATAGTGGAATATGAAAGATATTTCCTATACTTTCAAATATATTTGATTTAAATAACGTAAAAATAAATGCCATTGGAAATATGGTCATACTTACAAAAACCACAAAAGATTGTTTAAAACAAATAAACACTATAGACACAATAACCATATATATTTCTAAATAGAAATATGATCTAACCGCCCTCATATTATGTAGGCAACTTTTAAATTTTAGAACAAAAAAACATCCGATTAACGTTATTATTAAATAAATAATATAGAGAATTTGAAAATAATAGGAGAATTTATCTATATTTTGGCTATTTAATTCCATTTCCGAATATATAAAACTATATATCATCGTATAAATAAAAATAACTGCATTTAAAGTAACTTTAAACACACAGTGGTATTTCATTTTATCAGAGAAATTCATTATTTATCTCCTTTTCTAAACAAAGAAAAAACAAAAAACTTTAATAGAAATGAAATTACTAAAAACGGAATTGTATAAGTACACAAAAAAAGAACCATATTTAAAAATATAATTAATAGATTTATTGAGTAATTATTAAAACTATCTAATACATCTAATACATCTACAGACAAAAATACAACAGGGAAAAAACATATGGAGAAAAATATAATAAATGATTTTTTTAAAAAAATATTATAGAGAAAATAATCATATATGACTCTACAAAACAAAATATAGGAATGGATATATTTTTTGAAATGTAATTCTTATGTTTTAAAATAAAAACATCGAAAATTATACTTATTATAAAAAATAATATATAAAATAATTTAATATTATATGAAGAATTTTCTATAATATTATATTCCTGATTTCCATGATAATAATAAAGACAAAAAACCAACTAAAAGATAATATTATAAAATTAAATATAACCTTTACTAACATACAATAAGAAATTATATATGTCTTTTTTTTAACAAAAAATCTTTTGCTGTTTTCTTATAATTACTCATTTTTTTGTCCCATTAATTATATGATTAAATAATGGATTGTAAATATCGTTTAAAGAATTTGATGCTGCCGCTCCTGAATGCTCAGAGATAAAATTAGGCACAGGTATAAATCCTAAATAAGTTTTCTTAGTATCAAAAGAATCAGCAGGTATAAAATGCACATTTTCTCCGTGAGTAGGATTATTCGTTGGAGTAGCAGGAATTGGGGTTATAGGTAAATTCTTATTATCTTCACCAGGCATCCTTTTAATCCCTAAACTATCTAAAATTTGAACAATTGTGTTAATCGCTATACTGGAATTCTCGCTTCCATGTCCCCAATCCTGCGACTGATGCAATCCCTCATGATCGACGTAATAATTATCAGAAAAATGCTGGACAGGGTTACGAACGGTATTTTCATGCACACCTGCCGCATTGGTCGTGTATGAATTCAGACCACTGACCTCTCCCGCCGTATTGGCCAAGCCCCCCCCATGGAATTACCACCAAAAGCAACTTTCGGCCCCTGCCAACTGGAATCCTGATATTTCTGCTTATAGTAATCCCCCACATTTTTCGCAGCATCATACGCCGAGGAACTGTAACCTTGTGCTTGTTGTCCATCCTCTACCACGTCTCCAGCCGTCGTCGTGCCTTTAAAATCAATGATGGGAGGTGTCAGAGGGTTATCCGGCCTATTGGGTACCAAGGCAATTCCCACAAGGTTGGAGGGGTGGCCATCTGCATCAACGGGATGATTTAATAGAGCCGCCAGTCCTGCCTCATCTTTGACACCAAGCATCGCAAAATCAGCGGCTGTCTGCGGTACATGGTATTCCTCATCTGTCACAGCATTGGGGTTAATGTGATTCCCATTCCAATAAGCTGTTTTTTCATCATCACTGAAACCGGTTTTATAGATATTGGCCTCATGCACAGCAGTCTCTATCCCGGCCGCCTGTTGATATACCTCCTCTAGATGAGCCTTTTTTGCGGCTTCCTGTTGATAGAAAACCGTCTTGTTATACTCATTAATCGTTGAGGCAATCCCTGCCCCATTTAACGCGCCCGCACTTCCGCCAATAGCAGCACCAACAGCAGCACCCGCTCCTGTAGAAACAGCATTGCCAATAACATTCGCCAATGAAGCCCCGGCCGTTGTCCCGAGCTGATCCATAAGAACTTTATTGAGGTTATAACTTATCAGTGACCCTGCTACATTCCCAGCGACAGAACTTGCCGCCGCTGCGCCTGCATTACCACCCGTAGCGGCCGCAATTGCCGCTGAACCGCCAGCTTCCAATATTATCCGGCCATAATCATCAAAGACATTCGATTCATCGAACCCCGGCACATTGGCATCATGCAGGGCATCCGAGACCTGTCCGAGGACTTCGCCGACGAGTTGCATGCCGACGCGGGAGTTTTCAAGCTCGTTGCTCAGTTTCTGGGCTATATATTTACAATTTCAAAGATCACAGAATTTGCAATATCACTAGAGCTACGGACGTTAGGACACTTATGCCATCAGATACATTCAATAAATAGCGCCTCCGCAAAAATGCTTATGAAAGATTATATATTATCTCATAATTATCACCTAGCTCCCGTTGAAGCCTGTCTCTTAAAGATTGTCCCTCTTTTTTAAAGAGAATTTCCGCTTCTGCGCTTGGAAAACCAGAATCTGGCGGATATTCCGCGTTAAAAGTTGCATTATATTTTTGTGCCCACTTATGCAAATCTTCTTTCAACGACGCACTAATAGGCAATATATCGGGATTAATATCTCCCGCCTCGACATCTGAAATAATCCATAATGGATAACACTGAAAATCCGCCATTAATTTAAATTTCTTCATTTATTTAATGCTTCCTTTTGAGTTTGCTCCAACGATAAAGCCATTATTACCAACCGTAATGGCTAACCGCCGTTTTTTACCATTAATTACAGTTTCATAAATAGGACGTCCTGTCCCTTCACCCTGATAACCAACAATCTTCCCATTTTTCAGCGTATCCATAATTGTGTTTGGTATCTCCGATTCTGGGACGCCCATTTGCGCGAATTCCTTACCATGTTCATCTACAATATGCTGTAAACCAGCCTTAGAATTTCCGGTTTCAAGGAAAACAATTCTCCCATCAGAGAGTTTCTCAACTTTTACCAAATTATCGGGCGAAAACTTGACGCCATTTTTAGACATTTCATCAAGATATTCTTGGTTAAATGACGAAGAAGAATTTGCTGTTGGCTTATCAGGCCTTTTCCCATGAACTGTAACACACTCATCCGTAGCGCAATTATCTCCTACTTTTCCGGTATTTGGGTTTTTACCGTCTAAATTTGTAGCCTCTGCACCGGACGCACTTCCTCCATTTTCACCTTTATTTCCGTTAGCTGAAGTATTCTTACCCTCTCCCACTGCCTCATGGCTTGTGGCATTGTCCCCTATTTTACCGGTAGTGTCTGTTATGGTCACATTGGGCTTTTGAACTGCATCTCCTACCGCCTCTGAGAGGAACTTGCCGCCCTTGGCTCCGCCGACAAGGATATCCTTACCCATCCCCCACGTGTAAAGGCCAACTCCTGCCGCGGCCAGATTTAACGCTGCCCCCTTATAGTCACCCTGTGCCGCATCAATACCGGCCAGAACCAGAGAAACAGGATCACCAATAATCGGGAGATAGGAAGCCCCTTCAAGGCCTGTCTTCACCCCCGAGGCAACCCAGCCCAAAATCTTATTGGTCGTCGAATCCGTGACATCCTTTTTGGGGTTAGTATCGTGGAGTTCGTTATATTGTTGCAGGGCTGAGGCTGCTGCGGCGCCGTTCAGGGCGTTCATGGAGGAATGGCCCCCTCCCACAATCGCCCCAGCCGCGGCGCCCGCTCCGGCGGCCACACCGTTACTGACTGCATTGGCAATCGCCATCGCTACATCAGGATCGTCACTGACATATTGGCCAAGCTGCTTGGCAAGGGCGCGCGTCTGTGCCGCCGCAAGGCCGCCAACAATCACACTCGCCGCCGCCGCTCCCGCATTACCGCCCGTGGCCGCCGCAATCGCCGCGCTCCCGCCCGCCTCAAGCCCCAGACGGCCAAGCCCTCCTTCTCCAAACCCGGCTACATTGGCATCATGCAGGGCATCCGAGACCTGTCCGCAGACTTCGCCGACGAGTTTCATGCCGGCGCGGGAGGCCCGATTTGGCTACCTACTATGTCAAAGAACTATAATTTTGGAAGCTATCCCCTATCCTCGGTCTTTATCCTTCAATTTTTTCCTATAATTTTCTCTAGCCTCATTTAAGCTTTCCCTGTTTGCACCTCCTGCAAAATTAGGATCTTCTGACTGGATAGGATCATCCTCCCAATTACAAATAGGGCATATCTCATATTTCCCTAATTCACAAATTGTTCTATTGACGCAACAAGGGCAACAATATAATTTTTTCGTTACTTTATTCAAAATCAGGATACACACACCCTTCTTGTTCTAAAATAGAGCGGAAAATTTTTCGTGCCTCTGGATTGGTTTCTTGTAGACTCTCTTTTAAATTATTTTCAACCAAGGCCCAATGGAGAATAGATCCATCACAATATATTGTCCTGAATGGGATTGTATTATCTACTATGTTTACAGAACTTTCTTGAATAAATATAAATCCTCCTCCGTCTTTTTCCAGAGTATAAAAAAAAGTTTTTCCGCTCCTCCATGTAATGCCATATACTTCTCTTAAGGCCCCATATTTGTCTTGTATTTTCACTTCAATTTCCCTTTCAAAGAATTAAATATCTCATCGGCACTTGGTACATTGCGCTGAGGCGTATCAATCTTCATATCGTAGGCCGCATTCGTATTAGAATTATACTGATAATGAATACTTATATTATCTCCATTAGGTAGCTTGTGAGTCCTTTGTATTTTGCTAAATCCTGCATCATTAGGAAAACGTGGATCTCCATTTTTAAATTCTTGCCCTAAATTAAAGCTATCTCCGCCATTTTCAACATCAAAATCTGGCTTAGGATTGGATGTCTGTTGTTGTTCCTCTGTCAAATGAGAGAGATCGTTCTTTGGGGCATTTTTATTCTTCTGAAGGTTATCAGGCCTTTTCCCAAGAACTGTAACACACTCTTCCGTAGCGCAATTATTTGTTGGGTATTTGTCGGCTAAATTTATCGGTTTTACGTGGGATTCGTCTTCAACCATTTCCATCAGGAACTTGCCGCCCTTGGCGGTCCCTACGACCGCCTCCTTGCCCATTCCCCCCGTGCCAATACCCACCACTGCCGCTGCCAGATTTAACGCAGCTCCCTTATAGTCACCCTGTGCCGTATCAATACCGGCCAGAAGCAGTGAGGCAGGCTCACCGACAATGGGGAGGAAGGAAGCTCCCTCAAGTCCTGTGGCAACCCAGCCCAAAATCTTATTGGTCGTCGAATCCGTGACATCCTTTTTGGGGTTAGTATCGTGGAGTTCGTTATATTGTTGCAGGGCTGAGGCTGCTGCGGCGCCGTTCAGGGCGTTCATGGAGGAATGGCCCCCTCCCACAATCGCCCCAGCCGCGGCGCCCGCTCCGGCGGCCACACCGTTACTGACTGCATTGGCAATCGCCATCGCTACATCAGGATCGTCACTGACATATTGGCCAAGCTGCTTGGCAAGGGCGCGCGTCTGTGCCGCCGCAAGGCCGCCAACAATCACACTCGCTGCGGCTGCCCCCGCATTACCGCCCGTGGCCGCCGCAATCGCCGCGCTCCCGCCCGCCTCAAGCCCCAGACGGCCAAGCCCTCCTTCTCCAAACCCGGCTACATTGGCATCATGCAGGGCGTCCGAGACCTGTCCGAGGACTTCGCCGACGAGTTGCATGCCGACGCGGGAGTTTTCAAGCTCGTTGCTCAGTTTCTGGGCGTCAAACTTGTTGGTCAGGTGGCCGTTCGCCGCATTCACGTCAGTGGTGTAGGAACCCTGTGTGCTGCCGGCATTGATCGTGATATTGCCGCTGATCGCGGACTGGCTGATGCTCGTTTCGTTATGCTGACGTTCACCCCTGTAATCAGCCCGGAATTGGCGGCAAGATTGGTCCCGATCGCGCCGAGCATGCCAGTCGTGCTGCCCAGCATGCCTGTGCCAAGGCTCAGCCCGCCTCCCTTCGATGTTGCTTTCCATTGCGAGAGGTTTTCTTCACTCTCGGCAATCAGCTTGCCGGTCGTCAGGCTGTTCTTCGCCGCATCGGCCGTGCTGGCAATCACGCCCGCTTTCAGATGGGTGGTATCACCCACTGTCACCTTCAGACCATCATCCCCCGCATAAAGCCCGGAGAGCTTTTCTCCAGTAGTCTTGAAGTTATCGGTAATCTTCTGGCCCTGGTAACTGCCACCCCCGCCACTGCCGGCAAGCGGGTTCAGACCAAGCTGAAACCCTGCCCCGCCCTGGTTCGCATGGCTCTTATAGCTCGAACTATCCTGCGGGCTGGTAATCTCCAGATTGCCCGTGGTCACCGTAATCTGCTTGCCACTCGCTTCCGCGCCGACAATGCAGAAGGAGAGCATAGCCAGAAACGTAATAAAGCATGAGGTTATTGCTCTTTTACGTTTCTGGAACATCAGGCTTCAGAACTGGACGGGAATGAAGTTACTCTTGTCAAAACCTACGCCATGCGCATCAAACAGGGCAGAGAGCTTCTCTTTGAAGATCAAAAAGATCAGGGTCTTTCTTCTCTAGAAGTTCCTCAAAACAATTCCAACAATTTTTCTCTATAAACAATCTTTCACTTTCATATATAGGTATTAACCATAAAAATACCGTATATGGTTTACTTTCTTTATAAACAAGAGCATCATTATCAGTATAAGCAACTGGGTTACACACATAAAATGCGCTCATCTTAGTTCCTATTACGATATCATCATTTATATTTATTATATCTCCACGCTTTAGTATCCTTCTATTTTTTTGAAAAGAGAACTCTACTACCGCAGTCAGCATTCTTTGATAAATAGATTCATCATCTCCTTCCGTATGCTTCGTACCGAACATTATTTCCTCTTTTAACGGGAACCTTTCTCCTTCTTTTTCATAATAAAGATCAATTTTGCTCAAACCCAAGGTAGAGTAAGTTCTTACTCCTTCAACAGGAGAATTGAAAGATAATATTAATAATTCATCAAATGGTTCTTTGAGGACAAAGCCAGAAATATTTTTAATTTCTCCGAGATATTTCTCCATAAATTTTGGAAGAGTAAAACTAGCTTTTTCCATATCTAAATCCTTCATTTTATAGGACGAGCACCTCTACCTCTATTACAAGATTTACATTCAAGACGTACGTCCGAATTATAATTGTCTAGTACGTCTTTTCTATTAGGAATGTCAGGTTTATCCCTATAACCTTTTTGCCTTTCGCTCCAAGGTGGCTGATGGTCGATATCATAACCTCTATGCCCATTTTGATCTACTTTTTGTACGTCTTTACCGCAAGTAGGACACTGCTTTGTCCCTGGCTGATCTCCTTCTGCGGCTTCTTCCCACGTTTGCTGGATAGTTCCTTTTCTGAATTTGCCCCGACGTATATTGTGCTCTTTATCAGTATCCAAATTATTTTTATTATTATCCCCCTCATCATCATTATGTGGTGGTGGTGCGCTGCCGCCGCCTGAGCTGCCTCCTGTGTTGGCGTTGGCATCTGCGTTGCTGTTTCCCTGGTTTTTAGGTGCGTTTTCTTTGCTGGAGATGATTTCATTGAAGAGCGCATTTATGCCTCCCTGTATCGCTCCTTCCGCCGCTCCTGTCATGGCTCCGGGAATGGCACCAACGCCTTCTCCCGCCACAGCGCCCATTGTAGCTCCTGCGATGCCATTAATCGCTGCCTGTTTCGCAGCCCCTACAATCACCGGCTCGAGAATTGCGTAACTTTCCTCAAGTCCTGTGGCAACCCAGCCCAAAATCTTATTGGTCGTCGAATCCGTGACATCCTTTTTGGGGTTAGTATCGTGGAGTTCGTTATATTGTTGCAGGGCTGTGGACGCTGTCTATTACGTAAAACTATTTTGTAATTATCTTTATCTTACTACCATCCGGAACCGTTCTTATTTGCTCCGCAATATATGCTCTCGCTTTCAAAGATTCCCATGAGCTACACACATACAAATTATCGAGTTCATATGCTCCGCCAGCGACAAACGGAATTTTTGGTACTAAACGAGCACCCCGAGGAATAACGCCGTATGATATTTGCCATTCATGAGCTATAGGATAACCTGTCATAACTTCATAATCGGATAACAATAACTTACACCAGTTATTTATATCAGGTGCGACTATATCAAATTTTGCCGTTTCTGGATCAAAATAATATACTCCGTCTCTTTTTAAACAAAATTGCCCCCCAAAAATATCCTCAGCAAAGTATAAAGCATCTATAGCCATATCTCCGTAGGATGAGATCCATAATTTAGTATTATTCCAATCTACCAAACCGATTTCATTTTCAGTTGTATCATAAGGGAAAACATGCAGAGCTGATTCGAAACTATAAAACCCATTCTTCTCTGTGAGCAGCATATCTAACTCCGCCGATAGTGAAGAATTAAATAGTTTTTCGCAATTCATTGCACAGCCACTAGATGATAATTCTTTACTAGAAAGGGATAGCAGTTTCTCTGAAAAGGGTCTCATTTTTTAGATCCATCTCCTGTTTTTATAATTACCGTTGTACCATTTGGTAAATTCCGACATTGTCCACCTATGCACGCTCCTGCACCCCGATTGTCCGAAGGTGTAATCGGCCTAACAGACGCACCAGAACCGCCTTCTTGGAACATCGCTGGAGGGTATTCGTCTCTATCCTTACCTTTTACAGGGGTAGTATTTTTTAACGATTCTTGTCGCCTTTGTTTCGCACCTTCACGATCAATCGTCAAAACATCTGAATGCCCTGCTTCTTGGGCATCTTCGATGTGTTTTGCAGCTTCTGGGTATTTAGATTTATCTACAAATATAACTTTAGCATTATCCCGGTTATTCTCAACATTTTTTCCACTCTCTTCACCAATAGAACTCATATGATTGGTTGTGGTAGCATCTTCTATGATGGGTTTATCAAGGTCACCAATAACAACCTCTTTAAGAATCTTGCTTCCTTTTAACCCATCTTTCACCAAAGCTCCCCCGGGAAACAAGGATATTGCAGCACCCGTTGCATTTCCAAAAGCACTGCTATAATTTCCCTGTTGCAGGTCTTTTATGGAATCATTTCCATAGGGAATCGCTCCTATAATGGGTACAAGTTCTACGGCATCTTTTACGATCCCTTTATGACTGTCGTAAAAATCAACAACAGCCCCTGAGACCGCGCTGATTGCATTTTGCAGACTATGGTCTGTCTCATCCTTTTTGGGGTTAGTATCGTGGAGTTCGTTATATTGTTGCAGGGCTGAGGCTGCTGCGGCGCCGTTCAGGGCGTTCATGGAGGAATGGCCCCCTCCCACAATCGCCCCAGCCGCGGCGCCCGCTCCGGCGGCCACACCGTTACTGACTGCATTGGCAATCGCCATCGCTACATCAGGATCGTCACTGACATATTGGCCAAGCTGCTTGGCAAGGGCGCGCGTCTGTGCCGCCGCAAGGCCGCCAACAATCACACTCGCTGCGGCTGCCCCCGCATTACCGCCCGTGGCCGCCGCAATCGCCGCGCTCCCGCCCGCCTCAAGCCCCAGACGGCCAAGCCCTCCTTCTCCAAACCCGGCTACATTGGCATCATGCAGGGCGTCCGAGACCTGTCCGAGGACTTCGCCGACGAGTTGCATGCCGACGCGGGAGTTTTCAAGCTCGTTGCTCAGTTTCTGGGCGTCAAACTTGTTGGTCAGGTGGCCGTTCGCCGCATTCACGTCAGTGGTGTAGGAACCCTGTGTGCTGCCGGCATTGATCGTGATATTGCCGCTGATCGCGGACTGGCTGATGCTCGTTTCGTTATGCTGACGTTCACCCCCTGTAATCAGCCCGGAATTGGCGGCAAGATTGGTCCCGATCGCGCCGAGCATGCCAGTCGTGCTGCCCAGCATGCCTGTGCCAAGGCTCAGCCCGCCTCCCTTCGATGTTGCTTTCCATTGCGAGAGGTTTTCTTCACTCTCGGCAATCAGCTTGCCGGTCGTCAGGCTGTTCTTCGCCGCATCGGCCGTGCTGGCAATCACGCCCGCTTTCAGATGGGTGGTATCACCCACTGTCACCTTCAGACCATCATCCCCCGCATAAAGCCCGGAGAGCTTTTCTCCAGTAGTCTTGAAGTTATCGGTAATCTTCTGGCCCTGGTAACTGCCACCCCCGCCACTGCCGGCAAGCGGGTTCAGACCAAGCTGAAACCCTGCCCCGCCCTGGTTCGCATGGCTCTTATAGCTCGAACTATCCTGCGGGCTGGTAATCTCCAGATTGCCCGTGGTCACCGTAATCTGCTTGCCACTCGCTTCCGCGCCATTCAGCGTGGTCTTGCCGGGAGCGGTGATGGTGAGTTTGTCGGTGGCATTGACCGTCGTATCCACCGCTGTCGCACTCTGGCCATTGCCTTTCGACGTGCTGAACTGGGCGTTCCCTGTGGCGCTCAGGCTCATCCCGCCTGTTCCAAACCCGACTTCCGCTCCCGCAGAGACCCCCATGCTCTTGCTTTTATTCTCCTCGCTCGTCGTGTCCCAGCCGGCCTGTAGCGTAATATCCTTGCCCGCCAGCGTGACATTCTTGCCCGCAAGGTTCGCCGCTGTGGCCAGCAAGGTGCCGTTCAGCGGGTCGGATGTATTATCCCCGCGCGCAATAAGGCTCAGATCATTGCCCGCAATGGCGCTGGAGCCGAGCACATGGCTTTGAGTCTGTTCGGAATAGGATTTCTGCTTGTTAAAGCCCAGTGATGCCGAGAAGCCGATCAGGTCGGTCTGCGGGCCCTTGCCCTGTGACTCTCCTCCTTTACTGGTCGAGGACGCGGCAGGCGGGGTCAGGGCGTCATAAATCCCCTTACCCACCATATAGCCACCCTGCATCGCGTTCAGCGTCTTGCCAACCGCACTGCCAGGCCCGCTCATCGCGTCTGCCGCCAGCGCCGATTGTTCCGCCTGACCCGCCATGGAGTTTGATGACAGCCCCACACTCAGCCCCGCAAAGCTTGAGGACCGCTTGTGCGTCTCGCGCGACATGTTGCTCAGCGCGTCAAAGCTCACAGATGACCCGCTCACCGTCAGGTCATGTCCTGCCGAGAGGTCCGTGCCCGCAAAATGCGCCCCGGCCCCCGATATGACCGTCAGATCCCCCGTTCCCGCCGTAATCTCCGTCGGACTCAGCGTCGTCGTATCAAGTGTGTCAGTCTTTTTCGTCTGGCCAAACCCGACTGACAGCATCCCGCCTTTCAGGCTGCCCATCAGGCCGCTTGTCTTCTTCTGGTAGTAAGAATGTGTCGTGTCGGTCAGGCCGCTCGTTGTCAGCGCGTTGCCTGCTGTCAGCGTCACGTTGCGGCCGCCTGTCACCGTGCCGGCCAGCGCCATGTCATGACCCGCCGAGAGCAGCGTATCGCCTTTGGCTCCCACAAGGCTGCCAATCTCCGTGCTCGTGGCGTTTTCTGTCGTGGTCGTCTTGTGGTTCAGAAAGCCTGATGTCTTGCGCTTTGTGTAGTCGTAACTATGGTCAACCACACTTCCCAGCGTCACGTCATTCTTCGCTGCCAGCGTCGCGTTCCCGCCCGCCAGGATGCCAGACCCTGACAGGCTCAGATCACCCCCAAGGGCTGCCGCTGTGAAGTCCCCGCCCGTTGTGAGTGAGGACCCGTTATTCTGCGTTCCGTTCGCTGCGTGCGTGTAATGGTGATAATGCTCGTAGGTTGAGGCGTTTGTCGCTACGGAATCAAGGCTGATATTATCGCCCGCCACAAGGCTCGCCGCTCCGCCTGCGCTCAGGTCAGCGCCCGAGAAGGCAATGTCCTTCCTCGCCACAAGAGTTGCGTTGTTTTTGGCAATAATGGACCCTGTCGAGGCGATGTCCTGCTGGCTCCCGCCTTTGATCTGGTAGCTGTTCAGAAGGTCTTCATTGATGATCGAGCCATTGAGCGCGTCAAGCGTGACATCCCCGCCCGAGAGCGTGCCGCCCGCATTGTCAATATCGCCTTTCGTGCTGACAATGCTCAGGCTCTGATCGCCATGAATCGTCCCGCTATTATAAACGCTCCCGCCCACAAGCGACACATTCTTCCCAGAGATCGTCGCCCCATCCGTCAGGACCGCCTGACCGGGCGCGTAATAGACTTTCGGTGCCAGAACCGTACGGCCATTCACGTCGACAGGAACATACCACACAATATTTTTCGTCAGCTTGTCCTGCTGGTCAACGCTCAGTTCCTTGCCAAAGGTCAGGCCTTCCTCTCCCGCCTCCCAGGCCGCATTATCCAGAAGATCATGCATTTGCGCATCCGCGCTCTGATAGCTCCCGCCAAGGAAGGTCTGGCCTGTCGCACTCACAATCTGCTGCTGGACGTAACGCTCATCAAACCCGTTATCGCCCAGAAACTGGTAATCCTCCCGATTATTACTCAATTTGTCGAGGAGATAGTTCGACCCATACAGCCCCTGCATCGTGCTGTAACGCGGGTTCGTCTCAATCACATAATGTGCCTGAGGTGAGGGATCGGGAACATACAGCGCCTTCCCTCCAGGGATGGCATTCACCACATCCGCAATACTCGCGCTCGGCAACACTACCGGCGCTGGCGGCGTGACCTGACCGCCCGTAGCAGGAACGGCCACAGTCACAGGCCCTGCAATCACAGGCGAAGACCCATTATGGGACGTAGAGGAAGAGGCGTTGCCGGCGGCGTTCGGAGTGGACGTTCCACCACCACCCATCACAGGGGTAACGCTACCAGAAGGGCGGCCGGAAGGAGGCTGTGCGCCACCACCACTTGCACCCGGAGAAGGCGCCGTATTCCCTCCCATTACAGGAGCAACGCTACCAGAAGGGTGGCCGGAAGGAGGCTGCGCACCACCACCACTTGTACCCGGCGAGAGCGCTGTATTCCCTCCCATTACAGGAGCAACGCTACCAGAAGGGTGGCCGGAAGGAGGCTGTGCGCCACCACCACTTGCACCCGGCGAGGGCGCCGTATTCCCTCCCATTACAGGAGCAACGCTACCAGAAGGGTGGCTGGAGGGAGGCTGTGTGCCACCACCACTTGCACCCGGCAATGGCGCCGTATTCCCCCCCGTTACAGGAGAAACGCTACCGGAAAGATGATCGGGAGGAGACTGCGCACCACTGCCACCACTCATACCTGGCAATGACGCCGCATTACCTCCCGCTACAGGAGAAACGCTGCCAGAAAGATGATCAGAGGGTGGCTGCGCGCCACCACCACCACTCATACCCGGCAATGACGCCGCATTCCCTCCCGTTACAGGGGTAACACTACCAGAAAGATGATCAGAGGGTGGCTGTGCGCCACCGCTACCACTCATACCCGGCAATGATGCCGCATTACCTCCCGCCACAGGAGCAACGCTGCCGGAAAGATGATCAGAGGGTGGCTGCGCGCCACCACCACCACTCATACCCGGCAATGACGCCGCATTCCCTCCCGTTACAGGAGCAACGCTGCCGGAAAGATGATCAGAGGGTGGCTGCGCGCCACTGCCTGCGGACTCTGTCGGCAGAGTACTATGGTGGCCGCCATTATGAGAGATCCCCGCCTGCCCTGGCAGCTCCGAAGCCCCTCCCAGACCTGCTGAAGCTATCTGGCCCGAAAGCTGAATTCTGTCAGGCTGTGCACCCTGCTGCACTCCGCTAACACCACCCTGCTGCGCAAGTGCTGTATGGTTAAAGCCAGGCAGACCAAAAGACTGCTTCTGCACAGCCTGTGACGCCGTTACTGCCGGCATTCCGCCCCCCTCATAACCGGGGAGAGATATATCCGTAGTGCCCGTTGCTACCTGACCAGCGCTGCTTTGGGCAGTCTCGGCAGCCGTAAGGCCATTATGACCCGGTCCCGTATAGGAAATATGCGAACCTGGTGCCGCATGCGCTGTTTGCGTGATGTTGTTGATATCGCCGGTAAAATTACCGACCAGATCTCCTCCCGCAATGATCGTGCCGGTCGCATTGGAGGCTGTATGTGCCGTCGGCCCCCATTGCAGGGCGTCGGCTCTGTGCCCCTTTTTGGCATCGCCGCTTTCCGTAATCAGATTTCCGGCAGCATCGGTAAAGGGAACACTTGAATGACTGCTATCCCAGTCGCAGCCCCTGTGATCGTTACAATAAAGGTAAAACTTCGTTTCATTATCGTGACCAATATTGGTCAGGTCGCTGCCCTTGATAATAATATTGCGCCCTGCTGCCAGATGGCTGGAATCATTGGTAACGCCATTTTGCACCGTAACCGCCAGATCACGCCCCGCAGTAATCAGCCCTGACGTTCCATTCAGACTATACGTCGTTTCAATCTTGAATAATTCTGATTTGCCGCGACTGCTTTTATCCCCTTTACCGGAATCAGGCTCCATATGGATATAGCCTGTTCCCTGAACGCCATTCTTGTCCAGAAGACCTTCAGGAACGTTGTAGTCATGCGAATGCGTGTGGCCACCCGTTGACTCAATCGTTATGTGGTCTGATGTGCTCGATGCAACAGTCCCGGAATAACTGTTCGTAACCGAAGCGGCATTAATGGTGAGATCGCCATTAATGCCACCAGCGGCGATGTCTCCTCCCTTATTGATGACATCACCTGCATTGCCACCATTCAGCCCCGTAATCTGTAGCGACCCATTCTGGGCTTCAATAACTGCACTTTCATTGGTAAGCGTGCCGGGCAATGCCAGTATCACCCCTGTCTGACCCGTTATCAGGCCATGATTGGTTATGTCCCCGCCGGACTGGACAGACAGCGTCCCCCCATTCGCCATGAGCGCGCCTTCATTATCAAGGCTGGCCGCCCTGATCGTCGCATTCCCTCCCGCCAGAACGCCGGCCCCCTCAACAACATGATAGGCCCCGCCAGCCACCAGGGTCATATTACGCCCGGACTGGAACAAGACATTCCCGTCAATCCCGCTCTCAAGAGCAATATTCAGATCGCGCCCTGCAATCAAATCCGTCATGTTCCCGAGATTATGCAGTGAAAGCGTCATATCGCCCCCAGCCTGCATCATCCCGCCTTCTTCCTGAAGGTCCAGGGCGCTGCCATTCTCGCCCGTCACTGTCAGGCCACCATCGCCCCCCTGCTGAAGCAGACGGCCATTATTATTATCCAGACTCTGTGTAAGAAGCTTCAGATCATTCTGTGCCTGTATCGTGCCGTGGTCATTATTGACCAAAGCCGAGGCATGATTGTCATTGGCGCTGACAAGGACGCTGCCCTCCACGGCATTGACCAGTC
Organism: Acetobacteraceae bacterium ESL0709; assembly: GCA_029433415.1. GTDB lineage: Bacteria > Pseudomonadota > Alphaproteobacteria > Acetobacterales > Acetobacteraceae > Aristophania. The sequence goes on along the minus strand of JAQTIA010000003.1, from coordinate 359,043 downwards.
CGCCCGCGCTGTTATCAAACGACACACTATGGAGAACCGTATCAGCCCCAGACTGGAGCACGCCGCCTTTATTATCAAGGCTGGACGCTGTAAGCACCAGGGAGCCATTTTTACTCAGGATTTTGCCGCCCGCGCTGTTTGTGATCGTGTTCCCGCTTAACACAGCATTCAGCGAGCCCTGAATGAGGCCGCCCTGATTGGACAAATCTCCATTAATGACGCCGGTAACACCGTTCTGCCCTGACATGATCGTCCCGTTACCATTATCAAGGCCCGTCCCGGTCAAGGATAACAGACCCTGCGTCTCGATCCTGCCCCCATGATTGGCAATCGCGCCCGCTGTCAGCGTCAAACCCCTGTCGCTGTAAATCTGGCTGTTATTGGTCAGGCCATTTCCGAGCGCAATTGTCGCCTCACCACTACTGGCCAGAGTGCCATTATTGGTCAGGGAAGAAGCGGTCAGTGCCAGATCGCCTCCCAACGCACCGATTTTGCCTCCATTGGTCACATCCTGGCCGGCTTTTAGCGTGACGTCGCCCTGGGACAGGATTGTGCCGCCATTCATAACGCCAGAGGCCGTTTCAATATCCAGAGAGGCGTCACCGCTTTGCGTCATGGACTGATTCAGCGCTTCAATACGGCCATTATTGACGAGACCGCTCCCTCCCGTCACGATCAGACGGAGCGTGCCTCCCTGCGAGGCCATAACCCCACCCTGGGATCCGCTCGCCTGATCATTCTCCACAGATGCTGCCTGAAGGATCAGCCCCTGACCACCAATCAACGTGCCATGATTATGCACATCTCCCGATGCCTGAAGGGCAAGAGTCTGCACCGCATCCACGACAGAAGACGCATCATCCTGCCAAGAGCCCGTCAGGATGGTCGCATTCTGCCCGGCCTTTATGGAGCCACCTTCATTAAATATTTGTGCTGATGACCAGTTAGCATTACCGCTATTCAGAATAACATTCCCGCTGACGCCCAATAACTGACCGTTACGGTTATTCAGCAGGGCCGATCTGACCGCCAGATCGCGTCCGGCCTGAACAATGCCCCCCTGATTGTCAAGAACAGAGAGACCCGCTCCTTCCTCCGTCCCTTCAAGTTGCACAGAACCATCAGCAAGGATAATCCCCCCTGCCTGGTTGGAGAGTTGCCCACCTTTGACGTTCACACGGTCCGAAGACTGAATCACGCCATTATCATTGATAATGGCATTCCCCTGAAGATCGACGCCACTTCCTGAAGCGAAAATATGGCCCTGATGATTATCAATCTCATCACCAGAGAGTGTGAGGGCCCCCCTGTCATTACTGATCTGCCCTGCATTACGAAGCGTCCCACCCACTTGGACTGTCAGACCATTCGCTCCGTAAAGGACATTATTATTGGAAACATCATGACCAATAAGAGCCGTCAAAACCCCAGAAGACAGAACACTCCCATTATTGGACAGAACACCAGACGTAATCGCCAGGCCATGCCCTCCTGCCAGAGTTTCAATGGTGCCATTATTGGTGATCGTCCCTTCGGGAATGGTTGTGGCCAGAGAGACGTCACCCTGCGTTGAAAGGATCTGTCCGCCATTCAGCATGTTGGCGGCATGAAGGTTCGTCCCGTCTATCCCGCCCATTGTACCTTCATTATCAACAGTGCCAGATGACGTGACAAAGAGATTTTTCCCCGCTGTCAAGGCAGAATGCTGGTCAGAATGATAATCACCTATCTGAAGGGTTGTCCCGCCAGCAGCGCGGAGATTGCCATTCTGGTTATCGACTGTGCCAGCCGTCAGGGAAATATCACTTGCTGTGCTCAGAATCAGACCCTGCTGGTTCTCCAGAACAGTGCTGCCGACTGTAACCGTCCCATCTCCTTGCAAGACGCCGTTATCATTGGCAATAGTCTGCTGGCTCTGAACTGTCAGCGCACCTGATTTGGCAATAATCCTGCCTTGACCATTATCCAGAGAAGCTACCTGAAGAGCCACATCTCCAGCCTGCGTGCCAATCTGGGCATGATCACCCTTATTGATGAAAGCACCATGACTACCAAGCTGCATTGACCCTTTACTGAAAATCAAGGCATCATTTGCTGCAGAACCGTCGGCCTGTACGAACAGGGTATTTTCTGAACGAAGCTGACCATGATTGACCAGATCACCATGGATAATGTCATGCTGCACTCCTTGTGAAAGGAAATCAGCATTATTCTCCACTGAGCCAGCCTGCAACGTCAGGACGGCCTGATCATCCTGCTGCCGAACCAGACCATTATTGACAAGAGCGCCTGTCGTTGTAAGGTCCATTGTACCCGTGACGGCAACAAGCGTCGCGTCCGCTTCATTATGAAGGGAGCCTGCTGTCAGGGAGACAGCCGTGCCACCACCTATGACGTTGTGATTGTCAATATCCCCACTGGCTGTGATTTTCAGAGCTCTTTCTGATGAAAGATAGGACGAATTGTCAGAAAGGTAACTTCCCATCACCGCCGTCAGAGCGCCTGCACTCTGGATTGTACCACCCTGATTGCTCAAGGCTCCAGCTTGTAAGGTAAGGCCGCCCCCGGCATTGAGAATTTTGCCATGACTGTTATCAAGATCACCCATGACAGCCAGATTGGCATCTCCCGAAATGGTCGAGATAACGCCATTATTGGCGGACCCGCCCTGAACTGTGACGTCAAAGCCTGTATTGGCTGCGATCGTGCCAACATTAGTCAGAGAACCTGCATGAAGGGTGACAGTCTTGCTCGCAGCAACCAGAACAGCGCCAGCACTATTTGAAACATTCCCTGTTATCGTGGCATTTACGAGGCCCTGTTCGGTTCTGATCGTCCCCTGATTGGACAGACTCTCAGCCATTAGTCCGATATCGCCGGATGTGGCCAGAATCTGGCCTCTCACCCCATTATTCAGGGAGCCTGCCTGTACCGTAGTTCCCGCTGTTCCGCCGATAACATTCTGATTATCAAGATCCCCTGTGACCGTAAATGACAGGGACTGGCCAGACGTCAGGGAGGAATTGATATCTGAATGGTAATCAGAGCTGGTTGCGCCAAGCGCACCAGCGCTCTGGACAATTCCACTGCTATTATCAAAAGAGCCGACTTGTAAGGTTAGATCCCCACCTGCATTCAGAATGCGCCCCTGACGATTATCAAAATCAGCCACACTCTCAATCACTTCATGCCCCAGGACCGTTGAAAGCTCGCCATGATTGGTAGAAGCTGTTTGACGATCCGTCGTCTGAATCTGAAGACCTGTCTGTGCTGTTATGAGGCCTGTATTACCCAGACTTCCGACAGTAAGCACAGCATCTTTGGCTACAGAGATTATGGTTCCGCTATTGGACAGATTCCCTGCCGTCGTGATTGCCAACGTACCCTGGTCAACTTCAATAGTGCCTTGACCAGAGGCGTCATTCTGCGTGGATAAAGAGGGCGCTACCCTCTGGTTGGTCAGTGAGTTTGCCGTGATCCTGGCACCTGTAACACCACCAATCAGACCTTCATTCTGAAGCAGGCCTGAAGCTTGAAGGGATAAAAACTGGTCAGATGTCAGTAATGCTCCGGTATCAGAACCATAACTGCCCAGTGTCGCGTTAAGCGCGCCCTGGCTCTGGATCGCTCCACCCTGATTGGACAGCGCCCCGGCCTGCAGGGTCAGGTCACCAGTGGAGTTGAGGATCCTCCCATGACTATTATCCAGATCACCCCCAATAATGACCTTCGCCTCTCCAGACGCTGTCGACAGCTCCCCATGGTTCGAGGAGTTCCCCCCGGCATTCAGATCAAGGCCCGTCTTCGCCGTAATGATGCCAGTCTGCCCATTATCCAGCGCCCCGGCCTTGAACGTCACATCCTGTGAGGAACCGATGATCTGGCCATCATTGGACGCATGACCGGTCGCAGTAACTGTCAGGCGACCCTTATCGGTGCTGATCACACCCTCATTCTTCAGGGACGCACTGCTGAGCACCAGGTCACCATTTGTCGCCAGCAGCTGGCCTTTCACGCCATTCGTCACGCCCGCTGCCTGAAGCACCGTCCCCGCAACGCCTCCCATCGTCCCTTCATTATCAACGTCATTCTGTGACGTCACTGTCAGCGTCTTTTGCGACGTTACTGAGGATGACGTATCAGAGTTATATCCGTTGAGTGTCGCGTTAAGCGCGCCCTGGCTCTGGATCGCTCCACCCTGATTGGACAGCGCCCCGGCCTGCAGGGTCAGGTCACCAGTGGAGTTGAGGATCCTCCCATGACTATTATCCAGATCACCCCCAATAATGACCTTCGCCTCTCCAGACGCTGTCGACAGCTCCCCATGGTTCGAGGAGTTCCCCCCGGCATTCAGATCAAGGCCCGTCTTCGCCGTAATGATGCCAGTCTGCCCATTATCCAGCGCCCCGGCCTTGAACGTCACATCCTGTGAGGAACCGATGATCTGGCCATCATTGGACGCATGACCGGTCGCAGTAACTGTCAGGCGACCCTTATCGGTGCTGATCACACCCTCATTCTTCAGGGACGCACTGCTGAGCACCAGGTCACCATTTGTCGCCAGCAGCTGGCCTTTCACGCCATTCGTCACGCCCGCTGCCTGAAGCACCGTCCCCGCAACGCCTCCCATCGTCCCTTCATTATCAACGTCATTCTGTGACGTCACTGTCAGCGTCTTTTGCGACGTTACTGAGGATGACGTATCAGAGTTATATCCGTTGAGTGTCGCGTTAAGCGCGCCCTGGCTCTGGATCGCTCCACCCTGATTGGACAGCGCCCCGGCCTGCAGGGTCAGGTCACCAGTGGAGTTGAGGATCCTCCCATGACTATTATCCAGATCACCCCCAATAATGACCTTCGCCTCTCCAGACGCTGTCGACAGCTCCCCATGGTTCGAGGAGTTCCCCCCGGCATTCAGATCAAGGCCCGTCTTCGCCGTAATGATGCCAGTCTGCCCATTATCCAGCGCCCCGGCCTTGAACGTCACATCCTGTGAGGAACCGATGATCTGGCCATCATTGGACGCATGACCGGTCGCAGTAACTGTCAGGCGACCCTTATCGGTGCTGATCACACCCTCATTCTTCAGGGACGCACTGCTGAGCACCAGGTCACCATTTGTCGCCAGCAGCTGGCCTTTCACGCCATTCGTCACGCCCGCTGCCTGAAGCACCGTCCCCGCAACGCCTCCCATCGTCCCTTCATTATCAACGTCATTCTGTGACGTCACTGTCAGCGTCTTTTGCGACGTTACTGAGGATGACGTATCAGAGTTATATCCGTTGAGTGTCGCGTTAAGCGCGCCCTGGCTCTGGATCGCTCCACCCTGATTGGACAGCGCCCCGGCCTGCAGGGTCAGGTCACCAGTGGAGTTGAGGATCCTCCCATGACTATTATCCAGATCACCCCCAATAATGACCTTCGCCTCTCCAGACGCTGTCGACAGCTCCCCATGGTTCGAGGAGTTCCCCCCGGCATTCAGATCAAGGCCCGTCTTCGCCGTAATGATGCCAGTCTGCCCATTATCCAGCGCCCCGGCCTTGAACGTCACATCCTGTGAGGAACCGATGATCTGGCCATCATTGGACGCATGACCGGTCGCAGTAACTGTCAGGCGACCCTTATCGGTGCTGATCACACCCTCATTCTTCAGGGACGCACTGCTGAGCACCAGGTCACCATTTGTCGCCAGCAGCTGGCCTTTCACGCCATTCGTCACGCCCGCTGCCTGAAGCACCGTCCCCGCAACGCCTCCCATCGTCCCTTCATTATCAACGTCATTCTGTGACGTCACTGTCAGCGTCTTTTTGCGACGTTACTGAGGATGACGTATCAGAGTTATATCCGTTGAGTGTCGCGTTAAGCGCGCCCTGGCTCTGGATCGCTCCACCCTGATTGGACAGCGCCCCGGCCTGCAGGGTCAGGTCACCAGTGGAGTTGAGGATCCTCCCATGACTATTATCCAGATCACCCCCAATAATGACCTTCGCCTCTCCAGACGCTGTCGACAGCTCCCCATGGTTCGAGGAGTTCCCCCCGGCATTCAGATCAAGGCCCGTCTTCGCCGTAATGATGCCAGTCTGCCCATTATCCAGCGCCCCGGCCTTGAACGTCACATCCTGTGAGGAACCGATGATCTGGCCATCATTGGACGCATGACCGGTCGCAGTAACTGTCAGGCGACCCTTATCGGTGCTGATCACACCCTCATTCTTCAGGGACGCACTGCTGAGCACCAGGTCACCATTTGTCGCCAGCAGCTGGCCTTTCACGCCATTCGTCACGCCCGCTGCCTGAAGCACCGTCCCCGCAACGCCTCCCATCGTCCCTTCATTATCAACGTCATTCTGTGACGTCACTGTCAGCGTCTTTTGCGACGTTACTGAGGATGACGTATCAGAGTTATATCCGTTGAGTGTCGCGTTAAGCGCGCCCTGGCTCTGGATCGCTCCACCCTGATTGGACAGCGCCCCGGCCTGCAGGGTCAGGTCACCAGTGGAGTTGAGGATCCTCCCATGACTATTATCCAGATCACCCCCAATAATGACCTTCGCCTCTCCAGACGCTGTCGACAGCTCCCCATGGTTCGAGGAGTTCCCCCCGGCATTCAGATCAAGGCCCGTCTTCGCCGTAATGATGCCAGTCTGCCCATTATCCAGCGCCCCGGCCTTGAACGTCACATCCTGTGAGGAACCGATGATCTGGCCATCATTGGACGCATGACCGGTCGCAGTAACTGTCAGGCGACCCTTATCGGTGCTGATCACACCCTCATTCTTCAGGGACGCACTGCTGAGCACCAGGTCACCATTTGTCGCCAGCAGCTGGCCTTTCACGCCATTCGTCACGCCCGCTGCCTGAAGCACCGTCCCCGCAACGCCTCCCATCGTCCCTTCATTATCAACGTCATTCTGTGACGTCACTGTCAGCGTCTTTTGCGACGTTACTGAGGATGACGTATCAGAGTTATATCCGTTGAGTGTCGCGTTAAGCGCGCCCTGGCTCTGGATCGCTCCACCCTGATTGGACAGCGCCCCGGCCTGCAGGGTCAGGTCACCAGTGGAGTTGAGGATCCTCCCATGACTATTATCCAGATCACCCCCAATAATGACCTTCGCCTCTCCAGACGCTGTCGACAGCTCCCCATGGTTCGAGGAGTTCCCCCCGGCATTCAGATCAAGGCCCGTCTTCGCCGTAATGATGCCAGTCTGCCCATTATCCAGCGCCCCGGCCTTGAACGTCACATCCTGTGAGGAACCGATGATCTGGCCATCATTGGACGCATGACCGGTCGCAGTAACTGTCAGGCGACCCTTATCGGTGCTGATCACACCCTCATTCTTCAGGGACGCACTGCTGAGCACCAGGTCACCATTTGTCGCCAGCAGCTGGCCTTTCACGCCATTCGTCACGCCCGCTGCCTGAAGCACCGTCCCCGCAACGCCTCCCATCGTCCCTTCATTATCAACGTCATTCTGTGACGTCACTGTCAGCGTCTTTTGCGACGTTACTGAGGATGACGTATCAGAGTTATATCCGTTGAGTGTCGCGTTAAGCGCGCCCTGGCTCTGGATCGCTCCACCCTGATTGGACAGCGCCCCGGCCTGCAGGGTCAGGTCACCAGTGGAGTTGAGGATCCTCCCATGACTATTATCCAGATCACCCCCAATAATGACCTTCGCCTCTCCAGACGCTGTCGACAGCTCCCCATGGTTCGAGGAGTTCCCCCCGGCATTCAGATCAAGGCCCGTCTTCGCCGTAATGATGCCAGTCTGCCCATTATCCAGCGCCCCGGCCTTGAACGTCACATCCTGTGAGGAACCGATGATCTGGCCATCATTGGACGCATGACCGGTCGCAGTAACTGTCAGGCGACCCTTATCGGTGCTGATCACACCCTCATTCTTCAGGGACGCACTGCTGAGCACCAGGTCACCATTTGTCGCCAGCAGCTGGCCTTTCACGCCATTCGTCACGCCCGCTGCCTGAAGCACCGTCCCCGCAACGCCTCCCATCGTCCCTTCATTATCAACGTCATTCTGTGACGTCACTGTCAGCGTCTTTTGCGACGTTACTGAGGATGACGTATCAGAGTTATATCCGTTGAGTGTCGCGTTAAGCGCGCCCTGGCTCTGGATCGCTCCACCCTGATTGGACAGCGCCCCGGCCTGCAGGGTCAGGTCACCAGTGGAGTTGAGGATCCTCCCATGACTATTATCCAGATCACCCCCAATAATGACCTTCGCCTCTCCAGACGCTGTCGACAGCTCCCCATGGTTCGAGGAGTTCCCCCCGGCATTCAGATCAAGGCCCGTCTTCGCCGTAATGATGCCAGTCTGCCCATTATCCAGCGCCCCGGCCTTGAACGTCACATCCTGTGAGGAACCGATGATCTGGCCATCATTGGACGCATGACCGGTCGCAGTAACTGTCAGGCGACCCTTATCGGTGCTGATCACACCCTCATTCTTCAGGGACGCACTGCTGAGCACCAGGTCACCATTTGTCGCCAGCAGCTGGCCTTTCACGCCATTCGTCACGCCCGCTGCCTGAAGCACCGTCCCCGCAACGCCTCCCATCGTCCCTTCATTATCAACGTCATTCTGTGACGTCACTGTCAGCGTCTTTTGCGACGTTACTGAGGATGACGTATCAGAGTTATATCCGTTGAGTGTCGCGTTAAGCGCGCCCTGGCTCTGGATCGCTCCACCCTGATTGGACAGCGCCCCGGCCTGCAGGGTCAGGTCACCAGTGGAGTTGAGGATCCTCCCATGACTATTATCCAGATCACCCCCAATAATGACCTTCGCCTCTCCAGACGCTGTCGACAGCTCCCCATGGTTCGAGGAGTTCCCCCCGGCATTCAGATCAAGGCCCGTCTTCGCCGTAATGATGCCAGTCTGCCCATTATCCAGCGCCCCGGCCTTGAACGTCACATCCTGTGAGGAACCGATGATCTGGCCATCATTGGACGCATGACCGGTCGCAGTAACTGTCAGGCGACCCTTATCGGTGCTGATCACACCCTCATTCTTCAGGGACGCACTGCTGAGCACCAGGTCACCATTTGTCGCCAGCAGCTGGCCTTTCACGCCATTCGTCACGCCCGCTGCCTGAAGCACCGTCCCCGCAACGCCTCCCATCGTCCCTTCATTATCAACGTCATTCTGTGACGTCACTGTCAGCGTCTTTTGCGACGTTACTGAGGATGACGTATCAGAGTTATATCCGTTGAGTGTCGCGTTAAGCGCGCCCTGGCTCTGGATCGCTCCACCCTGATTGGACAGCGCCCCGGCCTGCAGGGTCAGGTCACCAGTGGAGTTGAGGATCCTCCCATGACTATTATCCAGATCACCCCCAATAATGACCTTCGCCTCTCCAGACGCTGTCGACAGCTCCCCATGGTTCGAGGAGTTCCCCCCGGCATTCAGATCAAGGCCCGTCTTCGCCGTAATGATGCCGCTATTGGCCAAAGAGCCAGCCTGAAGAGTCAGATCCTTGGTCTGGGCAATGATATTCCCGCCATTATTCAGAGAACCATTGACAGAAAGTGCCATATCCTGCCCGGCTGAGAGGATTCCTCCTTTATCAGCATCGTAACCTGCCAATGTCGCCTTTACTGTTCCATTACCCTGGATAGCACCACCTTGATTGGTAACATTCGCTGCTCGCAATGTCAGATAATCGCCAGAGTTGAGGATCCTGCCCTGGCTGTTATCCAGATCACCAGAAGTGAGAATATCAGCTGTGCCAGAAACAGTTGAGATTTGCCCACCTTTATTGGTGATTCCCTTCTCTCCCTGAACGGCAATCCCGGTCCGGGAGGCAATTTTGCCCGCATTATTGTTAACAGAAACCGCCTGAAGATCTACCCGGTTCTCATCAGCACCAATAGCGCCCTGATTACTAAGGTCACCACCAGCTGTGATCTTTAAATGGCCGGCGGGTGTTGCGATTGTTCCCTGATTGGCAAACTGGCCGCTATTCTGTAGTGTAATATCACCGGACTGGTTATTGATTGTGCCAGAGTTACTGAAATCTGTCCCGCTCTGCACAGACAGATCCTGACCTGATTGCCAGGTTCCCGTATTGGTGATACTCCCTTGTACGGAAGCCTGCATCTTGCCAGACGCCGCCAGTGTCCCGTTCAACACAAGATCGCCATTCGCTGTCAGATGCATATCACCCGCATTGGCAGCCATCTTGCCATCAACGCGAACACCTGCCCCTGCTTCATTGACGACCATATAGATATTATGGGCGTATAATCCTCCGAGAGCTGCCGTATCAATGGCCCACTCCGGCTTCTGGCTGTCATCTTTTTCCAGGGGATGAACCGCATTCGTTCCGTAATCGACACGGTTGCGGCCAGCCACGATGGTAACGTCATTAGCGTTGAGCTGTGCCTTCAACCTGACACGACGTGACAGGATATCCAAAACAGGAACAGTCGTGAAATCGCCCCCATTACCCTCAATAGAAACAGTTCCATCCTGAATTCTGAAACTGTGAAGATTCCCTTGAGCGTCCATCTCGGGATGACCTGTAACCAGACTGGCCCGCGTCGTATTGATAAAGCCGCAGCCACTACAGGTTATGCCATTGGGATTTGCAATGACGACGGCAGCCCTGTCTCCAGCGACTTCTGTATAACCCAATATGCGTGATGGCAGATTTCCCGTCACTTCATTGAGGATGAGATGGGCTGACTGCCCCCCAAGATTGGGGTTGCCCATGATGGCACCCCCGGTTTGGGTGGTTGTATTATGGATGGCGTTGTTCAGAATGATGCCGTTCTGCTTGACCCCATATTCGGTAAAGGCGTTATGCGACACACCTGCGCCATTAGGATGAGCAATATTAACCTGATCCAGGCCATTCTGCGTATGATCCAGTGTAGGATGCGGACCGGCCGCGCCCTGGTCAATAACAATTCTTGGGGGAGCCTGCTGTGCCAGCGCAGGTCCTATGGTCGTGCCAAAAAATAGGGAAAATGCTGCAAACAGATCAACGGATTTCGCAAATCTGATCGCCTTTTTGCTCTTATAAGGCTGCATTACAGCTTCACCCCCACATTAAACAGGGCAACAACGCCTTCGGACGGCAGCGGACCTTTATGCACGGCATGCGTTACAGAAACATTCCAGAACAGGGGGCCTGCCGTCTTGCGCAGCCCGCCCCCAACGCCAACAACCTCTCCGCCCTTGAGGGCTTGGGGCAGGTTGGTCGGCGGGAAACCAGCCCTGACAATGCCAAAATCAAAAATACCGTAAAGCTGGACACCATCGAATAACGCCTTGCAGAACCCTGTGTAAGGGCCACAATCCAGCCCCGTCGTTGGTAGGCTCCATGAAAGATCATTCCTCATAAACCCGCCATTATTGCCAATCAGTGACTGGTTCAGAAAACCACGGACACTGTACGGACCGCCAACCTGAAGCTGGTTGGTTGAGAACTGGTCATGGGTGCTGATTTCTCCGTGAAGAGATGTATGCCAGCTTAAATCGTCCGTAATGGGAACAAAACCATCAATATCAAGCGACGGCTTGACATAAGAGCTATGCGGCTCACTTCTGATAGGATGGGGAAACATGTTATCAGTTCCCGCAGCATCAACAGCAATATCAGCGCCTGCCGTTATATACCATAACCCGCCTAGACCCTTGAGAGATTCACTAAGTGACACATTGACATAAGACTGATGTCCGCTCTGTGCATCAATGACCGTATGTTCAATCTCTGAAGAAAAGCCCTTTTGTGCAAAGGACGCCTGGAAAGTCGTGACACCAATCCTGTTCCGCAGCAGAACGCGCGACAGACCGACCCGCCAGTTGGTCTGCGAGCCCCCCAGATGATAAAGCTCCGTACCTGTCTGCAGGTAATAATTATCCTGTGACCGCGAAGCAGACGCAAAAACCGTCCAGTAACCAAAAGGAATCGACCCATTAAACGAAAAAAGTTCCGTTCCCCGGGGACCATGGTCAGGCCCCCTAAGTGCGTGATCATATTCCACAGACCACATATCCAGAAGGCCAAGAAGATTTTCCGCTGTGAGCATACTATGCCCCACTTCCTGACCCGTAATAGACTGGCCATTATTATCCGCCCATGCCTGGCCGTGGAGAATGCCGTTTCCGGGGGCATCAACCACCACCTCCGAAAAACCCGCCTCCTTTCCGGGTACAACGCGCATCTGCGCCCCCCAGTGAGGCAAACGGTTCATCTGCTCAATGCCCTGCTCAAGGTCCCGCAGATTCAGAATTTTTCCCTCAAGACCGGGAAAGGCCATGGCAAGATCAGCGCGAGGGGGGCGGCCCTGCAATTTTATGGCAGACAGCTTTCCCTCAATAATGACAATTTTCAGAATACCGCTGGAAAGCTTCTGTTCAGGGATATAGCCCCGTGACGTAATATAACCACGTGCCACATATTCAGCATTGATCGCATTAACCAGCGCGTTGATATCATCAATGGAAAGACAGTGACCTTTATAGTCACGCGTCATGTGGTCAATCGTTTCCTTACCGATATGACGACTGCCCTCAACCTGAATCTCGTGAACTATAACACAGTTTGAAGGTGATGAAGACGCCTTTTCAGCCGGTCCACTTCCTGTTTCCGGAGATACCGGCACAGGCAGGGAGTCAAGCTGACGCTGATGCTCCTGAAAACGCTGAAACTGATTTTGCGATGTCCCCGGTCCAGCAGGAAGCCCCAGCGGCAATGGCGCCGCAAACGCCATTCCAGACACCGCAAAAAAGGCGACACCCCCCATCAGGAACGCATGGCACCGCGCCATCATCATAATGGACTCTCTGACGTTTCAGGAGGTCAGCGCAAGGGAGAGTGGTTTACCCACTCATCAACATGTTTCATGGCAGGCTCCACGCCTTCCAGAGAGAAATTGATGGACAATGTCCCGCCTACAATCTTGTCCGCCTCAAAATGCCCCTGTTTGCTGCCCTTGATCACGCTGGCCTGGTTACTGGCCAAGTCAAGAGACGCCAAGCACCCTGTCACCACGCAGCTCTGCCACTCCAGAGCCATGGCCTTGTGACCGTCAGAAGACAGCCGGGGCGCCGTCTTGAGAGACAGACCCAACGGAGCCATAACCGTCAAACGCCAAGGACGCCCTGAAAGAGGAGACTTGACCGTGTCATCCGTCGAACGTGCAAGAATGACCATCCCGAGCGGACTGGCCTGCTGGCCATTTTGCCCCGGTGTCATAAGTGTCTGCTGCACAAGGCAATTCTGCGGACCAGAAGCAGGATTCCCTGCCGGAAAAGAACAGCGATACGACCAGTCTCCGTAAGAGCCTGATAAAGTGATCGGAGATGCCTGAAGCGGAATCCCTTTAGCCGTGTCAGCCGCCAATACCATAGATATACCGGCACCATATAAACACGCACTTAAACAACAGAGAGCTATTTTTCTAATCATAAAAATACACCTGATCAGGCCGCTTACGATAAAACAGCTGCAGACTATAAAACTATAATAATTAATAAATGGTTAATTTATTTATTAAAATGCCTTCTACACGATGTGCTTTAGAAAGCGAAAAACAAAACATGCAAGCCGGAATAACAGCTCTATTGAAAAATTTTGAATGAACTGCAAATTTGCCAGATTTCTTATTTTCAGCCATATTTAGTAAAGGAAGTACTGCACTATCCGATTCTAACAACCATTCGTATGAGACGTTTAACAGTAGACCAAGATTTCAAAGAACAAAGTATCTCACAGATTATAGTTTGCAAACGTAATAACCAAGTAGCTATGATAACTTGCCAACATTCAGGCAATCACGTTGAGTAACGACCATATTTCCGTATCAAATTCAAACATTCCGTGAGAGTTTACATGAGCATAAATCGGCGATATCAGTGCCTTGAAATCTCATATCTTTATTCGTGACCACCATACGAGCTCATGAATTACCTGCTGCTGCATCAGCGTGCCCACAGAGACCAGAAAAATTCGCGACAGATGCAAAGCTATGACAGACGGTTTATGTCGCGCTTATCATTTGTAATGTTCAATTTCCCCACTACCTTCAGACCTTCATTTATCTCAATGCAAGGCTCTTCAGAACCAATATATTGTCACAAGAAAATACTTTTTATTACTTCCTCCAGGTTCACCAGAGCGTTATAAGCTTTATCCTTGAACGTTGTTTTTTTTGGTAGAACTCCGTAAAATAAACTTCTAGTCCTGCAATTTCCTATTTTAACGTCATGGCGTATTGAATCATCTCATCTAGATCCAAGTTCTATTAAAAATTTGGAGTATGAAGAACGAATGCTTCATGAAAGCAAAAGGACACACCCTTATTTCCCTCTATCTCATGGCGTCCCGTGCATAGATGATTGCCGCGTTTCAAGTGCTGTTATTTCTGTGATCCATAATGGTCTTCAGTAGAAAGATGCCTCCATGGACTATAGCCCCTACAAGACATTTTATAATCGCTCCTTTTGCTAGAGTTCTCTCAGCGTTTTTGACAGGATATTCGCGACTTTGCATCTTAAAGCACATCGCACAGCAGCTTCTTTTTGCTTTTAAAAGGGCTTTTCCTCGCTATATCGGGCGTAAAAAAGCGGGTTGAACTTAAAACTTCATGCTGTCTGTGAGAAACAGAGACGAGCTGGTCGCCTTCACCTCACAATAGGGCAGGTCAATGACTTCAAGGAAGCCGAAGTCCTGATTAAAGGACCTTCCCAAGGAAATATGTGAGCTACTAGGCTGGACAGGGTATAGGACCCTGTCTCACTCAAATGAAAAACCGAAAATCAGAACCTTATCACAGCCAACAGCTCTATAGGGCACGCCACCATGTTGAAAAACATGTTCGTAAAACTCAAGAACTGGCAACGCATCGCGACCAAACATGGTCGCTCTACACATATCTTTATGGCCGCAATTCGCATCGCGACTTCGTTCAGCTTCTAGCTGGAATAATTAATAGTACCTAAGCATAGATAGCGAGCAATATATTATATAAATTTATATAATAAAAATGAGGCTGATACCATGCTGGAGACGCTGATTGGCCAGTTTTCCTGTGGTGTCATGAAAAACCTGCCAGATGTAACCCTCAAACCCTGTCAGAAAGCCGCTCTCATCTCATTCGCCTATAATGAAGGACTGTCTGCCCTTGAGGGGTCAACGCTTCTGAAAAAGCTGAAAGGCCGGTGACATCGCCGGCGCGGCCAATGAGTTCCCCAAATGGAACAAGATGCACCACCCGGATGGGAAAAGCATCATCAGTAATGGTCTTTCAAAGCGGCGACAGGTCAAACGTAACGTCTTTCTGGGCAGGGGATTTGAGACATAATTCATGAATCTCTTTCATCTCCTGCTCCTCTCCCTTCTGGCACTCTGCATTTACTGGCAGGTGTCACGCCCTTTTCCTTCTCCCTCACCTCACAGGATTGATCTCATGGCTGAAGACACACTCAATACGACCACCCCGTTTCAGGCCACTGGCGAAACCATCGCCGCCGGTCTTGTTTCCCTGATTCAGACAGCCGCTGGCACCCATACCAGCCCGACTTTCTCCCATATCCTTTCCATCACAGGCGAAGGCCTTGGCATTGTGGCTGATGAACTGGAAACATCCCTTCGTGAAAAGCTGGACGTCAACGCCCTCAATAACAGTCTTCAGACGGTCATTAATGGCAGTCAACAGGTCGAGCTGGGCTTGCAGAATGTTCGGAACGTCCTGAACCAGCGCAAGACGGACGAAACCTCCCCAGCACACACGGCATGACGTTTTATCTCTGCCTGGCGGTGGCGATCATTGCCGCCACCCTGACAGCCCTTACCCTCTTTGCATGGCGCTCCGGCCGTAACGCCGCACAGGCAAAAGCCGAGCATAAGGACAGTCTGGAAGCGCAAGATCATAGCAAGGCCATTGAAGCGATTGCCGAGGCTCAATCCCATGCCGCTCATTCAGAAAATGAGCTGATTGCCAGACTGGAAGCAGGAAAGGAAGGGTTATGACCATCCCCCCATATCTGCCCCTTCTCCTCACTTTGTCAGTTCTCTTCCTGACGGGCTGCACCGAGACCAGAACCAGACAGACATGCCTCTATCTGGCGGGTTTTTCAAAAGAGGAACAAGCCGGCACAGCCGAAGAGCTGAAGACACACCCGGACCTGAAATACCTCACCCTTGCAAGTCCAGGAAATGGACAACGCCCTCCGCCGGAACAAGGCCTGCTGGAACGCTCTGAAGGGGGCAATGATACCATGACCTCTAACGGTTTCTTGTCCCATGCCGCACGACCAAAAAATATATAGGACCACCAAAAAGGCCACATTGCCTCAAAAGAAGGATGGTCAAAACGACCTGAAAACCGTTATATAAGACTTCCATTTTTGGCTATTTTCTGGGACTGCTGGCGGAGGGGATGGGATTCGAACCCACGGTACGACTTGACATCGTACAACGGTTTAGCAAACCGCCGCCTTCAGCCTCTCGGCCACCCCTCCGCACTTTCACGCAGATAACACGGCGTTTGCAAGAGTGTTCATAAGGGTAAAACGTCTATTCGTCAAACCCTTATGAACATCTTTTTTCACTTTTTACGCATCAAGCAACTTTTTGAGCAAATCATTGACCATGGCAGGGTTCGCCTTGCCTTTCATCGCTTTCATGGTCTGACCGACAAAAAAGCCGAAAAGCTTGTCTTTTCCGCCCTTATACTCAGCCACCTTATCCGCATTGGCATCCAGAATCTCCTGAATGGACGCTTCAATAGCCCCTGTATCCGTAACCTGCTTTAACCCTTTGCGTTCAACAATTTCGGAGGCGGATGCGCCCGTTTCGACCATGTCTTCCAGCACTTCCTTGGCGATTTTGCCGTTAATGGTCGAGTCACTGATAAGACCAAGAAGCTCCCTCAACCCCTTTGCGCTGACGGGACTATCTTCAATGGAACGGCCTGTACGATTAAGCGCAGCAAAGAAGTCACCCATAATCCAGTTGGTTGCCAGTCTGGCATCCGCACCTTTGGCAACTTCCTCATAGAAATCAGCGATATTCTGTTCAGCTGTCAGAACGCTGGATTCATAGGCCGAGATGCCATATTCCTTTTCGAGACGCGCTCTTTTCTCTTCCGGCAATTCAGGCAGAGCCGCTTTGAGACTATCGACCCAGCTTTGCTCAATTTCCAGTGGCAGAAGATCGGGATCAGGGAAATAGCGATAATCATGCGCATCTTCCTTACTGCGCATGGAACGTGTTTCGCCCTTGATATGGTCAAAAAGACGCGTTTCCTGGTCAACCGTACCGCCAGATTCCCATATTTCAACCTGACGTTGTGCCTCAATCTCAATAGCCTGCACGACGTAACGCACGGAATTGACGTTTTTAATCTCGCAACGCGTACGGTAATCCTCGCCCGCCTTGCGCACAGAGACGTTTACGTCAGCGCGCATGGAGCCTTCTTCCATATTCCCGTCACATGTGCCGAGATAACGCAGGATCTGACGTAATTTACGCACGTACGCGCCTGCTTCTTCAGGTGAGCGCATATCAGGTTCGCTGACGATTTCCATCAATGCGACACCGGCACGATTTAGGTCAATGAAGGAACGTGTCGGGTCCTGATCGTGAATGGACTTTCCGGCATCCTGCTCCAGATGGAGGCGCGTAATGCCAATATCGCGCTTTTCGCCGTCAGAAAGCTCAATTTCCACAACGCCTTTTCCGACAATCGGGAATTCAAACTGGCTGATCTGATAACCCTGCGGCAAATCCGCATAAAAATAATTTTTGCGGTCGAAACGGCTGAAAAGATTGATTTGCGCTTTCAATCCTAACCCTGTGCGTACGGCCTGAGCGACACATTCAGCGTTCAGGACAGGCAACATGCCCGGAAAGGCGGCGTCCACAAGACTGACATGCGTATTGGGCTCAGCACCAAACTCGGTTGATGCTCCTGAGAAAAGCTTGGAGCGGCTTACAACCTGAGCGTGCACTTCCAGCCCTATGACAACTTCCCATTCTCCGGTTTCACCCTGGATACGATATGCGCTCATGCTGAAACTCCTGCATGGAGAGTGGGACGATGATGAAAAGCTGCGGCCTGTTCCAGAACGTAACCCGCCCGGAAAAGGGTTTCCTCATCAAAATAACGGCCAATCAGTTGCAGCCCCAAGGGAACCCCCTCATGGCTTAGTCCCGCCGGGACTGACATGGCCGGCACACCCGCCAGACTTGCCGGAACTGTAAAAATATCATTGAGATAGACCTGAACGGGATCGGTTGGTTTTTCATCCCACGCGAAAGCGCCTGAAGGTGCTGTCGGTGCCAGGATGAAATCGCATTTTTCGTAAGCGTTCAGGAAGTCTTGCTTGATGAGGGTTCTGACTTTTTGTGCCCGCAGATAATAAGCGTCATAATATCCTGAAGAGAGCACATAAGTCCCCAGCAGGATACGTCGCTTCACTTCTTCGCCAAAGCCTTGCCCACGAGTAGCTTCATAAAGCTCATCCAATGATTTTGCCGGAACGCGTTTGCCAAAACGGACGCCATCATAACGGGACAGATTGGAAGAGGCTTCTGCAAGGGCCGCGATATAATATGTCGGCAACCCATATTTCGTATGCGGGAGTGAAATTTCCACAATTTCGGCACCCGCTGCCCTGAGCCAGCTTATGCCCTGGTCCCACAAGGCTTGAATCTCTTCAGAAAGACCGTCTGTCCGGTATTCTTTGGGGATACCGACACGTAATCCCTTAATCCCCTGCCCCAATGTGGCCTCATAATGAGGAACATCTTTTTCAACGGATGTCGAATCCCTGGGATCGAAACCTGCCATAGCTTCCAGCAGGATGGCGCAATCCTGCACATTACGTGCCATTGGGCCGGCCTGATCGAGAGAACTGGCAAAAGCAATTGTGCCAAAACGAGAGCAACGGCCATAAGTGGGTTTAATACCTGTAATACCACAATAGGCCGAAGGCTGACGGATGGAGCCTCCAGTATCCGTACCCGTAGCCCCGAGTACAAGCCCAGCAGCAACGGCTACCGCCGATCCCCCGGAAGAGCCACCCGGCACCAGACGGGCATCAGAGTCTTTTTTCTTCCAGGGATTCTCAACGCCACCAAAAGCGGAGGTCAGGTTGGTGGATCCCATGGCAAATTCATCAAGATTCAGCTTGCCCAGAAAAATTGCACCTTCACGCAGGAGATTCGTCGTAACGGTACTTTCATAAGGGGGAACAAAATTTTCCAGAATATGGCTGGCAGCTGTCGTACGCACACCCTTGGTCGCGAAAAGATCTTTCACGCCAAGAGGTATACCCGTCAATAAACCACCTTCCCCTTTCTGCAATGTTGCGTCGGCGGCTGCGGCCTGCTCACGGGCTTGGTCAAGCGTACGGGTGATAAAGCTGTTCAGGCGACCATCAAGGCGTTCAACCGCCTCGCAATGGGCTTTTACAAGCTCGACCGCTGACAGCTTCTTAGCTTTCAGGGCATCACGCGCCTGAGCAAGGGTCAGATCAAAATGATAGCTCATTACTCAACCACCTTCGGCACAGTATAAAAAGGTCCTTCACGATCTGGAGCATTGGAGAGAACCGCTTCCTGGCAGTCACCATCCGTCACAAGATCTTCGCGCAGGCGGGCGCGCGCAAGATCTGTCCCGACCATGGGAGATACATTGGTAATATCAACCTCATTCAGTTGCTCAACCCAGCCAAGAATGCCCTGCATTTCTTTTTGATAGGTTGAGACTTCTTCCGGCGAGAGGCCAAGACGCGAAAGCCTTGCCATTTTTAAAACTGTTTTTGCGTCGAGCGACATGGGGTGTCCTATATAAAAAAATAATCAGGCTAGCTTTTTGACATGATTATGGAACATAACGCTTCTTTATGACGTACTTCAATCCACCTGATCTCCGCCAGCAGATCAAAACATCACAGCGTATTCTGGGCATCGACCCCGGTTCGAAACAGATCGGCCTCGCCCTGACAGATGTTCAGCTTATGTTAGCGTCACCTTTCAAAATCGTAAAAAGACAGAAACTCTCTCTTCTCATAAAGGAATTTGCCTCTCTTTGTAAGATGCAGGATGTTGGAGCGCTTGTCATTGGCCTGCCTCTCTCTCTCGACGGAACAGAGGGCCCTGCTGCTCACGCCGCCAGAGACTGGGGCAAGGATCTGGCCACAAAATTGGAAATCCCTTTTACATTGTGGGATGAACGTCTCTCCTCCAGTGCTGTCAACCGCTTTCTGATAGACGAAATGGATATGTCACGTAAAAGAAGAGGAGAAATTGTCGATAAAATGGCCGCAGCCTATATGTTACAAGGCTGGCTGGACGCTACGGCGGAACTATAAGTACCGCCGCAATCCCTCAGGACGAACGCCATCAAAATAATTATCTGCTCCAATCGGTCGCAACCGCTCGCCCCGAGCGTGCTGATTCATAAATAGCCTGAATCAGGCGGATATCCTGCATACCTTCCTCGGCTGTTGCCGTCTCCAATTTCCCTTTTGCTATCGAAATAGGAAGATAATCAAGCTGAGCAGAAAACTGATTGAGTTTCTCAATATCAAACATGGAAGCGGACCATGTCTGCGTATAACCACTCTGTCTCAGGCTGACCTTGTTCGCCCAATAGCTCGTCGCGGGATCAAGATCCAGAAAGGCTTTTTCGCCTATCAGGGAAAAATGCGACGTCATGCAAGCATCGTATGAGGAGCTTCCTTCCGAAATCACTCCAGAACGATAGAACATCGTCCATAAAATCGTACTTTCCACTTCCTTGAAAAGAGATTTTTCCTTCGGAGCAAAACTCGCCCTCACTTCCACTGGTTCATCATTCAGCAGATAACGGCTGGCATTTATGCCGTAAATCCCTATATCCATCAGCGAACCTCCTCCAGAAAGTTTCGCATTCAGGCGCCATTGCCCCAGAGGATCTGCTGGATCCAGCATATGGGAGATGGTCGTTTTCAGCATGCGCAAAGCCCCAAGGTCATGGCCACGCGCTATCGCCATGGCTTTATGTGTCAACGGGTCGAAATGGCAACGATAGCCAATCATCAACTCTTTACCCGCCTTTTTTCCTGCCGCTATCATTCTTTGACATTCTTCGAGTGTCACGGCCATAGGTTTTTCGCACAAAACATGCTTTCCAGCTTCGAAAGCCCGTATCGTAAATTCCGCATGCAAGGAGTTGGGCAGGATGATATATACCGCATCAATATCCGGATCTTCGGCAATCCGGTCATAATCTTCGTAAGAATAAAGATGATTTTCTTCTATTCCATATTGTTTTCCCAGACGTCGCATCTTCTCCTGGCTGCCGCTGACGAGGGCCGCCAGTCGTGCATGCTGGCAATCGGCAAAAGCTGGTAAAATCTGGTTCACGGCGTACCCGCCCAATCCCACAATGGCATAGCCAAACTTCCTTGGGCCTGAAGCGAGGGGCCTCGTTTTGTTAGGATAAGGGCGCCCTGTTGCCTTATGCTGTAATGAAGGAAGCCCTGATGAAACACTTTCTGTATGGGATCGAGAAGTCTGCGTCATAAAAATTTCTTTCACTTTCTGGTCCGTGCATCTCTCCACTATGCTGAGCATGAGGTTAAAATATCCTGAACATTAGTCAGGGTAGTGTTTTAATTTTATTTCATTTGAAGTCATTTTCGGGCTAGATGTTCGTTTTCATATTGTGTCCCTATTACGATGACGGAGTTATCATTTGTTGCCGTTTCTGGAAGAAGAAACAAACGGTTGTAAAAATCCCTTCTCTTATAATGAAGGGCATGATGTTCCGCTTCTGCTGTCATCACCTCATTCAGGTCGCTATTATCCTCCCTCCTTTTTAGAGCAAACCCGTCTGTCCCCCTTTGAGTTGCAAAAAATGGAGGATCGGTTTGTCGATGATCTTCTTTCTGCAACATTGCAGGGCGGGATAAGCCTGCTGAAAGTTCTTTTTCCACGCAGTTTCTGTGATGTTAACCGGGACTGGCGCGAACTTGATGCGCGGATGTTCACCCCTCCTCTGGACGAAAAAGAACTCCTGTCCTCGCAACGCGTCATGGCGGGATACGGGGTCATTCCCCGTTGTACTGCCCCAGGACAGGGAATTTATCACCATACCCTCCCTGCTGAAGCAGTCGAACAGAGACTTTCTAAATACTGGGCACCATTCCACCGCAAATTACATGAAACCCTGGAATGTTTGAGACTGCAATTCGGTTACGTCATCCTTTTCGATGTCCATTCCATGCCTCCCCTTCAGCAGAGTTGCCCCTGTGACATCGTCCTGGGCAACCTCCATGGGCAGTCCTGTTCCCCAATCCTGATCAATTATGTGCAGCAGGCTTTCGAAAAACGTGGCTATAAAGTGAGACAGAATAACCCTTACGCTGGTGGCTTCATTACGCAATATTACGGCGCCCCCTCATCTCATGTCCACGCATTGCAAATTGAGATATCAAGAGCCCTCTATCTTAATCAGGCAACATTAGCACCCAACCGTCACTATGAAAATTTCAAAAGCGACTTGACTGCTTTGCTACTGGAGATCGCAGACTGGCTTGGAAATGAAGCGGGCCGTTGTGGCTTTTAATCATCAGATCTAAAGCCAGAAAGTGCCGGATAAAGTTTGCGGTAACGACGATAGGCATCATCGTAAGACTGAACAAGTTCTTCGTGTGGGCTAATGAGATTTATCCTCTCTGGAGGTTTACAGACTGTCTTGCTGTCTTCACCTGTCAGAGCGATACGTGCCAGACGCGTGGCCCCAAAAGCTCCTCCCTGATCCCCATTCTGTATTTGGTAAAGGGGAAGATTCATGACAGACGCCATGATCTGCGTCCATAGAAGACTCCTTGAACCTCCTCCAATAACATCTGCCGCATGAGGAACATCACCGGTTTTACGAATAGCTTCCAGCGCATCACGGAACGAGAAGGCTACGCCTTCCAGAACAGCCTGTGTCAAATCAGCTCGTGTGACATTATGAGAAAGACCAATAAAGGCCCCTTTTACGCGACCATCGTTATAAGGGGTGCGCTCCCCGGAAAGATAAGGCGCAAACAGGACAGAAGAAGGCGTGCGAATTTCTGCAGGAAGCTCTGCGAGAAGCGTTGTTTCCGGTGCTCCACTGACACCAGACCACCATTTAAACGATGCAGCCGCTGACAGCATAACGCCCATATGATGCCATTTTTCTGGAAGAGCATGGCAGAATGTGTGGATAGCCGCCTCTGGATAAGGGTGATATTGACTGCTGGTCATCCATAAAACACCCGATGTCCCCAAGGAGACAAAAGCATCTCCATCGTTAATAGCCCCGAGCCCCATAGCGCCAGCGGCATTATCCCCAGCCCCACCGGCAAAAATGGGAGCTTTTTTCATTCCCCACAAAGCAACATATTCCGCTTTCAAAGTGCCAGCACGGTCTGAACCCTCACACAGCTCAGGCATCTGCTTCTTTTTAAGCCCTGTCGCCTCCAGAGCCTCTGACGACCAGTTCCTCTTCCCGATATCAAGCCAGGCCGTCCCGGATGCATCAGACATTTCTTCACACATCAGGCCCGTCAATGCATAACGCAGCCATGCTTTGGGGAGAAGAATATGCTTCGTCCGGGCAAATATTTCAGGTTCGTGCCGTGCCACCCAGAGCACTTTAGGTGCCGTAAAGCTAGGCATTACCATCGAACCCAGGACAGAACGACATCCTGGAAAACGTGCTTCAAAAAGCCCACATTCCACTTCAGAACGTGTATCATTCCAAAGCATGCAGGGACGGAGAACACGGCCTTTTTCATCCAGAAAGACTGCTCCATGCTGCTGGCCAGAGAGACCGACCGCTTCAACATCGGACAACGCTGCAGGAGCCAGCTCCATCAGGCGCCGAACAGCCTTGACCGTTCCTTCAAGCCACTGGGATGGCTCCTGTTCCGACCAGCCCTCATAAGGACGTTGCACAGTAAAAGGGTGCGATGCCACCGCGACAATATTCTGGGAAGAATCTACAAGAACAGCTTTTACACTGGATGTTCCCAGATCAATCCCAAGAAACACAGATAAGATCCCTTTATTATGCCCCTATTATGTGCACTCTCCAGGACACGCTCGCGTCAAATGAGACAGAGGCTCAATTCGCCGATTTGGAAGATGAATTAGCCTTCTTGTGAGAGGTATTCAGGATTTTTTCCAAAACCTGTTTTTCACGGGGAGTCGCCGCTTTCTCTATGTCAACAAGTGAAATAAGGGGCTCATCTTCCTGATTGCTGGCATAAAGCGCATTTTCCGCTTGAATCAGACGCCCGGTATCAATCTGCTCGCTGTCCTGTGCCTGCCCTTCCTGTTCCTGGGCAGCACCCTCAGGAGCAACATTATCCTGAGCCAGGGAACGGGAAAAATCACTCGTTCCCGTAGAGGATTTATTAATAAAAAATTGTGCCCACAAATCAGGTTGTGTTTTTTGTCCAGAACTCTCGACCGACGGGCTTATACTAGGCACAAACTGCTTTCCGACAGCAAAATATTTATTAAATTCACTATCAGACGTCGCCGCCCTGAAACGTCCCCAGGCAGACGCAAAGCTGCCTGTTATCGCTCCTAATGTGCCCCCTTCAAAAAAGAGATGGTAGGCTGAAGCAATAGCCGCAAATCTTTGCGAGTCAGAAGTAGATGTGCTTGAAACAATTTTCGCTGCCAGATTAAGCTGATCCGTTACCTGATTGATTGCTTCAGTTTGCTTCTGTTCCAGATAATACTGCGCCGGCTCAGAGAGCGACACAACATCCCGTTTGTCCAACTTATCCAGACGAGGATAAAATTGCTGCGTGGAAACTATACTGGAATCACCATGACTTCTGTGCAGCTGCACTGCATGGACGCGTATTTGCGCTCCATTACCAATAGCGGCCCCCGGCCACCCCATCTGCGCTGCCATAGTCGTCATCATTCCCTCTTGGGTAACAAAGATACAAACTTCTTCTGTTGTACTCCATAAAGTTCAATTTGTCACTTAAATTAGGTAAATCTGCGAGTATGTATTTAATTATTAATTAAAAATTAACAGAACGACCTGTCCTCATTAAAAAGTGAACCTTACCCGTATGGAAAGAAGAAATTAATCCCGATCACTTTTCTTCATATGCAAGGGAAAAACATGATATATTCACATGCCAGAATTACGTTTTGGTTGCCTCTTGATTGCTATTTTCGAATTTTGATATATAGGCCGCTGCTGCACCATAGAGTCCCGGCTGGGGATGAGTGATAATTTTCACGGGTATGTCGCTCATCCATGTCTCGAAACGTCCTTTGGCTACAAAGCGTTCTGCAAAGCCGGAGTGAGGCAAAATATTTGCCAGACGCAGGCCTAGCCCCCCCGCAATAACAACGCCAGTAGCCTTGTGTGAAAGAGCGGCATCTCCTGCGACAGCTCCCAGACTCAGACAAAAACGCTCCAGTGCAGCAGATGCAAGAGTATCTGTCCCCTCAATGGCTGTCGTCCATAACACGCGATTATCTTTCAAGGTAATCGGCATATCCTGCAATTCGGCAATAACTTCGTAAATATTGGTCAATCCCGGACCAGAAACGATACGTTCTACCGATACGCGGCGGAATCGCTCTCTCATGGCTGCCAGAATACGATCTTCCAGGGAATCAAGGGGAGCGAAATCTATATGACCTCCCTCTGTTTCCATAACATGATAATGCCCCTTCTGACGCAAGACACAGGCAGCCCCCAAGCCCGTACCGGGGCCAATAATACTGATAACGCCATCTTCAGGCAGATCACGCTCTGGCCCACAAAGATGCTGCATATATTCGGATCCGACTTGTGCTACGGCATGCCCTACAGCACCAAAATCATTTACGAGAACAAAATTCTCCAGATCCAGGCGATTTGCCAGCTGTGACGGCTGTATGACCCAAGGATTATTAGTCATTTTCAGGATATCGCCAGCGACAGGACAAGCGACCGCTATGCCCGCTTTCCGCGGGACGGGGCGACCGAGCTGCCGACCATAAGCCTCCCATGCCAGCGCCAGCGACGCGTGTTCGGCGCATTTCAATGTTGTCTCTTCGGTAAGTGAAACAACTTTTCCCGCATCGATGGTCGCAATAGCAAAGCGTGCGTGCGTGCCGCCAATATCCATAACAACGATTTCTTTCACCATACGGGAATTCCTTTCACAAACTTTTACCTCACAAAAGAGCACAGCCTGTCAGCATTGCTGACATAAAATTAAGTAATATTTCAGAAAACGACTGAACCTTATCCTCCGGGTGGATGCTGCATAATATCCAGTTTTCTCAGAATCCTGTGCGCCAATGCCCGTGGCAAGACCATTTCAAGCAGACGTGTCAGTTCAAAAACCCATGGAAAAACAAGTGTTGCCTGACCACGATTAATCGCACGGGCAATTTTCCGCGCAGCCACATCAACAGGAACAAGGAAAGGCTGGTCTCCCTCAAGCTTGCGGCTCATGGGCGTATCAATAAAACCGGGCGCGATGAGTGTTACCTTGACGTTATAGGGTTCCATTGCTGCTCTAAGCGCCGTGCTGAAACGCCCTAGACCTGCCTTCGACCCACTATAAACTGTGGCCAGAGGAAGGTCATGAAAAGACGCCACAGATCCCATGATACCGATTCTACCGCTACCTCGTTCTGCCATAACAGACGCTGCCTTGGTTGCCAAAGTGACAGGTGTAGCAAAATTGACCATAGACATTTTCAACGCTATCTCAGGAGATTCGGTTTTTTGCCCTTCAGGCCGAATATCAGACATCCCGGCAGAAAGAATCAGAACATCAACGGGATTTTCGCGATCAGTTTTCGTAAAGGCCTCCAGGGCTTTCTCCGCATCGCAAATATCCAGACTCAGTGTCGAGACGATAGCACCCTGTTCACGAACTTTTTCAGCCACATCCTGGAGACGCTGCTCATTGCGACCCCATAAAGTGATACGGATTCCAGGACGTGCATAATGTAAGGCCAAAGCCGCCCCTATGCCACTGGAACCACCCGTAATCAGGACATGGTGCCTGCAAGAAACATTCATGATATTTTTTTCCGTCATAATTTGGTTATTTATCTTCCGGACCTCTGGTCACTTTTCTTTTGTACGCGTATAGCCACATTCATGCAACGTGAAGCTTCCCCATACCAGCCTGAAAAGATTGAGATCAAACCTGTCACATCGCGACGTGAGCTGCGTCTTTTCATTACTCTTCCCAGACGTATCTATAAAGGGATGAGGGGATTTGTTGCGCCCTTTGATATGGAACAGTTCGGTCTTCTGGACCCTGCAAAAGCAGCAATTTTCCGTCATGCCGAAATACAGTATTTTCTTGCGTGGCGCGGGGGGAAAGCTGTGGGCAGAATCGCTGCAATCATCGACAGGCGCGCCATTGAATACTGGCAAGAAAATGTCGGACAGTTTGGCGCGTTTGATGCCCTGCCTGAAGCTGACATTACAGAACCTCTCCTCAAGGCCGCTGAAGACTGGCTTCTTGATCGCGGTGCTGTTTGTGTAAGGGGTCCTGTTACACTCAGCGGAAATGCCGAAACAGGATGTATGATTGAGGGTCAGGAAACCCCGCCCATGGTCGCCATGCCCTGGCATCCTGTCGGATTGGGGACCCTGATCGAACAGGGCGGTTACAAAAAGACCCAGGATCTTCTGAGTTACAGTCTTGAGCTCACGCCCGATATAGAAGAGCGTTTCAAGGTTCCAGAGGGGCTCAAATTCGGTGAAGGACGCCTGAAAACCATTACGGCACGTTCTCTCTCGAAGAAAGAAATCGTCTCGCAAAGTGAGATTTTGAGAAGACTTTATAATGACGCATGGGCCCATAAATATAATTTCGTACCTATGCAGGATTATGAAATGCAGGCCATGGTCAAGGAGATCAAACCTCTCCTGCGCCCTGAACATTATGTCCAGATAGATCAGGACGGTGAGCCTGTGGCTATGGCCATGGTCATTCCCAATATTTATGACATCACGAGCGATCTAGGAGGTGCACCCTCTCCTTTGGGGTGGATTAAATTTGTTTATCGTCTTGTAAAACACCGTTTCACTTCAGCACGTGTGATCCTGTTAGGTGTAAGCAGTAAATTGCGAGGCACCATTCTCGGCTCCCTTCTCCCCTCCCTCGCCATAAGAGAGCTAATGCAACGTGGCAAATCCCTGCCTTATAAATGGGTGGAATTGGGCTGGATCCAGGAAAGTGATACCGGTATGAAGAATCTTGCCGAATCCTTGGTTCCCCATCCCCATAAACGGCATCGCATTTTTGAAAAACCCCTGAAACAGTGACGCTGTCCTGTTTCAGAAATGCTGCCAACCTAATGTTTTGAAAGAAAGTTTCTGGCCATCGTCAGCGAGCATTTCAACAAACTTCCCTGCTCTCACATCCCCGATACGACTGACCTTTACACCTTTTCCCCTGCAAATTTGTTGCAGGCGCTGTTCATTCTCCGGCGGACAGGTCATAAGAAGTTGATAATCATCTCCTCCCATTAGCTTTACGGCTTCCCATTCTGAGGCAACCTCCCTGACAGGAGTGTCAAAAGGCAAACGGGAAGCATAAAGAATAATCTTCACACCAGATTCCTCAGCGATATGACCAGCATCCTGCATAACCCCATCGGAAATATCCATTGCCGTTGTCACAACACCGTAAAGCGGCAACCCCAGACAAGGCTGTGGCAGGAGGTACGCCTGCATCAACTTCCCCGAAGGATCTTCCAACTTGCCAAGTCGGGCATATAACCCCAAGGCAGCAGCGCCAAGCTGGCCTGTGACCCAGACCCCGTCACCGGGGAGTGCCTGATCCCGGCGCAAGGCCTGCCCTTTTAAAACGCGACCGAATATAGTCACGCTCAAAACAAGCGGTCCCTCTATCCCTGTCGTGTCGCCACCCAACAGGGATAAGCCGTACGCTTTCTGGTCTTTTGCCAAGCCAGATGAGAAGGCTGCAAACCATTTTTCATCATAACGATGGTCAAGAGGCACGCTGATATTAAGGGTATAACCAACAGGCTCTGCTCCCATGGCTGCAATATCCGAAAGATTACAGCGAAGAAGTTTTTGCCCAACTGTTTCGGGAGGATCGATGGGAAGAAAATGTCGGTTTTCGACCATTGTATCGCTGGAAATAACCAGTTCATAATCAGAGGGAAGAGACAGAACAGCCCCGTCATTTCTAAGCTCAAAAGCTCCTTCCCCTGCCAGCGGCCTGAAATGACGACTAATAAAATCAAATTCCCCCATAATTCAATTATTGCCTTGCAGCACTGGAACGTAACTGTCGAGAATACCGTTAACCATCTTGGGTTCATCTCCAGAGAAGAAACCATGAGCTACATCAAGATACTCATTAATGATAATCTCTTTGGGGGTCCCCTCCTGAAGCTCGGCAATCGCAGCACGCAAAAGGGCACGCAAAACAGGATCAAGGCGTGTCAGGGGCCAGCTTGGGGGCAAAAGGACTTCTATTGCTTGATCTATAGCCTCACGATTGGCCATGACAGTACGCACAAGCTTCTCAAGCAGTCTCAAATCTGCGCCAGGAATATCACCTTCTTCAAATTCTGCCTTTGAAGAGACTTTACGAAAAGCAGCAAACTCTTTCAGAACAACTTCCGCCCCCGTCTCGTTCTGCTCACATTGGTAAAGGGCCTGAACAGCCGCCACACGGGCGATAGTCCTGCTACGTTGGCGTGGTGGGACGGGAGCTTTAGGCGAGGCGTTCATGAAGATTCCTGAGATGTTTTTTTAAAGTTACCAGTTGCCGAGGTCATATCTGACAAAATTTTCGAAAAAGCTTCAATTTCACGAAAATCCTCATAAACACTGGCGAAACGGACATAAGCCACGCTGTCTACCTGACGCAGGGCGTCCATGGCAAGCTTGCCAATAAATTGCGAGGAAATTTCCTGTTCACCATAAGACTCTATGGTTTTGACCAGCTCGTTAACCAGCCTTTCCTGCCGTACCTCATCAACCGGGCGTTTACGCAAGGCGATACGGATTGAACGGGCCAGCTTATCACGATCAAAAGGGAGACGGCGCCCGTCCGTTTTGATAACACTTAACTCTCTTAACTGAATACGCTCAATCGTGGTAAATCTCTGCCCGCATTGTGAGCAATAGCGCCTGCGTCGAATGGCTGCACCATCTTCGCATTGACGACTGTCTTTAACCTGTGTTTCCTGATTTCCACAGAAAGGGCAATGCATAATTAATCTGACATTCCTTGCAGGACACCTTGCCAACTATTCTTTTCCATAAAATTAACAATATCAAAAATGAAATTCGGCATCCGCTTCATGGCAATAATAGTGTATAGACCGAAAAGACTTTTCCTTTAAGGAGGCTTTATGAAAAAAACTTTTCACTACCCTGCTCTCACTCTGACAGCTTCCTTAATTATAACAGTTTTTTCGCCTGCTGCACTGGCTGATGCGTCCAAATCTGATGGTTCTGCACAGAATATTATCGTCAAAGATGGCGTCCTGGTACCTTTTACAAATAATCCATCCATGGCACAGGGCTTTTTTATCATCGAAAACAAAAGCCCAAAGGATATGCTTCTCCAAGGTATTAGTGCGCCTTCATGCAATCATATCAGTGCCAATCATAGTGATGATGTGCAGCTTTCTGATCAGACAGGGGGAGATGACATCTTTAAACATCTTGCTATCCCGCATGAATCAGTAATGGTTTTCCCCAAAGAAGGATATCATCTTATCTGTTATGGCTTTAAACTTCTGCCGACAAAACAGGGAAACAGCCCTTTTACATTCCATTTCCGGGAAGGTCCTGACGTTACGACGAATTTCACTTTCAAGAACAAAAGTAAATAATCACTCTAAGCCTGCGGATTTTCTATAATGTCCACAACGGCTTTACCGTAACGCTCCAGTTTGCTTTTACCAACCCCTTTCACGACCCCAAGCTCGGAAAGCGTCCGCGGTTTGGCGAGCGCTATGTCTCGTAATACGGCATCGTGAAAAATAATATAAGGTGGGATGTCCTGCTCTCGTGCTTCTTCGCGCCTCCAGTCTTTCAGGGCAGCAAATAGTATCTGCTCATAAGAGGTGAGATTCGTCTCCGTACGCACAGCCTCTGCAAAACGTCCGTATGTCTGTGCAAGATTATTATCTTCCTTCAGTGACAGTTCTCCTTCTCCACGCAGAAGAGGACGCGCTTTTTCCCGATCGAGCGCCAGGCCACCATGATCATTCCCCAATTTTACGGCGCCATTGGCAACAAGCTGGCGAATAATCATACGCCACCAAAGTTCGCTTTTTTCTTTTCCGATTCCAAAAACAGACAATTTATCCAGCTGATAACGTTCAATGACCTCATTCCTACGCCCTCGCAGGATATGGGCAATCAATACTGAACCGAACCGTTCTCCTGACCGGTAGATCGCTGACATGACCTTTTGCGCGGCTTCAATTCCATTAAATGTGGCCACAGGGTAACGGCAATTATCACAGTGACCACATGATACCTCCATTTCCTCTCCAAAACAGGCCAGAACTGTTTTCGTCCGGCAATGAACTGTTTCCGTCAAGGCTATCATTTTTTCCAGACGCGAACGCATGACGTGGCGTTCACTGTCCGGGACGGCCGCTTGGTCAAGCCAGTAACGAGCCCGCGCAACATCATCCCCTCCGTAGAGAAGTAATGCCTGGGCGCGCTCCCCGTCACGCCCCGCTCTGCCAATCTGCTGATAATAGGCTTCGGGAGAGTGGGGCATATCCATGTGTACGACAAGGCGCACATCCGGACGGTCTATTCCCATGCCAAAAGCGATTGTCGCAACAACAATAAGAGATTCACCGGAACGAAATCGCGTCAATAACGCTTTTTTCTCCAAAGGGGATAAACCTGCATGAAAAGGCAGTGCTGTGTACCCTTTTTCATTAAGAAAAGCGGAAATACGTTCTGTCCTGCGCCGACTCCCACAATAAATGATTGCAGCCCCTTCTGTAAATTTTGTCTCAAGCGCCGTAATCAGCTGCCTTGTTTCAGAATATTTAGGCTGTGCTTCGAGATAAAGGTTAGGACGATGAAAACTGGCTGTCAGTACCAGCGCACGCGGCATATCCAGCACTTTGAGCAGATCAAGACGAGTCCGTTCATCGGCCGTTGCTGTCAGGGCAATACGCGGAATACCGGGGAAATGCGTAACAAGGATCGATAACTCTCTGTATTCAGGCCTGAAATCGTGTCCCCAGGCAGAAACACAATGCGCCTCATCTATGGCAATAAGCGATAAAGAGCATTTTTTAAGAAACTCCAGTGTCGCAGACGCAAGGAGCCTTTCAGGTGAAATAAAAAGAATATCTATCTCGGAACGTCTGAGCTGTTCCCATAAAACGAGACGCTCTTCATAAGCCAGTTCTGAATGGAGAGCCGCGGCCCGCACGCCAGCCTGTCTCAACCCTGCCACTTGATCTTCCATCAGGGCAATCAAGGGAGAGACAACCAGCCCCATCCCCGGCCGACAAAGAGCCGGAAGCTGATAACAGAGGCTTTTCCCTCCACCCGTCGGCATAAGCAGGAGAACATCTTCCCCCCGCATAAGTGCGTTAATAGCTTCTTCCTGCAAGCCCCGGAAATGATCAAACCCGAAAACGCTCTTCAGGACATCCCTCGGAGACATCATCTCAGTATCGTGATCAGGCAACAGGAAGAAACCTTCAGTCTTGTCTACTCTACAGAACCGTTAACGGGCAATCTTGATGGAAACGCGGCGATAGGCCAAGACGGAATCATCCACATCTTTCAAGGGAACCTTGTCCTTTGAGATAAGATTGGGGTCTATACCGTCAAGTTCCAGCAGTTCCACAACCTCTAGCGCTCTGGTCGTGGCAAGATCCTTCAGCTGCGCTGAGTCACCTTCTTTTTCCGCAGAACCAAGCACATAGACGTGACTGGCATGCATAGAGAGAGCCGCATCAGCCGCCTGCTTCACGACCTGCTGGCCAACATCATCAAGCTTTACAGAATCGTGCTGGAAAAACACAACATAGCTATCTCTGGGAGGCATAGTCGTACAGCCAGCCAAAAGACCAATTACTGTCAGCGGAAAGGCCGCTTTTAAAAATGACTTACGCAGATTAGCAAAACGATGAGACATTATGGTCTCCCTCCGTTGAATTATTTCCTCATTAACTGCTCTTCCTGAAGGCTGCGGTCAATCTCTTTAACACAGAAAGATATGACTAAAAGGGAACAGGTTTCAAATTCCCATCTTCCAGTCTCAGGACATGACTGACTTTTTCCAACCCCGTCATTCTGTGCGTGATCAGAAGGACCGAGATTCTGGCATCCAGCTTGTTAAGCGTCCTGATAAATTCTTCCTGTGTCTCGCGATCCAGTCCTTCTGTCGGCTCATCAAGAATAAGGATTGATGCTTCACGCAACAGGACGCGCGCCAGAGCGAGACGGCGTCCCTGCCCCCCTGAAAGAGCGGATCCATTTTCACCCACCCAGCAATCCAACCCGTCAGGTAATGCTCTCACAAAATCAGCCAGTTGCGCTTTTTCCAGAGCTTCCCAGAGTTTTTGATCAGAAACGCCTTTTTCTCCAAGAAGCAGATTATTACGAATCGTATCGTCAAAAAGATGGCTGGACTGGGAAAGCCAACCAATCTTCTGTCGGAGAGCATTTGAATCAATATCAGAGACGGACACCCCTCCCAGAGTGATCGTCCCTTCCCACGGTTTCGTAATACCCATCAAAAGCGTCGTCAGGCTTGATTTACCATTTCC
Source organism: Acetobacteraceae bacterium ESL0709 (assembly GCA_029433415.1). Taxonomy (GTDB): domain Bacteria; phylum Pseudomonadota; class Alphaproteobacteria; order Acetobacterales; family Acetobacteraceae; genus Aristophania. The sequence continues at coordinate 325,254 of JAQTIA010000003.1, read as the reverse complement.
CGAGGCACCCAAAAGGGCGATACGTTCCCCTTCTTTCAGGGTAAAACGAACATCCTCAAATAACGGACGCTCTTTCTGCCAGCCAAAAGTGAGATGCTCAGCAACCAGCTCATAGGCAACAGGGGCCGCGCAACCACCGTGATCAATAATCTGCCCTTCACTTGTTAAAGGCTCCGTTACCCTCTGGGCAGCATGCAGAACCTCCCCAGCCAGAAAGCCTGCCCGCGGCAAATCAACAAACTGGTCAAAAATCGTCATCACAACAAAAAAGAGCGTCAGATTATGCACGATATCAGGATGATGAAAATAAACACCGCCAGCAAACAACAAAGTCAACAGCACACCACAGCGTGAAAGGAAAGCGGCAACTGTCTGACAGACAGTCATCTGCACTACTTCATGACGCTGTGCTTTATAAAGCGCCTGTTCTTTCAAAAAAAGAACATCCGTCATGCGCTGTTCAGCCTGAAAAAGCCGCGCTTCACGCAAACCGGTCGCAATATCAAGGGACTGGGAATAGAGAGCAGAACGTGCCTTTAAAAGATGGGGTCCCATACGATAGGCATAAACCCCCGCCAGTAAGGGCACTCCAATGACCATCAGACAGAAAAGAAATGTGACGATAAACGCAAGCCCGATGCTGCCTTTTGCGCAAAAGACAAAAAGGAACGGTGCTGACAAGAGGGCGACAACAAGAGGGACGATTATCCTGATATAAAGATTGTCAAGGCTCTGTATATCAGCCACCAACCGGGACAGAAGGTCGCCTGAACGTTTTCGGCCGATTCCCAGAGCCGATGAATGGGCCAGTTTACGGAAAAACCAGACACGTAAATCCGTCAAAGCCCGAAAAAGGGCATCATGTGTCATATATCGTTCGAAATAACGAAGGATGAGCCTTGCCACCCCCGCAAAACGCAAGAGGTAAAACCCTGCCCCAATCCCTATAGCGGCACCCGCCAGTCTCGTACCAGCCTGCCCCATCAGAAGCAGGGATGAACCAAAGGCAAGGGCCGCCATTATGACCCCAAGCAGGAGCCTTCCCTTATGCGGCCGCCACAAGGCCATGATTGTCAGAAGAGATTTCATGCTGATATCTCCTCTTTGTCGTTAGAAACATTACTATGTAAAAGATGAAGGGATTTTGCCTTATCGAACAGGTCAAACTCTTCTGAATGAGTCGCAATAATCACGGTCTTGCCTTTTAGAAGAGGCTTGAGGGCAAGAATAATCTCCTGCTCTGTTTCCCTATCCAGATGAGCCGTTGGTTCATCCATCAGGATAACGGAAGATTTTTTCAGATAAGCCCGCGCAATGGCCAGACGCTGAATCTGCCCGCCTGAAAGGCCAAAACCTCCCTCACCAATCAATGTCTCCAGCCCATTCGGCAATTGTGAAACTACAACTTCAAGCTGCGCCGCTTTAAGAGCTGAATGCAGCTCCTCTTCTGAGGCATCCGGCCGGGCGAACAGGATATTTTCTTTCAGCGTTCCATAAAACAATAATGGTTTCTGTCCCAAATAACTGATGGTCTGAGCCAGGGAAGCCGGCGCAATGGTCATACTGTCCTGCCCGTTAAAATAAATTTGACCCTTTCCCGGTTTTATAAAGCCGAGAACAAGCTCCAGCAGAGTCGATTTTCCAGCGCCGGATGGGCCGGTCAATAAGAGAATTTCGTCAGGAGAGAGTGTAAAGCTGACATCATTCAGCACCCAGCCACGTTCAGCCGACCAGCGATACCAGACATGATCGAAGGTAATGGTCACAGGAGCAGAAATTTCTGAGACGGCCATCTTTTGAGCAGGGTCTGTTTCCACAGCCGGCAGTGAGACGGCCACTTCTGCTGTTTCCGTAGCACGCGCACGATCCTGATAGGCTGCGGAAAATGCCCGGAAAGGAGCAAAAGCCTCCGGAACAACAAAAACAGCAAAAAGCGCACTGGCCGCCTGCTCCACACTGCCTGTATGAAGCAGGTAACGGCTTTCTGTGATAACAATACCAACCAGAGCGATAATCATGACCAGATCAGTTGAAGCCGATGTCAGAAAAGCAATACGCAGGACTTTCATTGTCCTTTGGCGCAATTCATCGGCTGACTCCGCCAGCGCCTGAGCCTCGTCCTCCGAACGCCCCGCCATGACGATCGTCGCAAGCCCCCTCAAACGGTCAAGAAAACGCCTCTGAAGGCGACTGAGAGCGAGAAACTGCTTGCGGGATGCTCTCCCTGTAGCAATCCCGAACACTGCCTGAAAAACCGGCAGGAGAAGACAGGAAATACCAAGAATTAACCCGGCCCTGTGATTCTGCCAGTACAGAACGACGACGACGAACCACTGCGCCGGCGCCCATAATACAGAGGAAGGAAGCCAGCGTGCGAAATATCCTTCAAGCGATTCAACATTATCGACCAGAAGTGCGGCAATTCTGGCACTATGCGTTGTCCGCAACAAAGACGGCCCTGCCGAAAAAATCTGAGCCAGAATTTGGCGACGAAGACGGCTTCTCGCTTTCTGTCCGGCAGAAAACGCCATCAAATCCTGTACAACATTCAATCCGAGACGAAGAAGACAGATGGCGAAAAACCAAAACACGAAGGACAAGAATCCCTTCATGCTGGAATCCAGGATACAAGCCAGAGCACGAGCTAGGAACCAGGCCTGCGCACAGCCCAGGATAACATTCAGAAAACCCTGAAAAACCAGACCATAAACAGCTTTTTTATGAAGACTGTTCTGCTCTTTAACCCAAAACTTTAATTTTTTCTTATCAGCGACCATAATTTTACCATATAAAAGCTCTGGTACAAGATAAACAACGTAAATTTGATCTATATCAGAAAATTTTCTCTCCTCCCTGTACAGTTTTACATCAGGCGGTATAATTCTCCCGACAAACAAAATTTCAGACTTGAATTTTATCCCCCAAATCGTTCACATCACCTTCATGTCAGCTCCGATCCTTAATTTACAGAATATCTCCTATACTCTTGGCGGCCGCCCTTTACTGGAAAGTGCCAACCTCATTGTCGAACCAGGGCAGCGTATCTGCCTTGTCGGTCGTAACGGAAGTGGGAAATCGACCTTGCTGCGTATAGCAGCGGGCGAGATCCTGCCTGACCATGGTGAGCGCTTTCTCCAGCCTGGGCTTAAATTGCATTACCTGCCACAAGAGCCTGATTTCAGTGCGTGGAAAACGACTTACGAGGCTGTAACGCACGATCTTCCTATAGAAGATCATTACAAGGCACGTGCCTTTCTCTCTGAACTGGGTCTTACGGGGCAAGAAAATTGCGCCACTCTCTCTGGCGGTGAGGCACGCCGCTGTGCGCTCGTGCAGGCACTGATACATAAACCCGATCTCCTGCTGCTTGATGAACCAACAAATCATCTTGATCTGCCTTGCATCATGTGGCTTGAGCGGGAACTTCTTGCGTCCGAAGCGGCCATTGTGGTGATCAGCCATGACAGGCGTTTTCTGGAAACGCTCTGTCAATCTGTTGTCTGGCTCCATCAGGGGCAGACTCTCACATTGGACGCCAATTTCTCGAAATTTGAAGACTGGCGCGACCAGCAGCTCGAACTGGCTGAACAGGAAGCTCATAAATTATCTCGCCAGATCGCGCGGGAAGAAGATTGGATGCGTTATGGCGTTACAGCACGCCGTAAAAGAAATGTCCGACGCGTGGCAGAGCTGGCCCAGCTCAGACAGCAAAAACGTGATCTGAACACACAGAAACAGGGGACTCTCAAGCTATCAGCACAACAGGCCGATAACACGAGTAAAATTGTCATTTCTGCCGAGGATATTTCATGGTCTTATGATGCACGTCCCATCGTCAGGGATCTCACCCTCAAAATCCTCAAAAGTGACTGTCTCGGTCTGTGTGGCGCAAATGGCAGTGGCAAAACGACCCTCCTTAAACTTTTGACAGGCCAACTCACGCCCCAGGCTGGAAGCATTACACTCAGCCCTTCGCTAAAAGCTGTCTCTCTGGATCAGCAAAGAAGTGTGTTGGAGGGAGATCGTTCTGTCGCTGATATTCTTACAGGCGGTCATGGCGAAATGGTGCAGGTTGGGGACGAGAAACGCCACGTTATAGGGTATATGAAAGAATTTCTGTTCCGTCCTGAACAGGCCAAAACGCCCGTAAGCCATCTTTCAGGCGGAGAACGAGGACGTCTGGCTCTTGCATGCGCCCTCGCCAGACCGTCCAACCTGCTTGTACTGGATGAGCCGACCAACGATCTGGATCTGGAGACACTGGATCTTCTTCAGGAAATGCTCAGCGATTATAAAGGCACAATCCTTCTGGTCAGTCATGATCGCGACTTTATTGACCGTCTGGCAAGCTCCGTTCTGATCCCTGAAGGGGAAGGTCTCTGGATCAATTATGCCGGTGGCTATTCTGATATGCTTGCACAGCGCAAAATAGCAGAAAAAGAAGAAACAGCTTCCAGACGAAAAGAGCAATTATCGGGAAATCGTCAGGCAGAAAAAGCGCCTTCAGCGTCCTCCGTTTCCAGGCTGAATTACAAGGAGCAACGTGAGCTTGCAGCACTCCCTGACAGAATGACTGCCCTGGAAGCTGATATAAAAGTCTGCCGTCGTGCTCTGGACGATCCCGATCTCTACAGTCGCGATTCCGCCAAATTTGAAAAAATTACTGTTTTACTGGGCAAGAAGGAAACTGAACTTGCTCAGGCGGAAGAACGGTGGCTGGAGCTTGAAGCAAAGCAGGACGCCTTAAAAGTGATGCAATAATCCTGCCTGTTTCATGAGATCATAAGAGTGATGGATATTCTCCGTCACTCTTAATGCCGCATCCAGCGCCCGGATTCCCGCCTCTATATCAACAATAATCGGTGCACCATCAAGACATGAGGCTACGAAAGCCTCATGTTCAGCAGCTAGGTTATCGTGATCTTTCCAGCTGACAGTCTCGCGCCTGTACCCACCGCTTCCTGGCAAGGGAAGGCCATTTTGTCTGTTGACATAAGTGAGGTGACGAGCCATAAAATCGGCAGAAAGATAGCCTTCCTGCGCAAAAATACGCATTTTCCGTTCTGTTTTCAAAGAAATGCGGCTGGCCGTAATGGTCGCAACACTTCCATTTTCAAAACGGACACGCGCATTGGCAATATCCTCATAATGGCTGGAAACTGCGGCACCTAAAGCATCAATAGCCAATATAGGACTGTCAATAAGGGAAAGAATAAAATCCAGATCATGAATCATGAGATCCAGCACAACGGAAACATCTGTCCCTCGTGTCTTGAAGGGAGCCAGACGCGTGGCTTCAATATAAAGAGGTTTTTTAATGCGCCTGGTGATGGCCCCATGTTCCGCAGAATAACGCAGTAAATGCCCTATCTGCACGATCAGATCTTTCTCTCCGGCTATAGTCCCAAGACATTGAGCTTCTTGCAGATTTGAAGAGATAGGCTTCTCAATAAGCAGATGTTTGCCGGCTTCAAGCGCCTGTCTTGCCAAGGTAAAATGAGTTTCAGCCGGAGTGGCAATAATAACAGCCTGAACAGAACTCAATAAGGCTTCATAAGAATGAAAAACCCGACATTTCGTCTCATCAGCCAGTTTCTGACATGAAGAGAGGGAAATATCATAAAGGCCAACCAGTTCCTCCCGCGGATTTTGGAAGGATTTCAACGCATGGAACCTTCCAAAATGTCCCGCTCCGACGATTCCGACTTTAAGCGACTGTTCATTCTTCATGTCCTTCCCTTTACCTCATTTTTTCGTAAAGAGACATGACCATCTCGGCAGACTATAGGCGGTCAATGCACAAGGCTTGCATCTTGCGCCAAGAGAGGGCATTTTCAGCGTGAAAAATTTCTGGAACCCTGAAGGTTATTCACCTCCTTATGATGTACTATAGTCGCCTGAAAATGCTGGGTGTTGTGGGTGTCTGCTTGATCGGCCTTTTGCTGTGCCTGCCCAATTTCATCAAAAGTCCCTCCTCCGCCCTTCCCTGGCATCAGGTGCATCTTGGTCTGGATCTCAAGGGAGGGTCTTACCTGCTCCTTCAGCTTGATACGGACACGCTGAAACATGACAGGCTTCAATCGCTTGAAGGACAGATACGCCAGGGACTGATCGCAGCTCATCTGGGTTTCCTTGGCATAAAACGTGATGATGCCGCCAATAGCGTCAGTTTTCTACCACGTGCGGAAAGTGAACGTGAACCTGCCCGTAAAGTGCTTGAAGCTATTCCTCAGGCGGCACCAGATGAATTCACAGTCAGCGAACAGAATCGCCGCCTGACCCTGACTCTCCGCCCTGAGGCCGTCCAGCAACGCGCCAGGGAGGCCGTTACACGTTCTATCGAGATCGTACGGCGCCGTATCGATAGCACGGGGGCAATCGATCCCAGCATTGCCCGTGAAGGCGATGACCGCATTGTCCTAGAGCTTCCCGGCATTAGCGATCCTGAACGGATCAAGACGCTGCTAGGTACCACGGCCCGAATGACTTTCCACTTGCTTGCCCCCAATCCGACGCAACCTTATCCAGGTGCGACCATGCTGCCGACTCCTGATGGAAGCAGCCAGCTCGCTGTTATGGATCAAATTGAAGTGGATGGAGCCAACCTGGCTGATGCTGCAGCGACTATGAGCGAGGGCAAATGGGCGGTTAACCTGAAATTCGACAATAAAGGCGCTGATGATTTTGCCCGTATCACGACTGCTAATGTGGGCAAGCCCTTTGCCATTGTGCTGGATGGAAAAATCATTACAGACCCTGTCATTAACAGCCCCATAACGGCTGGGGTTGGTGAAATCACAGGCAACTTTACGGCCCGTTCCGCATCCGATCTGGCATTACTTCTTCGTGCCGGGGCCCTTCCTGCTCCGCTCAGCGTCATCGAACAGCGTACTATCGGCCCGAGCTTGGGAATTGCCTCTATTCATGCTGGCATGATCAGCCTCGCCGTCGGCTTTGTGCTGGTCGTGATTTTCATGCTGCTTTTTTACGGACGCTTCGGACTCTACGCAGACTGGGCTCTTCTCGCCAATCTTGTCCTCATGCTGGCTATTCTCTCCTCCTTTCAGGCAACATTGACCCTGCCAGGCATGGCAGGTATCCTGCTCACGCTTGGTATGGCTGTTGACGCCAATATCCTCATCAATGAGCGCATCCGTGAAGAAGTCAAACGTGGACGGGCACCTCTACAGGCCCTACAGGTTGGTTTTGAGCGGGCTACAGGCACGATTATTGACAGTAACGCAACCGCTTTTCTGGCACACGTCATGCTCTTCGTCTTTGGCAGTGGTGCCGTCAAGAATTTTGCCCTGACCATCACGATAGGGATTGTTACGACCTTGTTTACAACCCTTGTCTTCTCGCGCTTGCTTATCATCAGATGGTACGCGCATACCCGTCCCAAAGAACTGCCGGTTTAAATCCTATGCTTTCTCGTCCTCTTTTTCGATTTGTACATGATGATCGGAAGATTGACTTCATGCGGGGCCGGCATGCTGGCCTTATCATCTCTGCAGTCCTGTCTATCGCTTCTGTCATCCTTTTCTTCGCCCCTGGATTAAATTTGGGACTGGATTTCAGAGGCGGCATTATCGTCGAGACACATGCGCCCGCGCCCCAGGACCCTACTCACATAAGGGATCTGCTTGAAAAAGCAAAGATAGACGCAGCATCCGTCCAGAGTTTTGGTTCTCCTAATGACATACGTATCGCCATAAATCTGCCACGTGGAAAAGGAAGCGGTGAAGAGAAACAGACTCAGACACTCGTTGACCACGTCAAGGAGACGTTGGTTCAGGCTGTGCCGGATGTGCAAATCCAGCGTGCCGATGCCGTAGGCGCTTCGGTCTCTTCAGAGCTTTTCCGAAATGGTATGTTGGCGCTCTTATTCAGTCTGGGCATGATCCTGATCTATATATGGATTCGTTTCGAGCGGGAATTTGCACTAAGCGCCGTCGCTACATTAGTACTTGACCTTACAAAGACCATTGGTTTCCTAGCGTTGACGCGCATTGAGTTTGACCTCGTCATGGTCGCAGCGCTCCTGACCATTCTTGGTTATTCAACAAACGACAAGGTTGTTGTTTATGACCGTATTCGCGAAAATATGCGAAAATATCGCTCCATGCCGTTCAAGGATCTGCTCAATCTTTCCATTAATGAGACCCTGAACCGCACATTGGGCACGTCCATGACAGTCTTCCTGGCAGCGTTACCTCTCGCTCTATTTGGCGGCAGCACACTCACGGGATTCGCTACCGTTATGCTCTTCGGTATCGTTGTAGGGACATCATCCTCAATCTTTATTGCAGCCCCTCTTCTTCTTATTCTTGAACGCCTGAGAGGGCGGAAATAAGGATTTGATCAGAAAGGGTGTTTAATTACGAATCTCTGACAAATACCGCGTCAGAATCAGATCAGTCTGAAATGCGTTCTGGCCTTTTTTATGCTCCATAAAAGCCAGAACGGCGAGGCGGGCCTTTTTATCCGCTTGTTCCAGAACGGGTAAGGCCCCCCTCGGCTTTTCTCCCGTCAATAAAGCGCCCTGTGCTATGCCGTTGATCATCAGATAACTGTAAAAACGGGCATTAGGTGAAAGCGGATACTGGTAAGGTCCCAGATCAGCCCTGGAAGCACTGCATCCACCCAACACATTCACCCCTGTGATCACCGTAAAAAAAAGAACGACAAGGAATTTTACCTGTTTTACTGAGCGCTTTTTTATCATCAATGGGACCGTGATGCGAGAATATCTCTGATTTCAGACAACAGAACTTCCTCCCGGCTTGGTGGCGGTGGTTCCGCAGGCTTGGCAACCTCTTTTTCTTGACGGACCAGCTTTCCGACGATCCTCGTCAGCCAGAAAATACAAAAGGCTATGATTAAAAATTGTATAACAGCATTCAGAAAAACGCCAATATTAAGTGTGACCGCTCCTGCTTTCTGCGCTTCTTCCAACGTGGCCTTGACGGGGCCTTTGAGCGTAATAAAGAGATTTGAAAAATCGACCCCTCCTGTTACTGCGCCTAAAGCCGGTGTCAGAAGGTCTTTCACCATACTATTTACAATCGCCGTAAAAGCCGAACCGATAACCACGCCGACGGCCAGATCAAGAACATTACCCCGCATGATGAATTTGCGGAAATCACTGATCCATCCAGGCGCCCTGATTGATTTTATATCTTTCGTTAGATCCATGATATCAAAATTTTCCTTCTGAAAAAATTAACGGACTACATTTTACCAAGTCCTCCTTCTAGAATAACTTTCCCAAGAAAATGATAATATGGCTGTATAAAAAACACTTTTCCAACCCCCTCTTCTTTTAATCTTTCTCAAAATCATTTATGAGGTTCATCATCCTGCTCCGGTCGGTATCGGAGCTCCAGATAAGGCTAGAAAATATCATGAAATCCGGCATTCACCCCGATTATCACGAAATTACAGTCATCATGTCTGATGGCTCGGAATTCAAAACCCGTTCCTGCTATGGCGAGGCCGGTGCGACCCTCCGTCTCGACGTCGATCCGAAGACCCATCCCGCTTGGACAGGCGTCCAGCGCATTATGGACACAGGCGGACAGGTTGCGAAATTCAACAAACGCTTTGCCGGTATCGGAGCTATCAAGAAATAAGCTCCCTTTTAGAGCCAGCCTTTATTATAGGCTGGCTTTTTCTTTTTGTGCCCTTGAAATAGCAGCCATATATACCCAGTTATCCCATGTAATCTCTGACGCCTTAATGGGTTGGAGAGAATAAAAAGTCACGGTCGTCTTTTGCCAGGATTGGGAAAGTACGAAGTGATCCTGCCATAATGGAGGATAATATGGATTATGATTTTGCGCCGCTTTTCAGAAGCGCCATCGGGTTTGATCGTATGGTAAGGTTGGCCGGCAACGCGGCCAATGCTCAGTCTCCTTCGAGCTATCCCCCGTACAATATTGAAAAAACAAGTGAGACAGACTACGCCCTGACAATGGCCTTGGCTGGTTTCAGGATTGATGATGTTGAAATCACTCTTGAAGACAATAACCTCGTCATAAGGGGTAATACGCCTGAAACTGACCGCCAAAGAAATTGGTTGTACAGAGGGATCGCAACGCGAGCCTTTGAAAGACGCTTTACGTTGGCTGATCACACAGAAGTAGAAGAAGCACGCCTGGAAAATGGACTCTTGGTTATAACGATTAAACGATTGATACCAGAAGCCACGCAACCGCGCCGTATCCCTATAAAAAATGTGAAGTATCCTGTGCCTCCTGCACGTATTGACGGGAAAACGATAGAGGACAGGACATTCGATGCAGCCTGAATGGCACCGAATGAGCAGGTTAGACGCGTTTATGCGCGTTTAACCTCTTGACCGTAACGCAGCTGTGTCGCATTTTATAACACGTCGCCGTGCAGTTAAGCAGGTGCCGTGTCCGATAAGGGCAGGTAAATTTCAGAGTGGCCCCGGTGGTGCCTGCGCTCTGCAAGGCGCTCACTTGATCTGCCGTGAAGGAATGAGCCGACTATGACCCTGCCTTTGATGCCTAAAGCCACTGCCGTCTGGTTAATCGAAAAAACCGGCTTGACCTTTACCCAGATTGCTGAATTCTGTGGTATGCATCCTCTCGAAGTACAGGCCATAGCCGATGGTGAGGTCGCAGGCGGAATCAATGGTTATGACCCCATTAAAAACAATCAGCTCACTCTTGTTGAAATCAAGCGTTGCGAAGCTGACCCAAAAGCCAAGCTGAAAATCAAGTCATCTGAAAATCCCGTTGCTCGTCGCGCCAAGGGAGCTCGTTACACTCCTGTATCAAAACGTAATGATCGTCCTGACGCGATAGCTTTCCTGCTGAGGCAATTCCCTCAACTGACGGACACACAAATCGTAAGGTTATTGGGCACAACAAAAGATACAATTGCCAAGATTCGCGACAAGCAGCACTGGAACAGTGCCAATATCAAACCACGCGATCCTGTCATTCTCGGACTTTGCACGCAGACAGATCTTAACGCCGCTGTAGCCGAAGCCACAGAGCTGAATCCTGTGAAGGAAGAAGTGCCTGAAGACCCGTTTGCTGCCGCCGAGAAATTATTTTCCTCATCGCATGAAACTGAAGCTTAGATTACGGCTGACCTTCGATGACTTCAGAAAGTTCTTCTCCAAAGATTGGGGTGATCATGGGCAGTCAGTCAGACTGGGAGACCATGCGGCATGGCTGTGAAAAGCTTGATGAGCTTCAGATCACTTATGAAGTAAAAATTGTATCGGCCCACCGCACTCCCGATCGTCTGGCCCACTACGCCAAGTCTGCAGCTGGACGTGGTCTGAAAGTAATCATTGCCGGGGCAGGCGGTGCTGCACACCTGCCGGGTATGTGCGCTGCCTGGACGCACCTGCCCGTCCTGGGTGTTCCCGTTGAAAGCAAAGCCCTTAAGGGACAGGACAGCCTGCTTGCTATCGTACAAATGCCAGCCGGCATCCCCGTAGGGACTCTCGCTATCGGTAAAGCGGGAGCCATTAATGCCGCTTTACTGGGCGCTGCCATTTTGGCCCTTAATGACGATTCCCTGACAGGAAGACTAAAACAGTTCCGCCAGTCGCAGACTGACAGCGTTGCGGAAAGCCCCCTTTGATGAGTTCCCTTCAGACCGGAGCGACGATTGGCATTATCGGAGGAGGACAGCTTGGCCGCATGAGCGCCATGGCTGCCGCACGGCTGGGGTTCAAAGTTCATATTTATTCTGATACCGTCCCCTCTCCCGCTGCCGAAGTCGCTGATGCTTGTACGATTGCGTCTTATGATGACGAAAACTCCCTTGAATCTTTCGCCCGTAACTGTGACGTCATCACTTTCGAATTTGAGAATATCAGTCTCAAAGGATTGAAGGCTCTGGAGCGTTATTGTCCTGTTGCCCCTTCGAGCCATATACTGGAAACAAGCCAGGACCGTATTACTGAAAAGCAGAGCCTGTCTCGTGCAGGCATTCCCGTCGCTCCATGGAAGGCGCTTTATTGCAAGGACGATCTCATCACGCTATATGAGTTTGGTCTGCCGTGTATCGTGAAAACCGCCCGGCTGGGCTATGACGGTAAAGGGCAATACAGACTTTCAGATAAAAGTGATCTGGAGGCATTGCTTGCACATGCTGATGCACTTTCTTATCCATTAGTTGCCGAGCATATCGTTGATTTTGAGCGTGAAATCAGCGTTATGGTTGTACGCAATGCCTCAGGCCTGTGCCAATGTTATGATCCGGCAGAAAACCACCATAAAGATGGTATCTTGCGCGTTTCACTGGCTCCAGCCCCCATTATGCCGGAACTTGCCAGACAGGCTCAGGAACTGGCCCTGAATATTGCCGACCAACTGAAACTGGTCGGTATTATGGGTGTGGAAATGTTTCATGATGCCCAGGGACAACTTATTATCAATGAAATTGCTCCCCGTCCTCATAATTCGGGTCACTGGACAATGGATGGATGTGCCATAAGCCAGTTTGAAATGCACATACGTGCTGTCGCTGGGCTACCTCTGCCTTCAACAAGGCGTCATTCCGACGTTATCATGCATAATCTGATCGGTCCGCAGGATATGGCTCTTGTCCCACGGATTATGGAAGAAGATGAGTGCTGTCTTCACCTCTATGGAAAAAAAGAAGCCAAAACAGGGCGAAAAATGGGCCACGTAAACCGCCTCTTTCCTAGAGGAGGTTTGCCGGGCAAACTGGTCACCTCCCATCTGATTCCGGTTTTTCCAGACTTCTCCCAAGTCTAGAGGAGGCCCAGAGCCCGGAAACTGGACCATGTTGAACGAGCGATAATATAATGATCCAGCACATTTACCTTAATCAGGGAAAGAGCCTGCTGTACCTGCTGGGTCATGATAACATCTGCTTCTGACGGCTTCGCCGTTCCACTGGGATGATTATGTGCCAGAATAACTGCACTGGCATGTAATTCTCTGCATCGACGCGTTATCTCCCGCGGATACACAGCTGTCTGATTTACTGTCCCTTTCCCCTGCACCTCATCGAGAATGAGACCATTCTGCTTATCCAGAAAAAGGACCCGAAATTGCTCGACACGTTCACGCGCCATACAAGTTGTAAGGTAATTGATAAGAAGCCTCTCATTATGTATCAAGTCACCACTTGGCAAGCTGGCCTGATTAAAACGCAGAGCCGCCTCTCTGAAAAGCCGCAATGACACGAAAAAGTTCTGATCCCTGATCCCCAGAACGTCCCGTTCATGACGGGACATACAGAGCAGGTGAGCGAGATTCGTATAATTCCCAAGCAGAAGCGTCATAAGACGTTCTCTGTCTTTTCCGCTCTTGCAGCATAAGTCCACTATGTAGGCAAAAATGCACTCCCTGTCTGCCAGATCAGACTGACTGTCCAAAATCTGTTCCAACAGGTTCTCAGGAAATACCGTTCCGTCACTCATCCTCACCTAACAGTCCTTCCTGGTGGAGGCTTTTCTTCCAGTTTTCCCCTACCAGCAAGGCATCATATACCTCAATGGACAAGGGGCGCAGGGCATGCTTCAGACCGAGAACATGCTGCGCAATGACATTCGCCGGCCTCCGGGGGGCGATATAAACCAGGATAAGAGCTGTAGCATTCACATCCAGAGCAAGCTCTGCAATCTGCTGATGCAAGGAAACAATATCGCTTTCATCAGTTAAAAAATGGTCCAGCAACAATTCGTTGCGATTATTGACATAAATAACTCTCGTGCCTGTTGCCACGTCTCCCTGTGTATAGCGGTCTGCATAAACCAGCAACCTTTCCCAGTCAGCAAAACAAAAAGGGTTGTGTGTGTCTGTCATAGCCAGAGAGGCAGCACACTGACGAATAAATTGCAGCATCACAATAGTTTTGGCACCAAGATGACAGTCTTCCAGCTCCCTTTTACTGGCTTGGCAAATAGAAAGCCAAGAACCGAAATGCGCCAGCAGCGACTTCGCCAGTGGTTTTGTATCACGTCGAGGAATTACATTAAATAACAGCATTTCAAGAAGTTCATAATCAGCAAGAGCGCCTGTACCATGATCCAGAATTTTCTGACGCATTCTCTCCCGATGCCCTGTAGCCTCTGTTTTTAACGTAATTGATGGAGGATATCTCTTGGCCATTAAGGGGCCCCCGCAGTATATTAGGCTCGTGACTGATCATGATCTACATACCCTCTCCGCCCTTCTGACACCAGATTATCTGGCACGGCTCAATGCAGAGCAAAAACAGGCTGTTGAAACGACAGAAGGTCCCCTGCTCATCCTTGCTGGCGCTGGTACGGGCAAAACGCGTGTTCTGACAACACGTTTTGCACATATTCTTCTCCAAAATCTGGCATGGCCCGAACAAATTTTGGCTGTAACCTTCACGAACAAGGCCGCCCGGGAAATGAAGGAGCGTATCAGTGCTATTCTGGGTCATTCAGTCGAGGGGTTGTGGTTGGGTACATTCCATGCCCTCTGTGCCAGGATGCTCAGGCGTCATGCAGGCCTGACAGGGCTTGAACCCAATTTCACCATTATTGATACAGACGACCAGATCCGCCTTCTGAAACAGATCATGGCAGGCTATAATCTTGATCTGAAGCGTACACCGCCCGCACAACTGCTAAATCAAATCCAGAACTGGAAAGACAAGGCTCTTCTGCCTCAGGATATTACAGCGGCTCACGAATCCGCTCTGGAGGATAAGCGAACCATTTCCGTCTATGAGGCTTACCAGAAACGTCTTCTTGAATTAAATGCCTGTGATTTCGGCGACCTTATGCTGCATATGGTGACGATCTTTCGCCACCATCCGGACGTTCTGGCACAATATCACAAACGCTTCCGCTATATCCTGGTCGATGAATATCAGGACACTAACACAATCCAGTATCTCTGGTTACGCCTCTTGGCCAAGCGCGAAGGCAATCAGTCCGCCAACATTGCCTGTGTGGGCGATGATGATCAGTCCATCTATTCATGGCGCGGTGCTGATATTGGCAATATCCTGCGTTTTGAGAAAGATTTTCCCGGTGCCACCATCATACGACTGGAACGCAATTACCGTTCCACCCCCCGTATTCTGGCCGCCGCCGCAGGCATCATCCGACATAATGAAGAGCGTCTGGGGAAAACACTACAAGCGGCTGATACTGAAGAACCGGGCGATTATATCGAAGTGCTAAGTCTCCCTGATTCCGACGAAGAGGCTCGTACCATTGCCCAGCGTGCACAGAAACTTCATCAGGAGGGAGAAACTTATGCTGAAATGGCGGTGCTGGTACGCGCTGGTTTTCAGACACGCCCTATCGAGGAAGCTTTATTGCGCGCCAATATTCCTTATCAGGTTATTGGAGGCCTACGCTTTTATGAAAGGGCCGAAATCCGCGACGCCATAGCCTATCTGCGTGCCGTGCAACAGCCACAGGATGATCTGGCTTTCGAAAGGATTATCAATTTACCCAAAAGAGGATTTGGCACAGTCGCCTTGAATAAATTACGCTCTGAAGCTGCCGGGCAAGGCCGTAGCCTGCAGGAAACACTTAAAACGCTTCTGACCGAGAAAAAACTGAAAGGTAAGGCGGCGGATAGCCTGATTGACCTGCTGGACACATTTGATCATGTCCGTGTTACGATGGACAAGGAAGGACATGTCGTAGCGGCCGAGCAACTTCTCGAACGTAGTGGTTATCTGCAAATGTGGCGCGATGACCGTTCCGTGGAAGCACCAGGGCGCCTTGACAACCTCCATGAACTGATTCGCGCTCTGGCCGACTTCCCCACGCTTGAGGCCTTTCTGGAACATATTGCTCTGGTAATGGAAGCCGATTCAGTCGACCAGAACAAGGACCGCGTCAGTCTCATGACCCTACACGCTGCCAAAGGACTTGAATTCGACATTGTCTTTTTACCCGGTTGGGAAGAAGGCCTATTCCCCTCCCAGCGTTCGCTGGATGAAGGCGGTAATACGGCACTTGAGGAAGAAAGGCGCCTTGCCTATGTCGGGCTGACGCGTGCGCGAAAAAAAGCTATTATCGCCCACGCTGCAAGCCGGCGTATTTATGCCACTTGGCAAGATTCAATCCCCAGCCGCTTTATTGACGAACTGCCCGAGGACCTAGTCAAGAGAATTGCTCCAGCCAGAAGATCTTCCTCCTTTGGAAAGAACTCCTGGCAGCGCGATACATTCGGGCAAAGACCTGCTCTGGGCAAGACCGCCTCTCCTGCCCCACCCTCCCGATTTGCCATTGGAACCCCTGTCAAACACCCGCGTTTTGGTAATGGTGTGGTGCTGGAAGCTGATGGAGACAGTTTATTGATCAATTTTGAAAATCACGGTGCCAAAAATATTCTTGCTGATTTTGTGGAGTTCCTTAAGTGAAGACTGCCTGTTCAATTGCACCACGCCATATCGGTGCCCGTCATGCTACCGCACTGGAGACAGTCTCCGTAACAGTAAAGGAGGAATTTGCACCTCTTTTCGAACAGGCTCTGCTGACCGTCTGCAACACTGTTGGCATTTTTGAGGAGGATGACGAACAGATCTTCTGGCGCCTGGAAGGCGTTAAAGAACGCGGGCACAAGGATGAGGAACTGGAAGCCGCTCTGGATCTCGCCCGCGCCTTAAGTGGGACCGAGGCTATCCTAACACGTTGCGAGACAGAAGCTGAAGGTTGGCTTGCCCGCACGCAGGAAGCCTTTCCTCCGCAAGAAATAGGTCGCTCTTTTTGTATAAGAGGAACGCACCTCCATGATGAAGTTTCCCGAAACCGCCTGACCATTACATTGGATGCCGGTATTGCTTTTGGCTCAGGCGAGCATGGCTCAACGCGGGGATGTTTACGGGCTCTGGAAAAAATCGCCTATCGGAACCCCCGTAAAATCCTTGATATGGGATGTGGTTCCGGCATCCTGGCCATGGCGGCTGCCAAACTTCTGAAACGTCCTGTGCTGGCTGTTGATATTGAGCCATGGTCCGTGCGGGTTGCTGCTTCCAACGCCAGACTAAACCATATCGGCCCCCTGCTTGATTGTCGCTTTGGAAATGGCTGGCATACAGAAGCTGTACGCAAAAAAGCACCTTATGATCTCGTTTTTGCCAATATACTTGCGCGTCCTCTCTGTCGCATGGCGCGCTCGCTGGCTTTATCTGTTTCGCCCGGTGGGACTGTTATTCTTGCAGGATTGCTCCAGACGCAGGCCAATATGGTCATCCAGGCTCACAGGCGCCAGGGGCTTGTGCTTGAAGAAATCCTGACCGAAGGGCCATGGGCAACACTTATTATCAGAAAACCGCATAATCTTTAAGGACTATCATGACCAGAGTGGATTCATCGCCTCTTTCCGAGCGCGTACGGGACACGCGTCGCCTCTTCAGTGAACTGGGAGTTTCCGGCTTTCTGATTACACGCGGAGATGAATATCTCGGTGAATATGTTGCCCCTTACGCTGAACGTCTGGCGTGGCTGACAGGCTTCACCGGAACTGCCGGATTGGCCATTCTGCTTGAAGAGCAGGGAGCTGTTTTTTCCGACGGGCGTTATACCGTTCAGATGGAACAGCAGGTTCCGCATGATTTATGGGAGCGCTGCCATAACGGTTTTACATCCCCACGTGACTGGCTGGCGCAAAAAGCCAGCCATGACGGACACATCCTGAAGATTGGGTTTGATCCCAGACTGGTCAGTAAAAGTCAGTATGATTCATGGCAAACTGATTATGTCGAGTTTATCCCACTCTCCAAAAATCCGATTGATCTTGCATGGAAAGATCAGCCTCCCCCGCCCTATCTTCCTGTCGCCTTGCATGAGCTGATCTATACTGGAGAAGAAAGCCTTTCCAAAAGGCAAAAAATCGCCAGAGCGTTAAAGGATAATCATCAGCACGCCATGATTATTGCCGATGGTACGTCCCTGGCATGGCTACTCAATATCCGGGGACATGATGTCCCCATGACGCCTGTCGCTCATGGCTATGGAATCTTGCATAATGATGCAACCATTGATCTCTTCATCAGCCCGGAGAGGTTCGAAACCAGGCCTGATGATAGTGTTACTCTGCTGACACCTGAAATGCTGCTCCAAAAACTTTCTGAACTGAACAAAAAAACAGTCAGGCTTGATCCGGCAACCACTCCCTTATGGTTCACCCTTGAACTGGAAAAAGCCGGAGCCGAAATTGTTTTTGCACAGGATTTATGCACCTTGCCCAAAGCCATCAAAAATCCGGTCGAACAGGAAGGCGCCCGAAAAGCGCATCTTGAAGACGCGGTTGCCATGGCAAAATTCCTGCACTGGATTGAACAGGAAGGTTGCGGCAAGAGCGAAACCGAACTGGCAGAAAGGTTGGGGCGTTTTCGTGCTCTTTCTGCCGATTATCGTGAAGACAGTTTTGAAACAATCTCGGCGATTGGCCCTAATGGGGCTTATCCCCATTACAGAGCCATCAGAGGACACGATAAAATAGCCGCGCCCAATCAGGTCTATCTTGTGGATAGTGGTGGCCAATATCCTTACGGCACGACGGATCTCACACGCACATTATGGATTGGACCTGAAAAACCTCCTGCTGCCTTGCGAAAAGCCTATACCAATGTGCTGAAAGGCCATATCGCCTTATCACAAGCACGTTTCCCCCGCCACATGCCGGGCTACAGGCTGGATAGCCTGGCCCGACAATTCCTCTGGCAGGAAGGCCTTGATTACGATCACGGCACCGGGCACGGTATCGGTTCCTACCTGTCTGTCCATGAAGGACCACAATCAATCTCCGCTGCCCCACGTCCGACGGGACTTGAGGCGGGCATGATCATATCAAACGAGCCTGGTTATTATAAGGAAGGCCATTACGGCATCCGTATCGAAAACCTGCTTCTCATCAAGGAAAGTCATGTCGGCGAAGAAGAAGGAAAATTTCTGGAATTTGAAGTCCTGACCCACACGCCTATTGACAAGCAGATGATCGAAATCAGCCTTCTGACACAGCGGGAACGCGAGTGGCTGGATGACTACCATACCAAGGTGAGAAAGCTCCTTCTCCCTTATCTGGACAAAGGCCTGCACCCATGGCTGATAAAAAGCTGCGCCCCTTTATTATAAGGGGCGACAGCCGGATTGCCTTTCAGGCTGGAGGAAGATCTTCTTCCAGCACCGTGATGTTAATGGCGTAGGAAACTTCTCCCTCTTCCTCATCACGATAGACCGTGCCGATAACTTCTCCATCAACGGCGACTTCGACGCTCATACCTTTGCGTGGCGGTTTATTGACCGTCAGCTTGGGAGAACCCATAAGACGCCTTAAAGCTTGTTGAAGGCGGGTAATTTCAGAAGATGATAAATCAGCCATGAATATCTCTCTATTGTAAACAGAATCCTTACCCTTTCTAACGCATAGTCTCTTTTAACGGAACCCGCTCTTTAAGCGCATCCCTTTCTGCAACCCCTTTTTTATGATATGGGACATTCCTTCTCCCATATTTCAATCCAGTCCCAGGCCACGACTTTGAAGCATTGCTTTCCTTCTGCGTCCATGAAATGCACTTTTATATTCTCTCTCCTCCTCGCTCTGGAAGGATGCGGGTATTTCGACGCACGCGAAGCGCATCGCGCACAATTTGAAATGATGGGCATGACCAGTTACGATCTTCAGGCCTGCGCCGGCACCCCTAACAGTACCAAAAAACTCAACGACACAACAGAATTATGGCAATACGACACTTCGCGTAAAATCACTGTTCCCCAAGACTCGACGTTAATCCCCGTCGGAGGAGTCATCCAGCTCTATCAAGCTTTTGTCGGAGGACCCGGTTCAAACTGTCGTATGATTGTCAGACTGGATCATGAACGCGTTTCGGAAATCCACTATTCGGGCGATAATGATGAATATGTCGGCACTGACGGAATTTGCTCCATGATCACGCGCGGCTGCGCTCGTCAGCCGGAATCAACCATGCACGAAGTACACGCAACCTGGCCCTTTGGACCAATATCAGCTTTCCATGCTGCCAAGACCCCGCCACAAAATGCAAGTGCCACCTATTCCGACCAATCGGGTCAATACGCACCCTATTTCGAAAAAGATGACACAAAACCCCTCATCAGACCTGTTCAGTCTCCTCCAACAGAGAGTGAAAGCAAAGCTTCCAAAACCCCCTGATCATTCAAGAAGCTCTTTCATGTGACGGACAGAAGCCTCCAAACCCGTGAAAAGAGCCTGACAAATCAGAAAATGACCGATATTGAGCTCTGCCAGTCCTTTCAGATTTTTGATGGATCCGACATTATCGTAGGTCAATCCATGACCCGCATGGACTTCAAGCCCCCTTTTCTGTGCAAGAATAGCAGCTTTCTGAAGTCGTTCCAGCTCCCCGTTTCTCCCTTGTGCATAAGCCCCCGTATGAAGCTCAATAACCGGTGCTCCCAAAGCGTGGGCTGTTTCAATCTGGACCGGATCGGGATCGATGAAGAGAGACACACGGATACCGGCTTTTTTCAGGCGCTCTATTTTAGGCCGGAGATCACTTTGTAATTCATGGATATTCAGGCCACCTTCAGTTGTCAGCTCTTCACGCTTTTCGGGAACAAGGCAACAGGCATGTGGTTCCACTTCACAGGCAATGGCAACCATTTCTTCCGTTGCTGCCATTTCAAAATTAAGGGGAACAGATAATTTCCTCAAACGCCTGATATCCTCATCGCGGATATGACGCCTGTCCTCCCGCAAATGTGCGGTAATACCGTCCGCACCACCTCTGATAGCGTATTGCGCCGCCTCGACAGGATCCGGGTAAGATTCGCCACGCGCATTTCTGAGTGTCGCGACATGATCGATATTCACACCTAAGCGAATCATTTTCCCCTCCTGAAATCCCGTCTCTTCTGGCTCATCTCAGCCGCCATCCTGATCGCGGCGTAAAGGCTCCCCGGATCTGCCTGACGTACCCGTCCCTCTCTCATCAGGTCAAAAGCAGTGCCATGATCGGGTGAAGTGCGAATAATGGGCAGACCAAGTGTTATATTGACGCCTTGCACCATATCAAGCGTCTTGATTGGTATCAGACCCTGATCATGATAATGACAAACCGCTACGTCATAACAGGGCCTCATAACAGCACTGAACATGGTGTCAGGCGGCAGGGGACCGAACACATCAAGGCCCTTCTCTCTCAAAAACCTGACAGCCGGTTCGATAATAAGACTTTCTTCACGGCCCATTAAACCTTTCTCCCCGGCATGAGGATTAATGCCCGCCATGGCAATACGCGGTTTGGCAATACCGAAGTCTCGCCGCAAACTCTCCTGAGTGTTTAAAGTCACGTCTATAATGTGACTCTGGTCAAGCTCCTCAAGAGACTGACGAAGCGGAACATGGACGCTCGTCAGGACGACCCGCAATTCAGGACAGGCCAGCATCATGATTTCCTTACCGGAAACATGACAAAGATGCGCCAGATATTCCGTATGACCAGGATATTTAAATCCGGCATCAGCAAGAACATGCTTGGCAATAGGGTTTGTCACAACCGCCCCGGCACGACCTTGTTGCACCGCCTGCACGGCATAATCAATACTCTGGATGACCGCTCCGGCATTCCGGGAATCAGGAATCCCCGCCCTCACTTCAGCCGGACATGTAACAGGGATGACGGGCAAAGCCCTTTCAAACACCGCCAAAGCGTGCTCAGGCGACGCTATAATCTCAGAAGGACTATCAGGCCCCAATAGAGACGGATCTCCGGCCCAGAAAAACACAGGTCCCGTCTCTTTGAAATGACGCCAGGCTTCCCCTGTCAGGAACGGCCCTATTCCGGCCGGATCCCCCATAGTGACCGCCAACGGCAATGAAGACAAAGTCATTATTGCCTCAATCTGGCAAGAATACGCACCCATGATCTTATGCCCTTATGAAATGAATCGAGACCATAATGTTCATTGGGTGAATGGATACGATCATCATTCTGGGCAAACCCGACCATAAGCGCATCCATGGAAAGGGCCTGGCGGACATCTTCGGCAACAGGAATGGACCCACCAGACCCGATTTCAACCGCCTCCTTGCCCCACTCTTCGCTCAAGGCCTCAAGCGCACGGGGAAGGAAAGATTTTGTGTCAGAAAAAGAAAATCCTGGAGAGGCACCATAAGAGGCGAAGGTTACTTCGGCATCATCCGGTAAATGATCTTTCACAAACTGATGGAAATTTTTACGAATTTTTTCGGGATCCTGCCCAAGTACCAGTCTGAACGAAATTTTGGCGCTTGCCTGGGCTGGAATGACCGTTTTGAAGCCCTCTCCCTCATACCCGCCGGAAATACCGTTAATTTCGAAGCTGGGACGCGCCCAAACTTGCTCAATAGCGCTATAACCCTTTTCCCCGGCATTGTGGGAAAGACCTACCTCTCCCAGTAATGAACGGTCATCAGGGAAAAGCTCAGCCCATTGCTTTCTTTTCGTTCCGGAAATCTCTTTTATACCATCATAGAAGCCCTTTATGGTCACTTGGCCTTCTGCGTCCCTGAGACTGGAGAAAAGATCACACAGAACGGCAATAGGATTCCGGGCCGCATTACCATAAATTCCAGAATGCAAATCCTGGGCGGCACATTTAACCGTGATCTCCTCGGCCAGTAATCCACGCAATGACGTCGTAATGGCGGGTGTCTGACGATCAGCCATGGAGGTATCACAAATCAAGGCAACATCCCCTTTGAGACGATCCCGATTAGAATCAAGGAAGGGGCGCAAATTGCCGCCTCCGCATTCCTCTTCCCCTTCCAAAAGCACGGTAACATCCACTGGCAGTGAACCTGTCACTTCTTTCCAGGCACGGCAGGCCTCAAGAAACGTCATGACCTGTCCTTTATCATCGCTTGCCCCTCTGGCAACGATGACCATACGCCCATCGACATCCCTGATAACGGGTTCAAAAGGCGGGGTTGTCCATAGGGCCTCAGGATCAACAGGCTGTACATCATAATGGCCATAAAACAGCACACGATGCCTGGATAAACTCTTGTCATGCTGGAAACCAACCACCATGGGGTGACCCGGCTCCGCCCATGACACCTCCTCTACTGAAGCCTCAAACCCCAAATCTGCCAACTCATTACACAGCCACTCTGCTGCCTGCCGACATTCTCCCTTGTGTGTTGGCTGCGTTGAAATACTGGCAATGCGCAAAAGAGCCTGTAACCGTTCTAGCGACTGGTCCAGTTTTTTATCGACATGCTGCAAAACCGCAGAGAGTTGTTCTTTATAATCCATGATGCTCAATTCCCTCCCCTTTATGTCTCTAACGTAACACCGAGCCTGATTCCGGGCATCCTGTCATTTGCTTCCTCAACGTCTTCCACAGATTTCGCAGCATTCGGTTCGTCGGAGACCTCTCCAGACAAAATCAGTGGCGCCGGCTGAAAGCGACGTGCGGGAGAAGTGCGACTAATCTTCAAGGGATAAGATTGAAAAACAGGATTTTCCAACTGTGCCAGAAGAGACAGAACGGAACTCCTGAAATGTTCCTTACTATAAGAAGCCGTAATTTTTTCTGACGCTGCCTTGCTTATTCTATTCCATAGCGCTTCATCAGTATAAAGTTCAGCGATTGCCAGAGCGAAACTTTGCGGGTCATTAAAACCGCCATCAATTCCCTCTTCTCCCGCTGTAAAACCAAGCTCTTTCATGACAGGCGAACTCATGACGGCTGGCAGGCCCGCTTCCATCACATCCAGGATTTCAGGGGTAATAGTCGCCATTACACGCGTCGGTACAACGGCCAAGCGACATTGCTCCATGATTTCTGCCAATGGCAAGGGCTTTGTCAGCCCCTTGACGGGGACAAAGCGTTCATAAAAGGCCAGATCAATAGCAGGATTATGATAGGCACCAACCCAGAGCGGAATATCCTC
The DNA here is from genome assembly GCA_029433415.1 of Acetobacteraceae bacterium ESL0709. Lineage (GTDB taxonomy): Bacteria > Pseudomonadota > Alphaproteobacteria > Acetobacterales > Acetobacteraceae > Aristophania. The sequence goes on along the minus strand of JAQTIA010000003.1, from coordinate 301,360 downwards.
TGGCAGAATATCCCTCAAAGCAGGCAAAACATTCAGACAAAACCAATCGAACCCATCATGGGCAGCATCGCCAGATTTGTATAAAGGCACAGGAAACAAAAGTCCTGACCGTCCTTCCATCTGCGGCGTAACACCAGGAGCGCGGAAACGGTTGGGGATAACGACAACATTGAAAATTCCTGCCTGCCTTATGTGATCTGCTTCCCAGTCATTATCCGTAATGACGGCGCGACAGAGCCAAGCGTCCGAAAGCTTCTGGCGCAATTCTGCCAGAAAAAGTTCCTTGTTATCCTGGCCACCAACACACCGCCTCAAATAGCTTTCAGATGCCCGTAATCCGTTACCCTCAAGAGTTGTTATATCCAGAATAAAATTCTGTTCCGAACGGAGGAACGGTTTTACCAGTGACATAAGCTGGGCGGCTATTGACGAACCATTCACCCAGACGAGATCAAATTCGACATGCCCCTTGACAAAAAAATCCTGAAGATAATCCTCACCCACAAACCACTTCACAGACGAAGGATATGACTGTAACGGCGTCAATCTATCCTCTGGTCCCTCATGAAGAGCCAGAAGCGAAACTTCCCATCCTTCCTTGTGCAGAATCTCAATCAGATCAAAAGCACGACGAGAGAACCCACCTTCCGATGCCAGTGGAAGACGCTCATAAACAATCAGGATCGTCCTGTTTTTCTCCTTATTGAAAAAAGGCGTCCGTTGATCGGAGGGAAGAAATTCTTCTGCAAGATATGAAGGGAAATTCTCTTTAAACAAATCTGGAACCGACGCAGGAAGCTCAAAAGCACGACCTGTTTCCAGATCGGTCAAAAGAAGATCCGGGCAGTAGACCAGTTTGTTTCCCATCGCGCTGAGAGAACATGTCAAAGAGAGAAAGCCTGTTTTATCTTCAAACGGAGCAAGTTCTGCCAATAAGGGAAGAATAGCCTCCCGCCTCCCGAAAAAAGCGCCTCTCTGAAATCCGTCAACCTGCCTTGCAAAAGAAATATCAGGCGAAAATGCTTTTTCGCCCTTGCCATAAACTTTGACAGAACCGTCCCGAAAAATATGGCACCCGGTTTCCAGAACTTTCTGGTTAGCTGCGATAACCTGACCGCCGCCGCCAGTAATATCTCTTTCAGCCATGGATGAAAAAATAACAGACAAAGCATTCTGATGAACCGTCACGCCCGCATAAAGAAGCAGAATCTGCTCACATTTCGCGAGCTGTACCCCTTTCAGAAAAAGGCCCTTATCCGTTTTCCACTCTGCGGGATAAAGGAAGGTCACATTTTTGAAAGTTTTTTCGAGACGATGCCTCTCCCGAACAGTGCCATTACTGACGACCATGATCTCCTGACCACTAAATCCCTGCTCATAGAGCGACAACAGGGAAGCCGTAACGGAGAGATAATCTCCTTCTGAACAGAGAATAACCGTTAATTCAGGTGGCCACGACGTATCAAAAACCAATGGATTACGATAGAGAGCCGGCAAATGGGCTTCAAGACGCGTAATGGCAAGCTTACGGGCTGCCTCGACAGAACAGGAAAGCAAATCAATGGAAAATTTTTCCTCTTTCTGCCGAACATAAAGAGCAAAAGCATCTTCAACGTTATAATCCGCCAGAAGATGGGATCTGCCCCCTTTCATCACGCCAAGATCAAGCTCAACTCCCTGCTGTGGCCGGCGGCCTTCATAGAGGCCCGTCGTCAGGAAATGCTCATAACCGTTACGGTAGCGCCCTTCCGCCACAGCCTTTTCTATATCTGGATACTGAGCAAGATAATAAATTTCGCTGAAATGAGGGTTAGGATCAAAGCGCGTTGGCTCATCATTACAAAGATAATGTTCAAGCGGAAGCCCATAACGCCCTGTTCTTATACACTCCTCTACTTCAGGATAACGCCTCAGATACCACTGCGGATCAAAGTACCAGGACGTTCTCATCTGTCCGAGCCGCTCATCCTCCAAGGATAGGTAAGTCCTGAACGCCCCCTGGGAAACGTCTATATCCATCCCTTCCCGCAAAAGCTGGCTGACAAAAAGTTCTGGTTGGAAATAGAGATTGGCTTGCCTGCCCTCTTTATCGCCACACTTCAGATAATGGTCATAGCCGTTAACAAAGCCTTGAGATAGAATATCGCGATAGCTCAGATCACAATTGCGCCTGAAATAATCCTCTTCCCGGAAAAGCCAGTGAGGCGAACAGCTTTTAAAGCCTATATCCTCGTAATGCTGGAAACCCGTTTCAAAAATACCGCCAGCACGAATTTGCCGTCCAACATCACTATTATAGGAAAGGTACCATTTTTCATCGAAAAACCTGTTGGGAGAACGGCCAGTTTCTCTGACCGTCTGTTTCCAAAGGTCTTCAAGCTTCTGATCAGTGGCCTGTTTTTCCTCAGCATCAAGAACCGACTGATAACGTCTACGATACCAGGCTGCATCAAATACTTTCCACTCAGGCGTGCCCGTTCCCCTTTCCCCGGAAACGGGCACAGTTTTATCATCGGCCTGGTTACTCACTGACAATTATCCCTATAGTCTTTTTGATCGCGATGTTATGTGGCATTATGAAAAATAATCTCTCATATTTTATAAATCAGACGGTGTTTTTTTACAAAAATAAAAAATATTTCCCTCTATAATCCCCATCTTGTCGAACCCTTACGGGACACGCTAGGAAGAAGCCATGATAAGACTTGTAATTATTGTATGCCTTTTGGCAGTCCTCACCGTTTTTGCCTTGTCCAATCCTGCTCCTTCAGAGATGTGGATTATCTCCAAGAGTTTTCATATCTCGATTGGCTTATTGGCCTTCGGCCTTTCAATTTTCTTCCTGCTTATCGGGCTTGTCATTGGTTGGGCCGGAGAATTGAAACAAAGACATCGTGCCCGCCGCGCTGAAACACAGTCCAGCACATATGAAAAACAGATCGCTGACCTCCAGCAGCAAGTTTCTTCTCTTCATGTTCCCGCTGCCGAACCTACAGGAAAGGCTGATGTTCCGGTTACGCCTTCTCCAGTAATGCAAAGCCCTGCCCCATGAGCAAACGCCCAACCAGACTGATTGCCGCCCTTGATACCGCAGACAGGAAACAGGCTGCGCGGTGGGTTTCCGCCCTGCATGAAACGGTTGACGCTTTCAAGCTGGGACTGGAATTTACCTATGCCTGCGGTCTGGACGCCGTCCGTGATGTTTCTCATGGGCAAAGGCTCTTTCTTGATCTCAAGCTGCATGACATCCCCAATACAGTCGCTTCTGGCCTGCGCTCCCTGCTCTCTACCCTTTCGCCTGAACTGATGACCATTCATGCATTGGGCGGACCGGAAATGATTGCCCGCTCGCGTGAAGCTCTGGAACAGGCACATTCCTCTTCCACTCGCCCCAAACTTCTGGCCGTGACTGTGCTGACCAGCATGAACGAGCAATCGCTCAAAGCCGTTGGTATTGACCTCCCGCCTCTCGAAGAAGTTGTCCGTCTGGGAAAAATGGCCATTCAGTCAGGTGCTGATGGCCTTGTTTGCTCAGCGCATGAAATTCAGGCACTGCGCGACACTTTGGGAGAGGAGCCTGTTCTGGTTGTGCCAGGCATACGCCCCAAAGGAAGCAGCTCTGACGACCAGCAACGCATTATGACGCCTCATGAGGCAGCACAGGCAGGAGCCGACTGGATCGTCGTTGGGCGTCCCATAACAAAAGCAGCTGACCCTGCATTGGCTGCCAGAGCCATCAAGGCTGAGTTGCAAGGCTGATGGTCAAGGTCAAGATCTGTGGCCTGAAACGCGCAGAAGAAATGCAACTCTGCGCTGCCTTGGGTGTCGACTGGACAGGATTTATTTTCTATCCCCCCTCTCCCAGATATATCCCGGCGAAACAGGCTCTCGATTTACATCACTCGACCAGAACAGCCGCTGAAGGCGGTCCCCAGAGAGTAGGGCTATTCGTCAATCCAACTTTTGACGAAATTAAAGCGGTCCTGGCAGTAGTCCCGCTGGATATTCTTCAACTTTATGGCCCTATAGAACAGGCTGTCGCCATCCGACAACGCTTTGACGTTCCTGTCTGGCTGGCCAAAGGGATTAAAGGACCTGAAGATCTTCCGTCGGACAAAAATAATCTTGATGGTTATATCATAGAGTCTCCTGCTGACCCCAATGATAATCAGCCAGGCGGATTGGGAAAATCATTCGACTGGAGTCTGACACGGAACTGGCCGGCACCGGCTCCCTGGATTCTGGCCGGCGGGCTGACACCAGAGAACGTTTCAAGCGCTATTATGGCAAGCGGCACAAGCGCTGTAGATGTTTCATCCGGCGTGGAAGAAAGTCGCGGCGTTAAATCATTAAAAAAAATAGAAAAATTTGTCCGTAATTGTCGTTAATGGGGTTGCATCAAATCAAAACCCTGCTATGTTCCCCAAGCCTTGAACGGAGAGATGGCCGAGCGGCTTAAGGCGCACGCTTGGAAAGCGTGTGTACGTTAATAGCGTACCGAGGGTTCGAATCCCTCTCTCTCCGCCACTACACTTCAAAAATCGCAGATTACCGCCATTTTTAGAGTAATGTTTTACTCTTTTTCAAATTGTTTTACGGTTAGTCCTTTAGTCGATTCAAATTCAAGAAACTCCGACTATCAGAACAGATATATGTTTTTTCGTAGAAGAGGATAAGATGACTAAAAATTACACAGACTTTAAATTAATTGATAGCTCTGGAAATACCGTCATAGACGTCACATCTGCTGAAAAACCTCATAAAGGAACATATAAGATTATCAGCGATAATATTGTACGCTCGTTGATCACAACACTCCCTTCGCTCACTGACGGCACATATCGTGTAACATTTTCCCCAACAGCTATGGCTGCTTTACAACGTGGAGAGGCTTCTTTCCGAAATGGTTATGCTGTCATGCGGGATTCTAAAGGGCAAATACTAAAACATCCAGAATTTGTGAATACACTTTCTCCAGCTCAGTTTGTCAGTTTAGGATTTACCCTTGGCAGTATGCTCTTTGCCCAACAACACTTAGCTGATATTGCTAGCGAGCTCGCTAATATCAAAGAGAATATTCAAAAAATTATAACGTGGCAGGAAAATACAGATATTTCCCCTTTAAAGGGATGTATATCTTGGCTACAAGAGAGTTTTTTCCGATATCTAGAAGAAAAAGGAGGTAATACAGAATGGCAAACTAGGATTAAGAACGAACTATTCCAACGCCATAGTAATATGTACGACATACAGGAAAAATTAATACTAGAAGTAAATCACATAAAGCAGCAAACAGACAACATATTCGATGGAGGAAATATATCAAAAACATTTGATACAGATTTCTTTGGAACGAAAACTGCCTATACGAAAATGTTAAAAATAAATGAAGATATAACGTCTTATAATAAAAAATATGAACTATTTGTTCAAGCGGTTATGGCTCTAAACGTAGCTATAAAAATAGTGGACCCTGCACTCAGTAGCTTCAGTTTCTTCCGTTTAAAAACAGACCTCTATGATACTCTCGAAGAAAGTCTTATGACTATAGGACGTGCCAATAAAATAATTTTTTCTAGCACTTACAAATTAGCTAGAAATGCCATCCTATGCCAAGGACTGGTCACAGCTCCCTTACGTCTCGGTCATCATTTAATCATTGAAACGCGGCGTGAAAAAGAAATTACACATGGTGTTACTGGAAATCTTTCTCTGCTGCTTAGATCAAGAGATACCTTCAGGCAGAAGTCACAGCAAGTAAAACAAATCTCAATGCTGCCTCAAGATATGATAATAACAATAAATCAAGAAGGAAAAATTATATCAGGGGAAACGCTCATACCTACTTCTGGGGTATTAAGTATTTCTATATAATATTAACCGTAATATAAAATATTCACCTGACTGCCCCCATGAAAGCGCAGTCAGGTGTTTTTTTATCCCATTCCCCTAATGCGGGATCAGCATGTGCAAGAGGGAGGAGGCCCCCAGCACGACCGCTGTGCTGCCGCTCCACAGGATGGCGAACCATCCCAGGCGTTTCCAGAAAGAATGAGGGGTTTTCTCATTCTCTGGTTCGACGAGCTTAATAATGCGTAGCATCTTCTGCACTCACTTTCCCACGGAACACGTGATAAGAGTAAACGGTATAGGCCAGTACGATAGGCAGCAGGATGACAGCTCCCCCCAGTACCACAAGCTGACTGGAGATGGGAGACGCCACATCCCACAGCTTCAGTGACGGCGGGATAGCATAGGGCCACACAGTAATAGCCAATCCAACCAAAGTCAGAAGGAACCATCCCAAGGCACAGAAGAAGGGAACACGATGGCTTCCTTTCCGCAAAGCCGATGCCATAACCGCGCCACAGACAACCAGCAGAAGCGGTACGGGGCTGACGAGGATGATATTAGGCCATTCCGTCCAGCGGCGCAGATAAGGCGCATTCAGGAAAGGCGTCCACAAACTTACAGCCACGATGCAGAAGAACATCGCCACAGCAAGAACCTCGGACCACCTGCGGCATCTTTTCTCCAATGCGCCACCTGTCCGCCAGACAAGCCATGTCGCGCCCAGCAGGGCATAGCCACACATGACGGCAAGACCGCACAGAAGGGAGAAAGGACTGAGCCAGTCCATCACACTGCCCGAGAAAATACCATTCGTGATGGAAACGCCCTGAACATAGCCCCCCAATATGGCCCCTTGACAGAAGGAAGCCAAAGCGGAACCAAACATGAAACCGTAATTCCATACAATTTTCTCGCGCTCTGTGTGAGCCAGAATACGATACTCAAAGGAAACCCCTCTGAAAATCAACGCCAGCAACATAAGGATAATGGGAATGTAAAAAGCTGGCAGCAATGTGGAATACCCTCCGGGAAAGACACCAAACAGAACGGCTCCCCCCAGGATCATCCATGTTTCATTGCCATCCCACACCGGGGCAATGGTATGCACCATGACGTTACGGTCAGAAGGGTCTTTTTCGAACGCAAAGAGCATTCCCACACCCAGATCAAAACCATCCAGCACCACATAGATCGTAATGGCGACGACAACGATGACAGCCCACACAACGGGGAGCCAATAAGCCAAACCACTCATTATCTGCTTCCTCCACGAACGGATTCAACAATTTCGGGGCGCATGCCAATACGGACTGTACCGTCTGTGCTTTCCCCCACTTCAGGCGTTTTTCTGAGCATACGGAACAAGAACATCAGCCCCGTGCCAAAGATGAAACAATAGACAATCACGAACAGGACGACCGAGAATGTCAGGCTTGACGCCATCAGGGGCGACGCACTGTCAACAGTACGAAGCTGGCCATAGACCGTCCATGGTTGCCGACCGACCTCCGTTGTGACCCAGCCACACAGAATGGCCAGGAACCCGGATGGTCCCATCAGAAGCATGAATCTCTGGAAAAACGTGCTGTTATAGAAACGTTTTTTCCATCTTAACCAGAGAGACGCAAAACCAGCCAGGATCATCAGACACCCAAGGGCGATCATGATACGGAAAGAAAAGAACACCACTTGTGCAGGAGCGCGTTCATCTTTCGGGTAATCCTTCAGACCAGGGACCTTCCCCTCCAGGCTGTGTGTCAGGATAAGCGACCCGGCATAGGGGATTTTGATAGCGTATTTCGTACGCTCTTCCTTCATGTCAGGAATACCAAAGAGAATTTCAGGCGCCCTGCCCTCGCTTTCCCAATCTCCTTCCATCGCTGCAACCTTGGCAGGCTGATATTTCAGTGTGTTCAGACCATGCATATCGCCGGCAAGCAATTGCAAAGGGGCTACAATGGTAATCATCCATAATGCCATGGAAAACATGACGCGTACCGGATTACTGGCGGCCAGGCCCTGTTTTCTTTCCTTGAGGAGATGCCATGCGGCCGTCGCGCCAACAGCGAAAGCAACAGAGAGAAAAGCGGCCAGTCCCATATGAACAAGCCTGTAGGGAAATGACGGCGTAAAGATGATAGCCAGCCAGTCATCAGGCAGAAAACGCCCCGTGGCCTGGTCAATATGATAGCCTTGCGGCGTCTGCATCCATGAATTTGACGCAAGGATCCAGGTTGCGGAAATCAGCGTTCCGAAAGCAACCGTGCATGTTGCGGTATAATGAAGTTTCTTGCCGACCTTGTTCATGCCGAACAGCATGATGCCCAGAAATCCAGCCTCAAGAAAAAAGGCTGTCATGACTTCATAAGAGAGCAGGACGCCTGTAATCGGCCCTGCCTTGAGAGAAAAGGCGGACCAGTTTGTACCAAACTGATAGGCCATAACCAGACCGGAAACGACCCCCATACCAAAAACCAGCGAAAAGACTTTCAGCCAGTAACGGTAAAGATCAAGAAACACATTCTGTTTTGTTTTGAGCCAAAGCCCTTCCAATACGGCCAGATACGTAGCCAGACCAATTGAAAAGGCAGGGAATACGATATGCACCCCGACTGTGAACGCGAACTGAAACCGCGCCAGAAGGAGGGCAACGTCATGTGTATGTTGCATAATGCCTCACAGAAAACGAAAAAGCGGGATCTCCTCTCACTTCTTCGTTATCAGGCTGAATTTTTGGTTAGTTTGTAAAATAGAAAAATTTTATTCGATCAATAAATAAATTTCATCGATTGAAAATCTTGTTATTTTTGATAAATAATAAAATTTCATTATGTAAATATATTTTTAATATAAAATTATAAAAATTAATCATTAAGCATAATTTTTATAAAAAATTAACATAATTACAAATATATTAAGTTTTATGTTTTATAAGTATTAAAAATAATTATCATTATAAACAAAATATTTACTTTTTTAGTAAAAAACAAAAATCACTAATTACCTATAAAATTTTCACTATTAAAATAAAAATAAAGATAATACATGACGGTTTTCACGATAAAAAAGCGTGATTTATTCCCCCTGTGAGAGAGACAAAATCACCCCAAAAGCGAAAAAAAAACGCACAGGACATTTAGACGTCCGCATCCTTGTATAAAAGAATCGGACAAAATTTATTTCTGTGAAGCGGGGCCGATACTCTGAAATCGTACCCGCCCTGTCTTTGACCTGCGTCAAGTTCCCTCAGAAACACTCGGGCATTTTGCAGCTTTTATGGGCTGGGGCTTGCCTCACATCACAATCAGGCGTAATCATGAGGAACGGACCGAACAAGTTTTCGCAGCCTTGTCCGATCCTGATCACTAACTGAGCAACACTTTGAAAGCCTCAGCCAATGACTGATTGTCTCTATAACATGGAGCTTACAGCTCCATCCAGTAGGCCGTGTACGCAAATTCCCTATGGAACTGGCGGAGCCTTTGTGCGGCTTTTTCTCTTCAGGAAATATCGGAAACGGATCCTCTGAGCGCGCCTTTAGTGCGGACTTCGGCAAAAGGAACGGACCGATAACAGTAACGCCAGTCCTCACACAAGAAGAGCCGCCCTGTCAGGGGCCGTCAGCGCTGGGCCGTCACAGGCCCCCAGAGTGTTTTTCTCCGGTAACACCAAACAACAGACCGGAGGCGACGGATCAACCAGGGAAAGGAAGCTTTCAGCACATTCCGAGGGTCTTTATCATAGCTCCTTCACCTTCAGGCCGCATAAGCGACCATGAAAAGAGCACTGGAAAGACCCGTCCTGAAAAAGCCTTATCGTAACCCCAAACGGAGAAACGATAAGGCCCTTGCAGTAGCGTAAATCAGAATTTCCGGCTTATTTTTTCAGCCAGTATTTATAGTCAGCTTTACGGCGATATTGATGGGCATGTTTTGTAATGGGCGCGAATCCAAGAATCTCGAGCAAGTCTCTGGCAACATTGATGTGCCATTCCTGAATTTCAGTAACACGCAAATTCGGGAAAAGAAGACCCGCAACGGCATGGGCAAAAACAGCCCCTTCACCTACCTGTTCAAGAGAATTCATAATATTCCAGAACTGTGAGTTCGGCGTTGCATAAGTCGGATCAAAATCTTTAGCCAATGCCTCTCTATTATATTTCATCACAAGAATCCTTTAAAAATAATGGTTAGCCCGGGTGAGCGTATATGAAACCCGTCACTTTTTACATATGCTTTCAAAAAAACTTACAAAACTTTAAATATATTACGTGGATATCGTTTCTAGCCAAGCCCTTTATCAATCCCGCATCTTAAAAAGAATTAACCTCTTTTTGCTCAAAATAGTGTTACTGTGAGACAAGTTAACTGGAATTATAAGGATAAACATTATGGCTGACCAAGTGACAGACCCTTTCTATCAGGAAGTCAAAGAGACTCTTGATAAAGTCCGCAAGAATAATGATGACAAGGTTTCACGCTGGTTCCATGAAAATGCGGCTTCTATCCGCGAAAAAATTGATGCCAAGCTTTATGAGATCATTCTTGCCGACTCCCTCCCCCAGAAGGCTGAAGCCGCATATAAGGCTGGCAAAATCGAAAAACCCAGAAAACTGGAAGAGCTTCTCTCCCCGGCACAACGCGAGAGCAAGGACAAGCACCCTGATTTCAAAAGTCCTGATGTCGTTTTTGCTATTCTGGGATCAGAGGCGCAACCAGCTCTCTTTATGGCATGGGATACCCTCAAGCACGAGGTGGCTATCGCCTCCAAACACGTCAAACAACACGATTAAACACTCCGTCACTTCGTGGCAATTATCGCCCTCTTCCCTATGGGAAGGGGGTTTTTCTTTATGGCGCCTGCAAGCTCTCTGTTTCAGCTTCTGTCTGGACTTCGTAAACGAAATACAACATAGAGAAACTCCCTCTTTCCTCCTGACAGGTTCAGAATGCCCGTCCCCTCCCCGCATGAAACGACGCATAATGACCAGATCAAGGGAGCGGCTCTGGTTCTGTGTTCTCTGATAACCCAGAATGTCGGAGCAACCTGCGCCAAGCATCTTTTCATTGCCATTGGCGCTGCTGGCGTTGCCGCCTTGCGAATAGGGCTGGCCGCCCTCATCCTGATGGCTTTCAGACGCCCATGGAGGCGAGGTTTCCCTCTGGAAAGCTGGAAACCTCTCATCCTCTATGGTGCGGGACTAGGGCTTATGAATCTGCTTTTTTACCAGGCATTTGCCCGTATTCCGATCGGCCTCGCCATTGCTATCGAAGTCGCGGGGCCAGTCCTGATCTCTCTGCTTGGTTCCCGCACATTGAAGGACTTTCTCTGGATTGGCCTCATTATAACGGGGCTCGCCTTTTTGCTCCCCCTGCATGCAGGCAATCATCTTGATCCTGTTGGCGTGCTTTTTGCAGCCGGTGCCGGACTCTGCTGGGTGTTTTACGTTCTGTTCGGAAAATCCGTCTCCGCCCGTCTGGGACTGGATGCCCCCGCATGGGGTATGAGCGTTGCAACCGTGCTGATCGTGCCCGTAGGTATCAGCACGGCAGGAGGCACTCTATTTCTCCCCTCCGTCCTGTTTCAGGGACTGATTGTTGCAGTACTTTCCAGCGCATTGCCTTATTCCATAGAAATAAAGGCCCTTCGCCTGCTGCCCGCTTCCCTGTTCAGCACATTTTTAAGCACTTCACCTGCAATTGGCTCTCTCGCAGGATTCTTCATTCTGGGGGAACATCTGACCATGCTGCAATTAATGGCGATCATCTGCATCACGACAGCCGCCATTGGCAGCAGCCTGACCCCACGACAAAAACAGGTATAAAAAAATTACAATCAAAAAAAATCAAAGTGAAAAAATATTTTTAAAGTATATTTATATAAATTCACTTTAATTAATTAAAAAATAGGACAAAAAATAATAATTTATTACAAAATATATTTAAAAATACTTTATTAATATTGTAAAATTCATAAACTTTACAAAGTTAATCTTATGTAATATATACCGTCCCAATTCTGGATCATATCAATATGGTTTTCACACCATCAAGCGCAATTCTGTATTGCACTTAACTCATGGTCTATTTTGCTCAGGAGACGGGTCCGAGCAGTCTCGTAGGGCCCTGTCATGACGCATTCTGCACTTTCATCGCGCAATGAGGCGGGATGTCGCAAGTCCGCAATGCGTCTTTATAATTCGCTGGAGAGACAGTTTATGTCTGATGTGACGGTTGAAAAACGTCCGCTCGTTGAACGCATGGGCATTCCTGCCCCACTTTTATGGGCCTTTATTGGTCTGCTTTTATTCATGATCGGTGATGGCGTAGAAGCAGGCTATCTTGATACCTACATGCTTCATAATGGCCATACGCAGAATTTCGTGAATCAGCTTTTCACGTTCTACGGTATCACGGTTATGATTTCAGCCTGGTTTTCCGGACCATTATCCGACCTCTGGGGCCCCAAGAGGGTTATGTGGATCGGACTCATCCTCTGGGCTCTCATAGAAGTCTGTTTTCTGGTGTTCGGTCTTGGGCCCAATGATGGTCCGCTTATCATGCTGTTTTACACCCTGCGAGGATTCGCCTACCCGCTTTTTGCCTATGGCTTTCTTGTCTGGATTGCCGCTGCCACGCCGCCGCGCCTGTTAGGTTCTGCGGCTGGCTGGTTCTGGTTTTCCTTTTCCGCAGGATTGCCGACCTTGGGGTCCCAATTTGCGCGTTATGCTATTCCCCGGATTGGCGAACTGAACACATTCTGGTCTTCCCTCGCGCTGGTCATTATAGGTGGTCTGATCGCCCTGCTTTTCACACATGAACCAACAGGTAAAAAGCGCCTTCTTCCAGAGCATGTACCTGCAAGTCAGATCTTTTTTGGTTCCCTTTCCATCATGTGGCGCGAGCCAAAAACCTTTGTAGCCGGCATTGTCAGAACCATCGACACATCATCAGAATATGCCTTTCTAGCTATCATGCCCGCTTTCTTTGTCGACCATCTTGGCTTCTCCCTCGGAGACTGGCTGAACCTGCTTTCCATCATATTCCTGAGTAATATCGTGTTTAATCTGGTATCCGGCATGGTTGCCAACCGTTTTGGTTATCGCCACGTTGTCGCTATTTTTGGCGGGATTGGCGGCTTTGTGACCATTCCACTCTTTTATTACGTGCCCCTCTGGTTTCCCGGTAATTTCTGGGCAGCCGCTGCCGTCGGTGTACTTTATGGTGCGGCAGTAGCCGCTTTCGTGCCGCTCTCTGGCCTCATGCCGCAAATCTGCCCCAAGGAAAAAGCCGCAGCCCTTTCCGTTCTAGGGTTGGGCGCTGGTGCTTCCACATGGTTTGGCCCCGCTGTCGCAAGCTTGTGCAGCCTGTTCTTTGGTTCGGATCTTGCTTATGTGATCTGGGCCTTTGCCATTCTTTATTTGCTCTCAGCAGGCATGACGATGATGCTGACAGTCTCGCCTGAAGCACGGCGTTTCATACAGGCAGAACATAACAGAAAACGCACTGCACAACAGACGGCCCAATAAGGCTCGTCCTATCGAAACAGATGCCACCTTCTTCACGAAGGTGGCCTTTTTTATGGCCCGTCAAGCTTCAGAACGGCCTTGGCAATGGACTCCGTCGTCGCCAGTGTTGTAATGGTCCCTGTTCGTAACGCTGCCAGAATGGCCACCAGCTTTGAGCTCTCGCTCGCAATCGCTGCAACATTGGGAATACGACGGAGATCTTCCAGAGACAGGCCAATCACCCTGCCCTGGGTAGGCACATCAGCCGGCTTGCCTTCGAGGGTAATGAAGTCATACCCCATCATGTCCCCTACAGTTCCCGCCAGCTTTGATTCTGCTATTTCTTGCGGTGTAAACCAGCCCATACGCACCATATTGCTGTCTTCGTTGACATCACCGATACCAATCAGCGCAACATCCGCACGTCTGGCACGATGAAGTGTACTCTGCACAACATCATTTTCCATCAATGCGTGACGAATCGCCGCATCTGCTACCAGAGCCGGAGCATAAAGAGTCTCGCTCTTCCCCCCAAAACGAGCGGCAAGCCGGCGGCATATATGGTCCGAACTGATATAATCGCCAGCCCGGGGAGAGCCACCAATAGCCGAGACAAATGTTATGGAACGCCCACCTTCCATGCCAATCTGGTCCGCAATAGCAGCAATATTACGTCCCATTCCCACGGCAACGACCATATCGTCATGCAGGATCATCCTGAGATAATCCGCCATCAGGGCAGCAACACCCTGACGCTGGGCGTCGCGATTACGCTGCTCTACAGCCGTCAGCAAACGGGAAAGACCAAAACGTTTCTGAAATTCCTGTTCAAGTTCAGCGGAGGCCTCAGGACGCGTCAGAACCCTGATCTCGACGATTCCTTCCTCCCGGGCACGCTTGAGTAACTTGCTGACAGAAGGGCGTGAAAGGCCAAAACGCCTTGAAAGCTCTTCCTGAGTCACTTGTTCCAGATAATAAAGCGCAGCAAGCTCGGTCAGTTGGTCGGACTGAAAATCCAGTCTGACACGCCGGTTATCTGCTCCTCCCCCGCGCCTGCTCTCTGTCTGGGAAAGAGAGTACGCGGAGGGAGGGGAATTACATGAATCAGAAGACACTCGCCTTACTCTGCTGCCAGACCTTCGTAATATTTGATACGATCAACTTTCTGCGCCGAATTACCGCCCGCAAACTCGGAAGAAAGATAGGCAGAGACAATAAATTTGGCAAGCTCCGGCCCTACAACACGTGCACCAATCGTAATAATCTGAGCATTATTGCTCTTCATGGCTCTCTCTGCTGAATAGGTATCATGCGTCTGTGCCGCCCTTATGCCAGGGACCTTATTGGCGCTGATAGCCATGCCAATCCCCGTCCCGCATAACAAAATACCACGCTCGTGCTTACCATCCATAATGGCGCGCGCCACAGCCACCGCGATATCAGGATATAAAACAGGCTGGTTATCGTGTGTGCCGTAATCAGTCACTTCATGGCCAACTGCCTCAACAGCCTGTTTCAGGATTTCCTTCAGGCCAGTTGCCGCCTCATCACATCCTATGGCGATTTTCATCGTTTCTCTCCTCCAGAAAATTTGCCTTACGACACAGCCATTCCGTCAGTCGACTATGGCTGCAAAGCATCTATCTGCCCTCGTTAGAACAAAAGCAAACACTTGAGAACATAAGATAGCCACAGATAAGGATGCAATTTAATATTTTTTTTAAAAATTCACGCTTAAGTGAGATGAATAGAGCCTATTTGTGTGCTTAAAATTCCGAAATAGAACTTTTCTTGCGGAAAGTTTGTCAACAAGCACTATCAAAATTTCCAGGGGAATTCTGCCCAATCGTGACCAGTTCATACGGACAGACGATAATCTCTAAAAAACAAAAAGGTTTCACAGACATGACGGATCATAAAACACGCTCCATTCATAAACTGGACCGCATTTATAATAATCCGGATTATATCGTCGAAGACGGGCTACGGGGTTACCTGCTCGCCCATCCCAATATTCTGGCCAAAACCGATAACCCACGCGTTGTAAAACGCAAGGAAGGCAGTCTCGTCAGGAAAGTAGGGGTTATTACGGGTGGCGGCTCGGGTCATGAGCCTGCGTTTTTAGGTTATGTCGGCTCCGGCATGCTCGATTCTGTCGCGATTGGCGAAATCTTCTCCTCTCCTACAGCCACCAGCTTCCTTGATGCCATGCGCGCTGCTGATATGGGAGCAGGCGTTGCCTGTTTGTTCGGTAATTATGCCGGCGATGTCATGAATGTACGCCTTGCCATCAGCGATGCCGAAAAAGAAGGGATTACAGTCGGGACAGTCGTCGCGAATGATGACGTTGCCTCTGCTCCCAAAGATGAAATCAATCGCCGCAGGGGTGTTGCTGGCGAGATCCTGATGTGGAAAGCAGGCGGTGCTCGTGCCGAGGAAGGCGGCTCCCTGGAAGAAGTGCTGGCCGCTGCACAGAAAGCTATTGATAATACGCGCTCAATCGGGGTGGGACTTTCCCCCTGCACCATTGTTGCTAATGGACACCCCAATTTCACCATCGAACCCGGCACAATGGAAGTTGGTATCGGACATCATGGGGAACCCGGCGTTGAAGTGCGCCCCCTCGAACGGTCGCGCGACATTGCCCACATGATGGCGGAATATGTCCTGAATGATCTCCCTTTCACAAAAGGAGATAATGTCGCCGTACTGCTTTCCGGCCTTGGAGCGACACCCGTTATTGAGCTTTACGTCCTTTTTGCGGATCTTTCAGATGTTTTTGCTGAAAAAGGCATTAATATCCAGCATAGTTTCGTCGGGAATTACTTCACCTCTCTGGAAATGAAAGGCGTCACATTAACGGTTATGAAGCTTGATGACGAGCTCGACCGTCTGATGTCACACCCCACCCATACAGTCGGCCTGACACGCGTTGGCTCCTTCTACCCCGCTGCCAGCAAAACAGCTCCCGCCATTACCAAAGTCGCGTACGCCGGGGCTACACAAGCACAAGCAGTCAATAATTACCATGCTACAACCGGCATCGCCGTCAAAAACACGACGGGCGTTGTTCCAGCACTGGTCTCAGCCGTCATTGAAGCACGCGACTGGCTCAGTGAAATTGATGGCAAGATCGGCGATGGAGACCACGGCATCAACATGGCCAAGGGGTTTGAACGCTGCGGCAAGGCACTAGGGAGCAACCCTCCCCCCCTCAAGAAAGCGCTTGAAATACTCTCTGATTCGCTTCTGGCTGGCATTGGTGGCTCCATGGGGCCGCTCTATGGGCGATTTTTCTCAGGAATGGCCGCAGCGCTGAACGGTAATGACTATATTGACGCCAAATTGTTCGGCCTCATGATGGATAGCGCTGAAGCGGGTATCCGTTCACTTGGAAACGCCGATGTGGGTGACAAGACATTGATGGATACGTTGGTTCCTGCTGTCAAAGCCTGTCATAACGCTGAGAAAGAGGGACTGAAAGCCAGCCTGAACGCCGTTATTGAATCTGCTGAAAAAGGACGCGATTCCACCATTAATCTTGTCGCACGGATTGGGCGCGCAAGTCGCCTCGGCGAGCGCTCACGGGGTGTGCTGGATGCAGGGGCAACCTCTTGCTGCCTAATCCTCCAGACAATGGCCCGTCAATTGATAAATCTGACATGACCACCATTGCAATGGCCTGAACCCCTGCTGCCGGGTGCCTGACACTTCCCCCGGGAAGGCTTAATGAAAAATCGGTGACACGATGACTGAAACAATGCTGCATAATTCTGCCAATCCAGCGCGGGACATTCCACCTCCTGAACACCCCCACAATGCCTGGGAAAGCTTTCTTTTTAAAATAGGTATTCCACCAGCCCTGTTCTGGGGATTTGTCGGTCTTCTGATCTTCATGTCAGGCGATGGTGCCGAAAGTGGCTATCTGGCCTCTTATCTCGTCAATCATGGTCAGGAGGAACATAATGTCGCCCTGCTCTTTACGGTTTATGGTATAAGCGCAGCCATTTCATCATGGCTTTCAGGAGCTCTTTCTGACGTCTGGGGACCACGTCGAGTTATGATAGCTGGCCTGATCATCTGGATTGTTCTGCAAATCGGGTTTCTGGGCATGGCCATCCCGTCCAACTCCTTCTCACTGATGGTTTTGTTCTATGGGATTAGGGGTTTTGGCTATCCTCTCTTTGCTTTTGGCTTCCTTGTCTGGGTTGTCACAACCGTCACGCCCACAAAACTTGGCTCGGCCGTTGGCTGGTTCTGGTTCTGCTTTGCAACCGGCTTGCCAACATTAGGTGCTGTTCTGGCCCGCTATATGATTCCATGGATAGGATCGATCTATACATTATGGGTTGCCCTCGGTCTTGTCGCTTGCGGTGGTCTCGTGGCTCTTTATGGCATCAAGGATAAAAACGGGAACGCGCATGCTTCTGGCGCTGAAAAACACGTCTTTCGTGCGCTGTTTTCCTCTCTTTCCATCGCCTGGGAACGCCCCAAGGTCGGTATCGGGTGCATTGTCCGCGCTGTCGATACCTCCGCAGAATTCGGATTTCTGGTCTGCCTGCCGATTTACTTCACACGTGACCTTCACTTTACTCTCAACCAGTGGTTGCTGGTCCTTCAGGCCCTGGCCCTTTCCAACGTGATCTGGAATCTGTTATTCGGCATTTTGAGCGATAAACTAAGCTGGCGCGGTACGGTCATGATCTGCGGCGGTTTTGGTTCCACCATCACAACACTTCTTCTTTACTGGTCTCCCACCTACTTTGGTCCTAGCCACATGCTGCCGACCCTGATCGTAGGCGCCCTTTACGGTATGACACTGGCAGCCTATGCTCCCCTTTCAGCCCTGATGCCGTATCTGGCTCCTGACGATAAACCTGCTGCCATGTCATTACTCAATCTTGGAGCCGGTGCCAGCGTATGGGTCGGGCCCGCCATTGTGTATCTGGTTCAGCCTTTCTTCGGTGTACTGGGGGTTATGATCACATTCGCGATCATCTATTTCATCAGCGGTATTATGACCTACTTCCTCACACTTGATCCGGAAGTACAGACAGAAATTGATCTGGCCAAAAAGAACAGAAAACAGGAAGCCTGACTCCTTTTCCGATAACCTTCACAAAGGATTTTATGAAATGAAACCTTTTTCCGAATTAATGTCCCTCAAAGGTCGCACGGCACTCGTAACAGGTGGCGCTTCAGGCATCGGCTACGCCATTGCCCAGAGACTGGCCGAGCAAGGTGCCCGTGTTTGCCTGGTCGATCTCAGTGACCACGTGACCGAGGCGGCAAACCGCCTGCCCGGTACAGGACATAGTGGCGTACAAGCCAATGTCACTGATGAGGACGCCGTCCTCCGCTCTTGCAATGAAGCGCTGGAAGCCTTTGGCAAAGTGGATATTCTCGTTAATAATGCCGGTGTTGCCCTTATCGCCAAAGCCGGAGAACTGACCACTCAGGCATGGGACACAACACTTTCCATCAATTTACGGGCTGCATTCCTCTTCTCGCGCACACTTGGTCCACAAATGTGCAAGAATGGTTTTGGTCGCATCATCAGCATGGCTTCTCAGGCTGCTGTTGTCGCTCTGGAAGGCCATATCGCCTATACGGCCAGCAAGGCCGGAATTCTCGGCATGACGAAAGTTCTGGCCTATGAATGGGGCCCTCATGGCGTCACAGCAAATGCCATTTCTCCTACCGTAGTCGAAACAGAACTTGGCAAGAAGGTCTGGGCCGGGCCAGTAGGCGATGCTTTCAAGGCACAAATTCCCACAGGCCGCTTTGCTCAACCTGATGAAATAGCCTGCGCTGCAACGTACCTTGCCAGTGAGGCTGCCGCTATGGTCAATGGGGAGAATTTCTTCGTCGACGGGGGCTACACAATTCGTTAACACCACTGCGTATAATGGCCTGACCCTATGCAAAACCCGCTTCTTTCTGCGGGTTTTGTCTTGTATAGGTGTTTAAGCCTACCCCGTAATAATGCACCATATAGCGAACATCCGAGGATCTTTCTGAAGGCCAGGTATTTTATCCTGCCCGCAAAATAGTGCGTATCACGAGGCGCCATCCCGTTTTACGCTTATCAGGCTCACAACACCAAGTCCTGCCACTATGGCGAAAGCGATCATCCCTTCAACCCAGGTAGCAGGTTCAAAAGGTATCGTGATAAATAACCCTCCCATAACCAGAACGGAAATTGCTGCAAGCACAGTGATGACAGGGTTTATGATATTCTTCCGTAAACGCAGGCATGACAGCGCTGCCATAAAATAGCAGAACAGGATCAGATCTCCTGAGGCCCCCAACAGAATACTATATCCCTGTGAGGGCGAATATGACGCCAGCAGGATAATCACAATTTCGAGCATTGTCGTTAACGCCACAGCTACCAGCGGCACGCCACTGGCGGTCTTGCGACCCAGCTGCGGCGGTGCACATCCCAGTTCTGCAAGTTCACGTGCTATACGCGATACGAGATAATTTGCGGAATTCAGACAGGACATCACCGCCAGAAGGGTCATGACAATCACAATCATTTCCGCGAAAGGAATGTTGAGATAATGCATCACGACCAGAAACGGAGAATGCCCAGAAACAATATCCGTCCAGGGGCGGACAAGCAGAATAACAAGAACTGAACCCAGATAAAATAGCAGCACCATAAAGGGCAAACGCGTAATAGCCCTTCTGATATTATGTGAAGGATCGTGACTTTCGGCAGAGGCCACAAAGGCAATTTCACAGCCCGTGAAAGTCTGCATGATCATAGGAATCACGCCAAGTGCTGCCCATGCTCCCAGAGGAAGTATTCCCCCATGTCCCATGAGATTATGATAGGCCTGTGCGGGAGCACCTCTGGTAAAGCATAACCATAAAATCCCTGTCCCTATAAAGAGGAACAGTGTCAGAAGTTTAAGAACCGAAAGCAGTGATTCACTTTTGCCATAGACAGAAACCGGAAGCGCATTCAGAAGCAGGGCCAGCACAATCAGGAGCGCAGATCCCCACAAAGGGGGCAAGGCAAACAGATCATTTAAAATCATCCCCCCCGCAACGGCCTGAGCTCCCCCCGTCACGACCCAGAGAAGAATATAGCACCACCCCGTTACAAAACCGCTCCGTCGTCCTGACGCGCGCGTAATATCGGCGATAAAGGAACCTTTCGCGCCATATTGGGTGCTCAGTTCACCCATCACCATCATGACAAACCAGACAAGAGCACCTGCGGCCAGGTAAGAAAGCAGAACAGCTGGCCCCGCTGCGGCAATCGTGGCCGAAGTGCCCACAAACAGTCCCGCCCCGATGATTCCGCCGACTGAAATCATGGAGACGTGCCAGTTCGCCAACATATTCCGTCTGCCTGTAACGTCCATGCTCTCAGGCTGAGAGCTGCTTTCCCCTGTCGGCAAACTCATGAAATAGCGCTTTCTGACGGTCCAAAAGGTTTATCGCCCATAATGGTGACACGATGCATAATCCGGTGATGAGGGCGGTAATTATCAACGGCATAATGCTGTGTAATACGATTATCCCAAAAGGCAACATCCCCTTCCCGCCAGATCCACCTGACCTGAAATTCCGGGCGGGCAAGATGCCTGAAAAGAAACGCAAGGAGAGCCTGGCTTTCGTCATGCTCCAGACCACAAATTTCCGTTGTAAACCCTTCATTGACAAACAACCCGCGTTTCCCTGTTTCCGGGTGAATGCGGATAACGGGATGCTCAACAGGAGGGTGCTCGTTTCGCGTTTTCATCCATCCATTACGCTCTTCTTCCGTTCGTCCAAAGCGGGAAAGTGGGAAGGAACGCGTAAAATCATGAAGGGCTGTCAGATTTTCAAGAGATGCTTTCATGCCCGGAGAAAGAGCCTCATAAGCAGCGCTGGCACTTGCCCATAACGTATCCCCTCCCGTTGGCGGCAATTTACGCGCCATCAGGACCGCCCCCATAGGCGGCGTCTCTGAAAATGTGACATCTGTATGCCACAAGGCATTATCCTTAAGATCATTCTGCTGCGTATCCAGCACGATAGCTTCCGGGACATCCGGCACGGTCGGGAAAACGGGATGAATGTGAAGTGTCCCAAAAGAGCCGGCGAAGTCTCTCTGCTGGGCAGGTGTCAGATCCTGATCGCGCATAAAAACGACTTGATGCCGCAGAAGAAGTTCCCTTAACTCCGCTTTTGACGTGTCAGAGAGAGGAACACGCATGTCAATACCACGAATAATCGCCCCTATATGGGGAGAAAGCCTTTCTATCTCCCAGTTCTGCGAGCCATAATGATACGACCTTAAATCACTATAATTTTCGTCAGTTTTATTTTTTCCAGAAAAATTCATGGTCGGAGCTCCTGAGCAAACGAGATAGCTCCCTCCATTAATTGCTTTCAAACGGCAAAAGTCAATTATTTAACGATTAATTTTGTATAATTTTTATTATAAACTATTTTATTTAGTTGTTTAATATAAAACCGCGCCCTTTTGTCCCTGAAACCCCTATAATAAGGCCTACCTCACTGGAAATAATCCATTTTATGCGCGAGATAATGTCTCAAGCTCACGCAAAACAGCGTGATCTGTGCGCTCAAATTGCAAGGGCGATACTGTGATATAATGCCTCGCCAGATTATAAGTTTCCGAATTTATATCACTATCTGCTTCCGTCTTATTATCGGCGTGTAACAAACGGACCCAATAATAATCATTATTCCTGGGGTCAATTTCAGCCTGGACAGCCGCCCCATTCAATAGTCCCTTCCCCTGTGTCGTCCATCTCAGGCCTTTCACACCTCCTGCGTCACAGTCAGGAAAGTTAACATTGAAACAGACATGATGCGACGCATGATAAGACAGAAGCCGCTGAATTGTGGGGACTATATGCTGACGGGCGACGTCCCATGGTAAAGACGATGGCTCCCCATAACACTGACTTAAAGCAATAGAGGGAATATCCAGCAACATCCCTGTCATAGCGCCACCGACTGTGCCAGAAAACAAGGTCTCGACCCCGAGATTGGCGCCAGAATTGATCCCCGAGAGAATAAGATCAGGTCGATGACCTTTCATGAGATGTTTCACACCCATGACAACACAATCTGCTGGCGTCCCCGTTACTGCATAATCATGGAGCGATTTCTGCTTCACACGAAGAGGATTATGCAAACTGATGCTATGGGAAACGCCACTCTGATCACTCGCCGGCGCAACAACCCAGACCTCACGCGCGAGAGACTGTGCCGCTTGCTTGAGAATCTCAAGTCCGGGAGCCCCGTACCCATCATCATTGGTGATAAGAATACGCTCAACGCTGTACGCTGGCTGTTTCATAAATCATCCCCCTCCTCTTTTTACGGCACTGGCAATTTTATAACCTATTTCACCCATCATGACAGAAATAATCCACTAAAATAGGTTCCCTGCCCATAGTCTTGAAAAATATGCGTCAAAAAGGGAAAGATTTTGCACTTTTGCTCTTGTCAGCGAACCAAAGCTTATATAAACACACCCTCACCAGATGGCGAGGGCGCATAGCTCAGCGGTAGAGCACTACCTTGACATGGTAGGGGTCACAGGTTCAATCCCTGTTGCGCCCACCATCTGGTTTCCAAGAAAATGGCGGTTAAGCAAGAATTGTAGGGCGTCAGAATCTCCCGGTCAAAAGGTTGCAAAAACCTTTCTTGTTTAACGTTATTTCCCATTGTTTATCATTATCTGCCATTAAGAGTGGCACAAAAACACAGGCGCATTTAGGGTTTTTCATTGTCTCGGGCGTCCCATTCAGGACCTTATTGAGCCGCTGAGAAACTCCCTGATTTCTGCTTCATAAGCAGCAGGGACCAACTTGGAATAGCGTTCGACCATTTTTATACCACTCCACCCTCCATCCTGTTTCAGATGCAATAAATCACGATGCAAGCAATAGTGCCATGATGCCCACGTATGTCGTAAGGCATGTGGTGTAATCTCTGGGACAAATGTCCTTTTCTCCCATATTTCTCCTTTGAGCACCCAGACACGATACCGTCCTGGAAACCCCGACCTTTCGCATGCCCTAGACCAACCATTCTTGAACTGACCTCCACTGGTTCGCCCTGTATCCAAGTAAGGTTCACCTACATTATTCCTGAAAACCTTTCCCGATATGTGAGTAATGGAATTCAAAGCACTCATGACGACGGGCAAAAGATCAACACGTCTTTCATTCTCTTACTTTTGCCACAGAACGACCATGCGACCTCTGAGGTCTCTCTGCTCCCATTCCAATTCTATTGCTTCTGAAGCACGAGCACCTGTTCCGACCAGAAAGACCAATAAAGGCTCTAAATGAGGCGCTGCCATCTCAATCAACATTCTTATCTCTCCCGGATAAAGGAACGTTACCGACTTTTCTTTAATCTTGATCGAAGCAAATACTGGAACATCACACCATCCACGCTGTACCGCAAAGCGTAATAAGGCACTTATAGGAGTATTCACAGCTCTCTTTTTAGTAGCTGGCGATGAATCAACTTTTGCCTGATTAATGTCTATTACACGCATATCCTTTAAAAAATCCAGCAAACGGGAAAGATAGTTTTTTGTTGCCTGATGGCGTGTTTCTGCTTCCAGATAAGCCGCCACCTCTACAAGTAATGTAATGGCTTCCCTTTCGCCATAGAGACCAATACACAAAATGCGTTTAGCTTTTTGATAGCTCGCTGTATTTCTACGGGACGAAAATATTTCTTTCAATCTTCATCAAGAATAATGTCACCACCACTATCCCAGCACCTTAGAGACACAAAAGGCACTGCTTCAATGTTCAGCAAATCACACCGACTTTCTTGGCCAATTGGAACCAGCCGCAGGCCAGCAGAATAATCTGCCTTTTTTGTTTGTCTTGAGCCCTGGTCGAATTACCCGTAGTGATGAGACTTTCTATGGCCTTCCCTGTCTCTCTGGGTAATCTCTCATAAGATTACGAGTAAGACAGCGCGCAAACGGCCTCCACCTGCGACTTATCCGCTTGTAAAGCCAGTCTCGAAAGGTGAACTAAACTATCCAAAAGTTTTGACGTTTCGTTCCATTTCACATTTTTCCCGAAAAATACGCATAAAATAACTAAAAAACAGCTTATCAAAAGGCGTCTAAAACACATATAGACAAGGAAGAAATGGACACCCAAGAGGCGATCACCGTGTGATAACTCCTTCCCCGGCAAATAACCTCCATTTCTCCAGCTATATCAAACGCACGTCAGGCGGGTTGGATTATAAACCTGGTGGCATGGCCTGCCTTTTGCCAAGCCACGACAGGCCGGGCTTATACCTCAGGGCAAGGTCTTCAGCTCTTTCGGCAACTGGGAGGGGACTGATATGTCCCTCACCCTCTTTGTCACTCCCTTTGTCCCTTCGGTGCCCAAGCTGCAATTCGGGTCGATAGGCAAGAAACTCTATCTCTATGCACACGTCCAACAACCCAGAAACCGCTCTCTCTCTTCGCTGGTGAGTTCATGATCTCGGCGTACATTACCTTGGGCAATTCCGCTACCCAGATGGCAGACAATGGGCCACTACCTTTGACGCTGTGCCACGCCCGAAGGTAAAGAAATGATCAGGCGACAGCTTTCGCAACCATTTCAGGATGCTGTGCAATCACCTTGACGTAAGCGACAGCAAATTCAGGCTGGGATAGCCCCAATGTCGTCCGCGTCATACGGATCAACCACGCTTTTTGGCCCCATCCAATGCTTCAGACGTCACATCAAAATCCTCTTCATCAGTAGGGTCAAATGGCAGAATGATAGAATCCTTCTTCACCTTTATTGCTCCTGCTCTTTTCAGGACGTCATACATATTGTTGCTGATTCTAACTTGACTAAGTTCTAACAGCACTTGGTGTGAAATAACATTCAGGGATTTTTTGTGCTCCTCCTTGTCCGAGAAATTTTTATACACTCCACGAACGAATTCGGACTGTAATTTAAAAAAATGTTACAGAAACAAAACAGATGCACATCTATATTACGAGAAAATTTATTACGTCCCATTTTAACGTATCTACAATCCGTTCTATACTATAATCATACTGTATGGCGCGAAAACCTTTTAACCATCTGGCTTTCGCGCTAAAATTTTGGTGCTTATTAAGCGCCATTTTGATTACTGGAATACGTAAACAGACATCCAGACTTTAACTGTGCCCAAGCATTTTTTCCTGAAAGTTTGTGATTTCTTTATGTGGGATATTCCCAGAAAAAGGACTGTGAGCTGCCTCAGCAGTGCATGAAACAATAACGAATTTGGTCGTATTCTGTGCATCATCTTCCACATTACGAAGAAGTATGTTCAGCCCGTAAAGTGATGCCGATAGCTCAGAGCCAATTGCTCCTGTAGTCCGATTACCTGAACGATATAGCTCTATTGCAGCAGTGGCTGTATCGCGTGCTGGTACCGGAGCTATATGCAATCTTGCCAACGTATTGCGGCATTGCATCAGAGCTTGCGGATGACTCCATACCTGCTTGATGTCACTCAAGCGAACGCCAGGCAACGCCATAAGAACATGATGAACGGGAAGAAAATACTCCCCAGCGATATGGTACTTTCGCTCCTTCAAAAGTTGATGTACTTCGTTGATAGGACCTGCGCTGGAGTTCTCAAAAGGAAGAACAGCGCAAGAACATTCCTTATTATTTACGGAACTGAAACATTCATCAAACGTGCTACAAGGTTTCAGAACTCTGTCGGGAAACAGTTTTCTTGCAGCAATATGGCCGAACGCGCCCCGGTTGCCCATAAATGCTACACTTGGAAGTAACAAGCTCAATCAATTATTCCTTTCTCTGTTCTATTTATCTGACTATTTAAAATTTATATTTTTTATTTCTTTAATCAGAAAATTTATTCCTTATAAAAATAAACCAAATTAATAAATCAGTTTATTTTCATCAAAATGAATGTGTCCAGTATTCCAATTACCCGGAATATTGAATCACTCACGGATCACGCTGAAATAGAGAAAACAACATTCCGACATGCTAATATCATCACCAAAATTTTCAATCTTTTTACATCCATGTACAGGATGATAAAATAATTCATCCTGTACATGGCCCCTGTCTGGACAGTAACACCCCGGCTCCAAAGAATTATCATTACAATATCGGAACCAGGATAACTGAAAAATTCAGGCTTGTATTTTCATCAAAATGACCTCTCCATGACAGCCATTTCCGATCAACATCTTGCCCCAATCGCAGCAGCGGCAATCGCGTCAGCATCAATCATAAAATCAATCCACTTGGTTGGCCTACTGCTCCCTGATTGCATAAACCAGCGAATATGTTCAGTGGGCATCCCCAGAACAAACAGTCTCTCAGCAATTGTTCCATCGGAACGAATAGGATGAAATGGGCTTTGCGTAACAAAAACACCGCCAGTATCAAAGGCTTCGTCTGTTCCATACCCTGCTATAAAGGACTGGAATATACCTCGTGCCTGTAAAGCACGCATAAACGGAGAACGATCCCGTCCAAGATCAATGACCGGAATACGAGCGTCAATCACCTTACTGACTGCTACTGCAGAGCCAGATACCACGGGTGATGATACGGTGACCGTTCGCGTGGAATAGTCAACATTAAACTGTACATTCGGACCAGCAATCTCGACAATTCCGGCATCCATCAATGCCAGTAACTGACGAATACGTTCCAATGGAGGACCAGCAGAAAGGAAGTTTGTAGCGGGAGAAAACCACCCCATAAACTCGGTCTTGTGCGAATGAGGATCCAGCCCACCGAAATCGACCAACGTTCTGATGACAGACCTCGTATTACGGAGAACATCAAGAGCAGCTTTCATTGGCGAGTCAATATTGCCTATGGCTGCTTCCTTATATTCATCTTCCAGGCGACGCTCCAGCTCTGCAGTGAACTCCCTCCTAGATGAGAAATGGCAACCTGCAAAAGGAGATGCCAGAGCTTTCAGATCAATGATCACTGGATCATCAAGTCCATGCTCACGCGCTATGGCCGCTACATCAGAGGCTGACCTGATGAGATTGGCAGCCACTTCCTGACGCAATGCAAAAGCAGCAGCATCTCCAGCCTTAGCGCGCAAACGCGTTTCAGCGTGAACAAGTGTAAGTTCTGCCTCAATAAGCGGGAGACAGTCACGGTCAAAATGCAAGAGGCCTTTCGTCCTTAATTCAGCAGCACGAGACTGCGTGAAAATTACCGGATGGTATTCGTAATCAAAAGGTTTCTGGTTTCGTCCGCGCGGCAATATTGGCATTCCTGAACGAGAACCAGCAATGATTTTTGGTTCACGACCGCTGGCCTGATAAGAAAGTATCCCATTTTCTGACTCAATAAACGCTCCACCACGCCCAATAGTCAGCTCGGATGCTATATCCAAAAATGACAGACCAAGACCAATCATTCCCACAGTCTCGCCAGCAGCAATTGTATCAAGCGGCATATCTGCAGCAGATTCTCCTTCAATGAAGGTAAATTCGGGAAAAGTTTCTGATGCTTTAATCAGCGGACGCTCGAAAGACGTTGGCAATGTCTGCTGATACCCCGTAGCGATAACAGAAGCAGAAACACGCAGTGTCCCGTGTTTTTGTAGAGTCAGGGTCTGGCCAGAATCCTCTTCTATCAAATCGATAACCCTGTCATCAAGTTTGATTAACTGAACATGCTTTGGCAGGTAATTTTCAACCGTATCAAGGACAAAAAGGAGATACTCTCCATATTTGGCCCGGGGCGCATAGCCACCATAAGCGTAGAAATCTCCCGTCGTTAATTCAAGCCATTGGGCAAATGACGGACCACGACCCGGACGTATTTCTTCACCTTTACTCCACGGCCCAGAAAAAGCTGAAATCTCCGATGCGATTGTGTTCATAATATAGACATCGGATTGATCGGTTCTCCAGATACGGCCAGTGCCGACAAAGCCGTCATCAATGAGATAAATCTCAGTCGGTAAATGATCCTTATCTTCAATGAGACGTGCAACCAGCCTTTCAAGCACTGATACGCCGCGCGGTCCGCTCCCAATAATTGCAATTGCAAAAGGGAACGCAGAAAATGGCGAAGTATCTCTCGCCAGACGTCCATGCCGTTTTTCGGCAATAGCATCTATTGTATCAATATATCTGAAATTGCGCTCAATTTGATCTTCATTACAAATATATGTCTGCTTCAGGCTTTCTTCTATCGTCGCAGCAAATTTCTTATGCCCCGTCGATACAGTCATTGTCTCAAGATCAATATCAATCCTTGTGCCTGGATTTTCTTCAATTTCCTTCCACATTTCGAGACATGCCTCACCGCTTACCTTTATGGGAAGCAGATCATTTATAACGGCATTACGGGTAAAAATATCGCCGAAACTTTCCGCAATAACAGCCTTAAAGCCAAAATCCTTTATGGCCCATACCGCATATTCTCGTGATGAACCCGTTGCAAAAGCCGCCCCTGCCACAAGAATGGTGGCTCCTGCATATCTAGAATCATTCAGGACAAAATCTTTTTCTTCCCGAAGATCACCAAAAAGACCAATACCAAATCCTGAACGTTCAGTCGAAAGGCAAAACCGTGCAGGGATAATCTGATCTGTATCCAGATTACTACGGCGTAGAGGCATACCACGGCCGATTACATGTTTTCGATTCATGTTGCGCTCCTGATTTCAAGTTCTCTGGGACTGGCAATCCTGCCAAAGATGGCACTTGCCGCTACGACCGCAGGCGATGCAATATGTGTCCGTGCGCCCGTTCCTTGCCGTCCTTCGAAATTACGGTTACTCGTCGAGATTGAGCGTTGCCCTTTTGCCAGTCGATCCTCATTGAGGCCAACGCATAATGAACATCCGGCAAAATGACGGAAATCAGCACCGGCTTTCGTAAAAATGAGGTCAAGGCCTTCCCTTACCGCCTCGTCCCTAACTCGTGACGATCCAGGTACGATCACAAGATGCACACCATCCTTGACGTGCCTTCCATCAAGGATACTGGCAGCTTCACGCAGATCCTCAATCCTCCCGTTTGTGCAAGAACCAATAAAGGCTTTCTGAATATGAATTCCAGAAAGAGACTGGCCCGGCTGCAAGTCCATATAGCTACGCGCCTGTATCGCATCAGAATCCTCAGTTGATGGGATCGTGTCGGTAAAGCTGATACTCTGCGCCGGATTGGTGCCCCAAGTCACCCGTTCAACAAGCGTTGAGGCATCAATGACGGCTTCACGATCAAAAACAGCATCCGAATCACTGACCCATTGGCGCCATTCTGCTTCCATTTCAGGCGCCACGTGCTCTCCGCGCCGTGCAAGAGCTATTTTGAGGTAATCTACAGTTACATCATCGATCCCGATAAGCCCCGCACTGGCCCCTGCTTCGACAGCCATATTGCACAGGGTCATGCGGCCATCCATCGACAAGGCAGCCACAGCAGAACCACTAAATTCGATAACATGGCCAGTTGCACCAACCGTACCAAGTTTATTTACAACAGCAAGAGCCAGATCTTTGGCAGTAACTCCTTGAGGCAAGATACCTTCAACCCTCACGCGCATGGACTTGAAACGCGGCAAAGTTACTGCCTGTGTCGCAAGTACCTGCTCGACCTGGCTTGATCCGATACCCACAGCCAGAGCGCCAAAAGCACCATGCGTCGTGGTATGTGAATCACAGCAGACCAATGTTGATCCAGGGCAAACACGTCCTTCTTCCGGGGCAATTACATGCGTAATTCCTTGTCCCTCCGTTCCAAATGAACGGAATGGGATGCCAAACTCGGCACAGTTGCTCGCCAGGAGTTCTACCTGCCTGGCAAGTGTCGGATCCGCAACAAGCGTGGCAGCTTTCCGTGTTGGCGTATTATGATCAACCGTCGCCAATGTGAGATCAGGGCGCCGAACAGTTAACCCCCTAGCCCGTAAACGGTCAAAAGCCTGAGGCGTATTGATTTCATGCAGAAGATGCAGATCAATGAAGATAAGATCGTTACCTTCAGGAAACTCAGTGATCTTGTGACTGTCTCTGATCTTTTCCAATAATGTTTTGCTCATGGGTGCTTTCTCTTTCCGAAAATCGGGGAAATAAGGACGACGCCAAATGCGCTGGCTAGGCCGACACCGGACCATACGAGAGACCAGCTCCCGAAATGCAGTAAATATGGGATGGCGATAGGCGTCAGGAACGCTGCCACAAATACGGTCATTCCAACCATCCCAAGGGCAGTTCCCGCACGGGAAACACCTGCCAATACGGCCGCTTCCGTATAGGCAATGCCGTGCCACGCATGACCGGCAAGCCCGACAATTATGAGGAGACAAACCACTGTTATGATTTCCTGATTTGCCATGGCTGCGAGAATAAAGGCCGAAATCGCAGCTATTATTGAAATCAGAAGAATAGTGGCCGGACGATTTTTACGTTTGTCAGTATAGCGCCCCATATAGATACGCAGTACCGCACCACCCAGTTGAATAATAATCAATATCGCTGCCGACAGTTTATAACTCAACAAACGGGCATCATGCAGATAGATCGTACCAAACGTCAGGACAGAGAATTGTGGAACCGTCAATAACCCACTCACAAGCGCAACACGCCATACGTCCCAGCGAAGCAGTGGAGAAACACCTGCAGGCGCCGACGATTGTCCATGCTGTGCATGTTCCTTGGATGGCAATCCAAAATAAACCGCCGCAACGGTCACATAAAACAGAAGAGTTAATAACAGATAGGCATGAGCAAAACCACCGTAACTAGCCGCCATGGGAACAAGAAACGAACCTAATGCCCCTCCGACCGGAATAGCCGTCTGTCGGATACTCATAGCAAGACCGCGTTCGTGATCCTGGAACCAAGTCATTACGGCTCTTCCTGAAGAGGAATTAATACTTCCTCCGATAAAACCGGCAGCAACCAGTAATAATGCGATAGGTATTGTCCTGTCTGATGAAGAGGCATTAGGTCCGAAGAATATACCCAGAATGAGAAAAACAGTTCCCATACCGAAAAGACCTATTAACAGGACAACCTTGTCACCAAATTTATCCGTCAACATGCCCCATACGATTTCGGAAAAAGCCACGCCAAGGCCCATAGACCCCAAGATAAGCCCTAATTCCTCTGTGGAGAAGTGATATTGCTCACGCATGAGAACGCCAGCAACCGGAATTCCAGCAAAAGCTATAGCAAAACAGGCCTGTGCAAGCACACCAATTGCGAGAATAAACCAGCGTTTTGAATTTTGCGCCCCTGCCATGGTCATCAAGAAGCCCTCTTTACGTTAAAATTCTGCCATATGATCAAGGCAAGACAACCAACTCTAGTTGATGAAGCGTGGCTGCTTTCAGTAGGGTAGAGAGCGAGATCACCTTTACGAAGCATCCCTTGCGAGGTTTGCATCTCGCCTTCCAGTATATAAACGACTTCGCAACCATGATGCTGATGAAGCGGCTGCTCTCCTCCTGCCGCGTAGCGTATAATAGCTGCAGCACACCCATCAGGCTCTTTGGATCTGAATAACCAGGCAAGGCTGGAACCCTGACGACCAGCGCTTGATATAGGTTCAAATTCAAGATTACTGACCTCAAAACTGCCCATTTCTTTAGGCAGAAGAAAACGTGGAAATTTATCAAGTAAAGATGCCATTATTTTTCCCTTAAAGATAAAGGAAACCTGCCGTATCTTGTTCCCTTGGCAGGCAAGATACGACATGTTACGTAGTCTTTCGGCGAGATATTGTTTTACGACTTGTGCTTATTACGTTACGTTTACGTTACTTTTCTTCAGGAATATCCATTCTGATAAGACGTTCCCAAACCATCAAGATGGTACATCCGACCTCACTCGAGCTTTGATGGCTGCTTCCTGTCGGGTATAAAGCCAAATCCCCTTTGCGAAGTACACCTTGTGAGTTTTTCATCTCGCCTTCAAGGACATAAATTATCTCCGCGCCAGGATGTTTGTGAGGAGGACGCACATTTCCTGGTGCATAACGGATAATAGCAGCAGCGCATCCGTCAGGTTCCTCAGATTTAAATAGCCATGCAATGCTGGAATCTTTCCGCCCCATTGTCGCCACTGGCTCAAACTTGAGCTCGCTGACTTCAAAACTGTCCATCCCTTTGGGAAGAAGAAAACGGGGAAGCTTATCAAGTGAATATGTCATTGTTTTTCCTTAGAAATCGAGTGCACAGCCGACCACACCGTCAGCCCAATATTTGGCATAACTATCGCGTGTAGCAGCATCTTTGAGACTGTATGTTTTTAAAAGCCAACGTCTGGAAGCTTCATCGCTATCGTTAATTTCGATACGCTCACGATTATGAAGTCCCTGCTGGTTGGGAAACACAAACAAATCGCCATTTCTCAAGCAATGTCGTGTCTTAGGAGATTTGACAATTCCGTCCTTGAACTCCAACAGTGCCGTATAGGCTTCCGTTGGAGCCGTAGGTAAAGGCTTTGTGAGTGTATCCTGGAAGCGAATTGTACGGTCACCCAGCACAATCGGGTGTGCTTCAGAGAGGTGCCAATCCTGATTCGTTTCACGCGTCAGATCATCAACAACCGTATGATACCAAGGCTGACTCAGGATATTGATCTCGTCATCGGACAGATATCCGAGGATATCAGCTCCATCAACGAAACTCGTATAGACCAGATCTGATTTCGGGCAGCGCATGCCAAGAAGCGTAATAAAATCAGCTCGGACTGGATGACTTGTACGATCATTATGATAAATCAGATCTCCGTCCGTAAAACCTGTCCTCATACCACGGAAGCGATTAATTGAAACGACGTCAGTAAAAAAATCCCCATTATTACGCGTCTTGTAAGACATTAAGGGGGTCCGAAGAAGGTAAGCAAATATTCCCAGAAATGTTTCACCAACAAAAGTTGTTTTTAGTCGGTATTTATCAGCAACCGGATCATCATGATCCAGGGTCGGGATAATTTCATCTACTGGAGAATTTCCGAGTAAATGCACCAGCTTGCCGTTCTGGCGATCAAGGTAAATGCTTTCGCAAAGATCGCGAAAAGAAGAAGGTAATCTATTGCCAGAGGCAAGATCCTCGATAAAGTTCGAGAACGCACCATAATTTTCGTAGGGGGAAAGTTTGTTTTCAGAAAAAACGCTACATAACGTATCACGTTCAGTATCTGAAAAAACGTAAAATGGTTTCATGATAAATAATCACCCATTAACAAATTGCTCAGAGGTTTGCAGATCAGCAATGCGCTCAATAAGCATTAACGCTGCATCATGGTGGCGCTCATCGTGAGATGATACGCAATCGGAAAGAACGGTAACCGTGTAATCACGATCATGTGCTCCCAAAGCAGTCGCCAAGACGACAAAGTCTGTTGAAACGCCGGCAAGGTAGAGTTTATCTACGTCTCTTGCCCGCAAAAGAGTTTCCAGGGGAGTCCCGAGAAATGGATTGATGCGGTGTTTGACGATAATGCGCTCATTCGGCAAGGGAGCTACAGTATCGTGAATCTGCGTGCCCCAGCTTCCAAGCAGAGCCTGCCTGCGTTCTGGCACCCGACGAAAAAGCTTAGGCGCTGGATGCCATTCTGGAAAACCTTCAGAAAATCCAAAGACGACATGAAAGATTGGCATCCCTTCCTTTCTGGCATGAGTAAGCGCACGAGCCGCATTTTCAAGCACATTGCACCTTTTAGCCTCGTTATAAAAGCCATCTCCCGCAACACTACCATCTGCGTGCACAAGATCATTAATAAAATCAAGTAGCAAAAGTGCTGATGTCATGCATGATACTCCATTTTATCAGTTACGAGGTCGTTTGCTATAAGTTTTGCAAGGTCATCAACAGTGCGACACGTCGTAGCAAACTCATCACTGATTACATATTTATTGTACAAGTAGTTTATCTTTTTCTCATCAACTTTACGCCCAAGCTCGGAAACAGCATGACGTACAATTGAGCGCCCGGAGTGACGGCTGACTAACAGCTCACGCTTGCGACCGACCAGAGAGGGCTTAACGTACTCATATGTATCAGGATCGTTGAACATACCTTGCTGGTGTATGCCTGCAGCCGTTGTAAAGGCGTAACGACCAAAGAGAGGCCGCGTCCTTGGTTCTTCAAGACCAATAGCACTACGCAGTATATTGAAGGCTTCGTAAAGGCAATCCAGCTTTGCCGCTGTCCTCAGTCCGTAATCACGGCCTTTACAATCAATAATAGCAACAATCTGCTCGAGAGACGTATTGCCGGCCCTTTCTCCTATACCCCCTAATGTTGCCTGAACAACATCAGCTCCAGCCAGTAATGCTGACATCGAATTTGCAACAGCCAGTCCGAGATCATCATGACAATGAATAGACAGGCGAATATCAGACCCTACGACACCTCGCATATATTTAATAAGGTGCCATGTTGACTGAGGCGTTGCATAACCCGTTGTATCAGCAAAAATAATCTCCTTGGCTCCAAGGGAGACTGATGCACGCGCAAGCTCTTCGAGATAGTCCAATGATGCTCTACTGGCATCTTCCAGACCAACAGCAAGATTTTCAACACCAAGTCCATTGGCGACGTCAATGGCACGCTGGAGTTCTTCAAGACACTGCTGTCTCGTTATTCCTCGTTTACGTTCCAGGTGCAGGTCACTTGCCGTTACAACCAGCATTAACAAATGCCGGTTACTTGTTCCAGCGCAGTCTACCGCGCAACGAATATCATCAGCTACAGGACGACAAAAAGTTGCGACTGAAGAACGCGTAAGAAGGCCAAAAATCTTGCGTGTTGCCAATGCATCCAGCGGAGAGGAAAACGGAAATCCCGTTTCAATATAGTCAACTCCAGCTTCTTCGAGCTTAAGGGCAATGGCTATTTTCTGGTCAATGGTCATCGCATTGCCGGGAGCCTGTTCCCCGTCTCTTAAAGTCGTGTCGAGAAGTTTTATCTTTTTCTCAGTTTGCGGCGAAACCTGCCACATATCGTTCAAGGCGATCATAATATAGCCTTTTATGTGTATGAATTAAGAAACGCGACACTGGATAGCACTACACAGTTAATAAAATGTTTCTTGATTCCTCGCTCACAAAAAGTTTATTGGCTATATTTTAATTTTAACCAAGAAAACCCTACATTTCTACTTAATTGAATAAAATTTCATTTACGAAAATAAATCAAAAATTCGAATGGAAATTATAATTTCATTATTAAATCGACTCCAATATTTAAAAAATACTTAAAATATAAACGATTTATAACAAATAAATTATATAACAGTTAATTTAGAATATATGTGAGATATGTTTTTTGCAAAAAACATAAAATTCTCATACTCACCCTCATCTTCACGTTTACATGTATTTCTAGATAAATTATTCATATGACATTATTTAATTTTTAAATTATATAAAATATATAATATTCTAAAATAAAGTATTTACATGATGGATCTTTCTATAAAACAAAATCAAATTCCTTTTTTATACGAAAAACCAGCTCTTTTCTCGCTCAAAATTTTTGATAATTCGGGAAAAATTGTCAAAAATGACAATATCAACTATATCCACTCAAGTCGGGCACGAATAACCTGCGGCTTTGACCATCTATACCGAAGATGGAAACTCCTATGCAGCCAATTTTACAATTCCAACGAGAATTCATTACGTCTCCATTATTGATCTTGGACACCAGGAAGATGAGACAAATTCTATAAAAGACAGTAACTTGATAATGGTTTTTATCCTTGATAGTGGCACTAAGTTACCTACTACGAACGTAAAACGTTCCCTAGGAAAAGATAACCTTACCATTACCAACGCGCCTGTATCTCAGGAATTTATCGAAGCAGACAAACCGAATAAGGTCACCGGAACAGACACTCATAGCGATCGCTCTCAGGAAAATTATTCCTATAAATCTCTTCCTGACACACTGGATATGGTCGATGATGACAAATTTATCCTGTCCGCCCCTGTCAATCCTGTAAGTGATCTTCATATCGCCAATGCTGTCTATAATCGCGGGATAGGCTTGGCTATTCTACCCGAAGAAGCCAGTCATTCGGAGTTTTTCTACCCTGCGGAACAGAGCGCCCACGCCCTCACTTATTCAGACACTGATGCTCGACCAACCACCATCAGGACACTGAAAAACGGTTTTTGGGGGGCACCCCCAACTTATCGTGCAAAATGATGGAAGTGACGATTTTAACGGCGCTTCCATCCAGTCCTTACAAGATGAAATCAATCGTGCCCAAAATGCAGAAACGCAGCTCGTCTCTGGTACATTCGGAGCGACGTTAGAAGACGGAGATATTCAAGGGTTAGGCCTATTTTATCAAGGCAGCACCGGAAATACCTGTTTTGTATATAAGGACAAATCAGGCACTCTCCAATACGTCAATCTCGCCAGCTTTCCTTATATTGCAAAATGCAATTAAGGAGTTGGTGTCTACGGACGTCTTTGCATCCACTTTGACTGGCTACCAGCCAGCAGGCGATTATGCAACCAATAACAGCCTCAGGGAAGAAATCCAGAAAACTCAGGATATTACGGACGGCAAGCTCAACAAGGCAGGTGATACGGGAACAGGCGACCAGATTCTCGATTCAGGTAATGATGCCTCAACATGGTCCTCTTCACCACAACGGATTTTCAGGATCAATGATCATCTTGTCCGAACCTTTGGACAGATTGATGGCAACGGCAATATCCAGCTTCTGATCGGGGCTGAAAAGGCAGTCTGGGCCTTTAATGGCGGTCATAAAACCATTGTCACGCCCACCAACAACAATCTCCTTGAGACAAGCAATCTTGATGGACCACGCATGAGGCAGTGCTTTCGCATGTCTGTCGTCAATGGCAGCCACATTTCATGGCCAGTTCCTTATGGCAGGGATCATCTCGTAACTGCCAGCTTCACACCTGTTGATAATGGAAACGGCTACGTGCATCTCATCAACTATCTCAATGGTTCCACGCCTGACCGTTATGGCGTGTCCCTCGCATTGATGGTCTGGGATAGCACAAAACTAGTCTTTGAGACCTCAGAAACCTTAATCGACGTTACTGTAGAAGGCTATGCACTGCCTTTGCATAACGATTTTGGAGGAGATATCGTCTAATGTTTACAAAAATCACAAACCTCCTGCTTGGAAGTACACTTTTCCTCGCTGCACCTGTTACCCACGCCTTTCCGGTCAATCGTAATCCAGGATACGTTTCCTATAACGAGACCAACAACCCTGCTGATATCGTCAGCTCAACGCGCGTAGGTAACGATATAACCAGCAAGGTTGACGCCATTAACGGACAGGCAAGCGGACTTGTACTTGACGGCCCCCACTTCGCACTTCTCCACCAGACAGACCCGGCGCAGCAGGAACAGCCATTCCGGACACGATCTGGGTCGACAGTAATTATGCCTCCAGAAACTGGTTTATTACGCAGAATGTCACCTTGAACGTATGCCCTTCAGGGTGCACTTATACAAACCCTCTGGACGCATGGTACGCCACTTTTGCCGTCACCCCTGTCAATGGAGCCATTATTACCATCCAGATCGCTGATGGCACTTATAATCTGGCCAATCAATTCTATACAGAATTACCACACACAAAATCAGTCCATATTCTAGGTAATATCACTGCCCCAACGAAAGTCGTGCTGAACTTTACCCATACACAAGGAACAAATCTGTGTGGATTTGCCGCCTATAATGGTGGGTTGATTGGCTCTATTGACGGTATAACCATTCAGGCACCACTAGACGGAACAGGCTCTCTTGCCTCTACAGACAGCAGAGGCCGACATTTCGGAGCCGGCATATCCTTTAATGGTGCGGGCAGTAGCATACATCTGGGAAACCATATCATCGTAAAAGGCTTTTATTACTCTCTGGTGGCCGATAATAATGCCGGAATTGACGCTCCAAATGGGGGCATGGGCATGCCCATCGCTGGAGACGTCAACGCCATGGCACGTGGAGGTGGCGTTATCGTCTGCACACCTTGGTACAGCAAGCGACGCTAGTGATTATACTGCTCCTCAGACAGCTATTCTTGGCAGTAATTTTGATGCCGAGCGCGGGGGTTCTCTATTCATTGACGGTTCCACAGGCTCCAAAACACTGGAAGCGGGTCTCCTCGGACTGACGGGCGGACATATCTGGGCCCATAACCTTACGCTCAAAGGCAGCATTGATGCCGCAAGCCCCGGCGCACTAATCGCCAGCAACGCCACAGCTGAACTCGGTGACAGCAAGATCACAGGCTATAATATCGGTGTTGATGCCTTCCAGAGAGGCTTTACCGCCATTGATAACTGTACACTTACAAATAACTCAGATTCCGGCGTCGTTGCTGATAATGGCCGTGTCGGCGGCAGCAAGGCGACCATTAAGAATAACCCTAATTACGGTGTTCATGCCATCCATTCAGGCTCCATTATCATCTTCTCCAGCGCCGGACAAATGAGCGGTAATGGTACCAATATCTCGGCAGACGTAGCAGGCCATGACAGTAACGGTTCAAGCTGGAAGGGCTCCACCGCCAACATACAGTAACGACTCACACAGGACGATAACATTATGACCACAGAACACTCAACTCTTACCGCCTATTTTGTTCTTGTCAGCTCTGAGGCAGCATTGACAAGAACCGGCTCAGATTATCAGCTGGCCAACCGTGCAGTACAATAAGGGAGACACATTCCCTGACTATACGCCACCTACAGGCTATGAAGCCTTTCCATTTCCTGACATGACGGACGCCAAGTGGTACGACCTCCGACATCACTAAAATGATTATGGAGGGGAGAACGGCTTATTATAAAGGGAACATTATCTCCTTTGAGCAGACATACACCCCACTTCTAAAAAATCATACACAGCCTGCTTCGAATGCCATTCAGCCAAAATATGACTATCCATAATACCACTCATGAAACAGTCACTTAGCCCTGGAATACCCTCCAAGTCTAAGATACCTCATTTGAGGTAGGAAATTAAAAAAACGGCGATGTCAACAACAGACATAAAAATATGAACACAGCGGCCATATCACGTTGCAATGCATCGACAATTTCTAAGCCTAGTAGCGAACTTTAAAAGCTGTCAGTCATGATACGGCTTTAAATTACCGTTCTCGCAATGACATAAGAGACTCTTCAAAAACTCTAAAGCGACTTCAGCGCATGAAATATTCATAGAGACCATATTTTTTGAAGGACTCTTTCCATTGAAAACCTGACCGAAAAAGATCTAGGTCATGTTGACGAAAGAGTTAATCCAGAATTTTGCGGCGGCGAGATTGAGAAAGCTCATGAAGGACAAGGCGGTCTTGTCGTAGCGGGTTGCGATACGCCGCCTCTGCTTGAAATGGTTAAACATCCGCTCGATGTGGTCGCGGTCTTGATAGCGTCCGCCAGTCTGTTTTCTGCGGTGCACTTCGTCCTTTGCATGATGGAATGATCGGCATGATACCACGCAGAAGCAGATCCTGGCGGAAACTGTCGCTGTCATAGCCTCGATCAGCCAGCATGGCCCTGGGGTTTGGAGCCGGCAACGCCATCAAGCGTCTGTGGCTTTATAATCCGGGATCTGGCCTCCTGTGAGGACAAAACCGAAAGGACTCCCTGCTTATCGCATCGGGCGTGGATTTTGCTCGTAAAGCCGCCGCGTGATCGGCCAAAACCTTCCGAATGAGCCCCCCTTTGCACCCGTAGCATTCATGCATGTCCCGCCAGGAACGACCCCGTCCGCAGAACATGCAACATACCATTGAGAAACCGGCGGTTGTCTCCAGCGAGGTGGGCCCAACGCCCTCGCTCAGGTGGAAGAAGCGGGCCAATCATCGCCCATTCCTGATCCTTCAGATCGCCTCGTGCCATGTCCACTCCACCGTAACACCTGCATTGAAGCAACCACTGAAGCAGAGCTCAGACAGATCGTATAGATCTTCTGTCAACGCGGCCTAGAGAGATTTCAGCAGATTATGATTTATTGCAATTGAAGAACATAATGGATTGACAATAGCCTAAACTGAAACCATCCGTCAGGATTATCATCGTGAGAACATTGTGCATGCAAGTAATTTATCCGATGAGGAATGGGCCCTGAGCGAGCCCATGATACCCCTACCCAAACAGGCTTGACGCACCAGTGTGCATCACGACTGGTTGCCAATGGTGCCAGCTACCATATCTGTTTCCCCTTCCACAACGGTTCAAGGCTATTTTTATAGCTCGATCAGGGAAGGATTATGGAAAAACATCAACCATCTTCTGGTCATGATCTCGCGTGAGCAAGATGGACGACAAGCCACACCGAGTGTTGGCATTACTGACAGTTAATCTGTCAAAACAGCAGAAAATGGCGGTCCGTGTGGTTATGCGCTGGCAAGAAGATCAAAGGGCGCAAAGGCCATATTCTGACCGACCCCTAGAGACATATCATTACGGCAGTTGTTCATCGGTCCAAGTTTCAGGATCGTGACGAAGCTCCGCTGGTCATTGAGAAAACACGACATTTATTCCTCTGGTTGAGGCACATAATCGGGAGATGGTGGGGATGCTGGTCTCAAGCTTCGTCAAAGCCTTTCCAGACTTGGCCGGTAGAAAATGGAGATCGTAAAACACTCTGATCCCGAGAGAGCTTTCATGATCATGCCCAAACAATGTAGTGTTGAACACAGCCTCGCGTGGAGTGATCGATACCGCTATCTCAGCAAGTGTGTCGAAACAACAGAATCTTCATCAAAGGCCTGGTCGCTTCTCGCTCATATCTCAGGGGCCTGCGAAAAATAGTCAAACACGATTCCCGAGTCAGGATCTTAAGCCAGCTTAGAGCATCTCTATCATCATTTACGCGAGGAACGTCATGCACCAAAGGAAAATAAAGCCATATCCACTTCTTCTATCTGCCAGATAATAAAAAATGCTTCTTGTTTTAATATGCTCTGTTCATAGCTCAATAATTAAGAAGCTTAATGAAAACCCCTCAGAAATACTGTAAGGTTTTAATAAAAATTAATTACGATATTGCAATATTATGAATTAAAATAAAACCTTTGTCAAAAGTAAGAAACTCGAGAACATATGCGATGTCAAACGCTCTTCCTTTCTAGGCCTTGCCAAAACTTAATCCTGTCAGCTATCGCGTAAAACGCACTTACAAGTTTTTAACAATCTACTGACAGCAATAGGCTCATTAAAGGCAAGTTACAGGTGTTTCCAGCCTTTTTTCAAGATGGCAGTTCAAACCTCCATATCCCATATTTTTCCCGAGGATTTATATTGCGATTTTGTAAGACATATTTTTTATCAAGAGAGAATCTACAGGATTTATTGTCAATTTGTCATATATTTTCCATTTCGAGAATATGATACCATCATAATCAGCGATTATAATTATTGACATATATATTAAAATAAACTAGGAACAACACATATTATAATAATTTTTTAATAAATTTTATAATTCTATATTATTTTGATTCTGAAAAGGCTTATAATGTCGTCCAATATAGATCCTAACTCACTACCACTGGCATCAATAAAACAGACTCTTAATCGTATCGTTGGCACGCAGATCAATTCAGAAGGGGTTGCTTCTTTAGCGCTTTTCCCTCTCAAGGTGCTTGGCACTTCGGGTGGAAAAGTTGCCAAAATGACAATTTCTACCACACCAGCTCAACCCGGGCATGAGCAGCCTGCTACATTGACTGTTTATACTGAAGACGGGAATTCCTACACGGTTGACTTCACAATTCCACCCGGCGCTCCGGGGACTCTTGATAGCAAGCTGTTTGTTACTATTGATAACGGACTGCTTCGCTTACCCACGATCAAATACGGCCCTAACAATAGCTGGACTCTCACACCGCAATCTGACGGAAACCTCGTCAGCTATGATGATCAACGTAATGTTGTCTTCGCCATTAATAATGAAACTGGAAGAATTGGGAACCAGAAAATCGCCGTTATAAACGATGTTCAGGCCGAAACAGCTCGGGCTCAGGCGGCTGAAGCCAATCTTGTTTCCGGCACGCAAAGTCTGGATGATTACAGCCTAAAAATCACAGGCATTAAATC
Organism: Acetobacteraceae bacterium ESL0709; assembly: GCA_029433415.1. Classification (GTDB taxonomy): domain Bacteria; phylum Pseudomonadota; class Alphaproteobacteria; order Acetobacterales; family Acetobacteraceae; genus Aristophania. Next base: position 258,916 of record JAQTIA010000003.1, on the reverse strand, counting down.
ACAATATAGAGACAAGGGGAAAACACAGCCATCCGGTATTGAATATATCGACAGTAATGGCCTGTATCAGATGGCTATCACCAAAGACTACGCCGATACCCTCTATGCTGGAATTCCAAGCCTACAGGCCGAAACCACTCGAGCTCAATCAGCGGAGGCTGGTTTGCTTCCTAAAACAGGCGGCACTATCTCGGGCGACCTGTTTGTCAGCGGCAATGTATCCGCAGGCACGATCACCGGGACGAGTGACGCGCTGGATATTATCTATGGAGATGGAAACCGCCTTTCACTTCAGAATGATGGAAATTTTGTTGGTTATGATAAAAATCGTAAAATTTTATATGCACTGAACGCAGGCGGAGGTACTGTCGGAGGGAAGGCAATCGCAACCACTGACGACGTTCAGGCCGAAACAGCTCGGGCTCAGGCGGCTGAAGCCAATCTTGTTTCCGGCACGCAAAGTCTGGATGATTACAGCCTAAAAATCACAGGCATTAAATCACAATATAGAGACAAGGGGAAAACACAGCCATCCGGTATTGAATATATCGACAGTAATGGCCTGTATCAGATGGCTATCACCAAAGACTACGCCGATACCCTCTATGCTGGAATTCCAAGCCTACAGGCCGAAACCACTCGAGCTCAATCAGCGGAGGCTGGTTTGCTTCCTAAAACAGGCGGCACTATCTCGGGCGACCTGTTTGTCAGCGGCAATGTATCCGCAGGCACGATCACCGGGACGAGTGACGCGCTGGATATTATCTATGGAGATGGAAACCGCCTTTCACTTCAGAATGATGGAAATTTTGTTGGTTATGATAAAAATCGTAAAATTTTATATGCACTGAACGCAGGCGGAGGTACTGTCGGAGGGAAGGCAATCGCAACCACTGACGACGTTCAGGCCGAAACAGCTCGGGCTCAGCTTGCTGAAAGCAAGCTGGTCTCGGTCGATAACGGCATAATCGTTCAGCCGACATTTAAATACGGCCCTAATAATAGTTGGGTGATCCAACCTCAGAGTGATGGTAACTTTGTCGGCTACGACGACAAACGTAATGCCGTTTTCGCTCTAGGGAAAGACAAAGGTTACATCGGGAATAATCAGATCGCCGTTATAAACGATGTTCAGGCCGAAACAGCTCGGGCTCAGGCGGCTGAAGCCAATCTTGTTTCCGGCACGCAAAGTCTGGATGATTACAGCCTGAAAATCACGGGTATTAAATCACAATATAGAGACAAGGGTAAAACACAGCCGTCCGGTATTGAATATATCGACAGTAATGGCCTGTATCAGATGGCCATCACCAAAGACTACGCCGACACCCTCTATGCTGGAGTTGCGGAATTCAAAAACTCTCTGGCCAGCGCAGGCTGGCAGCGTCTACCAGGTGGACTGATTATTCAGTGGATGAGTATCCCTGTATCAAAGGGGACGTTTTCGTTCCCAATTACATTCCCCACCGCTGCTCTACAGGTTTACGCCACCAATCCAGACACGCAAGGAGATGAGGTTGATAACGCATTTGCCTACCTCAAAACGAATTCCACGTTTTTCTGTGGTACAAAATCCAGTCAAGTAAGTGTGGGTGTTACGAACGCTCCTTGCACGATTTTTGCAATAGGTTATTGAGGTTATAATGAGTATCTTTCTAGCAAAAAATGAAGACTATTTCGGATTTTACGACGACCGGTTAGGATCTGTCCCTCCTGGCGCAATAGAGATAAACGAGACTGTCTACGCCCAGTTACTGACAGCCAATACATGCGGAGCGACCCTCTCTGTTCGAGATAACGTTCCTGTTGCACTTAACTGGGACGGGACAGAAATTGATCTTACAAGCGTGACGGCATCCAGCAATTACCACAAACCGTTAAACCAGCATGCAGTATTAAAAGCTCAGGCAATGTCTGCTCTGGCAGCCATCCAGTCACAAGCCCCGATGATCGTCGCCATGGGAGAAAACTTTGGCGAAAAGACCAAGGCTTATGTCAAGGCCCTTAACGCCATTATTGATGGCACTGATACAATCAGCTCTGAACTTCCGGTTAAACCTGAAAAACTTACAGATTAAAATTTATATAGGAGACATATCATGACCGACACAACAATAGCAAATATCGCAGAAGAAACACATTCAATGCCTGTTTTCCAGAATTACGCTTGCTATCGCACAAAAGCACTAGGCTGGCAGGAAGCTGGATACATTATCGTGACGGGAAGTTACTCACTGGATGCCCAGCCTCCTGCACCAGACAGTGCACCCTGGTGGAACAACACGGCATGGGTTCTGGATCCAGACAGTAAATATCAACAGAGCCAGACCTATCCAGAACTAGTCACAACGTCAGACAAGAAAGCCTGACGCAGACAATGAATCGGAACAGCCGCCTTCCATGCGGCGGCTGTTCTGAAAAACCATATCATCATGCCAGAAATCCCCGATAAATTTATGCCTTTTCGATCAAAGACAGAACCTCTAGAATAAGGGAGCATATATTTCAAAGGACTGACCCTGCTTCAGGAATTTTGCATGAAAAAACTTTTTCTGGCGGCTTCCTTCATTCTCTTCTCAGGATGCACAACATCGGAATCACCACCCAAGGCGCAATCACCTGCGCAGGATTATACCTATTATCATGATAGCCTGACAGAAAGGCGCGATGCTGACCTCGCGGGATGCGAGAAAGTTCCCCCGCCGGCTGATCATCATATTCAGGAAATTGTCGCTTGTAAAAACACAGTCTGGCGTCATTGGGCGCAAACCGCTCATGTTGGTCAGGATGTGGTCCAGCCTGCGCTTGATTATAATAATGTTGATCTCTACGCTTATCTTAACGGGCGAATGGACAGCAAAACGAACGCTCTCCATTTCAACCTGGCACACGGCGCTGTTGACAATCGTTACAAAAGAGCCATCACGTCAGGTGACAGAACAATAATAGAACCTCAGACACATTGACCTTGTATTTTCGCAGTGATTTCCACACGTAGCGCCTGAAGATTTTTGTCTGCTACACCTTCAAGCAGCTCCCTCAAAGCGAAATAACAGCCCGGAAATTCGTAACGGACTGCCTCTCTGAACCATGAGGCGGAGGCGTCCTTTTTCCCTTCCCCAAGCGCCAGGCGGCCCATATTGTAAAAACCCCAGCAATCTCCTGCTTCAGCACCGGCCTTGTAATAAGTCATGGCTATCTTTACATCACTTATTCCTGTCGGCACACCCTGTTCATAAAGGATGCCGAGCATATTCAGCGCCTTGTTAACACCAAGGCGCGCTGCGGCGAGATAGTGGGAAAAAGCTTTTTGCTGACTCACCGCAATCCCTTCTCCTGAAAAATAAAGGTCTCCAAGGTTGAAATGGGCCCAGCCTTCCCTTTTCCGGGCAGCATAGTGAAAACAGGCCATGGCCTGCCGGACATTGCGCGAAACACCCCAGCCTCTCTCATAAGCTCTTCCCAGCATATTGACAGCTTTTGGATGTCGCGTCCTTGCCGCCAGTACGAACATTTCGAAAGCCTGCGCATGTTCGCCTCTGTCGAGAGCCGTTTGCCCAAGAAAAAGAGCGACTTCCATCTGCCTGATGATCCCCGCACTTCCTTCACCAGCCAACATCAGAAGGAAAGCCCTACATTGCCAATAAAGGAACGCCCCGGCCCCGGTACCGCGCGGCTTGTCGCGAAGGAAGAACCATAATTAAGGTGATCCGTCAGGTTATTGGCATTTAAGGAAATACGATAATGCTCCGTTTCCCAGGAAATCATACCGTTAAGCGAGAACTGGTAGGGAATACGTGCCTTATTGGAGAAGTCCCCATTAGACCAATAGGCTGAGGCATATTGCGCTCCCCCTGCAATTTTAAGATGACCGCTTTTGGTCGTGCTAAAAAGACGTTTGGTCAGGTCATAGGAGGTCCATAACGAAAAGTTGTTATGTGATACGCCCGGCGCTTCATTGCCACGATAGGCTGCACTGTTACGGATTTTCCCATCCATCCAGGAATAGGCACCGTAAATATCCCAGTTTCGGGTAATTTTACCTGTAAGGCTGAGCTCGACGCCCCTTGTACGTAACCCGACGCCAGAATCACTGAACCCCGCCACGACGTCCCCATTCTCATTATAATAATAGGAATTATTCTGATTGATCTGGAAGAAAGCGACCCCAAGACCCAACCTCTTGTTCAAGAAGTCCGTCTTGTTGCCAAATTCAAAAAGATCGCTGCGTTGTGGTCTGAAATCGGCGCCATTTTGTGGTGTATCCGCTGGAAGAATTGTAACCTGCGAGGAAACATCTGTCCCGATGGGTTTGTAGGAACGCGAGAATGTAAAATAGAACGACGAATCCTTGAATGGCGTATAGACAATACTCCCTGAAGGACTCCAGCGGTCTGATGTCTGCGCTGAACGCGGAACAAGTTTCGGACTTAACTGGTAACCGGCAAAACTTGATTTGAACGTATCCCAGCGTACTGTGCCAAACAGGGCCAGGTTTTTCGTCAGATTGATGTGATCTGACAGAAAAAGTCCCACATCACGCTGGTCTGAATTTGCTTTATTGCCTTTGGGAAATTGCAGATAGGCCCCCTGAGCCGAATGGGACGGGTGGCGGATGGTCTGGTTATTAACGCGGCCAATCCAGTTTCCGACATAACGATCCTCATCCTGATAATTGACATCCACACCGAATTTAAGGTCATGTTTCACCGTCCATGTCCTGAAACGGGCGTCACCCATCATGACGTTCTCAACGCCCCATCCTTTTGAAAGATAGGCTGCCCCTCCTCCCGCACTGTAAGGCAAGGCAGGATTGCCTCCTGAGACGAAACTATTTACGCAGGCTGGCGTCGAACAGGCACCCGGTGTCGTTGCGGCATAATTACGCTCATAACGTGTAAAGCGCGTATTATTGCTGACGGTGAACCAGTCATTGATTTCTGATTTGAACGTCGATGTCAGGCTATGAATGTCGGAATTATCACGGTCTGCACTGCGAGCGTAGCTTGTGTCACGTTTCAGGCCAGCATTGGTGATTGGCTTGAAAGAACCATTGGGCAGCCCGATCATGCCCACGCCATAATCCGGCATACTGTCGGTATGAAGCCAGCGCCAGTTAAGATGCCATGACGTCTTGCTATGCAGCCCTGCTCCAAAATCCACAGCAGAACCATAACGATTGGCATAGATATAATCCCTGCCAACAACACCACTGCGATTATACATTCCGTTGACGCGCACGGCCATATCGCGATTGATCTGATAATTCACATCAGCCTGACCACGATACATATCGCCATTACCAAAAGCCTGATCGGCACTATAAGATGTGCCTTCATGAGCTTTTTTCAAAGTCTCATTGATAAGGCCGCCAAGATTGGCAGCGCCGAAATATTCTCCTGCCGGCCCCTTGATCACCTCGACATTTTCAACGTCAAAAATATCACGCGTATAAGTGCCAAAATCTTTTAGTCCATCGGTATAGACATCGCCGCGCGCCTGTTGCCCGCGAATACGGAACTGGTCACCATTCAACCCGCCACGCCCTTCTCCTGTCGAGAGCGTAATGCCCGGCACATTTGCCAGAGCCTGATCAAGCGTATAAAGGCGCTGTTCCTTGATGATCTCTTGTGGCACGACATTGATAACCTGAGGCGTTTCCCGCACCGTTGTCGGCATACGGCCAATGTCAATAACCGTGTCATTAATATTGGGAATCTCATCATCACGTTCTTCTGTCCCCTGCACATGCAATGTGGGAAGATTCAGTGCATTATCAGTTGGTGAAGGATCGGACTTTATGTCCTCGGCCTCAGCCCTGTTCTCCTGAAGGCCATAACCTGCTGAAATCCCCAGAACGACTCCCGCTCCAAGGCGAAAGACCGAGCGAGACAGACGCCTGTTTTCTTGTTCCATGTTCCCAACTCCTTCAAGGCAATGATTTTTTATTTATGTGATTGCGTATCATTCTCAATTAAAATTGCGGATACGCCTGTATGTCTCCCCCAAAAAGCCACATATATCGTTATAACTCGGCCCAGTGACGGATAAGATTGTGATAGACTGACGTCAAGGTCAGGACGGCATGATCATCATCTGGCACTCTCTGGCGCACACTTCTGATGGATTGATCCATTTTATAGAGAAGAGTCCGCGCATTATCATCCTTCACCATTGACTGGGTCCAGAAAAACGAGGCCCAACGGCTGCCTCCGGTAACCGGACACACTCTGTGCAGACTACTGGCGGGATAAAGCACGAGATCGCCTGCACTCAATTTGACTTTATGACTGCCATATGTGTCCTCAATCTCAAGCTCTCCGCCTTCATATTCATCACTATCGCTGAGAAACAAGGTGGATGAGACATCCGTGCGAATTCTGAAACCCGTTTTCGGATCTGGTCTTATGGAATTATCCACGTGCAATCCAAAATTCATACCTTCATCATAACGATTAAAAAGAGGTGGAAAAACACGTAATGGCAAGGCAGCACTTGTAAAGGTCTCGCTCCGTGCCAGGGCGTGCAAAATCAGGGAACCAAGTTTTTCACTGATTTCTGAATTTTGCGGAATCTGTAAATTCGTCTTGGCTTTTGCAGACTGTTCCCCTGCCGTAACTTTCCCGTCAACCCATGCACTCTTGGCCAGTTCCTGCCGGCAATAGGCAACCTCATCTGCTGCAAGAATGTTACGAATCGATACAAGCATCGTTCTTTCCTGATTTTTCGGGCTGTTGAAGAAGCAATTCTCAATTAAGAACGATTCTTAGTTGCATATAACATTTCTTTAGTCCATAGAGTTTTACAGCTCCTGGCCTCTTTTTTGCAGCGCCAAGGAAAAAGTCCTCTTTTTTGGAGACAGCCGCCTTATGCCCGCTTTTCATAACGTCACGACAGCATTCTCTCCCTGGGACATGTTCCTCAATGCAGGGCCTCTTGTGCGTTCTGTCATGATTTTACTGATTTTGGCATCCCTGCTGAGCTGGACAGTTTTCATCGCCAAAACACTCGAACTCAGGACAGCACGAAAAAAACTGCTCCAGTCCGGGCAAACTCTTGAAGAAGCCGCTTCCCTTGAAGATGGACGCAAAAAAATCAAGGCCGATAATGCCGCCCATATACTGATTATGGCTGCCTGTAACGAGCAGGAAAAATCATATGATATTGTTCAGGACAGAGAAGGCCTCAAGGAACGTATCTCTCTCCACCTTGAAAGACTGGAAGCTGCGGAAGGACGACGGCTGGGGCGCGGCATTTCCCTATTGGCGACTATTGGTGCTACAGCGCCCTTTATCGGTCTTTTTGGCACTGTCTGGGGCATTATGACCTCATTTACCGGTATTGCCGCCAGCAAGGCAACGAGCCTTTCCGTCGTTGCACCTGGCATTGCGGAAGCCCTTCTGGCCACGGCCTTTGGTCTGATTGCCGCTATCCCGGCGGTTATTATCTATAATTATCTCTTGCGCCAGACGGCTTATTGCCGCGCTCTTCTTGCCGATCTGACAACCCAGATCATGCGCCTTGTCTCTCGCGACCTGAGCCGGCAGAGGCCGACAATGGCGGAAGGGAAAATCATGCCCTTCAGTTTTGCACCCCGTCTTGCTGGCGAATAAAAGGGAGAATACCCTATGAGACGCCTTCGTCACGCTGACGAAATTCCGCAGGAAATTGGCGAGATTAATGTCACGCCTTTTATAGACGTTATGCTGGTTCTGCTGGTTATTTTCATGGTCACCGCCCCATTGACGACTGTCAATGTACCTGTTGACCTTCCCTCCTCGACAGAACAGCCCGCTCCACCACCTGACCATCCCGTTTTCCTGACCATAAAGGCCGATCACACATTGTCTCTTAATGACAAGGACATTACCGGCACAAACCTGATTACAGCACTGAAAAGCACTACAAAAGACAATAAGGATGAGCGCATTTTCCTCCGTGCCGATAAAATAGTTGATTACGGAACTCTTATGAAGGTGATGAACCAGTTACGACAGGCAGGATACCTCAAAGTAGCCCTTGTGACACTTCAGGGAGAGGAAGTTCCGGAACAAGCCGGGCTTTCTCCTGTTATGGGAACGGGAACACCATGAACACTTCCTGCACTGACGTGATCCTTTTTACCAGAGCACTCGACAGCTATAACCAGACCCTCCAGCTTGAAGCCAAAAGACACTGGGCCTGTTCCTTCCTGACCATGCTTGCCGGCAGTACATTCCTGCTTTGTGGAATGGCGTACTGGCCAAGGCAATCAGAAATTCTGCCGGCATCCCCCCCTCCTGCGGCCATTGCCGTAGAGTTGGCACCATTGCCGACACACACACCGGCCCCTCCCTCAGAAAACCCTCCCGGCCCGCAACAGACAAAAGCCTTATCCACCCCCGCACTGGAAAACCCGCCGAAAATTTCAGCACCCCCTTCCCCTGCCCTTCACCCCCCCGTAAGAGTGCCCAAACCGGCCAAAATCCAGAAGCCCGTCAGAAAGAGCAAGACATTCCTGAAAACGGAAGAAGTGACTAAAGACAACAAACCTCCTGCCGAGACAACCACATCCCCTGCCCCTTCAGAGGCCCCGCCTGCGCAACAACAGGCTTCTCCCCATTCGGCCTCTTCCTCCTCGGACATATTTCGTACTATTTCCTCATGGCAGAGTGCGCTGCTCGCCCAACTGGAAAAATTCAAGCGTTACCCCGCGCAGGCCATGTCCAGACATCAGGAAGGCATCCCTACAGTGCGTTTCTCAATGGATCGTCAGGGACATGTGATTACGGCCACACTTTCACAGGGATCCGACTATAAAATGCTGGATGAAGAGGCCCTGTCCCTGCCGCAAAGAGCGCAGCCTCTGCCACCCCCGCCTGATGACATAAAAGGCGATATCATCACCCTGACCGTCCCCATTGAGTTCACAATCCACAAGGATTAGGGGAACCGTTGAACTTGGAGTATCCCCGCGCGTGCGGGGAACACCCGTTTGTTCGCTAATTGTTGCAACCAATGTACGGTTCATCCCCGCGCGTGCGGGGAACACTACCTCTATCTGAGATTACGCCACCTATGATTCGGTTCATCCCCGCGCGTGCGGGGAACACCATTTCGAGAATTTCTTGAGCTATTTCAACCTCGGTTCATCCCCGCGCGTGCGGGGAACACCCTTGTTGGAAGTGATTGTTATTCCATAGGAAAAATCCTGTCAAGAAATCTACCGATTATATGCTCACATTATAGGCAATAAAAAAGGCCTTATCGCACCCCCAAAAGAAGGGCGATAAGGCCATACAGGACTGGTCTTTCAGGCGTCTTCTTAAAGGCACGCCATGAAAGACCTCGGGAAGGCTTATCTTCCCTGTTCCGGTTGATCCGTCGCTTTCGGTTTTTGTGTCGTGTAACCGGAAGAAAACACGTGCTTACCGCCTGTAAGGACGGTTCTGTAAGGCAAGGAAGGGCAAGGCTGTTATCGGTCCGTTCCCTCTTGCCGTATCACTCACCGTTACAGAGGCACGAAAGCAACCCGTTTTCGATATTTCCTGAAGAGAAAAAGCCGCATAAAGGCCCCGCCGATTCCGTAAGGAATTGGCGTGCGCACGGCACTGGATGGGGCCAATAGCCCCATGATATAGACATAAACAGTCATTGGCTGAGTCTTCCTAGATAGTTGCTCAGTTGATGGTCAGGATCGGACAAGAGGTCGAAGACTTGTTCGGTCCGTTCCCTTTGCTTACGCCGGATCACTCCGCAGGGCAAGACTATATTCTGCGTGCCATTGGCGGAATCAATGCGGGACGATCATCACACCAGGCGCAATAACAGGCCTGATCCCCTGTTGCCCATGGCCCGCAGCAGCATCGGGCGAAACAACGTAAATATCGCCCCTTTCCGTCAGAATATTTCCCGACCAATAGCCTGCGCACCAAGCCACCTCTGCTCTTCAGAATATAGATCAGTATCGCCGTGACATTGGGCCAAAAGTTCCTCAAAGGTATAATGAGGCTTGGCCTGTGGCTTGATAATAAGACGCCCTTCAATAACGGTGAAACCAACCGCCGCACTTGCCTTTAAGTGCAGGATAAAATCCAAAAACTTGCAGACCCACCCGCACGTCCATCGCCGTTTCATGTCAGAACCTCAATAGCATAGAAGGTGCCTAGAGACGTGTCATAAACCCGATCACACTGGCTACGTCCTGTAAAACGCTGACTCTGTGCAAAGTGGATATTGCGATCCACATCAAGCAGCAAATCCCACTCAGTGCGGTCTAAAAGGATGGAAGTTGTCATGATTGTTCCAATAAAAAAGCCGCCCTGTGAGAGGCGGCTTCTTGAGGTTTATAGCGATGACGGAAAACCGACTTCGCCTCTGCATTACAGATAGATTGTTATGTCCAGCACATCCAGAGATAGCAATAAAGCCCCAAGCGTCAATGCAGGATTCCTACGAACAATATAGGTTATTTCGCATTTTTGGTAATATTCACCAAATTTTCCTACGTCATGAATATTATAGGAAAATGGCATTAAAATAACTCTATCCACTATATTAAACGCCGGATCGTTTTTAATGAGAATTAAGTTTGTTTTTTCGAATACTACCCCCAAATTCGTCGCAAGAAATTTTACTTACCCATTATTTATGTATCATATACTTCATTTGGGCAGTTTAAACCGATGTGAAAATCTGTATATCGGTCCTTTGTTGTAGATAATCGAACAGACCGACAAGCCGTCTATTGAAGAGACTGAGAATTTAACAAAATTCATTTTTGAGTTATACATCAGAAGGGGGCAGTCCTATCGAAATTCCAAATCTTAATGTTGAAGATCGTCATGTGATAATCGCTTTAATTAATAGACTGATAACTTCTAACGCCTCCAGAAAGCCTTAAACCTCGCGAAGTGCGTGTTTTAGGAATTCCCTGTGATTCCCCGCGTGTCCTCACCATCATTCTTGACATCTTCCCCAAACCCGATCACCAATGACAATCATAGGTTGTGAGGTTGATATGCTCTCATTCCTGAAGAAATTCTTCGCTCCCGCTAAAGAGCCGCAGGAGCAAGAAAAATCGTATCTGGAAAAGGAATGGCCCGAAGATTATTTTTGGTGTGGTAAATCTCCGTCAGATGTATTCAGAGTTTATCGGGACCTTCCAAATAAACTTAAGGTTAGGATAAAAACTGGCACTGTTAAGACTATAGAACACCCTGCCCTCAAACTTCCGTCAAAAATTGGTGTAAGGACCCTTTTGGGAAATCAGGACTGAACATTTCGGCGCAGCATAAGGCTTCCCATGGCGATGTGGATCATGTCCTCTGCTACGTCGATACGCTGCTCGTAATCTTTTACCAGTCGGCGCCAGCGAATCATCTAGCTGAATGTTCGTTCAACAACCCAACGCCTCAAAAGGATTTTGAACCCTTTTGCCGTATCTGAGCATCGGATAATCTCAATCGTGAAGTCGAGAAAAGCAGCTTTGTCCATCAACTGTAAACGATCATAAGCCCCATCGGCGAATAGATGCTTCACCCACGGCCAACGTTTGCGGATGGCATCCAGGATCATCTGTCCTTCCGCACTATCTGAAATATCGGCTGGTGTCAGCCGGACCAGAAGCAGTCGGCCATCCGTATCAACCGCAATATGCTGCTTGCAGCCAACGATCTTCTTTCCAGCGTCATAACCACGTTCTTTCGCATTAGGTACCTTGATACTCTGACGGTCTATAATGCCTCCTGAAGGACGGGCTTCGCGCTCCCCTGCTTCACGATCAAGCATCAGACAGACATCATGAATGGTCTGAAACAGAAAACGACGCATCAGCCTGCGGGACCACCAATAGACGGTCTGCCACGGACCAAAATGAACCGGCAACATTTCCCAACCACAACCTGAGCGGACAAGATAACGCAGCGCATTGATGATCTCACGAAAGTCAGTTGTCCGTTTTCGACCACGCCTGTGCGCAGGCGGCATCAGGGGAACTATCCGTTCCCATTCCTCGTCGGTCAGGTCAGAGGGATAACGTTTCATCTTGCGCGTAATGGTGGCCATTCGGCCACGTTGTTATGGTGTCTACATCCACCATTTGAAACACGCATTATCACTCTTCAAAAGCCTTCAGAGCAATTTTCCAAAAGGGGTTCTAAGCGACGATGGTTCCATCGCTATGATTGTGCAAGACGCAAGTAATCATGATAAACCTAATGCATAGCTTGTAGTTATTCCACTTCAAGGGGAGTTGAGAAAATTTCGTATTAATGCGTTTGCTTATGTTCCAGTTCTATCAAGTGACGGGAATATATGTCTTGTTAATACATACGGGGCCAATACAGATGATGCAGGAAAAATAATCGTTTTTGATACAAGGGAAGGGAAACGTATTTCACGTTTTTCGTATTGGGAACGCGCTAAATTTCGCTCTGTTTTCTCTATTTCTCAAGATTCGGGAAATGAATATAGTATCGTATGTTCGTCTGGAGAGGTTGAAGACTTCTTGTTTGATTTGCGGGGCAATTTCAGAGATGAAAAGAAGTTTCGTCTTTCTTTATGGAAAATTACAAGTTATTCAACCATAATTCCTCTCATTGAGCATGACCTGGAATTCTCGACAAAAAAGAAAGAGCCTTTTGTTCCACAGGAAGTGATAGATTTGTGGCTCTCCAGTCTGGACAGGATTAAAGAAAGCGTTACTGCGGACAATAGCACATGGAAGGCAGAATATTATCGTACCTATGGGCGCGTTCAGGATAGAATAGGCAATTACCAAGAAGCAATTAAAGCATTCCACAAAGCTTCGTCTCTAAAGCCTAAAATTGGTGTTAAAAAACGTTATGACTATCTCATGAAGCACTATGGCGACCAAGATCAAAAAGGCATTTTATCATAAAAACCCCATTTTTACTCCTCGCACTCCTTTCCATTGCTCCCGCTGCCTTCGCCCATAGATGCGGGGATGGGGACGAATTGCAGTGCCGCAACGAGATATATCTCCGCAACGCCAATCTCTCCAACGAGTCCGCCTATTGGGGAGCATGGGCGCTAGAGCATCAGCCTCATTCTGAGTGTGCCAGGAACGCTATGTTTGGTGTGTCTATTGGTCGTGGCGACGAAGATGGGCACGGCACCAGCTTCGTTGAAAATATCGAGCGTATGAACCTATGTTCGCCGGAGACCCTCAGATCAGAAAAATACAAGGAGCCTCCGGGGCAGAAGTCTGGCGTGGAGTTGAGGAGGGAATTATCGGATTATAGCGAGGGCTACCCTGATAATTATACCAAAACCACAACCTCTTCATGTATTACTGGTCCGGCATCTGCTGATTACCCTCCAGAGGCTCAAGAAATGGGTAGAGAAGGCCATGTTATCTTACATTGCGGTTCGTCGCGTATCGACCGTGAGGGCCATATACACGCTACTAACTGCAAGCCGAAACTGAGTATAGGTGGGAAAGATTTTCTTCTTGAAGTCCAGCATTTTGTTGCAAATAAGTGCTGGATGCCTGCTGACTATAAGAAGAATATCAATCCCGATGGCTCCAAAGATTTCGATGTGGATTTCACACTAACAGACAGCCAGAAGAGTCACTGAGGCCCTCCTGTAGAACCACCGCCGGACTGCACACCGCTGTGTGTGACCCTTGAGTGAAATTCCGCCAGCAATAACATCTCCCGACGTTTTGAAATCACAATTTGCATTGATGTCGCTGGCCTGTATTTCTACAGTGCCCGGCGTCACAATGCGCCACCCTGCATCTGTGGCCTGAATATACTGGTTAGTGCCGTTATTCAGGAAACCTCCTACATAAACGCAATCTTGCATATCCCATCGTCGGAATGAACCTGGTCGATCAGGTTTGCGATTTTTTACAACCCTGCTCTGATCACGTCCAGAGACGATCATAAAACCAATATTGCCCGACTTCCGGCTCAATAATCAAGGCAGAAGAGCCGTCCTGAATGCGGCAATAGAGGACGCCGTGAATGATCGAATGAAGCACAGGTTGAGCGTCTGATGTCTGCTGGTAAAGTATTGGCTAAATGTCCAGCGTACCCAATAATCCTGCGTCGCCCGGATGGATGTCCTCAACAAGAGCCAGCATGGAATGGTTCATCCCCGCACGTGCAGCGAGCACCTCATAACCATGTCACACAGCGTTCTGAGCGTCGTGAAAGATTGATGCACTCTTCTGTGGCAAAAGGGTAACGTTTATCAGAGATATAAATTTCATGCTTGTTTGCAATTGCAAATTGTTCGCAACTATGATTTTCCTGTGATCGAAATTTCCACTCCTGGATGGAATCGATCCAACCATGTCGTCTTTATTCATTCGCCGCTGCCTTCGTCCCGTCCCTCTCGCTACAGGCATGATAGGCCTTGCCTGTACGGGTTTTTCTTCTGCTCTGGCCGAAACCAGCACATCTGACGCAAAACAGGATAATACCAAGACCAGCCCTCACTCTTCGCAGCAACCCGATGTTGCGAATCATAATCAGAAACAGCCTCCTGGCGAAGAACATATCATGGTCAAGGCGCAGCGCCCGAGCGCCATGAACATCCTCAACGAGCCTATCGGCCTGAGCCGTATGCCACAGGATGCCATGCACACGCCGCAAACCGTAAACGTTGTGCCGCAGGAACTCATGAAACAGCAGAACGTCAAGTCCCTTGACGAAGCCCTGCGCAATGTCCCCGGTATTACGGCTTCAGTCGGCGAAGGTGAAGGCGGCATGTCGGGTGACCAGTTCCTTATTCGCGGTTTTCAGGCGCAAAACGATATTTACGAAAATGGCCTGCGTGACTTTGGCGTCTATACGCGCGACAGCTTTTATTACGACCATATTTCCGTCATTAAAGGTCCTTCTTCAGAAGTTTTCGGTAACGGAACGACGGGAGGAGCCATCAATATCGTCTCCAAGACGCCTCATGCAGGGAATTCCTACCAAGGGGCTTTTTCCGGTGGTTCCGGCTCCTATTATCGCGGGACGCTGGATGTCAATCAGCAACTCAATGAAACAACCGCTATCAGGCTTTCTGCCATGGGCAATGAAAATGACGTTGTCGGGCGCCGCCGTGTTTACTCCCATCGCTGGGGTATAGCCCCGTCCGTTACCTTCGGAATGGGCGAGGATATTTCCTACACCATAGACTATTTCCACCAGAATGATAACCGTATTCCCGATTATGGCGTCTGGGTTGTCAATAAACCGGGCTCCAGAGCAGGGAAGCCCATTACGGAATATGGCGTCAATCGCAATAACTGGTACGGCACCAATTTCGATCATGATGATGTCAGCACTGATATGATTACCGGACGACTGACCGCAAAAGTCGCCCCCTGGCTGACGCTCTATAATGACACGCGCGGCGGAATCTATCATCGCTATTTTTCGGCATCCCAGCCAAATTGTAACGCTGGATGCCAAAAGGCCTTTTTCTCCTCACACCCTTATACGGCAACAATCTCCCGCAATGGCGGGCTCGGCGGCCCCAACCCTTATCGGCAAAATGACTGGTCCATTCAGGATGTTTTCTCTGGCGTCTCCCACTTCAAAACAGGTACGTTCCGCCACGAACTTATTACAGGTTTTGATATTGAACATGTCGAGGACCACCGTAAAAACTACCCCTATAATATGACGAGAGGCGGCACAAACCTCCTCAACCCCTCCATGTATGTTCCGGGGCTGGCACGCTCTACTTGTGCCGAAAACCCCAAGGGGCTGGCGAACATCCCCAATGGCATCGGCAGGAAATGCACCAAGGATGGTTCCGCCACTGATGTCGGTTTCTTCTTCTCGGACCAGATCTGGCTGACAAACTGGTTCTCCGTCAAAGGCGGCTTCCGCTTTGACCAGTGGTACAGTGACTATGCCGCCAAAGGGGGCGTCAAGAGTAATCCGGACACACATATCAGTCAGGATGAATTTACCATCAACCCAACCGTCAGCCTGATGTACACCCCTACTGACGATATCATGGTTTATTTCAACTGGGCCGAAGCCACAACGCCGACCAGCCTTTATGTCACAAACAGCAACGCTCCCTATACCACAAACTCAGGCTACCAGCCTGAACGCAGCCGTCTTTATGAATTTGGGACAAAATATAACGCTTTTCATGGTCGCATGGGCTTTACTGCAGCTTTCTTCAGACTCGAAAAAAACAACTCAACCATTACGGATCCTGCTACCGGCGATGTAAGCTCCTCTTCCGATAAGGAAAGAAACCAGGGTATTGAACTAAGCGTCTCAGGTAACATCACCAAAAACTGGAGCATTATCGGCACTTATGCCTTTTATGACAGCCGTGTCACCGGATCTGACACAGCGGCCAATATTGGTAAAAGGATTCAGTACGTCCCCAAAAACTCCGCCACTCTATGGAGCACCTATACCATCGCGCCTCACACGCTCTATAATATCAGCGTAGGTGGTGGTATCACATGGCGCGAAGGCGTCTGGCTTGATAACGGCAATACAGCCCGTGTCCCTGCCACTGTTGACTTTGATGCCATGATCTCGCACGAATTCGGCAATCACTGGCGCCTTGCTCTTAACGGCTATAACCTTGCCAACCGCCTCAATTACAGCAACCTCTTCACCAATCGCGTCACCCCTGCCATTGGAAGGTCGTTCCTGTTCAACCTGTCGGCCAATTACTAGAACTGTCTGTGCCTGCCTTTGTTATATTATAAGGCAGGCTTACAATCCCTTACTTCCAGACCCATTTCCCTACAACACGACCACTGACCTGTACGTCTTCAACAGGCATTTCATAGGGTGGAAAATCCGGGTTCTTGCTGATAATGCGCAACTGCGCTACCGAGCGAGACGTCGGAGGAAGAAGCTGGATCAATTTTATGACGAGGCCAAAGCTGTTCCACAGTACGTAAGCACCGTCATGCGTCACGACCCGGTCGCCCGTATCAATAAGAACATGCTCACCTGGCAGATAATCAGGCTGCATGGATTCACCACGCACAATGATAATAGCCAGATTCGCCAGTGACGTAGCCTGCACGCCGCTCAAGGCCTCACGCGGAATCGTCCAGACCTTAGCCGGGTTTTGGCAATCCGGCACTTCAAGACCGGGACCGGCGGATGCCTCAATATCATATTGAGGAATCGCAACCAGCCCATACCCCCCTCGACTCTGAATCTGCTTGGGAAAGCTCATTCCAGAACAAGCATCGCCCTTTTCGCTTATCCTGTCGCTAAGATAAGCCCTGATCTGATCAACAAACTCCCCCTTGGGATGCGTCCTTCCAGAACGCCACTGGCTGACTGACTGGGATTTAACACCCAAAACCTCCGCGAGCTCACCTGTCCCGACGCCACCGCGGCTCATGGCGTCCTTAAGATAATCGGAAAAGCTCTCGTTAACGTAAGTCATTCTTACACCCTATCGAAAAAAAATCACCTACACACCGTAAGAATAACTTTACATAAATTGTAGTATATGCTTACATTGCTTTCATAAACTATATTGCGACAAACAGCAAGGATTGTCGGTCGTTATAAGTTAAAATTTAGATAATGGATTAAAATCACATTATGAGCCGCAATGTTACCCCATATCATCGCCCTCCGACACAAACCGTCCAAAGCGACATTATTTATAGCCCAGCCCTGCTACACGCCCTTCAGGAACAGTCCGAGAGCCTTTCTCCCTCACAGCTCCCCTATCTCCCACGTTCCATTATTAAAGAAGCACGTCATATAGCCGAGCTCATGAAGGCCCGTTATCTCGCACCACCATCTCCACAGCGTCTGAGAGATTTCGTTACGGAACTCCTCGAAATCCTGAACAGCATTGTGCGCGACCCCACTGACAGTCGCGCACTTTTTGTACGCATTGACATCACAGTGAAAATACTGTCCGCCATACCAGGCCATGTACTATGCGACGCGTTTCAAAGACTCTGTTACGCACAATACACTACTCTTCCCGCACCCGCGGACATCCTCAGCATGGCTGAACAATATGCACAGCCTTATTACGATAAAATCGCCCAGCTTGAGCTGATGAACACATTCGACAGGATTAAAATTTACACGTTGGGATTTAACCCTCCTGAAGAAGACGAGTCACATCCCAGCACCCCCGTATCTGTTTTCAACCGGAAGAAAAACGTCATTACAGGCAAGTTCCCAGCCTGCCGTCAAAAAGAAATGAGCCTTTAATCCCGAACATCACCAGAGGATTTGATCACATGACTTCAACAGTAACCGTCCTGTGCCGCCTTGTTTCCGACATTACACTTCAACTGTCTGAAAGCGACATATTACATCAGGATGCGCCCTCTCCCGCACCTGTCATACGGAGCGTCATGCTCAACGGTGCCCGAACTGACAGAAGATTTACGCCTGAACACCATAATCTAACCCATTGCACAGGCTCAACGCAGGTGAGCGCCACCTTCTGGAAGACCTGGCTCAAACAGCACAAGAACACAATCCTGATCAAAAAGCGCCTTATCTTCGCCGAAAGCAAAGCAGACCAAACCGAAAGGAGTATCGCAGAACTTGGAAGCAAGGTAGCGTAGAATCTGAAAGAGAGCGCCATTAGGCCGGAATAACCGGCCTCTTCCGCACCAAACAGCCATTTACAAGGAAAATAATGGTGGATGCGACAGGGATTGAACCTGTGACCCCTGCCGTGTGAAGGCAGTGCTCTACCGCTGAGCTACGCATCCTTTCCAAAAGTAAGCACCTTTTAGCAAGTTCCGCCCCGGACGGCAAGAGGAGGAAATTTAATAAAACGCCTTAAAAACCGAACATATGATCAAGCGAGAAGCCGCCTTCCTCATTCTCTACGCCATGATAACCGAAAAGGCGGCAAGTCAGATCGCGGATAATGATATGCCCTTCTTGACCAGCCTGTTTCAACTCTTCTTCCGAGAAAACCGCATCCGGATAGATAATCATGGAACCAGACGCCTTGATAGAGACCGTTTTCTCAGTCACGTAAGAACCATCTTTGGCATAAAGATAGAGAACGGTTACTGAAGGAGGACGCTTCTCGCCAGAACAAGGATAGATAAGCTGGCAGAATGTCCGTAGCTGACGTCCCTCATCCACCAGACCAAGCTTGAGAAATAGCCTCGTCGTAAGGCCCGGTGCCGGGCCTGAATAGGATTGCGGTTCATTACGCCATGTCATAAGCGTATTAAAAATGTGCCCGCCAAAACTCGTTTCCGCCTTATGGTCTGAACAGCGATTATGGTACCGCATCATGGCGTGAAGCCATCCATCAGCGATGCCACCTTCCCTGAAATCATAAACAAGTTCGCCATGCCCAGCTTCTGCAACCAGATCATGAATGGCGACAGCACCCTTATGATTCCTTTTCAAATTCCCAAGGAAATGCGATCCCATGGCCTGACCCTGATGATCAAAAAGATCAACCCGTAAAGGAAGCGTCTCGACAGTCTCCGACATGGGATTAGGTTGCAGGAACGTCTCAAAATGTTCTGGTGGCAGGATGGGGAAAGGTAGTAAGATGCCGCGTCCTAATGATGGGTGAAGGTGGCTCAGGGCTTCATCAGGTCTTAGATCCGCACGCATAACATTTAAATGAGCGATGCGGGTCCTCCTTCCTTCACTGATTTCGTAACGAGGGCGTACAAGATACTTCCCAGCTCTCATTTCAAACTGCGCCGGCCAGCGAACATCAGGGAAGAGTTTCCCCAAGTCGAGAGCGACTGTTTCATAGGGATTCATCTCATGATCGTAGATCCGTTCGTCATCTGTACCCATGACCCTGAAAGCCAGCGAACCGGCAGGGATCGCAACGCCATGGCTGTTCTGCAACCAGACCAGTAAAGTCTCATCTTCAGCCGGAGCCGGTAGGGAACCAAAACGGTCAGAAGGCCAGGCATTGGCATCATGCGTTACAGACAGGCTGGGATTGCCATTATGGCCTATTGTATCAAGGGCATATTTGACGACGTCATGCCCCCTGGCTCCGATCACATGCACAAAAAGCTGCCCCGTAAAGGACGAAAGGCCAAACCGCCTGCATATAGCTCGGCTATCGACAATGACGCTCGCCCCGGCCGTCTCCACCGGTTCTTCCCACTGCGCCAGAACCTGCCCCGCCTCACCAAAAAGCTGGAACCAATACGTAACATTATGAGCGGCGTAATTTGACCAATAATTGGCCGTTGTCAGACGTGTTGAGAACTGGTCATTATCTCGAAAGAATGCAAAATTAGTCGCAAAATTGCATTTATCAAGGTAAAACAGCCCCTCCTGAAGGAACTTTTCCGGTAGGCGGGCTGGCTCAAGCGTATAAAGCTGACGATCTCCCAGAAGGTCACTCAGCCTGTGCTGCATTTTGGCCTTCTCGAAAGAAAGCACCAGAACGTGTTTTTCCTTACAATCAGGCAAATCCAACAGAGCCTGCCATGTTTTGCCGAAAGGCGCTGGCTGACCGAGTTTTTCAGTCTGATGAGTCAGAAAGGTCGTGATCTCAAAGTCAGGATAAAGCCCAATAAAGGTTTCAAAGTAATGATCGGGATCATAGACGGCAACAGGCTGACCTTTCAGGCTTTCCTGCAATGCCTCGAGAGGTCCGACAGCCAAAGGATGTGACAGGGCTTTGTAAAGTACATTTCCGCCTTCGGGACCAAATGTCGAAACATTAATCATGCCAGACTCTCTTAACACTTCAATTTCTGTTTTATTCTCTCTACCGCCAAAGGCGTATCGTCAAGTTTTTCCATAGGCAAAAGAGGCATATTCTTGTCAAAAGCGACAACGCGCCCCACCTCTTGCAATCCTTCAACGAAGGATCTGAGACGTCCTGAATGTCCTGAAAGAGGTAAAATCCCTACCGGACAGGATGTTGCCACAGCTTCGGAAATCATCGAAACGCTGTCTTCCGTCACTGCCAGACAATCTGAGCAGGCCAAAATCCCCAGATAGGGATTTTCTTCTCCCTCCCCTGACAGAAAACGCACGCCATAAGGCTGCAAAAAAGTCTTCATGAGAAAAAGAGCCTTCTCTGATGTCCTCCTTGAAGATGTGATGATGCATTCCATCTGATGAAGGATTATAAAATCCCTGATTTGCTCTGACAGCTTTGCGGCTTCCCGCTCCTCAAAAACATAACGACCATTTGTGCCCCCCAGAAGAACGCCCAGAATCCGCCTATTTGTCTGACGAATGACGGGCTTCCATTTTTGTCGCGCTTGAGAGAGTTTTTCTTCTGTCACTCCATGCAGGGCCGTACGAATGGTCACGACTTTGTCCCCCCGAAGGCGATCATGCTCATTGACAATCACAAGGCTAAAATCCCGTACCGACATACGAGGATCCTGTATCTGTATGACCGGGAGATTATACCGTTTTCCTAAAAGCGCCGCGACACGACTGCCTTTGCCTGCCATACTGATAATAATTTCTGTCTGTGGCGTCAGGATTACAGGCTCTATCTGACGCAGCGTCTGAAAACCGGAACGAAAAACAAGTCGCGGAATCAGACCTTTTTTCCTGAAAATAACGGGTTGGAAATCCCAGCTGAATCCCGCACGTTCAGCCAGTCCTTTCCCCTGGGAAAGATGTCCTGCATAATTTTCAGCGATAAGCGTTGCATGAATCGGCATTTTATATCACGACCCTATTTCAGACAGGCCAGACATAAGTGTAATTTCAGGTTTATGACACAAAATTCTTCCCTCCCATCCCCTTCCGACGAAGCCCTGAATGGTTTTGACGCTCTCGGACTGCATCCCCTATTATGCCGTGCCACACAAAAACTCGGTTTCATCAAACCCACGCCCATACAGCAAAAAGGTATCCCCCCTTTGTTACAAGGGAAAGACGTTCTTCTTCCCAGTCAGACGGGAAGCGGAAAAACAGCGACCTTTCTGCTAGCAGCTCTCCAGAGACTTGCGGACAGACAGCAGGAAGAGGGGGAGTTTTACCATCATACCCCCACCTGTCTCATTCTGGAACCGACACGCGATCTGGCCCATCAGACTGCCGGAATCTGCCGTCAGCTGGCTCGTGATCTCAGTTTCAGAACACGTGTTCTGTGTGGAGGCACCTCAAGGGAGCAACAGCTGAACTCCATGAAAGAGGGTGTGGATATCATCATAGCCACTCACGGGCGCCTTCTTGATTTCGTACAAAAAGGAGAGCTCGACCTGAGCCAGATTGATTATCTGGTACTGGATGAAGCCGATCGCCTTCTTGATGAAGAATTTACCCAGAGCATGACCGCTCTTATTCCTTATCTCGGAGAGCACCCCCAGACAATTTTCTGTTCAGCAACCTTACCTGACACTGTACGGCATTTCGCCAAAAAAGTGACACGCAATCCGGTTGCCATTGATCTGGAGGAAGAAACAAAAACACCCATAAGATTACAGCAACGGGCTCTCTTTCTTCATGAAGACGAAAAGGAAGCCCTTACCCGAAAAATTATCAGCCACCATACTCCCGGCGGTCAGATCATAATTTTCGTCAACACAAAAAAATCTGCCGATGAACTGGCACGAAAGATACGTTCATGGGGTTTCAAAGCCGCGAGCTTCCATAGCGATCTCAAACAAAATGACCGTACAAAAGTCCTGGAACAGCTTCAGACCGGGACAGTGAGTTGTCTTGTCACCACTGACATAGCCGCGCGCGGGCTGGATCTGGACGAACTCTCTCTCGTTATTAATGTTGATCTGCCCAAGAGCCCGGAACTCTATATTCACCGTATCGGGCGTTCCGCCCGGGCAGGGCGAAAAGGCAAAGCCATTTCACTGGTTACAGGCACAGAACGACAGCTTTTGCGCGAGATTGAACAGACAATCCACCATCGCATCCGTATCATTACGCCTGAAACTCTGGATAAATAAGAATTTCTGATACCGGGAAATAACACCCGGTATCAGAAAACCCTGATTTTCAACCACAAGCACGATCATAGATCGGGAAGCGGCGACACAGCTCCATCACGTCCTGATGAACACGCTGAATCGTCGCTTCATCACTTTCACCGGCACTCAACACATCATTGATCATGTTAGCAACCTGACGGAACTCTGCCTCGCCAAAACCGCGTGCTGTCGCTGCTGGTGCGCCAAGACGAACGCCAGACGTTACAAACGGCTTTTCAGGATCAAACGGAATTGCGTTCTTATTGGCCGTAATACCCGCTTTTTCGAGCATAGCCTCCGCCTGTTTGCCAGTTACCTTTTTGGGACGCAGATCAACAAGCACGAGGTGACTATCTGTCCCCCCTGTGACAATATCAAAGCCAAGTTTTTTCAGCTCATCGCCCAAAGCGCGTGCATTATTCAGCACATTCTGCTGATATGTCTTGAAACTGGGATGAAGAGCCTCGCCAAAAGCGACCGCTTTGGCCGCAATAACATGCATCAGTGGACCACCCTGCAATCCAGGAAACACAGCAGAATTGATCTTCTTGGCCAGCTCCGCATCATTGGTCATGATCACACCACCACGAGGTCCACGCAATGTCTTGTGCGTCGTCGTCGTTGTAATATCCGCATAGGGTACCGGGCTTGGATAAAGACCAGCGGCAACCAGACCAGCAAAATGAGCCATATCAACCATTAAATAAGCGCCAACTTCATCAGCAATCTTGCGAAAGCGCGGGAAATCAATGACGCGAGGATAGGCCGAACTGCCTGCCACAATGATTGTAGGCTTATGCTCACGTGCAAGACGTTCCATCTCTTCATAATCAAGAAGACCATCTTCGCCCCGGACGCCATACTGGACAGAATGGAACCATTTGCCGGAATAATTGGGAGCAGCACCATGCGTCAGATGCCCACCTGCTGCCAGACTCATTCCGAGAATGGTATCCCCAGGTTTGCCCAGCGCCATAAAAGCAGCCTGATTGGCATTGGCTCCGCTATGAGGCTGTACATTGGCAAATTCGGCCCCAAAAAGCTTTTTCAGACGCGCAATGGCGATCTCCTCAACCTTGTCCACCTCACTGCAACCACCATAATAGCGACGACCAGGCAGTCCTTCGGCATATTTATTGGTCAGAACAGAACCCTGCGCTTCCATCACGGCAAAAGACGCCATATTCTCAGAAGCAATCAGTTCAATCCCATCCTGCTGGCGTTTTAATTCGGCTCCCAGCAGAGCATTGATTTCAGGATCCCTGTCGGAAAGCGGGTTGTGAAAAAACGATTTGAGGTCGAATTGACCGGCATGCTGAGTCATTATCGTCGTAGTCTCCGTGAAAAAGTAGTTCCCCCTATATAGGCGCAGACGCAAAGCCCGTCTATTCTCTCCTGAAAAGGATTATCATTTTGTCGTAAATCTCGGGGACCGCCTTATGAATCATGCTTTCCTGCGCAGGAAACCAATTAATAATGACAATGCGAATCAGTCGGGTTTAGAACGGATTTTTGGCCCCTGGCATCTCATTCTTCTTGGCGTGGGAATTACGGTAGGTTCCGGACTCTTTTCACTGACAGGTGTTGCAGCAGGACAACATGCAGGACCAGCGGTTATTCTCTCTTTCCTTATCGCCCCCATTGCATGCGGTTTTGCCGGACTCTGCTATGCCGAGCTTGCCGGACTCATTTCGTCTGGGGGCTCTGCCTATTCCTACACCTACTCCTCCATTGGAGAGGTCGCCGCCTGGTCTGTCGGCTGGAATCTGGTTCTGGAATATACTGTCGGTGCCGCCGCCGTCGCCTCAAGCTGGTCGGGCTACCTTGCTTCCCTGCTACGAGGCTGGGGCATCGTCCTTGATCCACGCCTGACAGCTCCCTCCTTCACACAAGTTACCATGCCTGATGGCAGCCAGACAGAAGCATGGTTCAATGTCCCGAGCTTACTTATCCTTTTCTGCATCACGCTCCTTCTTATGCGTGGCACGACGGAATCAAGCCGTATCAATATAGTTGTCGTCATTATCAAAATGTTCGTCATTGTCAGTGTTATTACGGTCTGTTTACCACACATACAGCATGATAATTATGAGCCTTTTATTCCCCCCAATACAGGGGAATTCGGACATTTCGGTTTTAGTGGCGTCATGCGGGCTGCAGGCATGGCGTTTTTTGCCTATCTCGGATTTGATATCGTTTCTTCCGCCACAGCGGACACCAAAAATCCCCAACGTAATATTCCGATTGGAGTTATAGGCACTCTGGTGATCTGTTCCCTGATCTATGTCGCTTTCGCTGCTGTACTTGTTGGCGTTGTCAATTATCGTTCCATGGTCAATGACGCCAATCCTGTTGCCACTGCCATAGATATGGTCCACATGCCCTGGCTTGCCACACTGGTTAAGCTCGGCGTCACACTCGGATATATATCTGTCCTTTATGGCATGTTGCTAGGACAGAGCCGCATTGCCCTGACCATGTCACAGGATGGTCTGCTGCCCCCTTTCTTCGGTAAAGTAAACCAGAAGACACGCACACCATGGAATGCCCATATACTCTGCTTCCTTATGGCCGGGCTGCTTGCGGGCACATTCTCCATCAGCACATTGGGCAATATGACATCTATCGGAACATTATTCGCCTTTATCGTGGTTTGTTGCGGGGTCATAATCCTGCGCCACAGGGAACCCAATCTGGACAGACTGTTCCGTGTCCCGGGCGGAACCTTTCTCGTCCCCATACTTGGTATCCTGTCCTGCGGAGCCGTCATGGTGTCGCTGGATGGAGGAACATGGATAAGATTACTGGGTTGGTGGGCTATTGGCATGATCGTCTATGCGTTATATGGCTCGAAAAAAAGCCTGTTGGGCATGGACAAGAACTGAACATATCGCTTAATTTATTACATTATCGAAACAAGGGGAGTATCTTTTTATGAATCGGCCCTTCTGGCGGACCAAGTCACTTGATTCATTAGCATCACAAAACAATTCCGGACCGGAACTCAAGCGTGTTTTTGGTGCCTGGCAACTTGTTCTGCTCGGGGTCGGGGTCACCATCGGGGCCGGATTATTTTCCCTGAGTGGCGTTGCTGCTGGTCAATATGCAGGCCCTGGCGTTGTTCTCTCCTTCATCATCGCCGCCATTGCCTGCGGCTTCGCCGGGCTTTGCTATGCAGAACTTGCAGGTATGATCCCCATTGCCGGATCAGCCTACTCCTACGCTTACGTTGCCATGGGCGAAGGTGTTGCCTGGATTATCGGCTGGGATCTGTTTCTGGAATATACCGTTAACGCCTCCGCCGTGGCCTCAAGCTGGTCAGGCTATTGCATTTCACTATTAAGAGACTGGGGCATCACTCTTGATCCCCGCCTGACCTCTTCCAGCTTCGCTCTCGTACAACTGGCTGATGGCTCCATGGCGCACGCGTGGTTCAATGCACCCTCAATCCTGATTCTTCTGCTTGTAACGTTTCTTCTGATGATTGGCGTTTCTGAATCCAGCCGAGTCAACGCCATGATCGTCGCATTGAAACTCCTGATCATCATCAGCGTCACCGCGATCTGTCTACCTCACATTAATAGTGCGAATTTTCATCCTTTCATCCCCCCCAATACAGGCCACTATGGTGAGTTTGGTTTCAGTGGGGTCATGAGGGCAGCAGGATTGATCTTCTTTGCCTATATCGGTTTCGATATCGTCTCAACAGCCGCCCAGGATGCCCGTAATCCACAAAGAGATATTCCTTTTGGGATTCTGGGCAGCCTTGTTATCACGGCTATCGTCTACGCCATTTTCTCCTCTGTCCTGGTCGGCGTGGTCGATTATCACGAACTTGCCAATAATGCGAATCCTGTTGCGACCGTGCTGGATAAAATTCACATCACATGGTTTGGTGTTCTGGTAAAAATTGGCATCATGCTCGGCTATATTTCTGTCATCTACGGCCTGCTTCTCGGACAAAGTCGTGTTGCGCTCTCCATGGCACGCGATGGTCTCATGCCAAAAATCTTCAATCATCTTAACCCACGTACACGTACACCTATTTTCTCTCATAGCATTACCTGGGTCGCCAGCAGCGTCCTTGCTGCATGCTTGCCTATCAATGTACTGGGCGAAATGACATCCATCGGGACTTTGCTCGCTTTCGTTATCGTGTGCCTTGGCGTTCTGGTCCTGAGGCTTCGTGCCCCTGAAATGCCACGTCTCTTCCGTGTCCCGGGAGGGGCTTTCCTTGTCCCCATTCTCGGCATTCTCTCATGCGGCTCCGTCATGGTTTCCATGAATATCGCAACCTGGCTGCGCCTCTTTGTCTGGCTTGCCATCGGCGTCATAATTTATTTCTGCTATAGTCGCCACAATAGCAAACTCGTAAAGGAAGCCGCTGCGGAAAACCCGCGCAACCAGCCCTAGAAAAGGATCCGTCATGCCCAACCATCTTTACACACGTCTCAGGCGCAACCGTTATGATGCTTTTACCAGGCGCATGGTTGCCGAACACAGACTTCATGTCGATAATCTGATCTGGCCGGTTTTTGTGTGTGAAGGCACTAACCAGCGTCAAGAAGTAAAGGCCATGCCTGGCGTTGTCAGAGTCAGTCTCGACCGATTGATTGAACATGTAAGGCAGGCTGTCGAACTCGGCATTCCAGCGATTGCCCTCTTCCCCGTCACGCCCATGGACGTAAGGGATGAAAAAGGTTCAGAAGCCCTGAATCCTGATAATCTTATGTGCCGCGCTACTCGTCTGCTCAAAAAAACTTATCCTGAACTGGGGCTGATTGGTGATGTCGCCTTGGATCCTTACACCAGCCACGGTCATGACGGCCTAATCAGCGATAATTACGTTGTCAATGATGCTTCAGTCGAGGTTCTGGCACGTCAAGCCCTCAATCAGGCCAAGGCAGGAATTGATATCATTGCCCCTTCCGACATGATGGATGGTCGTATTGGTGCTATTCGCGAAATCCTTGATGACCACGGCTACGTCAATACCCGTATCATGTCCTATGCCGCGAAATATGCTTCTGCCTTTTATGGTCCTTTCAGGGACGCTCTCGGTTCGGGTGGCCTCCTCTCCGGCGACAAGAAAACCTACCAGATGGATCCTGCCAATTCCGATGAAGCCCTTCGCGAAGTCGAAATGGACCTCCAGGAAGGAGCCGATATGGTCATGGTCAAGCCAGGCATGCCTTATCTTGATATCATCCGGCGCGTAAAGGACAATTTCCTGGCACCGGTTTTCGCTTATCAGGTTTCCGGTGAATATGCGATGATGATGGCAGCCATACAGAATGGTTGGCTCGACCGCGAAAAGACAATTATGGAAAGTCTCCTTGCCTTCAGGCGCGCTGGATGTAGCGGTATTTTAACCTATTTTGCTCTTGAAGCTGCGCAGCTTCTTCGTGACCAACGCTCCTGAAGGGGACCTGCCATCAGCCTCTCGCCAGATCAAAGGCGCAAAAGCCTATCAAACGGGCCTTGAGGCTGAAAAGGCGGTTATGGCTATTTTACGGGAGACAGGTTATACACTGCTCGCCCACCGCTACAGAACGCCTTTCGGCGAAATCGACTTGGTTATATCAGATGAAAACTGGCTCATCGCCATTGAAGTAAAACAGCGCAGAACGCTTTACGAAAGCGCCTTTGCACTGGGCAGGAGGCAAGCACAACGCCTCCTTGCTTCTTTCGATTATGTGATAAACACACACCCCGACTGGATCAGGACGAACACACGAATCGACCTCGCACTCGTCGACCAAATAGGCGGAATAGAGTTCATAGAGGATGCTCTCAGACTCTGCTGAGAGCATCCTCCTATTTAAAAAGTTTAACCGTGACGCTGATGCCTGTTACGGACGTGTCGCGTCACAACATGGCCATGATAAGCTACTGTCCTTACCGTGCTTGTACGAGTCTTGCGACTTGCCATGGCATAAGAACTTTTCGCACTATGGGGACGATAATGATGAAACACAGGAGTTGCCGTCAGTGCAGCGAAGGTCAGCTTGCGGGCTTCATATTCCGTAATTTCACGAGGAGCTGCTTTTGCAAAGCTTCCAACAAGTAAAGGTGCACTCACAACCCCAACCAGAGCAAACCCTTTCCACAGGCGCAAAAAAGACATCAGCAAAACTCCCTAAACACTATCCGCATGGAACTTACAGAATTTCTTCGTGACACAACAGGACTTATATCAAAAAAATAAATAAAATTATAAAAATCCTGTAAAAAAGCGGTGATTACCACCGCTTTGCAGGTAAAATCAAGTTCACGAATGACCTTTTAAAAGCCCTTTATCGACCAGCAACGTCTCAAGTTCACCGCTCTGATACATGTCGGTCACGATATCGCACCCACCGATAAACTCACCCTTCACAAAAAGCTGGGGAACAGTCGGCCATTGCGAGAAATCCTTAATCCCCTGACGAATGGCAGGATCCTCCAGCACATTACACGTCTCGAAAGGAACACCAACATGATTCAGAATCTGGACAACACGCGCCGAAAATCCACATTGTGGAAAGAGCTTGTCGCCTTTCATGAATAACATGATATCGTTGGCATTTATCATGTTCTGGATATCTTGAAGAACTGTCTCAGGCATTTCGGTCTAATCCTTGCGTGCTTCATTACGCGAAAGCACTCTAAAATCCGTGTCAGGAGATAGGACGCCAGAACAGAACGTCAACCCCCTGAACTTATGAAAATATAATCCTTACGAGGGGAGCTTCGTCTTCACAGACAAGGCATGAAGGTCAGTTCCCATACGTTTTCCAAAAGCGTCATAAACCAGCTTATGCTGTTTGACCATAGGAAGCCCCCGAAAAGCCTCACTCCTGACCTCACAGGCATAATGGTCCCCATCACCAGCGAGATCCTGAATTTCAATCCGGGCGTCAGGAAGAGCTTTACGGATAATTCCCTCTATTTCTTCCGCTGACATGGGCATTATTCGGTTTCTCCCATCAAATGGGGCAGAAATGCTTCATGAAGCGTGCGCAATGTCACCAGATCACAATTCATTTCTGTTCCTATTTTTATTCTGTCACCCTTGATAACACCCAGATGGAACATTGGCACGCCGGTCCGCTGTGCTTCCTGAATCAGAACATCACTTTTGCGTGTCACGACAACATAACGCGCCTGATCTTCGCCGAACCAAAACGCATGCGATTTGGTACCCTGTGGCGCTGGAGCCAACTCACAGCCATGATGACCCGCCATGGCCATTTCAGCTACCGTGATGAGCAATCCACCATCTGAAACATCATGACAAGCTGTAATAGATCCATCAAGGATATGGGAACGCACAAAATCACCATTCCGGCGTTCTGCCTGCAGGTCAATTTTTGGAGGAGCCCCCTCTTCACGACCACAGACTTCCCGCAACCAGAGAGATTGGCCAAGCTCGCCTGCCGTCTCACCTACCAGAAGAATCTCACCTTCTTCCGGCAGCGCCAGGCCAACGGCCTTACTCGCATCCTCAAGAACACCAAGCCCGCCAATGGCTGGCGTAGGCTGAATGGCGACAGCCTGGCCATTTTCGGAGCGGGTCTCGTTATAGAGTGAGACATTTCCGCTGACGACAGGGAAATCCAGAGCCCGACAAGCTTCCCCCATCCCTTTGATGGCCTCAACAAACTGTCCCATAATCCTGGGGTTTTCGGGACTGCCAAAATTGAGGTTATCCGTTACAGCCAGTGGCGTCGCACCAGTTGCCGTAATATTGCGCCATGCCTCAACAACGGCCTGCGCCCCACCACAATAGGCATCAGCCTGACCATAACGAGGTGTACAATCAGTCGTCAGGGCAAGTGCCTTGTTCGTGCCTTCCACACGCACAATCGCGGCATCAGCTCCACCAGGGCGCTTTATGGTTTGACCGCCTACTGTGCTGTCATACTGATTCCAAATCCAGGCGCGCGAAGCCAGATCCGGTGATGCAACCAAAATCTTGAGCGCTTCTTCAAGACTGACAGGAGAATCGGGTACCTCCAAAACCGCGGCTTTCGCTACTGGCTGGATCGGACGATCATAAAGCGGTGCCTGATCGGCAAGTGGCCCGAGAGGAATATCCGCCTCAACCACGCCTTTGTGTCTGACCGTAATATTGCCGGTGTCGGTCAGGACACCAATCACGGCAAAATCCAGCTCCCATTTCTCGAAAATACGACGTGCTTCCTCCGTCCGATCTGGACGCAGTACCATGAGCATGCGTTCCTGACTCTCGGAAAGCATCATCTCATAAGCCGTCATATTCGTTTCGCGCTGTGGCACATGATCAAGATCAAGCTCAATCCCGACATTACCCTTGCTTGCCATCTCGACTGCCGAAGACGTCAGACCCGCCGCTCCCATATCCTGAATGGCAATAACAGCATCAGTCGCCATCAGCTCCAGACACGCTTCAATGAGAAGTTTTTCAGTAAACGGATCACCAACCTGCACAGTCGGGCGCTTGGAGCTTAATTCCTCGTCAAACTCGGCTGATGACATCGTTGCACCGTGAATCCCGTCACGTCCTGTCTTTGAACCGACATAAACAACAGGATTCCCCACACCAGCCGCAGCTGACAGGAAAATCCTGTCCTGTGCTGCAATCCCGACAGTCATCGCATTAACAAGCGGATTACCATTATAGGCACGATGAAAATTGACCTCACCGCCAACAGTCGGCACACCCACGCAATTGCCGTAGCCGCCAATACCACGCACGACGCCGTTCACGACACGGCATGTATCTGCTTCTCTGGGATCACCAAAACGCAATGCGTTGAGATTGGCCACAGGCCGGGCGCCCATCGTGAAAACATCACGCAGAATACCACCAACACCCGTCGCCGCTCCTTGATAGGGTTCGATGAACGAAGGATGGTTGTGGCTTTCCATCTTGAAGACAGCGGCCAACCCCTCACCAATATCCACAACACCAGCATTTTCACCGGGACCATGAATGACCCATGGCGCCTTCGTCGGGAGCGTCTTGAGATGAAGACGTGATGATTTATAAGAACAATGTTCTGACCACATAACCGAGAAAATACCCAGCTCTGTCAGGCTGGGCGTCCGGCCCATGATGGAAAGAACGGTCCCGTACTCATCATTGGTCAAACCGAAAGACTGTGCCAAAGCGGCATCTACGGTCACACTCATCGGCTTAGCGTCTCCACAAGTCCCTTGAAAAGCGGCACCCCGTCTGTGCCACCTGTCAGAGCATCGGTTAAATTTTCAGGATGCGGCATCAGACCGCAAACACGTTTATTGTCACTGAGGATCCCGGCTATGGCCTGTGCGCTACCATTCAGATTACTGGCCATATTCGCTGGCTCGACACGCCCTTCCCCATCGCAATAGCGGAAGGCAACACGCCCTTCTCCTTCAAGACGCTTCAATGTTTCAGGAGACGCCGTGTAATTACCATCACCATGGGCCATAGGAGCCCGGAAGACATCACCTTTATGCCAACCACAGGTAAAGGCACTCTCAGATGTTTCGACCTTCAGGAAACAATCTTGCGAGAGAAAACGCATCCCGGCATTACGGAGCAGGGCCCCCGGCAACAAGCGTGCTTCAGTCAGAATCTGAAAGCCATTACAGACACCCAGGACATAGCCGCCCTTCTCCGCAAACTGCCTGACAGCCTTCATGATCGGAGAATGCGCCGCCATAGCCCCGCTACGAAGATAGTCTCCATAGCTGAACCCCCCGGGCAATATGACCAGATCAAGCCCCTCAACACTCTCCTGCTGATGCCATAAAAGCGTCGGCTTCCGTCCTGATACACGCTCTATGGCGTGAACCATGTCGCGCTCCCGGTTCGTACCGGGAAAAACGACAATCCCTGTTTTCATTGAGATGATCCCTCTTTGGCCGGCGAAGAGCTATTGACCTTGTCACCACAGGGATAGGACTCATGCAAAGCCAAGTAAACAGCTTTCCCCGCAGGCTGGGAAAGAGAGTCCGCATGTCCCTTCAGCCAAGACACAACAGCTGTTCTTACCTGATCTGTCGTTGTCGCTGGCGCTACACAGAAAGCGACAGGAGCTTTGTCATGCTGATACACCGCATAGTCGCGCGACCAGACCTCACTGTCCATCACGCCGGCAAGATAGGCATCACAAAGTTTCAGGGCTTTCTGATTGGTGCACATCTGCCCGAGAGATTTTCCCGTTACCTTGGAAACACGCTGGGCATGAGCCGGAACGGCAGAAACCGAGAGGGCACCAAAAGCCAGAGCACCCATCATTAAAGCTGATGCGAATTTCACGACAGAACCTCCACGACAAAATCTTCAATCACTTCATTGGCAAGAAGGGCATGGGCCATGGCCTCGCCCTCTTTTCTGGCTTCTTCAACGGAGCTGACATCCAGTTCAAGATCAACAACGCGGCTGATGCGAACATCTTTCACGCCTTTAAAATGAAGGGACTCAAGCGCATGACCGACAGCTTTACCCTGCGGATCTAGCACGCCTTCTTTTAGTGAGACAAACACACGAACTTTCACAATACCCCCTCCGAGGTCACATTTTTCCGTTATCAGGCCCCCTGATAACGATGTCAGCTATTGGACTCTGGCAAAATACCCAGTCTACGGGCCACTTCCTGATAAGCTTCCTCAACCTTCCCCATATCGCGGCGGAAACGGTCTTTATCAAGCTTTTCATTCGTGCGGGAATCCCAGAGACGACAATTATCAGGTGAAATCTCATCAGCCAGGACAATGCGCATCTCGTCACCTTCCCACAAGCGACCAAATTCCAGTTTGAAATCAACAAGCGTGATCCCAACCCCGGCAAAAAGCCCTGTCAGAAAATCATTTACGCGCAGACTCAAGGCGCTGATTTCGTCAAGATCATGAGGATAAGCCCAGTTAAACGTAATAATATGCTCGTCTGACACTAACGGATCATTAAGCGCATCATTCTTATAATAAAACTCAATAAGGGCACGCGGCAGGCGCTCTCCCTCTTCCAGCCCGAACCGCTTAGCAAGTGAGCCTGCCACAACATTGCGCACAACCACTTCGAGCGGAATGATCTCCACTTCTCTTACAAGCTGTTCTCTCATATTCAGCCGGCGGATAAAATGCGTCGGGATGTTAATCTCCTTAAGCCGCATCATCAGATACTCGCTGATACGGTTATTCAGGACACCTTTCCCTGTAATCACGCCGCTTTTGGCGCCATTTCCTGCTGTTGCGTCATCCTTGAAATATTGGATGATAGTGCCAGCTTCAGGGCCTTCATAGAGTATCTTGGCCTTACCCTCGTAAATTTGCCGACCACGGGCCATGAAATACAGTCCTCGTCCAAAAAACAGTTACCAACCTCTTTTAGCATAGAGACTTTCAGAAAAGGGAGACCAAAGAATAATTCTGTCACCCTTTTTAAGTTTACCCTTGTGGTTACCCGGCAAAAACCCGCTCGAAAATCATATCAACCGCCTTGAGATGACGGGCAGGATCCAGCGCATCGTCAATCACAGCCTTATCCAGGCGACCTGAAACAAGAGGATCAGCCTCCAGATTTTCCCTGAATGTTTTTCCTTCGGGCGTGTTCAGTTTTGTCCATGTTGCCATGGCCGCTTTCTGAACAATGGAATAAGCCTCTTCGCGTGAATAGCCAGCACGTGCAAGAGCCAGCAGCACCTCGCCGGAATGAACAACCCCACCCAGGCTTTCCACATTGGCCATCATCTGGTCAGGATAGATCACCAGCTTTTCCATCATGGAAGCAAGACGCATCAGGGCAAAATCCATGACGACCGTACCATCCGGGCAGATATTACGCTCAACAGAAGAATGGCTGATGTCACGTTCATGCCAGAGAGCCACATCCTCCAGCGCGGGCACAACATAGGAACGTACAAGACGGGCAAGTCCCGTCAGATTTTCCGAAAGCACAGGGTTGCGTTTATGGGGCATGGCAGAACTGCCTTTCTGCCCCGCATGGAAGAACTCTTCTGCCTCACGCACTTCTGAACGCTGAAGGTGACGAACCTCAACAGCCAGCCTCTCTATCCCGCTGGCAATAACACCTAATGTGCAAAAAAAGGCAGCATGGCGATCACGCGGAATGACCTGCGTGGAAACATCCTCAACCTGCAAGCCAAGGTGCTTTGCCACGTAAGATTCTATGGCAGGATCGATATGGGCATATGTGCCTACAGCACCAGAAATGGCACAAACCGCAATTTCCGCACGCGCTTCGAGAAGGCGTTTGCGATTGCGCTTGAATTCAGCGTAATGTCCCGCAAGCTTGAGCCCAAAACTGGTAGGCTCAGCATGAATACCGTGACTCCGCCCGATCGTAACTGTATATTTATGCTCAAAGGCACGGTTTTTCAGTGCACCCAGAACGGCATCCAGATCCTGCAATAACAAATCTGCCGCCTGTGTCATCTGCACCGCGAGACAGGTATCAAGAACGTCGGAAGATGTCATGCCCAAATGAACAAAACGACTTTCCGGCCCAACTTTTTCAGCAAGCCATGTCAGAAAAGCAATAACGTCGTGACGAGTTTCAGCTTCAATTTCATCAATTCTGGCAACATCCTGCTCAGAAAAGGCCGCCATGGCCTTATCGCCCTTTTCGCGGATAATTTTGGCCGCTTCTGCGGGAATTACCCCTTTTTCAGCCATAGCCTCGCAAGCAAGAGCCTCTATCTCGAACCAGATACGATAACGATTAACGCTGGACCAGATTGCCGTCATCTGAGGACGAGAATAACGAGGGACCATAAGGGCAGCTCCACAAAAAAAGATAGATCTGAAACAGTACTTAGCCAATTACAGCTCGTTTGCCCAGATCCCGTTCACTGACATTACATCCAAAAGATCGTCCAGGAAATGATAGATAATCGCACACGCAAAGAAATCGTAAATCAGAAAAACAAAAAATACGTTATCAAAAATGAAGTTTGCTTATACTTTTACGTTAAATCAAAAGTATATATCTTAATTATTAAATAATTTAATAACTTAATAATTATATATAGTAATAAAAAATTAATTTTAATATTAATTAATTTTTATATATTTTTAACATTTTTTATTTAGTATGTTTTTAATTTGTATTAATAATTTATATTCTTGTGTATTTCGTGATTTTTATTGACATAAATAATATTTTTATATATATTTTACAAACTTTAGGTATTTATTCTAAAGTTATATATTTAATATTATTAAGGAATACTTTTATTATGGTTCAAATTTTTAATTTTGACAAATCGACTGTCAATAAATTATCGGGTGATAATGGTAAATTACGTGACGTAAATGGCGTCAATGGTTCCCCTCGTTCTATTGCACCAGGCTTTCCCGATCTGCATGAACAGTTTAACCAAATGGGAATTCGTCATATCCGCTTTCACGATAACCTCGGTATCGGTGATATAGATAACTACCTTATCCATAATGACTCAGGCAGTCAGCTCAAACCGACCATCCCCACATATAAGCCGCAAAAAGACGCTCTTAATCTGGCCGCTGATCTAGCCAATATACGCACCATTTTCCCCAATGCTGCCAAGGGAATGCGGCAAGGCAGTTATCAAATTGCTTCATCTGGCGCAAATTATGGCATGACCGATGCTTACCTCAAAGAAGTTATGACAAACCATCCTGAGGTCAATCCTGCCAATATTCAACGTGAAATCCTGTTCCGCGTTGGGCGCACAAACCGTGGTGGCTATGAACCTCCTCAAAACTTCGACGTTTATGCACAATTGGTCGCAGATGTTGTTGCTCGTTACTCTCGTGACTACCAGGAATTTGGCTTACCCAGAAAAGTAACCCATTGGGAAATTTGGAACGAACCCGATCTGACCTTTTTCTGGAACAGTAACAATCCTGATCTTTTCTATGATTTTTTCGGGAAAGTTTCCAAGGCCATCAAAGCCGTTGATCCCACGGCGAAAGTTGGCGGCCCCGGCGTAGCCAATGGCTACAACCCCGGAGGCCAATATCTGGACGGACTCCTTGACTATTGCGCCAAAAACAACATAGAGATCGACTTCCTGTCCTGGCATTTTTATGCCACGGCCACTGGCGACCCTCTCAATATTCTTGATATCACTCGCCAGATTGAACAGACAATTAAAAACAGCGCCTTCCCAGATCTGGAAAGTCTGTGCACAGAATGGAATTTAAGCCCTTACGGCACCTTAAATACACTCTGCACTGCTCAAAGCCCGATTAATGCTGCTTTTATTTCTTCATGCCTGATGTACATGCAACATGGAAAAGTAGATCGCGCATATTATTATCGTGGCGATGCATCGTCTTTTGGTTTGTTTAATGACGAGCCCGGTTATTGTACCCCAGCCGCACAAGCTTTCCATCTCTATCACAAGCTTATGTCTGAAACGGCCAATATCCTGGTCGATGACCAGAACTTTGACACCGGTCTAACCACAATGGCTTGTATAAATGATGCAGGAGATCAAATTAACGTTCTGGCAGCGAATTATTTTGTTACGTACGATTATGTCAACGAGAATCTGGATCCAAAGCCTTATTCCTACAAACAGCATTATATTGACGGAAACAGACCAGTTGATACTCTTTTAAAGGATAGCTGGGGCTTTGATAAATGGTTTGGTAACACAAAACCATCTAATAACCCAGACAGCACAGGGAATTACGTTATCCAGAATACCACCGTAAAACCTCTTGATGTTGCCAGTGTTAAAACTCACGCCAAATCGTATGCAGACAGCGACAAGGGCGTGGAGATTGTTATACATAACGTTGACTTCCCGGTTGACACCTATAGCGTTTACGCTTGGAGAATTACTGACAAAACCAGACTTGATCGCATGCTTCCAACGTTGGTCGATCCGTCCGAAATCAGCCATTCACTGGTTAA
This sequence comes from Acetobacteraceae bacterium ESL0709, assembly GCA_029433415.1. Classification (GTDB taxonomy): domain Bacteria; phylum Pseudomonadota; class Alphaproteobacteria; order Acetobacterales; family Acetobacteraceae; genus Aristophania. The sequence continues at coordinate 221,174 of JAQTIA010000003.1, read as the reverse complement.
TAATACGCTTAAAATCCGCGACGAAAAAAACACACGCTATACTGTCGCATTCTATACAATTGTCAAAGACAAAAACAAACAGACTATCTCTTTATAAAAAAACTAAAAATGGATGAGGATTTATATCCTCATCCCGCTCTATATTACAAGATAATTACGGATACAAACATATAATGATTAAGAAATTTACATTTGATAATGCTACTATTAATAGAAATATTGGATATAATGGACTATTAAAAGAAGTCAATGGCGTTAACGGAACGCCCCGCTCTATTGCGCCAGGCTTCCCTGATCTGGAAGACCAGTTTAACCAGATGGGTATTAAATACTTGCGCTTTCATGACAATTTGGGATTCGGTGATCTTGACAATCACTTGACTGAAAACGATTCCAACAGCCAGCTCCTGCCAAATATCCCTACAGAAAAAGCAACGGAAACCCTTAAACTTATCGCTGATCTTGGCAATATACGCACAATATTCCCTAATGCTGCTGCGGGTATGCGTCTCAATGACCTCAATATGGCCCTTTCAAGCGCCAATTACACCATGACAGATCAGCATTTTAAAGATGTACTCAAGGCGAACTCACAAGGTATCGAACGCGATATTCTCTTTCGCATAGGCCGCACAAATCGCGGTGGTTATGAGCCTCCCGAGAATTTCGATATTTACGCTCAGCTTGTTCGTAAATTGGTTGAACGTTATTCTCGCGACTATGCGCAGACAGGATTATCTCGTAAAATCGTCTATTGGGAAGTTTGGAATGAGCCCGACCTGACGTTTTTCTGGAATAGTAACGATCCCTCTTTATATTACAGTTTTTATGAAAAAATTGCCAAAGCTGTTAAAGATGTTGATTCTACAGCAAAAGTTGGCGGTGCAGGCGTTGCCAATGGCTACAACCCTGGCGGGCCTTATATTGATGGGTTACTAAAATATTGCAAATCCAATAACGTTCCTATTGATTTTATTTCGTGGCATTACTACGCCAACAATACGGCCGATCCCAAAAACATCATCGATATTGGCAATGCCATTCAATCTGCACTGACATCCAGTGGCTTTAATAAGCTCGAGAGTCTCTGCACAGAATGGAACAGCACACCATTCGCAAGCACAGGTGTTTTTTCCAAGTTACAAAGCGCAAAAAATGCCGCTTATATCAGCTCATGTCTAATGTACATGCAATATACAAAAGTCGATCGCGCCTATTATTATCGTGGTGATGCATCATCGTTCGGACTATTTAATGATGAAGCAGGCTTTTGCACTTATGCTGCACAGGCTTTTCATCTCTACGCAAAATTTATGGAAACGCCCAATATACTCAGCGGCGGAGACGATTTTACAAGTGGTATCACAACACTGGCTGCCAAAAATAATTCCGGGAATACAATCAATATTCTCGCCGCCAATTATGAAATCGTAAAAGATTTTGTTACAACAAATAATCCTACTGAATCTCCACTCTATAGACAGCATTACGTTGATGGGAACAGGCAGATCAATCAACTTACAGACTCCTGGAGTCTTAATGAATGGTTTGGCGGCATAGATCCCACAACAATTACACCTAACAATGCCGTTACACAGAAGCCTACAGTCGCTCAGATTCCTATAGAGGCTGCGCTGAAAGCATCTTCAAGACAATATACTGAAAGCCAGAACGGCGCCGTATTCAACATTAATAATATTAAATACGGCTCTTATAAATTACATGCTTGGAGAATTAAGGAAGGAAACAAGCTCGACAGCATGACGCCTACTGAGATTTCAGACCAGGTTACACATACACTTTCTGGAAGTACTCTCACACTTACCGACCAAGGGGCCACAAAATCGACTGTGACACTCTATACACTCGTGTTTGATGAAAATGTACCTCTACCAACACCAAGTCCGGCTCCCGCCACACATCATAAAACAAAAATTGTATCGACTGAAACTGTTAATATAACAAAGAGTTTTACATCATTGATGCTTTTACTTCCTGATAAACCGCTTCTTACAAAAGGGAAAAATTATAAAATCACATTCTATAAAGATGGACCTGGTTACATCACACCAACACGATGTTCGAAAGGATTCATATTTGCAAATAGTGTAAATGGAATTATCATTGATTTCAACAACACACAGGATTTTTATTCTTACGATCCCAGTAATGGTGATTTTATCCCATTGATAGATAATTTACAGAGGTACGCCGAAAGCCTGGATCATTACTTCTTTTTCACGAATCTGTATTCAACAGACGATTCGAGAAATATTAACGTTACTATCGAGGAATATATATAACAATACGCCAATAAAATAGGGCGAGTCTAAACAAACTCGCCCTCTACCACAAAGGCGCATAATCCATTGTGCTTTATTCGCAGGCAGCAGAAAAAATCTTCTGCCTGCAAGAATAGCCTCAGAAAGACATTTTTAAACTGACACGTCCTCCACTATCAACCGACTGATTGCCGTACTGACCGACATAAGACAAGCTCAAGTCCATAGAGTCTGTGACATTCATGGAGAAGCCTGCATCTACTACAGCCGCATCTTTTGAAAGAGGAACGCCGCCAATATCCATTGTCCCGCTATTGGTATGAGCGAACAACTGATGCACCGTCGGCGTCAAAAGACCAAAAGCATGACGATAAGCCACCGTTGCAAATGGCTTCAGTGTCATTCTCTTTGTGGCTTTCAACGTTGTAGACATGCGCCAGCCAAACGTCGAGAATGTCACACCTGTATCAGTATTTTTCCCACGGACACCAACCGGACCATCTTCCGAAAACTTATCAGTATCCAGATTGACATAGGCAACATTCGCAAATGGTTCAAAGAGCGCACTGCCTTTATGGAATCTGTAACCGACTTCTGCAAAGCTTTGCGCTGTGCCTCCGCGATAGTTACTATTGCTGTGACTATTATAACCCGTATACATAATACGATGATGCAGATTCATCATATTCCATGTATAGGCAATGCCTAGTCTCAAGTGGAAATCGCCCCAATGAGTCCCAGCATAGCTTCCAACCGTAATGTTATTGCTGTTGCCAGATGAAGAGCGCCCAGAAGAACTAAACATGGAACGACCATAGCTGATCATGCCACCAACACGCCACTTGGCAAAGACCGGAGCATCAGCACCCATAATAAATCCAGTCGTTGAATGGTGCATGGAAGCCGCATTTCCATTGCCGGAATTATTTCCAATACTTCCATAAGCCTCTCCCCACAAGACAGGCCGGTCTGAATTACACTGACCATCTGTGCGACGTCCTGTAGCAGGGTCAGCTGTCTTAATAGACGAACCAGCACTGGTAACATCACAATCAGCCGTGGCCAGACGATCAAAAGCAGCCTGACGCACGTAAAAACTGTCCTGTATCAGAGCCGTCCGCGCCGAAGCATGAATCTCGCCAGAAAAAGCATTCAGGCCGCGTTTTTCTTCACCTTTCATGATCTGTTGCGCTGCTTGAATGACAGCACTATCTGATGGCAGTCCATCCAGTACCCTGCCGACCTCGCGTTCATTTCGTGAACCTGCTGCTGAGATAAAGCTTTTGTCATTGCGTCCCATATACAGGTCAACATCATTAATGGTGTAACCTAATGTCGGAGCCAGGAACGCATAGTTATTCTCCATATTGGTTACTAGAGAATCATATTTCCCATTAACACCGCCTGTCGTTGATACAAGTGTATAACGTTGTCCGTATTTCAGACTTGTTCCACCCTTGAACACAGCATCGACCTGACCTCCTGTCAAATCAGCCTTACCATTAACATTAAGCTTGCTGGCTCCCTTGTCGTTAACTGATACTAACAGAGTCGATCCTTTTCCCATTGCGAGGACACCATTTACCGTCAGACTACCATAAGAGTTGGCCGATGAGCCTGGCGACACGATAGACCCAGCATTGGCTGTCACATTACCCACAGAACCTGTTCCTGCAAGAGCCGCATTTGAGCCAACTGTTACAGGAGAGGAGCCGATAGACGCATCAACCTCCAGAACACCACCCTGAATATCTGTAGCTCCATGATATTTCTGGTCTTTCAGAACGCGCAATGTGCCCGCATCCGTTTTAACAAGTGACGTACCTCCATCAACATTGACATCGTTAATGGCTGTATCCAGATCTGCCGAAATAGCACTTCCCTGATTGGTACCGTCACCTACACGAATGGTTGTCTTATCCTGCGTAGCGTATAGGTCATCACCCGTTACACGGTATGATTTTCCATCATTATTAGCGAATTGCATGCCACTGATCTTGACAGGCGTAGCTACCCCATTATCAGCAAAGCCATTGACTGTGACAACGCCAGCATTACCCATAAAGATCGCATTTTTGCCCGCGGCCCATGGACCATTGACACTACCATCCTTGTCAGTCCAACTGCCCGCCCCTGTTCCCGCAGAAGCTCCCGTCCAGGTCCCATTACCACCTTGAATTGTATTATTAGCCGGATGATTGCCATTCCAAAACGTGTAAGATGGTTTCATTACAGGATTTACCACCGGCTCATGCGGTAACGGAGCTGGCGTCGGTGACGGAGCTGGCGTCGGTGACGGGGCCGGCGTCGGTGACGGAGCTGGCGTCGGTGACGGAGCTGGCGTCGGTGACGGAGCTGGCGTCGGTGACGGAGCTGGCGTCGGTGACGGAGCTGGCGTTGGTGTTGGCGTTGGCGTTGGTGTTGGCGTTGGCGTTGGCGTTGGCGTTGGCGTTGGCGTTGGCGTTGGCGTTGGCGTTGGCGTTGGCGTTGGCGTTGGCGTTGGCGTTGGCGTTGGCGTTGGCGTTGGCGTTGGCGTTGGCGTTGGCGTTGGCGTTGGCGTTGGCGTTGGCGTTGGCGTTGGCGTTGGCGTTGGCGTTGGCGTTGGCGTTGGCGTTGGCGTTGGCGTTGGCGTTGGCGTTGGCGTTGGCGTTGGCGTTGGCGTTGGCGTTGGCGTAGCACCGGAGTTATTATTGTCAATAATCAGATTAACCTGATTAGCAACTGACGTCTGTAACGAATATTTTCCAAGCCCATCCGTTGCTGCATTGGGATCAATATTTTGCTTGTCAACGCCGGAAAGCGTGCCTCCGTAATTATACAAGCGATAAACGCCATCACCCAATCCAACATTATTGGGGCCTGCATGGTCAGGATTCTGAGCATATAACGTTCCGCCAAGAGTCAGATTACCTTTGACATTGACAAGATCATTATATTTCCCGCCCGCAGCATAAACAGCTAATGTCGACCTACTAAGACTCTCTGTTCCTAAAGCACTGCTTCCATCACCTTTCAGATCAAATCTCTGAATTGAACCATCCCCCAAGGCGAGGTTACCATTAATGTTCAGTGTTCCTATTGCGTTATCTATACCGCCAGGAGACAATGTACTCCCAGAGTTAATATAGACATTACCGCCGATTGTTCCTGAACCACTTAATGTACTTGCTCCAGAAACAATAGTATCTCCTGTAGCTCCTGTCTGGTCACCATCAATTTCAAGCCCAGCGTTATTCACGCTGGTCTGCCCTTTATAGTCATTGTTTCCACTAAATATTTCCTGACCACCGCTCAGAATGACGCCACCATTCCCAGACACAACACCCGAGAAACGGTTACCTGCTTTGTCGTTCCCATTGACCACTGTCAGATCATTATCGCCGAGCTGAACAGAACCATGGCCCGCAAGGCTTTGAATATCAGTCTTACTCTCGGCGTCTCTACCGCTAATATCGAAGGAGCCATTATCATAAACACCAGAACTGGAATTTATGACATTACCCGCACCCGCAAGAGCCAGCACACCACTATCACTGATATTCGTTCGGCCAGTATAGTTGTTAACACCACTAAATATTTCTTTGCCACCAGCGACACTAACATTACCAGCACCAGAAATAGTGCCAGAAAAATCATTCCCGGCCGCCGTTGTGGCATTTGTGATTGCCAGACTGTTGCTACCGAGTACAACAGAGCCATGTCCTGAAAGACTCTGAACATTGGCAGAGCCAGATGTTACAGCTGTTATATCGAAGTTACCGTCAGCCCTCAGACCAGAGCTGGCGCCAATGACGTCTTTCGCGCCTTTCAACGCCAAAATCGCATTATCCTTGACCGTTGTCAGACCTGTATAAAGATTCTGCCCTGACAGAATTTGAGTGCCGCTGACAATTGTCACACCCTTACTGCCGGAAATAATACCACTGAACTCCTTAACAGGTTCGGCTGAACGCCCAAGCATTTCAGCAACAATTCCACCAAAACCAAAATCATCGACAGAAAGATTATTCTTTCCAAGCTTCAGCTCACCATCACCTTCAAGACTTTTGAAATTAACCTGTCCGGTTGTAACACCGACCATGTCCAAGATACCACTATCCCAAACCCCGGCACTGGCCGCAATTACATCACCAGAGCCTTTCAAGGCCAATGTCGCACCACTGCTGATAATCGTTTTGCCGGTGTAACTGTTAATTCCGCTCAGTGTCTGGGTACCGCCCGTGATATTAAGACCACCATCACCAGAGATAGTACCAGAAAACTCGTTACCAACTGTGTCATTACCATTAGTGACGGTCAGGTCATTAGCACCAAGATTAACTTTTCCATGACCCGAAAGACTGCTTATATTGGTTTGACTTCCGGCATTCTTGGCGCTTATGTCGAAAACACCATCAGCCTGAATGCCAGAAGTACCCATGAGAGAGCCAGTGGCATCAAGGGCCAACGTAGCACCACTGCCAATCATCGTCTTGCCGGTGTAGCTGTTCTGGCCACTCAGTATTTCCTGACCACCCGTAATATTCACACCACCTGTGCCAGCGATGTCACCTGAGAACGCATTCCCCGCTATGTTATTACCATCCGTAACCGTCAGGTCATTCGCTCCTAGCGCAACATGACCCGTGCCTGAAAGACTCTTGATGTCAGCTGCACCGGAAACCCTGTTCGCAATATCAAACGTGCCGTCCGCTTCAACACCGGCAGTACTGTCAAGAACACCCCTTCCCGCAAGAGCCAACGTAGCGCCACTGCCAATCATCGTCTTGCCGGTGTAGCTGTTCTGGCCGCTCAGTATTTCCTGACCACCCGTAATATTCACACCACCTGTGCCAGCGATGTCACCTGAGAACGCATTCCCCGCTATGTTATTACCATCCGTAACCGTCAGGTCATTCGCTCCTAGCGCAACATGACCCGTGCCTGAAAGACTCTTGATGTCAGCTGCACCGGAAAACCTGTTCACAATATCAAACGTGCCGTCCGCTTCAACACCGGCAGCACTGTCAAGAACACCCCTTCCCGCAAGAGCCAACGTAGCGCCACTGCCAATCATCGTCTTGCCGGTATAGCTGTTCTGGCCGCTCAGTGTTGCCGTGCCTTTCCCTGTTAGATTCAGATCACTATCGCCAGAGATCACGCCTGAAAAAGCAGCATTAGCACTATCGACTACATTAAAAGTAGCGACATCTGTTCCCTTCAAAGCGATATTAGTATCAGACGCCAGATTACCAGTAGCATTGATCTCACCACCTGTTACAATAATCTGATTACCCGTATCGATAGCTGAAGCTTTATTTAAGATCCCACTTGCTTCAAGTGTTCCGCCCTTATTGATATTAATGGAACTACCGCCCCCAATAATGCCTTTTCCAGCCAAAAGAGCCAATGTACCGGCATTATTAACGGTGGCCGCACTAGCATCTGTCAACGTGAGATCCTTGGCCTCTATCAGACCACCCTTATCAACATCAATAACGCTTTGACCGCCAACATTCATCCGGCCATCAGTGACGGAAACTTTACCATGCCCTGTCACGTGCACTGTAGATTGATTATCTATATTCGCCAGGCCTGCTGCGACTTCTGTCCCGCTGCCATCGACATCCATCCGACTTTCCGCAGAATCTGCATTCTTGCCAATATAAAGGCCATCACTCAATGTGATACGCGAACCAGACTGAACGTCCGCCTCGCCTTTGGAACCATCGCCAACTGTAAGAGAATGAAGATCGACTACAGCACCAGAACCATTGAAAACAGCAGACCCCTTTGCTCCCTTGCCATAAGCAATGGACATGTCAACATTCTTGCCTTCAATGGAACTATCTGGCCCCACAAATAATCCACCAGCTGCACCGGATGTATCACTCCCGATATAAATATGGCCGCCAGTCCCCGCTGCCAACGAAGACATATCTATATGTCCATGATCCAGATGCAGGTTCCCTGAAGCAATATTAATCGCTTGTGTGCCCTTCAGAGTACCACCCGATGCAAGATCAAGACTTCCACCCGTCAGACTTGTTGTGCCGGTATAGTTATTCTGCCCGGTCAAAACTGTTATGCCTTCTCCCCCAAAAGAGACATTACTGTCACCCGTTATATTTCCCGTGAGAGTGGCTGTCTTGCCTGTATCTATGATAAAGCGATTATCCTGGGTAGCAGCATTAACTCCAATATTAACGTTAGAATAAACGTCTCCGGTGGCTTCAAAAGTACCTCCGGTCAAATTAATCTGATTACCTGAAAGGACTCCGTCACCTTTCAGAATCATGCCGGCCGCTTTAAATATCGCCCCATTGCCTGCTACATTAACGACGCTATTATCAGCCAGCGTCATTTCCCCACCATTAAGAGAAAGCATTCCGTCAGAGTTAACGTTAATCTGGCCTCCATTTTCCAAAGACGCGCTCATCGCGCCTACAGAACCACCAGCATCAATATCGACATTACTGTCGTGAAAAACATTTAACAGGCCGTTACCTTTATTAACACCCACCTGTGTTCCACCCGTCACATGAAGTACGGACTGGTTATCAACCTGGATAAGGTTTTTAGCATTAAGGACTGTGTCTACCCCGTCAATATCCAGCCGGCTACCAGTAGAAGTAGTACTGTTACCGACATAAACACTATCACCAATATCAACATGAGCACCTGCCTGGACATCAAGCTGCCCTTTACCGCCGTCACCAACTATAAGAGACTGCAGGGCAGCAGTAGTGCCAGTCCCGTAGAATGTTGCAGCACCTTCCGAACCCGCCCCATGGGCAATGGCCATAATTGTATTCGGAGCATTAATTGAGCTGGCTTTTCCTGTACTATCTTCAATGCCCAGAAAGAGCTGACCCTTCTTGTTTAGTCCTGTTGTGTCTGTTCCTACATAAATATGACTCGAATTAGGCTCGGACGCCGAAACGGAAGACATATCAATATGACCATCGCGCAGCTCAAGATCACCTGATTCGATAGTGACATTATGTGTGCCCGCCAGCGCTCCGCCACCCGATAAAATAAGCTCACTATTATTTTTTACCGTTGTATCACCACTATAAACATTATTTCCTGTCAGGGTCTCCTTACCCCCGCTAATGGTAAAACCCCCACCTTCTCCTGTCATGGAACCAGCAAAAACATTTCCAAAAGTCTCATTAGCATTGGTCAGTTCCAGAGTTTTATCACCCAATACAACTGAACCTGTGCCATCAAGACTTTTAAGGGCAGTACTATTCGACATTTTTATCTGCGATATATCGAACTTGCTGCCGTCATTCATTTGCAGACCAGCACCACCAGAAAGATCGCCATCCGTTCCCTTTGTCGGATCAGGATTATCCAAATCACCTTTGGGACCCTGGTGCTTTAATGTGAAACTGGCCCCTTCCCCGAGAATAACGCCACCAGGGAAACTCAGAGAAGCGCCAGTTGACCCTTCATGTTTGACAATCATAGCGCCAGCAGCAAGTGACGTACCATTCAGTAACATCAGCGAAAGCGATGAAAGAACCAAACCACGTTTTGTGTGACTTAATGACTTAATAAAACCATCTCTAAATGTATACACAGGTAGTACCTTGCCTTCTGTTACAAAGAAAGCGTCATATATTTGTACAAATATTTAAATTAAAGTTAAAATTAGCTTATGAAGTATGAAGTATGAAGTATGAAGTATGAAGTAATTATACACATAATTTCTTTGAATGTCATTATTTTTTACATAAAAAAACGTTTTTTTTATAAAAAAATAACATTAAATTAAAACTAATATTTTTTATTATTTATTAATATATGATTAAAACAGCGGGTAATAAGCAGACATAATTTGATAATTATCAAGATTCCTGCCTTGTTTCTTAAAAAATACAAAATATGGCAACAAGCTCATAAAATTGAGCTTCATCAAGAAAAATAAAGTAATTATTTAACACATATGAAATTAAATTTCCTTTCTCCCTAAATAAATATTCATTTATAAAAGATTAAAAAAATGCCTCACGGCTAAAAATTTTTGTAAAACCTGCATAATACATCCGAAGATGCCAGAATTTTTCTCATATAATCGTTTCAGAATCAGACATAACCTCTGCAATACCTCATCCACAAAGTCTGATTTGTTACGATTCTCTATCAGAAGATCGCCCCGATGATACCTGGTCTACGATCGGGGACTGAATTTGAACAAAAACTCCAGGAACCTCATTCCGTTTCTAACGATACCAGACGGGATTAATCATAGGATGCATAGGCATTCACCCTATATAAAGGTATAAAAACCATCATGAAGGAGATCATCGTGACATTACCGGATTTCGTAAACTCTCTTTCCGCGCTTCTGGCCGTTCTGCTGATTGATTTCACACTGGCTGGCACAAATGTAACGATTATCGCTGTCTCGGTCGAAACCCTCAGTAACCGTCAGAAATGGATAGCCATTTTCTCTGGCACAGCTTTCGGGGCCATATTACGTATTTCTCTGGCCCTCGTTGCCTCGCAACTCTTTCAGTTCGAAGCTCTGAAACTGATTGGGGGTATGCTCCTGCTATGGGTCTGCTGGCGTGCTTTCAGACATATCCGTATACGCCAGGACGACACCACTATCACTCATTCCGATACAATCGGTGAAGCTGTGTTACAGATTGTTATTGCCGATATCGCCCTCAGCTTCGACAATGTCTTGGCCGTTGCGGGAGCATCAGACATGCACCCTGTCATTCTGGCAATAGGATTGGTTATCTCAGTCGTGATTATCGCACTGGCTGCCAATCTGGCATCATGGTTCTTTAAACGGTTTTACTGGCTTAACTGGGTAGGCTTGTTCGTTGTCCTGCTTGTTGGCCTCAAATTATGCGCTCAGGGTGGTTATGACCTTTGGAAAACACTGTAAGTCACGGCTATTGCACACGCTGAGTCTGACAGGATTAGGAGCGGGATACCTTCTTTTTTCTTCTTCTCTTCTGGCGCAATCATCACCTTACTCTCCTCACCTGACTGAATGGCTGTCCTTGACATCCCAATCGGGTGCCCAGTTCCCGGCAGAACGCTACGCTGCCTTTCTCAAAAAAACGCCTGACTGGCCTTTAAAGGCTCGCATCATCTGGCGTTATGAAAAAGCCTTGCAGCAGGAAAACACAACAGAAACATTAAGGCAGCTCTGCCCCCTTTTCCCTTTCACCCAACCAGCAACACTTCTTCATTGTGCGCCTTATATATCTGATGGGAGCCGACAGGCGCGCTTTTTATGGCGCACTACTCTTTCCGACGCACAGAATGAGCAGAAATTCCTCGCCCTTTATGGAAGGACTTTCACGTCTGACGACCAATGGCAGCGTTATCAGATATTGGAACATAAAAATCTGAAACAGGCGGCATCAAGACAAATCGCACGCCTCTCTCTCCAACAACGCCCTCTGGCACAGGCACGCTTCTCGCAGAAATTCGGACTTGCAACAGCTGATGACCTCTTTGCTGCCTTATCAAACCAGCCCCCAGACAGCGAACTCATGAGGCTGAGATTACGGTTCCTCCGTCAACAAAACAGGCTGGACGAGGGATTTTCCCTTTGGCAGCAAGGCACTCTTTCCTCCGACGAAATATCTTCCAACGATGCACTCGCGCGTGAGATTCTATCTTATGCAAGACTATTTCTTCACTCTGATCTGGAGGATGAGAGGCAGAAAGCTCTTACTCTCCTGAAACCACTTACTCAATTCCCAAAAGACACCATTCGCCATGAGGCGCTTTTTCTGAGCGGCTACATCCAGCTTGTCCTATATAAAAATCCACAGGATGCAAAACCCTATTTCCTTGAGCTTTCGCGCAACACGTCAATAAACAGTCGGGCAGAAGGATTTTACTGGGCTGGACGCTGTGAAGAAATTCTGGCCCAGAATGACCAAGCTTTGTCTTACTTCAATGAAGCCGCTTCCTACCCTACAGATTTCTACGGCCAACTGGCTTTAGCCCATATAACGCACTCTGCTTTTTTTGATTTTGAACAGCGTAATTCCCTTTTTACAACCACCTTACGTGAAAAACTTTCACAACTCCCGCAACCTGACGATGGGTCTATACCCCGCTCTGATCTTGCTGAAGCTGTCCAGGAGCTTACACGCCAAGGAGATATTCCGAATGCGACGATTTTCATAACCTATCTTTATGCCCACACAGAGTCCGAATCTGCTTTGGTTTCCCTGGCACGGCTCTCTGCATCAGCAGGAATTCCAAAAGGCGCTATCCTCAGTTCCCGAAAACTGGCAAAGAAAGGCGTCGCTCTCTACCCCTTGGGTTATCCCATGCCTTATGATTCATCCGCTCTCAGCGGGTTACAGGCAAACCTGCCCGAAAATTTTCTCCCTGCTCTTGTGCGTCAGGAAAGCAGCGGTGATCCCAATGCCGTGAGCCCCTCTCCGGCTTATGGCCTGATGCAATTACGTCTTCCTACGGCTCAGATGGTTGCACGAAAGCGTCATTTGGGGACTGTGACATCAGTTTCGCTTCTCGACCCCCAGACAAATATAATTCTGGGCAGCTTCTATGCCGCCGACCTTATGACACGTTTTAACGGTGTCCTGCCTTATGTGTTGGCAGCCTATAATGCAGGCCCTACACGCATCAAACCGATAGAAAGCGGCCCGGCCACTAGCGAGAATGACGAAGCCTTACTGGAATGGATTATTCAGTTCCCATTCAAGGAAACACGCAGCTATATCATGCATATCATCCCTGACATGGCGCTTTATGCCAATCTCTCACAATAAAAAACGGCCTCCCGAAAGAGGCCGCTTTAAAAAACCGTAATTTGCAACCGGGATATTACTGCGCAGCTGGAGCAGGCATCGGAGCCGGCATAACGGAAGCAGAGGGTGCCTGAGTCATTGGTACAACCGGCATCACAGCATTGCCTGATTCCTTCTGAAGCTGCTGCGCTTCTTTCTGCGGAACTGTAACAACGGCAGGAGGTGTCAGAACAGGCGTCTGGGCCTTCTGAAGAGACATTGCATTCAGTTCGTCTGTTTTGGAAACAGGTGCATCAGCCTTTTTTGACTGACCTTTTTTATGTGCTTTACCCTGATGATGAGCAGCATGATGATGGGCTGTCTGGGCCGTGGCCGCAAAAGCAGGTGCAGAAACAGCCATCAGACCAGCTGCAGCAAAAGCTGTAAGAGATAATTTCTTCATTACTCAACTCCATTAATATTCACTTCAGGAGTGAAACCTCTTTCAGTGTAAAGCCAACAGCCTTACAAAACAATCATTTTTGCCAAATTAATTACAGAACAAAATTGGTCCAGTATATCATTTAATAGACTGAAGCCATTTATCTGACAGTAGACGAAGAAGGAAATTTGGGAGGGCCATAAATTTCACGTGCACGAGTGATGAATGCCTTCACCATAAGGCGAATACCTTCATTAAAAACAATCCCTATAGCATTGCGCAAAAGGCGGGATCTGAACTCGAAATCCACGTAGAAATCCACGACGCATCCAGCCTCATGAGGCGTAAACGTCCATATATTCTTGAGATACTTGAAAGGACCTCTTTCATAACGCACTAAAATCCGGTTCGGGCGCTCCAGAGTAACCCTGCTCGTATAAGACTCCCTGAAGGGTCCAAACCCGACACTCAGATCAGCAACAAGCTCTTCCTCTGTTCGGGATTTCACAACAGCCTTGATACACCATGGAAGAAAATCCGGGTATTTGCCAACATCAGCCACAAGGTCAAAAAGCTGCTCAGGTGTATAGGGTATCAGACGTTGCTCGGCGTGAGTAGGCATATCAGCTTATCTCTCCCAGACGGCGGGAACGTTCTTTTTTAAGCTGAGCAAAATCCTGATCAGCATGATAGGAAGAGCGTGTCAAAGGCGAGGCACTAACCTGCAAAAAGCCTTTGACGCGGGCCGTCATGGCATAATCAGAAAATTCATCAGGGGTCACGAAATGTTTCACCGCAGCATGTTTCACACTTGGCTGCAGATATTGGCCAAGAGTCAGAAAATCCACATCTGCGATACGGAAATCATCCATGACCTGTCCTACTTCAGCCTTATCTTCCCCCAGCCCTAGCATTAATCCAGATTTTGTAAACATATAGGGATCAAGCCGCTTGACGTCGTTCAGAAGACGAAGTGACTGAAAATAGCGGGCTCCCGGTCTTATTGAAGGGTAAAGACGAGGCACGGTCTCAATATTGTGATTAAAAACGTCAGGCTTCGCCGCCACAACGACCTCCAGCGCTCCTTCCTTGCGCAGGAAATCAGGCGTCAGAATCTCTATTGTCGTATCAGGAGACTGCTCTCTGACAGCCTTTATGACTCTGGCAAAATGACCTGCACCCCCATCGGGGAGATCATCACGATCGACTGATGTAATGACCACATGACGCAGCCCAAGTCTTGCAACGGCCTCTGCCACACGCCCCGGCTCTCCTTCATCCAATGGAGCCGGCAACCCCGTCGACACATTACAAAACGCACAGGCCCGCGTGCAGATCTCCCCCATAATCATCATGGTCGCATGACGCTGGGACCAGCACTCTCCGATATTGGGGCACGCCGCCTCTTCGCAGACTGTCGCCAGTTTATGCTCACGCATCAGGGCACGCGTCTCATGATAGACGGGGTGCGTAGGTGCCTTGACCCTTATCCAGGCTGGCTTACGCGCCACGGGGTTATCGGGCCGATGAGCCTTTTCCGGATGACGAAGAGCTACACGATTCTTCTGGTGATCAATGACAAGCCGTGTGGACATTTAGATATGCAATGCGCCCTCAAAAGCAGAAAGCACAGCCTCATGCATCGTTTCTGAAATGGTCGGATGCGGGAAAACTGTCTCACTAAGTTCAGCCTCAGTCAACTCGCCTGTACGAGCAATGACAAAACCCTGAATCATTTCTGTCACTTCGGCACCAATCATATGAGCACCCAGCAATTCACCTGTTGTAGCATCAAACACAACCTTGGTCATGCCGTCAGGCTCACCCATAGCCACAGCCTTACCATTCGCCAGGAAAGGGAAACGTCCTACCTTGACTGTTTTTCCCATAGCCTTGGCTTTCTCCTCACTCAGCCCAACAGAAGCAATCTGGGGCCGCGAATATGTACAGCCTGGAATGGAAAGCGTATGAAGCGGCTCTGGCGAACGGCCTGAAATTTTCTCAACGCAAATCACAGCTTCATGACTGGCCTTATGAGCCAGCCAAGGAGCACCAGCCACATCGCCAATGGCATAAAGTCCCGGCTCATCCGTACGGCAGAACTCATCTGTAATGATATGAGTGCGGTCAATTTTGACGCGGGTTTTTTCCAACCCAAGATCCTCAACATTCCCAACAATGCCCACGGCACAGATCACACGATCAACGGTCAGTTCTGTCTTGCCTTTGGGCGTTTCAATCGTCGTTGACACCTGATCCGCTTCTTTCTGCAAGGGACCAACCTTGGCAGATGTCAGAATCCTGATGCCACGCTTTTCGAACGCTTTCTGCGCCTGCATGCTGATTTCGGGATCTTCGGCGATCAGAATTCGGTCTGCCACTTCAGCGATCGTGACCTCACTCCCCAGATCCCGGTAGAATGAAGCGAACTCAATACCAATCGCTCCCGAACCAATCACAAGAAGACGTTTGGGGAAACTTGTCGGCGTCATCGCCTCTCTGGCACCCCAGATCAGCTTACCGTCTGTTTCCAGCCCCGGCAATTGACGGGCACGCGCACCCGTCGCCAGAATAACATGAGGTGCACGAATAGAGGCTACTTCCTTCCCATCCTTGCTGACAGAAACTTTATGAGCTTCTCCAACCTTCCCAGCCAGACTGGCGCGCCCTTCAAAGGTCGTGACTTTAGCTTTTTTCAAAAGATGAGTTACACCCTTGCGCATACGATCCGCAACGGAGCGGGAACGTGCCACAACCTTTTCAAGGTCAAAAGAGGGATTATCTGCAGAGAGTCCAAACTCCTTAAGATGGCTCAAACTATGGAAAATATCGGCGGAACGGAGCAGAGCCTTGGTCGGAATACATCCCCAGTTAAGGCAAACGCCCCCCATATATGCGCTTTCCACCAAAGCCACGTTCATTCCCAGCTGACTGCCCCTCAGCGCAGCGACATAACCACCAGGACCGCCACCAACAACGATAAGATCAAACAAATCTGACATGAATTAAAGCACCAACGCGTAAGGGTTCTGAACAAGGTCTTTAAGGGTATTGAGCCATTGTGCGCCCAAAGCGCCATCAACCGCACGATGATCGACTGAAAGTGTGACCGTCATCACAGTTGCCGTGACAATCTGGTCATGACGGACGACCGCACGCTTTTCTCCAGCCGCAATGGCCAGAATGGCCGCCTGAGGCGGATTGATGATAGCTCCGAAATCGCGCACGCCAAACATACCCATATTGGAAATGGAGAATGTCCCCCCCTGAAACTCTTCGGGCGCCAGCTTGTTGGCACGAGCGCGGCTGGCGAGATCCTTGGCTTCCCGACTGATCTGCTTCAGTGATTTCTTATCAGCCTGACGGATAATAGGGGTAATCAGTCCATCAGGAATAGACACAGCCATAGAGATATCAATATCTTCAAAATGAAGCATTTCCGTCTCTGTGTATTGCACATTCAGGCCCGGCATTTTTCTCAATGCCAGAGCCACAGCCTTGATCATCAGATCATTAACGGAAATCTTGATATTCTCATTGGTCAGAGACGCGTTAAGCTTGCTCCTTAATGCCAGAAGAGCGTCAAGCTCAATATCTGTGGAAACGTAGAAATGAGGGACCTGCGTCTTTGATTCTGTCAGACGGCGGGCAATGACCTTGCGCATGGTCGAGTGTTTAATACGCTCCACGGAACCAGAAGAGACCGTTTCTTCTGGTTTCGCTGTTTTTGTGTCGTCCCGCACCAGAACGGCATCCACATCACGTTTGATAATCCGTCCATTCGGACCGGAACCCTTTATATTTTCCAGCTTCACTCCCCGCTCACGGGCAATACGGCGCGCCAGAGGCGATATGAAAAGGCGTTTTTCCTCCGACTCCTTGGCAGAGCCATTATGCGAAGGCGCATTTTCAGCTTTCTGAGGTGCCGACTGAATATTATTCTGCTGTTTGGATGTAACCGGAGCCGCATCAACCGTATCGGGGACGACCTCTCCTTCCTCAACCAAAATAGCAATAGGCGTATTTACAGCCACATCGCCTGTTCCTTCAGCCACCAGGATACGGCCAAGGATACCTTCATCGACGGCCTCAACCTCCATCGTGGCCTTATCCGTCTCAATTTCGGCGATCACCTCACCCGATGTAACGGACTCGCCTTCTTTTTTGAGCCAGCGCGCGAGTGTTCCCACTTTCATTGTAGGGGACAAAGCTGGCATTAAAATAGGAGTCGCCATTGAATTTATCCTCCAAACTGCTTGCGCACGGCGTCAACAATCCACTCCGGCTTAGGCAAAGCCAACTTCTCCAGATTTGCAGCGTAAGGCAGAGGGATATCCAGCCCGCAGACCCGCACAGGCGGAGCGTCCAGCCAGTCAAAAGCCTCTTCTACAGCGATAGTGCAGATTTCAGCACCGATACCGGCCACAGGCCATCCCTCTTCGACCGATACGATATGATTTGTTTTACGCACACTGGCAATAATCGTCTCTTTATCAAGAGGACGAACAGAACGTAGATTGATGACTTCTGCGTCGATACCCTCTTTTGCCAAAAGTTCAGCGGCTTCAAGAGCTACGCCAACCATAATTGAAAAGGCGACAAGCGTGACGTCTTTTCCTTCTCTCTCAATTTTAGCTTTCCCGATTGGAAGAACGAAATCCTCGCTTATAGGCGCCTCAAATTTTTGCCCATAGAGAATTTCATTTTCAAGAACAATCACAGGGTTAGGATCACGAATAGCCGCCTTGAGCAGACCCTTTGCATCAGCAGCAGACCAGGGAACAACGACTTTCAAACCCGGCACATGAGCATACCAGCTGGCAAAACATTGTGAATGCTGAGCCCCCACACGCGCCGCTGCACCGTTAGGACCACGAAACACGATGGGACATGAGACCTGACCACCAGACATATAGCGAGTCTTGGCAGCAGAATTGATAATATGATCTATGGCCTGAAGGGCAAAATTCATCGTCATGAATTCGACAATGGGTTTCAGCCCCGTCAAAGCGGCACCAACGGCCATGCCGGTAAAACCATGCTCACTGATCGGCATATCAATAACACGTCTGGCACCAAACTCATCCAGCAAGCCCTGACTGACTTTATAGGCACCCTGATATTCGGCTACTTCTTCCCCCATCAGGAAAACATCCTGATCACGGCGCAACTCTTCAACCATGGTGTCACGGAGAGCTTCACGGACTGTCATTTCCCGCGTCTCGCCCCATTCAGGTTCCTGCTGCTGAACGCTCTGAACAGGCTGTGCAGGTTTCTCTACCGAAGAAGAAATATTTTTTCCTGATAGAGGCTGTGAAGCAGAATTTCCTGACTGTTCAGGAACAGATTCCCCCTCTTCGACCAAAATGGCAATTGGCGTATTAACGGCGACTTCAGACGTCCCGTCGGTAACGAGGATACGACCCAGTACACCCTCTTCAATTGCCTCAAGCTCCATTGTGGCCTTGTCTGTCTCAATTTCAGCAATGACCTCGCCAGCTGCAACAACCTCACCCTCTTTTTTGAGCCAACGCGCCAGCGTACCTTCTGTCATGGTTGGAGACAACGCCGGCATTAAAATCGTTACTGCCATGGATCAGGCCTCCACCAAAATATCAGTCCATAATTCTTTTTCATCAGGCAGCGGACTTTCCTGCGCAAAGATGGCTGAATCCTGGACAATTTCCTTGATTTCCTTATCAAGTGCCTTGAAAGCCTCTTCTGTGTAGCCTTCCTGTAACATTTCTGACTTGAGCATCTCTATGGGGTCATGATGACTGCGCATGTCGTCCACTTCGGAACGGGGGCGATATTTCGCCGGGTCAGACATGGAATGACCACGATAACGGTAAGTCTCCATTTCCAGAAGGAACGGCCCTTTCCCGGAACGGCAATGGTCCATCGCCGTCTTGGCCGCACCATAGACAGCTTCAACATTCATACCGTCCACTTTCAGACTGGGGATACCCCAAGGGCTGCCATTCTGCGAAAGATCCTTTGAAGCGGAGGCCCGTTCAACAGATGTCCCCATACCGTAACGGTTATTTTCGATAACATAAAGGCAAGGGAGCTTTAGAAGGGCTGCAAGATTGAAACTTTCGTAAACTTGGCCCTGATTGACTGCACCATCGCCAAAATAAACAATTGAGACCGAATCTTCATCGCGATATTTACTCGCGAAAGCCAATCCTGTTCCTATAGAAACCTGCGCGCCAACAATCCCGTGTCCTCCGTAAAATTCTTTTTCACGGGAGAACATATGCATGGAACCCCCTTTACCATGCGAATAGCCACCTGAGCGTCCCGTCAACTCAGCCATGACACCACGTGGGGTCATTCCTGCAACAAGCATTTGTCCATGATCACGGTAAGAGGTAATGGAGCGGTCACCCTGCTTCATCACAAGTCCGATACCCACCACGACAGCTTCCTGCCCGATATAAAGATGGCAGAAACCGCCAATCAGACCCATGCCGTAAAGCTGACCAGCCTTTTCCTCAAAACGCCGCACGAGAAGCATATCTCTCAGGGCCTGTTCTTTCTGCTCAGATGTCAACACTGAGCCGGTTTTTGATGCTTTATTCTTCAGAGTCACAGACCTCTCCTCAGGATTTGCCAATCATTAATCCATCTCTAACGACAACAACATTGCAAGTCAGACTTTTCTTACCGCTCGAGAGGCAAACAACATGTCTATCCCCATTTAACAATCCGTCAGCCGGATCTCAGAACCCCAAAAGCTTTCTCGCTGCTTCGCCAGGATCCTTTTCTCTCAACAATGATTCCCCGACTAGAACAGCCGTCGCACCCACTTCACCGAGTTTTGCAAGATCAGCATTGGTCTTGATACCACTCTCCGAAACAATCAGCCTGTCAGGCGGGACAAGAGGAGCCAAATCAAGAGTCGTCTGAAGATCCGTTTCCAGTGTTTTCAGATTACGATTATTAATACCTATCAGGAAACTGTCATAGGCAAGAGCACGATTAAGCTCTTCTTCATTATGGACTTCAATCAGCACATCCATACCCAGACCGCGCGCTATAGCGATCAAATCGGCTGCCTGATTTTCTGGCAGAATGGCCATAATCAGCAAAATGCAGTCCGCCCCGGCAAGACGACTTTCATGGACCTGCCAAGGATCAAGAATAAAATCTTTCCTAAGAACGGGAAGGCTGCACGCCTCTTTTACTTTTGCAATATCCTCAATGGCCCCATGAAAACAGGAACCTTCTGTCAGGACCGAAATACAACTCGCTCCCGCCTCCTGATAAGATTGTGCGATAGCCCCAGGATCATAATCAGGACGCAAAATCCCTGCCGAAGGAGACGCTTTTTTGACCTCCGCGATCAGCCCTACTCTTCTATCGGCTGTGACATGCTGCAAAGCTTGACCAAAACCCCTTGTCGGCGTTGTCATTTCCCGCGATTTAACAGCAATATCTTTCAGTGGGAACATTTGCGAACGCTGCTCCACATCCAGACGGATACGGGCACAGATACGTTCCAGAACATCCAGGCCTTTGGAGGTCTCCCCACCTTCTGCCTCAGTTCCTGCCTGTTCCTCTGAAGGAATACCACCCTGATGGACTGTTTTAGAGGAATCCTCTTCTGAGTCGGCCAGAGAACCGGAATTCGTCCCATTACCATCCAAAGGAGCAAAAGCGATTGGAGATTTACGTTTAAAAAAAATCATACTCGTCCCAATTTCTTAATTCCAAGCATCAATACCAGTCCATCAGGCAACTGGCAAAAAAGATTTCTGAACACGCCCGAGCGCCTTTAACGCTAGACCTTCATCAAGGGAGTACGCGGCCTGTCTGATATTGGCTCTCAATCCTTCAGATGAAATACCTTTTTCATCCAGAATCACTCCTTTACCTGCAATATGGAGCGCAACAGCCGCATTAAACAAAACCGTATCACGGTAACAGCCCGTTTCACCCTCAAACAGAGCCCTCATACGCTGTGCATTGCTCTCAGCGCCACCACCACGCAGGAGATGAACCGGCATACGCGGTAACCCTGCCATTTCCGGCTCCAATGTCAATGATCTGGTTTTCCCTTCTTCCCAGATGACGACATCTGTCGGCCCAGCCAGCGTTATTTCGTCAATACCACCCTCATCAGTCCTGCCATGGACGGCCCATATATGCGTCCCTCCCAAGGCTCCCAGAACCTGAGCAATAGGCTCACACCACTGTCCATCAAATACACCAACAAGTTGCCGCTTGACCTGTGCCGGATTACAAAGAGGTCCCAACAGGTTAAATAAAGTACGAAAACCCAAGGCCTTACGAACGGGCAAGGCGAATTTCATGGAAGGATGGTGATGAGGTGCTGCCAGAAAAGCAATCCCATCTTCCCTCAGACGCTTTTCCTGCTTTTCTATATCGCTCTCTGAAGGAATCCCCAGCGCTTCCAGAACGTCCGTCGCACCAGAGAGAGAAGAAAGTGCCCTGTTTCCATGCTTGGCAACAGGGACACCAAGTCCAGCCAGCACAAAAGAGACCGCTGTAGACACATTCAGCGTTCCCAACCCGTCTCCCCCCGTGCCGCAAACATCAATCGTATTTTCCGGTACATGTTCCAGACGCCGCATATGACGCCTTACGGCCTTCACCGCTCCCAGAAGCTCTTCTTTCGTCTCGCCCCTCATATAAAGGGCTGTCAGAAAGGAAGCGAGCTGACTCTCGGGAACCTGTCCTTTCATAATCTCTTCGAATGCCGCTTCGGATTCTTCATCAGAAAGAGGCTGGCCTGAAATAACCTGTTTCAGACCATGAGCGAAGGTGCTTTTCTGCTTGCCCCCTTTGATCCCGGCAATCGCCAGAAAATTGGCCAGTAAGTCACGCCCCGCTGAAGACGCAATACTTTCAGGATGAAACTGAACGCCGTGCACAGCATATTCCCTGTGCCGCACCCCCATAATGACGCCATCTTCCGACCGTGCATTCACCTCAAGACATTCAGGAATAGTCGCAGGATCGAGAGTCAGACTGTGATATCTGACCATTTTCAGAGATTGTGGCAGATTGCTGAAAACGCCTGTATTATTATGGGTTATAGAGCTGATTTTACCGTGCATGGGCACAGGCGCACGCACCACTTTAGCCCCAAAAACCTGCCCGATAGCCTGATGGCCCAAACAGACCCCCAGTATGGGTATAATCCCGGACGCCTTTTTAATCAGTTCGCAACAAATACCTGCCTGATCTGGAGCGCAGGGGCCCGGAGAAATCACAATAGCCTCAGGTTTAAGGGCCAAAGCTTCATCAACGCTCAGACTGTCGTTGCGACGAACGTCGCATTCGACCCCCAAGGCACCAAAGTGATGAACCAGATTGAATGTGAAGCTGTCATAATTATCAATGAGCAGAATCATTGGCATCTCCTGCTTGATGAGAAGGTCGAGACACAACGCCAGAGGATTTTATGACCATATCCTGACCATAAACAGCCTGTTGCAAGGCGAGATCCGCCGCTCTAAACAAGGCCCGCGCCTTAGCCCTCGTTTCCTGATACTCCGCTTCAGGATCAGAGTCAGCTACAACGCCACATCCTGCCTGAACGTACATTTTCCCATCCTTGAGAAGGGCCATACGCAAACCAATGCAGGTATTCATGCTGCCATCAGCAGAAAAATATCCTACACACCCTGCGTATGGACCACGCCGCGTTGGTTCAAGCTCGTCAATAATTTCCATGGCCCTGATTTTGGGAGCTCCTGTCAGCGTTCCCGCCGGGAACGCGGCAGCGAGCACCTCAAGGGTACTCGCATCAGGCCGGACACGCCCTGTAACCGTCGATGAAATATGCATCACATGACTATAGCGTTCGACTGTAAACTGCTCTGGCACAGTCACTGTCCCCAATTGCGAGACGCGCCCCACATCATTACGACCAAGATCAATGAGCATCAGATGTTCTGAAAGTTCCTTCTGGTCCGCCAGCAATTCTTTTTCGAGAGCGGCATCTTCCTGCTGGGTCGCCCCCCGTGGGCGTGTGCCGGCCAGCGGCCTGACCGTCACATCGCCATCCTGCAAACGCACCAGAATTTCAGGAGACGACCCGACCAAGGAATAAACGCCCAATTCCATCAAAAACAAGAATGGCGCCGGGTTGACCCGACGCAGGCTTCTGTAAAGAGCCAAAGGCGAAAGAGGAAAATCTCTCTCAAAACGTTGACTTGGAACAATCTGGAACGCATCGCCTGCCGCAATATATTCCTTGGCCTGCCTGATTTTCTGCAAAAACGCCTCATGCGTCATGTTGGAAAGAGGCTCGGTCGGTATCGCACTATCCGGTTTCTCTTCCACCTCCACCGGAAGCGGCCCTGTCAGGGACTGACGGGCACGTTCAATCAGGGCTTCCGCCTCATGACGCGTATGTCCTTCCCTCACAGGCACGGCAATAACCATTTCGTCTCTTACCGTATCAAAAACAACAAAAAGACGAGGCCGTATCATTACGGCTTCTGGCAAATTCAGGTCATTCTCAGGCGGGTTTGGCAAGTGTTCCATATGACGTACCATGTCATAACCCAGCACACCAAAAATACCACCAATCATGGGAGGCATCGCTTCAGGCAATGCCATCTGGCTTTCATCAATCAGCGATTTGAGAGAGGCCATAGGCCCCTCTTCCTGCACTTTTCCGTCTCTCGTTGCCACGCCATCCTGACAGATCCAGACGGTATCCGGCATCAGCGCGATAATCGAATAACGCCCGCGTGCTGCACCTCCTTCTATGCTTTCAAAGAAGAGGCGATAAGGCCCTTGATCCAACCGGGAAAGTTTCATGAACGCCAAAAGCGGCGTTAACAGATCAGCAGCGGTTCTGAAATACACAATCTCGGACATTATTGACCCCGTCCCGCTACGGCCAGAATCTGTTGCAGAGCCGACTGACTAACTTGCCCAAACAGGGCTGGATCAAATTTCTTAGGCAGAACTTGACGCGTATAAGCCATACCTACTGTCTCGGACAGATCATTTTGCAGCCCCATATTTAATTGCTGCGATAGCTGTTTTTGCATCATCATATAGTCAGACTGTGGCGGAAGCTGAGCTTTCGTAAAATGAACAAGCCAGAAAGAATTTCCACTCTCAAGCATGACAATCTGGTCAGGATCCATCCGCCCCACAGCTTGCACGATCAGCGCAGGGATTCCGTCAGGAGCATGTTCTACAGAGAAACGAAGATCTGACCTGAAATGAATATCCTTATCCCCCCTGCCAATAGCATCTTTCAAGCTCTTGGCTGATTTGGCTTTCTGGTAAAAATCGGTCGCCCTGATATTAGCCTGATGCTTTTTCTGATCGGCCTGCCAAGCCATCAGGATTTGGGTATGGGCTTCTTCGAATTTTTTCTGACGCCCTGGAATGATTTTATCAACCAACACAGCGAAAGCGTTCCCATCTGGCAGAGAGACAGCATGCGGGAACTCACCTTCCTTCTGCTCAAAAATCTGCCTTACAATCGCTTTGCGCATCCCCTCATTTCCAGGAAGGGGCGCGGGGACACCAGCTTGCGTCATACCTTGTGCATCCAGACTACCCTCTGCGGGAACTGCGCCGATATTATCAGGAACCTTATCGAGAGTCGTTGATTCAGCAATTGCCTCCTCAAAATTCCTGAAGCGGGCTTTCAAGGCGACGTCAGCCTCGCTCTTGCGCACTTCGTCGCGCATTTTATCATGCACTTGTTCAAATGTTACATGGCGGGGCGCGGTTATGTTCGTAACATGGACCACGCTCCAACCAGAATCGGTCTGAACGGCTTTTGCGATTTCACCTTCTTTTGCAGCAAATATTGCCTTTGCCATTACCGGATCAGGGAAATCACTCTGACGCGCATCCCCCAGATTGGCAGCAATAGCCTGTGGATACTGCTTCTGAATCTCTGCCCATTCATTAACTGAACGCCATGCCTGCGCGGCTTTCTGCGCCTCACCCTGCGTCTTGAAGGACAGAACCTCTACAGAACGCGTCTCCGGCATATTATAGTCGCGGCTTCTGGACTCATAAAGTTTCTTCAAAACCTCATCAGGTACTTCCAACGTCTGAGCAACACTCTCAGACGTCAGAGCCACAATACGAGCATGGCGGAACTCGGGCTCTGTAAACAGGTCGCGATGATTATCAAAAAAGCGTTTTAAAGTTGCGTCATCGACCCTGGTGACGGCTGGCTGGGCGTCAAAAGGAAATTCAGCGATATCGGCCAGTCTTATTCTGGAAAAATAAGTTGCGACCTGGTTGATTTCGCCAGGAGACAAAGTCGCTGCGCCACCAAACCCCAATAAGGTCGCCTGAGAATTCAACATCCGACGCGTCTGATTGATCAGGAAAGCATGATCAAGACCATTACGACTAAGGACCTCTTCCATTTTAGCTGAATCAAACTGGCCATCACTTCCCTTGAATTCCGGCATATCATGTACGGCCTGAAGGATCGTTTCATCAGACAGCCTTATCCCGTTCCTCATTGCCGCCAGCTCCGCCTCCTTGGCAACAATGAGATTACGCAAGGCGATATGGCTGATTTCATCCTGCGCCTGTTTTGACTGCATCTGCGCAGGCGTGACGCCTGTCTGCTGCAAGAAAACGATCTGCTGATTAATGCTGTGCGCCAGTTCCTGCGGCGTCACTTTCAGGTCGCCCACACGGGTAATCTGGTTATCTGTATCGCCAAAACCGCCCATGCCGACAAATGTGCCGCCAAATCCGATAAAAGCCACAAATACAATGAGGGCCGTCAGGCGACCCAGCCAGCTATCAACAAAAAAATGTCGTAATGCAGTGATCATGGAGGCGCAACGTCTCTTTATCAAAGTCAGGATGGTGCAAAACATGAATGTTTGCTAGTTTAGGATAACATAACGTCCATGTATCGAATTTACCAGCATGCCGCCTTCTTTTGGCTGTTCTGTGAAAGATTTTTAAGGAAATTCTTATGGGAACCCTACCAAAATTTGTCATCGGGAACTGGAAAATGCTTTCCGAGCATGCCCATGCCCTGAAGCTCGCCTCCGAGGTCGCGGCCTATTGCGCAGAGCATGATCACCCGCATGTAAAGACGGTTATCTGCCCCACTTTTACCCAACTTGTCAGCGTAGAAGAGATTCTCAAGGACAAAAAACTTGCTCCGCGGAAACTCGCTCTTGGTGCCCAGGATTGCTATCCCGCACCAGGCGGCGCTTTTACAGGAGATATCTCAGCGCCCATGCTGGCCGAAATTGGGGTGCGTTATGTCATTGTTGGCCATTCAGAGCGCCGGCAGAAACACAATGAAACCAGCAAGTTTGTTTGTGAAAAGACTGTCGCTGCGCGCGATTCGAAGCTGACACCTGTTGTCTGTATCGGCGAGACTCTCTCTGAACGACAAGATGGACAGACAGCCCACGTATTAGGGGAGCAGATCGCCCGCTCCCTGCCCGAGAATTTTGAAGGCATCGTCGCTTATGAGCCGATCTGGGCCATCGGTACAGGCGTCACACCCACAATGGAAGGATTGCAAGATGATATCACAACGATCCGGAAATTGCTGGAAAGGCATCAGCCAAAAACGGCTGAACGGATTCCCCTGCTTTATGGAGGTTCGGTCAAGCCAGATCAGTCAGCCGAAATTTTTGCCATTAAAGGCGTAAATGGTGTACTGGTCGGTGGGGCCAGTCTCAAGGCACAGGACTTTGTCAAGATCATTCAGTCTGCCCCTCAGGGATAAATTTTCGCCTTAACTGCTTTTCAGGTTTTTCGTTTTCAGGAACTTCCAACATATGACGACGCTATTGCTGGTTCTTAACACTCTGGTTGCCCTCGCTCTCATCGGCGTGATTCTCATTCAACGCAGTGAAGGCGGCGGACTGGGAATTGGCGGCAGTCAGGGAATGGGGTCTTTCATGACTGGCCGTGGTACGGCAAATCTTCTGACACGCGCCACAGCCATTCTGGCAGGAATTTTCATGGTGCTGTGTCTGGTTCTTGATGTCATGAACAAGGGTGCATCCAGTGACACGAAAGGACATGATATTCTGGCCCAGCCTGCCCAGAAAACATCACAGCAGGTTCCGGCCAAACCAGCACCTGTTCCTGAAAAAACAAAATAAATGATCCTGGAGCGGAAGCCCCCTCTTCCGCTCTTGTCACCTTTCAGTGTAAGGAGAGCCCCCATGACGCGCTTTGTATTTATTACTGGTGGGGTTGTTTCCTCACTCGGCAAGGGAATCGCTTCGGCCGCTCTGGCCGCTCTCCTTCAGGCTCGTGGCCATAAGGTCCGCCTTCGTAAACTTGATCCTTACCTGAATGTTGATCCGGGCACCATGAGTCCCTATCAACACGGTGAGGTCTTCATCACTGATGATGGAGCCGAAACCGATCTTGATCTGGGCCATTATGAACGCTTTACGGGCGTTCATGCTCGCAAGTCAGACAACACGACGACTGGCCGTATTTATTCTGATGTCATCGCCCGTGAAAGGCGGGGGGATTATCTTGGTGCCACGGTGCAGGTTATCCCCCACATTACTGATGCCATCAAGGAAACCATCGTCAACGGCACTGAGGATTATGATTTCGTCCTCGTGGAAATTGGCGGCACAGTTGGCGATATTGAAAGCCTGCCTTTCCTGGAAGCCATTCGTCAGCTCCGTAATGATCTGGGGCATGACCGCACAATGTGCGTGCATCTGACATTACTGCCTTATATTCCTTCCGCTGGTGAGCTCAAAACCAAACCTACCCAACATTCTGTCAAGGAATTGCAGAATGTTGGGATACAGCCCCAGATGCTTCTGTGCCGTTCTGACCGCCCTATCCCGCAGACAGAACGCCAGAAGATTGCCAGCTTCTGCAATGTCAGGCCGGAAGCTGTCATTGCAGCACTGGACGTTGATACGATCTATGCCTGTCCGATCGCCTATCACGAACAGGGTATGGACCGGGAAGTCTTGCGCTATTTTGGTCTGCCCTTTGAGGAATCCCCTGATCTCTCCAAATGGGAAAAGATTGTCCAGACGATCCGGCATCCTGAAAAGGAAGTCAGGGTGGCGATAGTTGGAAAATATACAGCCCTGCTCGACAGCTATAAATCCTTGGCTGAAGCCCTGCTTCATGGCGGTATCGCCAATAACGCCCGGGTCAGGATGCAATGGATCGACGCTGAAACGCTTGAAAAGCCGGATGGAACAGTAGCCTTGCAAAATGCCGACGCCATCTTGGTCCCTGGCGGATTCGGAGAGCGCGGCTCTGAAGGCAAGATTAATGCCATACGTTATGCCCGCGAACATAAAATTCCGTTCCTTGGGATATGTTTCGGCATGCAGATGGCCGTCATTGAATGTGCACGCTCTCTGGCCGGCTTGCCCAAAGCCTCTTCCACCGAGTTCGGCCCGACTGACGAACCCCTTGTAGGCCTCATGACAGAATGGGCCCGCGGTACGGAACTTTTACGCCGTCGCGAAGGAGATGACCTGGGCGGTACCATGCGTTTGGGAGCTTATAAGGCCAAACTTCTTGAAGGCTCACGTGTCGCACATATTTATGGCACAACCGAGATCAGGGAACGTCATCGCCATCGTTGGGAAGTCAATCTGCATTATAAAGACAGGCTTGAGGCTGCAGGACTGGTTTTCTCCGGCATGTCGCCCGATGGAATCCTGCCTGAAATCGTTGAGTATGCTGATCATCCCTGGTTTATCGGCGTGCAATACCACCCCGAACTTCTTTCCAAACCGTTTGATCCCCATCCACTCTTTGCTGGCTTCATCGAAGCTGCCGTCAGGCATCATGAACACAGTGAGAAAATGCACCATAAGGCCACTTCATGAGCTTTCAGATCCAGTCCCTTACCATTGGACAAGACCAGCCTTTCACGCTGATTGCCGGTCCTTGCCAGATTGAATCGCGCCAGCATGCCCTTGAAATGGCAGATGCACTGAAATCAATCTGCTCCGAACTGGGAATTGGGCTGATCTATAAGAGCAGCTTTGACAAGGCGAACCGAAGTTCTGTCAATGCGACACGCGGAATCGGCCTGAAAGAAGGACTGGATATTCTGGGCGATGTCAGGGAACGCTTTGCGCTCCCTGTGCTGACAGATGTGCATCTTCCTGAACAATGTACGCCAGTCGCTGAAATCGTCGATGTCCTGCAAATTCCAGCTTTCTTGTGCCGCCAGACTGATCTTTTATTGGCTGCCGGAAGAACGAACAAAGCGGTCAATGTCAAAAAAGGGCAGTTCCTGGCTCCTGAAGACATGAATAATGTTGTTACCAAACTTCATTCTGTCGGAAATAAACGCGTCATGCTCTGCGACCGCGGGACCAGCTTCGGCTATCATACCCTTATTAATGACATGCGTGGCCTCCCCATCATGGCCCGCACTGGCTGCCCGGTTGTGTTTGACGCTACACATTCCGTCCAACAACCGGGAGGATTGGGGTCTGCCACGGGTGGACAAAGAGAATTCGTAGAACCTCTGGCACGAGCCGCCGTAGCCATCGGTGTCTCTGCACTCTTTATTGAAACTCATCAGGATCCGGATCATGCTCCAAGTGATGGGCCGACAATGATAGCTCTAAAAGACGTTAAAAAACTTCTAAAGAGACTGAAAGCCATTGATGACCTGGTCAAAGGAACTGCTTTTTCTGAAGTCTCATAAAGGACCATGAGAGGCAATCAGTGCGAAAAGCAGTCCTGCGCTGGCCAGAAACGTAAATCCCATTTTCACCAGATAAAAACTGACTGGTATAACGCCGCGATTTTGCCAGTAGCGTTCAATGAGGAAGATTGCCCAGAACCCCAGGAGTTCGCAGCCATAACCTGTCAGGACGCTCATAAAGACGCCCAAACACAAAGACAACCATGCCCATAAAAAGGCTCCGACCCCGGTCCAGAAACGCAGCTGGTCTGTCTTGTCCTGACCACGTGGCAATATAATCACAGGCAGTTGCCCGATTGTGCCCCAATGAAAAGCGCCTTCGCAGGCAAGCAAGCACCCGCCAAGCATCAGCAGAATCGTTGCCAAATGAGGCAATGACGTGACGATACCTGCCAAAAAAAGCCCTCCCCCCATCAGAAACATGAGAAGGCCTCCTAAAAGAAAAATTATTGCCACAAAGAAGGGAAAAGGCTTCACATTCATTGACCTTAAGCTATGCTGGAGCAGTAAGAATACACATATGACGCAAGGGAGACCATCCATCTTCACAGGATGCTTTTCCCCTTCGTAACTGATGAGGAGTCCTCCATTGAGTGCTATTGTTGATATTATAGGGCGCGAAATTCTTGACAGCCGCGGCAACCCGACCGTTGAAGTCGATATTGAACTGGAATCGGGCGTTACTGCCCGCGCAGCTGTACCGTCAGGCGCCTCTACCGGCGCTCATGAGGCTGTCGAACTCCGTGATGGCGACAAGTCACGTTATCACGGCAAAGGCGTCCTCAATGCGGTCAAAGCCGTAAATACCGAGATTGCCGAAGCGCTCCTCGGGATAGAATCTGAAGAACAGATCGCCATTGACCGAGCCATGATTGATCTGGACGGTACTCCCAACAAGAGCCGCCTGGGAGCCAATGCTCTTCTGGGCGTTTCTCTCGCCGTTGCGCGCGCTACGGCCGAAGAGCTTGAGCTGCCTCTTTATCGCTATGTGGGCGGCACGTTTGCCCACACACTGCCCGTCCCCATGATGAACATCATCAATGGTGGTGAACATGCTGATAATGCCATTGATTTCCAGGAATTCATGATTCAGCCTGTGGGCGCTTCTTCCCTGGCGGAAGCCGTACGTATGGGATCAGAAATTTTTGCCTGTCTAAAAAAGGATCTTCATAAAGCAGGGCTGAACACCAATGTAGGCGATGAAGGTGGCTTTGCTCCCAACCTCAGATCCGCTGAAGAAGGCCTGACCTATATTTCCAAGGCTGTGGAAGACGCTGGTTATAAACTGGGCGAGGATATTACCTTCGCGTTGGATTGCGCCTCAACCGAATTTTATAAAGATGGGCAGTATATACTGAAAGGCGAAGGAAAAACTTTCGATTCCGCCGGAATGATCTCCTACCTTGAAGATCTTAGCAAGGCCTTCCCGATTGTTTCGATCGAAGATGGTCTGGCAGAAGATGACTGGAACGGCTGGGCTGAACTGACAAAACGCCTTGGCAGCCGTGTCCAGCTTGTCGGGGATGATCTCTTTGTCACCAACCCTTTACGCCTCGCACGCGGCATAAAAGAACATGTCGCTAATGCCTTGCTGGTGAAGGTCAATCAGATCGGCACCCTGACCGAGACTCTCCATGCTGTAGAAATGGCTCATAGAGCCGGGTATCATTGCGTCATGAGCCATCGCTCCGGCGAGACGGAAGACAGCACCATTGCTGACCTCGCTGTTGCTGTAAATTGTGGTCAGATCAAAACAGGCTCGCTCTCACGTTCCGATCGTATGGCCAAATATAACCAGCTGATTCGTATTGAACAGCAGCTTGGTGAAAGTGCCGAATATGCAGGACGTTCCATCCTGAAAGCATAAGCTTCGCCTTCAGGGCCATCTTGTGATAAAAAAGCCTCCTTCTTTGCCGTAGGGGGCTTTTTTTATACTGGTCTTTTATTAGAATACCTCCCCACACAAGGAGTGATAACGTCATGAAGCTGGTCACATTTGTAAAGAGGATGTTAAGTGCCGTCTTGCCTCCGGCATTTTTCCTCGTGATGACTGGATATTTTATCTGGAATGCCATCCATGGTGACCACGGCATGCAGGCTTATCAGCAACAATTAAAGCTTGAACAACAGGCAGAGCTAGCCCTTCAGGACGCCCATAAAGAACAGGATATATGGAAACGGCGAGTCGTAGGGCTGAGTGAAAATGCTCTGGACAAAGATCTGCTTGATGAGCGCAGTCGGGCCATGCTCAATATGAGCGAAAAAGGCGATATTGTCATCCCTTATGGAGATCACGACCATCTTTATTGAGAGATGTCTGTAAAAATTGAGATATAAAAAAGCGGCCCACGGAAGGCCGCTCTTAAAATAATTACCTCAGGGACAAAACTTATTTGATTTTCGCTTCGCGGAACAGAACGTGCTTGCGTGCAACTGGATCATATTTACGCAATTCCAGCTTTCCTGTAGCAGAACGTGCATTTTTCTTTGTCACGTAAAAATAGCCCGTATCGGCTGAAGAAACGAGACGGATTTGAATAACATTGGTCTTGGCCATAATCACCCTCGGATTGCTGCAACATGATGACATGCCGTCTGGATATCTGAAACAGCACGATCTTTCTTTGGAGCGGAGAATGCAATTTTATGCCTCTCAGGTCAAGTCTTACGATGCCGTCAGGAAATATAATTTTTCGCAAACAACAGCCAAAGCCAGAGGAGCATCAATGGCGTCTATGATGCTTTCTTGCCGTATGCTTCCTGACCGCACCTTTTTTCGATGAATTGCGATGAGAAATCGCCTTCTTTCTATGGTGCGATATATTCCTGGAGGCTGCCTTGCGGCCCCGCGTTGACTGGGTTCTATGCTTCTTCTTGACAACATGAGAAGAACGAACTTTTTTAACGGATTCTTTTCTTGTTCGCACTGGAGGCGGTACCGCCACCACCGGACTTTCCACAGGAGGAGAAACAGATTCCTTGCCTCCAACAGGAGGGAGGGATTTCGATTCTACTGTCTTGTCCGCAGCAACAGCTTTCTGGACTGTATCAGGCGTTCCGCGGACAATAGTCACTGACCCATCTGGAGCCACCATCGTCGTCGTACCATCTCCATTGGGGATGGCAACCGTATCATGATTGGGGCCCTGCAAATAAGCTGGCGCATTATCCTCTACGTCAGAGGGCAATGGGGAACCAATAGCCGAACTACGTCTCGTAACGCCATTACGCGCAGAAACTTCCTCACCAATAGAAAGGCTCTCGCCATCCTCAAAAGGTTGCTTGCGCAGATCATCATTAAGCGTTTTTAGAGAACGATGGAACGCTTCATTAAAGTGACTGCTTGGATTACTGACATCCTGCAGAGTCGGCACTGGATCCGGCTGTCCTGGCCAAATATCGCCTTCTTCTGTAACAATGGGGCGAGCCACGACACTAGCACCACGCACGCGGCGCATGTTCTCACTCTCCCCTTTGGGGGCATTGGGATTATCGAAAGGCCAAAAAGTATCTTCCGTATGTTTAACAATACCAGAACAAGCACTTAATGTAAGCCATGCCATACATATGGCGACTTTCCTCATTCTTGCCCCTTTCGCCGAAGTCGCCCTTAAACCGCCCCGCATCCTGACGTAACATAACGAATTATTATCATATGTATAGCCACAGAAGCTGATATTTTATTCAAAAATAAAAATTCTCTGTTACTCAAGTTACGAAATGACGCGCATCCGCCTTATGCCTGCTTTCAAGTACCCCCATCCTGTTAAAACAGTCGGTATCACTGAAAGCCACAGGAGAACGGCACCAATCATAAAGACCGGAATCTTGCCCATACCCATTTCAGCAGCACCGCCGTCGCCGAGAACGAAAAAACCGAGGGCAACCATTTGCAAACCTGTCTTCCACTTGGCCAAACGCGTTGACGGAATCTTGTCCTGATAAGTCGCCATAAACTCACGCAACCCGCTCACAGCAATTTCCCGCAACAGAATAATAACCGCTGCATAAAGTGAGAGATATTTCAGAGAGCCCAGTCCGGCAAGTACCAGCAAAAGGGCACCCACCAAAAGTTTATCAGCAATAGGATCCATCATGCGTCCCAATTCTGAAAACTGGTTTGTTCTTCTGGCTATGGCTCCATCAAGATAGTCCGTAACACACGCCAGAATATAGACCACCAGAGCAATAATACTGGACACCCCGGTCTGCAACGCCAGCAGGATAACCAGAAGCGGAATACAGAAAATCCGAAAAAGCGTTAGTATATTAGGGAGGTTAAAAAACATCCTGACAGGACCTCAAAACATGCCGGAGACATAAAAGCTGGCGCACTCTCTCATAGGGCCGCGCTGCCCGTTTTAGCACAGATATTCTTTTTCACACCCCACTATCGACCATATTCCGGGTGAAAATACCCATAAATGCCATTGGCTGTATCCTTGTTAATCCCCGGTACCATCATCAACTCCTCAATACTGGCCTGCCCAACTCCTTTTACAGAGCCAAAACGGGCCAAGAGCGCCTTCTTTCGCACCGCTCCAATACCTGGTACGTCGTCAAGACGTGAATGAGTCAGTAATTTGGAGCGCCCAGTCCTGTGGGTTGTAATGGCAAATCTATGTGCTTCATCGCGCAGACGTTGCAAGTAATAAAGGACAGGATCACGTTCAGGAAGCTGAAAAGGCTCCCTTCCGTCTATAAAAAACCATTCACGCCCGGCATTGCGATCGACTCCCTTGGCAATCCCCACAAGCGGAATATCCGTAATGCCCAATGATTCAAGGATTTCACGAACTGCACTTACCTGACCCTTACCTCCATCAATCAGCAAAAGATCCGGTTTCTGAAGGGCACTGTCATCTTCTTTCCCTTCACCCCTGGCCATGCGCGAAAAACGGCGCGTCATTACCTCGCGCATCATGCCGAAATCATCCCCCGGTGTGACAGGGCCTTTAATGGCATATTTCCGGTATGATCGGCGCTCAAATCCTTCTTTTCCCCCGACGATCATAACGCCATAGGGAGCCTGTCCCATAATATGGGAATTGTCGTAAACCTCGATTCGATCTGGCGGAGCCTCAAGACCAAACAGTTCTGCCACCTGCGACAACAACCTGGCTTGCCCTACGCTCTCTGCCAGCTTACGCTCAAGAGCCTCACGCGCATTGAGAACAGCATGCGCTAGGACTTCCTTTTTCTCGCCTTTTTGCGGCACCGCCACTGTGACCTTGCCATCCCGCCGCAATTTCAGTGCATCTTCCAGGAGTTCCCTGTCGGGCAATTCAATATTTGTCAAAATCAGCGATGGCGGGATCTTGTTTTCATAAAACTGCATCATAAATGCCGAGAGAATATCTTCCGCGCTGGCGCTATTATCATGTGACGGGTAGAACGCCCTGTTCCCGTTATTACGTCCTCCCCGAATGAAGAAAACCTGGACGCAGCTCTCACCAGCTTCCTGCCATAAGGCGATGACATCGGCTTCATTTATCCCAGTGGGATTCACTGCACTGGACGCACGAATAGAGGCGAACCCCCTGATACGATCCCGGATCAGGGCCGCACGTTCAAAGGCCATATCTTCAGCAGCTTGCTCCATCTCCTGCGTCAATTTCTGCTGAAGGGCCTGCCCCCCTCCCGCCAGGAACTCCCGCGCTTGAGAGACAAGATGAGCATAATCCTGCGCACTTATCCGATCGACACAAGGAGCGGAACAACGCTTGATCTGATAAAGCAAGCACGGTCTTGTACGGGATGCAAAGACATTATCCGAGCATGTTCTGAGCAGAAAGGCACGTTGCAAAAGCTGCAACGTCTGATCCACAGCCCATGCCGAAGCAAATGGCCCCCAATAAACCGCCCCCGGTATAGGTTTCCCCCTCTGTTTCAGGAGCCGAGGAAATTCCTGATTCATCGTCAGCATAAGCCAAGGAAAACTCTTATCGTCACGCAGGAGGATATTAAATCGCGGCTTCATCTTCTTGATGTAATTGGCTTCAAGAAGGAGAGCCTCGGCTTCTGTACTGGTAACGACGATTTCCATCGACGCTGTCAATGAAACCATCAGTTTCAGGCGTTCAGGAAGGCGGTTCAAATGCGTGTAGGACGTCACTCTCTTTTTAAGGTTAAGTGCCTTTCCGACGTACAGGACATCACCTTTTTCTCCCAACATTCTGTACACGCCCGGATTATCCGGAATCGTTTTCAAGGCATGACGGATAGCGTCAACACCACATTCCCTGACAGAAGACTGATTTATTATGGAGTTAGAAACTGACGACATTCATACCTTTCACTCATCCACTATTCTTGTGGAGAAGGCTGTGGATAGTTCTGGGGCAAACGCCCGCAGACAAGGGTTTACCTCTATTCCCCTTAGATTGCCCATTTTTTAGACATCGACTGTAACTCATTGAAAAATAAAGACCCTTTAGGCAAACTTTCAGCGAATCACATTTTGAATGCAGTTTAAAACTGGTCTCTCCCTGTCAACCCCGTTTCCTCCAAAAATAGTGGACAATTTCTTTATATATTTTCTCATAACGCCACTTTCAGGCCTTGACGCACAAACAAGGAGTCCGAATCAAAACTTCATCGGGTCTTATAAAGCTCTGCCTGAGCAAGAAGACGGAGCATATTTCCCCCCCACAAGGCCTGCTGCTCACTTTTATCAAACCCCGCTTTTTCCAAAGCTTGCGTGACATGAGCCGTTTCGCTGGCATCAACCCAGCCCTTAATGCCACCCCCACCGTCAAAATCGGACGAAATCCCGACATGTTCAACACCGACAAGCTCTACTGCATAGCGAATATGAGCCATGAGATCTTCCAACGTGCCTCCGCCTCCTCTTTTAAGAAAAGGACTCATGGCCGTAATCTGTACGACCCCTCCTGCATCAGCCAGGACCTCAAGCTGCCGGTCAGTCAGATTACGCGGATGATCACACAGCGCCCTGACACAGGAATGACTTGCAAAAACTGGCACCGCAGAACATGTTACGGCCTGCATCATGGTCTCAACGGCACCATGGGAAATATCAACGAGAACACCATTTCTGTTCATTTCCCCAATCACTTCTCTGCCCAGAGAAGAGAGACCGCCATGTTTTGTAATCTCTCCTCCCTTTACAACCGCCGAATCGGCCAGAAGATTATGCCCATTATGCGTAAGAGTGATGTACCGCACTCCATAGCTCTGGGCGAGAAACGCCACACGAGCAGGATCCTCTCCGAGGGGATAGCCATTTTCTATTACGGGCGTAATGGAAATACCCCCATCAGAAACTGTCTGAATAATGTCGTCCGCCTTGATACAGAGACTGACACTCTCTCCTTCAGGAGCCTCCTGCGGGATGGAACAGATTGCCTGTAACATGGCATTGACCCTTTTCCAGGCTGCCTGATGCCCTTCATCAGTCAACGGCCCTTGCGGGCTATAAGCTGTCAGACAAACAGACGTCAGCCCTCCCATCCGTGCCTTGGGAATGGTAAAACGCCTTTTTGTATTGGCATCCCATAGACTGGTGCGCTCGGTCTCATCCGTCCTTTCCCAGACAGGCAAGCCCTCAGGTGTTTTTTCCGGCCAAGGGATATCAATATGGGTGTCAAACGTCAGGAATGGAGGATACACGAGCAAAATCTTTCCGTTATCAGGCTTGCAGTAACATTCTTATACTAACAAAAACGGCCAATACTGAAAAAGAACGTTTTACAAATGGTTCCCAACAGCCAGGAAGGAACGAGTCTTCATGATGCCCGATCTGTTTCTCGAAGAGAGACGTCATATTATTCTCTCTCCCGGCGCCATATTACTGGGTGGCTTTGCGCTAAATGACGCTGAAAAACTTCTTGTACAAATCGACCATTTAGCGACCTTCTCCCCTTTTCGCCATATGATCACACCCGGTGGCAAAATCATGTCTGTTGCCATGCTCAGCAGCGGAACACTCGGCTGGGTATCAGACCAAAAGGGCTATCACTATACGCATACCGACCCCAAAACAGGAAAATCATGGCCGCCTCTACCGCCTGAGTTTCTGGCACTGGCACAAAATGCAGCCAGATCAGCCGGTTATCACGATTTCAAACCTGATTCCTGTCTGGTCAACCGTTACGTCCCCGGTGCGCGCCTTACGCTGCACCAAGATAAGGATGAACGTGATCAAACCGCTCCTATTGTCTCTGTTTCGCTCGGTCTAGCCGCCTATTTTCTCTGGGGAGGTCTTCAGCGCCATGAACACATAAAACGCCATAAACTCTTTCACGGCGACGTCGTCGTCTGGGGAGGACACTCGCGTTTGGCCTTTCATGGAATAGCTCCACTTGAGGAAGAGATACATCCCCTTACAGGATCTATCCGCTATAATCTGACCTTCAGAAAGTCCGGGTAGGATTTCCTTTCCTGTCCCCTTTTCATAAATCTGCTACAAGGAGCCATTGCGTTTTTCCCGGTAGGTGGGTTATGAAATTTGTGACATGGAACATTAATTCACTGAGGTTGCGTCTGCCTCTGCTCAGGCAACTTACCGAAGAGACAGCTCCGGACGTGATCTGTCTTCAGGAAACAAAAGTCCCTGACGACCTCTTCCCCTCCGAAGAGATCAAGCTGCTTGGTTACGAACATTATCATTTCAGGGGAATGAAATCCTATAATGGTGTTGCCATTCTTTCACGCTATCCCTTAGTGCCTGTCACTGACACACCCCAATGGTGTGGTCAGAATGATTGTCGTCATGTGGCCGCCATGCTTCAGGCACCGTCTGGCCCAATTACCATTCATAATTTTTATGTTCCGGCTGGAGGAGATATCCCTGATGCTGAAACCAACCCCAAATTTGCACATAAACTGAGATTCATTGAGGAAGCACGAGACTGGTTCAGAAAGAACACGCCTCAACGCAGCATTCTTGTCGGCGATCTGAATACTGCTCCTCTGGAGCATGATGTGTGGAGTCACAAGCAGCTTCTCAAGGTCGTCTGTCACACGCCCGCAGAAACAACGCGTCATAATGAATGGGAAAAACAGGGTTTCGTAGACGCCATGCGCGTTCTTTATCCTGAACCCCAGAAACTTTATACGTGGTGGTCCTATCGAAACCATGACTGGAAAAAGTCAAACAGGGGGCGCCGATTGGACCATATCTGGATCACGCCCGATTTGCGTCCCGACCTCAAAGAGATCACTATCCTGGCCAGAGCACGCGACTGGCAACCTCCTTCGGACCACGTACCTGTTCTGGCAGAACTGACTCTCTAGGAGCAGACAACAGTCTCTTTAACAAAAGGAAGGGGCGGATTTGCACCACTGACAAATCCAACCCCCGCTATCAGAAAAAACTATTTTACGACTGCCAGACCCGCCTGAGCGATCTGCTCGTCATGATCAGGAGTATCCACAGAAACGCCAATTCCACCAACCAGTTCACCATTGACGAAAATGGGCTCTCCTCCTTTCATCATGACAAAACCCTGAGCGCTCAACAAGGCTGGACGACCGCCAGCAATCGCTGATTCCATGACGCCTGTCGGGCGACGGAACATAACGGCTGAACGTGCCTTGGCCGGCGCAAGCGTCGCGCTGGAGCGCATGAAAGGATGATCCATACGAATCTGCACAATCACTTCACCAGCATCATCCACAACCGCAATGACCCCGGGCGTATGTTGCGCTTCTGCCTGTTTGAGAGCTGCATTGGCAATACGCTGCGCCACATCCAGCGTCAGAACCGGACGCGTAGGCAGCTGCGGCGCTTCAGCATAAGCGGACGAGAATTGTGCAAGACTCGCCAGTCCCAGAGCGCACGTAGCTGCCAGCAATCCATTACGAACAGTTCCTCGAGCTGATTTTTCTGCTTTCCTGGTCATCATTTTCTTAACTCCTGTAAAGTGAAGAGGGGGAGGAAGCGCTTTACACCTCCTCCCCCTCACCGTCTGCACTCCGCTTATTTAATCGGAGAGGGCTTATACGGAGGGATTGTGATCTTCGCCCGAAGTTTTGCAACCTCGTCTGCGCTGACCGCGGCTCCCTTATTACCCCAGCTTGTACGGATAAACGTCACCACATCCGCAACTTCCTGATCGGACAATCTGTGAGCAAATGACGGCATTGAGAAATGCGTCGGCTCAACAGCCGTGCTGGGAATGGTATCACCAACCAGTACGATATGAATCAGGGAGGAAGGATCCGCTGCGTTCACGACCGGATTATTAGCCAGTGCCGGGAACGTATCGTTGTAACCCTTACCAGAAGTCAGATGGCAAGCCGCGCAGTTATCAATATAAGTCCGCGCGCCAACACGGGTGACATGACCTTCAGACAACTCCTTCCCTACAGCTGGATCAGCCGCAAAAGGCTGCTCCTTCTTGGAAGCAGGCAGCGTCTTCAGGAAGTGAGCAATAGCCTGAAGGTCAGCATCGCTCATATGCTGTGTGCTATGGAACACAACATCCGCCATGCCGCCAAAGGCTGCACTATGCTGGTTACGTCCCGTCTTCAGGAAACTGACAATATCCTCTTCCTCCCAGCTTCCAAGCCCGGTCAGGATATCTCCACGCAGATTGCTGGCCGTGTAATTATCAACCTGGCTGCCCGCCAGGAAGTCCGAACCGTCACGCGAGGAAAGAGCCTTCTGCTGCAATGTCGCAGCACGCGGCGTATGGCACGTGCCGCAATGGCCTGGACCTTCAACAAGATAAGCCCCACGGTCAGCCACAGCATCGCCGCTTGTCGGCACAGGACCTGAGTGCACGTTAGGTGCAAAAATCCACCGCCACCATGCCAGCGGCCAACGCATTGATTTCGGCCAAGGAATCTCGTTTGCCTTGTTCACATCATGCACCGGCTTCACGCCGGACATGAAGAATGCGTAAAGTGCGTGCATATCATCATCACTGAGGCGCGAGAAATCTGGATAAGGCATGGCGGGGTACATTGTCTTGCCATCTTTGCGGATACCGCGCCGCACAGCTCGCTCGAAATCCTCGTAACTATATTTGCCGATACCTGTCTCGGAATCAGGGGTGATGTTGGTGGTGTACAACGTCCCGATCGGCGTTTCCAGCGGCAAGCCACCAGCGTAGGGTTGTCCGCCTTTGGCTGTATGACAGGCCACACAATCGCTCAACACGGCGACATAGGCGCCCTGCTCAACAGCTTTCTGATCAGCGGCAACCGGCGCCTGGGCATAGGCTACCCCCATACCGCAGAGCAGTGCCAAACCGCTTAGAAGTGCCGATGATTTTTTAAATGTCGTTTTCATGACACATCTTCTCCTCAGGCCTGAACCAGCGGGCCTGGCGCCTTGAGATACTGATCCCGGATCGCATGAGCACCCATATAGGTCAGCCCACCGATCAACCCTGTCGGGTTGTAACCAAGATTCTGCGGGAAAGCTGACGCTCCGAACACAAACAGATTCGGCACATCCCAGCTCTGTCCATAACGATTGACCGCGCTGGTGCGAGGATCAGCACCGGTAATGACGCCACCAGTGATATGAGTCGTCTGATACTGGCGCGTATTGAAATGATCGCCAGGTTTGCGCATGGTCAACGAGTAAGCCTTCGGATTCATTTTCTCGACAATTTGCCGCGCTTTCTCCGTCACAAACTTGGTCATCTTGTACTCATTGTCGTGCCAATCGAACGTGATACGCGCCAACGGAACACCCAACGCATTGCGATAAGTCGGATCGAGATCAATATAGGCACCACGATAGGCCATAACCGAGCCATGCGTCTGTACACGCGTCGTATGCAGATAATGATCCTTTGCAGCCTTTTTCCATTCCGCACCCCAGGCTGGAACACCCGGCGGCACATTAAGCTGCTGAAGCGGACGACCACCTGTCGTGCCACCCAGAATATAGGCACCGCCGACAAATCCATACGGACCATGATCAAAATGGTCAGCATTAAAGTCATCGATAATCGCCTGACCACCGGAACCGGCACCAATGAACGGATTGATCGCTACGTCCTTGTCATAGAACACGCCGAACTCGCTCATCATCTGATAGGCAAAATTCTTGCCAATCACGCCTTCACCCGTTTTCGGATCATAAGGCTTGCCGATACCGGAAACCAGCATCATCCGCACATTATTGATCTGGAAGGAAGAGAGGATGACCAGCTCTGCCGGCTGGATAAACTCTTTCCCGGACGCATCGACATAAGTCACGCCCGTCGCACGTTTGCCATCAGCCGAAAGATTGATCTTTGTGACGTTGCTGTGCGTCCGCATCTCGAAATTGGGTTTCTGCATCAGGGCAGGCAGAATCGTCGTCTGCGGAGAGCCCTTGGAGTACAGATAGCAGCCATAGCGCTCGCAGAAGCCACAGAGATTGCAAGGACCAAGACGCACACCATACTGATTGGTCCAGGGCACTGAACAGTTGGCTGAAGGTTGCGGGAACGGTGAATAACCGAGCTCTTTGGCCGCTTTGGCAAAACGAAGCGCCCCTTCCGTATGTGGGAGAGCAGGAGTCGGGTAATCGCGCGTGCGCCGACCCTCATACGGGTTACCCCCGTCATGCAGAGTGCCGTTAATATTTCCGGCCGTACCAGCGGTCCCACAGAGACGCTCAAACTCGTCCAGATATGGCTCCAGCTCGTCGTACGAAACAGGGTAATCCTGAATTGTCATATCTTCAGGCAGGAACTTCTTGCCGTAACGCTCGACATTATGTGACAGGAAGTTCAGATCCTCAGGAGACGGCCGCCAGTGCTCTCCATTCCAGTGAACGCCCGCGCCACCGACATTGTTCGGGAGAAGAAACGCGTTAAGCTGACGATAAGGAACCGCGACACTGTCCATATCATGACGGATTGAAACCGTATCCGTTGAAAGACGCTGAAACAGATCTCCACGGATACCATATCTCAGCTCATCAGCCGCTTGGGGATAGTCGAAGTCCGTCGTATCACGATAAGCACCACGTTCCAGCGCCACGACCTTCTGCCCTGCGAGGGCAAGCTCCATGGCCAGAATTGAACCAGTCCATCCCAGACCAATTACAACGACGTCTACAGGTTTTAATGTTGTGGCCATGAGATTACCCCTTTTCACCAAGAACAGAAACCGGTCCCAACGGATAAACCTGCCCTTGCTTGTTCATCCAATCCGTAAAGTCGGCACGCGCGCCCGTGAAGCCGATCATCTTCCAGCTTCCCATGTGTTTGTTACCGCCGTACATCGGGTCAGCGAAGTAGCCTTCCTTCGTATTGGCCAATAACTGAATAAAGAATTCACCTGACTTCACAACATGTGGCAAAGCCAGCGTGCCTTTCTGTAACGAGGTCAGCACTTCATCCTGCGTGCTTCCATCCAGTTCATGAAAAGGATGACCATGCGTGTCAGTGCAAACCTTGTCGATATCGGCGATTGCCGCACGGTACAAATCCCGCGGCGTATAATTAAGCTGATAGCCCAGAGTCATATCGACATCTGTCACAAATGGGCCGCTCATATACCAGAACTCACCATGACCGTAGCCACTTTCCATCTGACGGTCGATAAATTCTGGAACCCCTGCTTCTACAGCCCCAGGGCCATCTGCATTGGGAGGAATTAGCCGATCCGTTGCCGCATTAAGGAACGCCCATTCAGCAGGCGTAAAAAACGTCGGCTGATAAGGTGTAGCGGACCGCCCATTTGACGCAGCCTGCGCCCCTTTTGACATAACCAGCTCTGAAGCGCTGGCCAGCAATGTTACACTCGGCACGACAGAAATCGCCTGTTTTAGGAATGTCCGACGACTTCTGAAACTCTCTATTGACATAATGAAATTCCCTAATAAAGCGGAAATTCTCGTTTAATCTTGGGAAAATTTTCGGCTTTACCTAACGTCTTTACCTGCCTCAGATAATGAATATCTTTTGACGTTAATAAATTTAACATAATTAATTCCATTTCATGACATAACTAATCCGTGATTATCTCATATCAGCATAGAAAATCACTCAAAAAATCCGCTCATGTAAGAAAAAAATGCTGCAAAACCGCCAATAATCCACCACACATAACAAGTATCAGATCGCCCCAATAAAGTTGTTCCTTTACCTCCTATCGATCAGATATCAGAAAGGTTGTTACAAGGAATCTCAAAAACCGAATTCCATGGAAAAATGGTCTAAAAATTCGTAAAAGGCCCATCGTCCGGGATATTTTCTTTGAAAAAGATGGCGTGGATCATAACCACTGCCACGTCGATACGCTGCTTGTAAGCCTTCACCAGTAGGCCCCCAAGCGAAGCATCCAGCTGAATGTCCACTCAGCGGCCAACCTACGTGGCAATATTTCAAGTCATTTTGCCCTCTCTGACCGCCACTCAATCCCGATCCTGAAGTCAAGAAAAAAGGCTTTGTCAATCAACTATGAGTAATCATAGATCCCATATGCGACAGATGCTTCACCCATGACCAACATTTGCGGATGGCATCCAGGATCATCTGTCCTCCCGCATTATCTGAAATATCAGCCTGACTATGCCGGTTCGCAAGTAGCAGTATTGTGAGAGCTATATGCTGCTATTCCTAATCGGTCAGATCAGATGAATAGCGTTTCGTCTTGCGCGTATATAGTAGCCTCGTTGTCCTAGCATCTTCATGCTGAGTTTGAATCACTCACAAACCCGCTTGAAAAACCATCACGTCAAATATCCAGCAGGACACTACAGAGTCAGATACCCCGGCAAAGAAAGAGGAATCAGAAGTACAATATGACTATCAATATCTTCCGTCATTT
The DNA here is from genome assembly GCA_029433415.1 of Acetobacteraceae bacterium ESL0709. Taxonomy (GTDB): domain Bacteria; phylum Pseudomonadota; class Alphaproteobacteria; order Acetobacterales; family Acetobacteraceae; genus Aristophania. The sequence goes on along the minus strand of JAQTIA010000003.1, from coordinate 176,330 downwards.
ACTGCCCCCTGCACGCACATCAGCAAACACGGAAGAATGGCAGATACCCCATAAAAATACCGAACGAGCATCAGATGATGCGGAGCCATAATGGGATTCAAGGTTGCAAACGCAAAATGCGCCTTTGCAATACTGCCCAGACAGCGGGTTATAAAATGCTCTTTCCAAAAGCTACCCGCTCTGAACGTTTTGCTAAATATTATAAACGGTTACGCTTCAACTTCGCGACAAGATACACTACCACTGATACCAACTATGGAACCTATCCTAATGCTCTATATTAAGACGATAGCCACCACCTTCAGTAATCAGAAGCGTGGCATGCGTGGGATCTTTTTCTATTTTTTGCCGTAGACGATAAATATGGGTTTCCAGCGTATGAGTCGTCACACCTGCATTATAACCCCACACTTCATTGAGCATGACCTGACGAATAATAGGCTCTTTACCAGAACGATACAGAAACTTAAGGATAGCTGTTTCTTTCTCCGTCAGATGAATGCGCTGATTAGTCGCTTTCTCTGTCAGCTGCTTACGTGATGGGCTGAAAATATAGTTCCCGATTTCGAACACGACATCTTCGCTATTTTCAAAAATCCGCAATTGCGCCCTCAGCCGCGCCATCAACTCTGCTGCCCTGAAAGGCTTGGCAACATAATCATTGGCACCTGAATCAAGACCCCGGACGATATCATGCTCACCGTCTGAACCAGTCAACATAACAACCGGCATCTTCAGACCTTTCTGACGTAATTCACTACAGAAGTCACGCCCGTCACCATCAGGGAGCGTCACATCCAGCAAAACTGCGTCAAAACGAATCTCTTTAGAGGCCAAAGCCTCACGAGCCTGCTTGAGTGTTGCCGCTTCCGTGACGACAAACTCACCTCCCTGCTGTAGCTGTTCAACCAGCAAACGACGAAGTGTCTCATCATCATCAACAACCAGAATAGGACGACTACCAGCCATTAATAAATCCAGTCCTTTTAATACAAAGTCCGTATCCGCATTGTGCAATTGTTCACGCAATAAACAGCATGCATCTCATCATCGTTAACAACCAGATGGGGCCACCATCAGATATGCCCCCCCTTCTACAGACACAGACAGGAATCGCCTCTTCCTCTATAAACAGACAGAAAGAGACAACACCTCATAGGGCGTCCGTCAGTTCTTATCACTATATCCTGAGCAAGAACACCATTTAATTTTCCCAACCTTCTGTTCACCGACCTGCTGTTACACAGACTGGAGACTAATGACGATATCACCCTCCTGCGGCAAAACAGGATCCCTGTCCTCAGCCGAACGAATCATAATCGAAACACCACGCCTGATCAAAATGAGATCATAACGGCCTTCGTCTTTGCCAAAAATATAGTCATCCCGCCCGACAGTTTTTGCGACAAAACGCCATCCTCGGTAATAAAGCGTTTCAAAAAATGAAAAGCTCCATGAAGGTTCTCCCAGAATCTTGCCACGAGCATCCCTCGATAATCCGCGATAATTATCAAGCTTTGCCACCCCGGGACTGACCTGAAAAACTCTTTGCCTCCCCATTGCGGGTGCCAAAAGCCCGCAAACCATACCATCATAAATGACATCTGGCGTCATGGCCAAAAGATAGTCAGCCGGCTTTTCCTCCAGGGAAACTTGCCCATGTGTTGAAAGAAGCTCTGCCTTCAGGACCGGAATACCCTGCTTCGCCGCTTCTATGAGACCTCTGGTCTGATTATCAACCAGCAGAACCGGTACCGAAATCTTATGAAGACATTCTGCCAGGTCAATGGAAATAGAATTGGCGCCCAAGATAGCCAAAGCAGGCTCGTCAGACATTGTCAGCTTCAAACGTCGTGCCAATGGACGCAGGGTAAAGCCGTGGCAAATCATCGTGACAGCAATAAGCATGAAAACAGCTGGCATAATCAGCTCGCCGGACTTAAAGCCAGCATCGGACAATTTGATCCCGATCGCACCCGCAACAGAGGCTGCTACGATCCCGCGAGGAGCAATCCACCCTACAAAGAGACGCTCCTGCCATGTCATGTTCGTACCCAGCGTAGAAATAAAAATCCCCAAAGGCCTCACAACAAACAGCATCACCAACGTCAAAAGCACAAGCGACCATGAAACCTGAGCCAGAACAGAACGCTGTAAATCGGCTGTCAGAAGAATAAACAGGATTGAAACAATCAGGACAACGAGTGATTCTTTCGTCCGTTTTAATTCATTACCGCCTGGCACATGCAGATTGGTAATGGCCATCCCGAAGATCGTCACGGCAATCAGGCCAGCTCCCTCCATTTCTATCGTACATATCTGAAAAATCAGCAACGCAATGGTCAGAAGAAGGGGAACCTTCAGCGTCTCCGGCATCAAATCACGTGTGAACAGATAGCGCACGAGATAAGCCGGAATAATACCCGCAACAACCGCTTCAATCCCGGCAACCAGAATATCTGGCAGGGTTTGGGCAAAGAAGGCCGCCATGCCGTTATCAGTCCTGAAAAGCACAATCTGCAAAATCACAGCTGCCAGAATAGCCCCTATGGGATCATTGACAATGGCTTCCCAGCGCAAGAAAGCCGCTACCCTGGGTTGTAATTTATTATGACGTAGCAGGGGCAGTACCACTGTCGGTCCGGTTACAACAACAATAGCCCCAAAAAGGCAGGCTGTACCCCAGTCAAAATGTGCTACATAATGTGCCGCTACACTCCCCAGCCCCCAGTTAATGGGCAAAGCTATTTTCGTCAGGCGCGATATACCCTGCCCAGCTTCACGCAACTGACGAATATCAAGCACCATGCCGCCCTCAAAGACGACCAGAGCCACCAGAAGGGAAATCAGGGGACGAAAAGCCCATCCCATGGTCTCTGAAGGATGAAGCACTCCCAGAACAGGACCAAATAAAAGCCCCAGTGCAAAAAGAAGAACAATCGCCGGGAGACGGAAGCGCCAGGCGATCCACTGCGCCATAACGCCTGCCCCAAAGGTCGTCGCCAATCCAAGCAGAATATCGTACTTCATCTCAGCATCTCCCCATCAGGGCCGTCACCACCCTGGCATATATGATTATGTTACGTTTAGCCGTCCTGAAATTCGTCCTTATGAAACGTTACCCTGATCTTCAGTAACGTCATGATTTCCTTTTAAAAACAGACACGTAAAATCCATCTGTCCCATTTTCTTTCGGCGTCAGCGAAAAGCTGGCCCGATATTTCAATACGTCCGGCAGCCAACAGGACATTTCCTCCGGCTTTGCCCGTTCAAACAGGTCATTACCCGTCAGAAAACGGTCTCTCTGCCTATCATTTTCGGCTGATAATAACGAACATGTCGCATAAACCAGCCGTCCGCCCGGCCTGACCAGTTTTCCTGCAATATGCAAGATCTGTGCCTGCTTGACCGTCAGCTCCTGTAAATCTTTCTCTGAGAAACGCAGCCTTGCATCAGGGTTCCGCCGCCACGTTCCCGTTCCTGAACAAGGCGCATCGACAAGAACTGTATCAAAACTTGCCTCACGCCGCTTGGCCCATTTGTCACCTTCCTCCAGAAGGTGACGCGTTACATTATGGACACCAGCCCGACGGAACCGTTTGACAGAACCTTCCAGCCTTGGACTGGAAACGTCACAGGCGACAACCTGCCCCTTATTCTCCATGGTCATTGCCAAAGCAAGCGTCTTTCCCCCGGCTCCTGCGCAATAGTCAAGAACACGCTGCCCGGCTTTTGCTTCTACCGCCGCGGCAATGAGCTGACTTCCCTCATCCTGAATTTCAATCAACCCGTCCTGAAAGACTTTCGTCGCTGTGACAGGATGGCGGCCTCTTAAGCGCAACCCCCAAGAAGAGTACTCCGTCTCACTCGCCTCGAAACCTTCTTTCCTGAGTAGCCTCTTCGCCTCTTCACGAGTGGTTTTCAAAAGATTGACGCGAAGATCAAGTGTAGGCAGACCCAGGAGTGCTTCCAGCTCTTCCTCAACATGATCTCCAAAATCCTTTTCGAGATAAGGCATGAGCCAGTCCGGCACTTCAAACCTCACCGCCCTGGACTGACGACCATCACTTAACGTCTTGCCCCTCAACTCATCAAGCATGAGAGACTCACGCTCTGTCAGACAATCTGGAGCGTAACGCTCGCCAGTGAACAGTCCTTTGACATCCTCCAGATTCTGCCCGGAAAAAACGAGCTGCGCCGCACAAAGCAACCGCGGCGAGATATCACTATGACGCTCATCCTCTCTGGACCGCAAATGCCAGTGCAGACGCCGCCATCCCCGCAACACATCCCACACCAAGGCCGAAATGGCACGGCGGTCGCCTCCGCCTATATAGCGGCGTTCACGAAAAAATGTATTGGCGGTCGCGTCGGCAGGACGAAAAGGGGCATTCTGAATCGCACAAAGCAGATCAATTGCCCCGGAAATACGGGCTGAAGGGGTCATGCCCCTTCGCCTACCCTATTTTGGGGGGAAATGAAAAGAGCAAAGCCTCTTACTCAAAACGATAATTGGGTGCCTCACGTGTAATCGTCACATCATGAACGTGACTTTCTCTCAGTCCGGCATTGGTAATACGACGAAAACGGACCCTGTCCTGCAGCTCGCTGATCGTGGCAGACCCTGTATATCCCATACCCGCACGTAACCCACCAACAAGTTGATGGATAACGGCCGCCATAGCACCACGATAAGGCACCTGCCCTTCTATGCCTTCAGGAACGAGTTTGAGACTGTCGCTGACCTCTGCCTGGAAATAACGGTCTGCCGAGCCGCGCGCCATCGCCCCGAGAGAGCCCATCCCACGATAAGCTTTGTAAGTCCGCCCCTGATGAAGGAATGTTTCACCCGGGCTTTCTTCACATCCTGCCAGAAGCGACCCCACCATAACAACATCAGCTCCGGCTCCAATAGCCTTGACGATATCACCAGAAGTACGAATCCCGCCATCAGCAATCGCCGAAATATCCTTCTCATGGCAGGCAGCAGCCGTTTCCAACACAGCCGAGAATTGCGGCACACCCACGCCAGCCACAACGCGGGTCGTACAGATAGAACCGGGGCCGATACCGATCTTGATACAGTCGGCACCAGCCTCAATCAAAGCCTGAGCCGCTTCTGGCGTAGCGACATTCCCTGCAATAATCTGCACCTCACCATAGAGACCACGCAGATGAGATACGGTTTTCAGCACGCCCTGTGAATGACCATGAGCTGTATCGACAACAAGAACATCTATCCCTGCACCGACAAGTTCCTTAGCCCTTTTGAGGCCATCATCGCCAACGCCTATAGCCGCGGCGCAAAGCAGACTCCCACGCTCATCTTTCACCGCCAGAGGATGAGCAATCGCCTTATCCATATCCTTGACCGTAATCAACCCGACGCAACGCTCTTTCTGATCTACCACAAGAAGTTTTTCGATACGGTGTTTATGAAGCAGCTCACGGGCTTGTTCAGCGGGCGCTCCCTGCCTGATGGTCACCAGATTTTCCGAGGTCATAAGGTCACGTACACGCTTGGAACGATCCGTCGCAAAACGCATGTCACGATTGGTCAGAATACCTACAAGCCGGCCGTCAGATTCCACGACTGGCAGGCCGGAAATTCTATGCTTTGCCATAATAGCGTGCACATCTTCGAGAGTCTGGTCCGGTCCGACCGTCACAGGATTGACGACCATACCCGACTCAAATCTCTTTACACGACGGACCTGCTCAGCCTGTTCCTCAATGCTAAGATTTTTATGGATTACACCAAGACCACCCTGCTGGGCCATGGCAATCGCCATTGTCTCTTCGGTCACCGTATCCATGGCGGAAGAAAGCAGCGGGATATTAAGCTGAATTTTACGCGTCAGCTTCGTGAGCGTCGAAACCTGGGCAGGCATAACGGACGAAGCCGCTGGCTCTACAAGAACATCGTCAAAAGCCAGCGCATCTCTTATACGGCCATAAAGTGCGTTATTATTAAGGAAATTACTCATAGACTGCCCCCGTCACATCAATCTCATATTTCATAGAGTCCGGGGGCCAGAGCCGCTCCGGCTGTTGGCGAGACTTTATAGCGTAACTTTCTCCATAATGTGAAGGTTATTTCGCGTAAGACGACGCATTTTAAAATCTTACTTTACAGAAAGATATGCATGCGCGTATGAAATTTAACCTTTTTGTTATGTTGTTTTATTATTAAACTATAAAAAATAGTTATAAAACTCTGCCAGAGGAAAACAAACCATGTCACAGCAGGAACCAGTTGGCATCCTGGAAAGACGCCGTCTTGAAGCACTCGTAATCAAGCCGATTTACGAAATTCTGAAACGCGAACTGGGATTGGAAAAGACCAGGGCTATTCTTACGGAAGCCATTCAGAAATCAGCCATTGAACAAGGCAAGGAGTTCAGGGCCCTTGAAGGCGGAAAAACAAGCCTGCAAAGCTTTATTGACCTTCAGGTCCTATGGGAAAAGGATGGCGCTCTGGATGTCGAAGTTTATGAGGCCAACGACAATGTCTATGATTACGACGTAACGCGTTGCCAATATGCCGAGATGTACAAAGATCTCGGTCTGCACGAAATTGGCGATATCTTAAGCTGTCTGCGGGATTATTATTTCACGGATGGCTATTGTCCTACTATTTCCCTTACGCGCGAGACGACCATTATGTCAGGCTGTGCGCGATGCACATTCAGATATAAGAACACTCCCAAATGACCGTTTCAGTCATGCTGACCTATGGCCTCTTCGCCATCCTTGCTGTTTTTCTACTGCTTTTTCTGAAGAATGTGTCTTCTTCAGTCAGGAAGGGGGAGAAAAAATTTTCCTTGCCCTTGCTGATTGTTGGTTTCTGCTTCGGATTTCTTGATACGCTGGGCGTAGGAGGATTCGCACCAACACTCTCTTATCTGAAACACATACAGAAAATCAGGATCACGGAAATAGCTGATATCCTGCTTTTGTCTTTTGCCGTTCCAACAGTCTTGCAAACATTTATTTTCGTTTCTTCCGTGAGCATTACTCCCCGTCTACTTATTCTCGGCATTACCGTCCCTGTCCTGGGTTATATTATAGTCAACCATATCAAGTCATATATAAATGACAGGCATATCAAACTGATCGTAGGTTCCGGGCTTATCCTCTCTGGCAGCATTGCTCTTGTACAAAATCTCGGTTTTACCACCCCAGATCATAATGCCCTGCTTATTTCACCACCCAAAGAGATCGTCATTTACGTCTCTGTTTTCTTTTTTGGGGGTCTGACCAATTTCGGAATCGGAAATTTCTCTCCAACATTAATTCTGTTCGAACTTCTGGGCCTTGACCCACATATGGGATTTCCTATCATGATGGGAGCCTGCGCGTTGATCATGCTCATCAGCGGCCTGAAGGAAAAGACATTCACCAATATGAAAATATTCATTCCCCTGAGCATCTCAACCGGCATGATCGTTGCCGTACCCTTAGGTGTCTATTTCATCCATAACATGAATCTCAGGCTTATTTCATGGCTGGTTATTCTCATCAGCATCTTTAGCGGTCTGCAAACTATTATAGACAAAAAAGAAGCTGCTTGACTTCCCCCAAGCGCTGTGGAGACAATAATCAATGCTTATCCAGACCAATGCTGACCGTCTCTGGGATGACCTCATGCAAACAGCCATGTTGGGTAAAGTAAAAGGTAACGGTCTGACGCGTCTTGCCTTTGATGAAAATGATAAAAAAATTCGACAATGGTTTGAAGCGACATGCCACAACTTGGGCGGGTCAGTCAGAACAGACCGTGTCGGCAATCAATTTGCGCGCTTTTTTTCGACCAATGATACGCAACCGACCATCCTCGTCGGCAGCCATCTTGATACGCAACCACAAGGCGGCCGATTTGACGGGATACTGGGCGTTTTGGCTGGCATAGAAGTCATTCGAGCTTTTCAGGAAGCCCATTATAAACCAGGACATGCCATAGAAGTCATTAACTGGACCAATGAAGAAGGAGCCCGCTTTTCTCCCCCCATGATGGGCTCAGCCTATGCCTGTGGTCACCTGAAACTTCAGGACGTCTTGAACGCAACAGACAGGGATTCCCTGACTGTTGGAGATATCTCCGGAGGTTTTCGATCAGAAAATGACGTCCTGGACAGAATAACGGCCTCAGCCTATCTGGAGCTTCATATAGAACAGGGCCCTGTTCTGGAAAAAGCAGGAAAAGATATAGGAATTGTCACCGCCATTACCGGCGTTTCATGGCTCACTGTCACCTTTCATGGACGCGCTTCCCATGCCGGAACGACACCGCTTTCTTACAGAAATGACTCTCTCATCAAAGCTGCAAAATTCATAATATCCTTTCAGGATTATCTAAAACGTCATAGCGATAAAATTATCGGAACAATCGGTCGCATCGAAAATGCCCCAAACACACCCAATACAGTTCCTGCTGAGACAAAAATTTACATTGATCTGAGAAGCTCTGATAAAAAATTCTTTGATAATGCCCGTAATAATATCCTGACTATTCTCACTGAAACGCTGAAATTTTCAGAACACGACTATCAGATAGCAGAGCTCTCCAAAATAGATCCCACGCCTTTTTCCACTGATATAACAGACAACATCGGACAAGCTGCGAAAAAAGCTGGCCTCAGCGCCAGAACGATGATTTCTGGTGCCGGCCATGATGCACTGCAATTAGCGAAACATATGCCTACAGCCATGATCTTCGTACCCTGCAAGAATGGCATAAGCCACCATGTTGATGAAACTATTGATAAAATACAGGCCAAGAACGGCGCCGATGTCATGGCCAATACGATTATTGAACTGGACAAAAGAAACGGCTCTCCGACATAGCCCTGGAGACCTGTTCTTTCTTTACGCTATCCCGGTTCAGCACCAATGGTGTACGGGCTTCAGCATGCAAAAGCTGTATCACAGTTTTACGCTCTCCGTGACTTAAAAAAGCCCCGAAACTAATCGCTGATTTTTCCTGAAGAAATGGCTGGGAGACCTGGATTCGAACCAGGGCTGACCGGGTCAGAGCCGGTAGTTCTACCGCTAAACTATCTCCCAAGCGGTTGAGCGTGCTTTTAACGTCATCCTGGGCATGATGCAAGAGCTATTTGAAAAAATTTACCTTTCATGACGGATTTTGAGTTATAATGATTCGCAAATAAGGCCATTATGCCCAAAACAACGCACAACCTGACCACTTACGGAGGAGGGTGATTATGAAAATATGTTCTACGCCCCACAAAAAGACGCCTCCTCATCGTTTCCTTTCACAGAGGAATGGTGTCCTCTCCTCTTTGTCTGAAAAACCCTGCTATTACGCTGCTATTGACTTGGGAACAACAAGCTGTCGACTCCTGATCGTCAAAAATTTCCGTGGGAAATTCAAGATTATAGAACGCTTCAGCTCCCCGGTTCTGCTGGGGGAGGGAGTAAGCCTTACCGGAAAGCTTGATGAACAGGCTATAGAACGCACTCTTGAGACATTGCGTCTCTTCGCCCGTAAAATGGCTCATTGGCCTATCTCCTCTATTTATGCCATTACGACTGAAGTCTGCAGGCAGGCGGAAAATTCGCAAGAATTCCTCGAACGCGTCTACGCGGAAACGGGCCTGAAGATCCAGATCATTTCGGACCGTGAAGAAGCTGAACTCGCTCTTGAAAGTTGTCGTTCGCTTCTATGTGCCTCTCCGGCCGGAAATCAACCGGGACGTGCCTTGATTTTTGATATTGGCGGCGGTTCCACCGAGCTTTCCTGGGTCAGGACAGACAGCCTGTCTCAAAGGCATTATCTTGCAGGAATGACAAGCCTAAAACAGGGCATTGTCAGTCTGACAGAGCTCTTTGCTCATCTTGCCCCCAAAGACGCCTATCATGCTGCCTTCAAATTTATCCGGGGAAAGCTGGAACAATTTGAGAAAATTTATTGTATCAAGCGTGAAGTCGCACGTCACAATGTTCAATTGATAGGCCTGTCAGGCACTATCACGACTATTGCCGGCGTCGCCCTTGATCTCAAACGTTATGACCGTTACCGCATTGATGGTACTGTCCTGAGTTCGGAAACTGTTGCGCAAGCCGTTGCCAAAATAAAGACCATGTCACGTTCGGCATTGGAAAAACACCCTTGCATCGGTTATGGACGGTCCTCCCTCGTGCTGGCGGGGTGCGCCATTTACGAGGCTATCCAGTCCATGTGGCCTATAGATTATATTACTATAGCTGACAGGGGCTTGCGTGACGGAATGGTTATGCGTATGGCACGTAACCATAAATTACGTTTCCGGCAGGAATATAACCCCAAATCTGATTCCAGCATGATCTTACGTTCAGGAGCCTTGGCCCTTTCACTATGAAATCAAAAACGCCTTCCTCGAAAACGCGTATTGCAGGAAAGCCGCTCAGACAGTCTCTCACCCCTGGAAGGCGCCTTAGTGAAGATGATGCTGGCGCGTCGCGTTCTTTAAGAACAAAAACTGAAAAACTCAGGACCGCCCGTAAGAAAACACCTTCCCAGCAAAGATGGCTCAACCGGCAGCTTAATGATCCTTACGTTGCAGCCGCACGACAACAGGGCTGGCGGTCACGCGCGGCTTTCAAGCTGATTGAAATTGATGACCGCTTTCATCTCATTCAGCCTGGCTCCAGAATTATTGACCTCGGCGCAGCACCAGGAGGATGGACGCAGGTTGCTATAAAAAGAGGCGCTGGCAAAGTCGTTGGCGTTGATCTCCTGCCTGTTGATCCCGTCCCTGAAGCTGAAATTATTGTCGGCGACTTCATGGATCCCGCCATGCCGGACATCTTGCACTCCATGTTGGGTGGCCGTGCAGATATCGTGATGTCCGACATGGCCCCCAACACGACAGGCCATGCCGCGACCGACCACCTGCGCATCATGGCTTTGGCAGAAAATGCGCTTGATTTCGCGCTGAAAATTCTGGCTGACAAGGGAATCTTTATTGCAAAAGTTTTTCAGGGTGGCTCTGAAAAGACAATGCTTGATGTCATGAAACAGAATTTCGCGACGATCAAACACGTCAAACCCCCCTCTTCCCGCAAGGAATCAAGCGAGCTTTACGTCATCGCCATAGGATTTAAAAAGGAAATCTAGGCTGATTTTTTGAGGTTCTGTTTCTCTTCCTCTTTCTGAATCCGCAGACGTTCAAACGGCGTCACGATATCAGAAAGAGAAAGCTTGTCAAAAACCGAAAGAAACGCTTCCTGCGCCTTGAACATACTGGATTTCAGGACGCATCCTGCTGAGAGAAGACAATTTGCGACAGGCGAATCTTTATTCATACAAGCAATAACGGCAAGATCCTCCTCAGTATGGCGGATAACATCGCCGATACAGATTTCCTCAGGTGGACGTGCCAGCTGAATACCACCGCCGTGACCACGCTGGGTTTTAAGAAACCCGCCTTTCCCAAGCCGATGAATAACCTTTACCATATGGTTTTCCGAGATCCCATAAAGGGCCGAGATTTCCTTGATCGAAACCAAACGGTCATTTTTTACCGTCACATAGATCAATGTCCGCAGTGCGTAGTCCGTGTGCAAAGTTAAACGCAAAACGCTTTTCCTTCTCCGCTATCCCCATATCCATTTTGTATTGTGACACTTTATCACGTCTGTTCCCAGTTTGTAATTTCAATCTTGACAAGAAGCAGATAAAAGCAGATACCATAAGGTGTATAAAATATATACCTTATGGAGTCACCTCATGGTTCAGTTCCCTTCTCCTCAGACCCGCGAAATTGTCAAGGCCTGTGTCCCTGCCCTGCAAGCGAGTGGTCTTGATATCACGCATGAAATGTACAAACGCCTGCTCGCCGATGAAGAAATTCGTGACCTCTTCAACATGTCACACCAAAAAGATGGCGAGCAGCCAAAGGCCCTCGCTCTCGCCGTGCTGGCCTATGCCCGCCACATTGATAATCCCGGTGCTCTCCAGGCCATGCTCGAACGTATCGCTGAAAAGCATGTTGGACTGAATATCCTGCCCAGACATTATCCTTTCGTAGGCAAAGCCCTGCTCGGAGCCATTGCTCATGTACTGGGTGACGCCGCAACACCAGCCGTAATGGATGCCTGGACAGAAGCCTATGGTTTTCTCGCTGATGTCCTGATTAATCGCGAGGCTGAGATCTATAAAGCTCATGAAGATCTGCCAGGTGGCTGGACAGGCTGGCGTCATTTCAAGGTTGCACAACGTCATGATGAAAACGCTTTCGTTACGACCTTCACCCTCACTCCCGAAGACGGTAAACCCGTCATGCAGCACCGCGCCGGGCAGTATCTCAGCTTCAAACTCAAAATTCCGGGGCATGGTTCACAGCGCCGTAACTATACAATTTCTTCCAGCCCTTCAAATGATCATTACACCATCACGGTTAAACGTCGTGATGATGGCGTCGTTTCAAGCTGGCTGCATTGTTCCGCCATGGAAGGTACGATCCTTGACGTTTCCGCACCTGCGGGCGATTTCTATCTGAATGAAACTTCCGAGAGGCCAATTGTTTTCCTCAGCGCCGGCGTAGGCCTGACCCCTATGGTTTCCATGATGGAAACACTGATCGCACGCGGGAAGCATCCTTCGATGCGCTATGTCCACGGCGCTCATGACGTAAAAAGCGATATCTTTGCTGACCGCATAAAGGAACTGGCGGCCAAAGGGGAAATTAGCGCAGATCTGTTCTATACGACCGAAAAACCTGACGAGAACATCGCCAATGTGACCTTCCATAAGGGACATATTTCACAGGACTGGATCAGGGACACTCTAAATCAGGACGCCATCTATTATATTTGCGGTCCCGACGACTTCATGCGCGATACTGTAAAACTCCTGAAATCCCATGGCCTCCCTGATGACCAGATCCGCTATGAAATGTTCGGCTCTGCCTCAGACGCCTATCTTTCCACCGCTGGTATCTGAATCCTCTACGCCCGTGAACCTTTCAGGAGGATAAAGATCTTCCTCCTGAAACTTCAGCAAAGATTACCCGTGATCCTGCTCTTCAACAGGGTCATTCTTTTTGGCCAGTTTACACAAGGATGTCAGTACTTTCCGGGCCATGGGAATCCTGACAGCGTTTTTCATTTCCCTGACCATGGCAAGCTTGTGATCGGAACGGATTTTGACACCCGCTTTCTGGTTGCGTTCTATCCAGCGCAACAACCCTTCGGGATTCGCAAAACGGTTATGACGGAACTGAATGACCATTCCTTTTGGCCCCGTTTCGATCCGTTCAACGCCTGCCTCAAGACAAAGCTTCTTTAGCTGCACAATCTCAAGAAGATTTTGCACTTCCTCTGGCAAGGGACCAAAGCGATCCACCAACTCCACGCGCATCGCCTCAAGCTCGGCTTCATCTTTAAGAGCCGCAATACGCCGGTAAAGGCCCAACCTGACCGGCAAGTCCTTCACATAATTTTCAGGCAAAAGAACAGCCAGCCCCAAAGAAATAGCAGGCGACCATTTCTCTTCGGTTTCAAGTGCCTTGCCCCTTTCCTTGCGCAGATCAATCACAGCTTCCTGCAACATCTGCTGATAAAGCTCTATTCCCACCTCCCTGATATGACCTGATTGCTCTTCACCCAGAAGATTGCCTGCCCCTCTCATATCCAGATCATGAGACGCGAGCACAAATCCTGCCCCCAGAGATTCAAGCGTCTGCATGATTTCCAGACGCTTGAGTGAATTGTTGGAAAGAGGTTGCGTCTGCGGCCATGTCAGATAGGCATAACCACGCTGCTTGCCGCGGCCAACGCGACCGCGCAGCTGATAAAGCTGCCCAAGGCCAAAACGATCTGCCCTGTGAATGATGATCGTATTCACTCCTGGCATATCCAGACCACTTTCAACGATATTGGTCGAAAGCAGGATGTCATATTTGCCTTCAGAGAAATCCGTCATCACCTTTTCAAGCTCGGTTGGCGTCAAGCGTCCATGCGCTTCGGCAATACGGGCATCGGGCACGATTTCCTTAAGGCGCTTTGCCATGGGCTCCATGTCAGCAAGGCGTGGCACGACACAGAAAATCTGTCCACCCCTGAAGCGTTCACGCTGTATAGCCTCATGAATCATGACGCGGTCAAAAGGCGTGATAAATGTTCTGACCGACAGGCGATCTGTTGGAGGGGTTGCAATCAGGCTCATTTCCCGCACCCCGGAAAGGGAAAGCTGCAAGGTACGCGGCAAAGGCGTTGCCGAAAGAGTCAGAACATGCACATCTTCACGCAGGGCCTTGAGTTTTTCCTTATGAGCAACACCAAAATGCTGTTCCTCATCAATCACCAGCAGGCCAAGGCGGTTAAATGAAATGGATTTGGCCAGCAAGGCATGCGTGCCAATGACAATATCAATCGTGCCATCGGCCAGACCTTCCTTGATCTTGCTGGCCTCTTTGGCTGTCACCAGACGGGAAAGCTGGGCGATCCTGACAGGCAACCCCTCAAAACGCTTGGTGAAACTCAGATAATGCTGCCGTGCCAGCAAGGTTGTCGGCACGACGACAGCGACCTGCATCCCCGAAAGGGCGGCAACAAAGGCAGCCCGAAGCGCCACTTCTGTCTTGCCAAAACCGACATCCCCGCACACCAGGCGGTCCATGGGGCGCCCGCTGCCCATATCCTCAATTACATCAGCAATGGCGCGCGACTGATCCTCAGTTTCTATATAAGGAAAACGGGCGCAAAATTCGTCCCACATTCCCTCTGCCGGCGCCATTGTCGGGGCCTCTTTCATCGCGCGGGCAGCCGCTGTACGAATCAGTTCCCCAGCCATTTCACGCAGGCGCGCTTTCATTTTCGCCTTGCGCCCCTGCCAGGAAGCCCCCCCTAACCGATCAAGCTGCACACCGTCCTGTTCAGAACCGAAACGACTCAGAAGATCAATATTTTCTACCGGCAATAAAAGCCTTTGCTCGCCGTCATAAAGAATGGACAGATAATCGTGAGCAACCAGATCTTCCTTGACTGTTTCAAGACCCACATAGCGTCCGATACCATAATCTTCATGCACCACCAGATCATTCTCGGCAATTTCGCCAATCTGGGTTATAAAATCGCCTGTTTTACGCTTCTGACGGGGAGGACGAGCCAAACGCTCTCCCAATAAATCCTGTTCGGAAACAAAAGCCTGACGATCTGTGACAAAACCGCGCTCAAGTGGCAGGATGACCACGCCGATCTGGTTCCTGTCCATGCCAGCTGCCTGCGACCAGTCATCGAATATCTGCGTCTCCAGATGACGCTCAGCCAGCATGTGGGCAAGTCTTTCACGTGACCCGCGACTCCAGGCCATGATATAAGTACGTCTGCCTTCCTGCGCCCAGCTCTTCTGCTGTTCGGCAAAGACATCAAACACTTTCTCCCGTGCCGTTCCCCCCAGGCTGGAGAAAACCGGCCCCGGCCTGTATCCGATATCTATGCCTGCCTGGCCTTCAGGCTTGGCGAAAGGGCTGATCTGTATTTTAGGGAGAGGTGCCAGCAGAGCATCCCAGCCATTCTGATCAAGATAAAGGCGATGGGGAGGCAGAGGCCTGTAAGGAAGCTCGCCCTCACGCACCGCACTCAGACGCGCCTGATAATGATCGGCAATCATTTCAAAGCGTGCCTTCAGCATTTCAGACGCGTCGCGTTCAAAACTGACCGCTACATTGGGAAGATAATCAAAAATTGTTCCCATGAACTCACCATCTCCCTCGTGAAAGAGAGGAAGATAATGTTCAGAACCTGCGGCACGCCTGCCTTCAATGACCTGTTGATAAAGAACATCCTGCAAAGCCCCAACGCCAAAAGAATCACGCCAGCCATTTTTAAAACGACTTATGCTCTGCTTATCCAACGAATATTCGGAAACAGGCCCCAGACTGAATGATTTCAACTCACCAGTGGAACGCTGGGTTGAGACATCAAAATGGCGGATATGCTCAACTTCATCACCAAAGAAATCGAGTCTTACGGGATCCTGTGCATCTGCGGGGAAAAGATCAAAGATCCCCCCTCTTGTTGCAAATTCCCCCCGATCCATCACAGTATCAACGCGACTGTACCCGCGCCCGATCAACACATCAATCAGATGAGACGCCTCAAGATTTTCTCCGGTCTTGATCTGAAGAGACTGCCCTTTAAAACTTGTACAGGGAGGCACTCTTTGAACAAGCGCGTTGATCGTGGTCAGGACAATACGCCCTGTACGCGGTAATGGCTCCAGCAGGCGGCTCAAAGTCGCCGCACGTTCAGCCATAATGGTCAGATTCGGCGAAACGCGATCATAAGGCAGGCAATCCCATGCGGGAAAACGCAATATTTCAACTTCCGGCATCAGCCACTCCAGCATATCGCCCAATTCAGCCAGATCGGCATCATTACGTGCGACGTGAAGCAACGGACCGGAATGTTCGGACAGACGATGTCTTAAGAGAAAAGCAATACTCCCATCAGGAACCCCCCATACGGTTGGACCGAATGAAGACATAAAACCATTCTCCCTCAACTGTTAGCCAAAATATCTATCATAATGCCTGAGGCTTGGGACACGACATACATCTTTCCTGCTGGCATCTGAATCTTTCTCCCTTTATTCTATAGCTGTCCTGAACTTCTCTGTCAGCCTCAAGGGTCCCGTCCTTTCTCGTCCATGCCCGTTTCTCCTCCTCCTGCCTTGATAGAGCCCCTTCTGGCTCCCCTGTCTTCCCTTCCGGGTGTAGGCCCCTATCACGCCGGCCTTCTGGGCAAGATCAGTGCGGGCAAAAGGGTCATTGACCTGCTCCTCACCCTGCCAGAACGTTATGTGGATCGCAGGAAGCTTTCATTCATCAGCGAAACCCAAAACCTTGAGCAAGGAAGCATTTTTACGGCGCACGTTAAAATCGTCAGTTTCAGGCGCCCGCAACGCACCTCACAACCCGCAACATGTCACGTCGAAGACGAAACAGGCCGCATGGAAATTGCCCTTTTTCAAAAAGGCAAAATCGCTTTCCCCGAACCAGGGACAGAAATGATTGTTTCTGGTAAAATCAGCTTTTACCAGAACAGGCCAACAATTTCACAGCCTGATTATTTTCTACCCTGGGACAAACGCTTCTCTTTTCCGCAGATTGAAGCTGTCTGGCCTCTCACGGCAGGACTTTATCCTTCCACGGTCAAGCGCGCCATGAAAGCAGCACTGTTACTGGTGCCTGACCTGCCAGAATGGCACAATCCCGGCCTGATGGCCGAAAAACAATGGCCTTCCTTCAAGGAAGCACTTACTATTTTGCATGATCCTTCTCTTCTGAAACATGAAGATGATTTCAGTTCTATCCTTGAAAAAGCGCGTATGCGTCTCACAGCCGACGAGGTTCTTGCCGATCAGCTTTGCCTTGGCTGGGCCCGCCTGGCCATTCAGCAGGGCTCTGGTCGTTCCCTGAAGGGAACAGGGCAGTATCAGAGTGAGCTCAGGACGCGCTTTGGTTACATCCCCACAAAATCACAGGAAAAAGCCATAAGCGAAATTTCTCGCGATATGAGCGCCCCTCATCAAATGGTACGCCTCCTTCAGGGAGACGTCGGATCCGGGAAAACATTTGTCGCCATGATCACTATGCTTCAGGCCGTTGAATCTGGAGCACAGGCGGCCCTTATGGCACCAACTGAAATTCTCGCCCGTCAGCATTATGAAACAATCTCCCGCTTGTGTCCGGTTCCCACAGTCTTTCTCAGCGGTGCCATAAAGGGAAATGAACGCAAAAGAATATTAAGGGACATTGCTTCAGGAGCAGCAAAAATTACTGTCGGAACGCATGCCCTCTTTCAGGAAGGCGTTGAGTTTGCAGACCTGGGACTGGCGATCATTGACGAACAGCACCGCTTCGGAGTCGAACAGAGGCTGAAATTCGGAAATAAGGGAGAACATGCTGATCTGCTGGTCATGACAGCGACTCCTATTCCCCGTACCCTGCTTCTGGCTGAATGGGGAGAAATGGGGGTTTCTTTCCTGAGAGAAAAACCGGCGAACCGTCTGCCTGTACGCACCACCGTACATGATATGGAACGCCTTGATGACGTGCTTGCCGGCATTGAAAGGAGCCTCGCGCAAGGCAAACAGATTTTCTGGGTCTGTCCGCTTATAGAAAATAGCGAGACCCAGAGCGCCGCAGCCGCCGAAGACCGCTGGGCCATGCTGAGCAAACGTTTTGGCCCTATTATCGGCCTTGCACACGGCAGACAGGATATTGCCGTCCGGCAGGAAGCCCTTTCAGACTTCAGAGAAGGCAAGACGCGCCTGCTCGTTGCCACAACCGTGATTGAAGTTGGCGTCGATATTCCCAATGCAACTATTATGATTATCGAAGAAGCAGAGCGCTTTGGCCTGGCGCAGCTCCATCAGCTCAGAGGACGTATAGGGCGTGGAAGCGAAGCCTCCTTCTGTCTGCTTCTGCATAATCATAGTGCTTCTTTTACTGCCCGCAAACGCCTCGGCCTGTTACGAGAAACTGATGATGGCTTCAGAATCGCCGATCAGGATTTCGCTCTCAGAGGGGGAGGCGATCTGGCAGGGAACAGACAATCAGGCCTGCCGGGATTCAGACTCGCAGACGAACTCCGACTCCCGTTATTAATTGACAGTATGAATCGCGAGGCGACGAGCATGATGTCTGAAAAACGGCAGGAAAATGACAAATCAAAAATAACACAGATGTCAATCGTACATCTGTTCGACCGCGCAAAACCTGAAAGATTGCTCAGATCCGGATAAGTTTAAATAATTTGGACATAAATTTATTGATGAAATTTGAATGAAAATATTTTAACTTTTATAT
Source organism: Acetobacteraceae bacterium ESL0709 (assembly GCA_029433415.1). GTDB lineage: Bacteria > Pseudomonadota > Alphaproteobacteria > Acetobacterales > Acetobacteraceae > Aristophania. Next base: position 157,512 of record JAQTIA010000003.1, on the reverse strand, counting down.
AACGCTTTAATCGATAAAACAAAATTTATCGCGTTATTATTCGGTTTTTGCGATTTAGATAGTGACGAAATAAAAAAGCGTGCTAGTGTGGCCTACAGAAAACCTGATGGTTCTCTAAAACAATAGCAAACCACAAGGCGGACCTGTTTCCGTTTTGTGTCTTCCATGACCCAGTATTTCGGGACGAGACAGTTGAGAAATAATAGAACCGACCGCAGCTCATATTCCCCTCGCCGCGGCGGATTTGACCGCGACTTTACGAGCCAGCCTTCCTATTTCGATGATCGCGGAGGCTACGGTGCCCCACGTGGTGGTAATGGCGGCCCCCGCCGTTTTGGTAATAGTCGTGGGCCAAGTGCGCCCGTGACCCCAACAGGACCAGAAATCGGTGCGACCGTTAAATGGTTCAACACAGAAAGAGGCTTCGGCTTTGTCGGCTTGAGTGACGGAAGTGGCGATGTGTTCCTCCACGCCAACACGCTGACCGAAAGCGGCCATACGGCTCCTGCACCTGGAACCACGCTTGTTGTCCGCATCGGACAGGGCCCTAAAGGCCGCCAGGTTGCTGAAGTGCTTTCCGTCGACACAAGCACGGCTGAGCTCGCTCCGGCACCACGTTCCAGCCAGCCTCGCCAGGAACGTTCTTTCCCCGCTCCTGATATGAGTAACGCTGAAGAGATGCGTGGGTCCGTCAAATGGTACAATGCGACCAAGGGCTTTGGTTTCATTACGCCAGAAAACGGTAACAAGGACGTCTTCGTTCATGCTTCCGCGCTTGGCCGTTCAGGTCTGAGCACATTGATGGAAGGCCAGACCACAAACATGAAAGTGGTCCAAGGTAACAAGGGGCCAGAAGCAGTAGAGCTTACTCTCGCCTGATAAATTACCTTTTATCTAGTGAAGAGCTGAAAATAGAACCCCTGCATGAGTAAATAACATGCAGGGGTTTTTATTATGGTGGCTCAATTCCACCAAGAAAAAGATCAACCGTAATCCCGCCCTTTACTGCGCATAAGACGCGCCTTGTCACGCTGCCAGTCACGCTCTGCAATGGCGTGACGCTTGTCTTCTTTCTTCTTCCCTGTTCCCAACCCCAATGTAACTTTGGCAATGCCACGTTCATTAAAATGAATGTCCAGAGGAATTAGCGAGGCGCCATCTTTCGTAATAGCTCCGATCAACTGACGAAGCTGTTTTTTATGAACAAGCAGCTTGCGGGGAGCACGTGTTTCAAAACGTGATAGCACACCTCCCTGATATTCAGGGATATAGGCATTCAGGAGCCACAATTCTCCATTCCGCTCAGACGCATAAGCTTCTGAAAGAGTTGCACGACCAAACCTGAGACTCTTGACTTCAGGGCCTTTCAAAAGCAGCCCTGCTATCAGTGTTTCCCTGATGGCGTAATTAAAACGAGCCTTGCGGTTCTGAGCAACAACACCGTGAGAGACCATGCCTCCTTTTGTCTTTTTTGCCGTCATAACCACCCTTTAATCAAGAAGATCCAAGGATCTCAAAGCCTCATCGACCCGCTGTTTCGTCACTTCCGTCGGCTCACATAAAGGCAGACGCAGAACAGGATTGCAAAGCCCCAGACGGGAAAGAGCATATTTCACCGGCCCCGGATTGGACTCAGCAAAAAGAGCATTATGCAATGGCATCAAACGATCCTGGATATCAATAGCATCCTGTATGCGTCCTTCCTGCCAGGCAAGATGCATATCGGCACACAGGTGAGGCACGACATTGGCCGTTACACTGATGCAGCCATGTCCGCCAGCCGCCAGAAAAGAAAGGACCGTGTTATCCTCACCCGAGAGCTGGTTAAAACTCTCTCCCGCCAGGCAACGCACTTCAATCGGACGTGACAGATTAGCTGTAGCATCCTTGGTCCCTGCAATATTGGGATGCTGCGCAAGCCGCGCCACTGTCTGGGGCGTCAGGTCAACAACCGAACGACCAGGAATACAATAAAGCCACATAGGAATTGTAACAGCATCTGCAATCGACATGAAATGGCGATAGAGCCCTTCCTGAGTCGGCTTGTTATAATAAGGCACGACGACCAGAAGAGAATCAGCCCCTACAGATTGTGCATGCTTCGCCATCGCAACAGCTTCTTTCGTGCTGTTGGATCCAGCACCAGCCATAACCTTGACGCGCCCATTGGCTGTCTTGACGCACTGTTCAATAATATAAGCGTGTTCATGATGGGAGAGGGTCGGGCTTTCACCCGTCGTCCCTGCCGGAATCAGACCTGCCGTACCGCCTTCTATCTGACGCTCAATCAGTCGAATATAGGCTTCATCATCAAGACTCTCATCTTTTTTGAATGGCGTCGCCAGAGCCGTGAAGGAACCACGGTAAATATCATTAATTGTCTGTCCCATAATCATTCTGGCCCTATTTCCAAATCAGGTTCCGACCCGTATCAGCAAAAGATGGTGATTATACAAGCTTCTCGCGTAATGGGCTACGCGGATAAACACCCAGAATACGCAAATCGTCACTCAGCCGTTTCAACTCAGCCAAGGCAAGTTTTGTATTTTCCTGGAAGGGAGCGCCTTCTATATCCACCAAAAATTGCGTTGCCGTAAATGACCCGTTCACCATGTAACTTTCAAGACGAGTCATATTGATCTTTTCCCTGTAAAAACATTCCAACGCCTTCAGCAGGGCGCCTGGCTTATTCTGAACCTGAATAAGCAGCGTTGTCATGAAAGGAGTGTTCTCCTCGTTATCACAAATTTGTGTGTCCTGATTTTCTGCCATACGGGCAACACGATAAAAACGGGTCGTATTATGGGCCGCATCCTCAATATTTTCTCTCAGAACAGTCAGCCCATAGAGCTCTGCTGCCAGAGTGGAAGCTACGGCAGCATCCTCTTTTCTGTTCCAGGATGCCACAAGCTCCGCCGCCCCTGCCGTATCAAACTCAGCCACAGGATGTAAATGATACTGCTTTACAAATTGCCTGATCTGCCCCAAGGCCACAGGATGGGTGTGGACGGATTTTATATCTGCAAGCGTCGCTCCCTTTACACCCAGCAAAGCATGTTCCACACGCTGAAAATGTTCACCAACAATTTTTAGTCCCGATTCGGGCAAGAGCGTATGAATTTCTGGCACACGTCCGGCGAGAGAATTCTCGCAAGGGAGAAGAGCCTCCTCTGCTTCTCCCTGTCTGACAGCCTCTATAGTTTCAAGGAATGTCCGGCAGGGCAGAGTCTTCCACCCCGGACGTGCTGACCGACACGCGAGATCAGAATAGGCGCCGGGACGTCCCTGAAAAGCAATTACCATCATGATACCCTCGCTCTGGCCATAATCAAATCTTCCTCAACATCAACGCCAATCGGTGCTTCTTCTATGGAACAGCAGCCAATGACCATACCATCTTCCAGGGCCCGTAACTGTTCGAGCTTTTCTCTCTGTTCCAGATGGGAAGGAGGCAAGCTCACAAAATGGCCCAGTGCCTCACGCCGCCAGGCATAAAGCCCTACATGATGCCATAAGGGACCGTCCCCCCAGGGAATGGACTGTCGGGAAAAATAGAGGGCACGCGCAATAGCACTCTCCCCTGAAAAAGAACAGGCAACTTTTACAACAGACGCCATACGTGCCTCTTCCGGATCGGTAATTGGTGCCACAAGCGTACCGATTGAGACTTCTTCTTTTTCCAAGGGTTTCAGGACAAGCCCCAGATGGGAGGGGTTAATAAAAGGGAGGTCCCCCTGCAGATTAATGACAACATCATAATAACGCTCTGGATCACACCGCTCCAGCGCTGCCCAGACCCTGTCAGAGCCACTTGGAAGTTCCGGGTCCGTCAGAACGCAATTCACGGCCTTGATATGACTGACAGCCTTGATAATCTCACGGTCCCCTGAAGCAAGAATAACCGGCCCCAAATCAGCTGCAAGGGCACGATGAATGACACGCTCAATCATGGTCAGCCCATTAATATCAAGCAAAGCCTTGCGCGGAAGACGTGTTGACGCCAGTCTGGTCGGAATCACGATAATAGGACGCATAATTCTCTTGAAACCCCTATCGACATTAGAGACATTTTCAGACACTACCAAAGAACAGGCAATTTCTGATGAAACACCATGACCTTGACCATTTTGCCGCCGTCGCACAGGAGTGCGCAGAGGCCGCCAGACGTTGTGTTACCCCTTATTTCAGGGCGAATCTAGCCATTGAATCCAAAGAGGATAAAAGCCCTGTTACAAAAGCGGATCGTGAAGCCGAGCAGGCCATGCGTGCCATTCTGACCAGGCATTTTCCCCATCATGGCATTTTGGGAGAAGAAACAGGTCAGGCGGGTAATCTGTCCGATGAATGGCTCTGGATTCTCGATCCCATTGACGGTACGCGCTCCTTTGTAACTGGCCGTCCCGCTTTCTGCACATTGATTGCCCTCTGCCATGAAGGGAAACCCGTTCTTGGGATCATTGATCAACCCATCACAGAAGAAAGATGGGTAGGTCTTGAAGGGCAGGAGACGCGCTTTTTCTCTGCACGCCTGCCAGGCATTGCGGGCACAAGACGTTGCCCTGCCCTAAAACAGGCTGACCTCTCGTGCACCTCGCCCGATATTATCCGACCTGACTACCAGCAACGCTTCGAAAGTCTCAGAAAGAATGTGGGGCGGACCTCATGGGGAGGCGATGCCTATGGCTACGGACTTCTTACCTTGGGACAGATAGACCTGATCGCTGAGGACACCCTCAAATTATGGGACTGGGCTGCGCTTGTCCCCGTCATCAAGGGTGCTGGCGGCTCCATAACTGACTGGAATGGCCATGAACTTACCCTCGCCAGCGATGGTTCCGTTCTGGCCTGCGGAGATCCTGCATTACTGAAAGAGGCTGTAAAAGCTCTTTCCTGATCTGCAACAATCCTTTAACTTACCGCCAATTCGTCAGAGACAGTTCTGGTCATTCTGCCTGCCAGTCTCTTATTGAGGATGTACCGACATGCACAGCCCCGCTGCTCAACAGCTTTCATTACCCAAAAACAAAATCCGCATCCTTCTTCTCGAAGGGATCTCCCAAACTGCCGTAGATTATCTGAATGAACAGGGTTACGGCGAAGTCACATTGCTGAAAAAGGCCCTGGAAGGCGAGGCTCTGAAAGAAGCCCTCAAAGGCGTGCACATGGTGGGCATCCGTAGCCGCACCCAGTTGACCAGGGACGTCATCCAGTCTGCTGACCGTCTGATGGCTATTGGCTGTTTCTGTATCGGGACCAACCAGGTTGATCTCAATGCTGCGCGCATGGCAGCCATCCCCGTTTTTAATGCACCTTACAGCAATACACGCTCTGTAGCCGAACTGGTCATGGGTGAAGTTGTGATGCTGCTTCGTCGCATCCCCTCACGCTCCCAGCAATGTCATAATGGAGGATGGAACAAATCAGCTGATAACGCATGGGAAGTGCGTGGCAAGACGATCGGAATTGTCGGTTACGGCTCCATCGGATCGCAGCTTTCTGTTCTCGCTGAAGCTTTCGGTCTGCGTGTCATCTATTATGACACTGTCCCCTGTCTCCCTCACGGTAATGCTGTTGCCGTTTCAAGCCTGCATGAACTCCTTGGACAGTCTGATATCGTCACACTTCATGTGCCCCAGACACCCGAGACCAATAACCTGATCGGGGAAGCTGAAATACGGGCCATGAAACCCAACAGCATTCTCATCAATAATGCCCGCGGCAATGTCGTCGATGTCGACGCCCTCGCCGCTGCCCTGAAAGATGGTCACCTCATGGGAGCCGCTGTAGACGTCTTCCCAGTCGAGCCAAAAAGCGCACAGGAAAAATTTGTCACCCCTCTCCAGGGACTGGAAAATGTTCTGTTAACGCCTCATATTGGCGGCTCAACCATCGAAGCGCAGGAACGTATCGGCGTTGAGGTTGCACGGAAGTTTGTTGATTATTCCGATGTCGGCTCCACACTGGGTGCTGTCAACTTCCCCGAAGTTCAGCTTGCAGAACGTCCTGGTGGGATGCGCTTTATGCATGTTCACGTCAACCGCCCTGGCACGATGCGTCAGATCAATGATATCTTCGCCAAGGCTGCCTGCAACGTTACAGCGCAGTTCCTTCAGACTGATGGCGAAATCGGCTATGTCGTGGTGGAAGCCGAAGCCCACGCCGATCAGGACAAGGCCAAGGTCGAGCAGACTGTTCTTGAACAGCTTCGCAACCTGGAAGGGACATTGCGCACACGCCTGATCCGCGCTGTCGCATCACGGGGATAAAGAACAAAAGGTGTCAGGCACACACCCTCCCAGCCTCGCCCGGATCCAGAGCTTTGCTTTTTCCGGGATTGAGGCTGTCCCTGTCACAGTCGAAGTGCAGATCTCAAGCGGTCTCCCCTCTTTCCTTGTTGTCGGTATGGCTGACAAGGCAGTGGGGGAAGCACGGGAACGTGTAAGAGCGGCTCTGGCTTCAATGGGGCTGGCCCTTCCGGCCAAAAGAATTCTTGTCAATCTGACACCAGCGGATCTTCCCAAGGAAGGTGCACATTTTGATGTCCCTATCGCGCTTGGGCTTCTGGTCGCTATGGGCATCATCCCCTCTGAAAGCATTATTGACTATGCCGCCATTGGTGAGGTGTCCCTTGACGGAAAACTTAATCCCGTCAACGGCGTATTATGTGCAGCCTTAGGCGCTGCCATTCTTGAAATGGGCCTGATCTGCCCGAAAGCGCAAGGTATTGAGGCACGTTGGGGACATCCCGATATTGACGTTCTCGCCGCTGACAGCCTGCTGGCTCTTCTGGCCCATTTCCGGGGGGAGCAGGTGTTGGCGCCTGTGCCAGAACCACAAGGTTATGAGCCGGATTATGGGCCAGATCTTGCCGATGTCAAAGGCATGGAACTCGGACGACGCGTTCTTGAAATTACAGCCGCTGGAGGTCACTCCCTTTTAATGAGTGGCCCTCCTGGCGCGGGAAAATCCATGCTGGCCAGTCGCCTGCCCGGCATTCTACCAGATCTGACGCGTGAAGAAATGCTGGAAACCAGCCAGATACACAGTATCAGCGGGTTACTGGAGGCCGGAAGATTGATCGTCCGCCCGCCTTATCGCGCCCCGCATCATAGCGCCAGCTTGCCTGCACTGATCGGAGGGGGAGCCAAAGCAAGGCCGGGCGAAGTCAGCCTCGCACATAATGGTGTCCTGTTTCTTGACGAGCTCCCCGAATTTTCGCGGGCCTGCCTGGAAGCCCTCAGGCAACCTCTTGAAACAGGCACTGTTTCCATTGCCAGGGCAGCACGTCATGCAACTTATCCTGCCCGTTTCCAGTTTATTGCTGCCATGAATCCTTGCCGGTGCGGCTATCTGGGCGATAATGAACGAGCCTGCCATAAGGCACCACGTTGCGCCACAGAATATACTTCTCGCATTTCCGGACCGATGCTCGACCGCATTGATCTCCGTGTTGAAATCAAACCACTCTCCCCTATCGAAATCAGCCGTGCTCCAAAAGGGGAAAACAGTGAAACGGTTCGTAAACGCGTCTGCAAAGCCAGAGACCGCCAATTAAAGAGGCAAGGCATGTGCAATGCTCTCGCCTCCCCCGAAAATTTCGCCCTTGAAGAGGAAGCCCAGACGCTGGCCGAACAAGCCGCAGAACGTATGCGTCTCTCGAACAGGGGCATTACCAGGCTTTTCCGCGTGGCCCGCACCATTGCTGATCTGGCCGGTGCTGAATCCGTGCGCCGGCAGGACATTGCCGAGGCCCTCAGTTACCGTTTGCGGGAACCGTAAAGTTTCAGACTATTTTTTCAAGACTCTTGAGGCCACGTTCCAGATCACGGCGTAAATCTTCATAATTTTCCAGGCCGATCTGAAGGCGGAAGGCCGGATTGGCTGGCAGACCGTCCCTATGGCTGCGTGTGATTGTGCCATACGTTGGCAGGACGAGGCTTTCATAGCCACCCCAGCTGGCTCCAATCCCGAAATACTCAAACTCATTGAGCATCCGCTCTACAGAATCTGGCGAAATACCGGAACGCAGCTCCACACCAAAAACACCGGCGGCTCCCGTAAAATCCCGCTTCCAGAAGTCATGTCCCGGGCAATCGGGCAAGGCAGGATGACGCACCAGCGCCACTTCAGGCCGTGTTTTCAACCATCTGGCCAGCTCCAGAGCATTACGTGACTGTTTTTCCAGGCGTAGGGCCATAGTCCGCAGGCCGCGCAAGGTCAGCCAGCAATCATCCGGACTGGCGCATAGTCCCATATAAATCGCCTCATCGCGCAGTGTTCTCCAGTCCTCATCATGAGTAACCGTTACCGCTCCTAAAACGACATCAGAATGACCGGCCGGATATTTCGTCAAAGCTTGAATGGAAACATCCACTCCATGCTCAAAGGGCATGAATGCCCCGATTCCCCATGTATTATCAAGCAAAAGCTTCGCCCCATTTTTATGGGCGAGACGAGCAATCATGGGAACATCCTGCACTTCAAACGTATGACTACCCGGACTTTCGGCAAAAATGACCTTCGTATTGGATCTGATGAAACCTGCCAGTTCCTCTTCAGACGCAAGAGGCGGATAAAATTCTGTCTCTACGCCAAAACGTGCCAGGGTTTTTAAGGCAAAACGCCGCGTGGGACCATAAACGGAATCAGGCAGTAAAAGATGATCCCCCGCCTTAAGGAAAGCTTGCAGGGCAAAAGTACAGGCGAGGAGGCCAGACCCTACAATCTGTGTTTGTGCTCCTCCCTCTATGGCGGCAATCAGCTTTTCAAGGGCAAACTGATTGCTGTTACCCATAGCTCCGTACGTCAGCTCATGATTATAGCGACTGGCTTCATTGGCATTAAGTGCAGCGATGGTGGAAAACAGGACAGTCGATCCGCGCGTAACGGGATCATTAACGAAATTTCCCTGCTCCGATGCCCCCTGACGCGCTTCGTGAGATAAAATTGTCTCCAGACGGCTCCAGCCAGTCCTGAACGTCTCCCTGTTTTCTCCAGATGCCATTCTGCGCTAACCTTTCCAGAAATTTAAAATCTTTTTCATCGTCAGAACGATAATATGCGGCACGATGTTTTTTTTACAACTTTAGAAAAAGCTGATGTTTTCTGACTCCGCACTGCCGCATGCCGCTTCTTCCCCCCTTACCATTGTCAGCTGGAATCTCCTCCATCAAGAAGGGGCAACTCTGGAAGACATTACCCTGCTCATCCGGGTTACAAAACCCGATATCCTCCTTTTGCAGGAAGTCAAATTCGGGATTGACCAGCTTCCAGACTTGGTGGGAGGGCATTATGCCCGTTCTGTTCTGGAGGGTCGTCCTCATGGCACAGCCTGCTGGAGCCCGATGGCCTTTGCCCCTCCTGTCCTTCTTCCCCTCCAGCCTGGTTTATGCGCTCATCGTTCCGCCCAGCTTCTCCAGTTTGACGCCGCGTTCGGAGCCTTTTCCATCGCCAATGTTCACCTTTCTCACGGTCCCATGCTCAATCGCCGGCAACTGCGCTTAATTCGCAGTCACCTGACAGAGCGGGCCATCATTATGGGAGATTTCAATATTGTCGGGCCGCCCCTTCTGAAAGATTTCCGCGATATCGGCCCAAGGGAGGGCACGCACAGGATGCTCAACCGCATTCCCCTGCGGCTAGATCGCTGTCTTGTGCGCGGTTTTAACCGTCTTCAGGCACGCGCTCTCCCTCGCTTTGGGTCCGATCACCGTCCCATATTGGTTACCCTGGAACCAGGCGAGACCCTGTCAGGCATCCCCTTACCGTAAATCCCGTTACAGATAAGGCAGAAACAGCCTGAAAATTGCATTACGCAGATTAACGGCCAGAGACCAGCTTTTATAGCCGGCTTTCGTCAGTTTCTCGTTACAATGACGTTTGATAAAGCTTTCAAGATGTGACGCCGTATGCGGGTCATGAATTTCGACATTAATCTCAAAATTCAGCCGTAATGATCTCCTGTCCAGATTGGCGCTGCCAACAAAGCTCCATTTCTGATCCACCACCATCAGCTTGGAATGATTAAAAGGAGGTTTTCCCAGCCAGATATGACAGCCAGTATTGACCAGAAGAGGCAAGCAAGCATCACGCGCATAATCTGTCATGCGATGATTGCTTTCTTTGGGCACAAGAATATTAACCTCGACCCCCCTCAGGGCAGCAAGCCCCAGTTCCGTAGAGAAGCGGCTATCAGGAATAAAGTAAGGAGACATGAACCACACCTCCTTCTGAGCCAGAATAATGGCCTGCAACATGGTATATTCTATTTTTTCCAGATCCGTATCCGGTCCAGATGTCACAATACGTGCTGGGACATCCCCTTTTAACTGGGGTTCAGGAAAATAACGCGGCCCTGTCAGAGGTTCATTGGTCGTGAACATCCAGTCTTTCGCAAAAGCTTCTGTCAGTTGCTGCACAACAGGACCTTCAAGACGGAAATGCGTATCAGAAACAGGTTCCCGTGAAGGCCGGCGCAACAGATTTTCCGCTCCGATATTCAGCCCGCCCATAAACCCCACGCAGCCATCAACAACCAGAATTTTGCGATGATCGCGCATATTGAGGAAGGGCATCCGCCAAGGTAGGAATGAGTGCATGAAGCGGGCACAACTTATGGCCTTGCTCTGCAAAAGATTCTGGATACCGCTGAAAAAATAGCCGCTGCCAATACCATCAACCAGCACTCTCACCTCAACGCCGCGTTTCCTCGCTGCGGCGAGAGCGTCCGCAAACTGATCCCCCGCCTCATCATGGCGAAAAATATAGGAGCAGAGCAGAACAGAGTGCTGTGCCTGGCTGATGGCTTCCAGCATCACAGGATAGGCATTATCGCCATCATGCAGGCACTGCACCTTATTCCCCCCCAAAAGAGGGCGACCTGTCAGACGGTCCAGCATGCGCACGAGAGGGACGAACTGCTCATCTGCGTCGTGCTGAAGCTCCTTGAGGGGCATTTCCTTCTCAATGATCTCAGGCTCCATCATCCTTTGGGCACGACGATGGACGCGGTTAATCCCGAGCATGAGATAAAGGAGGGAACCCAGAATCGGCATGAGCCAGCAGACACCAATCCAGCCAGCCGCAGCTGCCGTATCCCTTTTGGTCAGGAGGATATGAATCGTCGCGCTGATGGAGCAGGCCAGACCCAAAAGTCCATACAAGACTGTCAGTAGCGCGATATAAGACATAATCCTCCCTGACGCCCCTGTTTTTCAAGAGGCTATTTTCTCAACATCCATTGCGGGGCCAGCTTGCCGGCCGCCCCCCGACGTGAAATATAAGGCGACAAATCCGGTAATGGACGCGTCCTCTGTCCCTCTTTCCACAATAATCCTTCATCAAGGGTAAAGAGACGGACTGATTTCAGACGGCTGTCACCAAGTTTTTGCAGACAGACGCCCCGCCCCCTGTTCATCTCTGGCACCTGCTCAAGTGGGAAAACAAGGGCTTTTTTATTCTCTCCCAGACAGAGAACATGGCTCCCTTCATATTTAAGGCACGCCAGCAATTCTTCGCCCTCGCCAAGATTAAAGACCTGACGCCCTGTCCGCTTCTCAGCCCCCAGATTACGTGTGGCGACGACCATCCCCCGCCCTTCGGCACTGGCCAGAAGCCATTTTTCATCCTCATCACCCAGAACAAACAGGGCAACAGGTTCATCATTCTGGGCCAGATCACATAATGTCCTGATCGCCTGACCAAAGCCCCTGCCACCGGGCAAGTCAGAAACCCTGATCGTATAGGCGCGTCCTGCCTTACCCATGAGACACAGCCGATCCGTCGTCTGGCACTCAAGGACGAAGCCGCCTTCATCCCCCTCCTTAAAGCGGAAGGTCGCCGGATCAATCCCATGACCTTTTATGGTCCTGATCCAGCCCTCTTTCGACAGGAGAACCGTCACCGGTTCTTTCTCCGTCTCCAAAATCAGAGAGGTATCAATCTCTGCTGGCGGTTCGGAAATCGTTGTACGGCGCGGGCCATAGAGACCGGCTGAAAAACGCTCTTCCAGCTCATGCAGGCGTTTTGCAATGGATTTCCAGCGTCTCTGCTCAGAGTCCAATAATTTCTCGAGAGAAGCCTGTTCCTTGCCCAAAGCGTCACGCTCACGTCTGATTTCCAGTTCCTCAAGCTTTCTGAGCGAACGCAGACGCATATTGAGAATATAATCCGCCTGAAGCTCCGTCAATGCGAAAGCCGCCATCAAGGCTGCTTTTGGGTCATCTTCCTCACGGACGATACGGATCACTTCATCAAGATTAAGATAGACCAGCAGGAAGCCATCCAGAATCTCACAGCGCTTCAGGACGGCTTCCAGTCTGTGACGGGACCGTCTCACCAGAACGACATGAATGTGATCCAGCCATGATTGCAGGACATCCCTCAGCGACATGACGCCGGGCACGCGCTCTTCATTCAGGACGTTCATGTTCAGGCTGAAGCGGCTTTCAAGCTGCGTGTTGCGAAAGAGTGTCTCCATCAACACATCCGGGTCACATTGCCGGGTTTTGGGTTCCAGAACGAGGCGGATATCCGTCGTGCTTTCATCGCGCACATCCCCTAGAAGGGGAAGTTTCTTCTGCTCCATCAGGAGGGCGATCTGCTCAATCAACTTTGATTTCTGCACCTGATAGGGAATTTCCGTAACAATGATACACCAGGCCCCGCCGCGTGATTTCTCCACAGTCCAGCGCGCCCGGGTGCGGAAAGAACCCCGCCCTGTTTCATAAGCCAGCAGAACCGAAGCGCGGTCTTCAACGAGAATCCCACCTGTGGGAAAATCAGGCCCCGGCATGACCTCAAGGAGGTCCTTGATCTCGACAGACGGATTTTCGATCAGTAATTGGGCTGCACGGTAAATTTCCGCCGCATTATGAGGGGGAATATTGGTCGCCATTCCCACGGCAATCCCCGCCGCCCCGTTTGCCAGAAGATTGGGGAAAAAACCGGGAAGAACAACCGGCTCTTGATCCTCATTATCATAAGTCGGGCGAAAATCGACGGCATCATCATTAATGCCTTCCAGCATGACTCTGGCAACTTCCGTCATGCGGCTTTCCGTGTAACGCATGGCAGCGGCCCCATCGCCATCAATGGAGCCAAAATTGCCCTGTCCCTCGACAAGGGGATAACGTGCCGCAAAATCTTGTGCCAGACGCACCAGCGCATCATAAACAGACGCATCACCATGAGGATGGAATTTACCGATCACGTCTCCCACGACGCGTGCGCATTTCTTGAACCCTGATGTCGGGTCGAGCTTGAGCTGCTGCATGGCAAAAAGCAGCCGCCTGTGAACAGGTTTTAGACCATCGCGCACATCAGGCAGGGAACGTGACATGATCGTCGACAAGGCGTAGGCCACGTAACGCTCACTCAGCGCGTCTGCCAAACGTGTATCTTCTATATGACCAGCCTGATCCATTCTGCACTCTTCCGCCTGAACCTGATTAAGGGCGATATTCTGGACAAGCAGGAAAGTCCGTCCAGAAAGCTTGTCCCATAGCTATACAATCAGAGACTCTTTTCGGCAAAGCCCGGTCTCACCAGCGGGCTGATATATCCATGTTCCTTCATATCCCTTGCCATTATTTCCTCCAGAAAGACAGTAATAATGAGGAATATATCCGTCAGACGGGATAGCCATGGGAATAATATTCTTATTGTTTTGTTAACTATTATCACAAACCAGAAAAAATACTTTCCGCGTTCGGGCAAGAAACAGGTGCCCGTCAGGTGCTGTCTTGACTTTGCAAGGAAGGGAGGAGTAAGCAGTAAGGACGGACCGCAATGGTGTAACAGACCACTGCGGCCCTATCGCAACCTGAGCCACTTAAAGGAAAACTCAGATGACGACTGTCCATGCTCATAGCATGAGAGATCATGCACGTGCTAGCCTTGCGTTAGCGCGGTTTTTGGCACGTAATGAAGAAAAGGACGTAACCGTTCCTGGTGCTCTAAAAATACGCAGGCACACAGGACGGGGCTGGCGGCCCTTCGTGCGCGATCGCATTGTTATTCCTATTGCAATGTCTTACCAGCCTGACTTTCCTCGTTATGACTTTATTCAGGGTCAGGCAACTCCCTCACGAAAGAAGATGTTCCCCGCCGGCACACTAAACTAGCACCATAAGGGCCTGACCCAGCCAACATCATTTTTCGCCATTACGGACTATGGAAACGAACTTTCGGACAACCAACCTGTTTCCATAGTCTGGACAGGCCTATCAGCCCGCCATGCAATAGCGGTCTGGATTAAGGCATAATCACATCACACACGGCATTGTTCAAAGCTTTTTCTCCTCATTCCATCGCTCCTTTTTGCCAAATCTGCTAAAAACGTCTTTCAGGAAATCGTCGCGATAAGGAGGCAGGCTGATGCTGGTCCGGCATTTAAAGTTCTTTGTCACTCTGGCTGAGCAGCAGCATTTTGGTCACGCCGCAGAGCTGTGCTGCGTTACGCAACCAACTTTATCCCAGGCGATACGCAAGCTGGAAGAGGACCTCAACATGGCTCTGATTGTCAGGGGGCACCGTTTTGTTTCCCTGACACCAGAAGGCGAAAAAGTCCTTCACTGGGGACGACAGATTCTTTCTGATTATGAAAGCCTTCGTGATGATCTGAACGGCAAGAGCAAGGGCGGGCTCACTGGTACGCTGCGCCTTGGCGTCATCCCGGCTGCCATGCCGTCCGTTGCTTTCCTCTCGCAGAAATTTGAAGAAAGAAACCCGCTGGCTCATATTGAAGTCCGCGCGATGTCCTCACGCATGATTGAGAAATCTCTGGAACATTTTGAAATTGATGGCGGAATAACCTACCTCGACAATGAACCACTCGAACATGTGCGTCGTTTTCCGCTCTATCATGAAGGGTTCGCTTTTGCCTGCAAGAAAGATCATCCCCTTGCAAGTCACAAAACCATCACATGGACACAGGCAGTCAAGGAGCCTCTCTGCCTTTTGTCAGACGATATGCAGAATCGCAGAATTCTGAATGGAATTGCCTCCAGCGCCGGTCTTGAGCTTAAACCTGAAATAATCAGTGATTCCTTTCTCGGGATCGCCTCCCACCTGCGTCTGGGGCGATGGTGCGCTATTGTACCCCATACATTTGGCCTCATTCTCGGTGACATGGGAGATATCGTCGTGAGGGATATGATTAATCCCTCGCACCAACAAACGGTCGGTCTGGTTCTGACGGACCGCACGCCACAGTCTCCTATGGCCATTGCCCTTCAGAGCTGTGCACAACACGCTGATATCCAACAGAAATTCGCGACCTTATTTGCTCACTAAAAGCGCCAGCCTGTCCACTGTCAAACCGACCCTGAAAAGGCGCGCCCAGCGCAGTTTCAGCTCACACAAAAACGTGATTAATCAATCAGTTCTTTCTGTGAGCCCTTATTTTGATTGAAAAAAGCGTCATTACTGTGGCCTTCATTGAAAATACCTATCAATTCGTAAAAAACTTCCATTAGATCGCTCTCGGAGAGCGGGCGTATTGTCAGTCTTGTCTTCAACGACACCTCACTTAATCAGAGGCAACTGGAAGGAAGTCCCGAAAAATCGACCAGCCAACAGGCTGGACTGTCTGAAAAATCCGACAGTTTTTCGATCCTGTAGGATGCGAGAGCGTCACATAGGCGGGGTGCTGGCTGCCTCACGATAGTAAAAGAGTTTTTATTATGGCTAAAGTTGTTTGCGTCCTTTACGATGATCCCGTTGATGGTTACCCCACCAGCTACGCACGTGATGACCTGCCGACCGTCAAAGACTACCCCGATGGACAGACTCTCCCCTCTCCAAAAGCCATCGACTTTAAACCCGGCACGCTGCTTGGTTCCGTCTCCGGTGAACTTGGTCTGCGCAAATACCTCGAGTCTCTCGGGCATGAACTGATTGTCACATCTTCAAAAGACGGCCCGGACAGTGAGCTCGAAAAACACCTGCATGATGCCGAAGTCATCATCTCCCAGCCCTTCTGGCCTGCCTATCTGACAGCCGACCGGATTGCCCGCGCTCCGAAACTGAAACTGGCCCTGACAGCAGGCATTGGTTCTGACCATGTTGACCTTCAGGCTGCCATTGAACACAACGTCACAGTCGCGGAAGTAACCTACAGCAACTCCCACTCTGTTGCTGAGCACGTCGTGATGATGATCCTTGCTCTCGTGCGCAACTACATCCCTGCCTATAAATGGGTCATTAAAGGCGGATGGAATATTGCTGACTGCGTAGAGCGTTCCTATGACCTCGAAGGCATGCATGTTGGCACGGTTGCCGCTGGCCGTATCGGTCTGCGCGTCATGCGCATGCTGAAGCCTTTCGATGTCCATCTCCACTACACGGACCGTCAGCGTCTTCCTCTCTCTGTTGAAGAAGAACTAAACCTGACATGGCACCCCACACGTGAAGAACTTTATTCAGCTTGCGACGTCATCACGCTGAACTGCCCGCTTCATCCTGAAACCGAGCATATGATCAATGACAAGACACTCAAGCTCTTCAAGCGCGGTGCCTATCTGATCAACACAGCCCGTGGCAAACTCTGCGACCGTGACGCCATTGTCCGTGCGCTTGAATCAGGTCAGCTTGCCGGTTACGCTGGCGACGTCTGGTTCCCGCAGCCTGCACCGCAGGATCACCCATGGCGCACGATGCCTTACCATGGCATGACACCTCATATGTCAGGGACATCTCTCTCCGCACAGGCCCGCTATGCGGCTGGCACACGCGAGATTCTTGAATGCTACTTCGAGGGACGTCCTATCCGCGACGAATATCTGATAGTTAAAGGTGGCGCACTGGCCGGCACAGGGGCACGCTCTTACTCCAAGGGCAATGCAACTGGCGGTTCTGAAGAAGCTGCAAAGTTCAAAAAGATCAAATGATTTGACCTGGTCCGCGCAGCTCGTATCTGCGCGGACCAACTTTATCCATGCGGAGTGGATGATGCCCTCAGATACCAATATCGCTTCTCCCGCAGTCTCGTCCGCTGGACAGTTCTTACAATCAGCCAGAAAAAATCTTGCTCCCGCCCTGATTTCCGGATTGGGAGGCATGTTGGCCATTCTGCCTTTGGCCGAACTGACGGTAGGTTTCCATTACGCCCTGCTGATTGCCCCTTTCGGAGCGAGTTGCGTACTCCTCTTCGCCTTGCCGCAAAGCCCTCTTGCGCGGCCACGTAATGTCATAGGCGGTCACTTTCTATCGTCTCTTGTCGGATTACTGATGCTTCATTTTGTCGGTAGTGACGTTATCGAAATGGCTATTGGCGTCGGTCTCGCCATTACTGTCATGCAATTAACGGGAACAGTTCACCCCCCTGCTGGCGGTGATCCTCTTGTCGTTATTCTTGCTGGTGCAGGATGGTCCTTCCTGGCTATGCCTATCCTTGTAGGGACCAGTGCGCTGGTTGTTATTGCCCTGCTTTATCATCGTTTTCTCTCAAAAAGAGCCTATCCTGCTCCCTGAAGAAGTATTCCTTTATCCATGTCCTTCATTCATAAGGAAGGGCATGGAGACTTAAAGTGACAGAAAATTTGCAGATAATATACTCATTACATACAAAACAATAACTTTATTACAATTTATACATATACATATCTTTTTAGTGAATAATTGTTAATATTTTAAGAAGTATACAGATATTAAATTTTATATAAAAATAATTATAAGGAATCATATACAGATGAGGAGCCTATTCACATGGATTTTTCTGAATTCATTTCGTATTGCCGTGCAGGTCATCCCATTTCAGCACAGAATAAAAAATATTTTTCATTACTGCGTTATTGCGCCTTTGAGGCACAAAGAATTACCATGAGACTGAATAACTCCTTCCACACACAAGAAGAAATTATTGAAATATTCAGTGAGTTGACGGGAAAAGACATTGACCCCTCTTTTTGCTGTTTCCCACCTTTCTACACAGACTTCGGAAAAAACATCACTTTTGGCAAGAATGTCTTTCTCAATACAGGCTGCTCTTTCCAGGATCGCGGCGGCATCACAATTGGTGACCACTCATGTCTGGGCATGAATGTCACCATCGCGACGCTAAATCACGGTATCTCCGGAGAAAGTCGGGACACAACTTATCCAAAACCCGTCATAATCGGGAAGAATGTGTGGATCGGATCGTCCGTCACAATCTTACCCGGTATCACAATAGGGGATAATTCAGTCATCGGCGCTGGTTCCGTTGTAACAAAAAACGTACCGGAAAATTCAGTCTATGCCGGCGTCCCTGCCAGACTAATCAGAAATATTCCCCCTGAGTAACAAAAGCCTTCCGCACTTTCTTTCCCCTTTTCACCCCTCCGGGAGACCACCGTCCATGTCACATTTCGTTATTTTCCCCCCTTCATGCACAAATAATAAATACGAAATCGACTGGTTCCCGAACTCTCCCTGCCCGACAGGACGAAATCTGCCTAATGGATCCATTATTGTCACACCAGAAGATAAACCCGATCTCCTCTATAAATTTACGCCATGGGCCCATACAACACTTGCCCGTAACGAAATCGAAATTTATTCTTTTCTGAAACATTACTGGAATATTCCCAATCTTGTACGTATGGAAGGGATTTCCGGGACAGAAGATCATCTTGTACGCATCATGGAACGTTCTTCCATTGGTTCACTCGAAGATTTCCTGCGGCGTTCCCGACGCAATAATGAGCTGATTCCTACTGATAAGGCACGCTTCCTCCTCGCACAAATCGCAGGAACAATGGCTATTCTCCATGAAGCCAATATTGTTCACCGTGATCTCAAGGCCGAGAATATTCTGATGTTTGGTCAGGAAAACGATATAAACACCATCGGAGCGAAAGTTTCCGATCTCGACCGTGCTATCCTGCTCCCGAAAAATACAGTCCTGACTGAACCGGTTGGCTCCCTCTTTCATATGGCACCTGAATTACTGTCCGGGGCAGATTACGACCACCACGTTGATCTTTACGCTTTTGGCATCCTGATGTTTGAGGTCCTACATCCTGGTACGCGGCCTTATAATAATGTTGCGACAGGGATGCCTGATTCACTGACACGCTCAGAATTTGCCGAAAAAGTCATTCATGAATCCTACCGTCCCCTCTGGAGACACCCAGATGAAGACCTGAGAAAACTGGCAGAACAATGCTGGGCAACCAACCCTGATACTCGCCCGGAATTTGAGGAAATCTGTGCGCGCCTTACCGTTCCAATGGCCTTGTCACTGACAGACATAGGAAGAAAAGATCGGCCCCGCTCCATCAAAAAGGACAAACGCGTGGGAATGGCCTGTACCATTGGCGAAGTGCGCCAAACAATGGAAGATGCCATCTCCCTGCTTGAAACATCCGACAGACTGATCTGCGGCGTTTTCGACGGGCTGCGTGGCTCCAAAACCTCTGAACTGGCAGCATGGCGCCTGCCCCTAGCACTGGCTTCTGCCCTTGAGGGTGACTATTCTGATTGTGATGCCCTTCTTCGGGATGAGTTTGAAAGAACCCAGACCACCCTGATGCGTGCGCAAAATCAGGAAGAAAGCGGCAGCACAGCTACCCTTGCCTTGCTTGATGACAACGAAATAAAGATCGCCTGGCTGGGTGATTCGCCTGCGTGGATTTTCAGAAAAGCCGAAGGGAATGAAACCCTCACGTCCATTGCGTTAATCAACCCCCACCACCCAGAGCGTAAAGATGAAGCAGCACGCTTGACACAGAATGGTGCCCAGATACGTCGCGAAGAACATATGCTTGATAATGGGGAAATGGCGGCATGGGGGCCTGTACGCGTTTTTGCCCCTGATGGACAAAAAGGCGGTATTGCCCTCTCCCGTGCGCTAGGCCTTTCATCCCTCAGCTCCATTATCAGCCATGAACCAGAGATTGCCTGCCTGAAACGGCAGGAAAATGATCTTTTCCTCATCGTCAGTTCGGATGGTATTTTCGAAGTAATGACCCCTTCGCAGATTTCCGATATCATCAGTAATGCCTCCAGTGCCCAACAAGCAGCAGATGGCATTATTCGTAACGTCTTACAGAATGGAGCACCAGATAACGCAAGTATCATTGTTATAGATTTGAGGGAGTAATTAAAATTAATCAATTATTATTTTATAATAATAAATAAAAAATAATTAAAATAAAATAATTTACGTAATTATAAACGTTAATAATACGCTTATTTTATTTAAAAGCAGAATTTATTAACAAAATAATTATTTTGTTAACGAAACGTAAATTATACATAAAGAATAAAATAAAACTGTACTATGTTATAGTATATTACTGTCGAATGATATTTTATATCCAAAAACATAATGAAAATTATAAAATATATTTCTATATATATTAAATATGGTAGTTTGTTTTTGAAGACCCCACTCGCAAGCAAAAATCCCCTTTTTCTCTTGAGAAGACAAGAAAACTATTTTTTACTAACGATTCTTTGAACGAAAATAGCTAAAGATATATTGCTTTCCCGCGTTTAATAGTCATTATGATCGCAATTTCATGGCTGAGATGTTGCATTTCTCCCTGAAGACACATCCTTTTTACGAAGTAAAAATCATGTTCTCACAAATTATTGTACCTGCTGGCAATAGTCTCCTACTCTCCTTTTTGCTCGCTGCTGCACCTATCATGGTCACCCTTATCATGATGGGCGTTTTAAGACGTCCTGCCTGGCAGTCTACCCTCGGGGGATTGACTCTTGGCCTGATTTTAGCCGTTACCGTTTGGGGAATGCCTGTAACAACAGCCTTCTCCAGCCTGACGAATGGAATGGTTTTTGCGATCTTTCCAGTTATGTGGATCGCCATCAGCGCGATTTTTCTCTTTAACGTCGCCAAGGAAACAGGACGCTTTGACGCCTTCCGTGCCTGGATCCTGACAAACATCCCCAATGACCGACGTATCATATTGATTGTCATCGGCTTCTGTTTCAGCTCTGCCCTGGAAGGAGTGGCAGGTTTCGGGAGCCCCATAGCCATTACCAGCGCCCTTCTCATCATGCTGGGTTTCCCTGCCCTTGAAGCCATTTCCTATGTGCTGATTTTCAATGCTGCAGCTGCAGCCTACGGCGCTTTGGGTATCCCCATAACCGTCCTTGGTTCTATTACGGGTTTGCCCGCCCCTCTTCTGGCAAGCACGGCTGGACTCCTTATGGCACCTGTTTCAGCCCTGATGCCTTTTTATGTCATGATCCTGTATGCAGGATGGCGCTCTGTCAGAGAGTTATGGCCCGTTATTCTGGTTGCCAGCTTGAGCTTTACAGTCTCCATGGTGCTTGTCACCATGTTCGTGTCCTATAACCTGACAGACATTCTCGCGCCTTGCACTTCCCTGATACTGACCATCGGCTTTCTTCATTTCTGGAAGCCAAAAACCAACGCCGCCTATGCTATTACGGAAGACATCAATCATTCCGTCGATGAAAATATCCCCAAATGGCATGGCTGGATCCCTTGGGTCGTCGTAACAATCATGGTTGTGATCTGGAGCGTTTTTCATATTGCAAAAATGGGAGCAATTACCGTCCACTGGCCTGGTCTTGATAACAAGGTCTTTATCACCCTTTACCACAAGCCCTATGCTGCTCTCTGGACATTGGAGCCACTCGGCACGGGCACGGCCATTTTCCTGTCTGCCTTGATCACAGCCGTACTGACAAAAGCTTCGCTTCATCAACTAAAAACGGCACTATTTACAACTGCCCGACAGGGATGGCTTGCCGTCATTACAGTTTCTCTCACAATTGGTTTTTCATTTCTGATGAACTATTCCGGCATGACCTACACACTGGGTTTTGCCATCGCCTCAACAGGCGCCATTTTCCCACTTGTATCTGTTTTCCTAGGATGGATTGGCGTCTTCCTGACAGGCAGCGATACAGCTTGTAACGCCCTTTTTGGCAATTTGCAGGTTTCAGCTGCCAACCAGCTTAACCTTGATCCCACACTTTTCGCTTCGGTCAACGCTGCCGGTGGTGGAATGGGCAAGACCATTTCCCCGCAGAATATTGCCACAGGTGTCTCCGTTACTACCCTTAAAGGACAGGAAGGTGTTGTGCTGGCTCGCACGATCAAGCACAGTCTCTTCTTCACCTGTCTTATGGCGGCTCTCGTCGTCATCTGGCAGCATCTAGGCATCAAGCTCGGATAACCCGAACAAGAAACGGGAGCTGTTTATGATCTGACAGCTCCCTCTTTTTTTATCCAAAAAAAACTCAATGACAGAATTGTTTCAGCAGTCTTTCCCTGGCGGCTGGTAAAGGACGATGCAAAACCCCAAAGACAGATTTCTCAAGAAAATATCCTGTTATTTTCAAGCCCTGTTGCCACTCCGTTTCTGAGCCATCTTCATCAGCATGCAGTAATAAAGAAGGAAGCGGCAATAACCTGTCTTTCCACTTGCCAGCACCTTCTTCACTAACCGCTTTACCCGTCCGTGGCGAGATATAAGCCAAGGGGCCTACTTGTCCTGTGACCGTACAGCAGGAAAGATCAAGCCCGTAACCAAGCTGTTCCAGAAGGAGAGACTCCCATCTGATATAATCTGCAAATGGCGGTGTTGACGGAAAGACTGTAAGGGCATTGAGAATACGCACCAGCCCATTAAAAAGGTCAGGATAAGGCTCTTTTTCCGGCAATCCATTGGCACAGACAGCACAGGCGCTCATCATAAGGGCAAGAGAGCGGGGATAGTCCAGAAGATAACCACTAATGGTCTTTACAATTTCTCCCGTGAAATGACCAAGTTGCTCAGCCAGTCTTGCCTGCCATTTGACCATAAGGATATTACCTGTCTGCCAGAGAGGACACTGTCTGGATGAGTTTCCCCCCTTGACCAGGCCTTTCCATACCCCATGAGTCTGCGTCAGAACTGTGACCAGCAAACTCGTTTCTCCCTGTACCTCTGAACGCAAAACAATGGCCGGGGCTTCCCATTCCATAACAAATTCCCCTATCAGGGATAAAAAAGACAACAAAAAAGGCTCCCATATTTCATGGGAGCCTTTCCGAAAAATCAAGAGATTTTCTGTTTTCTCTTAATGCCCAGCTGCTTTGGCAACTTCTGCGGCAAAATCGTCAGCCTGTTTCTCAATACCTTCACCAAGCTGGAAACGCTCGAAAGCCACCAGTTTCGCACCGGCTTTTTCGATCACTTTGCTGACACGTGATTCGCCGTCATGTACCCATACCTGCTCCAGAAGAACGACTTCTTCGTAGAATTTACGGATGCGGCCATCAACCATTTTCTCAATAATGGCTTCAGGCTTGCCAGAAGCACGAGCCTGTTCAACCAGTACAGCACGCTCACGTTCCAGAGCCTCGGGATCAACACCAGAAATATCCAGTGCAGAAGGACGGGTTGCCGCAACATGCATGCCGATCTGACGTCCCAATGTCTCAAGGGCCTCGCTTTCTGAGGGGGCTTCGAGAGCCGCCAGAACGCCAATACGACCAATACCCGGACGGAGAGCGCCATGAACATAGCTTGCAACAACGCCCGAAGAAACGCTCAGGACCACAGCACGACGGAGAGACATATTCTCGCCAATCGTCGCGATCAGATGCGTCAGCTCATCAGCAACCGTACGGCCTGAAGGCAGGGTCGCCGCCTTGATCTTCTCAAGATCAGAACCGACTTCCAGAGCCACCAGAGCGATCTGCTCGACAACATTCTGGAACGCTTCATTACGAGCCACAAAGTCTGTCTCGGCATTGACTTCGACCATGGCAGCCTTGTTTTTGCCAGAAGCCACACCCACAAGACCTTCAGCCGCGACGCGGCCAGATTTTTTGGCAGCCTGTGAGAGACCTTTCTTGCGCAGCCAGTCAATAGCGGCTTCCATGTCACCATTTGCTTCGGTCAGGGCTTTTTTGCAGTCCATCATGCCTGCGCCAGTGGATTCACGGAGCTCGCGAACCTGGGCCGCTGAGATCTGAGCCATATCATCACCTTTTACATAAAAATCCATGCAGTCGGGCAACATGGTCCGACTGCATGGGTCTGATTTTCAGAAAGCAACCCCCTGCCGGAAATTACTTAAAAGACTATCTGCCGCCGAATTTAATTTGCGGCAGGAGCGTCCTCAGCGGAGACTTCAGCTGTCTCTGTGATAGCCGTCTCAACAACAGGAAGCTCTTCGGAAGCACCAAGATCCTGACCAGAAGCAGCAAGCTCTGCGGAAATACCGTCCAGCACAGCGCCGGCGACCAGGTCACAATAAAGCGTAATGGCACGAATAGCGTCATCATTACCCGGAACCGGGAATGTCACACCTTTGGGATCAGAATTACTGTCCAAAATCGCCACAACCGGGATACCCAGTTTGTTAGCTTCTTCGACCGCCAATTTTTCCTTGTTGGTATCAATAACGAAAAGCAGGTCAGGCAGGCCACCCATATCCTTGATGCCGCCAAGCGAACGCTCCAGCTTCTCGCGATCACGTGTGATGTCGAGAATTTCCTTTTTCGTCAGACCAGCCGTATCACCAGCAAGCATCTCATCAATGGAACGCAGACGCTTTATGGAATTTGTAATGGTCTTCCAGTTCGTCAGCATACCGCCAAGCCAGCGATGATTGACGTAATACTGACCGCAACGCTGTGCTGCTTCAGCAACATGCTCGGAAGCAGCACGTTTTGTGCCAACAAAAAGCACACGCCCACCAGCGGCAACAGTATCACGCACCTGCTTCAGGGCACGATCAAGCAACGGCACTGTCTGCTGGAGGTCAATGATATGAACCTGATTGCGAACACCAAAAAGGTAAGAAGCCATCGCCGGATTCCAGCGACGTGTGTGGTGACCGAAATGAACCCCAGCTTCCAAAAGCTGACGCATCGTAAAATGTGGCATTGCCATAAAAAGCAACCTTATAATTCTGGTTAATCCTCCGCATGGTATGGCCTGTAAACAGGCACCAGATCAGCCTGGACCATGCGTGCGAAATATCCGCCCTCTTTGACAAAGACGAACGGGATTTTCTAACGTTTCATCCCGTAAAAAGCAAGTGTTCCTCACAGAATGTCACGTAAAAAATCCGCCATAGACCTACGGGCTCTGCCTGCTTCTTTCCCGAGCTGCATCAAGGCACCCAACTGGGACGGCCGACGGAAAAGCGAGCCTATCAAACCTGGCAGAAAGATCTTCCCATTTTTCAGGCCAGAAGCTGCTGCTGGCGGCAAATCACGGGAGGCATCATCGCAAATCACGCGTAAAACCGCGAATGGAAGCCCGGACTGCGCCACAATTCCGCTCTCCATATCGACAGCGCAACAGCCTGTCTCTTTACAAATCTGCCGTTTCTGTTCTGCCGTCCCAATCATGACAGAGCTATGGAAAATGCCCCCTCCATGAACCTTGCCTGCTCCGAAACGCTTTCTCATCGCCCCATCACAGGAAATTTTCTTCCCTGCATCATAGACATAATCCGGCACAATAATCGCCCCCGGCTGCAAAGTCGGATCCAACCCACCAGCACAGCCAAATGACAGTAATTCCGTCGCACCGGCACGCAAAAGCGCTTGCAAAGCGCGTCTCCCCTGCTCTTCCTGTGCGTAACTGAGAGCAATTTTTGCTTCCGGGAAGGCACGTGCGGCAAGCTTCGCCTCTTCGGCCAGCCCGGTCAAAATCCCCAACATCAGAATCCGAACTCTACACGGCCCGAATTGCTGCTCCCCAGATTGCGGTAACGTGAGAGAGCCATAAGCGGGAAAAACTGTTTATAGCCATGGTAGCGCAGATAAAAGACTTTCGGGAAACCAACAGCATTGTAAGGCTCCTCATGCCATTCTCCCTTTTCATCCTGCGCCGCCGCAAGATAGGCAATACCGCGCTTTACGGCATCACATTCTCTTTCCCCAACGGCCATAAGGGCCAGAACAGCCCAGGCTGTCTGGGTCGGAAGACTGGTTTTATAGACGCCATGTCTGGCGCCTTCATAACTGGCGCAGTCTTCACCCCAGCCGCCATCTTCCCTTTGAACTGACTTCAACCACTGAACTGCACGAACAATCATGGGGTCAGAATAGGCGACACCGGCAATATTCAAGCCACACAGGACAGACCATGTACCATAGATATAATTTGTACCCCACCGCCCGAACCAACTGCCTTCAGGCTCCTGCTCATTGCGCAGATAGGTGATACCTTTTTCTATGACTTCACGATCCTCAACATGCCCAAGCTGTGAGAGGAAAGAAATGCAACGTGCAGAAACGTCTGCTGTCGGAGGATCAAGCAGAGCCCCGTGATCGGCAAAAGGAATATAATTCAGGAAATCAAGATCGTTATCAATGTCAAAGGCGCCCCAGCCGCCATTTGTACTTTGCATACCGATAATCCACTCGCGCGCACGGGCAATCGCCTCTTCGTTGCCCGCAGCATCAAGCCGGTGAAGGAGCATTCCAACCACTGCCGTATCATCAACATCAGGATAATAGTCATTCTCGTACTGAAAAGCCCATCCCCCTGGCCTCAGAGTGGGGGCATTGATAACCCAGTCCCCCTTGACATCAAGAATCTGATGCTCTCTTAGCCACGCCGCGCTTTTCTTTAACGCCGTCATCGTCTCTTCACGTTTTGTCGCCTTGGGCCCGGACGCCGCCTCGAGCATGGCAAGCCCGGACAGTCCCGTATCCCAGACAGGTGAGACACAAGGCTGACAATATATTTCGCCATTCTTCTCGACCAGCAAATCCTGAACAGCCTGCCAGGCCTGCGCTGCCTTGGGATCACTATCGGACACTCCAAGCGTGCGGTACATCATGATGACATTCGCCATGGCTGGATAAATGGCCCCCAGCCCGCCAGCACTTAAACGCTCCTCAATAAAGCTGATCGCCTTATTAATGGCTTTCTGGTGCGTTTTTTTCGGGAAATAAGGTTCCGTCTTGCGCAGAATGACGTCCAGATATTTAAAGAAACGCCCCCACCAGGACCGATATGGCCCCCTGATCCAGTCCCTGATCTGTCCGGGAGGTGTTACAAACAATTCCTGAACATGAATATTGCGCGGATTTCTGGCAACTGGCTTCAAGGCACCGAGAACCAGTAAAGGCGCAATTACCGTACGAGACCAGTAAGACATATTCCACAAAGAAACAAAGGCCTTGCGTGAAAGGAGCATCAGCTCCACAGGCATGACCGGCACAGCATCCCACGGCACTTCCCCAAACAGGGCAAGCTGGATACGCGTAAAAACATTGCTTCTTTCAGCTCCGCCATGCTGAAGGATCGCCGCACGTGCAGCACGCATATGGGGCGCATCGGGGCTGTCACCCAGAGCCTTAAGCGCAAAATAGGCCTTTACGGTAGCTGAAAGATCAAATCCTCCATCATGATAAAGGGGCCACCCTCCATGGGCACCCTGAATACGACGGAGATAATGCCCAATTTTCTCCTCTTTCTCAGCGTCAATACGATCAAGGAAATGCTCAAGAAGAATATATTCCGCTGGAATAGTCGCATCAGCCTCCAGTTCAAAGACCCAATGACCATCATCTTTCTGCCGGCGTCCCAAAGCCTGATGGGCCTGCTCAATGGAGCGATCAACCTGACTGTTAAACTCACTCGGACTGGACAAAATCTCGCTCACTAGTGTCTCCCTGACTGATTTCTTTTGATCATGATAAATAGTTATACGAACTGTCACATCTTCAAGAAGGCTTGAAAGCCGAACGGAATCCCAGAACACTGACGGCCGCCAGACCAGATTGTATGGCCCCTTCAATTGTTGAAGGTAGTCCCGTATCGGTCCAGTCTCCTGCCAGAGCCAGATTACCATAGGCTGTCGCCGCTCCGGGACGACGCCTGTTCTGCTCTGGTGTAGCGGCAAAAGTAGCCCTTTTTTCCCGAATAAGTCTACTTGCAGGCGTCGCAAGGGGCAAAACGCCTTCAATGACCGTATTCAAGGCCTGGGTAATTTCCTCCCAGATCAGGTCAAGCATGGAGTCATTGGAATAATCTGCATAACGATTAGCTGCACTGACGGTCACGGAAAGCACATTATCATGGATAAAGATCCATTCAGCCATGCCTCCCACCAAGCCCACAAATCCTGCTTCCCCTACTGACCCTTTGGCCTTCAGCGTAAAAGGCAGACGATAATGGGCATTGACGATCGATTCAAAAGCCGTTGGCACTTTAAGACCAGGTAAAAGCGTTTCAGCTACAGGTGCTGGCACAGCCAGAATGACTGAATCCTCAGCCTCAAGGATAATCTCGCCATCAGATGTCATGAAAGAAACAAGACGTCCGCCTTCTGTTTTCAGAGAAGAGACACGCGTACCCAAGAGAACACGGGCGTGAAATTTTTCCAGATATGTCAGAGCTGGAGTAACAAATGTCTCCGAAAGGCCATTTTTGGCAGTCCAGGGACAGCAGGCCATTCCACCCTGCGCCAGTGTCTTTTTGATAATCGTCCCCAAAAGAGCGGCGCTGCCGCTCTCAATATCGGTATTCAGCGCCGAAATAGCAAAAGGGGCCAAAAGACGGCGCGTAAATTCACCATCATCAAGACATTCCGCCACGGTCTGGTCTGGTCCAGCTTTCATCAGGCGGTTAAGAACAAAAACCTCTTTCAGCGCCATCCCGGGAACACGGGCACGACGATTAAAAAGCCAGAAAGGGATCTTCCCCTTTGAGAGTCGCAGACACCATCCCAACCCGTCATCCAGATCATACCAAGGGAAAATAGGCTTTCCCGGCCCCTTCAGCGTGCCTCTGGCTCCTGTGAGATCCAGATAACGGAAAGTCAGGGCATTTGCTGATAACAGCATATGATTGCCATTATCAATCGTCGTCTCCAGGACGCGGTCATAAAATGACCGTGCCCGACCACCACATGCGGGCCCAGCCTCGTAAATCGTAACCTGTGCCTGAGGTGCCAGCTCTATAGCGGCTGAAAGACCAGCAAGTCCTCCCCCGATAATATGAACATGTCCCACTATTACACTCCAGCAAATGCCAGAGCCAAAGCCAGCTTCCTGCGCCATGGGCAGATTTTCAATGGGGACTCGGGATTACGCCAGCCTCTTTTTTCCAGCGCCTCAAGCGTTACCTTGTAGGAAGCGGCCATAAGACGGGCGGGCCTTACCGTTGAAGACGGACAGTGCTTCATCGCTTTGTCGGCAGCCCTGAAATGATCGCGTGCACGTCCTGCCAGAATACGACAGACAGGATCCAGCCCCCGGGCATAAATTGCTTCGGCTGGATCAAGCGGAACATAAAACCGCTCCAGTAATTCCTTGGGCAGATAGAGACGGCCTCTTTTTGCATCCTCAGCAATATCACGCAGGATATTCGTCAACTGCAAGGCTCTCCCCAGATGATAGGCGATAACGGCACCCTCATGATGAGGTGTTCCGAACACCCTTACGGAAAGCCGTCCCACCGCTGAAGCTACGCGATCACAATAGAGATCAAGCGTTTCCTCATCAGGGGCAACAATCGGCCCCTGACAATCCATCAGCATCCCTTCAATAACGTCATCGAAATCTTTTTTATTCAGATGAAATCGCTCAATAGCCGCAACGAGCACATTGTCCAGGGCATCACGCGTTTTACCTTCATAGAGGTCACTAATGCGGTCAAACCATGCCGTCAGAGCCTGCTGCGGATTCTTTTCGCCACTGTCTCCATCAGCAATATCGTCAACAGTTCGACAAAAAGCGTAAACAGCATACATACCCTGCCGACGCAAAGGAGAGAGGACCTTCATACCTTTACCGAAAGAGGTACCAGACCGATCGACAATTCCTTCAACAGAAACCAGATCCGAAGGGGCACAAACCAGACCCAAAGCTTCCTGTTTATGACCAAAACTCATTATCGCCTCTTCTGCTCCCACCTCAACACTTCGCCATGACATCTTGCCAAACACATAACGTCACTTCACCTTCATAAAGGAAGGGTGCGGTTTTGGCGATGGCAAATAAGCCAAAGCCCTCAAAAGGGCCTTGATCCCATCCTTCCGCCCCAGAGCCACACGATGTTCAATCGGGTCGTGAACATGCAAATGATCTGTCAACTGTGCGCACAAATTGACAATAACAGCCGCCTCAAGACGCATGCGCCTGTCCCTGATCAGGGAAGGAAGACGCCGGGCCATATGATTCAACTCATCAACCCCGGCCAGAACCCTGTCAAAAACCCGCCTCACACCCGGTTTCGAACGCGCCAGACGCAGATCATCCACCGTCACATGCTCCTCCTCCAGCCATGGCAAAGGCAGATAACAGCGATCCAGCTTGCAGAGATCATCCTGTACATCCTGAAGATGATTGACAATTTGCAGTGCCGTACAAAGAGCATCTGACGGTCCTGAAGTCTCATCCCCCTCCCTGTGCACCGCCAGCAAAAAGCGCCCTACCGGATTGGCAGAGTAACGACAATAATCCAAAAGTTCGCCCCAGCTCTGATAACGGTTCTTTTCAGCATCCATCACAAAGGCTGTAATCAGGTCACTCGCCAGAGATAAAGGCAAATTGCGCTCCAGCATCTCACTACGCAAACGAACAGCCGTTTGTGCATCAGCGCGCATGGGAGCTATCCTGTTTCCAAGCAGGACTTCCCGCAAGGCAAGCAGGCGACCCTTTTTCTGTTCGGAAGAGAGGCGGGCATTATCAACCATATCATCTGCAACACGCGCAAAGCGATAATAGGCATGAATGACAGGCCGACAGGCTGGAGCAATCAGAAGAGACCCTACAGGAAAGTTTTCATCGCCCATATTTTTCGCGGAAGTGACGTCTTCTTCACCCCAGACGTCGCTCTCGTTCTTGCTGTCAGCCATCTTTCTGTCTTTTCTTTTCTACGCTTTAAATACGCTGGTCGTAGGAACGCCCGCGCCAGTTTACGCCAACACCCCGGTAATAGTCGATCACCGATCCTGTTGTCGCCATCATATAAAACACAGCCACAAGCGGAAGCGGCAGGATACGCCACAGGGAAAGATTAAACCACCTGACAGTCGGTATGAAACTGGCACAGCTTACAGCATAGACAATGCCTCCCAACCAACGTCTCTTACCCTTCCCCCATATAAAATTACAGACGGGAACAAGCCAGACAAGACACATTCCCAGAATGGCCATAGCAAAGCGCCAGGGCGAAAATTCCAGCTGCACATAGGCGTTACGGGCGATCATATGCCAGATCTCACCAATTGTCTCATATTGGCGGATAGAACGCGCCTGCTGACTACACCCGAGATAAAGTCTGCCTCCAGATTTCTTGACATGTGCTGCCAGAGTACAATCATCAATCAGGGCACCACGCAGAGCCTGAATACCCCCAATTTTCTTCAATCTCCCACATTGCAGCAAAACCGTCCCTCCCGCAGCACCCGCCACTAGTGATGAGGGATCGACCACCTTGCGAAAAGGATAAAGAAGGGCAAAGAAATACACAAAAGCCGGAACAAGCAGTTTTTCCCAGAAACCCGTGCAATTCAGCATGACCATTTCGGACACCAGATCGAATTTCTGTTCAACAGCCTTTGTCACAAGACTGGAAAGATGGTCTGGTTCATGGATAATATCAGCATCTGTCAACAGGATAAAATCTGTCTCTCCAAGCATTTCAAATGCTTTCTGCTGCCCCTGATAGACACCCCAGAGCTTGCCGCTCCACCCCTGCGGACGAGGCGCACCATCTATGACGGTCAAACGGTTATGAGGATCAGGGACTGTCCGCGCCACAACAGAAGTCGCATCCTGGCTTTCATCATTGACAAGGATCACGTTATACGTACCCTTGTAATCCTGCGTCAGGAGAGATTTCAGGACAGCGTCAATTGTGGCTTCTTCGTCACGCGCAGGAACAATAATGGAAACGGCAGGCAGGTGAGAAAGCTTTAATTGGGCATCCTCTCCCTTTACTCTTTGAAGCCATGGCCCTCCCAGCCAATAATAACCACGCATGAATATGAGGTATAACCACACAAAAAAAGCGGCAAACGCGGTCATGCTTTGGTCTTTCCATTATTTGATTAAACTGGCGGACTCTACTTTTTCTTTTGAAACCACGCAACAGCATCCGCGACAGCTTCACCTGCAGGACGATAGACATAACCAAGTTCTTTCTGCGCCTTGGCACAAGAGAAAAACATCAGCTTCCTGGACATGGCCAGCATTTCCCGCGTAACTCTCGGTTCAATCCTGAAAAGATGGTACAGCCCCTCTGACACCAGGGCCACAGGATAAAGAACAGACTGGTCAAGCCTGATTTTTGGCGGAGCAACGTCGGCTTCCCTGCCGATTAGATCAAACAGGGCCTTGAGCATGATATTATCGCCGCCGAGGATATATTTCTCGCCTATTCTGCCTTTTTCGAGCGCCAGAGCATGTCCTTCAGCCACATCATCAACATGGACGATATTCAACCCTGTATCGACATAAGCCGGCATACGCCCCCGTACACAATCCCAGATCATCTGACCTGTCGGCGTCGGCTTGATATCCCGCGGGCCAATAGGAGTTGAAGGATTGACAATTGTTGCGGGTAGACCTTCTTCCCTGACCATCTGCAGGACAGCTTGCTCAGCACGGTATTTGGAACGTTTATAAGCTCCGACAATCTGTTGTTCCGTCACAGGACTCGATTCATCAGCAGGAATGCCGTCATGGGCTGTCGCCAGAGCTGCGACCGAAGAACAATAAACGATTTTTTCAACACCGGCTTTCTGCGCCAGACGCATCAGCTGACGCGTTCCTTCCACATTGGCACGCATCATGGCCTCTGGATCGGGCACCCACAGGCGGTAATCTGCGGCAACATGAAACAGATAGCGTACATTACTGAAAATATCGGTCAGTGTTTCCGGCTGTGACAGGTCGCCATAAACGATCTCTGCATCCAGCCCTTCAATATTCGTTTTGTCTGAGGATGGACGTGCCAGAAGGCGCAATTTATGGCCCCGCTCCCTGAGAACACGCGCCACTGCTGATCCTACAAAACCTGTTGCGCCTGTAACGAGTGTCTTATCAGAAGCCATGATCTGTCCATTCCACTCCGTAAATCATAAAATAATGGAAGAATTTCCTCTAATGAGGAAAAATCGTCCGACGGGGTATAATACGAAAACACTCTCCTGTAAAAAAGACCAACCCTGAGGGAAAATGGCTTCATCCCTCTGCCAACAAAATGAAAATCAAAAACTTTCATGAATCAGACCCTGAAAAAATCCCTTCCTTATGGTCTTACTTTTATCGGCATCCTGCTTTTCGCCTTTCTCACGGCAAAAGCCGGTATAGGTCCCATCAAAACAGCACTGGCCAAGGTAGGATTTTCAGGTTTCTTCATCTTGGTCGCCCTGCAACTACTCATTAATTTGGGTCTTGGCCTTTCATGGAAAGGCAGCGTACCAGAAATGTCGTGGCGCCGCCTGACAATTGCCCGTTTTGTACGTGACGCAGCCGGGAGTTGCCTTCCTTTCTCGCAACTGGGTGGCATGATCGCAGGGTTGAAAGCAACAATCCCCACTCCGCCAACCGTAGACGGGCAAAACTCCTCTCCGAAGATTGGCTGGGCAGAATCCATTGCCGCCAATATTGTTGACATAACTTGCGAGACCTTGGCCCAGATCATATTCATTCTTCTGGCCCTTCTGTGCCTTCTTGGCCATCAGGAAGCGGGACAATTCATTTTTCCTCTGATTATAGGGCTTGTCCTGCTTTCAGCCGGTATTGGAGGCTTTATCTGGACCCAGCAACGAAGCGGCAACATTCTGAAAAAAATAGGCCTTTTCCTCTCCCGTCATATTGCTGCCGGATGGGAAGAGAGCTTTCACAATCACACTGACTCTTTCCAGACCGCCCTGGAGAAATTATGGGACAATCCCCGCCATATTGCCTGTGGCGCTTTCCTTCACCTTGTCTTATGGCTTTCCAGTGCGGTTGTAACATGGACAGCACTTTATTTTCTTGGCGTTTCTGTCACGATTTTTGACGCTATCGCTATTGAAGGCGTTGTCTGTGGCATGATGACAGTCGGTTTCCTGGTTCCGGGATCTCTGGGTGTGCAGGAAGGCGCCTATATGGCTCTCGGACTCGTTTTCGGCATCAGCACCGATATTTCTTTCTCGCTCTCTTTATTAAGACGCGGGCGTGATATTGTTATCGGCGTACCGGTCCTTTTACTGTGGCAGCTTTCCGAAATCCGTCATCTCAAGAAAACACTCTAGACAACAGGTTATTACCAACATGACCCATCCACCCCTTTTTGAACGACTGGCAGTCATAGGGCCAGGGCTGATAGGCTCATCTCTCCTGCGTCGCGCAAAAGAAAAAGGTGAGATTGCACGATATTTAACAGCTATCGACCATAACCCAGACGTCATCAAGCGTGTCCAGGAACTCCAGATCGCCGATTTCTGCACAACAGATCTTGCCGCTGGCGTAAAGGATGCTGACGCCGTCATACTCTGCATTCCTACCGGCGCTGTCGAAAAAGTTGCTCTTGACGTCCTTCCACACATGAAACCAGGCAGTATCCTCAGCGATGTTGCCTCTGTACGCGGCCAGTTGGGCCCCACAATATCAGCATCACTTCCACCGGATATCACTTACGTTCCGGCCCATCCCATGGCGGGAACAGAGTTTTCTGGCCCCGATGCCGGTTTTTCGACACTCTTTGAAAATCGCTGGTGCCTGCTGACTCCACCACCTTGCGCCAGCAAGAACGCTATTCATAAAATTGAAGCGCTCTGGCAAAAATGTGGCGCAAAAACACGCTGTATCACGGACCATTATCATGACAGGGTCTGCGCCATGGTCAGCCACTTACCGCATCTGCTTGCTTTTACAATCTGCGATACAGCCGACCATCTCTCCAGTGACCTGCGGGCTGACGTTCTGGAATATGCGGCTTCAGGGTTCCGGGATTTTACACGTATTGCTGCCTCTGACCCCATTATGTGGCGTGACATTTTTCTTGCAAACAGGGACGTTATTCTTGAGACGCTGGAACGCTTCAAGCAGGAAACCGAGAAAATGGCCCAAGCCATTCACGACCGCGATGCCGACGCCATTACCGATCGTGTCAGGCGCGGCAAACAGATCAGGCAAACCCTGATAGACAAGCATCAGGTCTAAACGCATCCCATAAAGGTAACATATTAAAGAAAAACCCGGGTATCTTGAGATATCCGGGTTTTTATTATCCGATATTTCCCTGAAAATTGCTAGATCTTGATGACACGCAATGTGTTCGTACTACCGGCACGCCCAAAGGGCAGACCCGCCAGAATGATCACATGCTGCCCTTCTTGCGCCAGCTTCCTTTCTCGCATAATTTTGGCTACAGGGCCATCAAGGTCCTCAATCCCCATAGCTTCGTCAGTCATATAGGTTACCGCTGGAGAAACACCCCAGACCACGCAGAGACGACGAGCCACCGTTTCATCACTGAGTGAAACAACAGGATTATAAGGCCGCTCTCTCGCTACTGTAATGACACCTCGTCCACTCCTGGAATGAACAGCCAGAGCCGCTGCATTAAGCGCGTGACCAACATCCCAGCATGACTGCGCCAACGACCCTTGTATTGTATGTTCAACAGGCGGACGCATCTTATCCATACGCGAGCGCCACTGGGGATCATGCTCAACGCGCGTTACGATTCGTGCCATCATTTTAACAGCTTCCAGCGGATAACGGCCAGCAGCGCTTTCTGCTGAAAGCATGACAGCATCTGTCCCGTCATAAACCGCATTGGCTACGTCAGACACTTCAGCACGCGTCGGTGTTGGACTCTCAATCATACTTTCAAGCATCTGGGTTGCGACAATCACTGGCCGGCCCAATCTGCGCGCCTCCGAAATGGCACGCTTCTGAGTGACAGGGACTTCCTCGGCCGGAAGCTCCACGCCAAGATCACCTCTCGCCACCATCAGGGCATCCGAATGACGGATAACCTCATCAAGACAATCAACAGCCTGAGGTTTTTCCAGCTTCGTGACGATCCAGGCACGTCCCTTGGCAATAGCCTTGGCTTCCTTGACGTCTTCAGGCTTCTGCACAAAAGACAGAGCCACAAGATCCACCCCTAAAGACAGCGCATAAGCAAAATCATTGCGGTCTTTTTCTGTCAAGGCAGGAATAGGCAGAATCACATCAGGGACATTAACCCCTTTACGCTCTGAGAGCTTGCCACCTACCAGTACTTCAGTTTCAAGTGAATCAGCCGTCTTTGACAAGACCTTAAGCGCGAGCTTGCCATCATCAAGCAGCAGGCGATGCCCCAGATCAACGGCCTGGATAATTTCAGGATGAGGCAGACAGACGCGTTTCTCATCGCCCGGCGTCTCGTCCAGATCCAGACGGAAACGCTGCCCCTGTTTGAGCAGAACAGGCCCATTGGCAAAAACGCCGACCCGCAACTTTGGCCCTTGCAGGTCAGCCAGAACAGCCAGTGGGTGCCCGACTGTCTTTTCAGCATCACGAATGGCTTTATGACGCGCTGCGTGATCTTCATGCGAGCCGTGAGAAAAATTCAGACGGAAGACATTCACCCCGGCTTTGGCCAAAGACAGGATCATCTCTGGAGATGACGAAGCCGGACCCAAAGTCGCAACTATTTTCGTACGTCGGTCATGGGCAATATCTGTCATCATATCCTCACATCTATCTATTTGGGTTGTATATTCTCGTCAGGAAAAAGGCCCCAGATTTCCTTGCGTTGCACCCAGCCTTCATAATCAGCCACCTTGACATGACACCAGGCCGAGCCATCTGGACACGCTATGATCTGACCCACAACACCGGCTTTCAGTAAAGCAACGACTTTCTGGTCTGGTGCTGTCGAATTGAAGAGGTAAATCTGATCACCTTTCTGGTGGCTTAATTCCTGCGGCGTTATGTAAGCTATCACACTGGGATCGGCATGTTTAGAAAAAGAATTTTTAGTATCCTGTGCGACAGTGTTATTGCCTCCGGGAACAAGGAAAGTGCGATTTCCCCTTAGCGTTACCCGATGCACCCACCCCTTTTGGCCTTCTGAATCCTCAACCAGGCGCCAGACGTCAAATTCTCTCTCAATTTTCACAGGCAAACCACGCCGGTGATAGACCCAGTCAATCGGATAACGCTCACCCGGTCCACGCCGCATATAAACGCGATCCGCCCGCAAGGACGCAAACCGGGGAATGGGGTAACCCGTATCCGTCCCCTTCTCCAGCTCAGGCTGAGCCGGCTTGGCAAGCGCTGCCGCCGTCGCCGCTGTAGCAGCACCCGCTGCCGCACCGGCAACAACAGGCGCTTTTGAAACAGGCTTTGCCGCAAGTTTCCCGTTTTTTTTCGCTTTCACATGCTTCTTGGCCGCATATTTACTCACAGGCCGGGCTAAAGGCTTTTTATGATGTCGCGCTTTTGAAGAAGCCTGATGATGCCCCGCCTGCGCCATCGCCTCTGGACCAAGAGCCACACAGGCAAGCCCAGACACAAACAAAAGCGACGCCCCCATCAAAGAGAGACGATCAAAAACAGGATGTAACAGCTTCATGAATCTATTTCAGTGCCTAACATTGAATTCCTCCCCACTCTAGTGCTTTTCCTACTGTCTCAAAAGGGGGGTTCCCTAAAACCGGTTAACTCTAACGCTGCCAAGACTACTCGAAACGCTGTTCGTCGCGTGCATTTCTTTCCTGTTCAGTCAATCTTATGCATTTAATCCTCTCAGCCAACTCCACTGTCCATAATTTAGCCGCAGCAGCAATGTTCCTGTCCTCATCCTCACACAAGACATTCAGGGCATCGGCCCTTATCTGCATCATCTCGGCCTGGCTCCCCCACCATGATCGGGGCATAAGACGCCCAATAAATGCATCTAAAACAGCCTGAGGATCAGGTGACGCCTTCAGGAATTTGACTGCCCGCTCCAGAAGAGGCATCTCTCCCTCAGACTGATTGTGGTCGTTTGGCCAAAGATCAATTCCTCCAGCGATAGACGCCCATATATCAGGCTCTTTTCTATGACGACACCACGCAATCAACCTGTCTATATTGGCCCTTTCA
Source organism: Acetobacteraceae bacterium ESL0709 (assembly GCA_029433415.1). Taxonomy (GTDB): domain Bacteria; phylum Pseudomonadota; class Alphaproteobacteria; order Acetobacterales; family Acetobacteraceae; genus Aristophania. Next base: position 119,498 of record JAQTIA010000003.1, on the reverse strand, counting down.
AGAGGTGAGACCTTTAACCCTTTATTATGCATAAAGAACAGGTAATAGCTTTGTTGTTCCTCGTCGCCCGAAAAAACTCTATTAAGAAATTCCTCCGGCACCAAAGAAACAGTCGTTGCAATCGTCTCTTTAAACGAGAAAAAGCAACCATAATCCCTCTCAATAAGAGAAAAAAGGGCATCCAGCCACTCTGTTTTCTCATCATCATTACTGTCGAAACGCAAGGCAGCACCAATGACGTGCTCCATGTGATAATCTATATCATCATCTACACGATTTTCCTGAATTCTCTGAATTGCCGCCTGCAAACCTATCTGCCGCCACTCTGCACCAAGAGTGTCAATGTCTTGTGCTCTCCCATGTAGCTTCAGGCTCAGAGCTTCCAAAACTACATCAGCACCGCCTGGTTTGGTCAAAAGCTGTTGGGCAAGCTTGATAAGCAGACCAGCGGGCAAATGGGCATATTCCTTCCTCCATATAATCGGTTGATAATTCCGTGCACTAATATCGGAATCATCCAAGACTACCATACAACGTTGAAAATCATTTTCGGTAAAACCACGTTCGGAATATAAAACGACTATTACATGACGAAGCTCCGCATGGTGCACACAATCATCAAGAAACTCCTCTACCAAAATGGGATCAATTGACTTTGCCTCTGCAATAAATCCTGCAAAAATATCGAAGTCTTTATCACGTCCTGGATAAGGCTTTAATTGCTCAAGCAAGTCCTGCCAGAGCGCCCGCAGGTCGTGACTTCCTTTTGCCAGGCCTCTTCCAAATGGATATCGGTAAGGCGTATAACTTTGAGCAGAAAATAAATTCTGTCCCAATTCTTCCAGCCTATGAGTTGACGCCGCAAACTTCTCACCCAGTTGAATTGCTTTTTCTCTGCGTCTCTCATTGGACAATTCATAATTACGAGAATCATTAAAATTGGACTCAATATCCAATGCCTCAGGATGATGTCCATTACCGAATATAAATGTCATTATCTCTGAAACCAAATCCTTCGGCCTCAGCTCTTTCTCCAATGCAGAAAGGACAATAGGATATGACTTTTTATAATCAAAATAGATCGTAAAACGAACCGCTTTCCAACCTTCGCCCCAAGGACGGTGAACATGCAATTGGCGTGCAGCCTCAACCAGTTTGTCCCTTATGCCTGAAAAATGCCATAACCCTCTAAATCTTTTTGCCAATGTCGCACGTGCGTTCCTTGCGAGATCAAGAGCATCGGAATTTCCCAGTCTTACTGCGGCATCAATAAAGGCGTTATACCATGCCACCAGGTCATCTGGTGTGGGTTGAAAACCAAAATCCCTCGAACGGGCACCGAATTCATTAACCCAGCTTCCGATCCATCCTCCATGTTTCAAGGCGGTCCGAAGCATTTCGAAAGCCAGAGATTTACAGTGACTTATATCGGACGAAAAACATTTATTCATAACAGCCAGACGCTGTCCCAGAGAGGCATGTGTGCCCGATAGAGAAGCCTGAAAAAATTTTATAACTCTTGCTCGAGCCTCGTCATTATTACTGCTTCTTTCACTTTCATGGTCTGACATCCCTATCAGGAGCTTGACACAATGATCAAAGTAACCAGCTTCATAGGCTATTAATTGCAGGCAATTAAGAATAGCTGCCCGGTATGAGCTATTATACAAATCCGTCTGAACAGAAGCAGAACGAACGGATTGTATTTCAATCCACTTCAAAATAGCATCGGGAGAAACTGACGCGATGTACTCCAATATTCGTGGTCCCTTTATATCATTCGACAACACCAGTTTTGTCATAAGCCCCTCTGGTTGAAGCCATGCTTGCACGATGTCTTTTGCCACTGAACTATCATGCAAAAAGCCCAATCTGTGTGCAAATGACATGAGCAGACGTTCACACCCTGGAGCCTCAAACGTTTTTCGTAAAGTTTCGGCACTAAACGTAATAAGAGCAGAATCTGCCAGTTTGTTCGCAATAACCTGTGGTAGAATAGCACGCCAATCGGCTCTTTTCTGGACGATCTGACGATCTGATAATGTCTTGATCGCACGCAATAACTGTTTCCTAGTATAGTCTCCAATCGACCCTAATATATCAAGTTCACTTTGCCCTGCTTCGGACTCTGATATCGATACTGAATAAACCAGAGACAAGATTTCCGCCTGTTCTCGCAAAGAATCATTTGGCTGATTACGCTGATCAAACAGACGATTAAATAATTGCGCATCAGAAAGCTGGGTCAAGTCTTCACCAGCTTCGACCCTCTCCGCAATAGCCAGGGACACTCTGGCATTGCCGCCAGAGAGTTCAGCAATCCTACGTGCATTATAGTCACCGATAGCAGGAAAGCGATTGTGTAAAAGCTTTTCAGCCAGCTCTCGTCCAATGGCCTCAATATATATGACCTCTGTTGCCTCAGGTTTGTCCTCTCTGAGATCATATTCAACCGTAATCAGTTTTATATCGTCTCCTGATTTCGGTAATTTTTTTACCAATGATGAATGCAAATCTGGCGCACAATTATCAATCACCAGCACTGCACGCTCCCCTTCAGCAATAAGCTGCTCAAGCATCGCCGTTGCTGAAGGGAAAGGCCCGTTACTGATATCGGTATAAATTGCAATTGTTCGATCAAGAGGTTTTTCACCAAGCCTGTCATCGAAAAGGGCCTGCACAATTCTGGTCTTGCCAACCCCGGACAGACCCGTAATACGGACTGCTTTATGAGTAGAGAAAATAAGCTCACGCATCGGATTAATGGCGGCCCCAATATCCAGTTTTTCTCCTTTTCCTGAAGGCAAGGTAACAGCCACACCCGGTGCCAAAATCAGCTCATCTGCAACGGTTCCTGAAAGATGACTCCACGGACCATAAGGCTGCCATCCAGAAGTCTCCTGTCCCAAAGTTCTTTTCACCCACAACGATACAGATGGATACTGCCGCAGCCATTGGAGCAGTTTGGAACGATCAATAAAAATCAATGTGAAGATTTCCGCTATGAGGATCGTCTTTTACAGCATCCCGCATGCCTTCAAGACGATCATCTCTCCCGGGAGGCGGGCAATCATCGTCCAGACTGACGATGATATAACTCCCCCTTTTTCTGCCTGTTCAGAAATTATTGGCAATAATTTCCCTTTAGGCTGCATTTCTTTCCTGATCGGGCTTACGGACATGGAATGTTTCTTGGCCTGAAAAATTGTATCAGACTTCGGAATAAATCCTGAATTCCATTGAGCATCAGGGAGTTGAACGTGTATATCGATCCCTCTATCAGGGGCGGTTAGTGGACCCGACCAATGCACATATGACGGACTATAGCCTCCTGCTTTCACCTCAGCTTCAGCAAGACGAGCAATAAGTTCTTCCAGCTTTTCAGCAGACAATTGTAACAAATCATCTTTCTCGATCTCAAAAATTGTCATGACGCTGTCCTATGAAAAAACTCTGGCTCTGTTAAATAAAAAAACTTCCCTGCATTTTACGTTACAAAAAAGCCCACCTTCCGGCGGGCCTTTCCGTCACACTACAACAGATTATATCCTCACTCCCACTCAATCGTTCCCGGGGGTTTGGAGGTGATGTCGTAGGTCACGCGGTTGATGCCGCGGACTTCGTTTACGATGCGACCGGAGACGCGGTTGAGGAAGTCGAAGTGGAAGGGATAGACTTCGGCGGTCATACCGTCTGTGCTGGTCACGGCGCGCAGGGCGCAGGCCTGGTCATAGGTGCGGCCATCGCCCATGACGCCAACGGTACGGACCGGGAGAAGCACGGCAAAAGCCTGCCAGATGTCGTTATAGAGACCGGCCTTGCGGATTTCTTCCAGATAAATAGCATCGACTTTCCGCAAAAGATCCAGCTTCTCGCGCGTCACATCCCCTGGAATGCGGATAGCAAGCCCCGGCCCCGGGAAAGGATGGCGGCTGACAATCACTTCAGGAACGCCTATTTCCCGACCAAGAGCACGGACTTCATCCTTGAACAGCTCGCGCAGAGGCTCAAGCAGCTTCATATTCATACGTTCAGGCAAGCCGCCAACATTATGATGGGACTTGATGGTGACCGAAGGACCGCCTGTAAAACTCACACTCTCAATCACGTCTGGGTACAGAGTACCTTGGGCGAGAAAATCAGCTCCCCCCAGCTTGGCTGCCTCTTCTTCGAAAACCTCAACAAACAGACGACCGATCGTCTTGCGCTTGACTTCAGGGTCCGTCACGCCTGCGAGAGCCCCCAGAAACAGGTCAGAAGCATCACGATGGACAAGCTTTATGTTAAATTCGTCCCTGAATGTCCGAACAACTTCATCAGCCTCGCCGGCGCGCAAAATACCAGGATCAACAAAAATACAGGTGAGCTGATCGCCAATAGCATCATGAATCAGTTTTGCCGCGACAGAACTGTCTACCCCGCCCGAAAGACCGCAAATAACCTTTTTATCGCCAACCTGCTCACGAATACGGGCAATTTCCACATCACGAAAACCCGCCATAGTCCAGGTTCCGGGACATTTTGCGACACGATGGGTAAAGTTTTCAATCAGTGCCGCTCCATGGGGAGTATGTACAACTTCAGGATGGAACTGGACGCCATAAATTTTCCGCTCTTCATCAGCGATAATGGCATAAGGTGCACCCTCCGAATAGGCAATGGCCTCAAAACCGGGGGGCAAAGCCGTCACACGGTCACCATGACTCATCCAGACCTGCTCGACGGCACCTGTCGCCCAGACACCATGAGAGAGGGAACATTCCCTGTCCACCATAATATAGGCGCGCCCAAACTCACGATGTTCATGCGTTTCTACCTTGCCGCCCAACGTCTGACAGAGAATCTGCTGACCATAGCAAATACCCAAAATCGGGCATTTCAACTCCAGAACCGCTGGAGGAATCTGAGGCGCGTTCTCATCATGAACGCTGGCGGGGCCACCTGAAAGAATAACCCCCCGTGGGTTGAAAGCCTTTATTTTTTCATTGCTCGCTGTAAAGGGCCATATTTCACAATAGACGCCACTCTCACGCACGCGCCGTGCGATAAGCTGTGTTACCTGACTCCCGAAATCAAGAATCAGGATCCTGTCCTCGTGAAGGGTCTGCTCTAGCTGATGAAGGTTTTGTGCGCTGTTCTGCGTCAAGATTCCGGCCCCACTTCTGAAATATGGCTCATTTTTTGAGAAAGTTCGGTATTTATAAAGGGTGTTACCAAAAACGTCATCCTTTTGTGATAGTCTGGCCGGAAGTTTCGAAACGTGACATGGCCTGATCAGGAGATTCTATGCGCCTGCCTCTCTGTTTTTCCCTCACTGCCCTGACCCTGCTGGGAGCCTGTAGCAGCGTGCCCAACCCTGCCAGCAACGCCTATGGCACATGGAAAGGCAAACTTGTGACAGAAGAAGGCGCCTGCGCCACCAAAGAAGAATCACTCTTGAGGGTGCGAGGACAAACGCTGATTTTCAACCCCGGTATGGGCACGGCCGTCCTCAAGGGGAACTATAAGGAGGGACAGCAAGTTTTTCAGGCTGAACTCGTTGAGAAAGGCATGAACAACACCCCCTACAGGAGAGTTTTTAAAGCCTATCCCGTAGGAGAAACAATCGGCGGCACTTATGCCTCTCCCCGTTGTCGGGCGCGCATCACCCTGAAGCGTGAATAAACGCACCTGGTGCCTTTAACGATCCGCGTTCGCGACAAGAGAAAATAAAAAAACAAGCCGGAGGGGTTGCACTGATTTTCCAATAAAGATAGAAGACGGCCCACGGCGCACCCGTAGCTCAACTGGATAGAGCACCAGACTACGAATCTGGGGGTTAGAGGTTCGAGTCCTCTCGGGTGCACCATTTTTTATCTTGCGTGGCGTCGCCCACGGAACAGGCACCCGTAGCTCAACTGGATAGAGCACCAGACTACGAATCTGGGGGTTAGAGGTTCGAGTCCTCTCGGGTGCACCATGGCTGGTCTTTGGCCTCAATCAACGCACTGACCCCTTCTCCTGTAAAACTGGGATGCCGTTATGTGCCTGTCAGGCTGCATCTCGCTTTAGTTGAGAGTTTTGTGAAGGAAAAGCTGCGTGCCTCTCGACTCACACAAGGACGACCACCAGACATATCTTTTTCTCCTGACGGCCATTCTTTTTATAGCCTACCTCTGTATCGGCATGACATTGCCTGTCGCGCCCGTATTTGTGGCGCATGATCTCGGACTGAATAATCTCTGGGCAGGCGCAACAGTGGGGATTGCTTTTCTCTCCACTATCCTGACACGAGGTTATGCCGGCAAATTTGTCGATAATCGTGGTTCCAAACCCGCTGTCAGACGTGGCTTGATACTTTACATGACAGGCGCTGTCATCTGCCTTCTTGCCGGATTCGTTTCCACCATCCCAACAATGGCATTGGCCATCCTCATGAGCGGAAGAATTATTCTCGGACTGGGGGAAAGTTTTGTCAGTGTCGGCATTAATAACTGGGGCATTGGTCTTGTTGGCCCACAACGCTCCGGCCTTGTCATGTCACTGGTCGGCGCAGCGATCTACGGAGCTATTGGCGTTGGTGGCCCAGTGGGGCTTTCCCTTTACCATATGATTGGTTACGCCAACACCATGCTGGCTGGTTTCATTCTGCCAGCTCTGGGGTTATTCGCCATCATCAAAATTCCTCTGGTGCCGCCACAACCCATACGTTACCGACCATCTTTCCTGACAATCATCGGCAAAATCTGGCTTCACGGTTCCATCATTTGCCTGCAAGGGATCGGATTTGCCACGATCGGCACCTTCTTCACACTTTATTTTACAGAAAAGCACTGGCCTGGTGCGGGAATGGGGCTTGGCGCCTTCGGTGCCGGTTTCGTTCTCGTACGTATTTTCTGCGGCGGTCTCCCCGACCGGATGGGAGGACTGCCTGTCGCAACCCTATCGCTCATTGTTGAAGCAGTTGGACAATTATTGATCTGGAACAGTCACAGCCCGGCAGCAGCGCTTGTTGGAGCCTTTATGACAGGGCTTGGTTGTTCGATGATTTTCCCCGGCGTTGGCAAGGAGGTTGTCAATCTTGTTACGCCCCCATTACGCGGGACCGCCATAGGAGGATTCTCAGCCTTTCAGGATCTCGCCTACGGCCTGACGGGTCCCCTCGCTGGCTTCATTGCTGACATCGCCGGCTATAAAGAGATTTTTCTGGCCGGCAGTCTCGCTTCTGTTCTCGGCTTCGCAGTTGCTCTTTTCCTGCGTTTCAGGCCAGTAAAACCCGTTCAATAATACTCTTTTGCAAAGAGATTACCGCTTATGATACCGGAAATCTTTCTTTCAGTAGCAATCGGCCCTATGAGAATGAAGCATGGGTGCCCTATACTAACCGCTCACCTTTAGCTGCATTATGGCCGATAGCATTTTTATGACCGCAGAACAGACTGATCCTACAATCGACACTCTCCTCGCCAGACATCCCGCACTTGGTTATGACGGACAGGGACACCTGATGTTTGATGGCGTATCCTTGCAGGAACTTGCCCGCCACGCGGGCACTCCCTGCTGGATCATCAGTGAGACCGTGCTACAAGAAAGAGCCACGCGGTTTAAAGAAGCCTTCAGCCACTACCGTCAGTCGGTCCGGTTTCATTTCGCTGTCAAATCGCAGGATCATAAAGCCTGTCTTTCCTCCCTGGCACAGCTGGATTACGGAGCAGACGTTGTCAGCGGCGGCGAAATGGAACGCGCCCTAAATGCCGGTATAAAAGCTGAAAATATCGTTTTTTCCGGTGTCGGAAAAACGGATGATGAGCTGAAACGGGCCGTCGCTCTGGGCATTGCGCAGGTTAATATCGAAAGCGCAGAAGAACTTTTCAGACTGAATGACCTGGCCCTCTCCCTCAACAGGACCGTGCGCGTTGCACTACGCGTCAATCCAGATATTGATGCCGGCACTCATGCCAAGATTACGACAGGGAAAGCAGAAAATAAATTCGGTATCGCCCATCAGCATGTGGCCGAGCTTTACGGCAAAGCCCAAAATGAGTTGGACGGCATTGATATTGTTGGTCTGGCCGTGCATCTAGGAAGTCAGATTATAACCGAAACGCCCTACAGGACAGGATATAACAAACTGGCCAGTATGGTGCAGGACCTTCGCAGAAGGCACCTGAAAGTCAGCGTGCTTGATTGTGGCGGAGGGTTGGGCATTTCCTATCGCAATGAAAAAGCACCAGAACCTTCCATGCTGGCAAAAGTCATCGCGGAGACACTTCCTGATGATGTCACCCTGCGTCTGGAGCCTGGGCGCTGGATCTCGGCTCCATCAGGAGTTCTGCTTTCCCGTATTATTGAAATCAAAAAAGGAAGCCGGCAATTTGCCATTATTGATGGAGGGATGAACGACCTCGTACGCCCGGCCATGTATGACGCATGGCACGGCATTCTCCCTGTCAGCAAGGCTATCAACGTACGTCCCATACCTTACGATGTCGTTGGGCCCATTTGCGAAAGCAGCGATGTTTTTGCCCGCAACCGCTCTCTTCCTCCTCTTGAAAAGGGTGATCTCATCACCATTCTCGACGCGGGAGCCTATGGTTCCGTCATGAGTTCAACCTATAATTCCCGACCTTTTGCCGCCCAGATCATGGTTCGTGAAGGACAATGGTCCATCATCCAGAAGCGACAGACACTGGACGAAATTTTGCAACGCGAACTTTTACCCTCTTGGGCAGCAGGTTAAACTCCCCGGATGATGAGCAGTGCCTTCACCCAGACCCTGAACACGGCGCGCCTTAAAGCCCGACGCGTACTCAGGACAGAGCAGATCTGGGGTGAAATACGCGGTCCTCTTGCGCTTGTTTTTCTTTGGGGGCTGGCCTCTCTCTTTCATCTCCCACAGACGTTGCCTGATGCGCTCCATGCTCTGAGTGAACTGGTTATCCTGCTAGCCTGTATCGGCCTTTTTTATTACTCCCATAAACACTCTTCTCCTCCATCATCAGCTCAGCTTGACCGGTTGATTGAGCATTCTACCCTTCTGTCAGGCCACCCTCTTGCCAGTCTAAATGACCGTCCTGTCGCTCCGAGACAGGCTTTGGTTTCAAAAACCCACCTCCATATCTGGCATGAATATCAGAGACGCCTTACCGACACACTCGGTCCACTGAAAGTCAGGGCACCCCGCTTCTTCAGAAACTGGCAAGAACGGATTGCGGCACTGGTCATCATCCTCTTTTATGTCATCGGCCTGAGCCTTGCAGGGACACATGGCCTGTTACGGCTGAAAGCAGGTTTCATACCGGGTATGGACGATGATCTTGTCCCGCTGGCTCCAGTGCAGGCCTGGATTATTCCCCCTTCCTTTTCAAAAAATACAGTTCAGTTTTTACGGGCGCAAAATCATAAGATCGAAGCCCCTATCCTGCAAGGCAGTCATTTCTTTGCAGTTATTACCGGTGGAGGAAGCGCCCCACAACTCTTTGGCGCCATACTCGTGAAACGTCAGAAACTGGAAGACCAGAGCTGGAAAATTGAAGGACTGATCCGTAATAACCAAACCATCAGCCTTACCATGCGGGGACGTACCCTAGCCTCCTGGCAAATCACCATGGAGAAAGATCTCCCTCCTTCCATTGAATGGAAAAACAAGCCGGAGAACCCTAAAAATTCCTGGCGGACCCTCATAAGCTGGAGGGCACATCAATCCCAGGGACTAAAATCCCTTGAGCTGGTATTCACAAAAGCCGGCCAGCATCCCCTTTCAGGGTATGTTCCCAGAAGCAGCCACATCTCCCTGCCGCTGGATGGACACCCTTCCTCCTCTGAAGGACAAGTCAGCCTTGATCTTTCGACAGACCCCTTCGCCGGAGATATGGTTGAGGCCTATTTGCAGGCAACCAGCCTCTCTGGTCTGACGGCAAAAAGCTCTCCGCAAAAAATCACTCTGGCAGCACGCCCATTTCACGATCCTCTTGCTCGCGCCCTGATCGCCCTGCGTAAAAGAGTTTTTTTACATGAAGAAACGCAGACACAGGCCTTTTCCGAACTGACTCTTCTGAGTCACCTCCCCATGCCCCTTGACATAAGGGCTGCTTTTTCTCAACTTCTGATTGAAGCAAAACGAAATCTCCCTGAAAACAGACTCATGGATCTTTTATGGTTCCTCGCCCTTTACAGCGAGGACCGTTCAGCTTCCGGCACAGACGTTGCACTGTCCATGGCTGAATTCAGAGCCGCGCAACAGGATGTCCTGCACAGCATTGACAAAATGGCCGGAAAAGATGCCTTTCCCCTCGCTGAACAGGAAGAACTGCATAAACGTCTCGAAAGACTGAAGAAAGCGCTGGATGACCGTATGAACCTGATGTTCACTCAGGCCAGTCAAACCGGTATCGTCATGCCGCTCCCTTCCGAAAAAGGAACGCCCTGGCAGAAACTGACCCATAAAATCCAGCATGAAGCGCTCCATGGTAACACTATAAAAGCCAGAAACTATCTGGCAGAACTCTCGGATATGGCTGAACAGATGCGTCAGGCCCAGAAACCGGACCTGCAATCTCTGGCCCTTCAGATGAAGGCACAACAGGAAGCACGGGACCAGCGCTCGGCCCTGCGGGTTATCATAAAGGATGAGACGGACCTCCTTAACCGGACACACCGCCGTCAGGCTATCCAGCACACTGAAAGTGAAGATCAGGCGCAGAACGACGTAACACAAATGTCTACAGCTGCCCTGTTACGTCAGCTCGGAATAACGCCTCCCCCGAATCTGAAGGATGATTCCGGGACTATAGAGCCGGATATAGTGACGAAACAGCGCTTTGCCGAACAGCGTCAGCAGGATTACCAGACGCAACAAGCGCTTCTCAAACTGACAGACCTATTGATCAAACGAGGAAAGGATCTGACCCATAAAGACAACAAGGCTTTTGAACGCGCCTCCAAAGATATGGTGCAAGCCCTGAAAGTCATCGCCCAGAGAGATGACCTCCATACTGGCCTCCTGCAACAGAAAATCCTTGAAGATCTGTCTCAGGCACAAAAGGAAATGAAAAAAAACCAGCATTCCATGCAGAAAAAATCTCAGGGACGACTGGGTTTCATCCCACCGCCGCAATCAAAGCAGGATCATCCAACAGACCAAAAAAATGGCGGAGCCTCAGAGCAGGATCAGGATGATAATGACATGGATGAAGATAATGAGTCAGAACAATCCAAAAACAAGGATCCTTTAGGTCGCTCTCTGGATAAAGGCAGTGAATCAGACGCTCATATCCCTGACAATTATAAAAACAAGGATTATCGCTCCATAGAGCGGGAATTGCGCCGTCGCGCCTCCGACAGAACACGCCCGAAAGCGGAGCTGGATTATCTTGAGCGTCTACTCAAACCCTTCTCGCATCCTGATCTCTAAGCTCAGGTCCTATTAATTTTCAAAAATACTTTAAAGATGTAATTTATACAGTTTCTGAAAGAGAGGCGGTATGAATGAACTATTTCTATTATCTGAAAGACCGTTGGCTCATGGCGTTCCACGTGTAGATGATCGTCGTGTTTTAAGTGGCATTATTTATGTGCTCCGCAATGGTCTTCAGTGGAAAGATGCTCCCAGGGGATATGGTCCCCACAAGACGCTGTATAATCGCTTCTTCCGCTGGAACCTTCTCGGTTTTTGACAGGATTTTCACCGCTCTGGTGGAACAGACGGGGCCTTCTGAACGACTTATGATCAACGCAACACATCTTAAAGCACATCGCACAGCAGCTTCCCTGCTTAAAAAGGGCTTTTCCCCGTCACATCGGGCGAACAAAAGGCGGACTGAACTCAAAGCTTCATGCTGTCTGTGAGGGACAGGGACGACCTGTGCGCCTTCACCTCACAGCAGGGCAGGCAGTAACTTCAAGGGCGCCGAAGTCTTGTTAAAGAACCTCCTGAAGAAATAGGTGAGCTTCTGGCCGAGCATCGCAACCGGATATGACCGTTCTGCCCATATCTTTATGACCGCAATTCACATCGCCGCCTCTTTCATCGGGACGTGAAGAAATTTACTGTTCAAGAATGATAAAAGGCATGCCCAGTTCTTTGGCAAGACGTTTCAGCCGCGTTTCGACCGCACTGCCAGCAGAACGTAACAATCCTGCACCCAGATCAAGCGTCAGCACACCCTCCCTGACTGAAAGCTGGCAGGATTTGAGCAGAATATCTGTCCCCGCACATAATGTATAAGCCAGCCTTATCAAGGCCCCAAGCAGAATAGCCCTCCTGAAACTCTCCTCCGTAAGGATAATTCCTGCGATATCCAATAATGGATCATCACGGTCCATGCCGTAACGTACGCCCAGAACAAGAGCGAGAAATGCCCTTGTTTCATGATCAAAACCCACGCCCTGGTTATAAAGTACAAGCCGTGACGCCTCATCAACCCTGTATTCCGGATGAGCATAGGCACCAATATCTGAGATCAGGCAGGCATAATAGCGCCATGTCGCCTGAAGACCTGTCTCACCCACCCCCTCTTCTCCCCGGAAAAGAAACGACGTCCAGTCATAAAGAAGATTGGGAGACATGACTTGCCGGCTGAAACGTGCTGCCATTTCTTCAAGTAAAATCAACCTGGGATCAAAATCCCATAGGGAAGCCGCAACGTGACGCATATACCATCCCTCACGCAGCCCTTCTGTGCTGAAAATAATCCGGGATGGTGAAAGATAGTCAATCAGTTCCAGCAGGACTGTCGCCGCATAGGGAACATCAGGAAGACGTTTTGCTCCCACATTCCCCACCGCCTTAAGCTCGGTCTCAGAAGTTTCAATGAGCCAGCATGACAACTCGCGCCCTTGCTGAACTGAAAGACGCAGAAGATTGACAATATTAAGCGGATAGTCCTGTCTGGCAATATAAAGCCGCGCCAAGGCGCGGAACGCCCCACCCACGAGGTAAAGGGTCTTGCCCTGTCGGGCCGAAAGCCAGCTTACAGACTGCAATTGTGCTGAAACAATCCGGGCGGCTTCCTGTAGATTTCCATCAGCACGCTCTCTCAGGCGGATGACTCCCAATGGCGTTGTTGTCGCCTCATGACGCTGCCGGCCCGCAATGTGAATCAATTCAAGAGAGCCGCCGCCAATATCAGCCACGATTCCATCTGCTTCCGGCAAGGCGCATAGTACGCCAGTAGCGGCATAATCCGCTTCCTCTTCTCCATTAAGAATACGGAAAGTGGCTTGTGGCAAAAGTTTCTGTGCAGCCTTTATAAACTCCTTGCCATTCGAAGCATCTCTCACAGCAGCCGTTGCCAGAATATGAAAAGGATCTGCACCCATTGCTGAGGCAACAGTCGCAAAACGTGCCAGAACATCCATGGCCTTGGTCACGCCCTCTTCATTCAGCTTCCCGGTTTTATCCAGCCCTTTCCCCAGACGAAGAGTGTGTTTTTCATTAAAACTGACAACTGGATTGCGTCTTGTCCCTTCAAAGACAACCATCCTTACCGAATTCGAGCCCAGATCGACAATCGCCGCACGCTGCCGGTCAGCAAGTTCCATGGCCATTTTCCTCCCACCCTAGATCGGGAACTGTATAAAGTTCAGGCTTGTTACGATTCAAGCCCCCGCCATGTCTGGAGAGGGATGGATTATTCATGAAATTTTCGTGGGCAGAGAACTCTCTCTGCTTTGTCGAGGCACGATGCCAGTCTCCTTGCGGCTTCATCTCCCATGTCTGAAGAGTATCACGCAGATAGACCGTCATGATCTGGCCTAATATCTGGGCATGAACCAGTGGATCAGTAATAGGCACCATAACCTCCACGCGCCGGTCCATATTACGCTGCATCCAATCAGCCGAAGAAATGAAAAGCTTTGCCTGACGCGAAGGAAGGTGACGGCCATTGCCAAAAGCAAAAATACGCGAATGTTCCAGAAAGCGTCCCACGATAGACCGCACTTGTATCTTTTCGGATAAATTCTTTACTCCCGGGCGCAAGCAGCAAATTCCACGCACAATAGCAACAATTTTCACACCAGCCTGAGAAGCCTCATAAAGAAGATCTATCAATTTGGGATCAACCAGACTGTTCATTTTCAACCAGATATGACCGGGCTTCCCCTCCTGCACATGCCTGATCTCGTCACGTATAAGCGCTTCAAGAGTTTGCCTGATAGTAATGGGAGAGAATGATACCGCTTCCATATGTTCAGGTACAATACACCCTGTGACATAGTTGAAGAGTCTAGCTGAATCTTCAACCAAGGCCGGATTACAGGTAAAAAAGGACAAATCTGTATAGACTTTCGCCGTTACCGGATGATAATTTCCTGTGCCAAAATGTGCATAGGAACGAAGGTGCCGTTCCTCGCGGCGCACAACAAGACTGAGCTTTGCATGCGTCTTGTAATGAGCCAGCCCAAAAACAACCTGCACTCCTGCTGCTTCAAGAGAGCGGGCTAGTCTGATATTGGCCTCCTCGTCAAATCTCGCCCGCAACTCAACCACAGCCGTCACAGATTTCCCGGCCTCTGCGGCTTCAATAAGCGCATGAACGATGGGACTATCACGCGACGTGCGATAAAGCGTTTGCTTGATCGCCAGAACCTGTGGATCCAAAGCCGCCTGTTGCAGAAATTTCACCACAACATCAAAACTCTCAAAGGGATGATGAACGATCAGGTCATTCGCCCTGATAGCAGCAAAGCAATCCCCATCATAATCCAGGACACGTTGGGAAAAACGCGGCGTATAAGGCGGAAAAACAAGGTCAGGCCTGTCTTTAACGACAAGCTGGGCCAGATCCACCATGCCAACCATTTCCGGCAGGACGATCACATCTTTCGGCCCTACCCCCATCTCCTTATAAAGCTCACGGCCTAGAGTATCAGGCAGGCTGCCCTCAAGCTCCAGATGAATGCCAACTCCCCTGCGCCTCTGCTTCAGAGCGGTTTCATAGGCGCTGACGAGGTCTTCAGCTTCATCCTCAAACTCCACATCCGTATCACGAATAATCCGTAATACGCCCGAGGAAGCAATTTCCAGACCAGGAAAAAGCCGGGAAGCGAAAAGTGTGATGATGTCTTCCAGCAAAACAAATCTGATCTCCCCACCTCCCGAAGGAAGGCGCAGAAACCGCGAGATCTGACCGGGAAGAAGCACAATCCCATCCATCAGATGCTTATGATTGAGTGGATCAGTCAGACAGAGGACAAGGGCAAGCCCCATATTGGGAATGAAGGGACAGGGATGGGACGGATCAACTGCCAGAGGTGTCAGAACCGGGTAAATCTGTTCATCAAAATAATGCGACAGCCACTCTCTGTCCTCATCAGCCAGCTTGCCAGGTTCTATGATTCTAATCCCGGATTGTGCAAGCTCCTCACGCAAATTCTGCCAGATATACTGCTGATGCTGTTTAAGAGCTCGCCCCTTGATACGCACGGCCTCAAGCTGTTGCCTCGGCGTTGCACCATCAGGACTTAATGTGGAGATATTTTCGCGCACCTGTCCAACCAGACCTGCAACGCGAACGGAATAAAACTCATCCAGATTGCGAGCACTGATGGATAAAAAACTGACACGTTCCAGTAAGGGATTACGCCTGTTTTCCGCCTCCTCAATCACGCGCTGGTTAAAATCCAGCCATGAGAGCTCCCTGTTTACAAAACGCTCAGGGGAGTTCCAGAGGTCACTTTCCACGCCTTCCTGACCGCCATGAGGGACCGGAATAATGTCAGAATGATCTTTCCTGCTCATAGAGACTCACTCTCATACATATCGGGTTCCAGCATATCCGCCAGCACTTCCTGCGCCAGGGGCCGTGAAATGGAGCACCCCCGTTCCAGGGCTGCCTTATCAAGGCGCTCAACTGCCCTGACCAAGGCCTCCCCTGTACGAGGCAGATGACGCCATAGCCAGTCTGTCACCTGTTGGGGAACAACCAGCTGACGCTCCGCCAATAGTGACAGGAGAAGGGTCGCCCGCAGCCTGTCCTCCGGTTCCTCAATAAACGTCGTGCAGGTTGCCTTCAGACGGCTGGCAAGGTCTGGCACGGTAAAATCTTTCCATGAAGGCGGCTGCCGCGCAGCCATGACAACCTTTATACCATGAGAAGACGCCCTGTTAAGCAGATGCAGCAAGGCTACCTCATTGATATGTCCCTCAATATGGTCAATGGCAATGGCCCTGACAGGCTGTCTTCCATCCCCCTCCCCCAGAAGAGAGGCCAGATTTTCTTCCGAAAGGGCAGAGGCCTCATAAATATGAATATGATTTTGTCCTGCCCAGAATCGCAGTAAATGCGTTTTTCCCGTACCTGACGCCCCCCACACCCAGAGACGGTTTTCCGGCCAATTCTCGCGGACAAGCCATGCCCTGGCCGAAGCGTTGGAGGCACCCGCAATAAAGCCTCCACCAAAAGAGCGGTTCCCAGGCTGCAAATCCAGCGTCATCTGTGTCTGTTTCTGGCGCATCATCACTCCCACCGTCACGGATACGGATTGTTTCATATCCTGCCAGACACATCTAGCTATTTCGTCTTTTGTGATGATGCTTTAGAATGAAAAGAGCATCAACCCGCAATAAAGGCTAGTTTTTTTATGACTTCGAGTTCTGGACCTTCCAACGCCGCACGCTATGCTGATGCTGGGGTGGATATTGCGGCAGGAGATGCCCTCGTCGAAGCCATCAAACCGGCAGCCAAGGCGACATCGCGCCCCGGCGTCATAGGCGGGCTTGGAGGATTTGGTGCCCTGTTTGACCCAAAGGCAGCCGGTTTCAAGGACCCCGTGCTCGTCAGCTGCACGGACGGAGTGGGCACGAAACTGCTTCTGGCTGTAGAAAGCGGCGAGCATGACGATATTGGCATTGATCTTGTCGCCATGTGCGTCAATGACTTGATCGTACAAGGCGCACAGCCGCTTTTCTTCCTTGATTATATGGCGACTGGCCAGCTTCGCACCGAAGTCGCTACACGCATCATTGAGGGCATAGCCCGCGCCTGTAAGGAAAGTGGCTGCGCCCTGGTCGGTGGTGAGACTGCCGAAATGCCGGGTCTCTATGGCAAAGGCCATTATGACCTGGCCGGCTTCAGCGTCGGCGCTGCTGAACGTGACAGACTACTCCCCGCTACCATTTCCGATGGTGATACTCTGATCGGCCTGCCTTCTTCGGGCGTGCATTCCAATGGATTTTCTCTGGTACGCCGCATTGTCGAAAAAACAGGCCTGAAATGGAGTGACCCCGCTCCTTTCGCTCCTGCAAAAACACTTGCACAGGCTTTTCTGGAACCAACGCGGCTTTACGTCAAAACGGTTCTTCATCTCCATGAGAAAAACCTTATTGAGGGATGCAGTCATATCACTGGTGGCGGGCTACCGGGCAATTTGCCACGCATTCTGCCAGATGGACTTGGCGCTGTCATTGACGGTGCAAGCTGGTCCGCTCCTGATGTCTTCCGCTGGCTTGCCAAGGAAGGGCCTGTCACACAGGACGAAATGCTGAAAGTCTTTAATTGTGGCGTTGGAATGGTGCTGGTAACGTCTCAACCTGAGGCAGTGATGGCTGAGCTTGAGTTACTGGACGAGAAAGCCTTCGTGATGGGCAAAATCACATCTACTGTCTCTGGCGTCCATTTTGACAATCCTGTTTCTTTTGCCTGATTGATCGTCATGACAAAGCAGGCAGAAAAAACACCCATCGCCATCCTCATCAGCGGACGTGGCAGTAATATGACGGCTTTGCTTGAAGCCTGCGCCAAGCCGGATTATCCGGCCCGTGTGGTCTTGGTTTTAAGCAATCGCCCGGAGGCGCCCGGTCTTGAAATCGCCCGTCAATACGGCGTCCCCACAGAAGTAATTGATCACAAGCTTTACGGACGCGACCGTGAGTCACACGAAAAAGCAATAGATCACTGCATCAGGGAATCTGGCGCCACACTAATCTGTCTGGCAGGTTATATGAGAGTCCTGACCCCTTATCTGGTCAGGCAATGGTCTGGCCGCATGCTCAATATCCACCCGAGCCTGCTACCCGCTTTTCCCGGGCTGCATACGCATGAAGCCGCCTTGCAGGCTGGCGTTAAGGAGCATGGCTGCACGATTCATCTGGTCACAGATGGCGTGGATGAAGGCCCCATCCTGGCTCAGGCTCGTGTACCTGTAAGGACTGATGATAATGCTGACAGACTGGCTCACCGCGTCCTTGAGCAGGAACACCGTCTTTATCCAGAAGTGCTGGCCCAATTTATAGAAAAGAAAAAAGAATCACTTTGATACCAGGAATCCCGGAGAAATTTTTTCCATTTCTCCGGGGATATTCCTTAACGTATCAAGGAAGAATGTCTTTCTCGGCGAAGAAGAACTTGATTTCTTTTTCTGCGTTCTCAAGGCTGTCTGAGCCGTGGACAGAATTCTCGCCAATGCTTTTGGCAAAGAGTTTGCGGACCGTACCCTCAGCCGCTTCAGCAGGATTGGTCGCGCCCATAACATCGCGATGAAGGGCGACAGCATTCTCGCCTTCAAGAACCTGCACAACAACAGGGCCAGAAATCATAAAAGAAACCAGCTCGCCGAAAAAGGGGCGCTCTTTATGCACACCATAAAACGCTTCAGCTTCTTTCTGCGTGAGCTGAATACGCTTCTGGGCAACAATACGCAGACCGGCATCTTCAAACACGGCATTGATCTTGCCAGTCAGGTTACGTTCGGTTGCATCGGGTTTAATAATGGAGAATGTACGTTCTAAAGCCATTGGCAAATCCTCTCTTCATACAAAAGCCAAGTCTGTCGGGATTCACTAGAGGAAAAATACGGAGTCTGATAGGGTGCAGACCGCTTTTTTAACAACTAAAATCGTGACGATACGCTTTGGGGATATTTTTTGAGCCTTCTTGTCATCAATAACCTGACACTCCGCATTGCAGGACGCCCTTTACTTGAGGGTGCCTCCCTCACTATTGATCCCGGACGCAGAATAGGGCTGGTAGGGCGCAATGGCGTCGGGAAATCAACTCTTCTGGCCGCTATTGCCGGCGATATCGTCCCTGATGGCGGGACCATTACCCTCTCCAGCCGTGCCACCATCGGACGTGTCAAACAGGAAACGCCCTCAGGCCCGCAATCATTGCTTGAAACGGTTCTGGCCAGCCACGAAGAACGGACCTCGCTGCTTCATCAGGCCGAAATGGTGACCGATCCCCTCCGTCTGGCTGAAATTCATGAAAGACTGATTGCCATAGACGCCCATACAGCTCCCGCACGAGCCAGTATTATCCTTGCCGGACTGGGGTTCGATCATGAGGCCCAGCAACGTCCTGTCTCTGATTTTTCCGGAGGATGGCGTATGCGCGTTGCCCTTGCCAGCGCGCTCTTCCTGGCTCCTGACCTGCTTCTTCTTGACGAACCGACGAACCATCTTGATATTGAGGCCACGCTCTGGCTGGAAAACTGGCTGACCAAATATTCCGGCGCTGTCCTGATGGTCAGCCATGACCGTTCATTGCTTGATAACACCGTCAATGCCATTGCCCACCTTGATCAAGGCAAGATTTCCCTCACTCCAGGCGGCTATGACCGCTTTGTCCAGATCAAGACTGAACAAGCCCTGCAACAGAACCGCGCCGCCGAGAAGCTATCCCAGCAACGCGCCAAAATGGAATCTTTTGTTGCCCGCTTCCGGGCCAAGGCTACCAAGGCACGACAGGCACAGGCACGCCTCAAGGCGCTTGCAAAATTGCCACAGATTGATTCCGTCATTGAAGCGACACCGACCGTCTTTTCCTTTCCAGAACCTGAGCCCCTTCCCCCGCCGATGATACGGCTTGAAAATGTAGCCACAGGATATGATGGAAAAGCCGTACTGCGTCATCTCACTCTGCGTCTTGATATGCAGGATCGCATTGCTCTTCTGGGACAGAATGGTCACGGAAAATCGACTTTTGCCAAGCTTCTGGCAGGAAGGCTTTTCCCTCTTGAAGGAGAGCTTTCAGTAAATCCTCGTCTGAATGTAGGGTATTTTGCCCAGCATCAGAGTGAAGAACTCATTGCGCAGGACAGTCCAATCGACCATATGTCCCGCGCCCTGCCAAAAGCCACACCAACTGTCGTACGTGCCCAACTTGCGCGCTTTGGGCTGGATGCCGAAAGAGCCGAAACACCAGTCCGGAATCTCTCTGGTGGTGAAAAGGCACGCCTTCTTCTGGCTCTGGCCACACGGCACGCACCCCACCTTCTCTTGCTGGACGAGCCCACCAACCATCTGGATCTGGACGCGCGAGATGCCCTAATTCGCGCTTTATGCGCCTTTGAGGGCGCCGTTATTCTGATCAGCCATGACAGCTACCTTGTCGATTCCGTTGCTGATGATTTGTGGATCGCCGAGAATGGCACGATTACGCCCTTCAAAGGTGATATGGGGGATTATAAGGAATGGCTCGAAGCACGCATGAAACGGGCTGCCTCAAGCACAGGAGCAGGACAGAAAGACGAGAAAAAAACTTCAGAAACGGCGCTAAAACGAGCAGAGCAGAAAGAACGCACCCGACAACTCGCCCCCTTGAGACGCAAGATACGCGATCTCGAAGCTCAAATGGCAAAATTATCTGAAATAAAAAAGGGCCTTGAAGAGAAACTCGCCTCCCCTACACTTTATGTTTCTGGTAAAGCTGAAGATATAGCAAGCCTGAACAGCGAACTTTCCAGAATTGACCAGACTCTTGAACAAATCGAGCTGGCCTGGTTTGAGGCACAGGACGAGCTGGAAAAAAGCGATTCCTGAGGCATTCCTGCTTCCGGTTATCCTTACAAGGAAGGGTGTCCTCACATGGGGTTTTTCTTTTACCGCTCCCAACCAACAGAGAAAGAAGAGCCGCCATCACGCGCCTTGAGCCAACTCGTGACGCTACTGCGTTCTGTTGTCGCACTGACCATCATCATACTGGCTTTATGGCTGGTAGGAGACGTGCTGACGATCGTCTTTGCCGCTGCGTTGATGTCCATTGTTCTTCATGGTCTGGCGAAATTATTGCGGAAATATGTTCCCTTTATCCCTTACACCGCTGCTGTCGGTGTCGTCGTATGCGTTATATTTGGGTTATTGACAGGGCTGATCTGGAGCAATGGCCCTGCTATCGGGGATCAGTTCATAAGTCTCAAAACCGCTCTGATTACCCAATCCGGGGACCTCAGGGAACATCTGGCTCACTCAACCTTAGGCAAGATCAT
Source organism: Acetobacteraceae bacterium ESL0709 (assembly GCA_029433415.1). Lineage (GTDB taxonomy): Bacteria > Pseudomonadota > Alphaproteobacteria > Acetobacterales > Acetobacteraceae > Aristophania. The sequence continues at coordinate 98,312 of JAQTIA010000003.1, read as the reverse complement.
TCTCGACCATCTGCCGACCTCCCTCGGAGGCAACGACAGCCATAATCCACTCGGTAATATTGGTTTTGGCATTGCTGGTTCTGTCACCGGTTTCCTGAGCAGTGCTTTTGGCCTAGTTGGCACGATCTTCGTTGTCATGATCGCCGCTTTCTATTTTGCCATTTCGCCTTCACTCTATATTAATGGCTTCTTGCGCCTCATCCCTCCGGCACAAAGAGAAACGACTCGTGAGCTTCTCTTCTCGGCTGGGACGACCCTGTGGGCATGGACATCGGGGCAGGCACTGGACATGTTCGTCGTCGGTTGTCTCTCCAGTCTTGGCCTTTCCCTGATTGGCGTACCACTTGCCCTCGCTCTTGGCGTTGTTGCCGGACTGTGCAACTTCATCCCCTATATCGGCGCCATTATGGGGGCTGTTCCCGCCCTGATCATCAGTCTCTCTGTCAGCACGAAAGAAGCGCTGCTGGTCGCCATTCTTTACAGCGTCATACAATTCTTTGAAGGGAACGTCCTCGCTCCCCTTATCCAGCGCCGTGCTGTTCATATGCCGCCCGCCATCGCTATCCTTTCACAGACTGTCTTCAGTTCCATACTAGGAGTTCCCGGACTGGTACTGGCATCGCCTATCACTGCAGCGCTTTTGGCCGTTTTCGACAAAGCCATGCCCCCTCTGAAAGATGCCGAATCAACACAGATGGCAACGTCGGAAATCAATCAGGAAGAACTGGACGCCAAGAAAGAGGAGCAAAAAGAACAGAAAAACCAGCAGGACGCCAATAAAGACCAGCAGAAGGTAAAACAGACCTGATGCTGTACTAGCCCTAATCTGATGGCTTTATTTAATGGCCTTCCAAGGAACATCAGGAAAGTTTTTCATCAGGTCCTCTAACGGTTCTTTATCTGCCGAGCGCATTCTAAAAGGACCGTTTTCTTCTGTCTGAAAACCGGCAACATCATCCCCATGGCGAAAATGCCAGAAAGATAAATAGAGTTTCCGGCCTTCTTTCCCTTCCAAGACGAAAGCGGCAGAAGGATGTCCAGGAGATTTCTCACCTTTTGTGCCCCACGCTGACCTGTATTTCTGAAGCCACTGATTCAGCTTTTCTACTTCCCCGCTCGTCAGGTCTCTCTTGGAAGGCTGGAGCATCTGCCCCTGTGCGATCACCGGGAAAGAGACAGGTTGTAAAATCGGCCATGCAAACGTCCAGACCAGAATAACAGGAGCAAGGACGAGAACAGCAAAACCGAGAAGAAGAAGTTTTTTACGGTGATCTTCCATAGTGATCGGCCCATTTTCTGATCGTTGTGACAACATAAGCCTGTTCTTCCTCTGTCAAATCAGGATGAATAGGAAGAGCAAGAACATAATCTCCCATCGCTTCAGCGACAGGCAAAGATACACCATCGTGATAATTTTTATAAGCGGGCTGTTTATGCAAAGGTTTGGGATAGTAAATCGCCGAGGCTATATGATGCTCTGTGAGCGTTTGCCGTAAGGAATCCCGCTCCGCCCTTGCAGGCAAGCTCACACAGTAAACAGCCCAGGCACTCCGACTCTCCTGCACACGTTCAGGACGTTGGACAATTTCCGGCAAATGCGCGTCATAATAACGAGCGACGGCCTCACGCTTCGCCAGTTCTTCGTCAAAAACGTCCAGCTTGGCTAACAGGATAGCGGCCTGCAACGTATCCAAACGCGCATTCAGGCCAATACGCTGCACATCATAACGTTCCTTCCCTTCACCATGCGACCTTAATGAGCGATAGAGAGCGGCCTTTTCATCATCATCAGTCAGAATGGCACCACCATCTCCATATCCCCCCAAAGGTTTTGAAGGAAAGAAGGACAATGTCGTAGCAAGAGCTTCATGACCAAGTTTCCGTCCCTTGTAAGATGCCCCAAATGACTGGGCACAATCGGCAATCAATACAAGACCCGTTTCTGAAGCGAAATTGTTCAGCTCGTCCCATGGAGCAGGCTGCCCAAAAAGATCTACACCTATGATGGCAGCCGGTCTCACAACCCCTTCTGTCATGACATGATGATAACGCTTTTTAAGAGAATTTATGCTGATCTGGAATGTACGTGGTTCAATATCAACGAAAACGGGAACAGCCCCCAGCAGCAAGACCACTTCAGCCGTCGCCGTATAGGTAAAAGCTGGCAGGAAAACCGCCATACCGGGCCCTATATTCTCCGCCATCAAGGTCATCAGAAGTGCATCTGTCCCCGATGAAACCGCAATCGCATGACGGGACCCACCATAACGAGCCAATTCCTGCTCGAGTTCAGTAACTTCCGGCCCCAATATAAACTGACAATGAGCAAGGACCTGTTCAACCCTGCCCTTGAGAGCCTCCGCCAGGCGTCTTTGTTGCGCAGGTAGATTCAGAAACGCCACAGGGCCAGTCATTAGAAATTCCTCACGAAAATATATCCGTGAGCGACTTTATCAAGAGCACCTCCAAAAGTCTAAAAGAGCTTCAAGCCAGCACATATAAGCGTTCATTTTTATGCCTTATGTTATGGCAAGAGCAAAAAACTGAAACGACCTATTACGTTATTGGTTCTTCTCCTTTCCCTCCCATCCCTACAAATAAGCGCCACAGAACATTCCGTTCTGTTTTTTTGGAGGATTTCAAGATGGCTTCTTCGAGAATTCGCGATACCATTCTAGTGGTATCACGTTCATTACTCACCGTATTGTTCATCCTCATGGGGTGGGAAAAATTTACCAATTTTCCGGGAACAACTTTTTTCATGAGCAATATTGGTCTTCCGTTCCCCTCTTTCTGCGCTGCTGCAGCTCTAATTTTCGAGGCAGGAGCCGGTTCGTTCGTTTTCCTGGGAGTCTTTACCTCTTCGACTTCATTTCTCCTGGCAGCCTATACAATAGCAACCGCTTTCCTTGGACATCATTACTGGAAGGTTCCAGAAGCGAGCCAGCATGACATGTTCATCCATTTTTACAAAAACATCAGCATAGCAGGTGGCTTTCTGGCTTTGGCTATCGCTGGCCCAGGACGCTTTTCGCTTGATACCCTGATGGAACGAAACAGAGAAAACCGTTCCGTCAGTATAATTCCTGAAACCAATACATAAAAAGGAAACCATGATGTCCAAAGTGCTCGTTCTTTATTATTCCTCCTATGGTCACGTCGAAACCATGGCCTATGCCGTCGCTGAAGGTGTGAAGGCCGCAGGCCTTGAGGTCGATGTCAGACGCGTGCCGGAACTGGTGCCCGAAGATGCTGCCAAGGCACATCATTTCAAAACCGAGCAGGACGCTCCTCTGGCCAACACCGCCGATCTCCCTCTTTATGACGCCATCATCGTGGGTGCCCCAACGCGTTTTGGCCGCCTTCCTGCACAAATGGCCAATTTCTGGGACCAGACAGGCGGGCTATGGGCCAAGGGCGCTCTCATCGGCAAGGTCGGGGCTGTCTTCACCTCAACGGCCACCCAACATGGCGGGCAAGAGACGACCCTTTATTCCCTCATGTCCAATCTGCTCCATCATGGTATGGTCATAAGTGGCCTGCCTTACAGCTTCCAGGGACAGATGAAGCTTGATACCGTCACAGGCGGCTCTCCCTATGGGGCTACAACCATCGCCGCTGGAGACGGTTCACGTCAGCCTGATGAGAATGAGCTGGCAGGTGCCAAATTCCTCGGACAACATGTCGCCAGTCTCGTTAAAAAACTCGCCTGATATAGTTCTTATCTAAAAAAAGGCTGCGTCTCACACGCAGCCTTTTTTTATTCTCGCCACAGAACAAAAATAAAGAATTATCCTGCCTTTAGTGAATGAAAAGACGTCACATTCTGAAGAGATGCCTTTTTCTCCTCCTTGAAAGAAAGCTTACCCGCAGCAGCATCATCCATAATAAGCCCTAGCTCCCGCAAAAAAGCAGCTCCCTTAAGGGTACGCTGCACAAGCACTGACCGCCTGTCCAGTGGATCTGTTTTTCGACGCGCGAGATCCAGCTCTCCCAAACGGTCAAGCGCGCGAGTAATGGCCGGTTTTGAAACATTCAAAAGTTCGGACAGCCCCCTCACCGTATGAGCCCCATCTTTTAAATAGCACGTCAAAAACACCGCAAGCTGACGCGCTGAAAGATCGGGGCCCTCGCGTCTGACACTTTCAACAATAGTGTCACGCAAAACCAGTAACGGCTGACTCGTTTTTTTCGCACGATTCATGGAACCACCTTTTAACTCTATGCGTTTGCAACCACTTCTGCTGCTGGACTACTACATCCAGCATTTCTCTCTATATATCTGAGATGGCGCATCCGAAACGATTTTGCAAGCATATTGGAATCGTAACAAATAAAGAGTTGCAAAAAGTGCTTATCAGCCATGCTTTTTTAAGATGGCTATAGAACGAAATTCTCTGAAAACAGCCTGAAAAGTGCTCTTAGAGCCAGCATTTCACCTCCTTCGGGATGACATGGCCTACTGCCGTCGTTCCATGAGTAGCTATCAATATGTACCCATTTTTGCCCATTTTTAATAAAACGCTGCAAATATAACGCTGCCGTAATGGCTCCGGCCATCGGCTTACTGGAAACATTGTTACAATCGGCTATTTTACTCTCCAGCCATGCGTCGTATGCAGACCAGAGTGGCAGACGCCACAGGGGATCAAAACTCTCTTTCCCTGATCGCAGAATCCTTTCAGCCATTTCGTCATCATTACAAAACAGTGCCGGAAGATCTGGCCCCAGAGCAACACGAGCGGCTCCTGTCAATGTCGCGGCGTCTATAATCAAATCAGGAGCTTTCTCTCCTACCTCTGTCAGAAGATCACAAAGCACCAAACGCCCTTCTGCATCTGTATTGCCAATTTCCACAGATAACCCTTGCCGCGTTTTGACAATATCTCCAGGGCGCATGGCGTGACCGGAGAGACTGTTCTCCACGCATCCAAGGCGCAAATCAATTTCAAACCCCTGCCCTGTTTCAATGAGAGCACAGGCAAGCCCTAACATCAGGGCCGCACCTCCCATATCCTTTTTCATTTTCAACATTGACGCGCTGGGTTTCAGATCATATCCCCCCGTATCGAAACAGACACCCTTGCCAACAAGAGCAATACGCGGCGCTCCCTCTTTTCCTTTCCAGTGAGCAGAAAGGACAGCCCCTCCCCGGTCAGAACCCGCCGCTACCGCCGCAAGACAGGGATATTCATGCCTCAAGGCCTCCCCCTTGATAATTGTAACAGAAGCACCACGCTCCCTGAGTTCTTCAGCCGCCAGATCGGCAAGTTCCTGCGGCCCCAGAAGGTTGGCAGGCATGTTGATAAGGTCACGCCCCCGCCAGATAGCCTTCACAATAGCTCCCAGTCTTTTTAAACGTTCACGAGGAAAGGAAACCGGAACAAGAAAATGGGCGTCTCTCGTATCTTTCTGCTGATCCGTCAGGCTAAAATGATAAAATTCCAGACAGACCCCAAGGAAAACATTTTCCAGAAGATCAGGATCATCGGACTGGACAGCCCAGGATAGCTCTGGCAATTCCTCGGCCAGATGACCAAACGCTTCGGGACAAACGGGGCCGTCATAAAAAGCAATGGCCCCCTTGACACCCTCTTTACCCGGCAGAAGAAAAATCGTGCCCCCCTTGATGACTGTCTTTAGAACAGTCAGATAAGCCCAGTCCGCTCCACATAAAGAACGTGCCTGCGCCGCATCATCCTTATGAAACAGATATAATGGAAAACTCTCTGGAGAGTCATTTTCTTCAATTAAGGGAAGTGGCAGAGAACGTGAACTTTGACTCGACATTTTTCACCTATAAAATAGTCTCATATGCGGCATGCGTAAGGTTTGTCGTTTTTATTCTACGCGTTGGAAGGCATGGATGCACATGATTTTACGTTCATCTGGTTTTCTCCATGCTGTGCTGGGACCAACCAATACTGGAAAAACACATTACGCCCTGTCCCGTATGGTAGGGCATGAGACGGGCATGATCGGCTTTCCGCTCCGCCTTTTGGCTCGGGAGAACTATGACCGGCTGGCACAGCTGAAAGGCGAAGAAGCAGTCGCTCTGGTTACCGGAGAAGAAAAAATCATTCCTCCCAAAGCCAGATGGTTCTCCTGTACTGTTGAATCGATGCCTCTTGACCGCAAGGTGAAGTTCATAGCCATTGACGAGATCCAGCTTGCGGGAGACCCCGACCGCGGACATGTTTTTACCGACCGCCTCCTCCATGCACGAGGCGAAGAAGAAACACTTTTTTTGGGGGCAGAAATCATGCGCCCTCTTTTACGCAAGCTTGTTCCCGGCATCACCATTGAAACGCGACCTCGTCTGTCGAGCCTGGCCTATACAGAGCCTGTACCTCTTAACCGCCTTCCCCCCAGAACGGCCATTGTCGCTTTTTCTGCCCCTGAAGTTTATGCTCTGGCCGAAACCATCCGTCAAAAACGTGGGGGATGCGCCTTGATTATGGGGCGCCTCAGCCCACGAACGCGCAACGCCCAGATCGAACTTTACCAAAAAGGGGAGGTCGATTATCTGGTCGCCACGGACGCTATCGGGATGGGGCTAAATATGGATGTTGACCATATTGCTCTTTCTTCGCTCAGAAAATTTGATGGCCGCCAGCACCGTCCTCTTACCTTGCAGGAAATTGCCCAGATAGCCGGACGCGCCGGGCGTGGAATGAAAGACGGCACTTTCGGTACCATTACCGGATCGGAAACCCTCTCCCCCGAAACAATTACAGCCATTGAAAACCATGATTTTGCACCCCTGAAACAGATTTACTGGCGGGAAAGTTTCCTGGATTTCAGCACGCCTCGCACCCTTTTGAAAAGCTTGCAGAGCAAACCTCCTCATTCTGAACTCATCAAGGGTCGCGAAGCTTCTGACCTTGCGGTGCTTGAATATCTGGCCGCCTCAGAAAAAATCATAAACGCCACGCACAATCCCAAAACCACAAGAATATTATGGGAAGTCTGCCAAATTCCCGATTTCAAAAAGCTTGGAGATGGCAGTCATGCCCAATTATGCGAAAAACTCTATTTTCACCTCCTTAAAGAGGGGAAAATCCCGACAGATTGGATTGAAGGGCAGTTACAGCATCTCAATCACTGCGAAGGCAGTATTGATACATTAATGCAACGTCTTCAGGGCGTACGCACGTGTTCCTATATTGCAACCCACCAGAACTGGCTCACACGCAGCACGTACTGGCAGGAGCGGAGCTTTGACGTCGAAAACAGGCTTTCTGACGTTCTGCATGAACGACTCACTGCACGTTTTATCAATAAAAGGGCTGTCACGCTCCTTAAACGCGATTTTTCCGGCCATAAGAGCGACTTGTTCCATAACGTTACAAAAAACGGTCATATTCTGATTGAAGGTCACGATATTGGCCAAATCAAGGGCTTTACAATTACGCTGGATAACTGCGTGAATAAGGCTGAAGAAATTTTGCTTATGAAAACGGCAAGACGCGCTTTACAGGCAGAAATGCCTGTTCTGATCCAAAAATTTCTGTCTGGAAAATTCCTGGATCTCTCTTTTGGTGATCACGATATCATAAGCTGGAACGGCGCTTCCATCGGGCGACTGAAACGAGGCGAAGGTTATTTTACTCCAAAAATTTCCCTCTTCCCTGGTGAGTTTCAAGATACGCACAACTATAAAATAGCGCAGACTCATCTTCAGAAGCTCATTTCTACCCAGATAGAATCCTTGCTCTCCCCTTTTCATGAAGCCTGGAACGAGTCAGTCCACGATCCTGTTTTAAGAGGGCTTCTACACCGCTTGAAAGAAGATGGCGGACTTACGGACAAATTGGGAAGCGACCGTAACCTCACCGCCCTCAAGAGAAAAAAACTGCGTCATTTTGGAATAAACATTGGCGAACGTACTATCTATTGCGCTTTTCTGTTCAAACACCCGGTAAGTCCAATGCTGCTGCGCCTCCATTCCCTCTGGCATAATGGAAAAAAGGATCTTCCGGGACCGGGAATGATAAAGCTCGGCTCTCTCACGCTTTCCGTCATACGGCTGGAACAGGCGCTCAGACATATCAGGAAAATGCAAAAGGCTTCCCATCAGGTTCAGGCTCCTGCCAATCTAGCGGCTATGCTCGGTATAAGACAATCTTCCGTTGCTGATATCCTGAAGCTTCTTAAAATCCCTTGCCTGCCTCCCAGGCCACTAGCTTCTGGCATTTACGGACCTGCTGCTCCCCTGATGCTAAAGAGCCTTAGACTCCACCCAATTAGGGCAAAGACCAGAACGAGAAAAATAAAACACCATCCAGTTAGGGATGCTGATTCTCCATTCAGCATCCTTAGAACTCTTTCTCACAAAAATAACCAGAAATAGTCAGCCTTTTATGGACTCACAGCGTCTTGATCTCTGGCTCTTTTATGCACGTTTCGCCAAGAGCCGCCAGCTTTGTTCACAATACATCGAAAAGGGGCATATGCACCTGAATAGACAACGTGTCACAAAAAACCATGCAAAAATACGCATCGGTGATGTTCTGACGTTTCCCTCACCTGCCACTCCCTCTATAGTACGCGTATGGCGCGTTGAGAAGCTGGGATTAAGACGCGGACCTGCTCCCGAAGCATCACAATTATATCGTGAAATTCACGAATAAACGATTTAAGCTTGCATAATGCCCCTGACTTTCGGCATACCATTCTGGAAATTTCCGATATCAGGCTTTTGCCAGCCTACATGAGAACTGGAGACAGCAATGACCTATGTGGTCACCGAAAACTGCATTAAATGCAAATTCATGGATTGTGTAGAGGTTTGTCCAGTCGACTGCTTCTATGCAGGAGAAAACTTTCTGGTCATCAATCCCGATGAATGTATTGATTGCGGCGTGTGTGAACCAGAATGTCCAGCAGAAGCCATTTTCCCTGATAGTGATGAACGGTCAGGCCCCTGGATGGAAACAAACGCCAGACTGTCAAAAGTCTGGCCCAATATAAGCCAAAAGGGTAATCAGCCTGCTGACGCAGAAGAGTGGAATGGCAAACCTGACAAGACCAAACTCCTGTCGGAAGCACCTCATCAGGGTTAAAACTTTCTTCCACTAATTTTCGCAGTCCCCCGGATCTTTAAAAAAGGTCCGGGGTTTTTTTATTGTCTTTAAACTTGTGGAAAACAGTGAAACTTACTTTCCCCAGACGCAAAAAAGGCTGGCAGGGAAAACCCGCCAGCCTTTCTCTAAAGCAAACAGATTGCTCAGATATCTCTTAACGAGACATCATGTGCATCTGCGTATCCCACAACACGAAGAGTGAGAGGACAACGATCGTGAAAACAGAGAAGGCTGTGACGAGGAACGTCATCAGAATCCAACGCTGTTTTGAACTGCCATTCATATGGAGGAAGAACACCATATGAACAACCATCTGAATCGCCGCCAAGACGCCAATAACCACCAGTGTTGACCAGAAGCTCAATGCCTTGCTGAGAACAACAGCAAAAGAAGCAACCGTCAGAATAACTGCCAGTACAAAGCCCGTGATGTAGGAGCCGTAAGAGCCATGGCTCTCACCTGCTGCAGATGTTGCATGATTCTGGCTCATTACATCACACTCCCCAGATAAACGAAGGTAAAGACGCAGATCCAGACGATGTCAAGGAAGTGCCAGAAAAGGCTCAGACACGTCAGCTTGCCGATCATCCGCTCTCCAAGTCCCTGTTTGCCCATGATCTGGAAAAACAGAACTGTCATCCAGATCAGACCAAACGTAACGTGAAGACCGTGCGTTCCAACCAGCGTAAAGAACGAGGACAGGAACGCAGAACGATCCGGACCAGCGCCGTCACCAATCAACTCTGCGAATTCCTTCACCTCAAGAACGAGGAAGGAAAGACCCAGAAGAGCCGTAACCAGAAGCCACGTCAGAACCGCGGATTTGCGCTGTGCGAAAGCATTGATCATCGCAAACCCGTAGGTGATTGAAGACACCAGCAGGATAGCTGTTTCAACACCAACATTTGTGATGTTGAAAAGTTCCTTACCTGTTGGACCACCTGCATATTGATGGCACATCACGGCAAAAATCGTGAAAAGTGTGCCAAACAATACGCAGTCTGTCATCAGGTAGACCCAGAACCCGAAGACCTTAACATCGTTATGGTCAACATGCCCTTCATGGCCAGATGCAGGTGAGTGAGTCGTGTCACTAGACATATTGATTCATCTCCCCCTTATTCTGCTGCCTGCGCCGCGGCAATCCGCTTTGCAAACGCATCTTCATTGGCCTGAATCTCTGAAACAGGAACATAGAAATCCACATCCAGATCATCACTGCGGTAAACCACAGACAGGATAAGACCCAGGAAGGTAAGACCAGCAAGCCACCAGATGTGCCATACCAGTGCAAATCCCATCAACACTGTGAACAGCCCCATAACCGCACCAACACCTGTGTATTTTGGCATATGGATTGGCTCAAGCGGCGCTACAGGTGCCGGACGACCCAGTTTTTTCTCAATGTGGAAGGTATCAAGCCCCCTGACCACAGGAAGACGCGCGAAGTTATAGTGCGGTACTGGTGAAGGGATAGACCATTCAAGAGTACGACCGTCACCCCAGTTATCACCTGTCAGATCCCTGGCATCATGTTTACCCTTCACAGCATCAACAACAGCCAAAATCAGCTGTGCGACAATGCAAAGTGTACCCAGGATGATGATGAAAGCACCAACACAGGAGATCAGCATCAGCGGATACCAGTTTGGGTTATCATAATGGTTCAGACGGCGCGTCATGCCCTCAAGCCCCGCAATATAAAGCGGAACGAATGTGACATAATAGCCTACGAACCAGCAGCGGAAAGCCCATTTTCCAAAAAATTCGTTCAGCTTGTAGCCAAAACATTTCGGGAACCAGTAAGACAGACCAGCAACATAACCAAAGTACACACCACCGATAATCGTGTTATGGAAGTGAGCCACCAGGAAGAGGGAGTTATGCAGAACCCAGTCAGCAGCCGGCATAGCCAGCATAACGCCGGTCATACCACCAATTGAGAAGGTGATCATAAAGCCCACGATCCAGTTCATCGGACCTTCGAAACGTACGCGACCTTTATACATGGTGAAGAGCCAGTTAAAGATCTTCACGCCCGTTGGGATCGCGATAAGCATCGTGGCAATACCAAAGAAGGTATTGACGTCAGCACCTGCACCCATTGTGAAGAAGTGGTGGACCCACACAACACAACCCAGGAAGCAGATCGCGCCTGAAGCGTAAACCATGGTCTTGTAGCCAAAGAGTGGCTTTCCTGAGAACACTGCAGCGATCTCGGAGAACACGCCAAAACCAGGCAGAACCAGAATATACACCTCGGGGTGACCCCATGCCCAGATCAGGTTAAGATAGAGCATGACACTGCCGCCACCATCATTGGTGAAGAAGTGCATCCCAAGATAACGATCCAGACTCAGGCAGGCCAGAGCGACCGTCAGAACCGGGAAAGTAATGAGGATCATGATGATGGAATAAAAAGCCGTCCATGTGAAAACGGGCATTTCCATCCATTTCATGCCAGGAGCACGCAGCTTGACGATGGTCGTAAAGAAGTTCACGCCCGTCAGCAAGGTCCCGATACCTGATATCTGCACAGCCCAGATGTAGTAATCAATACCGACACCAGGGTTGAAAGCCAGTTCAGAAACAGGCGGATAGGCGAGCCAGCCCACATTCGCAAACTCACCGATGAACAATGACAGGTTGATCAGGATTGCGCCTGACAATGTCATATAGAAGCTCACGGAGTTCAGGAATGGGAAAGCGACGTCACGCGCACCAATCTGAAGAGGAATCGCAAAGTTGAACAGACCTGTCATGAACGCCATGGCCATGAAGAAAATCATGATCGTGCCGTGAGCAGAATAGATCTGGTCATAGTGATGAGGAGGCAAATAGCCAGGGTTACCATTGAAGGCGAGTGCCTGCTGCGTACGCATCATGATAGCATCAGCGAGACCACGCACAAGCATGACAATCGCCAATACGATATACATAACGCCGAGCTTTTTATGGTCAACAGTCGTCAACCACTCACGCCAGAGATATCCCCATTTACCGAAATAGGTAATCGCCGCTAATACAGCAATTCCTATGACTGCCACGCCGATAAATGTCCCCACAAGAATGGGTACATCAAACGGGATGTCAGATAAGGTTAATTTTCCGAGCATCTTTCGGTGTTTCCTTACATGCCGGTGTCGTTAGAAGCAGAACCGTCAGAGGCAGCCTGCATATTCATGATCTTGCCAGTATCCGGGTTCTTCACGTGACCATTGTTGTATTTTGCAACAATGTGCTCGAAAAGATCAGACTGCGCATCTGCAAAGTACGTCACAGGTGCTTTCATCTGCGGCGCTGACACTTTCACATATGTCGAGTCATTAAGCGGTTCACTGGATGCGAAGCGGCTTCCGCCATTTTTCACATTTTCAACCCAGGACTGGAACTGCTCAGTCGGCATGGCAATCGCCAGGAACTTCTGATCAGAGAAACCGGGTCCCGTATACTGAGAAGCTTCACCACGATAGGTGCCTGCCTCGCGAGCAAGGAGATGCAGCTGCGTCTCCATACCAGCCATCGCATAAATCTGGGAACCAAGCTGTGGAATAAAGAAGGACGTCATAGCTGCGTCAGAGGTAATGACAAAGCTGAGTTCCGTCTTTGTAGGCACATCAAGTTCGTTGACTGTTGCGATACCCAGATCCGGGTAAATGAACAGCCACTTCCAATCAAGTGCAACGACCTGAATACGAAGCGGTTTATTATTTTCAGCCTGCTCTTTAGCAAGCTGTTCCTGAGTCAAAGGCTTATAGGGGTCGTAAAAATGAGTGCTCCAGAAACTGATGCAGCTCAATACGAAAATGATCGCAATAGGAATAGCCCACACACAAGTTTCAATCTTGTGGGAGTTATCCCAATCCGGCCAATATTCAGCCTTTTTGTTTGATGCCCGATATTTCCAAGCAAACGCCACTGTCGCGATGATGACCGGGACAACAACACACATCATGACGGCCCATTCGAGAACCATCATGTTGCGGTTACCATCCGCAATAGGGCCGCGCGGCTGAAGAAGATCAACCGTACACCCCGAAAGCATCAATGCAGGCAACGCCGGGAAAAATCGCCAGAGTCTTTTCATGGATCCTGCCTTTATCTGTCGTTCTGGCCAGAGAGAGCCAGATAACAATTTGACACTGTCAGGACTGCCCTAGCACGTACGAACGTCGTCATTTCATTGCCTTCCTTCGTTCCTGTCCTGACGGTAGAAGTGAGACCTCCCACCCCTACGCTTTTCTTACCAACTTATCGGGAAGAATTTCCCGACCGTCTTCTCTGTCTTTCACTTGTATTTGATAGTTTACAAGGAAAAACTGAACACCAACAAAGAGTACTCGTCAGGTCCGTATAAAGAAAACATTGGTCTGCCGCATATTCTATCCCATTTCACACAAAAGTAAACTTGGATTAAAATTTTTTAATAGTCGCGATAATTCACTCTTATTCCCCGCTCAAAAAGGAGCATGACGCACAAAAAAAAGAGACAGAGTAACGACTCTGTCTCCTTCCTGTTCTGCAAGCCTTGCGTCCCTTAACTGACGGGCAGGTTCTTTAACTCCGGCTATCGTTTCTCACCCCCAGGAACTGAAGGAGAAACTGGAACAGATTAACAAAATTAAGGTACATTGAAAGCGCATCATAAATACTGTTCTTCGCCAGCATTTCAGGCCCTACATAAGCATATTGCTGCTGGTAGGAGAACTTGATCCGCTGCGTGTCATAAGCCGTAAAGCCTGTAAAAATCAGCACCCCGGCACATGAAACCAGCAAATCAACCATACCACTATGGAAGAACATATTGACGATCATAGCGATCAGAAGGCCAACCATTCCCATAAAAAGGAAAGAACCCATACCTGTCAGCGAACGATTTGTTACATAGCCCCACAGGGACACAGAGGCGTAAAGTGCCGCCGTGATAAAGAAAGTGCGCGCAATAGATGTGCCCGTATAGGCAAAAAACAGCGAAGCCATACTAATGCCCATGACTGCGCTGAAGGCCAAGAAAAGGATTTGCGCCGTGGAACGGGAAAGCCTGTTCACACCGAAAGATAATACCATGACAAAAAGAAGAGGCGCGAAAATAGCAACGTAACCCAACACAGTCGGAGCAATCATCCAGCCAGACTGGGAGGAAACAACGTGAAAGAACACATCACGTAACGATGTATTGACAACCGCTAGAGCAACGCCCCCTGTAACAACTAAGGCGACGGCCATCCAGTTATAGACCCGGAGCATATAAGCCCGCAACCCTGCATCCATGGCCGCAAAATTCTGCCGACTATCAGACGCGTTGTAATCATATTGAAACGCCATATAACTCCTTACCCGTTAAACATGGTCTCAAAGCTCAAAACGAGGCTTGCTTTTTGTTACGATGTGGGATTTTTCCAGATTATGTCAAGGCACGGGGCTTGACCCTTTCTCCCGGAGAACCCTCATATGACATATGAGTCATCTAGCTGTAATAATCCCTTTTCCCCTTTCCCTTGAACCATTTCTCTCTTCTCTGAAAACAATGGAATGTCAATGGAAAGACAGTCACAGCTCCCATCTCGTCCTGAGACGCTTGGGGCATATTGATAATCACGCCCTCTTGGAGGAAATTGATTATGAACTCTCCCGCCTAAGATGGCCTCCTTTTGCCTGTTCGACCAAGCAGATTACGTTTCAGGCATGCGACGAAGGGTACAGGTTGGGACTTTCTCTTGTAGCCTCTCCAGAGCTGGTCAGTTTGTACCAGAAGGTCAATTTCGCTCTGCACAGGGCTGGACTTCCCACCCCTCGGAAAAGATTTATCCCTTTTATCGAACTGGGACTGATGGCTGCAGGCCATGAAAACACCCTCAAAAACTGGCTCAACCATCATGCCTTGTTTTCACTTCCTGCCTTTACGATTGATCACCTGTCCCTTATCGAAGATCATAACCTTAAGACATACGGCCAATTTACTCTGCTGGAAGAATATGGACGCCTTCCCGGGGTACATTCCTGAGCCACTTTAGCTGTTTCCGACCGACAGAACAGCTTTCAATTCAAGCTTTAACGTCTGGTACATCTCACTTGTGCAAAACAACACGCTATCGGATGTAAGATAAAATAGCGAGAGTCCCAGAGCCTCATAGAGCTTTCTACACCTCTCGCTTTCCTGCAAAAATGCCAGACAACAGCCTTCCTGCATGGCATAATCCCGCAGACGCCACACCGCTGCCTGCGTTTTCTCGGGGTTTCCCACAGGCCCCCCCAAAGCAAGGATGAAGAGGCCACGTCTCACAAACGCAATCGCTGCCTGCCTACTTTCATCATAGAAAAAACCGTCTGGACGAAGCATATATTGCCCGAAAAAATCTCGCGCTCTTTTATGTTCGTCAAGACAGGCATAGGCAGCCGCCAGATGAGGGGTCCAGTAATAGGGATGGAGATAAGTCCTCCTCAAGCTCCACCATGAGGTCAAAAAACATCCCAGCGCCAGACCAAGCATAAAACAACGTCCGCCAGGTCCATAGGAATCCCGCACCATCGCAACCCACCATACTGCTCCCAGATGCTGTTTGAGATCAACCCACCACATCCCCCCGAGGCTGGCAATAGACAAGGCCAGGAATAGCCAGAATGCCGCAGAAAATGGTTCAGAGCGGATCGTCGCTTTTCTGTAATAACTGTGACGGAAAGGCAGCAGGACCAGCAGGGCACAAAACACTATAAGATAGGTGCCCCAGCCTGCGTGGCGTAAAGCCAAAAGACCCTCTATGGAACAAAGGACCCTCACCGAAAGTCGCCATGCAGAAGCCACACGGTTAAGCAGCCCAAAAGACGCCGCTATCAGAACGACCCCCGCCAGTCCCAGCGACAAGGTTACAAACTGCGCAAAAGCGGCATATAATTCAGAAGAGAATGGCGGTATAGGCGACATGACGACATAACAGATTGTCGATATACCCAGAAGAAGCTGCACACCCGCTGCGATCCTGACGGCAAAATAAGCCTCGGACTGACGCAAATTCTGCTCATTACGCCCTATCACCCAACTTTTATCGCGCAGACTATGTGCCTTAAGCATAAGCTCATGAGCCGCAAACAACACGCCAGCCAACATGAGCGGCACCAAATAGTACAGCACCCTGAACATCAGAAGCGTCGCCATTATATGCGAAACAGGGAGCCAAGGAGAAAGGGCCACCATCATGGCCCCATCAAAGATACCCAACCCTCCGGGAATATTTGCCAAAAGCCCCGCTGTATATGAAAAAAGATAAATTCCCAAAAAACTACCAAATGTCAGGGTCGATTCATTGGGAAGAGGCCCAATCAGACACCAGGCAATCAGGGCCGTAGCGGACATATCAGCCATACTGACAAGAATCTGCCCCAAGGCGATATCCCAGTCAGGAACCTCAATCCTGTAATGGCGGAAAGAAATGGCCCTCTTCTTAAAGGCGGCCAGTACGTACAAACCAAGCGCCAGAAAGCAGCCTGCCCCCAGAATACGAGGAAACCAGGGACCATAATGGGATAGAAGAGGAATTGTACCAGGCTGCCATAGCAGAATCAGCCCGACCAGCCCGATCATTCCCAAAAAATAAGTCAGGGAACAGAGGGCGACTATAGACGCTATCTTGCGACCCGGCACCCCCCAGTTGCGATAGAGCCTGTAGCGAACCGCCGTTCCCGAAATCGCCGCGCATCCCAGATTATGAGCCAGAACATAGGCGCAAAAAGAAACAAAAGCGATTTTCCCCCATGAAAGACCAGCTTTCACATGACGACATGCCAAACCGTCATAAAAGACCAGAAACCCATAAGCAAGGATCGTTGCGCCAACGCCAGACCATAAGGCCGAAACTGGCAAGGCCTGCACGCTGGCAAGAATACTACCGAGAGACAGATGCCTGAACTGACGCCAGATAACAATAATGGCTGCGATCAGAAGACCCATCCCCAGAAGGGCAGGCAGATATCTGGAACAGAATGTCCCTTTCTCTGCCTGCCCCCGCTCCTCAACGCCCTGACATGAAGGATAATCTCTGGTCATGGGAAGATGGAATCTATCCTTCGGCTCTCCTTAATTTTCCTTAGACCGCTTCAGAGCTTCCCTGATGAGAGCCACCGTCTCAGGCAAACCGAACAAAGCTGCGAAAATACCAAACCGAGGGCCTTCGCTCTGACCCAGAAGCACCTCATACAGGCACCTAAACCAGGATCTGAGCTCTGATTTATCAAAATATCTCTTTCCTACCTCAAATACGACATTCTGAACCGTGTCCGGCGTAGCCTCAGCAGACAGACTTTCCAGAGCCTCTGCCAAATCCGTCAAAGCCTGCCGTTCCTGCTCTGTTGGCGCACGGAACTGTTTCGTCGGTCGCACACGTTCATCAAAATACGTCAAGGCATGAGAAACGAGACGATCAAGATAGGGATGCGTTTCCGGGGAAAGGGTAGCATCATAACGACGCAGGAATTTCCAGAGTGTCTCTGCCTCATGAGCATTGGCAACGCTGGCAAGATTCAGCAAGGCCGTAAAGGAAATCGGGCTCGTATCCTGTGGTCTGACTGCTCCATTATGCAAAAACCAGACTGGATTATTATAGAGATCAGCCCCTTCCTCCCCTTCGGCCTTCTGTACGAAAGCCAGATAATCATCGGTCGCACGCGGAATAACGTCAAAATAAAGCCGCTTGGCACGGCTGGGCTGCTGGAACATATATTGCGCCAGACTTTCTGTCGTGCCGTAGCGGAGCCATTCTTCCACAGACAAGCCATTACCTTTGGATTTGCTGATTTTCTGACCCTGAGCATCCAGAAAAAGCTCATAGGTCAAAGTCAGGGGAGGCTCCTTGCCCAGAAGACGGCAAATCTTTGAAGAAAGCTTGACGCTGTCAATCAGATCCTTGCCTGACATCTCATAATCAACGCCCAGAGCATACCAGCGCATGGCCCAATCGGCCTTCCACTGCATCTTGGCCTGGCCACCATACACAGAAGTCTCAAAACGCCGGCCAGTTTCATCTTCCCACACGACAGTGCCAGCTTCCGGATTTACTTCCAGAATAGGCACCTGCATCACCCTGCCCGTCTCTGGGTGAATGGGCAAAACAGGGGAATAAGTCGCACGGCGTTCCGCACCCAGAGTTGGTGCAATAACCGCAATGATTTTGTCATGGACTTCGAGAACACGCTTCAATGCCGCATCAAACACACCGCTCGTATAATATTTCGTGGCTGATGCAAATTCGTAATCAAAGCCAAAATTATCAAGAAATTCACACAAAAGAGCATTATTATGCGCTGCGAAACTCTCATGCGTGCCAAAAGGATCAGGCACACGCGAGAGAGGCAGCCCAAGATGCTTATGCAACATTTCCTGCTGAGGCACGTTAGTAGGCACCTTACGCAGGGCATCCATATCATCGGAAAAAGCCAGAAGACGCGTCTTCCGTCCGGTCATGGCCTCGAAAGCCTGACGCACCCACGTCGTGCGGGCAACTTCACCAAATGTGCCGATATGGGGCAGACCTGACGGCCCATATCCCGTTTCCAGAAGGACAGGTTTTTGCGGATCCTTATCCTTTACGCGTTCGCTTAATTTTCGGGCTTCCTCAAAGGGCCAGAGTTTCAGCAATGCGGAATCAGGAAAGGAATGGCTCACCATGGTATTCATAACCCTGTAAATCTAGAGTGCCTCTGGTCACAGTTCAAGAAGAGGAAGGTTCTTCTAAGAGATTAAGCTCTCGGCATCAACGCATTTTATGGATAAAATGACCCTCTGATGACTTCCCAGCCCTTTTCTCCCTTTGAGGCTCCGGCTCTGATTGCCCGTCCAGGTGTTTCGTCTCTACTGACACCTGATGGGGAAATACTGACCCTTCCCAATAAGGAGCTGACCCCTCTGCTGCGCGGCTTTCCGCCCCCTCTTCTGGTTCATGGACCAGAAGCCTTGAGGCTGCTTGACCTGCCATCCGAACCACAGCCCGTTCCCTGGTTCGATCTGCTGGAACTGTTCCTGTTTGTCTACCCTGCCCAGACGGTTACCCCAACACCACGCGGTCTCGCCCTCAGGCTTGGCCTGCTTGACGAACATGATGATACCCCTTTGCGTCCCGACGCTCTCTATAAAATCACCCGCCTTTTATTGAGACGGCTGGAAGATATCGGACATATACCCCAGGAATGTGCCTCACTTCTTCCACTGGCAGAACTCATAGGCAAGGCCGGGTGGAGCTGGGCAGAGTCAGTCAATGCCGCCCTCACCGCCGCGTCTCTCAAGACTGGCCTACCAGACACCATTTCCTCTTTTGAACGCCTAAAAATCTGGAAAACCTTGCCGCAATGGGAAGATAAAGCGCCCCGCCCCCAGGCAGGAACGCAACCCATAAGCCCGTTGGCAGCACGCAAGCGCCTTGCCGAAATCCTGGGACCGGATGCCGAAACGCGTGCTGGACAGGCGGATTTCTCCTCTGTCACCAGCTATGCCTTTCACCCCCGTGAGAAGCCTGATGAACCCAATATCGTGCTGGCAGAGGCCGGCACGGGTACAGGCAAGACGCTAGGTTATATCGCCCCTGCCAGCCTGTGGACTGAAAAAAATGACGGCACTGTATGGATCAGCACCTATACGCGCCACCTGCAACGCCAGATTGAGCAGGAATTAACACGCCTTTATCCCGATCCTGCCATCCGACGGGAAAAAGTTGTGCTTCGCAAGGGACGTGAAAATTATCTCTGCCTTCTGAATCTGGAAGAGATTGTCATTTCTGCCTTGAACCGGTCTCCTGCCAATAATCCGACCCTGATCGCCCTCGTTCTGCTCGCCCGGTGGGCTGAAAATACAGCCGATGGCGATCTTCAGGGAGGTGATCTTCCCGGCTGGTTTGGCGATCTCTTTGGACCAGGACTGCTCTCAGCCATTGCCGACCGACGCGGAGAATGTATTCATTCAGCCTGCGGGCATTACCAGAGCTGTTTTATCGAAAACTCCATCCGCAAGGCCCGTTATGCTGATCTGGTCATCGCCAATCACGCTCTGACCCTTTCTCAAGCGTCCTGGAACGCGTTGGTACCACAATCACTCTCACCGGCAGGTCTGACTGATGAAAATGGCGTTCCCTCCCACATCATTTTTGATGAAGGGCACCATATTTTCGACGCCAGCGACAATGCTTTTGCCCTGACGTTTTCAGGTCTGGAAACGGCCGAATTACGACGCTGGATTTTGGGCAATGAAGGCGGGCGCTCCCGCGCCCGGGGCCTTTATCGCAGAATGGATGATTTACAGGAAATCTTCCCGCCGCTGAAAGACATGTTGCAGAAACTGCTTCTGGCAACGCAAATGGCTCTTCCCCAGCCTCAATGGAGTATGCGCCTGCAGGAACTCAGAGAAGAACGCGCTTCCAGCCTTCAGGAAAAGAATGCACTGGAGGACTCCGGGCCGCCCGCGATTCTGGATAATCCTTCTGAAGATTTTCTTCAGGAACTTGACGCTATTCTGGAGGCAAGACTTCTGGAAAGCGTCCACCCCCACGAACCTGAATTCCGTTATGGGCGACAGGAAGTTGATCTGCACCCCGTCACTGACAATCTGCTTGTCGCTACAAACAACCTCATTGAAGCATTACAGAAAATCGTCACTCCTCTCGACCGCCTTATCGCCTTTCTTGCAGATCAGCTTGAGGAAAATGCAGAGCTTGAACTCCCTCTGGTACAACGCCTTGAAGCGCTGATCCGCAGTCTTTACCGCCGGGCCCTGTCGCCCTTGCAAGGCTGGATCGCCATGTTACGGGCCATATCGACACCCCCTGAGGAAGGGAACATACCGCTTTACGTAGATTTCATCCAACGTGAGAGATTTTCAGCTCCGCGCATGGGCATTGAAGGGCTGGATATCGGATTGCACCGTCATTGGCTGGATCCGACCATCCCTTTCGCCAGCACGCTTCAAGGCACTACGCACGGCCTGCTGATTACATCTGCGACATTACGGGACCAGCAGGAAGCTGATAATGACGAACAGAGCTGGAAAAAGGCAGAACAAAGGGTGGGAATCCCCCATTTCCTGAAAGCGCCTGTCAGGGCATCCCTGCTCAGTCCATTTGACTACGGCCAGCAGACACGCGCTTACGTCATTACGGACGTCTCACCCGAAATCACATCGCTCAGCAGGGCTTTTCAGGTCCTTTTTGAGGCTAGTCGTGGCGGAGCTTTGGGACTCTTTACCGCCATCAATCGCCTGAAAGCTGTCTATAAACATATTCAGGAACCATTGAGCCAACATGACATTACCCTTTATGCGCAGCATGTGGATGTCATGGATAATGCCACTCTGGTCGATATTTTTCGCACGGAACGTCATAGCTGCCTGCTGGGCACGGATTCCATGCGTGATGGCGTTGATGTCCCCGGAGATGCCCTGAGAATGGTCGTGTTTGAACGCACGCCCTGGCCGCGACCTGATATCCTGCACCGGGAAAGGCGGCGTTATCTTTCAGGCGATAATCCCAATGATTATGATGATTTTATTACACGCATGAGACTGCGTCAGGCTTTCGGACGATTAATCAGACGCAGGGATGACAAGGGAGTCTTCGTCATGCTGGATCGCCGGCTTCCCACGCGCCTTCTTTCTGCCTTCCCCCATGGCGTTGAAATTAAACGCCTGAAACTGGCAGAAGCCTTGCAGGAAATCACAGGGTTTCTTTATCCGAGCACCTGACATGATCCTGAAACTTCTATTCTGAAGATCATGATTACGATAACATGGCAGGAACACTTCAACAAAGAGGGTTCCAAGAAATGGGAAATCTGTTCAAAAAAGGTGACGTCGTCAAATTAAAATCAGGGACACGCAAAATGACCATAAAAACCGTCCCTGGCGAAACCATCAGACAATTGCAATCTACAGGGAAAAACGTCGAAATGCATGATATCCCTGTATCAAACTATCTGTGCATTTACGAAGATAATGACAAATTCTCCGAGAGGTGGTTTGAGGAACACCTGCTCATGCTCGCGCCGTAAAAAGCAAAAGGCCCCTACTCCTGAGAGTAGAGGCCCTTCCCGTAAAGGCGTTCTCTTTCCCCGTAATGGGGAAAGAGGCCGGGATAGTGCGCTTCCGACTTAGAAGCCCATACCACCCATTCCGCCCATGCCACCCATACCTTCATCAGGCATCATGGGAGCTTTTTTCTCAGGGCGTTCAGCAACCATAGCTTCTGTCGTGATCAGCAGGCCTGCGACGGAAGCAGCATCCTGAAGGGCTGTGCGAACAACCTTTGTCGGGTCGATAATACCGGCGCCAACGAGGTCTTTATATTCACCCTTCTGGGCATCAAAGCCTGTCGTGTAATTGCCGTCTTCCAAGACCTTGCCTGCAATAACCGCACCATCTTCACCCGCATTATGCGCGATCTGACGCAGGGGAGCCTGAAGGGCCTTGCGAACGATCTCGGAACCAACGCGCTGATCTTCATTATGGAATTTCAGACTGCCAAGTGTCAGGCTTGCACGGGCAAGAGCTGTACCACCACCTGGGACGATACCTTCTTCAACCGCAGCGCGGGTTGCATGAAGGGCATCATCAACGCGGTCCTTGCGTTCCTTAACCTCAACTTCCGTGCTGCCGCCAACGCGAATAACAGCTACGCCACCAGCAAGTTTCGCCAGACGTTCCTGAAGTTTCTCACGGTCATAGTCAGAGGTCGTGTCTTCAATCTGGGCACGGATCTGGTTGCAACGAGCCTTGATCGCGTCAGACTGACCAGCGCCTTCAACAATGGTGGTGTTCTCTTTGTCGATATGCACTTTCTTGGCATTGCCGAGCATGTCAACTGTAACATTCTCAAGCTTGATGCCGATATCTTCGGAAACAACCTGACCACCTGTAAGGATGGCGATATCTTCCAGCATGGCCTTGCGACGGTCACCAAAGCCGGGAGCCTTGACAGCCGCAATCTTCAGACCACCACGCAGCTTGTTGACAACGAGTGTCGCCAGAGCCTCACCATCGACATCTTCAGCGATGATCAACAGCGGACGGCCAGACTGCACAACGCTTTCAAGCAGCGGAAGCATAGGCTGGAGAGAAGAGACCTTCTTTTCATGGATCAGGATAAGCGGGTTATCCATATCCACTGTCATTTTCTCTGTGTTGGTCACGAAATAGGGGGAGATATAGCCACGGTCAAACTGCATACCCTCGACGACGTCGAGTTCTGTATGAAGGCCCTTGGCTTCCTCAACGGTGATAACACCTTCAGAACCCACTTTTTCCATGGCACGGGAAATCATATCACCGATTTCGGACTCGCCATTGGCAGAGATCGTGCCAACCTGGGCAATTTCAGCGGGAGAAGAGATTTTACGTGTGCGGGTTTTCAGCTCTTCGACGACATGGCTGACAGCCTTGTCAATGCCGCGCTTCAGATCCATCGGGTTCATGCCAGCGGCAACAGCCTTGGCGCCTTCACGGATGATAGCCTGAGCGAGAACCGTCGCCGTCGTTGTGCCGTCACCAGCGATATCGTTGGTTTTGGAAGCAACTTCGCGCACCATCTGTGCGCCCATATTCTCGAACTTGTCAGCCAGTTCGATCTCTTTGGCAACGGACACGCCGTCTTTTGTGATACGAGGTGCACCAAAGCTTTTATCCAGGACGACATTACGTCCCTTGGGCCCCAATGTCACTTTTACGGCATTGGCAAGGATATCCACGCCACGGAGCATACGCTCACGGGCATCTGCACCAAATTTTACGTCTTTAGCAGCCATAATAACACTTAACTCCTTTGAGGTTCAAAACAAGCGAAAGGGGAGACCAATCAGCCAACAACGCCCAGAATATCGCTTTCTTTCATGATCAACAGATCTTCACCGTTGACTTTCACCTCAGTGCCTGACCACTTGCCGAACAGCACACGGTCACCAGCTTTTACGTCAAGCGGGACAATCTGTCCCTGCTCGTTACGAGCGCCGGGGCCAACGGCGATGACTTCACCTTCCATTGGTTTTTCTTTGGCTGTGTCGGGGATAATAATGCCACCGGCAGTCTTCGCCTCGCCATCCAGGCGGCGAACAACGACACGGTCGTGAAGAGGACGAAACTTCGTCATGGATCACTCCATTTTAGGCCAGCCCTTGTAAAAAGCAGCATGGCCGGGTTATTGCGCTCATGTACAGCAGCGCGCCTCTCTGTGCGCCCTTCCATAATTCGGACGCACAAAAGAGATAGTATCGCCCCCCTGAAGCGTCAAGAAGTGCCCGCCCTTCAAAAAATGATTTTTTTAACTCATACTCTTCTTCGGCCGAGCGGAAACCGCATTTCAGTCTTTTTATAATCGTGCCTGTTTAAAGGAGACCAGAACCCGATGCCCTCAGAAACTGTTGAAACAAACCTCATCAGACTTCAGACATCCGACGACCATCATCTTGATGTCTGGGAAGCAAAACCTGTCACGCACCCTCCCAAGGCAGGCCTGATTGTCATTCAGGAAATTTTCGGACTGACGGATTATATCCGTACAATCTGCACACAACTGGCCCAGACCGGCTACCACGTCATGGCCCCCGCCCTCTTTGACCGTATCCAGCATGATGCGATTCTGCCTTACGATCAGGATGGTCTGGATAAGGGGCTGGAACTCCGCGCCAAACTTGGCAAGGAAGCACCATTGAAAGATATTGAGGCCTGCCTCAAGGCCTTGCGCACAGAAAACTCGGCCTTTCCTGTAGGCGTTATCGGGTTTTGCTGGGGCGGCTATCTGGCATGGAGAAGTGCGCAGAGCCTTCCGATCAACGCCGCAAGCGCCTGGTATGGTGGCGATATTGCCAAAATTGCCTCACCCAAACCGCGCTGCCCTGTCCAGCTCCATTTCGGCGATAATGACAGCTATATCCCGGCCTCGGACTGGGACATCATCCGCACTGCCTGCCCGGATATCCCTCTTTATATCTATAAAAATGCGGAACATGGCTTTGGCTGCACGGACCGCCCCAGCTATAAGGCCGAAGCCTGCGAGCTGGCGTGGGAACGCACCCTCTCTTTCTTCGCAGAACATTTACAGCAGAAATAAGCTCACCGAGAAGGCCCGATGGCCGGCCTCCTCTCTTATCCCAGATCTTCATCCTCGCGCCTGGTGGGAAACACTGCGTCCAGTTTCCCACCAAAAATAATCTCTGCTTTTAGTTTTTTATCAGCCACAGCAAAGCCTCCCTCTTATCGCAGGTCAGGCATGGGGGAGCGTGTAGCCTTTACCTGTATTCTTACATTGACGGGGAATAATGGCGACCACTGACAGTTCAGGCATCCCACAAAGCCCGGTCGAGTGACGGTGCCACATCCCAAGAAAGGCGTCCCTGTCGGCACCGTCACGGCAGTGGAAAAACAGTCTGGAGTACAATTGAAATGACCTCATATATCGCCTTGCTACGCAAAGACTTTGACAGTGATTACGGGGTCGAATTTCCTGATTTTTCCGGTTGCATCTCTGCCGGGACAACGCTGGATAAAGCAAGAAGCATGGCGAAGGAAGCACTGACCCTCCATATTGCCTCCCATATTGAAGGTATGATTAAGGATGGAGAGCGCCTGCCCGCACCATCATCACTCGAGACTGTGATGAAAAAGACAAATAATCGTGAGGCGGTCGCCATCTTGGTGGACGTGCCACATAGTGACCCGATGGTTAGAGTCAATATCACATTGCCGCGTTCTGTACTGGAAGCCATTGGCTCCCGCCGCAACCGCTCTGCCTTTCTGGCGCAGGCCGCGATGGAAAAGATCGAACGGCAAAAGGTTTAAGATCGTCCCCGCGCGTGCGGGGAACACGTCGTTTATTACAGACAGGATAATGTCATCACCGGTTCATCCCCGCGCGTGCGGGGAACACTTGATATGTTGCCAGATAATCCGAGAGCCCAGCGGTTCATCCTCGCGCGTGCGGGGAACACAGACGGCACGTGCACAGGCGGCTGAAAATCTGCGGTTCATCCCCGCGCGTGCGGGGAACACTCTTGTTGGAAGTGGTTGTTATTCCATAAGAAAAAACGTGTCAAGAAATCTACCGATTATGTGCTTAAATATTGGGCAATAAAAAAAGGCCTTACCGCACCCCCAAAAGAAGAGCGATAAGGCCATACAGGACTGGTCTTTCAGGCGTCTTTCTGAACTTCAAAGACGCGCCATGAAAAACCTCGGGAGAGACTCAGCTTCCCTGTTCCGGTTGATCCGTCGCTTCCGGTTTTTTCTCGTGTGACCGGAAGAAAACACGCACCATGCGACCCAGAAAGTCGTTCTGTAACGTGAGGAAGGGCAAGGCTGTTATCGGTCCGTTCCCTCTTGCCGTATCACTCACCGTTACAGAGGCGCGGAAGCACTCCGTTTTCGATATTTCCTGAAGAGAAAAAGCCGCACAAAAACTCCACCAATTCCAGAGGGAATTGGCGCACGTACAGCACTGGATGGAGCTAATAGCCCCATGATATAGACATAAACAGTCATTAGCTGAGGTCTTTCAAAATGCACTCAGTTGATGGTCAGGATCGGACAAGGCTTCCACACACTTGTTCGGTCCGTTCCCACTGCTTACGCCTGCTCGCCTATAGAGGCAAGCCCGGTACCACGAAAAGAATATCCTGCCCCGCACGCAACGTTATGTGATGACGTGTCCGCGTTCCGACCACATCAGACAGGTGATGGGATAAACTTAATGTCCCCCACATATTTCAGTGTCGTAAAAAGGGCTGTCGTAACGAGAAAATTATTACAGCCCCTCTTCGCAATGGAAGTCTTACAGCACCCGGCCTGCAATGACTTTCAGCTTTGCAGTAACTGCCGGGTCACGGACATCAGATGCTGTGATGAGGGCATTATCCAATGCTCTTTCAGCATCATGGGGGCCAATGGCGCGAGGCTGACCCAGAACGGGGATGGTCGCTTTCACCAGAGCGCGAGCCTGATCAGCGTTTTTCTTCATGATTGCGATTACGGCATCGACGGTGACATTTTCATGCTCATCGTGCCAGCAATCATAATCAGTCACCATGGCCACTGTGGCGTAATTCATCTCAGCCTCACGGGCCAGACGGGCTTCAGGCATATTGGTCATACCAATCACGGAGCAACCCCATGAGCGATAAAGCTCGCTTTCGGCACGCGTAGAAAATTGAGGCCCTTCAATGACGACATAAGTACCGCCACGCGCCATGGGAATGGACAGCGAACGGGCTTCTTTCTCCACAACGTCCATGATGCGGGCAGACACAGGGTCCGCCATACCGACATGCGCCACGCATCCTGTTTCAAAAAAGCTGCGTGTGCGACTCTGGCAGAGATCAATAAACTGGTCGACCAGCACAAAGCGCCCCGGCTCCAGCTCTTCCTTAAGAGACCCGACAGCCGATAAAGAGAGGATATCCGTCACGCCAACCATTTTCAGAGCGGCAATATTGGCCCTGAAATTCAGCTCAGATGGCGGGATAGGGTGACCACGCCCATGACGGGGCAAAAACACGCAGGAAACACCCTCCAGAGTGCCGAAAAGCAGCT
The DNA here is from genome assembly GCA_029433415.1 of Acetobacteraceae bacterium ESL0709. Classification (GTDB taxonomy): domain Bacteria; phylum Pseudomonadota; class Alphaproteobacteria; order Acetobacterales; family Acetobacteraceae; genus Aristophania. The sequence continues at coordinate 70,682 of JAQTIA010000003.1, read as the reverse complement.
CATCGGATGGGTCACCCCAGGGAGTCGGAATCTTGCGCCATTCACGATCTTTCAGACCGTCAATTTCATAAAGACCGGACCCTCCGATAACCCCTATAACCGGCTTGATCATTTCGTTCATGGCATTCCCTTTTTAGGCTTTTCCCTGCATTTTGCAGCCAAATTTACGTTGCGTAGCCCGTAATAGCGGATTGACGCGTTTCAGGAATACAGATTTTTATGAAATTCGAGGACTGATTTTTACAATTTGCATGGCTTCCTCTCTTTTCTGTGAGATATGAAGGAGTATAGTCATGCGCGTAACAGAAAAAACATTTCCAGATCTGTTCCCGGACAGATTGCAGGCGAGACAGAAGGATAGGCTTCATGACCAAAACGCCGGATTTTAGTGAAATTATTCGTCCCAATGTTCCCCATGATGCCCTTAAGGCGCAGGCGAAGGCCTGGTTTGAGTCCCTGCGCGACCGCATCTGCGCTTCCTATGAGCAGATTGAGGACGAAGCTGTAAAGGGTCAGTCGCAAATCCTTAAGGATCGCAGTCAGGCAGGGCGGTTTGAGCGTACCGCCTGGACGCGGGAAAGCGGCGGTGGCGGCGTGATGTCTGTCATGCGCGGGCGGGTCTTTGAAAAAGTCGGCGTAAACTGCTCCACCGTCTGGGGGGAATTCTCCCCTGAATTTCGCAAGCAGATCCCCGGTGCTGAGGAAGATCCACGCTTTTTCGCCACAGGTATTTCCCTTGTGGCTCACCCCTGCAACCCTCATGTCTCGGCAGCGCATTTTAATACGCGGATGATTATCACATCACGTGGCTGGTTTGGCGGTGGTGGCGATATTACACCCATGTTCCCCAAAAGTGAGGAAGCCATTGAAGATGCAGAGGCTTTTCACGCCTGTTTCAAGGAAGCCTGCGACAAGCACGATCCCACTTATTACCCGCGTTTCAAAAAATGGTGCGATGAATATTTTTATCTCCCGCACCGCAAGGAGCCACGCGGTCTTGGCGGCATTTTCTATGACTGGCTCCGCACAGAAAATATTGAAAATGACTTTGCCTTTACCAAGGATGTTGGCGACGCCTTTTACAAGGCCTATCCGGCAGCGGTACGGAAAAGAATGTTCACACACTGGAATGACAGTGACAGAGAGGCACAGCTTGTCCGCAGGGGGCGTTATGCCGAATTCAATCTGCTTTATGACAGGGGCACTGTTTTTGGCCTTAAAACCGGTGGCAACACTGAAGCCATCCTGATGAGCCTGCCTCCTGAAACACATTGGCCCTGAGGTTACAGGCCTTTTTTCAGGGACCTGCGCCTGTTACTCAGAGCGGGTCCCTGACAACATCGTCAACCAGAACATGGGGTTTATTGCGTGAGCAGAGTTCGATACGCGCCCTGACACTGTAAATCTCGGCCAATATAGCAGGCGTTGTCACATCTATAACGCTCCCCTGCTGCACCAGCTTCCCATCCTTCAGATAAATGACGTCACTGGCTCTCTGAATAGCGATATTGAGGTCATGCACGACAATGAGGGTCACGAGCTGCCTCATTTCCGTCTCATGACGGACGGCCTCCATCACAGCGATCTGATAATGGAGATCCAACGCGCTAAGCGGCTCATCAAGCAATAACAGTGCTGGTCGGCGTACAAGCGCCTGTGCCAGACCGACAAGCTGACGCTGACCGCCGGAAAGTTCATCCATATAGCGCAATGCCAGAGAGCCAATCCCCAGACGCTCGAGAATTTCAGCACTTTCTTCCAGCGCTGTAGTCGCTGAAATCATGGAGCCCGCCCGCCGCGCCACCATCACCGCCTCAAGAACCTGCAAATGGACGGTAGGAGGCAATGTTTGTGGAAGATAGGCGCTTAATTCCGCCCGTTTGGATGAAGACATACCAGAAAGGTGCGCCTCTCCCAGCGTAACGGTTCCCGTCGATTTCGTCAGCCCTGCAATAGCGCGTAACAAGGTCGACTTCCCCGAACCATTGGGGCCCAGGACAGCCGTTATGCGCCCCGCTCTTATGGGCCCCAGAGTCAGATTTTCTATAACGCGTCGGGCACCATAATGGACGCTCAGGTCACTGACCAGAAGAGCGTCTGTTTCGCCCACAGAAGAAGGCTGCATCAAATCCGTCTCCTCAGAACGACGCCCAGAAAGAACGGAATGCCAACAAGAGCTGTCACGATACCGACTGGAATCACGACACCGGGAATCAGATTTTTAGCCGCTATGGAAGAAAGGGACATAATCAGGCACCCGCACAACGCCGAACCGGGAAGATAATAGCGATGATCTTCACCCAGAAGCCTTCTGGCAATATGAGGGGCGACCAGCCCCACAAAACCTATGGTCCCTACGAATGAGACAGCCAGTGCCGAAAGAATACTGATCCGCAAAAGAGACATCATACGCAGATGCGCAACATCCACCCCATAACTTGCCGCCCTGTCCTCGCCCAAGCGCAGGGCCGTCATGGCGGAAGCGGCACGCCACGTAAAAGGCAGAATAACCACGCACCCCAACCCCAGAATGCCGATCTTGTCCCAGTCAGCCCGCGTCAGGCTACCCATTGTCCAGAAGACAAGCTCCTGAAGAGAGTCTTCGTCCGCCACAAACTGCATGAGCGCCACGAAGGCATGGAACGTAAACACAAGCGCAATCCCGAACAGCACGACAACGGAGGTCGAACGTGCCCGGGCGCGTGAAACAAGTTCCAGCAGAAAAGCTGAACCAACAGCAAAAATAAAGGCCTCTATAGGGACCATCCAGTTTTCGGGGACATAAGGCAGCTTCCAGTGCAAAACAATGGCCAAAGAAGCCCCAAAAGCCGCAGCCGCTGACACGCCCAATGTAAAAGGACTCGCCAAGGGGTTATCAAGAATCGTCTGCATCTCCCCGCCTGAAACGCCCAGTGCCAATCCTACCAGAATAGCCATCAGGGCATAAGGCAGACGTAATTGCCAGACGATAACAGACGCCGTATCTGAAGAAGGATGAAACAGCGCATGCATGAGCTGTGACGGCGTCAAGCCCGCCGGCCCCAGAGAAAAATCCAGCAAGAGAGAGCCACAAATCAGCCCGAGCAGAATCAGCAATATCACTGCCCTGCGACTGGTCAGGCGGCTATAGGACGTTTTCATACCCGTCAGACGGGCCGCAAGCTCTCCATAACGTTCAAGATCAGGAGAATGATCCTTTGTGCGGCCAACAGGCTCAGTGGGCATCATTACCGATCCAGTAAGTCCCTCCAGGCGGAAGGGCTGTAAACTCCGTCTGCATGGTACGGAGATCTGAGTCGGGATCAAGATCCTTGAATTTGTCTGGATAGAACCATTTTGCCATCACTTCGACAGCCAGGATGTTAAAGGGGTTGTCATAATAAGTGTGCCAGATACCATAAGTCTTTTTCTGATGCACGGCTTTCAAATTGGACAGTTCAGGCAGTTTCAGAAGATTCTCAAAAGAGGCATAAGCCATCTCTTGCGTTACCCCTGCTCCCATCCGCAGGCCTGAACCCTTTGCCTCTGGCCCCTTTGTGCCATCCAGAAGCAAAATATCAGGATCAAGGGTCATGAGAGCCTCGACAGAAATATCACCCAGATAGCCCGGCAGCATGGGGGCCGCTACATTCTCTCCACCCGCAGCCTCAATAAAGGCGCCCATATTACCCTTTCCTGCCGTGTGGCAGCAGGTAGGACGTTGCCCTGCCAGCATATAGATAAACACGCGTGGACGCTGGGCGACAGGCACATCCTTCACCCTGCTTTCAATCAAGGAAAGACGCTTTTCATAAAAATCCGTAAACGCAGCGGCCTCTTTCTGGCGATCCAGAGCCTGACCAAGAATCGTCATGCTTTTAGCGGTGTTTTTGACGGGATCCTGCCTGAAATCAATAAAGACGATCGGAATATGAGCAGCCCTGAGCTGAGTCGTCACTTCGCTTGACTGTCCCGGACCATGCCCCGTTGTACTGAAAATGACGAGATCAGGATGAAGATCCAGAATCCTCTCAGGACTGATGGTATCGGCTGTGCTGCGCCCAATGACGGAAACTTTCGCAGCCTGGGGGAATTTGGCAACCAGCTCCTTGTAATAGGCTGTGTCTGATGACCTGAATTCACCCTGCCACCCGACAACGCGCTCAAAAAGCTTCTCTTTTTCCAGCGGCTCAAGAGCGTAAATCAGACGTCCCTCTCCCAAAACAATGCGCTTGGGATGATCAGGAACCTGCACAACATGACCGGTAATATCAGTCACGTCACGCGCTTGCACCTTGGTAACAACACTGCTTCCCATTATAAGCGAAACAACCGTAGCCGCCCGCACCATCGCCTTTAAAGACATAACGCCCGCTCTCCCATCCGTCAGGAAATTTTATAATGATAATCATTCGCGTTCTGCCTTTTATAGTAGCCCCGCAAACGGCCGCCAAGACAAAATCTCTGCACGCGAGTGTATGAATGTATTTTCAACTTCGGTTACGTTTCAAAAGCACACGTACAGACCCCTGATTGGCCTGATGAGGATGAACGACTGCCAGAATGAAAGGCCTTATATCAGATCGCTGTAGCCAGAATGGCAGTTCACGCCGGATCGTCCCGCCTTTTTCGCCACTCCCCAGCCCTGTGATGATCTCCACACAACGCCAGTGACCTGCTCTGGCACGAGCCAGAAAAGACATTAGCCGATCAAAAGCCTCCTGAACGCTGTAACCATGAAGATCCAGCCTGTTATCCACGGCGATCTTCCCTCGTGAGAGCTTTCTCCACTGCGTATCATCAAGCCCTGGATTACGAACTCCGACAAATAATTCATGATGATGGGGCCTGTGTACAGGGGCCGGTTCAAGGACTTTTCCAAAACTGAATGTCCTTTCTTTTTCTGTCTCGACAGCCGTTACAATCGGGGTCTCAGATACCCTGTTTCTTTCCTGACGAGGCAGGCTTCTTGAAGAGGAAGACTTAAGAGGCAGGACATCACGCATGACAGTCTGCCATAGACTCACTTCTTCCTGCTTCAGGAGTCTTCTGGCCACTCTTCAGTCCCCTTGTGCCTCTTCGATACAGTTACGCAGACGTTCCCGCGCCGTTCTGACATAGCGTGTATCAGCCTCAATCCCAATGGCCTTCACACCAAGTTTTTCAGCAGCGACGAGAGTCGTTCCCGTTCCCATAAAGGGATCGAGCACCGTCAGGTCAGACCTTACTCCGTGCAGACGCAGACATGTCATTGGGAGAGAGACAGGAAATGTCCCCGGATGACTGAATTTCTGCTCTTTGCTACGCACTGTATCATAAGGCAAAAACCAGGTATCTCCCCGGCAACGTTTATCTTGCTGGTGCCGACGGCGATTAATGTTACTTTTATCCGTAAAAGGAACACCTGCCTCAAGGCGGTGAAGTGGCACATCGCCTTTTTTTGTCAAATGGAAAATATGCTCGTGGTTCCGGTTCAGGTAACGCTTTGAATTAACCGGTTTAAAATGACCATGCGTTACGTCCCTGACAGCAATAGACTTGACCCAACTGATATGATTTTGCAGGACAAACAGCTTTCTCAAACGCACAACCAACTCAAAGGGGAGCCATGGTTGTGCACTCGAACCCGCAATATTCAGAAAAAATGACCCCTGTGCCTGCAAAACGCGGTGAAGCTTCACGCAAATATCTTCCATCCAGTCGAGATAGTCCTCTTCCGCCAGACGATCCTGATAGCTGCGATAGTCAAGTCCGATATTATAGGGAGGCGACGTTACAATGACATCAATGCTTCCAGGTGCGATCTTTTTAAGAACACGCCCGGAATCTCCCCGTATCAGCACATGCCGCCCCAACGCCTCACGACGCGTACGGATCATTGGCCGTAAGAACCCCTGAAAGCCGACCAGTCAAGTGCGGTCGTGGCGGGACGCGGCAAAAGCAGAATCATATGTCCGCGATGCCGCAAATTACCAGCGACAAATCTCGCCTGATCCCCCCAGCCTGTAAAAAGATCGGCTCGCCCAACTCCCTGTATGTCCTTGCCAACATCCTGTGCAAATGTCAGATGATCCCAGTTCATTACATCTGCCGAAGGCGAGGGCGTCTCTGAAGGGAAAACCGTCTCCACCCAGACTGGAGCCGCAAACGGCAGATATGTGCGATCAATTGCGACAGAGCGTCCGGGCGTCAACCCCACTCCAAAGGCCCCAACCGGTCCTTCCTGAGGCGGAAGTGGAAGAGTCTTGAAAAACACATAATTAGGATTTTCTTCCAGAATGGACTGCACCTGATCAGGATGGGCCGCAAGCCAGTTCCGAAGCGATTCCATAGTGACATCGTCCTTGGCCATCAATCCTTTTCTGACAAGAACCTGCCCAATGGGGACGTAAGGCTGACCGTTACGCGCACTATACCCCACCCTCAACACCTTGCCATCCGGCAATAACAGACGCCCTGAACCCTGTATCTGAAGAAAGAACAGATCAACTGGATCTTTCAACCAGGCAATCTCGAGCCCCTTGCCCTTCAGGGAACCCTGGTCAATCGCAGCGCGGTCATCATAGGGCTGAAAATCCTGCCCGATCCACCGCCCGAAAACGATCTCGCCATTCGTGGCCTTTTCACGCACAAGATCAAGAGGGCGACGATAAAGAGGCACTGTATAGTCAGATGTCCTCTTTAGAGAAGCCTCAATCTGAGGCTCATAATAACCTGTATAAAAGGCCTCTTTCTTCATCCTGTAAGGCTGAAACCAGCTTTCAAAATAGTGCCTTGCTTCCTGTGGGCTGACGGCATCGCCTTTGGGAAGAGCCGTACAGGCACCCACCCAGTCCCCCGCTTTTGTTCCGTTGGGTAAGGAAGGTTCCCCTCCCAGGGCTGTCTCAGGAGGCAGATTTGCCAAGCGACGGCATTCCTTGAATATCAGGGGGAGAAGAGACGCGTGATCTTCCTGCTCCCAGCCAGACAGGGCCTCGTATCCAACAGGCGCAAACAACCCTTCATCAGAAGACGGCAGAGGAGACTGGGACACACACGCCCCCAGCAACGGCATTGAAAAGAGCAGAGCCACAAAACGCTTCATAGACACTTACAACAGAACCCTGTTCTGCCCTTACAGTTAAGATTGAGGGCCCTCTTTCAAGAAAGCCCCGTTTCTAAAAATCGCGTCAAAAACAGATAAGTTCACAGCCCCGAAAGACTTTCCCGAAAAGCAACGGAGACCCCGGTTCATCAAAATACCGCGGCCGAAGCCAGTTTTATCCCGCCCCCCTGCAAAGGGCACAGAATACCCCACAGGTCATGAAACTCCGTCAGTGCTTCAGTCCCCTCAACGATATTCTTTTTGTCGTCTTTCAGGTTACTGATCTGCCAGGAAATAATGGCCACCTTTATATATACGCTTCCTGTTTCACCATTCCCTGCATCCGGCGCGACAGACACAACCTCTTTATATTCGAGCCGCTCAATACGCCTAATATCACAGAAGGCTTGATGCCCCTCTTTCTGGCGAGTCTCAATCAACGTCTTGAAAACTTCGAAAGCCTCAGGCGTCAAACGTGCCTGAAGGAAAGGCAGATCCGCCCTTGTCAATGCAGCAACGATCTCCCTGAAAAATACTTCTGTCTGACGAAGGAACCCTTCAGCCGTAAAGCCAGGCAGACGCTGCTGAAGGGCACGAACCTCTTCAGACAAGGCGCTATGATCGCTTGGTACCGCATACTCTATGCGAGCCTCCTCCGGTGCCACCTGACTTGGTAGAGGCGGCGGCTGCGTACGCCCATTCTGCTCATCAGTCCTGCGAGACTCGTGTGCATTCACCGCTGGCGATGACTCCTGCTTCAGGCCCTGCGCTCCAATCCGCCGGCCCAGCACACAAAAAAGCGTACCCGCCATCGCGACTGCCAGAAGAGCCAGTAAAACAATATCCCACGGGAAATTCGTCATTATCAGTCCTAAAACATGGCCCTTGTGCAGTCTTCCGCAGAGAGCCTCTTATACTGTTTCTTGTCCTAAATTTAAGACGAATACGCCCCAATCTCAACCATTTCAGAAAAATTCTGAACGATTTGTAATAAACTTTGCCGAAACTTGGCCATTTCTTTAAGACATGCTAGGCCAGAAAACCGAGATAAAAGATTATTTTCCAAGGATGTTCAGTTTATGTCACAACAGGATAACACTCCCGTTTCAGAAAATGCTCCGCAGGCCATGAATACGCCCCCCGCCATGCCTCTGGCCATTAATCTGCAATATACAAAGGATCTCTCCTTCGAGGTTCCTCTCGGCGCGTCCATTTTCACTTCATTGAGGAATGCTCCGCAGGTCAATGTCAATATTGACGTCCAGGCCAACCGGATCGAACAGGAGCAATCGGTTTACGAAGTGGCTCTGGCCATCCGCGCTGAAGCCACCGACCATCCGGAAGATGGCAGTGCCAGCCGCATGGTCTTTATCGCTGAACTGACCTATGCCGCCATCGTCACTCTGGACAACCCTCCCGAGGATCTCATTGAACCTATCCTTCTGGTCGAGGTTCCGCGCCTTCTCTTCCCCTTCGCGCGTTCCATCATCAGCGATGTGACACGTGACGGCGGCTTCCCGCCCATCGTCCTCCAGCCCATCGACTTCGTGGCGCTCTGGCAAGCCAAACGTGCGCAGGAATTTCCTGAACCTGCCGGCGAAGCCTGACGCGCTCCTCCATCCTGTCTGCCGGCACTTAAATCAGGCAGACAGGGGGATAGGCCCCAACCTCGACAGAAGACCATACCCCAAGAGCTGATGCCCTTTTCGCTATGCTTTCTGAATAACAGATCGCCCTGACTGTTTTTAAGTGCCGCGCTGTGGTCAAGGGGCATAACACTCCAAAAGAAACCACCGTTTCGCCTGAATAGAACAAGATTGAATCTGTCTGTTCCTTTTCAATTGCCTCCAGCGCGTCAGGCGGCAAATGTTCCGGGCGCAGTACCTTGTAGGCATAAAGTGACCTGACAGAGAGGCTGACTCTCAGAGATTCCCCATAATCCTGCCCTCTCATCCCCTGGCCACATGCCAGAACAACATCAGGCCCAGTCAGGCCACGGGCAAGACAGAGTGTTTCAAGGGAAGCTGCATTACCTGACGCTACCAGAATATTCACAAATCCTGATTCCCGTGCCCGGCTGGCTGTTTTTTCACCAACCACCACCAGTAATTTGTCTCTTTTCTGCCGCGCAAGCGCCGACAAGGCCTGTCCGCTTGTTACCAAAAATGCCTTACAATCCAGCGGCGGGAAAGGTTCACTTGGCTTGATTTCAAGGGCAGGACAGGCCATCCCCTGCCAGCCACGCTTTTTTAGCTCATTCAGCGCTTCTGACAGCCCCGGTTCAGGACGCGTGACAAGAACGATATGCCTGTCACCCATGACCTACGCCCTTCAGGAACGGGTTATTTCTGCAAAAACGTGATCTGGCGTATCACGCCGCAACGAAGCCGCCAATTCCTTGCCCAGCCGTTCGGCATCGGCAGGCGCACCTGAAATTTCTTTTTTCAGATAGAAAGAACCATCTTCGCTAGCGACCAGGCCACTCATATGGAGGACACCTCCTTCAAGACGAGCATACCCCCCAATAGGCGTACGACAGGAACCATCAAGTTCCGCCAGAAGCGCCCTCTCCGCCGTCGCGACAGCGCGAGCTTCCGGGTCCTCAATGGCAGAAAGAAGTTCGCGCAATTCAGTATTGCTTTCGCGGACAGTGACCCCCACAATGCCCTGGCCTGACGCGGGCACCATAAAAGAAGGTTCCAGAACAACATCAACGCGGTCTTCCATCCCCAGACGGCGCAAACCAGCAAGAGCCAGCAAGGTCGCATCACACTGCCCCGCATTCATTTTATCAAGTCGCGTTTGCACATTGCCACGAATCAAGCAGAATCGCAGGTCAGGACGATAATGCAGAAGCTGGGCCTGCCTCCTGACAGAAGCACATCCCACCAGTGCCCCTTCTGGCAAACAGGAAAGCGGATCATCCGTAACGTCAGCCACTCTGCGATCACGCAGCACAAGCACGTCACGTGCATCTTCGCGTTTTAGCGTACAACCAAGTACCAGTCCTTCCGGCAAATTGGTTTCCAGATCTTTCAGACTGTGGACGGCAAAATCTATTCCACCTTCCAGCAGGATTTCATGAATTTCCTTGGAGAAAAGCCCTTTGCCTCCAATATCAGCCAGTCTGAGAGCGCTACGATCACCTGACGTATTGATCTGAAACTCCTCAAAAGCCCCCATATCACGCAGAACAGGGCAAAAACGGGTCAGGCGGGTCAGGAAATTACGTGTCTGTACCAGAGCCAAAGGAGACGCTCTTGTACCAACCTTCAAGGGAAGACGACTTGTTCTGGAAGGTGCGCGCGCGTGAGCACGCTTTATGGCCTCAGCAGCAACATCCTGCAGGGCTTGTGAAGAAAATGCGGAAAGATTCATAGTCTGTACATCTTAACCAATTATATAAGGCTATTCCAGAGGGGCTGTCACAAACAGACAAACTTCTTCATAATAACCCCATCATGAACGACCTTTCCACTCTGACCCCTCTTCTGGCTATTGAAACATCATGTGACGATACTGCCTGTGCCATCCTTGACAGCCAGGGAGCCATTCTGGCCCAATCCATATGGTCGCAGGACAGTCACGCTGCTCTGGGGGGAGTCGTTCCTGAAATTGCCGCAAGAGCGCATTTAGAACTTTTACCGCCGCTTGTCGATCTCACACTTGAGCGCGCACAACTGACACTTGAGGATATACGCTATTTTGCCGCAACAACCGGTCCCGGACTAATTGGCGGACTGATTGTCGGCAGCTCCTACGCCAAAGGGCTGGCCATGGCACAAAAGAAACCTTTCATCGGCATCAATCATATTGAAAGCCATATCCTCACGCCCCGCTTGCCTGCTGCCCTCAGCGCACAGAATTGTGATGATCTGCCTTTTCCCTATCTCGCCCTGCTCATGTCCGGCGGTCACTGTCAGTGCCTTCTGGCAGAAGGGATCGGCGCTTACAGACGTCTGGGGGGCACGATTGACGACGCCGCAGGGGAAGCCTTTGACAAGGTCGCCAAAATGCTCGGTCTTGGCTGGCCCGGCGGCCCGGCGCTAGAAGCCTTTGCACAGGAAGGCAACCCCCATGCCTATACACTCCCCCGTCCCCTCCGTGGCCGACCGAATTGTGACTTTTCTTTCTCGGGACTGAAGACCGCCGTCGCCCGCCTGATTGAACCTTATGGCCATCAGGCCATCCCCCGTCAGGATGCCGCTGACATAGCTGCAAGCTTTCAGCAGGCCGTCGCCGATATTATGGAAGACCGCCTTGAAAACGCCTTGAAACTCGTCCCCCAAGTCAGTTCTGTCGTCGTTGCAGGCGGTGTCGCCGCCAATAAACTTGTACGCTCCACTCTGGCTGGCTGTGCCGAACGTCACGGCAAGATATTTCTTGCTCCTCCCCTGTCGCTCTGCACAGATAATGCCGTCATGGTTGGCTGGGCCGCGCTGGAACGCCTGAAACTGGGAGAACGCCCCTGTGACATTGACCTCCCCCCCAGACCGCGTTGGCCCTTGTCTGAAAGACAGGCCTTCAGAGTTTCAGAGAACATCGTTCCGGAGGTGACGGCATGAACAGGCCCCTTCATATTGGCGTTATTGGTGCCGGAGCATGGGGAATTGCCCTTGCCTGTACTTATAGTCAGATCGCCGATATCCAGCTCTGGTCGCGCTCTGAACCAGACTTTGGCCCCGGTCCACGTCGCCTGAAACGTCTGCCGGATATTACCCTCCCTTCCAATGTTACAGTCACAACGCGCTTTCCTGACACTGTCGATATTATCCTGATGGTCGTCCCGACGCAGGCCCTCCGGGAAAACAGTCTGAAACTGGCGCGGTCCCTGCCGGACCATGTTCCCGTTATTACCTGCTGCAAGGGCCTGGAAAAAGGAACGTCCCTGCTCCCTCTGGAAGTCATGAGGCAAACCATGCCCCACCACCCTCTTGCGGTCATGTCTGGGCCTAATTTCGCTATTGAAGTTGCCCAAGGACTCCCGACAGCCGCGACACTGGCAGCATCAGAGCGGGTTTTTGTGCAGGAAATGGCGGAAAAACTGACAACCCCTACCCTGCGCCTCTATGCCAGCATGGACCCTCTTGGCGTGCAACTGGCAGGCGCCGCCAAAAACGTCATTGCCATCGGGGCTGGCGTTACTATCGGAGCCGGACTGGGTGAAAATGCGCGCGCCGCACTCATCACACGCGCTTTGTCCGAACTGGGCCGTCTGGTCGAAGCCATGGGGGGACAAAGCCGAACCGTTTATGGTCTGGCGGGCGTGGGAGATCTCATCCTGACCTGCACAGGAGCAGGATCACGAAATTACAGTCTGGGAGTCTCTTTGGGAAAGGGAGCCTCTCTTTCCGATGTTCTTGCAAAACGGAGCACTGTCGCCGAGGGTGCCCTTTCTGCCGAAACGCTTTGCGGGCTTGGTCCGCGTTACGGGGTCGAAACCCCTGTCATGGATGCTGTTAACAGACTGTTAAAAGGAGAAATTACGCCTGCACAAGCGCGCGACGAACTGCTTGATCGCCCCTCTCGACTGGAGTAAGCCTGTTTCGCCGCGCGCCGCCCCGATCATTACAACTGAAAGCCACGCCATGAGTAAAACAGCCTATGATTTTACCCTTCCATCCCTTAATGGCGGGACGCTTGATTTCTCCCAATGGCAAGGTCGCCCGCTTATTATAGTCAATACCGCCTCAAAATGTGGTTTTACACCACAATATGAAGCACTTCAGGAACTATGGGAAGAACTGTATCAGGCTGGTTCTGACGGCCCCGTCATCATTGGCATTCCGAGCGGAGATTTCGGTAATCAGGAATTTGAAAAAACACAGGATATATGGGGATTTTGTGAAAAAAATTATGGTATCACGTTCCCCTTGGCAAGCAAATCCACGGTCAAGGGACCTGGCGCCATTCCCCTTTTCCAGTGGCTGGCAAAAGAGGGTGGGTTCCTGTCACTGCCACGCTGGAATTTCTATAAATATCTGATTGACCGCAAAGGCCACCTCCATTCCTGGTACACTCCTTTGACCTCTCCCGCCCACAGACGCTTCCACAGGGCTGTCAAACATCTGGCAAGCAAAGACTGACCGTCCTTTCCTGAAGGGTAAATTCTATCGTGCTGCGCAACCTTCTGACCGTTGGTGGATGGACCATGCTCTCGCGCTTGCTTGGGCTTGTCCGCGACCAGCTTCTCGCCATCTTTCTGGGGGCTGGTCCCTTGCAGGATGCCTATCAGGTGGCGTTTCGCATTCCCAACATGTTTCGCCGCCTTCTGGGAGAGGGAGCCTTTAACGCCGCCTTTGTACCGCTTTTCACTGCACAATATGAGGAAAAAGGACCAGAAAAGGCACTCAGATTTGCAGGACAGGCCATGGCTGTCTTATTGGCCTGGCTCGTTATTTTCGCCTTGTTATGCGAAATATTCATGCCCCTTGTTATCAGCTTTATCGCTCCGGGCTTCAAACATGGCGATGCCAGCCGCTACACACTCGCCATTACCTTAACGCGCATAACAATGCCCTATATGGTGTTCATATGCTGTGCAGCCCTCATCGCCGGCATACTTAATGCGCGCCATCATTTCGGCGTGGCCGCAGCGGCCTATGTCAGCTTCAATATCGTCGGAATTACCGCTATTCTCATCGGTGCTTTCGGAATTCACGATGTTCCCCTCAGTAGCGCATGGGGAATCACAATCTCTGGCATCATCCAGCTAGGAGCGCTTTTATGGGCTGCCAGAAGATTTCACCTCCTGCCCCGTTTTTCATGGCCGGGCCATAATCCGGACATCACCCTTCTTCTGAGACGGATCGCCCCTGGTCTCGTCGGCTCTGGCGTCACCCAGCTTAATCTCGCCATTGATACGATTATCAGTACATTACTACCTGCCGGTTCCATTTCATGGCTCTATTTCGCCGACCGCATCAATCAACTCCCACTTGGCGTACTGGGAAGCGCACTGGGAACAACCCTCCTTCCCCTCCTGACGCAACATGTCGTGGCAAAAAATATCACAGGCATGCAACAAAGCCTGAACAAAGCTCTTGACTACGCCCTCCTTTTGACACTGCCCGCAACATTTGGCCTGATCGCACTGGCTCCCTTGATCATGAGCGGCCTGTTTGGTTATGGGCATTTCACCCATCATGACTTCATCAACTCAGCACAATGCCTACAGGCCTATGCGCTGGGACTACCCGCCTTTATCCTCGTAAAACTTCTGGCTCCAGCCTTTTTCGCCCAGGGAGACACCAAAACACCTGTTTATATCGGGCTTTTTACACTGGTTCTGAACCTTGCTTTCAATCTTTTGTTCTACCGCTCACTGGCCCATATAGGCCCTCCCCTCGCAAGCACGCTTTCTGGTATAATAAATCTCTGTCTGCTGGCTTTCATCCTTTGGCGCAAGGGGCTATTCCGCCCTGATGGACGGGCCATAAAACGCTATGGCAAGATAACGCTTGCCTGTACCGTAATGGGACTGAGTGCCTATACAACCCTGCATCTCTTTCTCCCTCAGGCACCTGACTGGTCGGCATTCCCCAGACTGACGGCCCTTGGAAGTCTGATCGCTGCCAATATACTCTTTTACGGCGTTTTGCTTGTTCTCTTCCGACTGGTTTCCCCTTCTGATTTGCTCTCATTGATCCGGCGGCGCTTCAAACGCTCTGCCTGAAAGAACTTTAGCCAAAAATTTGCCCAAAACACTCAATCGCCGTAAAATCCTTCCAATACGAAATTTTCCTTATTGTCACTGATTTTCCGTCTCTCCTGTTTCCTTATGTCAGGTGCTTCGTTGCTATGTCTCTTGCCAGCCCAGATTTCACGCCCATGCCTGTCCCGTCTGCCAAAAACGCGACACCAGCCATGGCCCAGTGGTTCGCGCTCAAGGAACAGGAACCTGACGCCTTGCTTTTTTTCAGAATGGGTGATTTCTACGAACTCTTTTTTGGCGACGCCCAGACTGCCGCTCTCGCCCTTGATATTTCCCTGACCAACCGTGGCACTCATGATGGCGATCCAATCCCCATGTGCGGTGTTCCAGCTGCTGCCGCGTCAGTTTATCTTCTGCGTCTGATCAAACGAGGCTTCAGGGTCGCCGTCGCAGATCAGACCGAAACACCATCAAAAGGACAGAAAGGCCCTCTGAAACGCGAAATCACGCGCGTTGTCTCTCCAGGTACCCTTACTGAGGATGAACTTCTGGAAGCCGGAAGAGCCAATCTCCTTTTCTGTGCGCTCAAACTGGACAAAAAACCAAAAACTCCTGTGGGAGCCGCCTGGATTGATATTTCAACCGGCAATGTGGAAACGACGTCCCTGCCTCTCAAGGAACTGCCCGAATTGCTGGCCAGGCTTGAACCTTCGGAGATTCTAGCAGAACGCTCTCTTATCCCAGCAGATTACGAATCCCGCATTGCTCCGGCGGTCAGCAGACTTGCTCCTGACCTGATGCAAAAATCCCTTTTCGAGGCTTACGGCATCACGCAGATGAGCGCCCTTGGGGATTTCCCCGATGAGCAGATGGCCGCCTGTGCGACACTCATCAATTATGTGCGTCGCAGTCAGGCTGGAAAACTCCCCCGCCTCAGCCGCCCTTTGCAAGAGGGCGCAGAAAATGTGATGGGCATTGATCCAGCCACCCGTCAAAGCCTCGAAATCCTCCAGTCACGTGATGGTGGCACCAGGCACACGCTTTTCAACAGCATAAATTTTACAGAAACGGCAGCGGGTATGCGGCTTCTGGCACGCTGGCTTTCCTCACCCAGCAGGAATCTGGAACTTATCCAGCGTCGTCAGGGCGGCTGGGTATGGTTAAGCCAACAACCTGATCTGACAAAAACCTTCCAGTCCATTCTGAAACAGACACCTGATTGCGCACGTGCACTAGGGCGCATTTCCAGCCGACGCGCTCTCCCGCGTGATCTGGCTGCCGTACGTGACACGCTCAAGGCCGCTGAGACAATCACCCATTTGCTGGTACCCTGCAAGGAAAACTTGCCCCCTTATATGCGCTCTCTCGCATCAACCTTGTACGGACGCGCCGACACACTGCTGAACCGACTGATCAGCGCCCTGTCTCAGGATCTTCCTGCAAGGATCGAGGAAGGCGGCGTCATTGCAACCGGTTTTGATCCTGAACTCGATAAGATAAGGGATCTGCGCGATAATGGGCGCCGTAAAATCATCCAGCTTCAGGCACAATTGGCCGAGCTGTATGATATTTCGAATCTGCGCATCCGCCATCATAGCCAGCTTGGCTACGTTATCGAAGTCACGGCCGCAGCCGCCAATAAACTCAAAAAACACGAAGGACTCCTTTTCCGGCAGGGGACCGCCAATCTTTCCCGTTTTTCCACAGACGAACTGGCCAAGCTTGATCAGGATATCGCCGAATCCGGAGAGAAGGCCTCCCGGCTTGAACGTCATCTTTTTGATGATCTTTGCGAGCATATTCTCGCAACCCCTGCCCTTGATGAAGTAGCTATTGCACTGGCCAAACTGGATGCACTGCTCTCCTGCACAAAATTGTTCAAAAGCGGGGAATGGTGCTGTCCAACCCTTTCAAATGGCACTGAATTTTCCCTTGAAGCCTGTCGTCACCCTGTGGTCGATGACGCCCTGAGGGCCAATCCTTCCGGCGGCGCCAGATTTATTCCCAATAATTGTAACCTGCCACCAGAAAAGCATGTCATTTTACTGACCGGCCCCAATATGGCCGGCAAATCGACTTTCCTTCGTCAATCCGCTCTCGCTGTCATCCTGGCCCAGGCAGGGCTACCCGTGCCGGCAGCTTCAGCCAAAATCGGGCTTGTTGACAGGTTGTTTTCGCGTGTTGGTGCCTCTGATGATCTGGCGCGCGGACAGTCGACCTTTATGGTGGAAATGACAGAGACAGCTGCCATACTAAATCAGGCGGGGCCACATTCTCTGGTCGTGGTCGATGAAATAGGCCGCGGGACCTCCACGCTTGATGGGCTGGCCATCGCCTGGGCCACATTGGAAGCCCTTCATTCACAACTTGAGTCAAGGACTATATTCGCCACGCATTTTCATGAACTGGGAACCCTTGTTGGAAGATTGTCCAGACTTGCTCCCTACACCATGTCTGTAAAAGAATGGGAGGGGAAAGTCATTTTCCAACATGAGGTCAAACCCGGCCTCGCCGGAAAAAGCTGGGGACTGCACGTTGCCAGACTGGCTGGCATTCCCAGATCTGTCCTTCAGCGCGCGCAAAACCTCCTGACGGTCTTTGAGAAAGAACAGATTGATCTTGGAGAGGAAATCAGTGCTCCTTTGCCCCTCTTCCCGACGACAGAAGAAAAAAAACATCTTCCCGAATTTCCTGTTATTTTCGATAAATTAACGAAATTACAGCACACTCTTGAGGAACTTGATCCTGACACACTTACACCACGTCAGGCTCATGACATGCTCTATCGTCTAAAAGATATGGTCTTTTATGGAACGGTAACGTAACATCCTGCAACAGAGACACTAAACAGAATCGATACCGTAGCTTTCTTTATTTCCTTCTGTTTTCTTTTAACAATTTTACCTTTCAGGCGTCCTTATTTATGACCTCTTCAACACCTGAGCAGAATGACGGGCTACCGGGCTCCTATACGTTTCGACTGGCCCGTAACGAAGCGGTAAACCTGTTGCGGCGCGAACTGGGGAAACAGCGTGAAGACATAAGGAAAGCCTTTGAAGAGCGGAAACTGAATGGCGTTGAGGCAGGTCATGCTTTAGCTGCTGCCATGGACAAGGTGATCCTTCACCTCACCAACTATGCAGGACTGGATCAGAGCGGCCTTTCCGAACCCTTCTGTTTCTGTGCAACGGGGAGCTATGGTGCTGGTCTTCTGGCCCCTTTCAGTGACATTGATCTGCTTTTCGTCACCGACAATCATCCTTCTCCCACACTTTTGAAACAGATCGAATATATTCTTTACAGCCTCTGGGATCTCGGGCTGAAAGTTGGCCATGCAACACATTCGGTCAAAAGCTGCCTTCTGGGTGCACAGAACGACCAAACCATGTGCACAACCCTCCTTTATCTCCGTCCTCTTCATGGTGATACAGCACTGGCTGACGCCATACAAACCGGATTACGAGCTTACCTGACAGGACGCCCTCTGATTGATTTCATCAAGGCCAAGATCAGAGAAAGGGAAATTCGGCATCAACGGTTTGGCGAAACACCCTTTCTGGTCGAACCCAATCTGAAGGAAGGGCGCGGCGGGCTGCGTGACCTTCAGGTTCTCAACTGGATTGGTCGTGCCAGTCTGGAAGTGCTTATGCCCGGGCGAGACTTGGCTCATAGTGCCCTGAGTCTGGCACCAACCTGCGTAAAACTGGGTCTCCTTTCCCCCCATAAAAGTTACCGCGCCCAGAAAGTATGGACGTTTCTATGGACGGTACGTTTTCACCTTCATTACATCACAGGCCGTAATGAGGAACGCCTGACATTTGACGTGCAGCCTATTATCGGCGCCCGCATGGGCTATGCCACTCATGGGCATCAAAAAGGCGTTGAGCGCTTCATGCGCCATTACTTTCTCATGGCCCGTATCGTCCTGCGTCTGGCACGCGTGCTGCAACCTGCCATCATGCTGCATGTTCTTGAGCAGCAGAGCGGCACGTCTCCTGTTGTAGAACAGGGGCCTGAAGAATTTGTCCGCATCAATGGACGCCTTGCCTTTGACGCACAAAAAGCCTGCCAGCAGAAAGTGGTGGAACTGTTCAAAATCCTTGACTGTGCCCGCCGTTACCAGCTGGAACTCCATCCCAGCGCTGTGCAACATCTCATCACCAATGAGCAGTTTGCCACCTCTCTGCGGGGCAATCCCGAAATTGCCGAGATCTTTCTTAATTTGCTCTGTGATCCTGCCTTTAAAAACCCGCAAGCCCCTCACAAGGAAGAAAAAGAGCGCCCATTCCTCCTCCCCCTCTTCAACGAAACTGGTCTTCTTGGCCGTTACATCGCCTATTGGTCACGCATTGTGGGACGCACGCAGTTCGACAGCTATCATATCTACGCGGTTGACGAACATAGTATCGAATCTGTCAGAATTCTCCGCCAGATTGAAGCAGGTCGTATGGCTGACGAAATCCCTTTTGCCTACGGACTGACCAAGGAACTTCAGGCCCGGCGGGAGCTTTACCTCGCAGCCTTTCTGCATGATATCGGCAAGGGATATGGCGGAGACCATTCCAGCGTGGGCGCTGACCTTGCCCCACGCATCTGCCAGCAGCTCTGCCTCTCCCAAGAGGAGGCTGACACGGTTTCCTGGCTGATTTTGCATCATCTTCTACTCACTCATACCGCTTTTACACGCGATATTGATGACCCTAACACTATTCTGGATCTCGCCGATACGATTCAGTCTCCTGAACGACTGAAACTGCTCCTGCTTCTGACCATTGCCGATATCCGCGCCGTTAGCCCCAGAGCCTGGAATGCCTGGAAAGCGACACTCCTCCACCGGCTTTATTCCCGCATTGCCGATGTGCTTGATGGCGGCTTGCAGACAGCTGAAGATGACAGTCGCGTCAATGACATCAAGGCTTCTGTCAGAACGGCCCTTATGGCTGATCTGAGCTATGAGGACATCACCGCCTTCATGGCGCTCGGGCGACCTGGCTATTGGCTCAGCTTTGACCAGGATACCCTTGAGCGCCATGCCCGCATGATCGCCACGCATAAAGACGACGTGCCCGCCACGATTGACATCCAGCCCCTGCCCAGCCGCGATATTACCGAGCTGACGATCTTCTGCCATAACCAACCAGGACTTTTCTCGAAAATTGCGGGCGCTCTCGCCCTGTGTGGCGCCATTATTTCAGATGCGCGCATTCACACATTTTCCAACGATATGGTCCTTGATACCTTCTGGATACAGGATGGATATGGTGAGGCCTTTGAGGAACCCAGCCATATTGAACGACTTCAGAAAACAATCTGCAATGTGCTCGAAGGTAAAATCCGGCTTGAAGAAGCCCTGAAAGCGGCCACTCTTCCCCTGACGCGCCGCATGGGAGCCTTTTATATTCCCTCTCGCGTCGTTTATGACAATAACGCTTCGGAACTCTATACTATTCTCGAAGTTGCAGGGCGGGACCGTCCTGCCCTGCTGCATGACATCACCTACACCCTCTATCAGGAAGGCGCTGTCATTTCTTCAGCCCATATCGCCACTTATGGGCTGAGGGTTGTTGACGTATTTTATATTTCCGACCGGAATGGCCGTAAATTCACCGCTGAAACCGACCAACACCGTATCCGTGCCGCTCTGCTCAACATACTTACAGATCCGTCGTCACAGAAAACTTGAACGTTCTGGGCATGCCTTCTGTCAGGTAACCACCATAGGCTGAAGCCCAGTAACGCGTATTCGCCAGATTTTCGACACTAAGACGCAATGTCATCGGGTGTTTCTCAAGCATGAAGACGTAGCGTCCTCCAAGGTCGAAACTCGTCCAGCTGGCAACCTTGGCCATATTGGCGTTATCAGCATATTGATGGCCTGTATGCGTAACGCGCCCTGTCAGGGTCAGCCCTTTGACACGTGGAATGTCATATTCAAGATTGCCGTTAATCGTATAGGCGGCCACGCCTATAGCCTTGTTGCCATCATACAGCCCCTTGGCCGTACGGCGCTGGACGGCATCTGTAATGGACGTTCCCCCGTTAAAGCGCAGCCCCTTGACAATTTCACCATCCAGGTTGAACTCAATCCCCTGATTACGCTGACGGCCATCTGTGCTGAAAATTGTCGTACCCGTAGTGCCATAAGGTGTGGAATAGGCATTAGGCTGAGACATTCTGTAAAAAGCCAAAGACGCACTGAGCTTGCCAATATCGTATTTGGCCCCGATCTCATATTGCACCGTACGATAAGGCGAAAAGAGCTGCCCTGCATTAATGGCACTGCTTGGCGCCTGCGGGCCAGGGGCGATACCCTCGATGCGGTTAAAATAAAGCGACGTATGACGCGTTGTATGAACGACCAGCCCTACCACAGGGGTAATGGCATCACGATCATAATGCTGGTCTCTTGCAAGGGTCTTATAATCAAATTCCCTGGTCATGATATTCTGGTAACGAAACCCGCCTGTCAGAGCCACGCGCCCTTTGAGAAAGGACATTGTGTCTGAAAAATAGAGGCTATAGAGCCGCTCGGCAGACCGTCTTTTGGGATTGTTTATATTCCCCCCCGACAGGTAATGATCGGGCTTTTCCACATAATGGGGATTATAGATATTGCTCGGCGTCGCCTTGCCCATGGACCAGGCGGTGTCTACATCTTCCCACAGGGCCGAACCTCCCAGATTGATTTCATGCTTGACCGGCCCTGTATCAAAATGCCCCCTCATCCCCGCACGTGTGCTTTCATTGGTCTGGATATAGGGAACGTACATCGCCCCCGTCGTGCCAGCCCCTGTTGCCGCATTTTTCATGGTAAAGGTCGAATAATCGCCCGCTTCATCACCGCCCAGACCGCCAAAAGCGCCATAAAGCATGATATTATCGGTAAGATCATGCTCAATATTGAGCATGCCGGAAATATAATTGAGCTCATTATAAGACCATGGCTGACCGAAATTATGAGACGGCTTTACGGGGTGTGGAACCTTCGTGGTACCCGCGCCCAGCATAACGGAAGGCCGCCCCCACTGGACGCCTTGATTCTGGTAATTCATATCAAGGGTGATACGGGTTTTGTCATCATGCCAATCCGTATCGTAACTCACGATTGTAGAATGACGCTTTTCATGATCAATGGATGTCTGGCCTGACATACCAGCGACATTCAGTCTCATACCGAACTGTTTGCCCTCGCCAAAACGACGTCCGATATCCAGGGCACCCCCACCCATTCCTGTCCCTGTATAATCACCGGTGATGCGCGTGATAGGCGTTGATTCAGCATGTTTGAAAAGCAGGTTGATCGTCCCGCCAATAGACGTTCCGCCAGGTGCTGCTCCATTGAGAAAAGCACTGGCGCCATTGAGAAGCTGGATTTTGCCATAAGGCTGAGGAGAGACGATCTGGCGGGGAACAATACCGTAAAGACCGTTAATAGCCACGTCATCTCCATAGACGGGAAAACCACGAATAATGAAAAGCTCGGAGAAATTCCCGTAACCATAGGTGGTTCTGACAGCGGGATCATTCTGCAAGACCTGCCCCAGAGACTGGGATTGCTGGTTATCGACAAGGCTTGAATTGTAACTGCGAATGTTAAAAGGCACATCAAGACCTTTTTTCTCCCCCAGCACACCCAGTTGACCCCCTGAGCTGACAAGCATCTGCTCGCGCTTCTGCGCCTTTACGATAATAGTTTCCTCTGAAGAGGGCGCAGCGGCCGCAGGTTTCTTCTTTTCATCCTCCGGCTTGCTCTCCTCGGCAATGGCCATGGTTGAAAAAGACAAAACACTTCCACCAATCAAACACAGAGAGCGGAAGGAAAAGCGGGCTTTTTGAACAGGCAGGTGATTGGACATAACTCAAACTTGACATCAGAAGGAAGGATCACGGTCACGCTTCTAATGAAGTTAAGAATTACTTGCAATAAAAACTTGTCAAATAATTAATTTTCTGGGGAATTCCTGCCGATTCTATGAACTGCAAAAAATCAGGGTTCGTTAGAACGTCCTTACCACTGGCCTTCCGCTACAAATATCAGTGCCGGACATATCTGGCTGATATGTGTCTGACCGTTATGACCATCTGCCACGTGAAGCCATATACCCCGAAGTGGACATGATGCCGACAGGAAGGCTCAAGCGAGAACACTGTCATGAGGCGTATCCGCAACAGCAGAGAGCCTCTTTAGTGAGAGTCACTGAACGCCGGCCAGCGTCTCGGTAATATAACGGGCTATCATTATATCCAGATGCGCCCCGCCCCCATTCTTGAAAATGGTGATGTCTCCAGTGGTCTGACGGCCACATTTTCCGGCAATCAGGGCATAAAGATCCCCCTGAACATCATCCTCACTCAGAACACCGGCCTGAATCGGGAGGAGCAGCTCGCCAATATGGTGGATGGTCGTGTCATACGAATCCACAAAAACACGCCCTTTCCCGATGAGGTTATCATCAGCCTCTCTCATATCCGGTCGGTAGGCGCCAATAAGGTCGATATGCGTACCAGGCTTTATCCAGGCGCCGTGAATCACTGGCTCGCAAGCCGCCGTAACCGTGGAAATAATATCAGCTTCTCCGCAGGCACCTGGCAGATCAGAAACCGCTTTGACGGGACAGGCAAGAGACATTAATTCACGCGCCAGATTCTCTGCCTGCTCGGGGCGACGGCTCCAGATCATAATCCTCTTCAGGGACGGGAACAGCGCATTATAAGCCTCGGCAACAGAGCGCGCCATCTGCCCCGCCCCGACAATCAGCAATGTCTGACTGTCGCTTCGCGCCAGACAAACCGCTCCACAGACCGAATCAGCCGCTGTCTTGATGCCTGTCACCAAAGGACTTTCCAATAGTGATTTCAGACTGCCTGTCTTTTCATCAAAGAAAAGGACGATGCCCTGTTCAACTGGCAGACCAAGATGTGGATTATCCTTAAAGATTGTCACGACCTTGACGCCACAACCGCTCCCCTGTGCGTAGGCTGAACGGGTGAACAAGCTGGCTTCCCTTGGCCCAAGAAGCGAATCGTTCGTCTCCGCTTTTGCAAAACGATGCCCGTTCCTGATGGCGGCAACAGCTGCCTTCCAGTCCAGATGAGGCATAAAATCGTGCGCTGTAATAAACTTCATTGTCCCAGCCCCTTTCTTCCCCTGAAACATCATCTCGTAATGAGTCTATGGGATAACGGGCATTTTTACCTAAAGATGAAACCATAAAAACATCGTGAATAGGTTCATCCCCGCGCGTGCGGGGAACACTCTTGTTGGAAGTGGTTGTTATTCCATAAGAAAAAACGTGTCAAGAAATCTACCGATTATATGCTTAAATATTAGGCAATAAAAAAGGCCTTACCGCACCCCCAAAAGAAGGGCGATAAGGCCATACAGGACTGGTCTTTCTAAATGCTTTTGAAAGGCATTATGAAAAGACCACGGGAGAGACTCAGCTTCCCCATTCCGGTTGATCCGTCGCTTCCGGTTTTTCTCTCGTGTGACCGGAAGAAAACACGCACCAGGCGACCCAGAGAGTCGTTCTATAAGGTAAAAAACGGCAAGGCTGTTATCGGTCCGTTCCCCCTTGCCACACCACTCACCGTTACAGAGGCGCAGGACAGATCCGTTTTCGATATTTCCTGAAGAGAAAAAGCCGCACAAAGGCCCCACCAATTCCATAAGAAATTGGCGTGCGCACACGACTGGATGGGGCCAATAGCCCCATGATACAAACATAAGCAGTCATTAGCTGAGATCCTGTAAAGATTTACTCAGTTGATGGTCAGGATCGGACAAGGCTACCACACACTTGTTCGGTCCGTTCCCACTGCTTACGCCTGATCGCCTATAGAGGCAAGCCCGGCAGGAATCAGGCGCGTGGTGGCGTTATGGTGAGCGGCTGATCTGATAAAGGCGGGACAATTCCGTCCACCCAATGCGGCACGTAAGGCGCTTCAAGGTCAGAAATTTCCTTTTCAGTCAGGCAAAGATCCAGTGCGCTGATGGCCGTTTCCAGATGCACGGATTTCGTTGCCCCAATAATCGGCGCCGTAATGACGGGTTTTGATAATAACCATGCCAGGGTAACAGATGCGCGCGGCACCTGACGCTCATTAGCGATTCGCGCCACTATTTCAGCCACTTTCTGGTCCTGCTTTTCAGCGTTCTTGTACATTCTGAGCGCAAAAGCATCATTCTGGCTCCGGTTCGTGACGTCGCTCCAGTCCCGCGTCAATCTGCCCCGCGCCAAAGGACTCCACGGAATGACGCCAACACCCTGATCAGCGCATAAAGGCAGCATCTCCCGCTCCTCTTCCCGGTAAAGGAGATTATATTGCGGCTGCATGGAGACAAAACGCGTCCAGCCATTACGTTCCGCAACATGCTGCATTTTGGCGAATCGCCATGCTTCCATCGAAGAGGCGCCGATATAACGGGCCTTCCCTGCCTTCACGATGTCATGAAGCGCCTCCATGGTTTCCTCAACCGGCGTATCATGGTCAAAACGGTGGATCTGGTAGAGATCAACATACTCCATGCCAAGCCGTTTCAGACTGTCATCTATGGACTGAAACAGCGCCTTGCGTGAAAGGAAACCCGTATTGGGAGCATTCCGCCATGGGAAGAAGGCCTTGGTCGCCACGACGATTTCATCGCGTCGCGCCATATCATTAAGCGCCCGGCCAGTTATTTCTTCCGAGCTGCCGCCGGAATAAATATTGGCCGTGTCAAAAAAATTAATCCCCGCTTCAAGCGCCTGACGAAAAAAAGGGCGGGATGCCTTCTCATCCAGGGACCATGGCTGGGGAAGACGCTCTGGCTCCCCAAAACTCATGCACCCAAGACAAAGGCGCGAGACTTTAAGGCCCGTACGCCCAAGATTTACGTAATCCATAGTCACCTCCAGAAATAAATATCGTTTGGAAAAATGACATGGCAAAATGCTTCATGTGATCTTACGATTGAGCATTATTCTTGCCTGATCCTGCAAACCAGTGGAGTTTACCACCCGAAACAGGACTCCCTGAGGTAAAACGACGCACACTCCTGCAACATGCAACATTATTCCTGCCTTTATGACGCGACAGTCTGATACTCTCCTGACGCGGCTGGTCACACTTCTTGGCCGCCTTGCACCTGATGTGGGGAGCTACCCCTCCCCCATTCCCGGCCTTGCCCTTTTCAGGCGCGAAAAAACCCGCGAGGCCTGCGCCTGCCTGTACCGCCCGGGCATCGTCATGGTCTGTCAGGGCGCCAAACAAATGATGATCGACGGAAAGACCTTCAGATATGACAGCAGCCATATGCTGGCCGTTGCGCTCGACCTCCCCGCAAGCAGCCAGATCATTGAAGCAACGCTTGAAACGCCTTGTCTCGGTCTTTCCCTTGATCTTGAACGAAGCATGCTTATCGAAACAGCCTCACAGCTGCCACCTCTACACCATGAAAAAACCGCCTCTTCAAGCGTCGCAACTGGAGAGGTCACGCCCCCCTTCCTCGAAGCCTTGCTGCGCCTGCTCTCCCTGGTGGATGAACCGGTGCTTCTCCCCGTTCTGGCCCCGTTAATCAAAAAAGAACTTTACTGCCGGCTTTTGATGCAGGATGTTGCCCCTGTCCTCTGGCAAATTGCCTCAACAGGCAGTGCAAGCGCCTCGATCCGAAACGCCATAGACTGGCTGAAGGAAAATTACGCTCAGCCCTTGCGGATAGCCCATCTTGCCGAACGCGTTCATATGAGTCCCTCCAGTCTGCATCATCATTTCCGCCGGCTTACGGGAAGAAGCCCCCTGCATTATCAGAAATGGCTGCGCCTGAGCGAGGCACGCCGCCTGATGATTAATGAAAATCTCGATGCAGCAGCGGCTTCCTATCAGGTCGGGTATGAAAGCCCCTCGCACTTCAGCCGCGACTATAAGGCAAGTTTCGGCCTGCCTCCAAAGCAGGATACGGGAAAACTCCATCGCCACCCCTGAGACCATGACCAGCGTTACGATCCTTGAAATAAACGATAAGGGGGGCTAGTTTCCCCAGAAGGCGATTATGCCCCGTTCCAAACTGGTTCCATGACCCCTTTTTTACGTTCCTGGCTGGCCTTTTTTCATAAATGGATTGGTTACCCGGCTGGCCTTGTCCTGTTTATCCTGTTCTTCAGCGGCACTCTGGCCAGTTTCAGCGCCGGGCTCCAGCAATGGATGGAACCCCAGACGGCCTTGAATAACGCACCCTTGACTGAAAAGGGCATAGAGCAGGCTGAAAAGCTTTTTGCCCAGTCCTTGCAGGATTATCCTAACAGCTTTTTGCGTCTGCCCACACGGGATGACCCTGTTATAAGAATCTGGCATTTCGACGGGCATAATTTTCTCGGCCCTGCGTTAAACCCGACAACGGGCGCTGTCATTCCCACGCGGAATCATGTCGGGGGGCTTTTTTTCGTTACATTACATAGCGACATTCGCCTTCCCGCCTTTTATGGCGCCCTGATCGGGTTGTTCGCCTTTATCGGGTTGGTCATAGCCTCCATCACCGGGCTCTGGATGCACTGGAAGCTGTTTTTTTCTGACCTGCTCCTGTTCCGCCCCCAGGCACCAGACAAGAGAAAGCTGCTGGATCTGCATCTTCTTATCGGGTGCGTCATTTTCCCTGTCCTGATGGTTATCGGTTTTTCGGGAGCCTGTCTTGACCTGCACCAGCTTGGACTCATCGGCCATCATCACAGCAAAAAAGAAGCTCCTGCCCTGACTTATCAGTCCTTGCCCCCTCTCAGCCCCATAATCGCCAAAGGGCAAGAGGAGTGGCACAATCTGGAGGGCAGTTTCTTTCTTGATACCCCGGAGGGGCTGCATTTCATCCGGGGAGATGAAAGCCAATTCTGTAGCAGCCGACCCTTCATATCCACAGAAGGTAAACACAGCTCCTCTCCGTCGCAGCCCTGCACGTTCCATGCCCTGCTTCACGGCGTGCATAAAATAAGGTGGGCGCATGGCGCACTGCGCTGGTGTATCGCCCTGATTGGTCTGATAGGCGCTACCCTCACAGGAAGCGGACTGATCTTTTTCTATAAGGCGGAACTTCATAAACAGGGCAAAAATCAGTCCCCTCCCGGTCTTTCATGTCGCTTTTACAAGGCCCTGAATGACGGTACGATCATGGGACTGCCATTTGCCACACTCGGCTTGCTGGGTATTTCCCGTCTGCCTGCCCCTCCTTTTATGGAGGTCTATCAATGGGAAAATCTGGCCTTTTTCAGCCTGTGGGGAGGCTGTTACCTCCTCAGCTTCATAGCCGGCACAGCCCGCTCTTTTTTGCCTTATCTGCTCATGATTGCCGGGTTCGGCCTCCTCCCGCTTGATATATTCACAAGGCCCTTCTTTTCACCGGGAAGCGTCACCTGCCTCATTATTGATGGCTGCGCGATTCTCGCTGGTCTGGCTGCCTTTTCTTCCCTGAACCTTCGGAAAGGAAGAAACGCATGATCTGGCTTTTTCTCATATGCTGGAGTCTCTGGGCCATAACGCGTCTGTCCCTGACGGCGCCGAAAGAAAGAACACCATCCCTTCTCGCCAGAATCCCGCGGCCCCTTGCCCTATGGGGACAGGGTCTGACCCTGTTCATCCCCTTTCTGGCTCTCATACTGGACGGGAGCATTCATGACCTGTTTTTATGGCTCTATAGCGGCCCCGTCATCATTGTGACGGTTGTTCTTGTCAGAGCCTATGGCCCTGCGCTGCCCATGTCACAACAGCCTCCCCGAGGGTCCTGATAACTGGCTTCCAAGTTTCTTCCGGTATGTCGCTCTCCTGATCGGGGGCAAAGAGTCTGACATTCCGGTACCAGAAATGATGAGACCATCGCCAGTCACCCCCTTTACGGTGCAATAACCATAAATCCTTGCCCATGGCCCCTGCCATATTGGCCACAAGACTATCCACACTGATCACAAGCGCACAACGCTGCACGGCCAACGCCAGATCTGAAAGATGCGCAAGCGGGGCTTTTTCCATCCAGTCCGGCACGCCTTCCCTTTGCAGCCCTAAAAATCTGACGCCTTTTATCCAGCGCAAAGGCTCCAGAAGGGAAACAGGCACAGAGCGGCGCCGGTCATAGAGATAATCAGCATTTCCTGCCCAGCATAGCCCTATCAAATCCGGCTCAACCGAACCGGGAACATGCAGATAAGGCTTCGGATCCGGCTTCTTCCCCAAAAGGAAAGGCAGACTGTTCAGACTTTGCCAGGCAATAACTGGAGCGCCAGCAGCAACCAGCCTGCTGCGCGGCACATCGGGCATAAATGCGAGCATATCCAGCATATCGGGAGGGAAATCGAGCCTCAAAGGCCGTCTCATAGCTGCATCAGGCAAAAATCTCAGGAACATCATTACGTCCCCTGCGCCGCCTTCCAGCTTCAGGGCGACAGCCTCTTCGCCAGTTGACCCGTCCCATTCAGGCAAGGAAGCGTCGTGAAGCTGGGGAGAAAAAACCTTCCTTTGCTCATATAAAGACCATCCCTCATCCCACTGACCTTTTTCCAGCGCAATAGCACCACGATTAAAAGCCGCCTTGGCAACTGTAACGTCATTCACGTCGCAGGACGGGTCACATTTCCCCGCTGCCAGAAAAAGCGTTTCAGCCTCGTTACGCTCTCCCGTCTCATAACAGAAACTTCCATAAGCCAGTAAAAGCGCCGGATTGTCAGGATAAGAATTATAGAGCTGTTGAAAAATTTTTCTTGCCGACAGCACATTTCCCAATGACAACCGGACAAGCGCCATGGTGAGCTGCGTCTCCATATTTCTGTTACCCAGGGAAAAGGCTTTTTCCAGAGCATCATGGGCCTTCTCCCATTGTGCAAGATGGAAAAAGGCCACGCCCTGATTGGCGTAAAAGCTGCTCTCTTCCGGCACTATTTTCTGTGCCTGATCGTAAGCAGGAACCGCTTGCTGATACTGCCCGCACTGAATATAAGCCGCGCCCAGCAGCCCCCAGAGAACCGCTTCTTTCGGACTAAGCCTGATCGCCTGACTGAGGGAGGAAACGGCCTCAACGGGCTGCCCCATCTTCAGGAGAGTCTCTCCCAGCCCCGCATGAGCCGAAGCTTCCTCCGGGAAATACTGGATGGAAAGAAAAAATGCCGATCGCGCCGCGTCCAAAAGATTTTCACACATCAAGGCACGTCCGAAAGTCTGATAGACCCTGCCCAGAAGAAAAGGATCTTCTGCCTGCGGAAGAGAGGGAAGAATACGCCCCAGAAGGGCAATGGTCGTCGCCGGCATGTTTCGCACCAGTGCGATTGATGCCAGAATATGGATAGCGTAAGGATCATCCCGCTTTTGCTCCAGAACGGAACGGGCCAGGCTGGCAGCCTCTTCAAAATTGCCTGACTGGAATGACTGTAGGGCCTCATCCAACAATGCAGCCATAGCGTCTTTTCTCCCTCAAAATCAGAGTCTATGGAGATTAATCATCATTTAGTCTCTCTTCTTCATCTTGCCAAATGTCACGAAAAGTCCAAACATAGCACTATGACTACGTCTTCTTTGTTTCACTTCCCTGTCACGCGCCGTCTTTTCGGGCGTCTGACCCTTGCCTCATTTGCCTGCATGGGCCTGATACATACGCCCGCCGCCCACGCCAGAGACGAGCTGAAAGAGGCACCTGTTCCCGCACAAATCAAAACCGAACAGGCTGTTTCTGGAACGCTTTCTCCCCTTCTGGCCAGCCTCCCGGACGGAACGCTTTACAGTCTTGATGGCACAGGACATATCGTCCGGCTTGATACACAGACCGGAGCCCTCCAGCCCCCTCTTCCCGGACTACCAGCTTTCAGCGCGCTTGCGGGCAACAGGAACGGTCTGTGGGGTGTGACACAGGGTGCTACTCCGGAACTTTGTAATATCTCGCCTGATGGCCGTATCAAAAGCCGCACCCCCCTTCAGAAGGCGGTCACATCCACCAGCCATATCCCAGCCTTGCAGGTGGGTAATGATTTTGCCTATATTTCGGATGAAGGGGCTCCTGCCCTTATCGTCGTCGATCTCAGGACGAACATTGTCCGGCGTCTGATGATCAATTTCCCCAGTCTCATTGCTGAAACGCCCTATAAACGCAATGGCCAGATAGAGCGCAACGCTAAAGGACAAAGACTGAGTGTCGGCAATGTACGGTATCTCGCCCTCAGTCAGGATGGAAAACGTCTTTTCTATCAGACCCCGCCCGGGCCATTTTTCATGATTGAAACCGTTCTGCTCAATGACCCCACAACCAGCGCCACGGAATTGCTCGAAGCTATGGTAAAATGGCGCAATTCATACTGCCTCGGTGGTCTCGCCATCACGCCTGAGAACACGCTCTATATGATCGATGTCGAACATGGCGACCTGATCGAGGTTCCCTATAAGCAACTTCCGCTCCGTCTGGCGCATGACATGCGTCTTACGCAGGCTGTGGACATGGCCTTTATTCCCCCACAGGGAACCGCTCAGGCGAAGCTCGCCATTCTGACCGGAACCGGAAATGATACAGAAACGACTGACAAAATGTCAGCTCCCCTGAAACTACTCACGATTGACCTTCCCTGATCTTTTCATTTGATGGACAGATAATGCTTTACCGATCTACGCGCAGCGCCGCTCATGATAAAAATCCTTCTTTCTCTGACATTCTTCTTAGCGGGCTCGCACCTGATGGGGGGCTCTATCTCCCTATGGAATGGCCCCGAATCTCTCGTGAGACCTTCCTGAAATGGCGTGGTCTGTCCTATCCTGACCTCGCTGCAGAAGTCATCTCCCTTTTCGCCGCTGGCAGTATTGAGCCTGAAGCTCTGAGAACCATGGCTCATGCGGCTTACAGCCATTTCGATCATGCCGCCATCGTGCCATTAGTGGAAGTCGAGAACGGGCTTTTCTCACTGGAACTCTTTCATGGCCCGACCCTTGCCTTCAAGGACATGGCCATGCAAATGCTGGGTCAGCTTTTTGAATATGTGCTGGAAAGGGAAGACCGCACAGTCACCATTGTCGGTGCCACATCTGGAGATACAGGCTCAGCAGCCATAGAGGCTTTCAAGGGCAAGGCACGGGTAAAGATCGTCATTCTGCACCCTCTGGGACGCACTTCCGAGGTCCAGCGCCGTCAGATGACGACCGTGCAGGATAATAATGTCCTCAATATCGCCATAGAAGGTGATTTTGACGATTGTCAGGATATGGTCAAGGCCATGTTCGCCGATACAGCCTTCCGGCAGGAAGTTTCCCTTTCCGCAGTAAACTCCATCAACTGGGCCCGCATTGCAGCGCAGATCCCCTATTACATCCGCTCCGCCCTTGCGCTTGGCGCGCCGGATCGGGAGGTGTCCTTCGCCGTTCCGACGGGCAATTTCGGTAATGTTCTGGCATCCTGGGCTGCGGAACAAATGGGGCTGCCGATCAGGAAACATATTGTCGGCTCCAACAAGAATGACATATTGACCCGCTTCCTGCTCAATAACGATATGAGTGTGACAGGCGTCGAACCCAGCCTCTCTCCTTCCATGGATATTCAGGTCTCTTCCAATTTCGAGCGCCTCCTTTTCGAAATGCTGGACCGCGATGCAGATCGCTGCTGCGCCATCATGCAGGAATTCCGGCAGACAGGACGCATGGCTGTCCCCCATGATGCCTGGGAAAAGATACGCGAGCATTTCAGCGCTCGTCGTCTTGATGATGACGAAACCATTGCTGCCATGCGCCGTTTCTACACGGAATCACATTATTGCGCCGACCCTCACAGTGCCATTGGTCTGGAAGCCGGACGGCATTATAAAGAGGCCGATATCCCCATGATTGCCGCAGCTACGGCGCATCCCGCCAAATTCCCCGATGCCGTGAAAAAAGCCACAGGCCTCCAGCCTGAACTGCCGCCTCATCTGGCCGATCTGTTCAGCCGCCAGGAACGCTACAGCACATTGCCCAATAATCTTTCTGACGTGCAGAGCGCGATCAGAGCCCATATCCAGCCCCGTTAATCATTTTTGAATAAAGGCCTTCATGAGTCCCGCAATTGAACAGACAACCCTGGCCAATGGCCTGAGGATTGTGACAGAAAATGTTGACCGTGTTGAAACGGTTTCCTTTGGCGTCTATGTCGCCGCAGGATCACGCCACGAAACGGCGAAAAATAATGGCGTTGCCCATTTTCTGGAACATATGGCCTTTAAAGGCACCAAACGCCGCTCTGCCATGCAGATCGCCGAAGAAATCGAGAATGTCGGCGGACATATCAATGCCTATACAGCGCGGGAAAACACCGCCTATTACGTCAAATTGCTCAAGGAGGATCTCCCTCTGGGCATCGATATTATCGGCGACATTCTCACCCACAGCGTTTTCAGCCCTGATGAGATTGAACGTGAACGCGGCGTGATCCTGCAGGAAATCGGACAGGCCAATGATACGCCTGATGATATCATCTTCGATTATTTTCAGGAACGCGCTTACCCTGACCAGCCTATGGGGCGTCCTATTCTTGGCAGTGAGGATAATGTTCGTTCCATGACGCGTGACACGCTCATGGCCTATATGAATGAACATTACAGCACGCAGAATATCGTCATCGCCGCTGCGGGGAAGCTGGAGCATAAAGCTGTCGTCGCTCTGGTTGAGGAGCATTTCCGTGATCTGGCAACCCATAAGCCCCCACAGGCTGTAACGGCTCACTATCAGGGCGGAATACACCAGACACCCCGTCAGCTTGACCAGGTTCACTTGCTGCTGGGCTTTCCCTCCTCAGGCTATCTGGGACCGGATTATTATGGCACGATGGTACTGTCGACCCTTCTGGGGGGCGGTATGTCGTCACGTCTTTTTCAGGAAATCCGTGAAAAACGGGGGCTGGTCTATAGTGTCTATAGTTTTGCCAGCCCCTTTGAAGATGGCGGCATTTTTGGCCTCTATGCCGGTACGGGACCAGAAAAAACGGCGGAACTGGTCCCTGCCATGCTGGAAGAGCTCCGCCGCCTTCAGGATGGCCTGAGTCCTGCGGAACTGGCCCGTGCCCGCACGCAACTCAAGGCATCGCTGCTCATGTCTCTGGAAAGCCCCGGCAGCCGTTGTGCGCAAATTGGACGCCAACTTCAGCTTTACGGCCGCGTTATTCCCACAGAAGAAACGGTCTCACGCATTGACCACGTGACCGAAGCTGACATTCTGCGCATTGCAAAAACCCTTTTCAGCGCGCCTCCAACGGTGACCACCATGGGGTTGGCGGAAAATATTCCTACTCCAGACGAAATTCATGAGACATTAAACCCATGAACAAAATTGAGGCGCTCCTGACACAGGCTCTTGACCTGGCCCGTCAACAGGGAGCTGAAGACGCCGATGTCGTTGTCTCGCAGGGAGAAAGCGACACGGCCCTTGTGAGAAACGGTACAGTGGAAGGCGTCAAACATTCCGAGCAACTCGGCCTTGGATTGCGTGTCTTCATAGACGGGAAAGTTGCCCTTGTTTCAACGCATGATGTCTCGGCAGAAGCGTTATCTCACTGTGCCGAACGCGCCTGTGACATGGCTGCTGCCTTGCCTCCTTCCCCTTTTGACGGCCTTCTGGAAGATATTCCCCACAAGATTGATTCCGCCTCCATAGACCAGCTCGACCTTGTTGACCGTAAAACCATTCTGAAAACGCCTGATCTGATTGCACAGGCACAGGAAATGGAACAGACTGCGCTGGGATATAAGGACGTTACCAACAGTAATGGCGCTTCCGCCAGCCGCGCATGCCGCACTGTAGGTTATGCCACAAGCCGCGGTTTCCTCAGCTCTTACCAGCGGACATATTTTAACCGAAGCATAAGTGTTGTTGCTGGCCCCAAAGAGGCTATGGAACGCGACTATGCCTCTCACAGCGCCCTCCATTATGCTGACCTAAAAAACGGCGAAACACTGGGGCGCGAAGCAGCCGAACGTGCGGTGAACAGACTCCACCCACAAAAACCCCATACAGCCACTCTGCCTGTTATTTTTGACCGTCGCATTTCCTCCTCGCTCATCGAACATTTTCTGGCGGCCATTAACGGCTCGGCTCTCGTTCAGAAAACTTCCTTCCTAACGGAAAAAATGGGCGAAAAAATCTTCCCTGAGAACGTTACCATTGAAGACAAGCCGCTTATTCCCCGTGGACTTGGTTCGCATCCCTTCGATATGGAGGGACATGATGTCTATGACCTCAATCTTGCCTGGCATGGCTTGCTGACCAATTGGTTGCTTGACAGCCGTTGTGCCCGCCAGCTCGGGCTACCCTGTAATGGCAGGGCTGCACGTTCCTATGCGAGTGCGCCACACCCTGGAATCAGCAATATTATCATGCGCCCCGGCCAACAGACGCAGGAAGACATGATCAGGGAAATACCTGAAGGCGTCCTGATAACAGAGATGATGGGAAATGCCATCAACCCCCTGACAGGTGATTATAGCCGGGGAGCCTCAGGCTTCATGATACGTCAGGGAAATATTGCCGAGCCTCTTTCAGGCTTTACTATCGCGGGGAATCTGAACGACATGTTCTCCCGCTTTGACCCTGCCAGCGATCTTCTGATGGAAAATACGATTAATGCGCCATCAATCAGGATTGACGGCATGACGATTGCAGGAGAATGAATTTTATGTCGTCCTACCCCTCCCGTTCCTTTTCTATTGCTTTTCTGGCCCTCTTCACCCTGCTACAGGCCCCTGACAGTCTGGCTCGTGCCGGAAAGGGCTCATCATTCGGGAGCCGCGGCTCACAGACATGGAGCGCTCCCCGGAGCACGACCATTACGCCCAACTGGTCCCGTCCCATGGAGAGGAGCATGACGCCGCCGCCACGCCCCATGGACAGGCCCGCAGTCCCTATGGGAGCCGCGCCAGGCATGATGTCCCGTGCTCCCATGATGAATGGCTATCGCCCCTCTTTCACTGCACGTCATCCCATGCTGGCAGGATTTGCCGGTGGATTCTTGGGGGCAGGACTTTTTGGCCTGCTGAGTGGGCACGGCCTGTTTGGCGGAATGGCTAATGGCTGGTCCTTCCTTGGCATTCTGATACAAATTCTTGCCGTAGTCTTTTTCGTCTCCCTGCTGATGAAGTTATGGAGAAAGCCCTCCCAACCAGGCATGACACCCGGCGTGACTGGAAGTCCTGCCAGTGGGTATCCTCCCCAACAAAGAGTGCCGGTTTCTCTGAAGTCGGAAGATTTCACAGCGTTTCAGTCTTTGCTTCTGCAAATTCAGTCTGCCTGGAGCGCGCAGAACATGAATGCCCTGAAAAGCATGACAACGCCTGAAATGGCACAGTATTTTGGAGAACAGCTTTCTGACCTTGCCAGCCGGGGAGCCCGTAACATCCTCTCCAACGTCCAATTCCTGCAAGGGGATCTTTCTGAAGCATGGCGTGAAGGAACGCTGACCTACGCCACAGTTGCCATGCGCTACAGTCTGATTGACGTCACGACAGATAATATGGGCAATGTCATTGATGGTAGTCAGACAGAGCCACAGACCGTCACGGAACTATGGACCTTTGTCAAGGCAGATGGCCGCGGGAACTGGGTCCTTTCAGCCATACAACAGGCAGGCTGACCTGAAACGGGGCAACTGCTGGTAATGAGCCTAAATAAAAAAAGAACGCCTCTCCCCGTAATCAGGTAGAGGCGTTCTTTTTTCATCAATCCGCTCAGACTGAAGTCAGTTTTTTTAGGATTTCAGCATTTAGCAAAGTTGATAAAGGGCAATATTAAAAAGCGCAAGCGCCACAAATAACAGCCCCACCACTATCCCCAAAAGCCGGCTTATCCGACGGCGTGATGAAAGATTGTGTCCATTCATCATGCTAGTAAAATCCTGTCAATCAACAACGAACTAAACAGAAAAAAGAGATAAGCC
Source organism: Acetobacteraceae bacterium ESL0709 (assembly GCA_029433415.1). GTDB lineage: Bacteria > Pseudomonadota > Alphaproteobacteria > Acetobacterales > Acetobacteraceae > Aristophania. Next base: position 34,082 of record JAQTIA010000003.1, on the reverse strand, counting down.
AACGAATATCTGAAGGCCAGACGCGCTGGCTTGTCACCCGTCAAGCTAACCCCTTTTTCATCCTGCCGGTCAAGTAAAACTTTCACAGCAAAGAAAATAAAGCCGCCATCGAGCAACGTAGCACAGACAGTGTAAAACCAGCCGCATTGCCCAACAACACTGGGTGCCAGCGAAACAGCCGTCAGAATCAGGGTATAAATAAAAATCTGCCAGCGTGTATGACGTGCACCTTTTATAACAGGCAGCATGGGGATCCCCGCCTTGTCATAATCCTTGCAGGCATAAAGTGAAAGCGACCAGAAATGTGGCGGCGTCCATAAAAACACAATGGCAAACATACTGATGGGCAAAACATCAAGCGAATCCATAGCCGCTGCCCAACCAATCATGGGCGGAAACGCTCCCGCAGCACCACCGATGACGATATTCTGTGGCGTCCGACGTTTCAGCCACATTGTGTAAATCACGCCATAAAAGAAAATTGAGAAAGCCAAAATAAAGGCCGCAAGAGCATTTGTCGCCAGCCATAACAGGACCACTGACAGCACTGACAACACTACAGCAAAAATTAGCGTACTCTCAGGCGAAACACGTCCTGCGGGTACAGGCCTTACGCTCGTACGCTTCATCACCGCATCAATATCGCGGTCGTACCACATATTAATAGCACCCGCCGCCCCCGCCCCCAGACAGATCGAAATAATTGTCATAAGACTAATGATAAGAGGCAAATGACGAGGAGCAACAGCCATCCCCGCCCACCCTGTAAAAACCACAAGAGAGATAACGCGTGGCTTTAACAGACTGATCCATTCTCTCAGGGAAGCATCCCCATCCTGTCCCTCAAGCCTGAAAAAGTCTTTAAGCCCTGTAACAAAAGAGGGTGAAGACGCGCTATGAGACATATCCGGTCAGCCTTTCACAAAAGACCGTTTTAAGGAAGCCCGCCTCTGCTTCAGGCTGGCACAGGCAAAGAACCCCATAAACACAAACCCGAGGATGCTTACGGCCGTCAGAACAACCGAAAAAAGCTGCGCCTGAGGCAACATAAAACAAAGCATCGCAACAAACGTCACAAAAGCATGGGCAATGCCAATCTCAAGATAACCTTTGGAGAAAAAGGGGACAATCTGCGACATCCACGCATAAAACCCGGCACAGAGCGCCAAAAGGCTCCCAAAAATAATGGATTGATGCCCCCGACTGACATCGCCAATAGCGGAAAAAGCCGCGTAATGCGTCGGAGACAGCAAGGCGGAAACACTGCCTATGAACAGTAAGACTACCGCCATGACGGCCCAGTAAGGCGCTGCACTCTGCCTGAATGACGTCGACCAGAGACTCAGACACAAACTGACAAGGAAAATCAGTGCAGGCACAAACTGCGCCAGAACCATAATATAAAAACCATTATGGAGTGGCATGCTGCAAAACAGACTTTTCACCCATAAAAGCGGCGCCAGAAACCCGATAACACCAAAAAGATAAGGAGCCATTTTGGCAGCAAATGTCTCCCGCGCTGGCAAAAGAGCCTGAGCCACCATACCAAAAGCCGGCAAAATCAGAAGACTCAACTCCGGAATCTGGAAAAACGTCATCAATGATGACGCTGAGTCGAGGTCAACTTTCCCTTTGACAAGCAACGCCATCATCACCGGCGCAATCATCATCAGGCCAATCGCACTGAAAAGAAACGACCAAACCATAGGGGAAAGTACACGATAGGGCTTGGACCTTTCCTCCAGAATCGTCGCAATGAGATCCACAGAAAGAGCCGTCACACCGACCGACCATAACATCAGAGCCATGGCAGGGCGTAAAGGCAGAGCGATAATCCCCACTGCAAGAAGCAACCATGCCAAAAGAGAAAAAGAGGGCAGGGCCATCTTCCGCGCCCCTATGGACTGAGGCAGTAGCCAATATGCCATACCTCCCAGAACACCGGGCACCACAACAAAAAAGCCCATCAATAATGCATGGCTGACAATCAGCCCCGTTGTGGGATGCGCGTTAATAAAGGGAAGCGTCATCGCACCCCCTAATAACCCCGCAAAAAGAGCCAGAAGGAGATAGGCACTCCCAATACGGCTACGGGGCGTGGACAAAGGAGGCATGGCTTGCTCTGAATAGTCGATCACTTTCGACCTCTAGGCTCTTCACGAAGAAACGGCCTTCCCAAGAAAGACCTTTTCCTCTTTCATTAAACGATTACTGAGAGGAAATTGATAATGACAAACAGCTTTTATGTCACGCAAAATCATGACGAATTTTTAATCTTTTACTGAGGCAATGTCACAAGCGTAAACAACCCCAAGGGAGGAACAGGCGTAATGGTCGCCTTGATGATATCCTGATTGGAAAGCAGATCATCAAGGGCAAAATCAGGATGCCATCCTAGCGTACGAGAGGCACGCGCCATGATCTGCTCAATAGTCAGGCGGAAACCGCTATAAGCCTGAAAATGATTAACAAAAAGAATGTGCCCCCCCGGTTTGACCACTCTTTTGAGTTCCTGAAGCAATTTCTTGGGATGGGGAGCCACAGAGGCGACAAACATGGCCACAGCAATATCAAAACTGTGTTTTTCGAAATCAGTTGCTTCCGCGTCCATTTCCAGGAGGGCCTCGACATTGCACAAGCCCTTGCGTCGAACGCGTTGACGCGCCTTGGCAAGCATATCGCCAGACAGATCGATCCCGGTAATCAGTTTATCTGCACGATAGGACGGTAGAGAGAGTCCCGTTCCGACACCGACCTCCAGCACCTTTTCACCTGGAAGGGCATTAACGGCCGCAACCGCCCTATGACGCCCGAAAGCGGAAACACCGCCAAAAACAACGTCATAAATGCCAGCCCACCGTCTATAGGCATTTCTGACACTATCAGCATCAAGGAGATTACGAGTTTGATCGGAAGACATCATGAACTTACGGGACCTTATTCGTCTTTGCTCTATCCTGCAAAGGACTTACCATGATTATGCGCCCAAACACACTCTATTCTTGATTCTTGCACCCCGAAAAACATTTTCCGGCAAGACTGACGACGCATCTTTTGTTAAAATAAACTTATTGAAGGACAGACACAACTCTGCCAGAGGGAGAAATCATGTCTCACGTTTCTTTTCTGAATGTAGCGATCGGGACAGCGACTGTCTTTTTCTGGGGAAGTCTGTTCTACATACGCGAGAAAGACAAAATCAAATCATGGTTTGTCAATCGTTTCACACACGACAAAATCCCTGAACTCCCTCCCCTCAAGGAAGGCGAAGAACCAGAGCAGCTCCTGCCATTTCCTTATGATGCTTTCCGCCCCAAGCCTGAACTAAAACATAAACATGTTTCTGATGATGCAGATGACACGACGCCAGAAACTCCACCACCAGAACCAGACACAAACACGCCTCCACCTAAAGACAAAAACGATGTCAAAGAGACCACGGCTCCACCGGTAAAAGAATCGTGAGAGCGTTTCGCTTTCCTATAGTCTTTTTTCAATAGCATCCCAGATCAAGCCGGCGCTGTTGATATCATCAAAACGATCAAGCTCCTGCAATCCTGTCGGAGACGTAACATTAATCTCGGTCAGCCATTTTCCGATAACATCAATGCCGGTAAAAATCAGCCCGTTTTCTCTTAAATAAGGTCCTATCTCCGCGCATATCTCCCTGTCACGCGGCGTCAGACCGACACGTTCGGCCCGTCCTCCTACATGCATGTTGGAACGCGCCTCTCCCTGCGCAGGCACGCGATTGATCGCTCCGACAGCTTCTCCGTCAACCAGAATGATGCGCTTGTCACCCTGCCTTACGGCAGGCTCATAACGCTGCACCATTAGAGGCTCTCGCGACGTAGCAAAATGCATCTCCAGAAGAGAGCTGAAATTCTCATCTCCCTCTTTCACGCGGAATATCCCGGCACCACCATTGCCAAAAAGTGGCTTGAGAATAATATCGCGGTAACGAGCCCGAAACTCAGCGATAGCTTCCCGGTCCCATGTCACCAATGTTGGAGGCATCAAATGAGGAAAATGGGTTACGAGCAACTTCTCCGGCGCGTTTCTGACCGCAACAGGGTCATTAACGACGAGCGTTTTGCCCTCGCCCGTACCATGCACATGCTCAAGCATATGGGTCGCTGTAATATAGCCCATATCAAAAGGTGGATCCTGACGCATCAGCACAACATCGGTCGTTGAGAGGTCAAGGGTTTCAACTTTGCCGAAATGAGCATGATCACCCTGCATGCGCTGTACCTCGACCGGGCGCGCCCTGGCATACAGCCTCCCTGAAGATGACGCCCCTTCCCCGGAACCTTCCGTCAGCGCCAGAGACGTCGGGTGATATTCAAAAAGTTCATAGCCACGCTTTTGCGCTTCCAACATCAGGGCAAAAGTGGAATCGCCGTCAATATTCACTCCTTCGAGAGGATCCATCTGCACAGCAACACGAAGAGGCGATGAACACAAAGACATAGCCATATCCTTATAGGTAATAGAAATCAGGGATAACGAATTGAAAGCACTTCAATCAGTAAAGGCCCTGACGGGGTTTGCAAAGTCACTTCGTCACCAACACGTGCTCTCATAAGAGCTCTGGCAACTGGTGAGACCAGACTGACCTCTCCCCGTTCCAATGCTGCTTCATCCACACCCAGAAGGGTGACTTCATGCTCGCGGTCTTCTTCATCAACATAACGAACCGTAGCTCCGAAAAAAACCTGCTCGCGATTCGTCTGGGCTGCAGGATCGATAATGATAGCGTCATCAAGCCGTTTGGTCAGAAAACGCAGGCGACGGTCAATCTCTCTCAAACGCCTTTTCCCATATTGGTAATCGGCATTTTCCGATCGGTCCCCGTTTCCGGCAGCCCAGGAAACGATTTCCACAACTTTGGGGCGTTCTTCCTGGGAAAGTTGCCTTAGTTCGGCGCGCATACGCTCAGCTCCCTGCGGAGAGAGATACTGCTTGAGCGAGGGTTTCTCAGCCATAATATTTAACCTTTTGGCAAACTGACCTAATGGTCGCCCAGATGGAAGCGTATCGTCCCTCCAATACGCTGTCCCGCCTTGAGAACCTGTACGCCACGATCAGCCACTTCTGGATGGTTGAACGCATCCGTCATCATGGTCACAGGCTCTATGGCCACAAAATCACTCTTTTCCGGCGAAAACACCACAAGATGCGTAAAGACAGAATCAGCAGAAATTTTCACGTCGGGAAATCCCTCGCCCCGCTTTAAAAGAGCTTCTCCGCCAAATTCCGTAAAAACATTATCCAGGGAACGGTCATAAAAGGATACGGGATTAGTAAAAGACCATTCTCCCGCTGAAGGCACTTTTCCCCTCGGCAATCCATCTTCTCCATTCAACCAGACAGCTTTGGAGGAAAAAGACAGCTCGGAAGTCTGGCCACAATGCAGAAAAGGATGAAAACCAAGCCCTACAGGCTGAGTCTTTTCGTCGCGACTCTCCAGAACCATCTGAACTTCAAGGACCTTTTCGTAGAGGACATAAGACAACACGGCCCGATAGGCAAAAGGCCAGTGAGAATCGGCTTTCTCCGTATGATCAGGTCTAAAATCGAAGACCAGGATGGCGTGCGTGTCCGTCCTGTGTACGACATTCCATGGATTTTCCCAGCCATTACCATGAATGGGATGAGGAGACCCCTCCCGATTGGGCGACAGCTGATAATCCTCATCGCCGAAAGAAAAACGTCCCTGATTAATACGGTTGGAATAAGGAACGAGCGGATAAGCCGCTACAGCCACCCTTCCCTGTGCAGTAAGAGAGCTGTCTGAACGGGGATGGAAAATCTCTTTCTGATCAAAACTCCAGCTGCCGATGGCCCCGCCAATATGGGGTAAAATCTCGAGTCTGGCTTTACCCTTTTCAAGCACCAAGGGCGATGGGATATCCGTTTCGGTCATATCAGGCTTCTTTCTTTCTGCGGCTTCGTTTCTTTTGTGCCGCCGGCGTCAAAATATGGGGAAATATTGTCCCCTGCGGATTGACGGGCATCCCCAATTCTTCAGCCTCGCGGCGATAAATTTCATCACGCAGCTTGGCCGCTTTTTCAAAATCAAGTTCAGACGCCGCCTGACGCATTTCTTTTCGCAACGCATCAAGAGATATCTTGTCCTCACGCAGCTGAATATCTTTCTCGGCTTCAAGAACATTCTCTTCAGCCTGTAACGAATCAGCAATACGGCTTTTGACGGATTGAGGCGTAATGCCATGATCCTCATTCCAGGCGATCTGTTTTTCGCGCCGCCTTGCTGTTTCATCAATGGCGTAACGCAAACTGTCCGTTATCTTATCAGCATAGAGCAGGACGCGTCCCTCAACATTACGCGCGGCGCGGCCTATGGTCTGGATAAGGGACGTCCTGGAACGCAGGAAACCTTCCTTATCCGCATCAAGAATAGCCACAAGAGCACATTCTGGGATATCCAGTCCCTCTCTCAAAAGGTTGATTCCCACCAGAACGTCAAACGTGCCCAACCGCAAATCGCGGATAATCTCAATGCGTTCCAGCGTATCAATATCGGAATGAAGATAGCGTACGCGTACGCCATTTTCAGACAGATATTCCGTCAGTTCCTCAGCCATCTTCTTGGTCAGTGTCGTAACCAAAATCCGCCCTTTCTGGGCAATGGTCGCCTTGACTTCATGAAGCAAATCATCCACCTGCCCTTCAACGGGTCTGACAATCGTAATCGGATCCGTCAGACCGGTCGGGCGGATAATCTGTTCGGCATAGACACCTTGAGTCTGTTCCATCTCCCACGGTCCCGGTGTTGCCGAGACAAAAAGTGTCTGGGGGCGAAATGCGTCCCATTCAGAAAAAGAGAGGGGCCGGTTATCAAGACATGACGGCAAGCGGAAGCCGAATTCTGCCAGCGTCGCCTTGCGAGCATAGTCCCCCCGCTCCATTCCGCCAATCTGGGGCACGGCAACATGACTTTCATCAATAATCAGAAGCGCATCTTCGGGAAGATATTCAAACAAAGTCGGCGGCGGATCTCCGGGACGGCGACCTGTAAGATAGCGGGAATAATTCTCAATCCCCTTGCACACCCCTGTTGTTTCCAGCATTTCGAGATCAAAATTGGTCCTTTGCTGCAAACGCTCTGCCTCAAGGAGCTTGCCTTCCTCATGAAAGACCTTCAGCTGCGTCTCAAGCTCCTGTGCAATGCCCGTCATGGCCTGATTCAGTGTTGGGCGTGGAGTCACATAGTGCGAGTTGGCGTAAAGCATCACTTCTGACAGATCATCTGTTTTCTGACCTGTCAGGGGATCGAACTCGTAAATTGCCTCTATCTCATCGCCAAAGAGACTCACTCTCCAGGCACGATCTTCATTCTGGACAGGGAAAATATCAACCACTTCCCCCCTTACGCGAAAACTTCCCCGCTCAAAGGCGATATCGTTACGCATATATTGCAACTCGACCAGAGAGCGAATCAAGCCGTCCCGCTCAATCATACTGCCAACTTCAAGATGAAGCCGCATACTGGCGTACAGCTCCGGTGAGCCAATACCGTAAATACAGGAAACCGAGGCCACGATAATAACATCATTACGTTCCAGCAATGCCTGCGTGGCAGCATGGCGCATACGGTCTATCTGTTCATTGCGCTGACTGTCTTTTTCTATGAATGTATCCGAACGGGGAACATAGGCTTCCGGCTGATAATAATCATAATAGGAAACAAAATATTCAACCGCATTCTCGGGGAAAAACTGCTTCATCTCGGCATAGAGCTGTGCAGCAAGCGTCTTGTTGGGCGCCATAATCAAAGTGGGGCGCTGTACGGCCTCAATCACCTTGGCCATCGTAAAAGTCTTGCCGGACCCCGTAACCCCCAGAAGCACCTGATTGCGCTCCTCGTTTTCCAGTCCGCTGACAAGCTCTTTTATGGCACGTGGCTGATCGCCATTAGGTTCATAATCCGAGCGCACGACCAGACGGCGCGTCTTCGGCTTGATCGGTTGGCGTTCCGGGAAGAAATCCGTCTGGCGCGGCGGTATGGGTTTCTTCTTGGTACGGGAAGGAGTTTTTGCAGTCATCGGAAAGAAGATGGGGGTAAAATAATCATTCCGCAAGTTATCATCATTTTATAGTCTCCTTCTTAAGAAAGAAGATGATAGAATCTTTATAAGAACTCAGGACTTTCAAAGGATAAAACAGATGGATCTTAAAAATATCGGGCAGACCTGCACCCAGTTCAGTGACAAAATTCAGGACGGTTTTCAGAAAGTGCAGACCCTTCTTGATGAAATCCAGACCGAGGCCCAAAAAGGCAACCAGCAGGCACAGAAATGGTCAGAACAGCTTCAGAATATTTCAGACAGCCTTAAAAGCGGTCATAATGAGATCGGCAACGTGATCGGGAAGTTCCAGGGACTTCTGAGCAGCAATACGCCTCATGAAGACAGCGCTGCCGCGAACAGTCAGCCGACTATCGGCAACCTTCTGGACAAATTTCTCAAAAAATAACGCCTGATCCTTCGCAGAGATCACAGTCCGGAACGTGTTGGCTGGACGCCAGCACGTTGCAGGGCCTCTCTTTGACGGGATGCAAGGGCGTCCACGTTAAAATCATCAATCAGTTCCATAAACATACGGTGCCAGTTCAGACGGGCTCCCAGACGCAGGAAAGCACTTCCCAACCCGATGGCTGAACGGTCCATCATGACGAACTCACGCGGCAAGGTGATTCCTCCCGTACGCTTCAGCCCCTCATAAACCGCTTCAAGCGTGGCACGCGCCTCTTCCGGCCTGTTGCTTTCCTCCATGGAACATTCCCTGTCGGTCATAAGCGGACGATAGAAAAAGCGGGCCCATTGATTAAGCACCTGAGCCGTCTCGCGCGACAGGCCACGGAATCCCCAATCCTGATAAGCTTCGAAAGCTGCTTCCTCGTCATCCTCACGCAAGGCCTGAAACAGACTGACCACACCACCGACAAAACGCGGTGAAAAAATACGCACCGCTCCAAAATCCAGCAGATTGATTCCGCCGTCCTCACGCACGGTAAAATTCCCCATATGGGGGTCTCCATGAATGACCCCATAATGATAGACAGGACAGTACCAAGCATAAAATAGCGCCCTGGCTATGGCATTACGTTCCTCTTGAGAAAGATCACTCTCCAGCACTGAACGCATGGAACGGCCATTAACCCAGTCCATAGTCAGCAAACGCGCTGTCGTCAGCTCAGCCAAAGGCTCGGGCACTGAAATCACCCCGAGCTTTTGCAGCATGATCCGGTAAAGGCGCAAATGACTCGCTTCACGCTGATAATCCAGCTCTTCACGCATTCTCTCGGCAAGTTCGGCATAGACTTCATCCTGCCGAATTGTATTCCCAAAAAAACCGTACACGCCCAGTACTGTTTTCAGCTGCCTGAGGTCGCTGTCCATGGCACCCTGCATGCCGGGATATTGCAATTTACAAGCAACTTCGCGACCATCACTCAAAAGGGCACGGTGTACTTGTCCCAGGGACGCAGCGGCCACAGCCTCATGGCTGAATGAACGAAAATGGCTCTCCCACTGACTCCCCAACTCAGCCTTCATGCGCCGCTGGACAAAACTCCACCCCATTGGCGGAGCGTTGGACTGTAAATGAGCCAGCTCATCAGCATATTCCTCAGGTAAAGCACCTGGAATGGTAGAAAGAAGCTGTGCTCCTTTCATCAAGGGGCCTTTCAGGTTCCCCAGCGCCGCGCGTAACCCTTCAGCATGTTTTTCCTTGTCTGGTCTCAGCCCGAGCTTATGCCCTGCCAGACGAGCTGCCACCCCCCCCATGGCGCTGGACGCACGAACGACACGCTGGACATTATCCATAAAGCCAGTTTTATCGAGGTCACGTTCACGCGCCATAACAGTACACTCCCCTCTTAAAGCGATTCAGCTTCAAGCTGATCAATCAGACCACTGATAACATTCAGACCCTTATGCCAGAAAGCAGGATCACTTGCATCAAGTCCGAAGGGACGCAAAAGCTCCCTGTGGCGTAATGTGCCGCCTGCCGCAAGCATGGCCTTGTATTTTTCCGTAAAACCTTCAGGCCGCTCACGATAAACCCCGTAAAGGGCATTCACCAGACAGTCCCCAAATGCATAGGCATAGACGTAAAAAGGCGAATGGATAAAGTGGGGAATATAGGACCAGTACAGATCATAATCAGACGTAAAATGGAAAGCCGGACCAAGACTGCGGGTCTGCACCTCATGCCAGATCTCCCCTATACGCTCGGCTGGCAACTCCCCCTTGCGACGCTCATCATGCAATCTGACCTCGAACTGGTAAAAAGCAACCTGCCGTACAACCGTATTGAGCATATCCTCAACCTTTGAGGCCATGAGATGACGGCGCCGCACAGGAGACGTCTCTTTTTCCAGCAGAGACTGGAACGTCAGCATTTCGCCAAAGACAGAGGCTGTCTCCGCCAGCGTCAGGGGCGTGGAAGAACGCAGATAACCCTGCGCCCGACCTGCCATGATCTGGTGAATGCCATGCCCCATCTCATGAGCCAGCGTCATGACATCCCGGGCACGGCCATGATAATTCATCAGAAGATAAGGATGAAGGGACGGCACGACAGGGTGGGCAAAAGCTCCTGATGATTTCCCCCCTGCTGCCAGAGCATCGATCCAGGGATTATCCAGAAATCTTTCCGCCAGCTGACCCATTTCCGAATCAAAGGCTTGGTAAGCCTGACGGACAATCTCCTTGCCTTCGTCCCAGCTTAACATCCTGTCATCGCTTTGTGGCAAGGGCGCGTTACGGTCCCAATGCTCAAGCTTTTCAAGCCCAAGCCAACCCGCCTTGAGTCTGTAATAACGATGGGATAATTGAGGAAAAGACGCATCAACCGCCTCAACAAGCGCGTCAACCACTTCATCCTCGACCATATTGGCCCGGTTGCGACTGCTGACAGGGCGCGGATAACCGCGTAACTTGTCCATAACCGCCTTTTCCTTGGCCAGATTATTGGTAATCATGACCAAAAGCTTCTCTTGACCTGCCAGAGCAGCGCTGATGGCCCCTGCCGCCTCATGACGTTTTTTGCGATCACTATCTGTCAGACGATTAAAAACATCACCCAGCGGCAGGTCTTCATCCCCGATTCTGGCTGTCATGCCAGCCATGGTCTCATCAAACAGCCTCACCCATGACTGTCGCCCCGTTACGGAAATCTCAAGCAGAACACGCTCGACCTCGTCACTCAGCTGATAAGGCCGGAAAACACGCACATCACGGATAAAACACGCCCATGGCGCCATTTCCGGGGACTGACAGAGAGTCGCAACAAAATCATCGTCAAGACGATTAATCTCAAGTGAGAAAAAAAGCAGATGCGCTGAAAGAGAAGTCATTCTTTCCTGCACACCTTGCGCAAAACGCCCGGTTGCCGGATCCGTAGTATGGGCAGCAAACAGAAGCTGCGCGTAAGAAGCAAGCTTGCCCAGCCCTTCCTCTATAACCTCATAATCCTCAAGAGCTTTCAGGAAATCAGCCGGAGGCAGGGTATGAAGCCTGTCTTTCCACCGTTCCTCAAAAGCGGCAGCCTTTTTCTCAAGCGAGAGAAAATCCTGTTCAATATGAGGATCATCAGGCGAAGCATAAAGATCAGACAAATCCCAGCGCGGTGCTTTGGGGGCATCACTTTGGGGTAGCTGCACCTCTGAAGCCCTAAGGTACGATGGGGAAAGGGGATATAAAGGATAAGACTGCATAATCATCATGAGCGGAATCTTACCCCGTGAGAAGAACCGTGGGAACTCTTTTTGACTCTTTATTCCGTTTATTCCGTCAAAAACGAAAAAAGAGTTCCCACATCATCTCCAGAACGCTCAGGCAGAAAGACGTGTCAGATCCTCTTCAACAAAACCGATGATCTTTGCGTAATCCTTCGGCACGATATGCCAGAATTGTGACAATGTTTCTGCCCAGTTATTAAGCAGTCCTGCCGCGTAAACACTGCCTGTCTCCCTGACATGACGCTCGACCAGCCCACGCAGCTGCACCTCCCACTTAGAGGATGGAGCAACCCGACTCCATGTCAGGCTTTCACCATTGACTCGCCCTTCAAACCAGCCATCAGTGTCCAGCACAAAAGCTGTACCGCCAGTAAAGCCAGCACCGAAATTATTGCCGACCTCGCCCAGCACGACCACTGTGCCGCCCGTCATATATTCGCACCCGTTCGAACCGCAACCTTCGACAACGGCAACAGCCCCGGAATTACGCACTGCAAAACGCTCTCCAGCCTGCCCTGCCGCAAAAAGGGCGCCTGACGTAGCCCCATAAAGCACTGTATTGCCGATAATCGCGTTATCCTGAGAGACCAGAGTCGAGCCTGGTCCCGGATGCACGACAATCGTCGCGCCACACAGCCCCTTGCCGACATAGTCATTAGCGTCACCTTCCACTTCGAGGCGCAATCCCTTGACAGCAAATGCTCCCAGAGACTGGCCGGCCGACCCTTTAAGGGTCAGGGTCACGTGCCCTTCCGGTAGACTGCTCATGCCAAATTTACGCGTAATCAAGGAAGAAATGCGCGTTCCGATCGCACGGTGCGTATTACGCACGACATAATGAAGATGCAGCTTCTCGCGTCGCTCAAACAAGGGCCGGGCATCCGCAATAATCTCTGCATCCAGAGTATCAGGCACCTCATTGCGGCCCTCACGCGTGCAATAACGTGCATATCCCCCAGAATCGGCCTGCACCAGCAGGGAATTGAGATCCAGATCATCGAGATAATCGGCTCCACGTGAAACCTGATGAAGCAGATCCGTACGCCCGATAATCTCCTTTAGAGACCGCACACCAAGCTGAGCCAGAATATTGCGAACATCCTCGGCTATCAGCGTAAAAAGATTAATGACTTTTTCAGGCGTGCCCTCAAATTTCGCTCTCAGGCTCTCATCTTGCACACACACACCAACAGGACAGGTATTGGAGTGACACTGGCGTACCATGATACAGCCCATGGCAACAAGCGCGGCTGTGCCAATCCCGAATTCCTCAGCCCCCAGCATAGCCGCAATCACAACGTCCCGTCCCGTCCTGATGCCACCATCGACGCGCAGGGTAAGACGGTGACGCAGGCGGTTGAGCATGAGGACCTGATGGGCCTCGCTCAGCCCCATTTCCCATGGCAGACCGGCATAATGGATAGAAGACTGCGGACTGGCGCCCGTACCCCCTGAATGACCAGAAATCAGAATGGCATCCGCCTTCGCTTTTGCGACACCGGCAGCAATCGTGCCAATGCCAGTCCTTGCGACCAGCTTGACCGTGACCGTCGCTTCAGGGTTGATCTGCTTCAGGTCATAAATAAGCTGGGCTAGATCCTCAATGGAATAGATATCATGATGAGGCGGTGGCGAAATAAGCGTCACCCCGGGCGTCGCGTGACGCAGACGGGCAATCAGTTCCGTCACCTTAAACCCGGGAAGCTGTCCGCCCTCACCCGGTTTGGCTCCCTGCGCTACCTTGATCTCAATTTCACGACAATCATTGAGATATTCCGCTGTTACGCCGAAACGACCTGACGCAACCTGCTTGATCGCTGAAGACGCATTATCCCCATTCGGACGAGGATGAGCACGAGCCGGATCTTCTCCTCCTTCACCGGAATCAGATTTTGCACCGATCCGGTTCATGGCAATCGCCAGTGTCTCATGCGCCTCAGGGCTTAACGCCCCCAGAGAAATGCCCGGTGCGACAAGATGGCGGCGGATCTGTGTAATTCCCTCGACCTCATCAACCGAAATAGGATGAGCCACGGGTTTGAAACCGAATAGATCGCGCAAGGAAATAGGCGGTAGCGATTCCAGCGCCTCCACATAGCGACGATAAAGCTTGTAGCTGTTGGCATTCACCGCCATTTGCAGCTGATGAACGACCGTTGCGTTAAAAGCGTGGGCTTCACCCTTCATACGCAACTTATAGCGTCCCCCAATGGGAAGCGGCACAATTTTGGACTGGGCCCAGGCTTCCTTGTGCGCCTTGAGCACATTGCGGGCAATACCGGGCAAACCAATCCCTGAAATACGCGATGGCATACCCGGGAAAAATTCAGCCACAAGGGCACGGGAAAGGCCGATTGCCTCGAAATTATAGCCCCCGCGATAGGAGGAAACGATTGAGATCCCGACCTTGGACATGATCTTGAGCAGACCCTTATCCAGAGCCTTGCGGTAGCGCAACATGGCCTCACGCAGCGTCATGGGCTCAAACAGGCCGCGCCTGAGACGATCAGCAATGGAATGTTGCGTGAGCCAGGGATTGACCGTCGTCGCACCCACGCCAATATTGACCGCAATGCTATGAACATCCAGCACTGTGGAACTGCGCACATTCAATGACGTAAACGTCCGCAAGGAATGACGCACAAGATGGATATGCACAGCCGCTGTGACCAGAATCATCGGCAGGGCCACACGATCTGCCGCGCTATGCTCATCTGTCAGGAAAATATGTGAACATCCTCCCCTGACGGCATCTTCTGCCTGGCCGCAAATATGCTGTAAAGCCTTTCTCAGCCCCGCTTCGCCATCCTCCAACGGGAAGGTACAGTCAATCACAGCACCCTGATCGCCGCAAACTTCTCTCAGGCGATCAAATTCTCCGTTGGTCAGGATCGGACTGGGAAGCTGTAAAAGGTCACACTGGCTTGCTGATTCTTCAAGGATATTGCCCAGATTTCCCAAACGCGTCACAAGGCTCATCACCCTTGTTTCACGCAGACTGTCAATCGGTGGATTCGTCACCTGACTGAAACCCTGACGGAAATAATTGCCCAACCCGCGATAATGGACCGAAAGAATCTGCAGGGGCGTATCATCCCCCATAGACCCGATCGCCTCAGCCGCATTGGCCACCATAGGATGCAAGATCGTTTCCAGATCCTCGTAAGTGCGGCTGATGGCTTGCTGGCGGTGGAACAACTCACTTTCAGAGAGCTTACTTTCCTCCTCCACTCCTTCGATAAGGGGCTCGACATCGCGTATCAGCTTTACCCACTCTTCGTAATTATGGCGGGAAGCCAGCTCATCTTCCACTTCATGTGGCTTGTAGAGACGGCCTGTTGCCAGATTAACCGCCATGGTCTGCCCTGGCCCCAAACGCCCGCGCTCCAGAATCGATTCTTCAGGGATACGGACAATGCCGGTTTCCGAACCGACAATCAGCAAACCATCCTTGGTAATGCTGTAACGGGAAGGGCGCAGCCCGGCTCTGTCAAGCCCGGCGATGATCCATTTTCCATCGGTCGCACAGATTGCCGCCGGCCCGTCCCATGGCTCCATGACGGAATAGCAATAGCGATAAAAGGCCTTTACTTTCGACGAAATAAAGGAACTTCCTCCCACAGAAGCCGGGATCATGAGAGACTTTGCCATCATGGCATCGCGACCGGCAAAAGTCAGGAGTTCAAACACATTATCCAATGCTGCTGTATCAGATCCCGAGGGCTGGATGACAGGCTTCAGGGACTCCATATACGGATCAAGCTGCGGGCTGGAAAGACGGGTTTCGTGGGCCCGCATCCAGTTGATATTGCCTGAAAGCGTATTGATCTCGCCATTATGCGCCACGCGGCGGAAAGGCTGGGCCAGTTTCCACGTAGGAAATGTGTTGGTGGAATAACGCTGATGATAAAGCGCAAAACGTGAGACAAACCGCTTATCAAGAAGATCAGGATAAAAATCTGTCAGATTTTCAGCCAGAAACATACCTTTATAAATGACGGACCGACTGGACAGCGAACAGATATAGAGATCGACTGAAGCAGCCATCGCGGCCTTTTCAATCCGGCGGCGAATCACATAGAGATTACGTTCCAGCTCATCCTGATCATGACCCAGCACATTGCGGATCATGATTTGTTCTATTTCGGGACGAGTCTCATTGGCTTTCTCGCCAATACAGGCCGTATCAATAGGGACCTGACGCCATCCGTAAATTTCGTAACCAAAAGCCAGGATCTCACTCTCTATAATCTGTCGTCCACATTCCTGCGCAGTCAGATCATTACGCGGCAAAAAGACCATGCCGACAGAGATAATGCCGTCAATCCTGCTGATGCCCGTGCTGTGAATTGCCTCTGCAAAGAAATCCTGCGGAATCTCAACATGAATTCCGGCTCCGTCTCCTGTCTTGCCATCAGCGTCAACGGCCCCGCGATGCCAGATATTGCTCAGAGCCTCAATTCCAGCCTCAACCACTTTGCGCGAAGCCTTGCCATCCAGACTGACAATGACACCAACACCGCAGGAATCATGTTCCTGCGCAGGGTCGTAAAGCCCCTCCAGACGCTCACTATTAGCCTTATACTCCTGAACGAAATTCTGACCCGACATTTAGAGAACTCCCTCAGAAGTTTGCGTTGACTGCGTGGAAAGATAATGGTCGATGGCTTTGGCGGCTTCGCGCCCATCGCGAATGGCCCAGACCACAAGACTGGCCCCACGAACAATGTCGCCTCCGGCAAAAACACCCGGAATGGAAGTCTCATAGCCGTTTTTGGTTACTTTCAGCGTGTTCCATGACGTGACGGCCAGGTCATCGCGTTTCCACAGAGCTGGAAGATCTTCGGGGTCAAAACCCAAAGCACAAATGACCATATCAGCCTCCAGAACACTATATTGCCCTGTTGGTTCAACCGCGCGACGGCCATCAGAATCGGGCACGCCAAGACGCATCTCTTTCAGACGCACGGATTCAACATGGTCACAGCCTATAAACTCCTCAGGCGCTGCAAGCCACATGAACTCGCCGCCCTCTTCCTCGGCATTCAGGACCTCCTGACGAGAACCCGGCATATTGGACCGGTCACGACGGTAAACGCATGTCACTTTCGCAGCGCCCTGCCTGATGGCACTGCGTACGCAATCCATCGCTGTATCACCGCCGCCAATGACAACAACGCGTTTGCCAGCACTATTCAAGGCCGGTTCAGGGTTCTCCGCCTCACAAAGAAACTCCAGCGCCCTGACAACGCCCTTCAAACTCTCTCCCGGAACGCGGGCCTGCTTCGCCTTATAGACCCCTGTTGCCAGGAAGAGGGAATGATGACGTTTTTGCAATTCGTCAAAAGACAGTGCTCCTTTCCCGGCCCCAATTTCCTGACCGAGATGGAAAATGACACCCTGGGCCTGCAAAAGTTCAATCCGGCGGCTGATGACGTGCTTCTCCAGCTTGAAGCCGGGAATGCCATAGCGCAACAAGCCGCCTGCTTCAGCCTGCCTTTCATAAACGTGAACCTCATAACCTCTGGAACGAAGACTTTCGGCGCAGGCCAGCCCTGCCGGGCCTGAACCGATAATGCCAACACTCAGTCTTTTCTCCGTCACAGGCATATCGGGCTGTACCCAGCCTTCACTGAAAGCCGTTTCGGTAATAAAACGCTCCACCGCTCCGATTGTAACACTTTTAAAGTCTTTATTAATGACGCAATTGCCTTCACAAAGACGGTCCTGCGGACAAATACGACCACATATCTCGGGAAAACTGTTTGTTTCCGACGACAAGCTATAAGCTTCTTTCAGACGACCTGTTGCAGCCAGACGCAACCAGTCAGGGATATTATTTCCCAAGGGACAGTGAGACGCGCAAAAGGGAATCCCGCATTGCGAGCATCGTGCAGCCTGTTCCTCGGCTCTGGCCAGAGGAAAGCCCTCATAGATCTCCCCGAAATCCTTACGTCTCTGGGCAGCAGGACGTTTAACTGGACGTTCCTGTGGTTGATGCACAAATTTCAGCATGGGCTCAGCCATAAAAGGCGTCTCCTAATGTACTACCGGAACCAGAGAGAAGGCACGGGCAAAACGGACTTATAAAAAATGCAGGGCCTTCATGACAATAAATGCTCGCCAATAATAGTCAGTAGTACTTACCTTTTATATGAATGTGATTTTCCTATCCATAAAAACGATCCTTCAATGATCCAAAAATAGGTCCATATCGGACCTATAAAATTTGTTTTCTTTTTCTGTGTTTTATACATTGACGTCCATGAAGCAGACAGCTAGAAGCATCCCACCAACGCCGGTTTTCATGTTAATGACGCAAAACCGGACGACATAAGCCCAGATGGCGGAATTGGTAGACGCGCAGGTTTCAGGTACCTGTGTCCGCAAGGACGTGGAAGTTCGAGTCTTCTTCTGGGCACCAATCACACACTGACGATACAAGGACGGTAGTCCTTAATTCGGCAGCGTCAGTGAAAAAATAGATATATTTCCGGTGCATTATGAGCAACACGCGAGCTGTCATCCATCTCTATGAAGGGGACTTGCCGGACGGCCTTGACCTTGGTCCCGTGGTCGCCATTGATACTGAAGCGATGGGCCTCAACCCTTACCGTGATCGCCTGTGCCTTGTGCAGCTTTCCAGTGGTGATGGAGAAGCCCATCTTGTTCAGATTCGGCCTGTTCATCTGGAAAATAAAGGGCGGAGCTGCCCCAACCTCAAAGCGCTTCTGCAAAATGAAAATATCACCAAGCTGATGCATTTTGCTCGTTTTGACGTAGCCCTCCTGCAATATTCCTTTGACATTAAGGTGACACCTGTCATCTGTACGAAAATAGCATCCCGCCTGGTCTATACTTTTACAGACCGTCATGGTCTTGCCTATCTCTGCCGGGACATATTGGGAATCGATCTTTCCAAACAACAGCAAAGCTCAGACTGGGGTGCACCGATCCTGACAGAAGCACAGAAAAGCTACGCAGCCTCTGACGTTCTTTACCTCCATGCCCTGTGGGAAAAACTTGAGGCTCTGCTCGTTCGGGAAAATCGGCGCGAATTAGCGCAATCCTGCTTTGATTTTCTGTCAGCCCGTGCCACATTGGATCTGCTCGGTTACATAGAACCGGATATATTTTCTCACAAAGGCTGATCCGCAAGCACATGACTCGTCCTACCCTAGCAACGGCCCTTGATACCCTTGCCAAGGAGCAGCTGGGACTTGATGCGCTCAGAAAGGCTTTTGATGGCCCGCTTGGCGGCGCTTTCTGCCAGGTGGTCGATCACATCCTTTCTTCGCCCGGACGGGTTGCCGTTACGGGGGTGGGTAAGTCCGGTCACATTGCCCGCAAGATACAGACCAGCCTTGCCTCAACGGGGACGCCGTCCTTTTTCATCCACCCCACCGAAGCCGCTCATGGTGATCTGGGCATGATTTGCGAGGATGACACACTGCTGGCGTTCTCGACATCGGGCGAAACGGCAGAATTATCTTTTCTCCTGCGTTATGCCCGGATGCAGCATATTCCCATTATAGCCGTTACGAGCAATCCTCAGTCCACTCTGGCGAAAACCGCAAAATTCTGTCTCTCACTACCTCTGGTAACAGAGGCCTGCCCGATGGGGCTGGCGCCTTCCACCTCATGTGTCGTACAGCTGGCACTGGGCGACGCCCTTATGGCCAGTCTCCTGAATGGACGCGGATTCACTGATGAGGATTTCAATCAGTTCCACCCTGCAGGACAGCTGGGCGCTCGCCTGCGCCCAGTCAGTGATATCATGCATACAGGTTCCGCCATGCCATTAGGGCGGATATCGACGCCTCTCAGTCAGGTCATTCTCGAAATCACGCAAAAAGCCTTTGGCTGCATGGGCATAATTGACGATCATGGTACACTGATTGGCCTTATCTCCGATGGCGATTTGCGTCCCTGCCTGGCATATGATCTCGAAAAAACCCTTGCTGGCGACATCATGAACAGAAACCCCGTCACCGCATCGCCCACCATGCGCGTACAGGATGTCCTGCATTTTATGAATCGCCACGTACCGCCTGTCAGCAATCTGTTCGTTATTGACTCCGAACACCACCCCTTGGGAATCGTCCACCTCCACGACCTGCTTCGTAAGGGGGGACTATGAACGAACCCGGAGCAACACCCCCTCCTGCCAGACGGAATGATTTCGCCGATCAGGACAGCGCCGATATTGCCAAACTCGACGAACTCCGCGCCGAATCCTTGCGACGGGTCCGGCGCCTCCCTACAGTCGAGGAAATGGCACGCAGACAGTCCCGACTGAAACTGGCACGTTGGGGCCTCCCCTCTCTGGCCGCCTTTATACTGGTATCCCTGGCGGCGTGGCCTGAAATCGCTCATCTTGTCAATCTGAACAGGAAAGCTCTTCATGATATGCAGCGTTTCCAGCATTTGACGGGTGCTATCGAAAACGCCATTTACCGTGACAGTGATTCCAAGGATCGCCCTTATACGCTGACATCGCGAAATGCCCGACAGATTGGGAAAAATCGTATTGATCTGGAACAGCCCGTTGCCGATATCCTGATGAAAAACAATGTCTGGCTGAATGTAAAAGCCGACCATGGAGTCTATATGCGCGATCAGCAGACACTGACTCTGACAGGCCATGTCGTGCTCTATCGCAATGATGGGATCCTTCTTAACAGCCCGACAGCAGATATGGATCTGAAAAGAAATATTGTTGCCACGGCAAGCTGGGTACACGCGGAAGGCCCGTTTGGCACACAGGATGCTGAAGGAGCTTTTCTTGACCAGAATGCTGGCACAATCCAGTTTACAGGTCCCGGACTGACTGTACATAATGACGATAAAGACCCTCTTTCTTCTTCATCCCCTGCTGGTAAAGGGACATAATCAGAAAATGTCTCCTCGTATTCATTCTCTTCGCCTGTTCCTTTTCTCTCTGCCTCTTCTTCTGGGATCTTTCTCTGCCCATGCGGAAACGGCACCGAAAACACCTGATCAGACAGAAACAAAAGCCGCACCGGCCGATCAGTCACACGGTGAACCCATTCACCTTTACTGGAAGCAGGAAGAAATTTATGACCACAACAAACAGACCGTAACACTCACAGGCGGCGCAAGAGCCGTCAGAGGCGACGTAACGCTTGATGCTGATATGCTGGTTGGTTATCTGCGCGACAAGGCACCTTCTGCAAAAACGGAACAGGATGACAAGAAAAACGGCAATGACCTGATGGGCGGTAATATGGAGCTCTACCGGGTCGAAGCCATTGGTCATGTCCATTTCTATAACCAGACCAGTCAGGGGTGGGGAGATCACGGGATTTACGATGTTGACCGTGCTGTCATTCTTCTGACCGGCAAACATATGAAGTTCACGACCCCGCACCAGATTATGACGGCACGTGATCTGGTCGAATATTATCCAAAAGAGCGTATCACCATCGGACGCGGTGATGCCTCTGTAACCAATGACGAGGGCAAGCGCGTCATTGCCGATATCCTGAAATCGGTGGGCCTGTCAGATGCCCAGAAAGCCCAGCAACAGAAAGAAAATGGCAAAAGTAACGGCTCTCTGGACCGTGCTTATGGCTGGGGACACGTCGTCATAAAAACAGACAAGCAGGTTGCCACGGGAGACAGGGGCGTTTATCTCTTCGGGCCAGAGCTCGCGCGCGTGATTGGACACGTCCATATCACCCAGGGACAAAACCAGAATAATGGTTCACAGGCTGTTGTGAATATGAAAACAGGAATCGCCACCATGTTGCCAGGTCATGATTCTCCTATTCAGGGGCTTGTCGTGCCCAACGAGGCCAATCAGTAATGTATTCCGAATTATATAAGGGCCCAGGACTGGTCGCTCACGGTATTGGCAAAACTTACAAGAAGAGGCCTGTCGTCAAAAATGTCTCGCTCCACGTAAAACGGGGCGAGGCCGTGGGATTACTAGGTCCTAACGGGGCCGGCAAAACGACCAGTTTTTATATGATCGTCGGGCTCGTTCGGGCTGATACAGGCGCCATTATGCTTGACGGAGCTGATATCACACAACTTCCCATGTATCGCAGGGCGCGCCTAGGCGTTGGCTATCTGCCACAAGAAGCCAGTATTTTTCGTGGCCTCAATGTCGAACAGAATATCATGGTCGCCCTTGAAGTCGTAGAGCGTGATTCTGAAAAACGGAAAGAAATGCTCAATGGCCTTCTGGCGGAATTTGGCATCACTCATCTCCGTCACTCGCCAGCGCTCGCCCTTTCGGGTGGCGAACGTCGACGTCTCGAAATTGCCCGCGCTCTGGCAAGCCAACCCAATTATATTCTGCTGGATGAGCCGCTCGCAGGTATCGATCCTATCGCCGTAAGCGAAATCCGTGGCCTCGTTTCCCATCTGAAAGACCGTGGTATCGGCGTGCTGATTACCGACCATAATGTCCGTGAGACGCTGGAAGTCATTGACAGGGCCTATATCCTCCATAGCGGCGAAGTGCTCATGGAAGGTACGCCGGAAGCCATTGTCGCCAATGAGGATGTCAGACGCGTTTATCTCGGCGAACATTTTACAATGTAGACGGCCTCGCGTCTGGTTATCCCCTCTTGAAAAACCACCCTGATTCTTCCTTGCAAGGGTAGTGTGCCAGTAACGCTCTTAATGAACGAAACTGGGAATAAGTTGTGATTTCAGGATAACAGCAACCGCGCTCTGCTCATCATCAGCAATAGCGATCTGGGTGCCATCAGCGGCATGAATGGCAAAGACTTTCACGCCTTCACGCAAGGCAGGCCTGAAATAGGCTGTCTGGGCAAGACCCAGCCCCTTGAACTCCTGCCCCGTCATAATACCTTTCTGCGCCATATTGGCAGCTTCAGGCAACGTTTCTCTGGAAAATCCTTTAACCATTCTCATCTCTTTCCCGCGTCTCTGACACATAAAGGTCGCGTACAGACTGCTGCTGCCTAGCTGGATGCTTGCCTGCTGTCCCCCTGGAGACAGTATGAGGCTTCTGCTGTCCCTGGGCAATGGCAATATGTTTGACGCGTATCTCTGGCCGAGGCCTCACAAGATCAATATGTAACAGCCCATTATCAAGCCACGCCCCGCTGATCTCAATCCCTTCAGCCAGTACAAAAGCCTTGTGGAACTGCCGTGCCGCAATGCCCCTGTGCAAAAAAACCCGCCCCTGACTGTCATCGGTCTGTCGACCGCGGATAACGAGCTGATTATCTTCCTGTGTGATCTGCAAATCATCCATACAGAACCCGGCTACCGCCAATGTTATGCGCAGTGCCGTATGACTCAACTGCTCAATATTATAAGGGGGATACCCATCTGAGGTGGTCTTCGAGACTCTCTCAAGCATCTGCTCGAGATGATCAAACCCCAGAAACATGGGAGAAGTAAAAAGGCGATTGGACACGTGACAATAAGCCTCCTCGTGGAGCGAGACAAAAACAGGCAACCCTTTCAAAGGCATCACCTTCTATGCTTCTAATTAAGGAGCTTTCCTGTCCCCTTGCAAGAGCAGGCCTCTGTCTTTTCTTGATATCTTTTTAGAAATTCATCAGGTTTTAACGCTGGAACAAAATGTCATTGCCCGGTAAATTCGGCCATATGAGCACATTTCATTTCCTCGACGATATCGACTCAATCGATCCCATGCCTATTCTGGTAGCCCCCCATCCTGTGCTGAAACAGGTGGCAACGAACGTGACTCCAGATGATCTGGAGGCCATAAAAGCAGCCTTGCCGGGTATGTTTTCTGCCATGTACAAAGCACCTGGCATCGGGCTCGCCGCCCCACAGGTTGGCATCAGCAAGCGATTCCTTATCATGGATGTTTCTGAAAAAGATGCCCCTCGGGAACCCAAGATCCTCATCAACCCGGAAATCATCGAAGAAAGCAAGGAAAGCTCCGTGCATGAAGAGGGGTGTCTTTCTGTGCCCAATCAATATGCCGAGGTTGAGCGACCAGCTTCCATCAAGCTCCGTTACAGCGATCTTGAAGGCAAGGAAATCATACTAGAAGCCACGGGACTTCTCGCAACCTGTATCCAGCATGAAATAGATCATCTGGATGGCATTTTGTTTGTCGACCATCTTTCGACTCTGAAACGCAATATGCTCATGCGCCGTCTGGCCAAAGAGCAGAAAAGAAAGCTCTAAGCCCATGAGGCTGGTTTTCATGGGTTCACCCGATTTCGCCGTTCCTGCTCTTGAGGGATTACTTGATGCTGGCCACGAAATCCTGGCCGTTTATACACAGCCCCCCCGCCCAGCGGGACGCGGAAAGACGCTCCAGAAACAGCCCGTGCATCTCGCCGCTGACGCCCATAACCTTCCCGTCAGGACACCCCTGAAACTCCGCCGCAATCAGGAAGAGCTTGACTATCTGACAGCCCTTGAGCCTGACGCCATTATCGTTGCGGCCTATGGCCTCATCCTTCCCAAAGAAATCCTGACCTTGCCCGAAAGGGGGTGCCTCAATATCCATGCCAGCCTCCTTCCCCGCTGGCGGGGAGCTTCTCCCATTCAGTCGGCCATTCGGGCAGGCGACCGCAAAACGGGAATCTGCATCATGCAGATGGATGAAGGACTGGATACAGGCGCTGTTCTCTTCCGCGCTGAAACGGATATCACTGGCACGGACACCGCCTCCACGCTGCATGATCGCCTCGCTCTCCTTGGCCGCGAGACCCTGCTGAAAGCACTCTCTGAAAGTCACGTCGCCATACCACAGTCAGAAGAAGGCTCCTGTTATGCCCCCCGTCTTCAGAGAGAGGACGGCAAAATCGACTGGGAGCGTTCTGCCCACGAGATTGACTGTCAGATTCGCGCTTTTACGCCCTGGCCCGGAAATTTCACCATTCTGGGAGAACAGATCATCCGCATCGGTGCCGTAAACATTATCAATGACCATGATCCACAGACGAAACCAGGGACGACTCTTGATGATCATCTCACTATAGCCTGCGGCAAGGGCACCCTGCGCCTGGAACGCCTCCAGAAACCCGGACGCTCCATGATGGAAGCTGACGCTTTTCTGAGGGGTTGCCCCATACCCAAAGGAACGCGTTTTGAATAACGCTCCCCCTCCCGCCACAAGGCGCTGGGCCTTAAAACTGGAATTTGATGGACGGGATTATGTGGGGTGGCAGAGGCAGGACCATAGTCTCTCCATCCAGCAAGTGCTGGAAGAGGCCGCATCAAGACTTTTCAGGAAACAGGCTGTCACAACCATAACGTCGGGCCGTACTGACGCGGGCGTACACGCTTCCGGGATGGTCGTGCATATGGACGTCCCTGCGGACAAGGATATTTCTGCCTGTTCCATGCGTGATGGCATTAATTTTCATCTCAAGCCCCATCCTGTCGTTATTCTAGAGGCTGCCCCCGTCTCCCTTGAGTGGAATGCCCGCTTTTCAGCGCTCTGGCGACGCTATCGTTATACGATTCTCAACCGTCCCTCACGCCCGACTTTTACGGAAGGCACTGTCTGGCATGTCAAACCGCCACTGGATGCCGAAGCTATGCAGAAAGGTGCCAATTATCTTCTGGGGCGTCATGATTTCTCATCTTTCAGAGCTGCGGCCTGTCAGGCTAAAAATGCCCTCCGCACCCTTGATGAGCTGACGATCACCCGTCAGGGCGAGCTGATTATCATTGAAACACAGGCCCGCTCTTTTCTACACCATCAGGTCAGGAACATGGTCGGCACATTATCACTGGTCGGACGGGAACAATGGCGGCCCGAAAAAATGCACGAAGTGCTCAAAGCCTGTGACCGGCGTCTGGGCGGCCCAACGGCACCGGCAGGGGGGCTTTGTTTTATTGGAGTCGGCTACCCCGAAGATCCCTTTAAAATAACCTGATCGTAAAATCTGGCAATCCTGCGGAACAAGAGTTAAAGTAAAATTTCTCCTTCCTATCACCTTTTTTCGGGAAATTGGACAAAAATAAGGACATACTTACAATAATCATTACGCCTTTAAGAACATGCCATGTTTATTCAATGGGCAATTCTACCACGTTAAATTATACGAAATAGATGATCCTGTCTATAAGATTCTGGAAGTAGACGACTTAAAGGCATTTTATCTTACTCTTATTGAAATTGAATAGTTTTCTATTATAGGAGGGCAAGATGGTATTCTCTCTGCTGAGCACGACTATTTATACAAAAGAATATACTATTTGATATCAGGAAACTATGGTTCTACCAGAATTTCCTGATATCAAAAATTCTCATAGAATTTCCAAAATCATAGATCGAACAGATAACTCAAGAGAACTTGACAATCAATTTAAAAGAAATGTGACGATTTTAAAGAATCTTAATAAATATTATGAATATAGATATTATTCATAAAAAGAAATACTTGGTTGTATTGATCAAAATTTTGGATGGGACATACTAGAATATTACTTAAAGATAAATCCTCGATATGGTGCTCTTAGAGCGGATCTTCTCAGATATTTATGTATCTATAGAGACGGCGGTGTCTATTTCGCTATGAAGTCAGGTGCCAATAAGCCCCTCTCCGATATTATAAAACCCGGCGATGAATTTCTTCTTTCATTATGGGATAACACAAAAAAGAGCAAAACTCTAAAATGGGCCGATGGTGGCCTTCCATATCTCATATTGAAGAAGATGAAAATATTACAATGGTTTATCATATGTTCGGCAGGACATCCGCTGATGAAAAAAGTAATTAGGCGGACTTTGGAAAATATCAAATATTATAATGAAAATCTTATAGGAGTCGGTGGGCATAATGCTCTACGAGTAACTTGGCTCGTAACGTATTCCAGCGTATTATATCCATATATAAAAGGTAAAAAAAATCAGCTATGAACACATTAGAATGATAGACATCAATAAAGAAGATATAGAATTATATTAGTATACCATCTTACATGAAGAAAAGTGACTATGGGATACAGACAACACCAATAATTTTATAAATTTCTACTATATTGCAGAGTCATATATCACATATAACCCTGCAACATAAAACCACCTTCCCCTAACACATTAACTTGATAGGGGGAGACCTGTATACATAATCAGATTCATTGCCATATTGGACGGCCTCGAACGGCCTAAAGGGTCATAAGAAATGCTAGTAAAGCTTCCCCGACTATACGGCGAACACCATTCTATATCGGTCTCATATGAAACCAGATCCTCTCCACGATCAAAGCAAACTATATCGAAATTATTTTGCAAATTACCGATTTTAACAAAAGGTCCCGTCCCGCTACATCCTTGACATGAACCGAGCTGAACAGACCCAATTTCACGTTTGGAACCATCGGAATCATGAAGATTATGAGCATCCATTGCACGCAAAAAAAGACCACGCGGGTCGCTAACCTTGTTCTCGGGATAAAGTTTTGCCAATTCCGGATAAAGGGCAGGATCAAAACTAAATCCATTGAGTAATGCCCACCCCGGAGTAGAGGGCGCTGTATTAGAAGGCCAAAATCGGATCTCTCCAACAGCAAATGACGTAACACCTTGAGATATCTCAGGACAACAAGAGGCAAGATTCCCAATATTAATATCAATACTCATAAATAAAATTATCCATTCATTTGTCATAATCAGGGATAAATAATTTTCCTCATATATATCTTTATCATTTCGCTATTTTTCGAAATCATCAGGCATTAAGGGAAGCTCTATACATGCTCTTATCGTTTCCAACAATAATATCCTGCAATTTCTGGACATAATTCTTAGCATTTACGCCAAAATTTTTCCCTAAAACCTGAAAAATTGGAAATCAGCAGCCTGCGGCGCTATAGTTTTTTAATAGCGTTTCTTTTGCTACGTTCACTGTTGCCGAACCAGATGGCGTGCCTCTTCATCAACAACCCAAATATTTTTAGCACTGTCCCATTTATCATAGGCTGATTGCGGTGCCTGAGACGTTACATAATCAGGCACAGGCCCTACAAAGCCTGCAAAAGACTGGCCTGTTTATTCATATAAAACCGATCATGACGATGATCTTCCAACAAACTCCATGAGCCCTTTTCCTTATCAAAAACCGCAAATTTCTTCGCTTGCTTTAGCGTCAGGTGGAGCCATATGCGTTGCATTGGCCGGGACGCCCAAGCCACGCCGGATAAAATAAGATCAGTCCGCACAAAACAACCTGACACATCAAACCAATAAAGCATGATCATCTGTCGACGATCTGCAAAACCATTTTTTGTAAAAACAACATCACTTTTAATAGATTCAGACATTATAATTCTCTTTTAAATAATTTAATCAGGCTACTGTCTGATTATCAGCAACACCTGTATAGATAATCAGATTCATTGCCATATTGGATGGTCTTGAACGACCAAGGCAATGTATAGCATCTGCCTTAAAAGTAACCGTCCCCGAACCAGATGAATTAACCCAGCTATTCGGCACTGAAACGCCGTTAAGATCTGTTCCAAAGTCCCAACACAGGGACGCCGGGCGGTGCCGACATCATGAAAAGCAACGAGATTATCATCGCTCGATCATGAACCTCTAAAAGAACCCAACCTGTTTAGAACTTTTAAGTTGCAATTGCCAGCCTGATAAGCTGTTCTAAATGCTTGCCAGTTGGCGCAATTCAGTATTGGCCGTTGTATGCCGGGCTTGCTTCTGGATTCAGTTGTCGCGTTCTTTGTCGAAATCAAGAGTCGCTGATTTTGAAAACACTGACTTTGTTTCATGAAACTGAAGGAAAAAAGGGAGCATTGCTATGTAAGTTCTTTAGAGCATCCGAGCGATCGGCAACTAGTTAATCCATATGATAAATGGACGGCGCCTAAAAATATTTGGGTTGTTGACTGAACATCGCCATATAATGCCGGTAGCTGTTAATCAATAGCATCTTTTTTAAAACGCTCGGTCTTCTGCGTAGATACCTCTATGCAAGACGCTCGTTTTGATGCGGTTTTAGGGTTTGTCCAAAACTGAATTTCGCCTGTTGGCGTAAATAATAAGAATTCGGCAAAACTGTCCAAAAGATTGCAGTATAATTATTAAATTATTTAAATCTGAAAACAGCGATTAAAAATTTTTGCCAATTCCTAAATGCCTGATGATTTCAAAAAATAGCGAAATGCAGATTTTTAAATAGCAGGAAAATTTACCGATCATGATTTATTGGTTTGATGTGTCAGGTTATTTTCCCAAATTTAATTAATGTTATAATTTTATCCGTATTTTTTGTCCTAGAAATGCAAGGTGTCACGTCATTCTGTCACCGCTACGCTAAAGCGATCGAAGAAGTTGGTATGTTCCTTCGATTGGGCATTACTCATGTTTAGTTTGATGGAAGATCATCGGAATTGGCATTGTACTTTATTATATGAGAAACAGGCCAGTATTGCCGACTTTGTAGGGTCATAATAAAGTGCTGTATAACAGGCTCCGCAATCTTCTATGATTCCGATGGTTCAAACGCTAAAATATTTGGGTTGTTTCATGAAGAGGCATTATAGCAAGGTATTCATGTTCAGAAAAGAAACGCTAAAAAAAAATAGTGCAAAAGTTACTTCGAACCTATTGTTTTAGGGAAATCGTTTTGCGACTCTGCTTTCAATTATGTCCGAAATAGTTCGATATTTTTTAACGGTAGTCGATAAGAGCTTTACTAGAGCTTATCTTATAGCCTTTAGTTCTGTAATGTTTCATAAATATAGCAAAATGATTTAAATTATGTATGAGGAAACATTATTTATCCCTGATTATGAAATGAATGGATAATTTTGTGATATATGAGTCTTGATATTAATATTGGGAATATTATTGGTGTTGTCCTGTATCTCATAGTCACAATCTTATTGTCATTTGCTGTTGAAATCAGATTAACGGCCTTAAATGTCAGATGCCCATTTCTCCGGGGTGGGCATATTGAATTTTTTAGATATGATCCTGCCCTTTATATTTAATTGGCAAAACCAATCCCGAGAAGTATTATTATGCGAGCGTATAATAGACTTTTTGCGTCTTTCTATAAGCTTATTCATTATAATATTCTAAATGCTTCCAAGTGAAAATGCCTAATCCTGATTTTTCTTACAGCCACACATGTCGGGTTACGTATTGCTACACAAACCCTTTCTTTGTCTGCCCTAGAAAGATCAGGAGTTAATAAAAAAATCATTGTCCTCAAAATAAATTGCTGCAGAATATAACAGAATATCATCATGACTATGTTGAATTATTGTGTTATCTGGTTCACCCTCATAAAAAATTCATTTCTCCGTGTTATAAATGTCATCATCTTATAATACGTTTTTCAAAATTGGCAATGATCCTGATTTAATTAACATTTACTTATTTGGTGATATCAAAATAATAATGCATCTACATTAGATCTTTCACAAATGAAAATATAATTCGTTATATTGATTGCCCTTCTGTTGTATTCTGGGCTAATTCAGAATTTACAAAAGAGCAACTTATAGTTATTGGGATGACCCCTATTTATGCCAGATTGTGTATCCTGCTAGTTGTTATCTTGATATGACCTTTACTAGCGTTGATGCAGAAAAGCCTTTTTTCACGCCGAAAGAATTTTGAAATTGCTTTTTGTTAGCCGTGTCGTTGCTCATAAGGGACATGCTTCCATTATTGATTAGCAGATCGGGTAAAAGAAATTATTAATAGGCCTGGAAATATTACATATTGTTGGTAAAGGATTAGATGATCCTTTCTTAATTTCAAAACAATTGCTTAATGATATTAAGGAAGCGAAATCTTTAACCCGTTATTATCCATGGACTTATAGATGACAATGAACTTATAAACCTATATAAAACTAGTGATGTATTTGTTTGTTTATCTGAACACGAAGGGTTTGGTCTTCCTGTATTTGAAGCAATGTATTATCGGTTACCAGTTGTCCCATGGGCTATTACGTCGTTTTGTGCACTATTGAGAAAGCATCCCTTTGCATTTGAAAGTTTTGACCAACTACCACAAATTCATAGCTATGCTTCTGCTGTTATGTCTGTTAAAATAATTTCTGATGGATAACGATGTAAGAGAATTAAAATTATTTTAAATTACAAAATGAAATAGTAATCCGGTATGGTTTGATTAGAAGAATAGTTCTGGTATTATAAAATCAAATTTCTTGCCATTGCGCAACGAAATTTGATTTTAACCTACCAGTCTATTTAATTATATAGTGGATACTATGCGCTATATATTATATAGTGGTCCTTCTATGCGAAATGTAAAGGAAAAATTTTTCATCGAGCGGTGCGTATATTGAAGAAATTATAGATAAAAATAGAAAATTTTTAATGGATAGTCGGTATGGTTCGTATGAAGAAGGAATACCTTTCGATTCATGGGAATATCGTTTCATTATATGATTTAAGTATATATAATCAATTTATAGAACAGCAGAACGGCTTATTGGATTATTGACCTGTCCTATTTCCAGTCCCCGAGTTTCTTTTGAACCTGATGAGTTCTCTTTTACGTAAAGGGTAATCCCGTATAGCTCCTTTTCTGAAGGATATACACCAGAAATTTCGGAAATTCCTCCCCAACATATTATTTTTGGTCCTTATGTCCAAATGCCTAAAGGCGATTATATAGCTACGCTGAAAATTGATATTTTTAATGCCTTAAAACATAAGGTGTCTTTCGAGATTGATCTACAATCTGGCGAGAAACAATTGACGCGTCGTGTGGTAACTGTCGGTCCTGGTAAAGTAAAGCTGGAAAAGCATTTAAATTTCGCGATTATGTCTGAAAACTCTTTGGTCGAATTGCGGTTACAACCGAAAGAAAAATTTAGGGGCTATATAGTATTTTATGGTGCGGAATTCATAAAAAGCAAAAAAATCAGGGTGTGTTTTTCTATGAATATATTATTAAATAGATTGCACGTAGTTATGAAGAAAAGCTCGTCTAATTTTTTTAGAGCGTTTAATAAAGTTAGAAATTTTTATCGTTTTTGGCGTTCTCGTGATTTTTTTCGTAAGGCGCGTAAAGCGGCACGTCAGCATCAGTGGAAAATAGCGTCTG
Organism: Acetobacteraceae bacterium ESL0709; assembly: GCA_029433415.1. Lineage (GTDB taxonomy): Bacteria > Pseudomonadota > Alphaproteobacteria > Acetobacterales > Acetobacteraceae > Aristophania. Next base: position 2,265 of record JAQTIA010000003.1, on the reverse strand, counting down.
AATTTTATGAAGAAGGTTTACAGATATATCCTCTTTTTTACTCTGGCCTCGTACAATTAGCCCATATTTATAAAGAGGATGGTCAGTTTGACAAGGCACGCATATGTTATGAAAAAGCTATAATACAAAAGCCGGATGATGCAGACTTATGTTTACAGATAGGGCATTTCTATAAGTTATATGGCGATTGGGAGAAAGCTAGACAGTTTTATAGACAGGCTTTGTCTTTGTGTGGGACTGTGGCTGTAGATGCTCTAAAAGAGCTGGAAATTGTAGATCATAATTAAATAGGATATGAATTTATGAAAATTGCTCTTCTCGTCCAAGGTCTCTTTGAAAAGAGTGATTCTATTGGTTATGATTGTGTTTATGAGTATGAATATTTTTCTTCACGCTTCAACAGTTCGCATGATGATATACGTATATTTGCAGAACGTTTTGAGAAAAAATATTATCCTGATATTCCTATAGAATCTCTTAAGAGTTTTTATGTGTGGTGTAAGAAAAATCAGGATGGCATTGTTATTTATCACTACTGTGGTTCTTGGAAGGTAATTGATGAATTTCTTATAGAAAGAACACAAAAATCTATTATACGCTGGCATAATAATACGCCTCCTTGGTTTTATTTTTCTAAATACGACAATCTTACTCATACTCTAGAGGGATTTAATAACATTGTGTCGCTTACACAGAGTGAGCATCTCGTCTTTTGGGTTAATTCGAAATTCACACAAAAGCAATTGATTGCGCTTGGTGGAAAGCTTTCGCAGGTGTCTGTTGTATTTCCTGCTAGTTGCTATTTAGAAAGAGCGTCTGCAAATGTTGTTCGCCGGTCTCATTTTGCGGCTGCTACGACTATAAACTTACTGTTTGTTGGACGTGTAGTCGGACATAAGGGGCATAAATCTATTGTAGCTGTAGCTGAAAGATTACATAAACTGACAGGTCGGGATATCATTGTTCGTTTTGCTGGGCGGGAAGATGCTATAAAAAAAGATATCGAACTTTTCGGACATGGAATTGATGGTATAACAGTCGAATTTTGTGGAGAGGTGTCTGAACAATATTTACGTAAGCTTTATGATATTTCGGATGTCTTTGTTTGTTTGTCTGAACATGAAGGGTTTGGTTTACCTGTATTTGAGGCAATGCGTTGTGGACTACCTATAGTTGTGTGGTCTATAACTTCTTTAAATGATTTTATGAGAGAACATCCTCTTGCTTTCCCTTATTATGACCTGAATATATTTGCGTCGGCAATAGCATCGCTTCAATATGATAAGATTTACAATATGGTGATGGATGCACAGGAATCAATCTTAGAGAAGTACAACAAAGAAATTGTTAATGAGCAGTTAGATATTTCTTTGAGTAATTTTTTAGATGAGGGTGCGAAGGACTATAGTGATAACTTTCCATATTACTTAAATAAAAGTAATTACTTAAGAAAAATAATTAATTATAACATTAATTACATTAAGGAAAATTTTGATAATCCACCTTTAAGAAACCATGATAGCAATCCAAATTTATTTTCGCGGTATGATAAGACGATTTTCCAATTGCTATTTAAACATATGGAGCGATTGCGTTTTTCTCAATTTGAGAATTTTGAAAATAAAGGAGTTTTTGTAATTCAAGGCAAAAAATTTTTACATCGCTGTGGAACGGTGGCCGGTGAAGATTTGTTTTTTGCATTTAATCATTATACGAGTTCCCACTTAATTTTTGGACCTTATTACAAATTACCTGCGGGGAAATATATTGTTGAGTTTGATATTTATATCTCCAGATGTAGTTTATCTAGCTTTTACATAGACGTATCTACGCAGAAGAATGGAGTTTTAAAAAAAGATAAAGTATCTATTAACAGGCTGCCATATTCCTATCCAAAATTATATTTTGATGTTAAAGACGACACCGATTCTGTGGAATTCAGAGTAAGATTTAAGAAAGATTTTACAGGAGAAATTATTTTTAAAGGGGTGAAGTTGCGTAGGAGATAACGTTCAAGCTATTTTGATAGTCTACGTGCTAGCTACTTTTTTACATTCTAAGTTTCAGTTAAATTGGGGATAAAGTAAAATGTTTTTTGGAAAAAAAATCAGCGATCTCACTCGTAGGGCAGACAAAGAACGCGACAACCGGAACTGGTTACAAGCGGCTGATATATATATATCAGCCGCTCAAAATACTAAAAAGCATTTAGGAATATTCAGGCTAAAAAGCAAACAGTTTAAAGAGCACTTATTCAGGCTTTTT